>JAWKLR010000003.1:0-293207 GCA_041392625.1 Saprospiraceae bacterium | reverse complement strand
ACGTAGTTGAAGTAACCCAAGTTCTCAAGTTGAGCCTGTACGTGTGCTCTTGATTTATCCATTTTTAGTTTTTTATGAGGTTAAAAACTTTGAGTGTATTTAGAAGCCCTGCTCCCCCCCAATCGAAACATAATGCACCCCTAACTCATAATCCTGAGAAAGGACCTGGATGATTTGCTCCAGTATGGATTCATCCTCCAGGAAATTGGCTTCATCCAGTTCGAGCACAACTACCGGGGTGTGTTTTTCGTCTTTGAAAAATGAGAAATAGGCTTTCTGAATTTCGGTCAAATATTCGGGAGTGATGTATTGCTCCATTTTGCGCCCCCGCTTATTAATCTGGTTCATCAGCACCGGGATCGGGCGGTGGAGGTAGACCAATAAACCAGGATTGGGAAAGCTGGCATTGAGAATCCCAAAGAGGCGCTGGAACAGTCGGAATTCTTCTTCGTTCAGGTTGTTTTTTGCAAAAAGGAGGGTTTTGACAAAATAATAGTCCGATACTGTAAACGCCTCAAAGAGATTGGGCTCGGCAAAATGCTCCTGCAATTGCTTGTGGCGCTCGGTCATGAAAAACAATTCGACCGGAAAACCATAGCGCTCGGGGTGTTCGTAGAAATAAGGTAAAAACGGATTGTCGGTAAACTGTTCCAATACCAGCGCACAGGAATACCGTTCGGCCAGGAGTTTGCACAATGTGGTTTTCCCGGCACCAATATTCCCTTCAATGGCAATGAAATCGTATGGAAACGTCATTTAGAAATCCGTTTTAGTCGCCATCCAGCATGATTACTTCCGACAAATCCTGGCAATTTGCATACAGCAAATCAATCGGTTGTTCCAATCGCGGATGCAGCAGATCCGGTGCAATTTCCATGAGTGGAATCAACACAAAACTCCGCTTGTGCAGTTCCGGGTGTGGAATTTCCAGGCCTTTGTCGGCCACCACATAATCGGCATACAGCAAGATGTCGATATCAATGGGTCGCGGACCCCATTTTTCCGTGCGCACCCGTCCCATTTCCCGCTCAATACGGCCAATGGCCTCCAACACCTCCCTGGGTTTCATGGTGGTGTTGATCATGATCACCTGATTGTAAAACCAATCCTGGTTTTCATTTCCGTAAGGCTGGGTCTCGTAAATGTGGCTTGACTTCGCAATTTTTCCAATGTTTTTGGAAATAAGCGTGCATGCCTCCGTCAGACTGGCAGCACGGTCGCCCATATTGCTTCCCAATCCCAGATACACATTCATATATCGCTTGGCTGAACTCTGTTTCATGATTCCATTTTAGCCGACAAATATCTGAAAATTAGTGGTAAGTAGTAAGTGATATGTTGTAAGTTGTTCGAAATGCAAAATACCTACTGACCACTTACTACTTACTACTGACCACTAATTTTGGGCTATTCGTTTGCAAAAAACTGATATCGCAGAATCAATTCCATATAATTCAGTTTATTTGCAGTACAAACATTCTACATGAGGAAGCTACTTTTACTTTTCTTCCTGTCTGGCGCGTTTCAATTGGCTGGACAGGTATACGTTATGGATGGTACTCCCATCACAGATTGCAACGGATCTTTTTTTGATCCGGGAGGTGGAAATGGCAATTACGGTGACAACCAGAATTTTGCAACTACCATTTGCTCCGACGGCTCCAACGGAACACATATTCGGATTGATTTTTCGGGAATCGACCTGGCTGCAGGCGATGCCTTGTGTTTTTACGATGGTACCGATGTACTGGCACCTTTGCTCTCTTGTGCGGCCGATTACGCCCCCGGGCAGCCAATTACCATACAGGCTACGGCAGTTAATCCCAGTGGCTGCCTTACGGTTGAATTCATCTCGGATGCATCGGGAACGGCAACGGGTTGGGCCGGGATTATTTCCTGCGTTCCGTCTTGTCAGCAAGTACTTGCCGAATTGGTTTCAACCGATCCGGTCTCTGTTCCGCTGGATACCGGTTGGATTGATGTGTGCCCCGGAGAGCGGATCTTTTTTACCGGACAAGGCATTTATCCGCAGAATGATTTTGCCTACCACCAATCGGATTCCACAACTACGTTTGAGTGGAGTTTCGGTGATGGCGATATTGCCTATGGCCCCAGCGTTTCACACCGCTTTGATGAGCCCGGAGGCTACTATGTACAGTTGTTTTTGACGGATGACAGCGGATGCCGCAACACCAACCTCATCAACCAGCGGATTCGGGTAGCACCGCGCCCGAATTTTGGAATAGGCACCGCGTTTACCCAAAACATTTGTGCCGGAGACACCATCCAGTTGAGCGCATCGGTGGATACCTTATTAAATGAAAATCTGCTGGTCACCCCAAATACCGGTGCCTTTGCAAGCGGGGGCTCGCGCTCCGACTCCCTGGCGGTACCCGATGGCACGGGAATCCCCTACTCGACCAGCATCTATTTTACCGAGTTTTCGCCGGGTCAAGTGCTGACCGATATCGACGATCTCCTTTCCATTTGCGTAAACATGGAGCACTCCTGGATGCGGGATGTTGAAATTAGTTTGACCTGCCCAAGTGGCCAGAACATTGTGCTGCACAATTTTGCCGGACAAACCGGGGGGCAGGTATTTCTTGGTATTCCCATCGATAACGATGGGCTCAACCCCATTCCCGGAACCGGTTATGATTACTGCTGGACCAACAATGCACCCAACCCAACCTGGATTCAATATGCAAATACCATCCTCGGAGGAAATGGCACCTTGCCTCCAGGAGACTACTCTACATTTGATCCCATGTCGGACCTGCTCGGTTGCCCGCTTAACGGTGAGTGGACCATCACGGTAACCGACTTATGGCCAATTGACAACGGCTATATTTTTTCCTGGGGCATTGATTTTGACCCAAGCCTCTACCCTTCTCTGGAAACCTTTACCCCGGGCTTTGTAAATTGGGGCTGGGACAACCACCCCTCCATTTTTTATCAGGACCCCGACAGCATTGCAGCCGCTCCAACCAATGCCGGAACGGCTGGCTATGTATTCACCGTTGAGGATGAATTTGGATGCACCTGGGATACGCTGATCAACATTTCTATTCTGCCTTATACCCACCCGGATTGCTATTCCTGCGTAGAAACATATACCCCACTGGCCGATGCGCTGATTTGCGATGGCGATTCTGCTTTCCTCGACGCAACTTTTCTGGGTGCCACCTCATTGCCGGTTCAATTTGAGGCATTCCCGGATTATGAGTTTGGAAATGGGAATCACCCGCACAGCAACCCGTTTGTCTCCCCCATTTCTGTTAACAGTCTGGGATACAGCAACATAAGTGATGCAACTACACAAATTGAATCCATTTGCATCGATATAGAAACGGACTTTGATTCCGATCTGAACATTTTCCTGCGCTCACCCAACAACCAAACTCTGGAATTGTCTACCGGAAATGGTGGTAGTGGCGACAATTATCAAATCACCTGTTTCAAACCCACCGCTTCAACGCCCATCGTAGGCTCAGCGGCTCCATTCAATGGAGATTTTAGTCCGGAGGGGAACTGGACTTCACTCAACGGAGCACAAGTCGATGGCGACTGGAGTCTGGTTGTTTCAGACGGATTTGGTGTCAATCAATTGGGTAAAGTAAACTGGTGGAGCATCACCTTCAACTCGGAAAACAACATCAACTACCTGTGGAGCAACGCAGGCAGTCTGAGTTGCAACAACTGTCCGGATCCGGCTGCTTTCCCTACAGATACGACGACCTATTTTTTAACGGCAGTTGATAGTTATAACTGCATTCATAAAGATACTGTTACGGTATTTCCGATTGATGTATACCCCGCTCCATCCAATCTGATTGTGAGCAATATGAGCGGTGGGGAAATTACCTGGACCTGGGATCCTGTTCCGGGAGCAATCAGTTACATCGTTAACATAAACGGAACGGGCTGGATTCCATCCAATGGCATGCAAAGCCATACTATTACCGGATTGGTTTCAGGCGACCAGGCCAACATTGAGGTGCAGGCTGTAGGAAATGCAAATTGCCCTCCGGATATAACCTCGCTCAACACCACTTATTTTGAATGTACGCTTGCAGGTGTATTTGTCAACAGCCAGGATCCATTGTGTTTTGGCGATTCCTCTGGATCTGCCGTTGTAAATGCTACAGGAAATACCGGACCGATTCAGTTTTTTACGGCACTGGTTTCCGGACCACAAACCAACGGGACTTTTAATTCCGTTTTCAATGCCGGTGCACATCAAATAATTCTGGTGGATTCTGTCGGATGCCGGGATACAGTATCCTTTACCTTGATGAACCCTCCGCAATTAACACTTGCAGTCTCCGGTACCGATGCGTTGTGTAATGGGGAAAACAGTGGGATTGCAGTCGGCCAGGGAAATGGAGGTACCGGAACCATAAATTATCAGTGGGCACCTTGCGCTGGTGGAACTGTTCAAAATACAGCAACCGCCACCAATTTGATTGCAGGCTGTTACTCCCTGATGATTACCGATGCAAATGGATGCACCCTGGTTGACTCCGTTGAAATAAACGAACCCGCTGCACTTTCGTTTTCATCTACGCAGGACTCTGTTTCCTGTTCCGGAGGAGCCGATGGTGGAGCACATATTACAGTTAGTGGGGGAACTTCCCCGTATCAATACCTGTGGGATAATGGGGACACAACACCAGACCCGACTGGCCTGGATGCCGGTTTCCACTCTGTCACCATCACGGATGCACAGATGTGTCAATCAGTAACCCTGGTACAAGTATTGGAGCCCTTGCCGCTCAACGTGGATGATTTAGCTGGTATGGATGTAGATTGCTTTGGTGAGAGCACAGGCTCCATCACCGCAAGCATAAGCGGAGGCACCCTTCCTTATACGTTTACTCTGGATAATGGAGCCAGCGGAAATCCAATCCAAAATCTGGCTGCCGGCAACTACTTACTGGATGTAAGCGATGCTAATGGCTGTATGCTGAATGATTTGCCGATTGCAATCAATCAACCGGCAACTGCAGTGAGTGTAAGCCAGCTAAATTTAAGTCCAAGTTGTTTTGGCCAAAGCAATGGCAGTCTGCAGGTAAATGCACAGGGAGGAAATGGTGCGCCATTTGATTACCTGTGGAGCAATGGACAAATGCAGGACCTTGCTTCAAACTTGGGGGCTGGCATTTATACCGTCACCGCTTCGGACTCAAAAGGCTGTACCGCAACCGGTATTTTTGAATTGTCTTCCTTTGATGCCATTGTGACCAATGTACTTACCGATATACCTAGTTGCTTTGGGGTTGCAGACGGGCAAGCGGCTGTAAACCTCATTCAGGGTGGCGGCGGCATGGGCGACCCGGCCAATTATCATTTTGAATGGAGCGTTCCCGGCAGTCCGGATAATATATTTGTTTCCGGGCTCGCAGGTGATATGGAATATTACGTCACCGTGACCGATAACTTTGGTTGTTCTGGAATCGATACCTTCTTCCTGTTCCAACCGCCCCCGCTTGACTTCACGCTTGTACTGGATTCAGTCGATTGCAACGGTGGAGCCAACGGTTCGGCAACCCTGGGCAATGTACCGGGCGGACAAACCATTGCCGGGTTTGAATGGAGTAACGGAGATACCGATCCGCTGGCAACTGACCTGGCCGCCGGGATGTACTCGGTTACCCTGACCGATCTGGATGGTTGTCAGGGAGAACAAGCCTTTACAATTGAAGAACCCGCTGCACTGGCAGTTGATGTTGATATTAAAGACCTGCGTTGTTACGGCTATTCCGATGCCCAAATTGATGTCATTGCTTCCGGGGGTACACCGGGGTATCAGATCAGTTGGAGCACAGGAACCAGTGGCGCCAGCATCCAGGATTTACCTGCCGGCTCCTACCAGTTTACAATCACCGATGGAAAAGGCTGTACCCTGGACCAGACGGTACTAATTGACGAACCCGACTCCTTGATTGTTCAGGGAACAGCCATTAATGTAGCCTGTTTCAACGCCAATAATGGTGTTATCCAGGTGGAGGTTGTCGGCGGCGTACCCAGTTACCGTTTTTCACTGGATAGCACTCAGTTCCAAAATGCAGGATTTTTCACTTCGCTAGCCACAGGCAACTATACCGTTTATGTGGTCGATGGAGAAGGCTGTACCGGATCTGTGGACCTAAGCATAACTGCTCCGCCACCATTGAGCGTGGAACTGGCTCCCGACACCACCATCTATCTGGGTGAATCCCTTTTGCTTGAAGCAGAAGTAAGCAATGGATTTGCACCAATTGAGTATATTTGGACCAGCAATATTCTGGATTCCATGCTTTGTGACGACCCCGAATGCAGCGCTTTGCTGGTTACACCGAATCTTAACAACCGGTACACCATTCAAATCACCGATGCAAACGGCTGTGAAGCGGAAGCGACCATCCTGGTTGATGTGCTCAAACCCCGCGAGGTGTATGTGCCTACCGGGTTCACACCCAACAGCGATTTGATCAACGATTTGCTCGTTGTTTATGGTGTAAGCAGAACCATTGAAACGATCGATGTATTCCGGGTGTACGACCGATGGGGAGAACTGGTTTACGAAGATTTTGATGTGGTACCAAACGATGAATCCCGGGGATGGAACGGACAATTCCGTGGAAAAGATTGCGACCCGGGTGTATATGTATGGTATCTGGAAGTACGCTACAAAGACGGCTTTGAGGATCGACTACATGGAAATACGACACTCATTCGATAACCATTTGAAAACCCAAAAGGATTAATTCATGTCTATGATGAACAAACTTACCCTGCCAGCCTGCATCTTGTTTTTGCTGCTCACCTGTGTGGACACCCAGGCACAAGACCCGCGCTTTTCCCAGTATTATGCCTCGCCCTGGAACCTAAATCCGGCGATGACCGGTGTGTTCAACGGCCGATGGCGTGTTACCGGAAATTATCGCGATCAGTGGAGCAGCATTCTTGGCTCTGAGCCTTTCCGTACCTACTCCATTGCAGCCGATGCCCGGTTCAATGTTTCTCCGGATGACTACGCGGCATTTGGAATTGGTGCCATGCACGACGAAGTGGGAACGGCCCGGTATCAGCAAAACAAATTTCACCTGGGCGGTGCATTTCTGAAGCAAATTGCCGGTGGGCGCCGACAAGCAGATCACTACCTTTCTGTTGGGGCGCAATTGGGTTTTGGACAAAACTCGCTGGACTGGAGTCGACTCTGGTTCAGTCGCCAGTTTGACCCCGGTTCAGAACGGCCAGATCTCAATGCATCAAGCGGGGAGGACATGAGCAATTCCAGTTCCGATCTGTATGCGGATTTCAATGCTGGTTTGCTTTGGTATGCCTTGCTTGCAAACGACGGCTTCTTCTACCTCGGAGGCGCTATGCACCACCTGAACTCACCCGGCATTTCCCTGATTCAGGATGGACAGGAAACCCTGTACAGTCGGTGGAGTGCACACGTTGGCGGTCAGTTTCCATTGAACCACGAACTCAGTTTAGTTCCAGGAGCCATCGTAATGAAACAAGGTCCGTCTTTGGAAGCAGATTTCGGACTTAACCTCCGGTACTCCAACAACGACTTCAACGAACTGGCCCTGCGCGCAGGTGCCTGGGCTCGTATGGGAAACAAATTGGACTCCGGAATGCAGATGGATGCCCTTACCTTTGTGGCCATGCTTGAACTGAACCGTTGGATGCTGGGTATCAGTTACGATGTCACGGTGTCAAGCCTGGCTCAGGCAAACAATTCAAGGGGTGCGGTTGAACTGTCGTTGACCTACGTCCATCCGGGCGAACGCCGCGTTCGTGTGGTTTGTCCAAAATTTTAACGTAATTTTATCCTTATTTTTAGGAAAACATAATTATTCCCTGGAATAAACAGCGAAATGCTCCCTTTCCAGATCATACTGTTGAAACTTTACTTATTGCTTTAAAAACTATTCCGATGAAAAAAACAAGCATTCTTTTATTTTTGATATGCTTTATCGCGGGTACACTGAGTGCTCAGGTAACCATCCAGCCCAGCTTGCCACAAGCCGGACAGGACATCAACATTACCTTTGAGAACGGTTCCAGCAAGTTGTTGAGTGCTGAAGATGTACAACTTCTTGTCGTAGCCTACAGTTACGAAAACCCACAAATTTTGGAGCCGGTTTTGAAAAAAACGGCAAACGGCTATACTGCCACCATCGAAGGTGACAAAGACGTACTGGCATATTCCTATGCGCTGAAGTCTGGTGAAAAGATGGAAAACAATAAAGGCGAAGGCAACTTCGTCCTCATGCACGATGCTTCTGGTAGCACCATCCCGGAAAGCAAAGTTGCATGTGCTTTGCTCTATCGCGACTACGGCAGCACGCTCAACCTGAACCGCAGTGGTTCGGTTGCACTGGACCTGATGGAATCCGGTTTTGCGCTTGAGCAGGGCTTGTACCGTAAGTACCTGGGCTCTTACCTCAACACACTTCAATCTGTAAAGCGCGATGAGGCAGGTAAAGCAGAAATTTCGGCTTTCCTTGAAAAAATTGAGACCGACAAAGGGCTCTCAGAAGCCAACATGTACGACATCACCAACACCTGGCAGCGCCTGGGCAATGAAGAAAAAGCAGCAGCCCTGCGCGATAAAATGCGCAAGGACTTCCCTAAGGGCAAGCAGGTATATGCAGACCGCAGAAAAGACATCTCCGCTGAAACCGAGTTGATCAAAAAGGAGGAGATGATTGCAAAACTGAAGTCTGACTTCCCTCCTCAAAACGAAGCCGACAACAATGCCATTTACTACATGTGGATGGACCTCGCTGAAGGATATGCAGATATGGAAGATTGGTTCCACTTTGATAACCTGGCCCGTCTCCTGCCTCCTTCCCAGCGCGCTTCTTTGTTCAACAACCTTGCCTGGAACTCTGCGGAAAAAGGGGAGAAAATGGATAAAGCAACTGAGTGGGGAAAACAGGCATACGAACTTTCCAAATCGGAGTTTGAAAGCCCATCCAGCGAAAAGCCTGGCACCATGACGCAGGAATCCTGGAAGCGCATGCGCCAATACAACTACGGTTCTTATGCAGATACCTACGCTTTCGTTTTGCACCAAAATGGGGACGATAAGTCTGCTCAAAAAATCCAGGCTAAAGCCGTTGAAATGACCGAGGAAGGAAACCCGGAAATCAACGAACGGTATGTGACCTACCTGGAGGCAAACAACGATGCAGCATTGCTGCCAACCCTCGAAAAATTCATCGTGAGCGGTGAGGCTACTTCAGCAATGAAAACCAGTTTCCGTACAGCATACGGCAAAAACCACAGCGAAGCACAGGTTGACGCCCGCCTTGCCGAACTGGAAGCAGATGCCCTTGCACACATGCGCACTGAACTGAAAGGCAAAATGATGGACGATGACGCTCCGACTTTTAGCCTGAAAAACATGAACGGTGAAACCGTGAGCCTCGAAAGCCTGAAAGGCAAAGTTGTCGTGGTAGACTTCTGGGCAACCTGGTGTGGACCATGCAAGGCTTCCTTCCCGGGCATGCAGAAAACAGTGGACAAATTCAAGTCAAACACAGACGTTGCCTTCCTGTTTGTTGATACCTGGGAGCGCGGTGATGCCGATGCAAAACTTGCCAACGCTAAAAAATTCATCGACGACAAAGGCTATTCTTTCAACGTGTTGATGGACAATGAAAATGCAGTTGTCGGATCCTACGGAGTACGTGGCATTCCAACAAAATATGTGATCGGTAAAGATGGAAAAATCAAATTCCAAAGCGTTGGCTTCGCAGGTAGCGACGACGCCCTGGTGAATGAACTTTCTATCATGATCGACCTCGCCGGCGAATAAGCCAAACGGGTATTCCTAAACGGAACCCATCCAATCCCAAATCCGGATACAACCGGGTTTGGGATTTTTTGTAGCAGGGCAAGGTAGTAGTAAGTAGTAAGTGGTAAGTTGTAAGCATTAATTTGTTTGTTTAGTTCGCCTTCAGGCTGCTCTGTTAATCTTACTGACCACTGACCACTAATTTCAACAAATCATCCTTGCCCGAAGGGCAATCATCAAATCATCATTTTCTAATAAACAAATAAACAGAGCCTCGAAGAGGCGGACTAAACGAATAAACATTCTGAGGTACGGAGTTCTTCAAAGCATTGGGTATCTTTGCGGGCAAACTACAGATTACATGTCGCTCAAAATGCCTGTCACCATCCGGTGGTCCGATTTAGATCCAAACGCCCACGTGCGCCATTCCGTTTATTACGACTGGGGAGCAGCTTCCCGCATCCACTTCTTTTACCAAAATGGAATTGATGCGCATTACATGGCAAGCAAAAACCTGGGCCCAATCCTTTTCCGGGAAGAAGCAATTTTCCGGCGTGAAGTGCGGTTTGGACAGCAATACTTTATTGACCTGGAAATCACTGCCCTCAAACCAGATTTCTCACGTTTCTCATTTCGACATACCATCCTTCGCGAAGACGACACGCTCTGCGCAACCATTCATGTCGATGGCGCATGGATTGATACCCAACTTCGGAAACTAACAATTCCCCCTGCAGAAGTGGCTGCCCTACAAAATAAAGCACCCCATGCAGCAGACTTTTCCTGGATTTAACTGAAACCCTGGTACACGATATGTCAGACAAACAGCAAACATTTATTTCCGTAGTAGGTATCCTGTCCACACCCCAGGATGTGCGGCAATTGGCTGCATGGCTCAACAACCTACACGGTGTTTTGGAGCGCCATTTTTCCGACTACGAGTTTGTGCTGATTAATAACAAATGCCTGGAATCAGATATTCAGGAAGCCATTTCCCCACTTCCGGAAAGTTTGCGGAAAAGCATCTTTCTGCTCAACCTGAGTGCTCAAGCCGATAAAAACAACGCGCTGCTGGCTGGCCTCGACCGCTGCAACGGCGATTACGCCCTGATCTTTGAATTTGATTTTACCAGTCACCCGGAACTGGTTCAGGAACTTTGGGATAAAACCCGGGAAGGTTTTGATATCGTCTACCTGCGCGCCCAAAGCCGGAAACTGCCCTGGACCCAGCGCCTGCTGTACAAACTGTTTTATTTCATTTTAAGTCGGTACTCCGGACTGCGCGTGGATGCACAGGCCCATCACAGCCGGATTATCAGCCGTCGGGCACTCAACTCTTTGTTGCGGCTGCGCGAAAACAGCCACTATCTGAAAGCCATTTATTCTCTGGTTGGATACAACACCAGCCACATTGAAGTGGAAGAACCCCTGTATCCGGAAGCCAACCAAAGTCTGGGCGAACAATTCCGCACAGCCCTGGTAGCAATTACCTCATTTACTACCTTTTTGCGCAGTGTTCTGCTCTGGATTTTCCTGGGTTCCAGCCTCGTTGCTGGTGTGGCCATCTTCAATGCTGTAAAAGTCCGCTTCACCAACGTAGATATTTTTGGCACCTTCCACGAAACCCTTTCTGGCTGGACCTTCCTCGTCGTATTGATGTCTATATTTTTTGCAATCACCTGCCTGAATTTGTACATCATGTCCATCTACCTTTCCAACATCTACACCGAAATCAAGAACCGTCCTCCGTATATCATTGAGTCGGTAAAACGGTTCTAGAGGGAGCTAGTACTAGCCTTTTAACCCGGGCAGACTTCCTGAAACGTACTTTTTTTCTTGCCGGACCCGGCAAGGCTGCTGCACTGTTTTTTTTGAGTAAAAAAAATACTCATTCTTTATACGCTTATCCGGCTTCCTGCGTTACATTAGCAACTTATATCGATGAGATTTTTTGCTTCGATTGGACTTGCTTTTTTTGATAAATCTCCGGGATTTATCAAGGGCGAAGCCATTCCATTTTCCAAAACCTACCCTTGCTCAGCACCCTTATTTCTTCCAAAACACGGGTAAAACTCCTGCTCAAGTTTTTCCTCAACAGCGACACCACCGGCTATTTGCGTGGCCTGGAATCCGAGTTTGGTGATTCAACCAACGCCATTCGACAGGAGCTCAATCGCTTTGAGGAGGCCGGACTGCTGCAAAGTTATGCGGAGGGAAATAAGAAGTTTTTTCAGGCCAATACCAGCCATCCGCTTTTCCGGGAAATCCACTCCATCATGCTCAAGCACCTGGGATTGGATCAACTCATTGCCACCGTGGTGGAGCGGCTGGGAAATTTGGATAAAGCCTACCTGACCGGCGATTTTGCCAAGGGAAAAGACAGCCCCATTATTGATCTGCTGCTTATCGGAAACCCCGACAGACAATACTTGCAAAATCTGGTGGAAAAGGCAGAAAAGCTCATCCACCGAAAAATCAGCTTCGTCGTGTACCACACCGATGAAGCCGCTCAGATTCCCTGGTCGCAAATGGACCCAAAGCCGTTCTTGCTTTGGTCTAACAGCCAGGAAACCAACAAGAATTCAAACGGATAAACACCTATGTTTGAAGCATTACTAGCAAAAGATAAATGCATCGCAGTCATCGGGCTGGGATATGTGGGCCTCCCAATCGCCCTGGCATTTGCCCGCCGGTTTAAAGTGATCGGTTTTGACATCCAGTCGGACCGGGTACAACAACTGCGCGAGGGCAACGACCCCTCCCGAGAATTGGATGCCAGTGCCTTTCAGGATGTGGACATCCTGTTTACAGACGACCCAGGCGAACTGCAAAAAGCCCATTTCTATGTCATCGCCGTACCAACCGACGTAGATCAGCACAAGGTACCCGACCTGAGCCCGCTGCTACGCGCTTCAGAAAGTGTAGGCAAAGCCCTTAAACCCGGTGACTATGTAGTGTATGAAAGCACCGTATATCCGGGCTGTACCGAAGAGGAATGCCTGCCCGTGCTGGAACAAACAAGCGGACTGAAGCTCAACACCGATTTCAAAATTGGCTACTCGCCAGAACGCATTGTTCCCGGAGAAAAGGAACGGACGCTGACCAAAATCCTGAAAATTGTATCGGGCTCCGATGAAGAGTCCCGGGAAGAAATCGGCAAGGTGTACGGGCACATCATCGAAGCGGGAATCCATCCGGCATCCTCCATTAAAGTTGCTGAGGCGGCTAAAGTGATTGAAAATACACAGCGGGACCTGAATATTTCCCTGATGAACGAACTTTCGATCATTTTTGACAAGCTCGGGATAGACACCCAGGAAGTGCTGGAAGCAGCCGGTACCAAATGGAATTTCATCAAGTTTTATCCCGGATTGGTGGGCGGACACTGCATCGGCGTAGATCCTTATTACCTGCTGCACAAGGCCAAGCAGATTGGCTACGACCCGCAGGTAATTCTCTCGGGCCGGCGCGTCAACGACAACATGCCCGCATTTGTGGCAAAACGCCTGGTTCAAATGTTGATTCAGGAAGGCAAAAACCCTTCGGCTTGTAAAGTTTTGGTCATGGGAATCACCTTCAAAGAAAACGTTGCCGATATTCGCAACTCCAAAGTGGTAGAACTGGTACGGGAATTGATGGACTATTCTATTAACGTACACGTACACGACCCCTATGCCTCCCCCAATGAACTGGCACATGAATACAAACTTACACTGGTTGATACAGTTTCAAACAACTACGATGCCGTTGTGGTAGCCGTAGCACACAAAGAATACCGGGAGTTCACCGCTGAATACTTCCAAAGCATCAGCAATGACCGACCAATTTTATTTGACCTGAAAGCCATTTATCCATTCACCCAAAATCCGGATATCCTGACCTGGAGATTGTAATTTAACGCATGCTATTTTTTACAAAAAAAACAACACAGGCCGACTGCTCCCATTTGGGTTCTGACCTCCATTCGCACCTCGTTCCCGGAATAGATGACGGAGCTCCGGATGTCGAAACCAGCCTGGATTTAGTACGCGGACTCACCGACCTGGGTTACAAGCAATTAGTGACAACTCCCCATGTCAACCCAGGTGTGTACGACAATACCTCCGAGCGGATTTTAGCTGAATTCAAAACCCTGAAAAACACCCTGGATACCAACGAACATTCCATTCCGGTGCAGGTAGCGGCGGAGTATTTTCTCGATGAAAACCTGGTTGACCGGATAAAAAACGAAACGCTGTTGTGTTTACCGGGCGGGTACTTTTTATTTGAGCTCTCGTTTTACGGACCCGCACCTTCCCTGAATTCCTGTATATTTGAAGTACAGGCCAAAGAACAGTTGCCCGTGCTGGCTCATCCGGAACGTTACAAGTATTATTTTGGCAAAAACATAACCGCACTGGAAGGCATGCGAGAACGGGGTTGTTTGTTGCAGGCCAACATCCTTTCGTTTGAAGGCCACTACGGACCAGAGGTGCAAAAACAAGCCTGGATTCTCTGGAAGGAAGGCCTGGTCGATTTTCTGGGAACCGACCTCCACCACCGCGAACACCTGGAAAAAATTCAGGCCTTTTTGTGTACAAAAAAAGGGATGCGTTTATTGCACGACAAGCCCTACAAAAATCAGCAGATACCGATTGCCGATGCATAGCAAACTACTCACCCGGATTCTCCTTGTAGCACTCCCCTTCCTGTTGGCCTCCTGCGTGCAGCACCGCCAACTGGTCAACTTCAATGAAGGACCGGAGTTCGATGCCATCAACAAAGTAATCGAACGACAAGCCATCCTGGTTCGGCCCGATGACCTGCTCGAAATTTCCGTGCAAACCACTGACCCGGAAACCAGCAAACCATTTCAGTTTAACAACAGTATCAATCCCGGCAGCGTGGGCACCGAAACTGCTGCAAACAGCCAGATTTTCCGCGTCGATCAAAACGGAACCATCCAGTTTCCCATGATCGGAGCCTTGCCTGTGCAAGGATTGAGCACCTCCGGCGTGCGCGACAGCCTGGCTGCCCGGCTCGACCGGTATTTCAACGCCCCCATCATCAATGTGCGCTTGCTCAATTTCCGTTTTTCCGTGCTGGGTGAAGTGCGTGCTCCCGGTAGCTTTACCGTCCCCAACGAACACACCAACATCCTCGAAGCCCTGGGCATGGCCGGCGACCTGACCAACTACGGCAACCGGGAGAACATCCTGATCGTCCGCGAGCGCAGCGGCAACCGCGAGTTTGGGCACCTCAACCTCCACGATCGCAGCATTTTTCAGTCGCCCTACTTTTACCTGCAACCCGGCGACATTGTCTATATTGAACCCATCAAAGCCAAAGTCGGCAGCACCGAAGATGGCAGCACCAAATACCTCCGCTGGGCACTGCCCATCGTATCCGTTATATCAATCATTGTATCGTTAACGAGGTAGTAGCCTTGCCATGCCTGGCAAGGATTTGTTTGCGGTACCTGGGCAAGGGCAAGCCTTGCCCCTACAATCAATTCTGACCACTGACCACTGACCACTAAAATGGACTTCCCCCAATACAACGAAGAACAGTTTGATTTAAAAAACTTCATTTACCAATACCTCTGGAGGTACTGGTATTTGTATGTGTTGTTTCTGGGTCTTTGCCTGTTTGGGGCCTGGCTTCGGATTCGGTATGCAACGCCGATTTATCAGGTTCGTGGCACCCTGTTGATTGAAGACGAGCAAAGCAAAAGCGCCTTTGTTTCGGAGGAAGCGATTTTCCGGGATTTGGGTCTGATGCAGGGTGGCCCTCGGGTATTGAATGAAATTCAGGTCTTGCAGTCGCGCCCGCTGATGACGGAGGTAATTAAAAAACTCGGCATGGATACCGAGTACTACATCGTGGGACGGGTGCGCACATCGGAAAATTACCCCAACAGCGTGCTGAATGCCACCTTGCGGGAAGTTTCAGACAAAGGCTACAACATCCCGTTTTTGTTTACGGTGATCGACTCTCAGCGGTTCAAACTCACCTTGCCGCTGCGAACCATGGAGGCTGAATTTGGTGCACTGGTTGAGATTCCGGAAGGACGGTTCACGTTTACGCTGATTGGTCCTCCACAGCCCGACAATACCTACAAAATCATCTTCCGCCGTCCGGAACAGGCTGCTGATGGCTACGTGAGCGGCTTGAGCATCAATCTGATCAACAACTATTCGTCGGTGGTGGAAATGACCTATAAAAGTCCGGTGCCACAAAAAGCCGCCGACATCCTGAATACCCTGGTGGAAGTGTACAACGATGCCACAGTCGACGGAAAAAACCAGGTGGGAAAAAACACCATCAAATTCATTGACGACCGACTCAAATACCTCACCACAGAACTCAGCGACGTAGAAAGCAACCTCGAACAGTACAAACGCAGCAACAACATCCCGACGGAAATTTCCTCCAGCGTGGATGTGCTCATCGAACAACTGAACGAAAGCGAGCAGAGCCGCTCGGAATTGGAAATCCGCAAAACCCTGCTCAGTGGCTTGCGCGAGTACCTGGAAAATCAACTGAACACCTACGAGCCTGCCCCCGTACGCCTGTTGCCCAATGACCCACAACTCAGCGCCCTGGTAGACAGGTACAACAAACTGGTGCTCGAACGCGAACGACTGCTAATCAGTGCCAAGCCCGAAAACCCGGTGGTGGTCAACATCAGTAAACAAATTGATGTGCTCCGCAGCACCCTGTTGCAGACCATCGAAAAGTCCGACAACGACCTGGCCCTGCAACTCAGCGAGGCCCGCGAAGCCTACGAGCAATTTCTGAAACAAATTGGTTCCGTACCCCGGAAAGAACGGGGCCTGATCGAGATAAAACGCCAGCAGGGAATTAAGGAAACCCTGTTTTTATACCTGCTGCAAAAACGCGAAGAAACTGCCCTCTCGCTGGCCGTAGCCGTTCCCGGTTCCCGGGTAGTGGATCCGGCTCAGCCCAACCACACGCCCATCAGTCCCAACCGGCGCTCCATTTACCTCATGGCCTTGTTTTTGGGTTTGCTGCTTCCGTCGGGGTTGGTTTACCTCCGCACCCTGCTGCAATCTACCTTGCAGAACGAACAGGAAATCCAGCAAGCCACCAAAGTTCCGATTTTGGGGAGCATTGCGTTCAAAAAAACAGCAGACCCGGCGGTGGTCAAACCCAACAGCCGTTCTGCCCTGTCGGAAATGTTCCGGCTCATGCGCACCAACCTGCAGTTTCTCAATGCAGGCAGGCCCAACCAATGCATCCTGATCACTTCCGGAATCAGCGGCGAGGGCAAGAGTTTCATTACACTTAATTTGGGGCTCACCATGGCCCTGGCCGGAAAGAAAACCGTCGTGCTTGAGCTCGATCTTCGCAAGCCAAAACTGATTCGCTACCTCAGCGAAGAAAAATCGGGCTCGGGCGGGATATCCACTTACCTGATTGGTCAGGGTAAAAAAGAAAACCTGGCCATAGAGTCGGCCCTGCACCCCAACTTGCACTACATCCCCAGCGGCCCCATTCCGCCCAATCCGGGTGAATTGTTGTTGCATGAACGCATCGACGAACTCATCGCCTACCTCCGCGAGCATTTCGATTGCATCCTGCTCGACACCCCGCCCGTAGGCATGGTAGCCGACGCCTTCCTGCTCGGCCGCACTGCCGACAGCGCCCTGTACATCGTTCGCCACAACCACACCCCCAAAGCCTCCCTGAAACAACTCGAAACCATCCGCGAAGAGGAGAAACTCCCCCACCTCGCCCTCGTCTACAACGGCGTAAAAGCCCGCTCCCGCTACGGCTACGGAAACCAATATGGATATGGATACGGATATGGCTATGGATATTATGAGGAAGAGGTGAAAAAGAAATGGTGGAAATGGTGGTAAGGGGTTCACGACAGAATCGGTATGAAAACCAGACTGTCTGATCTGTTTAACCGGCTGTGGTCCTCCGAGTTTGTTCGGAATGCCACCAAACTCATTTCCGGTACTGCAGCCGCCCAGGCCATTTCGCTGCTCACTGCCCCGATTTTATACCGAATATATGAAAAGGAAGATTATGGGACCCTGGGGGTGTATATGGCTGTAGCAGGCGTATTGGGCACATTTTCGACCTTACAATACGGACAAGCAATCTTGTTGGAAAAGGAAGATTCCAACGCTTTGCAAATCATGTGGCTGATACGGATTGCCAATATAATTTTAGCCATTTTCACCCTGATTGGAGTTTTGCTGCTCGGCACTTCACTTGGACACTGGCTCAACAATCCGGCCATTACCCTGGCTCTTGTTACTTCCAATTTCCATTTTTTATGGTTAAACAAATTTTTCGTTTTTGGGCCAACCGAAAAAGGAATACTGCTCATGACCTGGAACTCTATTTTGACAGCTATCCGGTCCCCACGTGTTCCGCTTCCTGCCTCCTTTACCATCATGTAGGCGGCTTATTCGCGGGCTATTTCGTCAGCCAAATCATCCCGGCAGTTTACCTTGGCACCTTAACTCAGCAAACGCTAACTACTTGGCTTCTCAACCCTGATTTTAGTACGGTTAAAGTATTGGCGAAAAGCATGTTGATTTTCCGCGGTATACGGTACCGTCTGAATTTGTCATCAGACTAAACAATCAACCCCTACATTTCTAATTAGTTACTTTTTTGGGCCAGCAATGGTTGGGTTATATAGTTTATGTGTAAGAATATTAGGCTTGCCAATTACATTAGTCTCAAATGCCGTCTCTGAAGTATTTCGCCAAAAAAGGCTACAGAAGATCTGTTTCAATTCGAAGTTGTAGGGGTATTTACCTAAAAACACTTAAAACATTAACCCTAATTTCTATAGTACCATTTTTGATCATTGTAATATTTGGCCCACACCTTTTGCATTTTTTTTGGAGAAAAATGGAGAGATGCTGGCACTTTTGGTACAGATTCTAAGTGGGATTTACTTTCTTAGATTCATTCAGTTTCCATTAGTTTTATCTTTTTATATTTTTATTTAAAAAACAAAAAAATTAATTTTTACGTATCCCTCTCTGGCACACAAAGTTAGTTCCTTTTGTGTTTTTTACTTTTAACCTTTAAATATTTTAACTCAATAGAAATTGGGCTAATATCCTACTCGGTAACTTTATCATCATTTACCTTCTAAATAATTTATACATATAGCCTTTCAAAAAACAATTTGACTCAACCTAATTAAATCAAAAATTTCTATTATTTTATTAATTCCATCATGGTATAAAACAGAATCTAACCCTCCCTTTTAATGGAGTTTTTTTTGAAGATCAGGCGAGAATTCTTCAGATGGGTTTAAAATTGGGGGTGTTTAATCCTAATATAAGACTCGTAGTTTCAAAGAAAGGATGAATCAAGTTCTCACAATCAGACATTTGTAAAATATATTGACAACGGTATCCCGACATATATTTTGAACTGCAGATCAACTATTCCGAAGTTTTTGAAGATAAATATTACATATCTATGTTGGCTTTCTTACAAAGTATTTAAGAATTATATTTTCGGAGCATGGAAAACCTGACATTATTCATGCACATTCTTGGTTGGGGAGGAGTTGTTTCTAAATTTCTATCTAAAAAAGTTTAAAATCCCATATGTTATAACCGAACATTATAGTGGCTTAATCACAAGGTCTGTACATCTCAATATAATAAAGAAAGAATATGTTGAGCAGATTTTGAGTAGTGGATCAAAGTGCTTTTTTGTCAGCCAATTTCAAAAACAAAAAATGATTTCATTGTACCGGTTACAATCTCGGAACATAGACTTACCAAATGTCCTTGAGTCAAACTTCTTTGAAAACAAAGCAGTAGTCCTCCACCTAACGTATTTACAATCACCACAATTGGAAATTTAGTAATTGGAAAAAGATTTGACTTAGCGATCAAAGCAATAAAAATTTTGGTTGAAAAGGGTCAGAAATACCAGTTGAATATTGTTGGTGATGGGCCCTAAGGGAGTACTAGAAGATTAGTAAAAACAACCAGAATTGTAAATCACGTTACATTTCATGGATATAAAACAAATATGTTACACATTATTGACTCAAGTTCCGTTATTATTTCTACTAGTAAGTTTGAAACCTTTTGGTATCACTATTATTGAAGCCTTGTGCCTCAGGTACTCCCGTAATTTCAACTAATTCTGGTGGAGTACAAGATATGATAAACGAACAGAATGGTATTCTCTACCTAATGATAGTACACCCAAAGAGATTGCAGATGCGATTTCTTGGTTAAGTGCAAATATTAAAAACTTTCCTGCTACCAGACTCTTGGAAGAGTGTATAAGTAAGTTTGGGCAAAAAAGATTCTTAGGTGAAAATAAAGAAGTTTCTTGCATCAAGCATTATGAAGACAACTAAAGGAGTATATTTAGTTTCAGAAAAGGGGTTTGTCTTAATCCAACTAAGGAAGCATTTAATCATATTCAGTTAACAAAGGAGCCTATCAAAATCTTTGAAATTAACCAAAATTTCAAACAGCCAGCCTAAAACATGCTATATTTTGCGTAAAAAAGTCATACTAATTATTTTCACCGCAGCCATGGAGGAAATGTATATCTCGAAGCACCACTATGCGATAGAACTGGCAAAGAGAGTGAAATCAGGGTGTATTTTAAATCCCATTTCTAAAAAGATGGGCGTCCAATTTACAAGTCAAAATTAGCGGAATTAAAAATTTGAAAACAATAACCTACTCTGTCCCTATCCCATACATAACAAAATTCCACTTAAAGTCAATTTTTTATTTCTTAGTCAACCTTCAACATCAAGGATTTTTAAAAAACATAACATTAACATTGATATCCTTTTGGGACTTCGACTGTAGCCATTTTTATAGATCTTATAAAATCTTTAAATCTCACGTCAACATATTTCACCCGGTAGACCATAGCCCTACCAGAATTCCAGCAAATAAAAGAATTGATTTAATTATTTCTGTATCTGAGAGAATCCTTAGAGGCTATTCCTATACGAATACCAGAAAAGTTCTACTTAATCATGGAATTAGTAGTTCTTTTAGAAGCCTCGCCTTATATACTATATCGAATGGAATCAATACCAAAGTTGATGGAATAATAAAGTTGATATTCTGAAACTTATTAATTGAAGTACTTAACCAAGGTAATTTTAATTATTGAATTAATTGAAAAACACCCAAAAATAGAATTTCACTTTTTTGGTCATTTTGAACCAACCAATCTGCTTCAGCAAACTCTCTATAAAATTCATTAATGCCATCAAAAACAAAAAGTAATGTATTTTTAAATGGAATACAAACGCAAGAACACTTAGCAAACTTCTATAAAAAAGACATATTCATAATTTGTTATAAGTCATCAGAAACTTACATGCTTCATAATACACATAAAGTCCTTTGAATACCTTTCTTCGGGAAAAGTGGTCAGCATCAAGTCAATTGCCACTATAAATCCAACTCTGATTTATTATTACAATGTTATTCAAATAAAGAATTTATTGAAACATTTGATACTGTAATCAACTCACTGATTACTACAATTCAAAAATATTTTCAAAAAAAAGATCAGAGTTTGCACTAAAAAACACATATGAAAACCGAGTGATGATCTGGAATTAATTTTCAAAACAGAAGGTGTCAACATTTGAGTAGAAATATACTGTTTATAAATAACATCTAACCTCAGCACAAACCCGAGAGCACTTAAAGAAATTCAACTTGCTCTAAAAAAGGGTTTTACAGTTTCACTGATAGCATTTAACATTGGTGGGTGGAGTGATCGTACAGAAATTAAACTATTAGAAAACCTCAAATATAAAAGCCAAATACATAACAATTACTAAGGAAGCCTTTATCCCATGGATTATTAGCTCTATAATCCAAAAAACATTTCAGTTTTTTTCATATATTTTTAATAACAATTCTTTAGTTAATTCATGGGCAATTGACAAAAGAAGTATATTAATCTTTTTCATTGGATTTAGATTTATCAAAAAGGCTTCTCCTGATCTAATTATTGCACACAATTTGGGAGCACTTCATCCAAGTGTCTTTTTTGGTAAAACCTTTAATATTCCTGTCGGATTTGACGTCGAAGATTTTCATCCTGGTGAGTCATATTACTTTAACAAAAGAGAAGTTGAAGTTAGAAGGGTCCACCAAGTTTTCTCTACGCTCCTATCCTCTGTTTCATATATATCATTTGCTTCTCCGATGATTATGGAACGACTCATTCAAGAGGTAAATACATCTAAATTAGCTTTCACTTTACAATTGTAGGAATAACCCATTTTATCAAAAAATGAGTTTGCATTGCCAAGAAATATGACCAAGAAAGACCAATTAAATTTGTATGGTATTCTCAAAACATAAGTTTTCATAGAGGACTTGAGCAGTTTATTAAGGCATCCCATTCATTAAATATTCCAATAAAGATTCATCTATTGGGAAACTTTATAACTCACTTTTTGCAAAATATATCAAAAGGAATAAAAGTATCTTTTATCATGAACCATTACTTCCCATAATCTTCACAAACGCTCTCCGATTTTGATATTGGATTAGCACTAGAACCAAATAACAGAGATGAGAATAGACGGATTTGTTTAACTAATAAAATATGGACTTATTTGGTGGCAAAGGGTCCATATATTCTCGCTAGGGTCACTGCTCAAATAAAGTTCAGAGAACAATTTCCTAGTTGGCTTTAAACCCGTCCTAGTTAAACACAACATGCAAATTGAGTCCACCTTTAATAAATTTAGTCCAGAATATCTCTCAAATAAGACCGCCAAACAAGTGATTCGATGAAGCAAAAAATATGTACTGAAATAGAAGGCATAAAACTTTAAATTTGGAACAGGCTTATACAACATTGAAAAAGTTAAGAATTATATCGCCTAGTTCTGCTACACTCAGACATGCATCGAGTACAAAAGTATTGGATTCTATAAAATTTATGGTTTGGAACCTACTAACAGTGTAAAAGAAATATGTAGAGTCTGAGTCTGATCCCTTGTTAGCAAATACTTATCCATGGACATTGAAGAATTTAAGCACCTTTAGGTATCCCAGAAGTATAAACTAACTAGAGCATTCAACTTTGGAAATTTTGAAATTTCGTATTTTCCTTTTTATTCTATTTCAATGCATCTTCCAATCAATTAAAAACAAACCCGATTTAATATTCTTTTCAACAAGAGCATATTACATTACTCTCTTAGGCCTTTAATTAAACTACTTCTTAACATCCCATATATTATTGACATACATGACCCATGGCTAAAAGACAAAATAATTTAAAACTAAATGGAGTTAAATCAAAATAACACATCAAATCAATAAATGGGCCGAACCCTTTGTCATTAGAAAAGCTCCTTGGGCCTTGTTTCAGTATCTAATTCATATTTGCTTCAACTTAAGGAGCGATATCAAAATATTAGTAATTTCAATTCAATTACTATACCGTTTGGTGTTCATCAGAAAGATATAGAACAGCCAGTCTGTTTACAGCAATGTAGGACTAGAAACATCAGACAAGATTACAATTTGCTATGTAGGAGCAATAGCAGATTATATGGTTCAAATTTTCATGAGTTTATTCTACATATTGATGAAGGCTATTTGATTCAGACCCTGATTTTTTAAAAATCATGGGGTAGAACTATGGGTACTGAAGAAAGGCCCCAAAGGGTGCTGGAGTTTCAAAATTGATTCATTGATTGATCAAAACAGAGTGGAGTCAGGTATTTGAGCAAACAGATAGACTACCTTATTTTGAGTCAATTGGAAAAGCCGGTTTCCAGCGATATTATTTTCCTACCTGGGTCAATTCATAGTGATTGGTACTGCCTTCAAAGTTATTCTCTTACCTTTCATTAGATAAGCCTATTCTTAGTGTAAATTCAGCCAACAAAAGTAATTTGGCGACGGTCATGAAAACATAAGGTCATGTCAACTGTAGTATTTGATAATTTGATAACTGAACAAGAAAGCATTGTTCAAGAAATAAAAATAAATTATCTAACATAGCAATTAAAAGAACGTAATTCGAATTATTTAAATGAATACGATTCAAAGAATCTCCACTAAAACAATGATTTCTTTTTTTGACGATTTGATTTCAACGGAATCAAATGGATAGTAAAGCAGTCAATACACTATTTTTTATTGGCATATCGATAACAACCAGCAATATTTCTATTTAATTCTGAGTAAATACCCATTTCATATAATATGCTCAATAAATGGCGCTTTTTTTTGCTACAATATTTTTAGCGTTTTAAGTAGGCAAAAAATATCTCTAGCTTTAATGCACTGGATTTTTTGCTTCATGTTCTTTTTTATTGTTCCAATATTACAATATGAGAGCAATAAGTTTCTGTTTATTTCACAATTTCGATTTAATGATTTATTGATCAAAACTCAACTAGTCATTACACTTTGGAGTATTACCTATGCAATTTCTTACAACTTTTTCACGAAATACAGGGATCTTCAAATAAGTGTCCTTTCCAAGAAAATCAATGTTAGAAAAAGACTAATATTATATTTAGCCCTTATTTCCCCAATTATCATAGGAGTTGTTGCTAGATACGGAATCGAACCTTTATTAATTAGGAATTCCGCTGATGAAATATTCTGGGAGTTATTTTCTACAAAATCAATTCATCTAATTGTAGTACGCGGACTCAAACCTTTCACTCTGCTAATATTTTTTGTTTCTTACATCCTTTATCGATATAATTATTTTCAAAAGACTAGATGGACAAAGTATGTTCTATTGTCCATGGGATTGATTGGGGTATTATTAAATTTCCCAACAGGAAATTCACGATTCTATGCTTTATCTGTTCTGTTTCTATTTTACTTAGTTTTTCAATACAAGCCAGAAAGGACTGGTTATCGCTTGTTACCTTATTTTGCTATTGGGCTACTTACGGTATTCTGGCTAAACCAGTTTAGAGAAAAAAACTTCGATCAGGTTTCTTTAAGGACCGTTCAGTCCGAACAAATATTCTCAGGCAACTTTGACGCCTTTGAATTAATGACTATTGGTGTTTCATATGTTGAAGACAATGGGACTTCAATGGGCAAAAATATCCTAGGAGCTATTCTTTTTTTCGTTCCAAGGAGTGTTTGGCCTACCAAACCTATTGGTACAGGAGCCTATCTTGTTCAAAACTACACTAGACGGAAGGGTTTGTTTATTTATAATGCAAATCTATCATTTCCACTTGCAGGTGAGTTTTATTTTGCTTTTGGAAATTTGGGGATAATCTTAGGTAGTTTATTTGTAGGATTCTACTCTTCACTTTTTGATAAGTTTTTCAGGCTTAATTTCAACAATAAAAGCCTAGAATTCAATTTGTTACTTCTAGGATTTGGGGGACTTTTCTCTATCAGCCTATTTAACTATCGAGGTGATTTACTTTCAAGTTTTGCATACTTGTGTGGTTTCCTATTCGCCTACTATTTCAGTATGAGGTTTCTTGGGTTCAAAATCAAGATGAAATTTATCAGGTTAAAATGAAGGTAGTTTTTTGGTTGAATAGTATTAGCCCCCATTTGATTCCAATAGTATCAATGCTCGAAAAGAGTTATTCGGACTTAGATCTTACAATCATAAGTGAAGTAAATATTAGGAATGATAGAAAAGAAATGGGCTGGCTTCCTATTGAAGGCCAAAAGTTTATCATAGCCCCTTCAATACATGATATAGATGTTCACTTGGCTAAGACTAAAGAGAATGGAATTAATATTTTTTCAGGGTTTTCCACTTGCAATTTGGTAAAAACAAGTTTGCGATCAGCAATAAAAATGGAATTAAAAATTGCCATTATTGCAGAAGCATCAGATGTGACAGGAATTAAAGGTCATATTAAGAACCTGGTAAAGAGTTTGTATTATAAAAAATATATACATAATATCAATGCTCTGTTTTGCATCGGAACATCAGGCTACAGATGGTACTTAGGGTCTGGTTTTTTCCCAACTCAAATGGCTATGTTGTGTTACTCTGTAATAAACAACGCAGTACCTAAACCGTTTGAGTCTGATAAAAAACATTTCCAAATAGTCTATGCCGGTCAGCTTATTTATCGCAAAGGAGTTGATGTATTAATTAAGGCAATTGCGAACATCGTGAAATATTCGACAACCCATGTTCCATTTCAATTAGCAATATTTGGAATGGCCCAAGTAAGTTATCCTTATTAATTTAATTAAAACACACCAATTAGAACATGTCATTACAATAAACACATATATCTAATTCAGAACTAAGGTCTAATCTTTCAAAATCAGATTTAGTAATACTCCCATCAAGATTTGATGGTTGGGGAGCAATAGTCAATGAATCATTAATGGTTGGTACCCCTGTAGTATGTAGCAATATGGCTGGGGCATCAGATCTTATTAATGAACTTAATGGTGATGTATTCAATTCTGAAAACATAACCCATCTTGCTCAAATATTATCTAAAAGAATTAATCAAGGGTTTGTCCCATTAGAAATAAGAGAACAAATTATTAAATGGTCCGATTGTATTTCACCACAGGTTGTGGCAAAGTACTTTTATACAACCTTGTTTGCTCTACTTAACAAAGATGAGGCCCATAATCCTCCTCCATGGCTAAATTAGAACTCTCACTTGCCAAACCCTAAACTCCTCATCCTAACTGATTGGTTCTACCCTGGCTACCGCGCAGGTGGGCCCATTCGATCCTGTGTGAACCTTACCATTGCGTTGCAGAATTCGTATGACGTATTCGTGCTTACAGGCAATAGAGACTTTGGAAAGAGCAGCCCCTACCCTACTATTCAGCCTATGCAATGGACACAGTTTGATGAACGCATACAAGTCTGTTACGTGGATACCCAAGTAGAGAAACTCCAGGCATTAAAAAAGCTTATAAAATTTGTTGGGCCAGATATCCTATACCTCAATAGCATGTTCTCCTGGAAATTTACTATTTACCCCCTGCTATTGTACAAACTGAAATTGCTTCACCTCCCAAAGGTTGTGCTCGCACCCAGGGGTATGCTCAGGAGTTCTGCCTTACAGTTTAAGTCAAACAAAAAGAAGTTATTTCTATCTATAGCCAGGCTAATTGCACTATTCCGAATGGTCCATTTTCACGCAACTGACCAACAGGAGGAAAAGGACATTCGAATACAACTTGGCGTCAGGGAAAAGCAGATTACTCTTGTACCAAACCTGCCGCAAATGAAGCAAGGTCCTTTTACGGAAATAGTCAAGAAAAAGAACCAGATCAAAATCATATTCCTTGCGCGTATTCACCCGATCAAAAACCTTCATTTGCTATTGCAAGTATTGAGTAATATACAAAGTAAGTACAGTATTCATCTCAATATCTATGGGGTAATAGAAGATAGTCAATACTGGGAACAAAAATGTCTCCCAGTTATCAATACATTGCCCGATAATATTTCTGTTTCGTCCCCTAAAGAGATACCACATGATAAGGTGCATAATCTAATGACACAAAATCATTTGTTTGCACTCCTAACCAGCGGAGAGAACTTCGGACATTCCATTTTTGAATCCTTTCTTGCAGGCCGCCCCGTACTTATCAGCGACCAAACTCCCTGGACAAACCTGGAAGAAAAGGGCATCGGCTTATCATTGCCTTTGAATAACATTGATGCATTTACACAGGCAATTGAAACATTTGCCGTAATGGATCAGGAAGCATTTGACTTATATGCGAAGAGAGCCTGGCAATTTGCGGATGAGTATGTTAACGATCCTGAGTTGGTTCAAGGATATCAAAAGATGTTTTCATGAAGGAGAAGGTAGACCTTTCGTCCTTTTCGAATCCAGAATATGACCCTGGTCGCAATGTGCTGACTCGTGGTTTGTGGTATGCCTGCAATGCCCTCATTTTCAAATCTTACCTATTTCCATTCTACAGGTTAAAATGGTTCCTGCTAAAGGTATTTGGGGCGAAAATTGGGAACGGGCTCATTGTCAAACCGGGGGTGTCTTTTAAATACCCCTGGAAATTAGAAATCGGAAATCATGTCTGGATCGGAGAAGGGGCTTGGATTGACAATCTTGATCAGGTTGTAATTGGCGATAATGTATGCATCTCACAAGGAGCCATGTTGCTCTGTGGCAATCACGATTACAAAAAACCTAGTTTTGATTTGATAACTGCTCCAATAATCATTGAAGCCGGAGCATGGATTGCGCAAAATCTATTGTTTGTCCTGGTGTGCAAGTCGGTGAGCAGGCTGTTTTGACTGTTGGGTCTGTAGCTACTTCCAGCCTCCTCCCAAATAAAATATATCAGGGCAACCCTGCCTCCCCAATTAAAGACAGAAAACTCCATCATTGAGCGTTCATGACCAGAATTTCCATCATCACACCGGCATTTAATGCTGAAAAAACACTGGGGGATACTCTGCGGAGTGTCGCGATGCAATGCCATCCCAGAGTTGAGCATATTCTGGTGGATGGAGCCTCAACGGATGGGAGTTTGAAACTGGCAGCGCAATTTCCCCACCTGCAACAAGTGGTTTCAGAACCGGATAAGGGCATTTACGATGCCATCAACAAAGGCATTCAACTGGCCACCGGAGAGGTGGTGGGGGTATTAAATTCCGACGATTTTTACCCCAACGAAGGGGTGCTGGAATGGGTGGCTGCGGTGTTTCGAAATAGCACGGTACAGGCGTTGTATGGCGACCTGCGGTATGTGCAGCCCAATCCACCCCATCAAGTTGTTCGCAGCTGGCGAGCAGGGCCATTTCATACCCGCAAGTTTCTGCGTGGATGGATGCCGCCCCACCCCACCTTTTTTGTGCGCCGAAGCGCTTACCTCCAGTACGGACTCTACAATACCAGCCTGCGTATTTCAGCCGATTACGAATTGATGCTGCGCTTCCTGTACAAACACCGGCTTTCTGTGCATTACCTGCCTCAGGTACTTGTGCATATGCGCACCGGAGGACTCTCCAATGCCTCGCTGCGCAACCGGCTGCTCGCAAATCGGGAGGATTATCGGGCCTGGAAAATCAATGGCCTCCAACCCCACCCGCTGACGCGCATTCTCAAGCCGATTTCCAAAATCCCCCAATACTTTTCCTGACCCAATAGCACTCGATGATTCCCTATATAAAAACCCTGGATGTAAAAATTGGAAAAGGCGTTCGCTTTGGGCGCAATGTCCGGTTTTACTGCAAGTCCATCCGGATTGGAGATGGTTGTGTGTTTCAGGATAATGTCCGCATCGACGCCACGCATTTTGAGGTGGGCGACTACGCGACCTTTTATCCCGGAGTCTTTATTCCGGGGCCCGGTCACCTGCGCATCGGACACAACCTGTGGATTGGCAAGGATGCTATTCTCGACGCACAAGGAGACACCCAGGTGGGCAACAATGTGGGCATCGGTGCGAGTGCACAGTTGTGGTCGCACTCCAGTTTTGGGAGTCTTCTGGAAGGACATCGCTTCCAACGCTCCGGAGGATTGCTGGTGGAAGACCATGTCTGGATTGCGCCGGGTGTGCAGGTGGCTCCGGTCCGATTAGCCGAGCGCAGCATGCTGCTCATGGGGGCGGTTGTCACCCATGCAACGGAAGCAAATCGGGTGTACGCCGGTGTCCCGGCGGTGGATGTAACCGGGAAACTAGGCCCTCCTTTTCAGGCCATTCCCTTTTCAGAGCGGCGGCAATTGCTTGAAAGCAGAATCCAGGATTTTGAACTGCAAACCGGCCGGTCACTCCGGGATAAAATCCAGATTCTGGATGAATCTGAATCCTGGAAAACGGTTCAAAATCCCAACATAATTGCGTTTGATCTGAACGCATTTACCTACCAAAAAACGCGCAGCAAATTGGAACGCAAACTCATGCGTTTTCTGCTGCCCGACCTGAAGTTTGTCCCCCGATGAAATGCATTTCCATTGGAGGAGCACGCCCAAATTTTGTCAAAATTGGCACTGTACCATGCGGCGCAATTAGTTCCCAGGGTCCGCCATTCCTGATACACACCGGTCAGCACCAGGATGATGCTGATGAGCACCGAGATGCTCCGTGCACTGGATCTTGAAACCCCTGCCTACACGATTTCAGACCCGGAAGTATCCTGGGAACCTTACTGGCTGGCTATTCTCAAAAAGAACAACCCGATTGGGTGATCGTAGTTGGAGATACGCGCAGTGCACTGGCGGGAGCCCGGGCAGCGCAGGCTTGTGGGCTCCCACTGGCGCATGTAGAGGCGGGCTTGCGTTCGTTTGACCATACCATGCCCGAAGAAGCAATTCGCAGGGAAGTGGACGCCTTGTCGTGCTTCATTTTGCCAGCGAAGAAGCAGGAGTTGGAGAACCTGCGGGCAGAACACTACAAGCAGGAAAGCATCCATTTGGTGGGAAATGTAATGGCTGATTCACTGTACCGGCACATCCGGCTTCATCCGAAAACCACGTGCAGAAGCCTATATTTTGGCCTCCTTTCACCGTCCTTCCAATGTGGATTCCGGGAAGGGCTGCAAAATATGCTGGAGATTTTGAAGCAACTAGGTGGAGTTGGCTCCTGTGCGACTCCCCCTACATCCGCGCACACGTATACACTTGCAGAAATTTGGAATGTACGGATGACATAAAAGGCATTTCAATCTGGAACTACTGCCTCCTTTGTGAGCTTATTTTGAGTTCATAGGGACCGCTCAGATCTTCCGCTTTGGTGTGCTGATTCTGGAGGTGTACAGGAAGCAGCACCATGTTGGGAATCCTCTGCATTACTGCCCGACCCAACACCGAGCGGCCCGTCACAATACAGGCCTGAAGCAACGAATTGCTCCTGGATTTGGCCCCACAAAAGGCCTGCACACTCGCCCAACAGGCCCTGGCTGGCCACCGGAAACCCGCTGCCGTCCTCCTCTGGGACGGAAAAGCCGCCAACCGCATCTTTCTCCTCCTCCGCTAGCCCGATCAGCCGTGTAAATTGGGCGTCTCCATCGGCGAGCATCTCCCTAAGGTCCTCTTCCCACACAGCCATCCCCCAAAACCTTCCAGCTTCAAACAGCTATTCGCTGGCACAACAAAACACCCCGTTCCCGTGTTTTCCTTCCTATGCCAGCCTTTCGATTTTCAGACTACCGCCCCGGCTCCGATCAAAGCACCTTTGATCGCCTGTTCCAGATTTTTCAGGAACTGATGTTGTACACCTCGGGCAATGTGGATGAAGCCCTTTCCTGGCTGACGGAGCTGGATAAAGAATACCACCTCACTACACCGGAGTACGGGATTGGGGATTTTATCCAGGATCTGGAAGACAAAGGATACCTCGGACGCAACGGGCAGGGCGAGGGCGGTCGCGGACCCACCTCCAAACTGGAACTGAGCATTCGCCAGAAAGCGCTTGACGATATTTTTGGTGATTTGAAAAAGGCCAAAAGCGGCAACCACAACACAGGCAGTATTGGCCGGGGGGATGAACTCACCTCCGATGTGCGGCCGTATGAGTTTGGCGACAGCCTCGACCAACTCGCGGTGACCAATTCCCTGCGAAACGCCTACATCAACCACGGCATTGATTCCTTTCACCTCACCCAGGAAGACCTGGAGGTGCAGGAAACCTATTTTCAAAGCCAGATGTCTTCCGTGCTGATGATCGATATTTCGCACTCCATGATCCTCTACGGGGAAGACCGGATTACTCCGGCGAAAAAAGTAGCCTTGGCGTTGGCAGAATTTATCCAAACCCGCTTTCCGAAAGACACGCTCGATATCATTGTCTTCGGAAATGATGCCTGGCCAATTGAACTCAAAGAAATACCCTACCTGGAGGTAGGCCCTTACCATACCAATACGGTTGCCGGACTGGAGCTGGCAATGGACATCCTGAAACGCAGGCGCAACCCCAATAAGCAGATCTTTATGATCACCGACGGAAAGCCGACCTGTCTGAAAATCGGGAAGAAATACTATAAAAACTCGTTTGGACTGGACAAAAAGATTGTCAACCGGTGTCTGAACCTGGCTCGCCAATGCAAAAAACTCCAGATTCCGATCACAACATTTATGATTGCCCGCGATCCCTACCTGGTTCGCTTCGTGGAAGCATTCACAGAAACCAACAACGGCAAGGCGTTTTATTCCTCCTTGCAGGGACTTGGGAATTTTGTGCTGGAAAGTTATAAAAGTCGCAAACGGAAGCGGTAAGAAACCAGGCTGTTACCAGGCTATTTTCCGCGCCCCTGAAGCAGCACCAGCACGGTGTAAAACATGATCTTGAAATCAAGCGCTAGCGACATGTTCTCTATGTACAACAGATCAAAACGCAGGCGCTGGAGCATTTCGTTTAGGTTGGAAGCGTACCCGTACTTCACCTGTCCCCAGGAGGTAATTCCGGGCCGGACTTTAAGCAGGTGCTTATAGTGCGGATTGTGCTCCATGATTTGATCGATGAAGTGTTGTCGCTCGGGACGTGGCCCCACCAAAGACATATCTCCTTTCAGCACATTCCAGAAATTCGGGATTTCATCCAGCCGGTATTTGCGCATGATTATGCCCCAGGGAGTAACCCGCGGGTCATTTTCCTGCGACAGTTGCGGTCCCATTTTTTCAGCATCCGTATACATCGAACGGAACTTGATGATGTGGAATGGCTTGTTGTGCAAACCCACTCGTTCCTGAGCGTAAAAAATAGGACCGGATGAAGAATACTTTACCCGGATGATAATGTATAGGAGTAAGGGAGACAGCACAAAGAGAGCACCCGCACTGGCCACCACATCCAGAAATCGTTTGATTACCCGCTGCCACTTGGGCATGAGTTCCTGCCGGATTTCAATGAGGACCGCGCCATACACATGGTTCATTTTTACGGTTCCCAGGAGGATATCGTACATATCCGGAATGATTTTTACCAGCACAGTATCACCAAAATCAAACAGGGTATTGAGAATCTCGCGCAGGCGATTGTGCTCCGATGTTTCTATGGCAATGATCACTTCCTCAATGTGGTTTTCCCGGATTATCTGATCCATGTCTTCCAGTTGACCAAGATGTGGCAGATAGGCCGAAATCTCTGTCTCACCGGAGCCATTGGCATCGAGGTAGCCAACAAATCGGTAGCCCAAGGATTTGGCTTGTCCGGAGATATCCTTATACAGATCCACTGCGTTCTGATTGCTTCCGATCAGGAGGGTATTGAAGGAAATTTCGCCTTTTTTCAGTCTGCGACTGGCACGCGTGAGCAGGATCATCCGCATGGTGCTTGTCAGCAAAAAGTGCAGACAAAACAGCGTAGCGAAGGGTGCAAAATATCCGTGTTGCACATTAACCACGTCATCCAGAATCAGGCTCAAAAACAGAAACAGCACACCCAAAAAACTCAGGAAAAACGTCCGGGTAAGGGTGTTGAATCGCGACAAGCGGTAAATATCCAGGTAGGAATCAAAAATAGCATACAGAAACAGCCAGCCCAAGGGGATGGTAAGGACGCCGAGGTAAAATTTGGGGTCGTCAAACATGACCTCCAGCGGGTCAAACCCTTCGAGGGATTTTCGATAGGCAAAAAACAGGGCCCAAGCAAGCATGGCCATCAGAAAATCGCCCATGGCGTATACCAGGGTATGCCGTTGTCTTACCTTCTTAAAATACGAATGTTCTGTGCTTGGACTCACGCTGGTTATTTCGATGTTCGCTGGTTTAAATACCTGTTTGGAGTTTTATTTCCGGCCCGGAGAATTATAAATGTACGAGCCGAATATTATCCACCCAAACCTTTCCGGCATCCTGCTCGTACCCGCCGTTTAAATCGGAAGGAAGGGATGCGCGCAATTCCAACTTAAACTGGCTTGCTTCGTAGAGGCTAACCAGTGCTTCGGTTAGGTTGATATAAATTTTGTTGAATGCGCCATCCTCCGTTGGGTTAAACTGGAAAATGGGGAGGGTAATTTCTGAATTGTTATTATTTCCAACCAGCCACAGCGAAAAGGGCATGTCGTTCCGGTAGTGTAATTCAAGCCAAACCTCCTGCTGAAAGGTTGTTGGAAGGCTGACGTACTCTGTGGCAACATACATAATGGGATGGGTAGTATCCACGGCCATGTAAAGCGACTTGCCTTCGTATCCACCGGTTTCAGTCAGCACAAAGCCTGTGGCCTGATCGGCATCCCGGTTTTCAAGCGTAATGGTCGCGCCTCCGTCAAAGCTGCCACGGTCAAGTCCAAAAGGAAAAATTGCATTGGCTGCATACGTGGTACTTGGATGGACGGTATCGGTACCCATTGGAGTCAGATCTGCCTGGATGATTGACCGATTCAGGAAGGGATAAATATTGGGCGTAGCAGCAATTCCATTTTCTTTAACTCCCGGAAAAATCTGAAGTTCGGTTGGCCCCTCAGCAATTACTGGAATAAGAGCTGGCAAAGTATATGCGCCCAGGAATTCACCGCCGGCATAAAACCAGCAATCGACAATTTTGTGATCAGAGGCATCGCCCCCCGCATCAATAATAAATGGTTCAACGTAAACGTAACTGGCGATGGGTTCTTTTTGCTGTTTACAAGCAGCAAACGCAACAAGAATGAATAATGCAAATGTGATCTTACGCATAAGTCTGTTTTTTTGAGGATGTATTTTTAAAATTAAGACCGTGTTTAGGATTTTGGATTGAGGCGAAAGCGAGCAAAATTTGCCGCTTGTAGCCCAAACATAAAATCCCATACAGGCTCTAAAATCCTCGGTTCTGCAAAAAATGAAATGCACACAGCAGAACATGTTTTGGATTACAGCGTGTCCGGATTTGTAGCCACCGTTCCAAAGGAACGGATAAGCCTGCCAAAGCGTTGCTACTTTTGACGCATATAAATTTGGATAGGCACTCCGGTAAACTCAAAATTCTTACGAATCTGGTTTTCCAAAAACTGCTTGTAAGAGTCTTTTACATAATTCGGATTATTCACAAAAAAGGCAAACATGGGGTATTCACCCGGCAATTGAGTGATGTATTTAAACTTGGGGAAACGCCCGGTCACAGAAGGCGCCGGTGTAGCCTCAATAATTGGCAACATGATTTCGTTCAGGGCAGAAGTTTTGATCCGGCGTCCCCGGTTTTCATACACCTGCATAGCGGCTTCCACGGCCTTGAAGATCCGCTGTTTTTCCAAAACAGAGATGAAAAGCACCGGAACATCGGTGAAAGGAGCCAGGCGTTTCTTAATTGCCTGCTCATAATCCCGTACCGAGTTGGTACCCTTGTCTGGAACCAAATCCCATTTGTTGACTAAGATAACAATGCCTTTGTGGCGGGTTTGAGCTAAGCGCAGAATGCTGAGGTCTTGTCCTTCAAGCCCCTGGGTAGCATCCAGTACCAGAACACAGACATCCGCTTCTTCTACGGCCTTAATGGCACGCATAACGGAGTAAAACTCCAGTTCTTCCTCTACCTTTTGTTTTTTGCGAATACCTGCTGTATCGATCAGCATAAAATGGTGTCCAAACTTATTGTATTCCGAGTGGATGGTATCCCGGGTAGTTCCCGCAATAGGCGTAACGATGTTGCGGTCTTCACCCAACAGCGCATTGGTCAGGGATGACTTGCCGACATTGGGACGGCCCACGATGGCAAACTTGGGCAATTCGGTTTCCAGGGTTTCTTCTTCCTCAATGTGATCCACCACTGCATCCAGCAAATCGCCGGTACCGCTGCCACTAATGGACGCTACGAAATAGGTATTTTCAAAACCCATTCCCCAAAACTCATTGGCCTCCAGCATGCGGGTATGGTTATCTACCTTGTTTACAACCAGGTAAACGGGCTTATCAGTACGCCGAAGTAGTTTGGCGATGTTCTCGTCCAGATCCGTGATTCCGGTTTGGGCATCCACCATGAAAATGATAACTGAGGCTTCATCTACGGCCATTTGAACTTGCCCTCGAATGGCAACTTCAAAAATATCGGTGGAACCATGCACAAAACCGCCGGTATCGACTACCGTAAAGCGTTTGCCATTCCATTCGCAAAAGCCGTATTTCCGATCACGGGTCACGCCGGAGAAGTCATCCGTGATGGCATCCCGTGAACCTACGAGTCGATTGTATAAGGTTGATTTTCCCACGTTGGGGCGGCCGACAACGGCAACTACATTTCCCATATTTTTATTGGTGTGTTTAAACCAGCCGGCCGCGTGAAATGCGGTTCTGGAACACGGTATTGTTTTTTGAGTTTTAAAAGTCTTGTATTCGGGTATTCAAAACAAGTTATCCATACAAATTACCCGAATATCATTTCATTTTACCATGTGATTAGAGTATGTTTGAAACTCAGACATACAGATCCGATATGGCGGCATGAGCCGCAAAATTAGTTTATTCTGCTGAGATACATGCTGGTTTTCATCAAACAAAGAACGTAGCATGGAATAATTTACCCGGCTTGTCCAATCAAAAGAGCCAGGAGAACCTGAGAGTCTGTTTGGAGCTTTAGATTTTAGCAATCCCCAGAAACGCTTTGAATCAACGTAGAAACTGACTGGATATGAGCAAGATTGTATACAAAGACCCGCATATCACCGTATTTCAAAGCGCATTGTTCCAAACCAACAGTGTGGTGGTGCAAACGGAGGATGCCATTTTTCTGGTAGATCCCTGCTGGCTTCCCGATGAAATTGCAAGTATCCGAAAGTATGTACTGGATATTCAGGGTGACAAACCCCTTTTTTTGCTTTTCACCCACTCCGATTACGACCACATTATTGGTTACCGGGCATTTAAACCTGAAAAGGTGTTTCTTTCCGAAGCCATGGCAAATAGAACCGACAAAGAAACGGTGCTCCGGGAAATAAACGATTTTGATCAGCAATACTACATCCAGCGAAGTTACCCGATTGAATACCCGGAAGGTGATTTTATCGTCTTCAAAAACGGGGCACAATTCCGTCATGGAAATACCCGACTCACATTTTACCTCACCCCCGGGCATACCCCCGACTGCATGATGATTATTTTCTGGCAATTGGGTCTTTGCGTGGCCGGCGACTACCTGTCAGATGTTGAATTTCCATTCATCGATCAAAGCAGTGTGGCCTATGAGGAAACCTTGAATCTATTGCTTCAAATCCACGACCGCAACTGGTTTACCCGCCTGATTCCCGGACATGGAAACCCGGCCCTTAGTTTGAGTGAGTGGCTTGGCCGAAGGACAGAAAGTCTGGCCTACATCTATGCACTCCGGGAAAGCATTGCTACCGGGAAGGAGCTCGATGAAGAATCGCTCTGGGAACGATATCCGTTTCCAAAGTACCTAAAAGAAGCCCATGCAAAAAACCGGGCCTTGATGCAAAAGGAATTTGATGACGGCTTGTGGAGCCTGCAGGAGTAAAACAAATTCGGGATTTTAAACTGTGGTGTCTAAAATCCCGAATGTCTTTTATTCTGACATATCCATTGTGTGGAACACGTTGAGGACATCCTCGTCTTCTTCCAGGCGATCAATCAGTTTGATGACCTGTTCTACATCTTCATCTCCCAGCGATTTGGAGAGGGTCGGAATCCATTCCAGGCCTGCACTTGAGGTTTCCATGCCCCGTTTTTCCAATTCGGTTTGCATGGTTCCGAAATCTTTGAAATCGGTGTACAATACCATTTCCTCCTCTTCCGGCTTGATTTCCTCCAGACCGGCATCGATCAATTCGAGTTCGAGTTCATCCCAATCGTAACCGGCATCGGATTTTACCTTAAAAACACCTTTGCGATTGAATTGGTAGGTAACACTACCCGTTACGCCCAGTGCACCACCACAGCGATCGAAGTGCATGCGCAGATTCGCCACTGTACGGGTTGGGTTGTTAGTAGCCGTCTCTACAATGATTGCAATACCGCTTGGGCCTACACCTTCGTAAATTACCTCCTGAAAACTTTCTGCATCCTTACCGGCTGCCTTCTTAATGGCATTTTCCACGTTGGACTTGGGCATGTTGGCCGCTTTGGCATTTTGGATTGCCAAACGCAGACGCGGGTTGTAATCCGGGTTTTCACCACCGGCCTTTACGGCAAGTGCAATTTCTCGTCCGATTCGGGTAAAGGTTTTGGCCATACCGGCCCACCGTTTCATTTTTCGTTCTTTTCTAAATTCAAACGCGCGTCCCATAGGAGTATTGATCTAGTTTTTTATGCAAAAAGTAAGATGGAAATTGTTCCAAATCAAGGGAATTGATTCAAACTGCTTCCAGGATGCGCAAATTTAGTTCAATAAAATGAAGTTGTACAAGGTTTTTTGGATTTGCACACCCGAAACAATCGTATAAATAAGAAAACGAAGCGCGTGTTTGAGATTTTCCTAGAACTGGAAATAAATAAACGGTTGCACATCGGCTGACTTCACTTGCATGACCAGGGCGATCACCAAGGTAACAAACAGGGCCTTAACCGGGAGTGGCATCGCCGTAACTACAGACTGTGCACGCAATTCCATTTTTGCAGGCATCAAGTGTAAAAAGTAGCCCACGCTGAGCCAGAAAACGACCATTGGATACCCGTCGATAAATTCAAAGAACACCTGGGGGTGGAAGAAAAAGGCAATTTGCGACAACATTTGTCCTACCGCCTCTACGCTTTGTGCACGGAAAAAGATCCAACACAGACAGACAAAGTGAAACGTAAACAAACCGCCTAAAAACCGGCGCATAGGCCCGGGGCTACCCGGAATAGTTTCCTTGATCCAACGTTCAACCGCAAGCATACCGCCGTGCAAGGCTCCCCAAATTATAAACCGGGTTGCTGCTCCGTGCCACAGACCGCCCAACAGCATGGTAAGCAACAAGTTCACATAGGTTCGAATCCGACCTTTCCGGTTACCACCCAATGGAATGTATAAGTAGTCCCGCAGCCAGGTTGACAGGGAAATGTGCCAGCGGCGCCAAAACTCCGTGATGCTCAGGGATTGGTAGGGAGAGTCAAAGTTGATCGGAAACCGGAAGCCCAACAACAAACCAATGCCTATAGCCATATCGGAATATCCACTGAAATCGCAATAGATCTGCATGGCATATCCATAGACTGCCATCAGGTTCTCCATCCCGGAATACTGCAAGGGCGAATCAAACACCCGATCGACAAAATTTTGGCTGATGTAATCGGATATCACTGCTTTTTTGAATAAGCCTGTCGCAAATAAAAAAACCGCCCGCCCGAGGTCTTCCCGGGTCAATTCAAGCGGTTTATTTATCTGGGGCAAAAAGTCAGCAGCCCGCACAATTGGTCCTGCCACCATTTGCGGAAAAAAGGTGACGTAAAAACTAAAGTCCCAGTAATTGTCCAGCGCCTTGAGATTGCCCCGGTACACGTCGATGGTGTAACTCATCGACTGGAAAGTAAAAAAGGAGATCCCTACCGGAAGGAAGATATCGAAGGGTCCCAAATGCCCTCCTGAAGCCTGATTCCACAGGTCAACGAAATAGTTGGTGTATTTAAAGTAAGCCAGCAAGCCCAGGTTACTAATCAGACTCAGCACCAGAAACAACTTCTTCCTGGAAGGCAGCTCCGATGCCTCAATCAGACGCGCAGCGTGGTAGTCGATCAAGACACTGATGATCAGCAATACAAAATAAACACCACTGCTTTTGTAGTAAAAGAAAAGGGAAAACAGGATTGACCAAAGAATCCGCTTTTGCTGCTGATTGCGCAACAAACGGTAAATAACCAGAAAGCCCAAAAAGAAAAATAAAAAAGCCCCACTACTGAAAATCAGCGGAGAGGTTTTATCATAAACAAACTGGTCGAGTATTTTATCTAGGTCAAATGGAAACATAACGCAATCAATGCGCAGCAAATGTAGCATAAAGTGGTCAGCGGGACAGTGGTCAGTAGTCAGTTTTTTTCAATCAAGCATTCTGACCGTATGATTTACGATTGCCGATTACATGATTTACGATTGCCGACCGTATGATTTACGATTGCCGATTACATGATTTACGATTGCCGATTGGATTGTTGATGTGCAAATGGTATTTGTTTTAAACAAATAAACAAGGGAAAGCGCAGCGCCCCGAATAAACAAGGCCCAAAGGGCCGAATAAACATCATCAAATCATCCTAGCCCGTAGGGCGTATCATCAAATCATCAATACATTGCAAGGAATACATAAACAAATAAACAAGGGAAAGCGCAGCGTCCCGACTAAACAAGGCCCGAAGGGCCGAATAAACATCAACTTATCATCCTAGCCCGTAGGGCGTATCATCAAATCATCAACCCGTTGTTACGGAAACACCTCCAGTGCCATCGACATGCTTTTAGCAAAGGCCGGGCGATTGATACCACTTTCCACGCCGGATTCATCCAGGAAATACACCAGGTTTTCCATGGCCATGTTGCCGGTCAGGTCGTCCTTGGCCATTGGACAGCCGCCATATCCGCGCATTGCACCATCGAAGCGGCGGCATCCGCTTTCCCAGGCAGCGTCTATTTTTTCTTTCCAGTTGTGTGGTTGCGTATGCAAATGGGCCCCAAATTCAGCATCCGGATAGGCCGGAATAAGCTCCTGAAACAGGTAAGAAATATTCTGAGGGTTTGAGCAGCCGATGGTGTCTGATAGAGAAAAAATTCGGATATCCAGGTCTTTCAGTACATCCACCCAACGCTGAACTATTTCTACATTCCAGGGATCGCCGTAGGGGTTTCCAAACCCCATGGAAATATACAGCACCATTTGCTTCCCGTGCTTGACACAAAGTTCCTGAATAGCCTGCGTGCGCTCTACACTTTCCTCGATAGTTGCGTTGGTATTGCGCAATTGAAAGGTCTCACTGATGCTGAAAGGATAACCTAAATAACTGATTTCCGGATGGGCACAAGCCGCTTCTGCACCGCGCTGGTTGGCTACAATGGCCAGGAGTTTGGAAGAAGACTGGTCCAAATCCAGTTTTGCCAGCACTTCGGCCGTATCCCGCATTTGAGGAATGGCTTTGGGGCTGACAAACGAACCAAAATCAATGGTATCAAACCCAACCTTTAGCAGCTGATTGATATAGGCTGCCTTGGTATCGGTTTCAATAAAATCATGCAGGCCCTGCATGGCATCACGCGGGCATTCAATTAATTTGACGTTATCTGTTATTTCCGGGTTGGTCAAGGCTAAATAGGTTCTCTGTAAAACACGCACTAAGTTAGTGAACTTACCGGGTATTGAACACTTTGTTCGACGAAGGAACGAGGATGCATTCTGATTATTCAGAACTGGTCTTTTGCCCACATACCTCGTTCATACCTGAAGGTCCACATACGTCTCTAAACAAGAGCACCGATTTTCTGTTCACCTATTGAAGCCAATTGTCAGACATTCCATTACTTTTGCCCCACATTTAATTTGATTGTATGAAAAACAAGGGACTTTGGCTCCTAGCCGGATTTTTACTCATGATTTTTGGCATTACCGCTATGATCCTCCAACTCATTGGAGTCAGCTGGTATTTTCTGTCTTTCCTGGATATTCCCGGAAGGCTGTTTTCGTTTGTAGCTAAAATCATCATGGTTATGGCGGGTGCAGTAATTATTATCCTGGCCAATACCGACTGGGACCGCGAACGCCGCGAAAGCCAGATTGACGATTCCGAAGAAACAGAATAACAGACCGCAGGAGTCGCAATCATCCCCTGCGGCCCGTAATTCCTTCTAAGATCTATTCCAGGTCCTTTACAGTGGTATTCAGCAGACCAAATATCCCGATGCCTGCATCAAAATTGCCGTGCACCGTGACGGGCTCTACCAACGGAATACCATCCACATCGTATTTCTGATAGGCAGTTCTGGAGTACAAATAGAAATCTTCTGTGATTGCACTCACGTGAACCCGATATCTTCCCGGATCAGAGTTGTAGGCATAAAACAAGAAGGTCATTTTATAGGCTTCCCCATTGAATAGCTTCATCGCTGACTATGATACTGCGTAGCATCCCAAGATTCGCATTCGGATCTTCTGAATCATCGGGATAAATGAAATATCGGTTTTCGCCAATGGTATCAAAGCCAATGAAGTTACCATTCGGGTCGTAAATCGGATTCAATAATGGAGTAATTTCTTCCAATTGAATCTGATAAAAATTGCGTTCGTCTGGGTTATCATGAAAATAGACATCTGCTGAAGCATAGCTTTCACCATTGATTAACCGGGCATCCTCGCGAAGGCGCACAGAGTCCAAGATCACAGGCGCCGGAAATACTTGTTTTGCTTCCATTGTAGGGAAATCTGCATGCGAGGCGCGCAGGGTGTATTCGGATCCTGCCTCAAAAAAATCGGGTGTCAGCTGCGCTGTATAAAACGATGCTGATTGAGGAAGCGGATTCAATGTATGACTCAATTCTCCATTTTTATACAACTCGATGGTGCCATTTTCAATGTACCAATCATTTTCCCTGATGGGCTCCAGGATTCCATGGTTTCTGGAAAGTGTAATCTCAATGCTGGAATCCCGGTTACTCAAATAAGAATGGATCACCAACTGCTTTTCGTATTCCGGTTGATCAATGGAAATGGTTTGATCAAAAAAATCATTGCAAGACGTAGCGAACAGGATTGTGCCTGCAAGTATATATTGATAAATACGCATGGTAAAAGGACTTAAAATTTGAAACTGTAGGTTACATAAGGGATTACGGGAAACAAACTGGCCTGCTTCAACTCAGAATATTCGATATTTTCCCCATCAACGTACTCACTTCTCGTTTCGAGGTACAGGAAAAATGGGTTCTTGCGGTTGTATGCATTATAGGCACCGAACGACCAGGTACGCTCAAAACGCTTCTTTTGCTTCACAAAATCAATCCCAAAATCCATCCGGTGATAGGATTGGTATCTGAAATTGTTTCGAACGGGCGTATGGGTGGTCACCCAATCTACTCCATAGCGCGGATCGTGATACGGCGATGGAGCCAGATATTTCGAAGTACCGAACGTCACTGCATTTCCGGTTGCAAAAACCCAGGTGCCCGATAATTTGATCCGATCGTTGATTTTATAAGAAGCAACCACTTCAAAATCGTGGCGGCGATCGTATTTGTAGGGATATTCCCGACCCAGGTTCAGTTCATCAAATTGTCGGTTGGCCCAGGAGAGCGTGTACCCAATCCAGCCGTTGAGCCGGCCGCGCTTTTTTTGGATAAAAAACTCTGCCCCATATCCATTACCATGGCCCTGCGTAATGCGGGATTGCCAGTCTGAAAACTGGAAAAGGCTGGCCCCTTCCTTAAAGGCGATTACATTGTCCATTTCTTTATAGTAACCCTCCACGCTGAACTCATACCCATCACCGAGGGTTTTGGCTACACCCAATGCAACTTGCCAGGAGTCCTGAGGCTTGACCTGCTTGGTGGTCGGCAACCACAGGTCGGTAGGCAAGCCGATACTTTCGTTTGTAAGTAAATGGATGTATTGCCGCATGGTGCTGAAGGCGCCTTTCAGCGCCCAACCGCCATCGAACAGGTACCGGGCATTCAGTCGGGGCTGCAGGGATAGGTAGGGGTCGTCTTTGAGCACAAAGCCGGATAGGTGGAGTCCGTAGTTTACCCGTAGGCGACTGCCGATTTTCCAGTCATCCTCCACATAGGTAGCAAACTCTGTGGCATGAACATCCGGCTGACCGATGCTGGTTTCAATGTTCAAGCCGTCCGTTTCCACAATTTTTGTATCAAACTGTCCCGGATGGAAGGTATGCACGATGCCATTGGCTCCAAATTTTACCAGGTGGTTTGGCAGCGGCATGTAGTCAAAATCCAATTTCGCGGCGACGTCATCGATGCCGGAGAAGTAGTTGAGTCGGAATTCACTTTCCTCCCACTCACCGTCGGGCAGCATTCGGGAGCGCTCTCCCCCACCCGCTTCGGTGTTGAAATTATACCGACTATAGGTCAGCGTAGCGTTTGCAAATAATTTTGGCTTAAAAATATGATTCCAGCGCAGGGCGGTTGTGACATTCCCCCAGCCCAGTCCGGAACGGACATTGAAGCGGTCTTCGTAGTCTCGGCTATCGTAGTTTTCAGTCAGGTTTAGATAAAACTTGTCTTTTCCGGTATAAAAACTGAGGTACACCCGGTCTTTATCTGAAAAGCGGTGGTTCACCTTTGCGTTTAGATCGTAGAAGTAATAGCCGATTTTTCCTTCTGAACCTTCGGATTTCAGACTAGCCTGAATAAGTGGTTGCGCCAGCAGGTCGATATAGGTTCTTCGTCCGGAGACGATAAACGAAGACTTTCCTTTTTGAATCGGTCCTTCCAGGGTGAGTTTGGAGGCAACAATTCCGATGCTGCCTTCTCCGTGAAATTCATTTTCATTTCCCTCTTTCATATTAATTTCAATCACCGATGACAAGCGCCCTCCATACCGGGCAGGGAAGCCCCCTTTGGTCAGGGAAACATCCTTAATTGCATCTGCATTGAAAACGGAGAAAAAGCCAAAGAGGTGACTTGCATTGTAAACAGGTACCCCATCGAGCAAAATCAGGTTTTGATCCGGGCCGCCTCCGCGCACATAGAGTCCAGATTGGCCTTCACCACCGCTGGAAACACCCGGGAGCAATTGCAAGGCCTTGAGTACATCCACTTCACCCAACAAGGCTGGCACCTGTTTAATTTGTTCAATGGGCACATCGATCCGACTCATTTGAGCCCGCTCTTCGATGCGTTCGTAGCGCTCGGCCACGATTTCCACCTCTTTCAGGATTCCGGCGGGGTCCAGTTTCACAGAAAGAGCCTGGTCGGCATTTAAATAAAAGGATTGTTCGGAAGCGGTATAACCAACGTAACTGACGAGCAGGTGGACCGAATCCGAGGGGAGGCTGAGGCTGAAATAGCCAAAGGTGTTGCTGATTGTTCCCTGTGCCGAGTTTTTGTCAAAAACCGTGGCTCCAATGAGCCGCTCCCCACTTTCCGCATCACTGATATAACCACTGATGGTAAAGCGCTGTGGAGCCTGGGCAGAAAGCAAAAATGGAATGAGCAGGAAAAAGAAGAGTAGTTTCCTAATTAGAATCATGACGGGTTCATAGCTTAAATGGTATAAGGAAGTTGTTATGCTCAGATAGACGCTTATCCGTTCAAATGGGTTTGTTGCAGGCCCCGATTTTTTAAAAGCCTGACAAAATTCCGGATCCGTTCTGGCGCACAATAATAGGAAAGCCCGCCTGCTCAGGGTGAGAATAAAAATTCAATTAAATTATTTTTAACGCGAGGTCTTAATAATTTAATAAGGGCTCGTTTGGATTTGAACCCCAAACAGACACTAAGTCCCCTCCCGGCTTCTTTAGATGCTTAAAAACTTAGTAGACAACCGACTCCTTACCAAACCTATTTAGGGGCGTAGCCCTGATATCTTCGTAGCCGGATCAGGATAGATAATTTGAGGGGCGTAGCCCTGACATCTTAAAATGCTATTTTTTGATAAAACTAAACTGGGTAAAAAACTCTGAGACAAAAGACAATAAGATGTCAGGGCTACGCCCCTTAAAAATGGTATGTATCCACTGTGCTACTAAGACCATAGGGCTAGCGCCCCATTTTAGGGCAGTTTTAAGTAATGCCTTTGGCTAACGTCCAGCTTAGTTACCAAATAAACGGAATGAGAATTCTTCGTTCTATGGGGTAATCCGGGAATTTTTCCAGGTACCAAAAATGGTGGGCGCGGGCGCGTGGGGCAAGGTTGGCAAAAGTCCAGACGGCAAAAACAAGTCCGGGCAAGCTCCAGGTCAGAATTGCGAATCCGGTCCACTCGAGTATTTCGCCAAAATGGTTTGGGCAACTCACCCAGCGGAACAGTCCTTTTTGCGGAAGCACATATCCGGTTTGTCCCGGCTTTCGCAATCCGATCAGGTAGTAATCGCTGCGGATGTTGATGGCCATGCCCGCAAAAAACAGTATGGTTCCAAAGATGAATCGGGAATCGGTGAGCCAATAGTCGGGATAATCCGCTAAATGGGTAAAAAACCAGCCGAGCAGAAAGCCATTCATGCTGTTGAAGCCCACTGCACTGAGCATGATTGCCAGAGGCATTTTTTTGCCTTTTGTCCGGATAAAAAACGGGAATATCAGCGACCGGTGTATGTAATGCAGGTAAAAAAACGAAAGAATGATCAGCGTAACAAACTGCGGTTTCATCTGGGAGATCCACAAAAAACCGCTCAGTACCAATAAGACCACCAACTCCATAAGTATCCAACCCAGTTTATTGTCAATTTGCGGCCCCCAACCACTGCGGTTGTGCCGGCCATAGGGTGCACTGATATTGAGCAACACAATAAATACGAGCAGGCCGATGACCAGCCAGGAAAGGGCGATGGTTTGGTACAGGTTGGGTGTCATGGGCAAAAAATGCATGTAGCCTCAAAATTAGTTTATTTCCAGAACTGAACGGCTTCATAATTTAATTTTACAATCCTTTGCAGTACATCAATTTCACATTACCCTGAACCGGAAATTCATAATTTTATTTTCATCTTTAAGGGTATTTATCTACCAATAAACCACCAGTAATTTTTAAGACTTCGAAAACCACTTCCAATTAATATCTCTGTTTGGGATCCATTCCCTCCTCTCCATCAGGATGCTGTGCATCTGGGTATGGCTTTATATAGTATGAATTTAATGACCTTATTAAATACCATTCACACCCATGTTAACCACTAAATTTTTGTAATTATGTGTTACGTATCCTCAAAGCCACGACCCCGTGACCTTTTTGCCCTCTTTCTTCTCTTTTTTAGCGCTACGCTATTAAGCCAAAGCTTAAATGGGCCACCCACAAATTATGCATGTGGCGCCTTTCAAAAATTGAGTCTCAGCTCCTCCATTGGTGGGGCAGAGTACTATGACAGATTCGGAAATACCTGGACGGAGAGTGAAATATTGGCACTTTCGATTCTTGTTACCGATGAATGCGATGCCGGAGTATTTCACTTGAGGTTTTCCGGAGATTACACCACGGCGGAACGCGATCAGGTTTGTGCAGCGTTCACCTATTTATCCTCTGTCGTGGGAGGTTCTGCCGACCCCGGGCTGGTTCCAATCAAAATTGAATTTAAGGATTCACCCCAGGGAGTCGGAGCGGCTGCCAGCCAATTCATGGAGGCTGAGTGCGGCAAGATGAAAAACTTGCCTTTGATTAACATTCGAACGAACAACAACTTGTTTCCATCAGGTTTTAATGTTGGTCTGGTAGAGGTAAAACCAAAATGTAAATTGGTACACCGGCCCTATGCCGACCGACCTTACAGATTGGAATACCAATCCAATCTATCAAAACACCGTAGATTTGTACACCGCAGTTTTGCACGAAGGAATGCACCTGTTGGGAATTGCGTCTACGTACGGAGGAGCAATTGTCCAAGGGCAAGGTACCCTGGAGCGTTTTACAGATTGGGACAACTTTTTGTACAAAAAGGATGGAAATAACTACATCAAATTCATCGAACCAGCCAACGATCCGGATTGCTGTAGTAAACAACTAAAAAATCCTGCTGCCCCCGGTTCATTTTCAGACAATTGCGATCAAAACATAGTTTTCCGACAAGAAACACTTAACTGGAACCTTGCCGAAGTAAGCTATTCAGATTTGGTTGCTGCAAATGGTGCCGTAAGCGATGTGAACAATTGGTTGAGCCACCTGGATATTCGTTGTGCTCCTGACCTAAACGATCCACAATATCAATACGTCATGCACCCCGGAATAAATGCCTGTCCAAATAACTACAGCTATCCACGGCGGGATATTACCGCTATTGAAAGCAGTATACTGTGCAGAATTGGACATGCAGGTCCATGTACTCAATGTGTGGTTTATGCGGAAGATGATTATATCACACAACCTATTTTTTTGAACTCATCCCCTTCAAACAATCCTATCCGTTTAAAGACGGGTATTCCCGGATCCGCTTCAGATGGAATACAAGGTCTTAGCCCTTGGCTTATTGCAAATGATGTTTATGCACCTTATTCCAACCAGTATTCAGTTGAACTCTGCGGCTCAGACAATGAAATCACGGTAGTGCCGGTTTATGCTGCGAATGATCCAACTAAAATAGTCCGATTTGATGTAACCGGAACAGTTCCTGGAACCTTTTCATTCTGTTATCGACTATACAGCTGCGATGGAACCGTATGCGATGAAGCGACGGTATACATTACAGTGCTGGAGACTCCTATTCAGACTTTGTGCTCATCGGACGATTGCAATTTAATTTGTTTCGGAGACTTCGAGGATTTTCCAATCGGAGGCTCCAACTATTATCCCTCTCTTTCAATTTCACCGGTCGTATTTACAGATATCACCTCCCTTGGAAATTCACCGGATATAGAATGTCAATTGAATGCGAACCCTGCAAACAAACTGGCCCGATGGGTTCGTTCATCAAATTATGACCAGGACCAGGAATCCCTCCGCATCCCTCTTTCACAACCCATTTATGGAGGTTGTACAGTATTCATAAATTACGAAGCAACTTCGACTAAATTTGCATCAACACAGATACCTACGGGAGGAAGGATTGAAATCTATGGATTTACAGCGGCACCCTGTGCTACGATTATGAACCCACCCGTTTGGGGAAGTATCGGATCATCCTATACGATTTGTCCCGGGGTAGATATTTACTGCATGGATCAAAATACAAATCCCGGGTTTGACAATTTAATTAATTCCGGATCTGATTGTGTTGATGTAAGTTTACAATCCCATTCCTTCACCTATACACACCCAATAGGCGCTCCACCGATTTCGGAATTATTGGTGTGGGGAACCGCTGATTTCATCAATCCCATATCCCCTTTCGAAGGACTCGTATTCTTTATGGATAATATATCTGCAACGTCTTCCTGTAATGCACAAGTGATTATCACGCCTACCGTTGTCGCCGGGTGTGTTGGCGGGCAAGCGGTTGTCCAGTACGAGCTATGCCTGATCGGTCAAGGAACCAATCCGGTTGATGTAGATTTACAAGCCAATATTCCTCAAGGCATGAGTATTGTTCCGGGTGGAGGCTTTGATGCAAATGGTGTGGCTCATATAAGCATTCTGCCAGGTACCGAATGCAATGGCGGTATCAATTCTGCAATAATTACCTTAACTATGGATGTATCGACCAATTATTCTGCCGGTGCTGAGGTACCTTTAACTATCGACCTGCTGAATACCGGGCTATGCCTGAATCAGACTGCGGATGGTGGCGATATTCTGTTGCTTCTGGAAGATTGTATTCAGGCGCCAGCATGCGTTTGCACCGACCCCGGCTCCCTGATCCTGGGCAACAACCCCGAATCGGTAGTTTCTGCCGAGTTGGCCGGACTGGAAACCACGTATTCGAATATATGTATCGCAGTCAATGGCAAATTGATTATTGATCAAAATATGGTATTTGACAAATGTGAACTTATTATGAATCAGGGGGCGGAAATTGAAGTAGCAGAAGGTGTCAAACTGGAAATTTACAACGAATCTTTCCTGCACGGATGCCAGCATTTATGGAAAGGTATCCACGTGTTAGGTGATGCCACGCTCCAAATGAAGAACAGCACCCTGTCTGATGCCGAATACGGCACATTCTTGGAGGATGAGGCAACAGTGAACCTGGAAAACAACACCTTTGATAAAAACTGGATAAGTATTTATGTGCCGCAAAGTCAGGACGGGCAACTTCAATCCATCGGATTTCTGAAAAGAGGTATATTTAACAATTACTTCTTGTGTACTCAAACGCTCTTGCCGCACTACGATGCAAATGCGCCCAATCAAGGAACCCGTTCTTTTGCGGGCATTGAAATTAATGATGTCGCTGGCTTTTTGGTACATAATCTCACACACCGTCTGACTACAGAATGGAAGATCTCAGAAATGGACTCATTGCTACAAATAGTGATTTTTTACTCGCAATATGACGATAAAAACCATGTCGATTCTTCGATTGCAATTCCATTAAATGGAACCGATCTTATAGGCGTGTGCATGCCACTCGATGCAATGATGCCAAGGTAAGTAATTGCTCAATGGAGAACTCCAGGTTGGCGTGTACAGCCTGGTGAACCGATTTGGTTGTTGAACAATGCACCATTACAACACTCCTCAATATACGCTGTGGGGAACCTTGGCATCCATGCAACTCAGGAGGAAGCCGGGCAGTTGACCTTTCCAACAACGTAATACGAGCCGGAAACAGTGGAATTGTCGTAAACAATTATGCCTCGGGTTTCATTTCTAAAATTGGGGACAATCAGATTAGTTTATTCCCGGGAACGCCCGTAGCGGGAATCAGTTTGAATATGTGTCGTCGGCAAGAAGTGACAGGCAATACCGTTGAAGTTCTCGAAGATGGAACGTATTATCACGGACTCCGTCTGCAATCGAGCCAGGATAATTTCATTTATGGCAACCATTTTCTGGATTGCTCCCTGGGCCTGGGTACCTATGGCAGCAGCAACAACTACATCTATGAGAACGAGGCAGTTGCACAGACATTTTTCAATGGCAGCGACAGGATTCGAGAACAACAATAGCAACGAAACCTGGTGCTGCAATACAAGCGATGGACAGTCCCCTACCGGATTCACCTTTTGGCGCTCAGAAGATACCCGCTTCCAACGCTCCCACATTGGAACGGCCGGCCTGTATGGCCTCCTGCTGCGCGCAGACAACGACGACCCCAATGACCCCAAATGATCCATTTTTCTCAACCATTATCGGCGAACAAGTGCATGCCGGAAACGAATGGCTGGGAACCGCGGGTGCCTGGCAAGCGTTTAATGAGTCGGATAATCTGAATGACATTAATAATTCCAAATTCTTAAGTGAACCGGCACTATTCCACAATGGAGTACAGGAAATATGGGCATGACCGATTGGTTTGCTCCTGCCAAATGGCTCTGCCATACTTTCCGTGGATGGCCCACCGGTTCCAAAGCCATAATTTTGGAGAGCCCGGTGGCGATACCCGACGGACGGCATTGACAAGTCTAACCTGCCAGCGGAGCATACGTTGCCGGAACCTATAGCTCCGTTTTCGAACTGATGGCGCAACGCCGCTTGTTTGCACGCCTCAGCAACGGCGCACCCAGGAACCCGGGTGAAACAACGGTAGCAAACTTTTTCTCCACCGCGACACAACGCCGCACTGGGCTCTTATTTCAATATGGAACAGGCCATAAATCAGGTAAACGAAGAAGCCCACCTGGGCACGATACCAACTGTGCAGGCAAAAAGAAACCGTGAATCCTGCGCGCGAGCAATTCTATACCCTGATGCAACAAGCAGTAGCACCGCAGGAGGAAGGTATGTGGAGATTCAAAAGGTAGCAGCCGAACAACTGCGAAGCAGCCTGCAATTACAACAGCCTGCACAATGTTCTGGATGACTGGCGCACAGAAACCGCAGGCAATTTACTGACAGAGAACACCAGTCTTGTGTCAAACCGAAGTGTACCAAAGCAACGAACAGCAGAGCCAACGAACTGTTTTTGCAAAACCGTTTCCGCGGAAACACCAGCTGGATGGAACTTCCTTACAACTTTGTGGACATTGCCCAGTAATGTCCGCTGAAGAGGCTTGCCGGTGTACTGGCAAGAGCATTGTATGAATTGATCAATATGCAGGCAATTCATCGGGATGACCTTGGGGAGGCTCTGGTACTCAAAATCGAATCCGCATCCGATGGCTCCACCCCGACAAGGCTTTCCTGCTCAGCCCCAACCCGGCCAATGCATCCGTGCAGTTGCAGTGGGCCGAGCCTACCGGTTTCTTCGACCAAACCCTGACCTGTTTGACAGCAGCGCATGGTCGTTCAAACACGTCAAATACCTTCCGGACAACAACAGATAGAAATTGATTTTTATTGGTAATTCCTCCCAATGGTATATACTGGATCTGTTCCACTGCTACCAATGGATACTCCGAGTTCAAAAAACTGGTGGTGTTGCATTGATGATTTAACCGGCCTGTTACATCCGCGCTTCTTGCTGCCCCGGAAATTTTATTCCTATGAAATACCAGTTTACACCGTTTTGATTTGCCTTGCCCGTTCGTCAGGCACAACTCCGCGATGCCGTCTGGATACTAGGATATGAAGGAGGTACTCAATCACCCCCTGACGACGATTTTGGTGGCTTTATTCTGAACTTTCGGGATTCGGTTTTTCCACAGCAATCCATCCGGCAAGACATTGATATGAATCTGGATATGACCAATGCCAGCAGGATTCATCCGGAAATTTATTGTTTTATACAAATGGTGAAAAATCTACAAAGCAACCACGTCCTGATGCAAAACGGAGACGGGATTGCAACCAATGGAGACGGGCATGGATGCCGCCACTACAGGGGGCCATTATTCTACCTAAGCCAGGCAGTGAAACGCTGTATTACCTATTTAATGTAATCGATCACAATTTATATGCCTGGGGGCGCTAAGATACAATACAGTGTTGTCTCGGTTCCTAATGGCCCTACTTCAGGAAACGTACTCAAAAAACATTCCTTTATTTCAAGATACCTTGACCTGGGGCCATTTAACCGCTGTCAAACACGAAATGGCCGGGATTGGTGGCTCATTATTCCGGAAGAAGACACCAATCGGTATTACACTTGGCTGTTGAGTCCGTCCGGGGTGAATACCCCGACCCTGCAAATTGCAGGAGATTCGCTGGATAGTGGCCTGGGTATGAATTTCTTCTCCCCGGATGGTTCAAAATATATTCGCGTTGAACAACGATATATTAATCAACCAGGGTATGTTGCCGTCTTTGACTTTGACCGATGCTCAGGGCAACTCAGCAACATGCAAAAACACACATTTCCGGATATTTTCAACAACTATGGTGGTGCTGTATCCTACAATTCAAGGTACCTCTATGTAATGCGAAGTACCACCATTGTCCAGTTTGACTTGCTCGCTGATGATATCTTTGCATCTGAAATACTGGTTGCCGAATCCGATCTTTGTTCATTTCCGGTTTGCGCTGCCCTGGTTTCATTTTGCTCAGGTAGGCCCGACGGAAGAATCTACATAAATACATCTGGTGGTCGCAACACCTCAACTACATCAATTTCCCCAACAGGCAGGGGGAGTGATTGCAAGGTCATCCAGCAGCACGGAATTCTTTGACGGAGGTCTATAATTCGACCATCCCCAATTTTCCCAATTTCAGGCTCGGCCCATCAGATGATTCATCCTGCGATACCTCGGGCTCAACAACCATCCAAGTGCCTGGGCTGGTGGGAACCGGAAAACAAAAACCTCCCACTCCGGATTTCATTTACCGACTTATCCGCTTATGCACCCGATGAATGGCTCTGGGATTTCGGAGATGGAACCACCAGTCAGGACACCAATCCGGTAATAACTTCTCTCTGCCGGATTATTCAATGCGTGCCCTCACTGTCAGCAATGCATACAATTCCAGCACCTTTTGTCTGCCCGTAAATCTGGAGGACGGAGAATTCCGGAGTATCCAGCAAAGAGGCATTTGCTTCTCAGCAAGCTTCTCTCCTGCTCAGCCCCAACCCGGCCAATGCATCCGTGCAGTTGTAGGCCAAGCCTACCGGTTTGACCCAACCCCGACCCTGTTTGACAGCAAAGGCATGGTCGTTCAAACACATCAAATACCTTCCGGGCAACAACAGGTGGAAATGGATATACAGGCGCTCCCAAATGGTATATACTGGATTCGGTCCGGTGCTGCCAATGGATATTCCGAGTTCAAAAAACTGGTGGTGTTGCATTGATGTTTTAACCAATTCTTGTTACATCCGGGGCAGCGTCTTGCTGCCCCGGAAATTTTATTCCTATGAAATACCTGTTTACGCTTATTTTGATTTGCCTTGCCTGCCTCTGTCAGGCACAACTCCGCGATGCTGTCTGGATACTAGGATATGAAGGAGGTGCTCAATCACCTCCTGACGATGATTTTGGTGGCTTCATTCTGAACTTTCGGGATTCGGTTTTTCCACAGCAATCCATCCGGCAGGATATTGATATGAATTTTCATGGCACAAATGCGGCAATTTGTGACTCATTGGGTAATTTATTGTTTTATACAAATGGTGAAAAAATCTACAAAAACAACCACACCCTGATGCAAAACGGAGACGGGATTGCAAAACTAATGGAGACGGGCATGGATACCGCTTACCGCAGGGGGCCATCATTCTACCTAAGCCTGGTAGTGAAACATTGTTTTATTTGTTTAATGTAATTACAGATCCATACGCAGATGGTAGAAATGTGAATTATAGTGTTGTCTCGGTTCCTAATGGCCCTACTTCAGGAAACGTACTTCAAAAAAACATTCCACTCATTGTAGACACCTTAACCTTTGGCCACCTAACTGCAGTTAAACACGGAAATGGCCGGGATTGGTGGCTCATTATTCCGGAAGAAGACACCAATCGGTATTACACCTGGCTGTTGAGCCCCTCCGGGGTGAGTACCCCGACCCTGCAAATTGCAGGAGATTCACTGGATAGTGGCCTGGGTATGAATTTCTTCTCCCCGAATGGTTCAAAATACATTCGCGTTGAACAACGATATATCAATCAACCTGGGTATGTTGCCGTCTTTGACTTTGATCGATGTACTGGGCAACTGAGTAACATGCAAAAACACACATTTCCGGATATTTTCAACAACTATGGTGGTGCAGTATCCTACAATTCAAGGTACCTCTATGTAATGCGAAGTACCACCATTGTCCAGTTCGACTTGCTCGCCGATGATATCTTTGCATCTGAAATACTGGTTGCCGAATCTGATCTGTTCATTTCCGGCTTTGCACCACCCTGGTTTCATTTTGCTCAGGCAGGGCCCGACGGAAGAATCTACATTACCACAGCTGGTGGTCGCAAACACCTCAACTACATCAATTTTCCCAACAGGCAGGGGGAGGATTGCAAGGTCATCCAGCACGGAATTTCGATGGAGGTCTATAATCTGACCATCCCCAATTTTCCCAATTTCAGGCTCGGCCCACTGGATGATTCATCCTGCGATACCCTCGGGCTCAACAACCATCCAAGTGCCCGCTTTCGGTGGGAACCGGAAAACAAAAACCTCCCGCTCCGGATTTCATTTACCGACTTATCCGCTTATGAACCCGATGAATGGCTCTGGGATTTCGGAGATGGAACTACCAGTCAGGACACCAATCCGGTACACAACTTTCCTTCTGCCGGATTATTCAATGTGTGCCTCACCGTCAGCAATGCATACAATTCCAGCACCTTTTGTCTGCCCGTAAATCTGGAGGACGGAGGAATTGGAGTATCCAGCAAAGAGGCATTTGCTTCCTCAGCAAGCTTCCTGCTCAGCCCCAACCCGGCCAATGCATCCGTGCAGTTGTGGTGGGCCAAGCCTACCGGTTTCGACCAAACCCTGACCCTGGTTGACAGCAAAGGCATGGTTGTTCAAACACATCAAATACCTTCCGGGCAACAACAGGTGGAAATTGATGTACAGATGCTCCCAAATGGTATATACTGGATTCGTTTCGGTGCTGCCAATGGATATTCCGAGTTCAAAAAACTGGTGGTGTTGCATTGATGTTAGTGGCAACCTAATTAGACCCAATCCACCCTTGTCCCAAACAGATTCATTTTTTTAACAATATATCTTCGGTATGCTGCGTTATACCCGAATCCTGATAAAATGGGATTATCTTTGGGATTATTTTAATCGTTTTCCAACCGCCATTTATGAGATCAACCGTACAAACCCTCCTTTTCCTTTTATTTCCATTATTTCTATCTGCTCAATGTCCCGTCTTAGATCTGACCCTGCTTCAGTATCTCCAGCGAGCCGGATTGGACGATAAGCAAAATGCCATCATCAAACTGGGATTTGACCTTCGCAGCAGCGTAGAAAAAGACGGCATCGCTGTGCACCGTTACTACCGATGCTGGTATACCACGCGCAACCAAACAGCCATCTACGACCAGGTACTTATGTGGGATTTAGGCACCAATTCCCTAGTCTACCTGATGCGCGACCGGCATGAATACGACAGCCTCCGAAACAGCATCGAATCACGGCATGGCAACTCCGGGGGCAACCTGGATTTCTATGCAGGCAAAATGTTCTTCTACCGGTTCGGCTCTCAATTGATGGACGGAGAAGAATACTTTTCAGTTTCTATTGCATTTCGGTAAAGGAGCAACCGGGCTATTAACCGGGTTGCTCCTTTTTTTGTTTTACCGAATGAGGGTTACATCCCCTTGAAGGTAAAGTACCGTGCCGTCAATCATCAGCACTTCCACCTGCCAAACAAATACATCTGGTGTGCGATCCTGCCCTCCGAAGGTACCATCCCAGGCACCGTTGAAATCGCCGGGCTGGTAGTTCTCCTGGTAAAATACCAGATCACCCCACCGGTCAAACACTTTAAACTGCTTGATCAAGTCCACGCCTTCGGCGGCAAACACCTGGAAGAAATCGCTTTCTCCATCTCCATTCGGGGAGAATATATTCGGAATATAAATCCCGTTGGGAATGATATTGATCTGTCTGCTATCCGTTTGAATACAACCATTTTTATCCTCAACTGCAATTTGGAATAAAAAGGATTCATTGACCTGGAATACCTGCCGGTCGCATTGGAAACAGCCAAAGTTGGGAACCCAATAGCGGGAAGCAAGGTCTGCCGGCGGTAAATCAGAATCGGCATAAACAGTAATCCAGGTTCCCTGCAAAACTGTTGTATCCGATCCGATCTCGATGTACCAATCCGGAAGAATTTCCTCGACTTCTATTTCCGAAGTTGCAGTACATCCGTTGGAGCCCGTTGCTTCCAGTTGGTAGGTACCCGGTGTTTCTACTACCAGGTCATTATTGCCAGGCAAACCAGGTTGTGGCCCCGTCCAAATCAATCCGGCATCATCCGGGATAATAAAGGCCAAAATATGCGCAAGGGAATCGCGACAGGTCAAGACGCCAGCCGATAAATCGATCACAGGCCGGACTGTATCCGCTTCCACAACACTCTGATCCGTATTGGTACAGCCATTGGGAGCGGTAACCAGCAATTCATACATACCTGGTAAGCTTGTAAGCACCTGATCACCTTGCAGGGTCAGTCCACCAGGACCAGTCCATGTAAATGTACTGCCCATAGCCGACGAAGCGCCAATGAGTTCAGCCTCCGGGTCAAGGCACGAAATAAGACCGCCACCTGCCTGAACCGCGGGTGGAAGTGTATCTGGAACCACTATTCCTTCAGCAGTATTGGTGCAACCATTCGGTCCGCGTACAACCAGGGAATACAAGCCGGGAGCAGATACCGTTACCGTTCCAAGACTGGATGTAAACCCATCCGGGCCAGACCAGGTATAGATCAAATTGTTGATTGAACTGGATGCCATGAGCATGCCAGTTACCTGTACGCAATCAATAGTATCTGAATTTACGGCTATGTCCGGGGTCAGGGTGTCCTGCCCAACTACAACAAAGCCTGAATTTGTGCAGCCATTTAAGGCGGTCAAAATCAAATCATACTGTCCTGGAACCTGCACCTCAATTTCTGAACTGCTGGATGAAAATCCGTTGGGGCCGGTCCAGGTATAAACTGCATCCGGGTCCGTTGACGAGGCGGTTATGGTTTGTGATAGATTATCACAGTTAAGGTCCGGTATGCTGCTGGGAACGGTTAGATCCGGAAGATCCACATCGGTGTCTACCACTGCGGTGCTCTCGCTGGTACATCCATTTAGGCCGGTTAAAACCAGGGTATAGGTACCGGGTTCTGAAACCTCCGGATTGGGAATGGAAGCCATGAAGCCTCCGGGGCCGGTCCAGGAGTACAGTACTCCCGCAGACATGGACGTTCCGGATAATGCTACCAGGGTATCCTGGCAAGTGAGGGTATTCCCTACCGTACCGATATCCGGTGGCGTAAGGTTTTCCGGAAGATCCACTGCAGCAGCGGTTGTACATCCATTCGGAGCGGTGATTTCAACACTGTAAACACCCGATTGCATCACCGAAATCGTTGGTTGATTGGAAGTAAACCCTCCAGGGCCGGTCCATGCATAGACCACACCTGAAGTCATGGAGCTGGCATCAATCGTGCCCGTTGGCATGGTACAGGTGATGGTGTCCGTGCTTGAAACAGCCAAATCTGGTTCGCCTGAATCCGGGATTACCGTAGCGGTAGCCGAGTTCGTACAACCATTCGGCGCCGTGATCATTAAAACGTAGTTTCCGGACACCGTAACTGTTGGATTGGGAATACTGGATGTAAAGTTGTTAGGGCCGGTCCATCCAAATGTAACATTGGAAGTCATCGAGGAGCCTGAAATGGGTATTCCGGGTGTAAGGCAGCTGAGGGTATCACCAACCGCCATTGCATCCGGAATCGCAATATCTTGATCCACCTGAACGGTTTCAGTGCTGGTACAGCCATTGCTGGCAGTAACAAGGACTGTATATAAACCAGGCGCCGTAGTTATTGTGTCTGAAACAGTGGAATTAAACCCGTTTGGACCCGACCAACTGAAATCAGACCCCGGATCGGATGACTGACTGGATAGGGTACTTTCAGTTTGAATACAGGTCAGCAACTCACTGTTTGCTACAGCAACCAAGGGTGGCATAGTATCAATCTGGATACTCGCCTGAGCCGTATTGGTACACCCGTTTCCAGCCTGAACCTGTACGGTAAACAGGCCTACTGAAGAAACTATCGGGTTGGGCAAACTGGATGTAAAGCCTGAAGGACCCGACCAGGAGTAAATCAATCCATTTGTAACAGAGCTGGTTTGCAGCGTTGTACTTGGATTGTTGCAGTCCAAATTTGAAGCCGTCACTGCAATGTCCGGTATCGATATATTTTGAAGTACCTCCACGGTATCCGTTTGGGTACATCCATTTGCGGCAGTTGCTTCTGTTACATAGATGCCCGGTTGAACCACATCCAGGCTATTTCCACCGGTTTGGTTGTTTGACGGGTCAATCCAAACAAAACTTACTGCTGGATCCGATGAGCTCGCTGTCAGCGTTGCCATGGTATCTGCACACGTCAACACCCCTGAAACTACACCGGATACATCCGGTAGATCGAAGTCCCCATCGACCTGAACTGATAGTGTCGAAGTACATCCATTGGGTGCTGTAACCAAGACGCTGTATTGCCCGACTTCACTCACGGCATCCATTGCCTGGTTGGAAGTATAGCCATTGGGGCCCGTCCATGCAAATGTCACATTGCTTGTATTTGAGCTACTGCTAACAAAGCCAGCTGGCTCGGCACAACTTAAGGTATCGCCAAGTACGGCTAAATCCGGAGCAAGGGTATCAATCGAGACGGTAACAACTGCATCTGTTGAACATCCATTCTGCGCCAGCGCTGTAGCCGTATAATCGCCGGGAACGGAAATAGAAACCATTGCCATGGAAGAAGTAAAGCCATTTGGCCCGGTCCAACTGATCACAGCATTTCCATCCGAACTCGACGCGTTAAGTTGAACGGTTGTTGTTGCACAATCCAGGCCGCTGGAAACAACAGCATTGATATCCGGGGCATTGGAGTCGGTTTCAACCAACACATCGGTTGAAGCAGTACATCCGTTGGGAGCCGTAACTGTAAGGGTATATGTTCCCGGTGTATTCACAACCGGATCGGGTTGGGTGCTGGTGAAGCCACCCGGTCCGGCCCAGGAAAAGCTAACGCCGTTTGTGGAGCTGCTACCCATGACTGAAACATCATTCCCCAAACAATCTAAAATTGCCCCTGTAGCTGAAACATTCGGTGTCAGGGTATCAATCGGCACCGTGAATTGGGCACTGCTGGTACAACCATTTGTTCCCGATACTTCTACCGTATACAAACCGGCCTCATTGGTTGACAAGGTATCTGCGGTACCACTGATTCCGTTTGGCCCCATCCAGTCATACACCAATGCAGTATCCAGGGAATTGGCAACCAGGGTTATTTGTGGCACCGTACAACTCAACGAATCACCAGCAATGCTTATGTCCGGTTGAGTTAAATTCTCTAGTATTTCAATCGAGTCAAGCATGCTGCATCCTGTAACAGACTCCACCGTTGCAATATACCAGCCAGCAAGATTGGTCATAGTATCCGGACTGGAGCTGGAAAAACTGCCGGGGCCAGCCCAGGAAAAGACGGCCATTGTATCCGAACTACTTGCGTGCAAATTGGCTGGGCCCAAACAATCCAGGGTATCGGCTGCTAAACTCAAATTGGGTATAGGACCCGGGAAATATACCTCGGCAGAATCCACCCCGGAACAACCATTATCCAGGTTTTCAACGGATAAAACATACCACCCCGGCAGATTCACCTCCGGGTCTTCTGTATTTTGGTTGGTGGTATCAATTCCCGGTCCGGTCCAGGTAAACAATAAATTTGTGCCCGTAGCACTTCCATCCAAAACAACCGGATCGCCAGCACAATTCATAGAGTCGGCCATGACTTGAACATCCGGACCAAGTGAGTCAATAGCCACTACAGCAAAAGCAGAATCAACACAAAGTACACCACTCGCCGTTCGTTCTACAATCAGGGTATATTGTCCGGGATCAGAAACTTCCTGCAGAATATCTGTTCCTAGTAAATTCCCATTTGAATCAAACCAGGAATAGTTGGAGTTGGACGTAGAACCGGAACCATCGAGTTCTACGAGTTGATTCATACAGTCTAAGGTATCCGGAATTGCAATATCCGCTTCAATTGGAAATGGAAGCAGAGAAAAAACGACTGTACTGTCGCAGTCCTGGAATGAATTCAGGGTCACCTGGTAAAATCCCGGATCGCAGTAGTCGTTGCCGCCAATTTGAATACATTGTCCTTCACATACCAATTGAGTTCCAAGGTTGGTGATGATCGGTGGCCGGACAATTAGCTGTTGATTAACCACACTATCACAACCGAGCCAGGACGCAAAGGTCGCACTCATTATTCCTGAATTGATGTAAAAATTCCCATCGATATACTGGTAGGAATCTTCATTACAAATAGATACTGGAGGCAAAATTGTGGGCACAATGGGCGCCACATTTACAGGCAGACAAGTCGGGTTGTTTCCATAGCATGGATTTACCGCATTTACACATACATTTCCGCTTTGATTGCCAAAGGTGATATCCACCGTTGTACCACTTGCTCCTGTAATGGACAGCGGATTGGACTGTCCGTTTATCAAACTTCCGGGAGGAGCCGACCAGGTATAATCGCAGGCCCCAAATACTTCCGGAATTGAATAACTCACTGTGGCTCCGGGACAAACTTCGGTTGGCCCGGCAGGAACAGCCGGAGGTGAAGGAACCGGAGCCGTTGCAGATCCACTTGTTACGGTTACTGTAAACGGACAGGAGGCTGGACCATTATTATCAAAGACCAGATAATAAATGCATCCCGGCACCAATGGCTCACTATTGAAAAAAGAATAGGTATTATTTTGTATCATTGCTGTATTGCAATTGGATACCAGGGTGAAGTTCTGGCAATCATCGGTAGAGTAAACCCCCATTTCAATACCGGATCCAGAAGTGCAGGGAAAAACCTCCACATCAAACCCCAAATCCACCGAACCGGCAACAAAACCAACGTAACCCATGGTATGGACAACCTGGGTACAATATCCCGGAATTGTCTGCCCTTGGGCACCATTGACGGTGGTATTTGAATACCCATCTAAATCGCAGACAACGCATGCTGAAGCACAGGTGCTTGCTAGCGGCTGTCCCGGTTGACAGATTGGTTGCGCCATACCCGATTGAGAGAACAAAAACAGGATGCCCCAAAAAGCAAAAAAAGACACAAATTGTTCTCTTTTAGGATAGAATAGTTTAACTAAAAAATTAATTTGATGTAGAATTAGCCCCATTACACAGTTGATTAGTTCGTTTATGAAGTGAAATTAAAAATAAAACACCGATTGTGCAGATTTTTATAAAATTATTAATCTCAGCATTTGCGATAGCAATGCTTAACTGGACGCCGCCCCACTCTTCTATCCAGCTAAAAACAGGGCAAGAATTGATTGTTCTGGGTATTGCTCAGGATGGAGGTTATCCCCACACCGGTTGCCTGAAACAATGCTGTGAAAAGGTGTACTCAAAAGAGCGAAAAAGGGAAAAAGTGTGCGCACTGGGAATCATTGATTATGATCAGCACCAACTTTTTATGCTGGATGCCACGCCAGACTATCCCGCGCAATGGAAGGCCCTGCAGGATGTCAGCGGGTTCACGGAAAAAAAAGTACCCGATGGGATTTTTCTAACGCATGCACACATCGGCCACTATACCGGCTTGATGTTTCTCGGAAGAGAGGTCCTGGGTGCTCGAAATGCACCAGTATATTGCATGCCGAGAATGAGAGATTTCTTGCGCAATAATGGCCCCTGGAGCCAATTAGTGGACCTAAACAACATTGAAATCAGGAATATCCAAGCCGATTCTACCCTGGTACTCAATCCAAATTTACGGATCACCCCTATTCGGGTGCCACACCGGGATGAATTTTCAGAAACCGTTGGATTTCAGGTTCAAACAGCCAATAAAAGCCTGCTTTTTATTCCCGATATTGATAAGTGGGAAAAATGGGACCGATCCTTACAAACCGTTCTGAAAACAACCGATTATGCATTTCTGGATGCGACCTTTTATCAGGATGGAGAATTGCCCGGAAGAAGCATGGCGGAGGTACCACACCCGTTTGTTGCAGAAACCATGCAGTTGCTGGAAGGACAAATCAACTCAAAGGTTTATTTTATCCATTTGAATCACACCAACCCCTTATTGTGGGATGATGCCAAAGCAAGCCAACTGGAAACATCCGGATTTAAGGTGTGTAGAGAGGGGATGCGATTTGAGTTGTAAAGCCCAATCCAAATTTCAAATTAGGCATAAAAAAACGCCGATTCCCATAGAAAGGAACCGGCGTTTTTGGGTTTAGTTCTATAGAAATTACTTTCCAGAACGGGCATTTTTAGTGTCAAGAACGTCTTTACGCAAATCCTGAGCCTGGTTTTTCAAATCCTGCATAGCCTTACGTACACGGCTACCGGCTGCGTTGTTTCCTCCGTAAAATTTCTCTACGTCAGCTTCAATGTTAGCAATAGTTTGCTTAATGTCTTCAAAAATCTTACTCATTGCAAGAATAGTTTAATGATGAAATAGGTAACAAACGTAGGTGTTTTTGCCGTTAAAAAATAGTAAAGTCCAACTTTTTTGTTTTAAAAACCAAAACTTCAACGTTTCCAGACTATTTCCATACTCATTTTTTATTCACCATCCCCCGCTCACTATAGAATGCGCAGCCTCTGATAAAACCGAGTGAATCGGTTAGTTTTCAAAATTAAGGTGGATGGCTCCATCGGATTTGTTTCCAAATCCAGAGAGGTTGTATCCTAAAGTCAGCATCACATAGCGCGACAATACATTGTACTGTGTTTGCTCAATGTAGTTCAACTGACTGCTTCGGGTAAGTCCCTGATTTTGACCTAAGATATCGTACACGGACAAGCGGATGCGCCCCTTGCGCTCCTTTAAGAAATAATGCGTGATGCCCGCCTGCCACAAAGGAATAGCCGTCCGCTCTCCAAAGGTCTCCGCAGAATATACCGTGTAATCAAAGTCCGTATCAAACAGCCAACGTGGAACGGGCGTGTACTTTACACCAGCATAAGATCCGTAATTGGTGTACTGTTGATTCAAGTCTTCATTTACTGACCAGTCCGTTTGCGTATTGCTTAACCGAACTCCGATTTCAGCATCAAATTTGTCTTTTTTCCGATTCTCAATTGAGAAATTGACACTGGAACGCAAGTCTCGAACATCGTTCTCAAGTTCATTTACAAACAGGATGCGCTGGGTAAGATTGCTGTTCAAACGCAGTTTCATTTTCAATTGCAACGGACGAATCGGTGTTCCAAACTGCACACTTCCCCGCAAACCCATTTCCCGCTCTACATTGATCGGCATCGTGGTCCTTCTTAGCAATGAGTCGATGCTGGTAGCATTGGTGATCCGATCCTGGGTGTACATCCCGGTCAGGTTTGCAAAGAGACTGGTAAATGAAAACTGGTCGTACAAGAAGTAACCCAATCGCAATTCGTGCATGTATTCCGGCTTCAATGAAGGGTTCCCGATGTAGACATTCAAGGGATCCGAATTGTTGACTACCGGCTGCAACTGTTCCGGACTTGGCTCTCGAAACATCGTTGTATAATCCAAAGACAAGCGGTTGCTGTTGCCAATTTCATACTCACTGAAAAACGAGGGCAGGAAGCGCGCAAACTGGGCTTTAAACGGAAGATCTTCTCCAATCAGTAGGTTGTCCAGCCGGGATTCCTGGTAGGCAACTCCGGCAGTTAGTCGAAATGCCTTCCGATTGAACATGTAGTTCAAGCCCGCCCGATCATAGGTATACCCTCTTCGGAAATGGTTTGACAAATCCTCATTCAGCATGCGGTTCCCGGAACCAATATCGTAGAAGTCTTTTCGGGATTCATTCTGATAATTTTGCCGGGAGGCCTTCATCTCAAGGTATTGCCGCTTGCCCAGTGGTTCGGTATAGGATGCATTGATTCCGTAGTTAAAGCCGCTGTCGTCAAAATACTGATCTTGCAGAATGCTGTCGGTCAGTGTCATGGCATCATAGTAACGATTGAGAGCCATCAGGTCAGCGCTGCGTTCACGATTCGTAAGTCCACCTTCTCCGCCTAAAATAAGCGCGCGTCCTTTTTTGGCAAACCGCTTACGGTAGGTCAGGCGGGAATCAAATGAATAGTTTTTCCCGTCAGACGCATAATCCCTCATCCCATCATTGAGTAATATGCCGGATGGATTGCTGGCGGCGGAACTTCCCAGACTGTTGAGCAGGCCATTGCTAAATCCTCCGTTTGCCCGAAGAATGAAATTTTGAGTTGAGTCAATTGTATGTCGTAAGGTCGCATTGAAGCGGTTGTTCAAATTGCTGCTGGTTTGCTCCTCCCCTTCCGTTCCGACAAAAATGCCCTCATTGCTGAGGTTCTCCCGGTATGCAGATCGGTTCAGATCATTTTGAAACCGGTTTAGAAAATAACTGGCATTCAGTTTGGTCTTGTCTCCAATTTCTTTCGACCAGTTCAGTCCAGCAGCAAGCGAGCTTTGAATGCCCTGATTTTGATCGCTACCTCCGATTGGCGGAAGCCCGCCATCGCCGCCCAAATCAATCTCTACGCGGCCGCCACCGCCCGACATAAAGGCGCCAATTCCGCCCATAAACTCAATGTAATCCTGAATCGAAAAATTCTGCTCGTTGATGTTGTTCAAATTGCCAATAAATGACAGCCTGTCGGTGGATGTAAACCGGTTCACATTTACCCGACCGTTGTAGCGATTATCGGTTCCATACCCCATATCTGCCTTACCAAAATAGCCACTTTTATAGCCTTCTTTCAGGTTGAGGTTGATGGTCTTTTCATCCTGACCATCTTCGATGCCGGTAAACTCCGCCATGTCGGATTTTTTATCATACACCTGCACCTTATCTACCGATTCGGCCGGAAGATTTTTCGTAGCAATTCGCGTGTCCTTCCCAAAAAACTCCTTTCCATCAACCAATACATTTTGTACGGTTTCGCCCTGGGCTTTTACCGTTCCATCCCGCTCAACTTCCACACCCGGCAATTGCTTGAGGAGATCCTCCACTGCATCCCCGGGATTTACCTTAAATGCGGCTGCATTGTATTCCAGGGTATCTCTGCTAAATCGCATCGGACTTCGTTCTGCGCTGATCTCCACATAAGGTAACACCTCTGTGGAGGGCTTCATGATCACCGGATTCAACTGCATGGTTTCCCCGGCAGTGGATACTTCCACTTCCTGCCATTCAGTGGTATAGCCCAGAAAGGTGTATTGAACCAGGAATTTGCCTGTCTGTCGGGCTTTCAACTGGAAGGTACCCGATTCATCGCTGAGTCCAAAACTGCTCATAACTGAATCCGAGACGGTCATCAGGACCACCGAGACAGCAGGGAGGCCAGCACCCGTACTGTCCTGCACCTGCCCGCTGATTCGGGTTGTCTGTGCCCCAAGACCAAGGCATATGAGGCTGAAAAATAAGATTAAAGTTGTTTTCATAGCTCTAATTTTTATCTGAAGAAAAGGCATAGGAATGGCCGGCGCCCAACCGCACCAGACTGATCAGAAAACATCCATCAGCCTGGCACCTGGTTGGTAACGCTGGCTACATTCTATGCTTACTTCGTACGTATTCAATAATTAAGAGGAAGCACCAGTTGACCGGGTATCCTGGTCAAACCGGAGGAGTTATTAATTCCGTTCCTCGGTCGTGATGATCATCTTGATTCCGCGTCCGCTTCCGCCTACTTCGACACCCATTTCCTCCATTTTTCCTTTTCGATGACAGCAAATTCTTCCTTGGTTACTTTTTGCCTTTGCTTGGCTTTGCAATTTCATCTTTTGTAACCGGGCGAATTTCCAGATCCGTCACCATGATAGTACGGGTACCTTCATCAAAATCCATTTCCAGGATCATACCTGGCAACATACCATATCCCGCAGGTCCGGCCTGAACCGGGATTTGAGGGGTAAACCAGGCTGCTACTACCTGAGCAGTATCAATCAACACGGCCTTTTGACATTCAAATTCTCCGATGCGGCGCTTTTCGCCGGTCAGTTTCCATTGATGAACAGTAGCGTCACCTGTGATCAGAAAATCCCGACCGAAAAACTCCCGCAGGTTGATGGTTGTTTCCTTGTCCAGATCGGTGTATAAAATGTTTTTGGGCTGTTTGATCTCAAAGCGAAACTCATTGCCATCGGAAGAACTGCTGATGTCCAGATCGTTATTGGCAGTCTCGTCTTTCAGTGTGTACAATGCAGCATCGGAATTGAAAAAAAGCACCTTGGTTACAGATTGCTCCTTGGGAATCATTTTCAACATTTCCTCATCGGCATCTGGCAATTCAATATCCAGTTTTACGGTCTCAACAAATGTGATGGCTCCTGAAGTATTTTGAGCGAACAAAAACCAGGGCAATAAAATGAATGAAATAAGACAAAAGTGTTTCATAATTGATAAGATGATATGTTAATTGTTAGTAGTCAGTGGTAAGTGGTAAGTAGTCAGTAGGGGCAAGGCTTGCCCTTGCCCTTGTTAGTGGTCAGTGGTCAATGGTCAGAAAGCCCTTGCCCTCCTCATATCCAAATAAACCAGGAACTTCAGACTGATCACTGACAACTGACAACTAATTCCTCACAAATGTACGGGGCCATTGTTGTGAAGCAGGTTAAGCAACCTTGATCCAAGGTTAATTAAGGTTAAAGGCGCATGACAAAGCCAGGATAAGGGCGTATTTTTGAACCATCAATGAAAATTAAACAAACTACACTTGCCCATTTTTTGATGGTTCTGAGCATGATCCTGCTCGGTATCTTCCTTGCTTTTTATTTGTACTCCAGCTACAAACAGGAAAAGGAGGCGCTTGCTAAAGAGGCGGGCTATTTGTTTATCAGCACCATCCGGGAAATTGAGGAGGATTTGCTGACGGAGCTTATGTTTCAACCGGAACAGGGGCTGGAAAAAATTATCAAAAGCAAAAAAAAACAGTTCAAACTACAGACTGATTCAATCCAGTTTATTGGTGTTCGAACCAGGGAAGAAAACGTATACGCAGAATGGCATGACTCGGTGAATATTCAGATAAACACCCTGCACAAACCACAAGGATTGAGCGATATGACCGGGTCCATTTCGCTGGTAATTGACATGACATCCGACAGCCTTGGCGACAACACACACGGCATCATTCTCGATAAACCAGAATTCCTCCCCAAACTGGAAAAAGGATTTCGGCATGCAACCGAAGTGGCCGGGCTGCCGGTTCAATACTCCATTTTCGTTACCTCGGATTCTATCCAAACAAGCCAGGCTACCGGACTGTTGGCAGGGAGTTATACCGACATAGCCAGTGGGGAACGCTACCAGGCTCAACTAATTGGCTACAACTCCTTTTTATTCAAAAAAATGCTGCCGGAAATCCTGTTTGCACTTTGCCTGTTTATCTGCATCGGGTTGGCATTTTTTACCGTTTTTAAAAGCCTGAAAAAACAACAGCGGCTTACCCAATTAAAGAACGATTTTGTTCAGAACATCAGCCATGAATTAAAAACACCCATCGCAACTGTGAGCGTTGCATTGGAAGCGATGCGCGACTTTTCAGCCATGCAAAATCCCGTCCAGATGAAAGAATATCTGGAAATTTCGCGGCTGGAACTCAAACGCCTGAGCCTGCTTACCGATAAAGTGCTGAGTCTTTCAAAACCTGAAAAGGGCATGCAGGCGCTGGAAAGTGTCCCGCTAGATATGCGTCAACTTTTGGAGGAGGTCATACACACGATGCAACTCCACCTGGAAAAGCAAAACGCAGTAGTAGAAACCAGAATTTCCGGAAGCGACTTCCATACCCAGGGAGACCCCTTACACCTTACCGGCGTCATTTACAATCTATTGGACAATGCCCTGAAATACAGTGGGAAGGAGGCCAAAATTCAAATCGACCTGGAGGAAGACGAGAAACAGATCAGTGTGGCGATAAAAGACAACGGACCGGGCATCCCGGATGAGTTCAGAAACAAACTCTTTGAGCGTTTTTTCCGGGTCCCCAGTCAGGATGGGCATCAGGTAAAAGGTCATGGACTGGGACTGAGTTATGCGGCCCGCATCATAGATCAGCATAACGGGAAAATCGGGCAGTTCAACCAGGATGAGGGTGGCTCATGTTTTTATTTCATCATACCCAAACAACATGGATAAAGTACGAATTCTGTACATCGAAGACGAGCCATTTCTGGGTAAGATCGTCCGGGAATCTCTGGAGAGCCGGAAGTTTGAAGTCCGCCACCTGGAAGACGGCCGGAATGCCATGCCTGCCTGCTCGGAGTTTGATCCGCACATTTGTTTGCTTGATGTCATGCTGCCCTATGAGGATGGCTTTACCATTGGAAAACAAATCCGGGCCCACCACCCTGCCCTACCGATCATTTACCTTACTGCAAAAGACCAAACAGAGGATGTTCTTGAGGGGTTTTCTGCGGGCGGAAACGACTACATTCGCAAGCCCTTCAGTATGGAGGAACTCATCGTGCGGATTCAGAATTTACTGCAATTAAAAAGCGCGCACACCCCACCCAAAACAAGCGACGAAGGTATTCCATTGGGCCAGTTTACGTTTTACCCCAAACGCCAGGAATTGGTTTTGGAAAACAAATCCCGCCGCATATCCTACCGGGAAACGCAGTTGCTGGAGTTGCTTTCCAAAGCCATAAACCAGGCTATAGAACGGAAGGAAATCCTGGATGGAATCTGGGGCAACGACTCCTTTTTCAACTCCCGAAACCTGGATGTGTACATTACCCGACTCCGGGAATACCTGCGGGAGGATGAGAGCCTGGAAATCATTACCCTGAAAGGCGTTGGTTACCGACTAGTTGTTAAATGAATGATAATTGCGGGTGGTCTTTTTTTCCCACATAAAAAAGGGAATATATTTACCCGTGACGATTGATTATTCATTTCAAATACCACTGCTTTGCTCAAACTCCCCGCACATTTTTACACGCCCCTCCTCCTTGGTTTTTTATTTGCATTTACAGCCTGCTCCGGGCAGGAACTCAACAAAGGCACTGAAACCAAAACGGAGCAACCCGATCAACAGATTGCTGATTTTGTCGTTTCCGCATTTCAAGACTCCAAAGGAAACCTCTGGTTTGGTACCATGGCTTATGGCGTAGCCCGGTATGATGGCAAACAATTGCGGTATTTCTCAATAAAAGACGGACTGGAAAGTAACACAGTTGCTCACATCGCTGAAGATACAGCCGGGAACATATGGCTGGGGACCCATAATGGAGCCGACCGGTTTGACGGGACCTCCTTCACACACTTTGGGGTAGAACAGGGCCTTCATGGTCCGGGATGTAAATTTTTAATTGACCGAAACGGAACGATTTGGGCAGGAACCAATCATGGTTTGTTTCAATTCGATGGCACACGATTCAACGAATTTATATTGACCAAACCCACCTTGGAGGAAATTTCCTATAAATGGGAACTTGGAAAAATTTGGAGTCTGATTGAAGACAGTAAAGGAAATCTGTGGTTTGGGCGAGACGGACTTGGTTTGTGCCGATTTGATGGCACTACCTGCACGCATTTTACAGAAGCGGACGGGCTGTGCAGCAACAATGTTACCAGCATAGTGGAAGACGACCAGGGGCGCTTGTGGATATCAGCTATTTCTTCTGACAACCCTGAAACCCAAAACAAAGGTGGACTTACCCTTTACGACGGCAAGACCTTTACCCAATTTCCCGAAGTTAAGGGGCTCAGCCAAAATGACATTTACATCCTCTACAAAGACTCTAAAGGAGCCATTTGGATTTGCGCACTGGACACCGGACTCTACCGCTATGCAAACGGACAGTTTACCCTATTTGATAAAAACGACCGGATGGACCTCACCCAACGATTTGCCGTCCAGGGAATTCAGGAAGATAAAAACGGAACACTATGGCTTGGCTTTTCAGGTGGACTGTTCCGTTTTGATGGTAAGGAAATTAAAAATGTAACTAAAAACGGACCCTGGGATTAGAAATGAAAATTGTAAAACGCATAATTAAATTTACGGGCATACTTATTGGTGTTTTGCTGCTATACATTGGCATCACCATCGCAGTAGATACATACAGAACGGGATATTTGGATGTAACCAAAAACAAGGCAGAAACAAACAGCTATCTGCTTACCCGGGTGAACGTAATTCCCATGAATCAAGACACCGTTTTGACCAATAAAATGGTGTATGTAAAAGACGGTAAAATCCAGGATATACAAGACAGCATTACTCTTGAAAACATTGAGGTCATTGATGGTGAAAACAAGTACCTCCTGCCCGGATTAATTGACATGCACGTACATGTTTGGGATAAATACGAGCTGGGGCTCTATCTTGCAAATGGCGTTACTGCAATTCGGAATGTTTGGGGCATGCCAATGCACCTGCGCATGAAAAAAGAAATCAACAGCGGGACTATTTTGGCGCCTGCATTTTATACCACCGGCCCCAAACTCACCGGACCGGAATTTATTGGTGACGACAATCTGCAACTGTTTAGTCCGGAGGAAGCAAAGCAAAAAATACGCTCCTACAAAGCGCGCGGATACGACTTTATAAAATCCTATTATGGCCTGACAGAGGACATTTTTGAAGCAGTGGTAGAACAAGCCATTGAGTCGGATATGGATATCGTAGCACATCCATCCCAAAAGGTCCCCTATGCCTACCATTTTAAGCCCCAAATAAAAAGCATTGAGCACACAGAAGACATTGTACAACAAGCCCTGGAATTCAACCTGGACACCGCAAAACTTCAGGAAATTATTGCGTTTTTTGAGGAATCGCCTCACACCGGATTCTGTCCAACCCTAATGGCGTTTTACAACATTTACAACATGCTGGAGGACGATGATATCCTGGCTACAGATCCGGTCCGATACATAAATCCATCTATTCAACTGGTGGATAGCAAAGCGCAGTTTAACCGGTGGTTCACCACCAAGCAACAAGACCCTGCTGTAGTGGACCGCATTCTACAGCAGCATCAGTTTCATTTATTAATCATTAAAAAATTGAATGAAGCCGGTGTGCCGATTGCCTGTGGTACGGATGCTGGAATTGGGGTTACCCTACCTGGCTTCTCATTGCATGATGAACTGGCTCTGTATCAGGAAGCCGGATTGTCGAATTTTGACATCCTGAAAACAGCCACAATCAATGCCTCTAAAGTCCATCAACTAATGAACCACCTGGGCAGCATTGAGCCGGGGAAAACAGCCAACCTTATTTTGACAGACAGCAATCCATTGGAAGACCTGAGCACCTTGCGCAAACCGGAAATGGTCTTTGTAAATGGCAGAAAACTGAATCGGGAAACGCTTGATCTATTTGAAGTCAAGGCAAAAGACCGACCCAATATGATGGTTTCAATTTTTCGCTACCTGGAAAACATAGTAGTAGAGAAATAAACTCTAAACCTTATCTACCAAAACCTTGTAGCTTGGGTCTTCCAGAATGTTGACATCGATAATTTTGTCTGCATTTTTGAGCAACTTTTGACAATCCTTGCTCAGGTGCCGAAGGTGTACTCGCTTGCCCACTTTTTGGTAGCGTTCAGTTAATTTATTGAGCGCTTCGATGGCCGACATATCCACTACACGGCTTTCAGCAAAATCGATGATTACCTCTTCCGGGTCGTTAAGCACATCGAACTTCTCATTAAACACAGTTACCGAACCGAAAAAAAGCGGACCGTAAATTTCGTAGTGTTTAATTCCATGTTCATCTATGGATTTTCTGGCCCGAATGCGCTTCGCATTATCCCATGCAAAAACCAATGCCGCGATGATGACACCCACAACCACCGCCAAAGCCAGGTTATGCAATACCGCAGTAACTAGTGTTACAACCACCATTACAAAAATATCGGATTTCGGCATTTTATTAATGGTTCGCAAACTTGCCCACTCAAACGTACCGATTGCAACCATGATCATCAAACCCGTCAGGGCTGCCATGGGCAACCGCTCAATCAGTCCGGATCCAAACATGACAAAGGCCAGCAAAGCAAGTGCAGCAACAATACCGGATAGTCGAGCGCGGGCTCCATTGGAAGTATTAATCAGACTTTGACCGATCATGGCACAACCACCCATTCCGGAAAACACGCCCGACAGCATATTTGCAGTTCCCTGGGCGACTGCTTCTTTGTTTCCCCGGCCCCTGGTTTCCGTGATTTCATCAACAATATTGAGGGTCAACAGGCTTTCGATTAAGCCCACTCCGGCCACAATAGCAGCGTATGGAAAAATCAGAACAAGAGTATCCCAGGTGAACGGAACATTGGGAATATGAAATGGCGGAAACCCTCCCTGAATAGAGGCCATGTCCCCAACCGTTTTAGTATCAATTCCAAACCAAACTACAATCCCGAATACAATTAAAATTGCGGCAAGTGAAGCAGGAATAATCCGGGTTAGTTTGGGTAAACCCCAGATGATCAACATGGTTAAAAACACCAAACCAAGTAGGATGTAAAGTGCTTGTCCTGTCAGCCAATGCCCACTGGCATCCTTGAACTGAGTCAATTGAGACATGAAGATGATGATGGCCAGACCATTTACAAAACCAAAAATAACCGGATGTGGAACCAGGCGCATCAGTTTCCCAAGTCGGAACACCCCAGCAAGCACCTGAATAACTCCAGCCAAAACAACGGCAGCAAATACATATTCAGGACCGTGAGAAAGGGCCAGTGAAGCAATCACAACAGCAACTGCCCCGGTTGCTCCGGAAATCATTCCCGGACGCCCTCCGAGCAGAGCAGTTACAATCCCCATCACAAAAGCAGCGTACAAGCCGGTAAGCGGAGACAATCCCGCGATCATTGCAAAAGCCACTGCTTCGGGCACCAGTGCCAGAGCAACAGTCAGGCCAGACAACACCTCTGTTTTGTAATCTACCTGTTGTTGAAAATCAAAGAGGTTTAAATATTTTTTCATAAAAAAGTGTTCAGGTTCTGGCACCCAGGGTTTAAAGACAGTTTTGTATTTTAATAACATGCCTTTAGCACGCATTTGGAAACGCGTACGGAAAGCGAGAACTTGTTCAAAATGGAATTTTCCCGGAACAGGAAAACAGGATAAAATCGGATATCAACATCCAATGGAGCTACCCATGTGAAAATAAAGGCGGCGAAAGTACTACAATTCAGGGAATCACCAAGTAAAGAGGCCGGATTCATCACTTAATGACCGGTACAATTCATAAAAAGACATGCTGGTTTTTAACACAGCGCCTCTAAATCCCTTACATTTAGGCGGATGTATCAAAATGCAACCCCATTTTATCTAAAATCAGCCCACATGAAACATGTCCTGCCCCTTTTGCTTTTGCTGGTTTCCATTCAGGCAATTGCACAGAAAAACGAACACACCAAATCCGTTCTCGATCTATGTATCAACCATGCTGAATCCGCTTCGCTGTACCGAAACAGTGTGAGTTGGGATAGTTTGCGTTTGCAGGTGTACGCCCTTGCAGAGGATGCCGACAGCATTCCGGATTTATTTCCGGCCATGAGCCACTTGTTTGAAGCCCTCCAGGATGAACACGGACGGATTCTGTACAACTGGCAGTCTGTTGTGTACTACTTCGGGGAGCCCAAGCCGCATCAAAACGGATTTGACCCAAGTATTTACAACAAAGTGCAGTCGGGCCAGGTATATGCATTCCACACGGAGTTGCTTCAAAAAAATGTAGGCTACGTCCGCATCGTAGGCATGCCAACAGGCGATAATGTTCAAATGGCAAAAGGCATTCAGGATGCTGTGTGCGAACTTGTCGATACGGGTGCCCAAAAATGGATCATTGACCTGCGCTACAATGGCGGCGGCAACCTAATGCCCATGGCGGAGGGAATAGCGCCGATCATTGGAAACGGGCATGTTGGTGGCTCAGAAGGACTGACCCAACAGGAGTCTTCCGATTGGAAAATTGAGAACGATGATTTTTACTACGATGAATACCACGTGGAATTAGAGGAAGGATGCCCGATGAAAAAACTGCCCAAGGTGGCCATTCTCACCAGCCTGTACACTGCCAGTTCCGGGGAAGCATTAGCCGTCATGTTTAAAGGCAGAAAACACACCCGATTTTTCGGTCATAAAACCATTGGACTGGTAACCGTCACCGACTTCACCGAACTGGATGAAGCAACCAAAATGATCCTGACGGTTAGTTATTACAAAGATCGGAACGGAACCGTCTACAAAGAATATGTGGATGTGGATGAGGAATTGCCATTTGTGGCAGAGCCTTTATCAGATGGTGATACAAGCGTTCGGCGGGCACTGGAATGGCTGGGAAGAGGGAAGTAGGTTCTTTTTTTTGAAGAATATATAGCACATCTAAATTTCAAAATGCATTCCTTTTTAACCAATTTTAAACGTATGAAAACCAAATTTTACGCACTAGTAAGCGCGCTCTTGTTTCTGCTTTTTGTACTTCGGCACCACACCAGAGTCTGGCCAGCATAAGCAGTTCTACGAGCTAGTAATGGAACAAACCCTTGAAAAAGGTAAACTGAACAAAAAAACGCTCGAAAACCAGTTGGGCAGAAAACTCACTCTAAAAGAAAAATTGCTCCTGCCTGTAGTTAAAGCAAAAGCAAAAAGTGGCATGGGAACTGCTAGCGGCAGAAGTCAATTGGTAGCCCTGCTGCTTTGTATTTTTGTTGGCGGACTTGGAATCCACCGGTTTTATCTTGGCTATACCGGATTGGGCATCCTGTATTTGTTCACCGCAGGGCTGTTTGGTATTGGCTGGTTTATCGATCTGATTCGACTGATTATCCCGAACGGGCTTACGCCAAAAGGACAGTCGAGCTATTAAGCAACGTGTTAAAACAACCATTGCTTGAAAGGCAGAAGCCCGATACCAGATGCTGGTGTCGGGCACGCTTTAATGATTGGGGTGGCTTATAATTCAATTAGATATTTAATATACCGCTCCCCTGTCCGTACATCCCGCTCAATTGCTTTTACCTTTTCATAGTCTTCATTGTAGAAATAGGTTGTTTCCTTAGTTTTTACAAATGTGCCGCTTTCAAATATATAATTCTCTTCACAATTTAGCAGGTTTCCGGGTAGGTACATAAATGGTTTGTGTCGTATCCGTCTGATAATTAGTGAGAACACTTTTGGGGAGTATAGTATCTTGGTAATCCCAGGTTTGTAAAGTCAGGTGTCACCATTTTCTGTTGTTACTTCTGTAACAGGATTTGAAAACGTATTGTAGGAAATTTCTGACGCCAGGCTATTTATCTTATGCTCTCCGGTTGTTTCAATCATTTTTTCACCGACCCGTTTGGATAAAATTCACGGAAATAGAAATGGTAGTTGTATCAATAGAAACTCGTTCATAATCGATGTGAAATGCTTTATCAATCAGCCCTTTTGAATTTAACTGTGTGCTTCAAAACGTGCAAATAGTATGTCCTCCGTGAGATAAACTTCCTGAAAAAACAGGGTTCCATCCGGACTGAAATAATCTATCCGGACTGTTTTTTCTTTATCTATCCAATTGATTTTTTTGCTGTACCGTTTTCGATGCTGGTCATCTAATTTCAGGTACTCAACTGACAGTGTATCCAAGCCCTTTCCCATTGAATCCGTTTCAATTGCTGTTATGGTTTTTGATACAGGCAATTGATCTATCCAGGCTTTTTTACCATGACTGTCAGAGGGCTCCTTTTGCATGCAGGATGCAATAAAAAGCAAAAACGGAAGTAGGTTTTGGGGATGCATGATTAGCCTAAATTCCGCTCCTTCAAAATCTCCTTCAAGGCCTTATTCTCATCCGGCTTATTCAGCATTTTATAGATAAAAAACAATGGAATCAGCGTGACCAAGCCCCAGGTGTTTTTTACTACACTAAAAAATACAATACCAATCATGAAGCCTATCGTCAGGGCTGAATAGATTTCACTTTTTTTCATCTTTTTGGCTTTTTCCAACAACTCTGTATCCGTCAATTCGGAAAGTTCATTTTGATTCATTTCAAGGACTGATTTTAATTAAACATGGCTAAAGATATTTAAATATTGGGAATGGAATTGCCTGATAGCTTGGTTGATCAAGCGTGTAGCTAATTGTGGCTAAAAAAATGACCGGACACCCAATGGTACCCGGTCTATGCATCTGTTCTTATCCTATTACCAGAGTACAATAACCTGTTGCTGGCCGCTTGTACTTTGTGGTACTAGCCATTAGCCAAGCACGCACAATGAATCTTACCGCTGATATACGGAAGGAAGTACCCCAAACCGCTCCTGGAAAAGGTTGGAAAAATACTTGGTGCTTGAAAACCCTACTGCATATCCCACCTCTTTTACCGAACCATAGGTGCCATCAAGCAGGAGGTCTTTTGCGCGTTGCAAACGCAATTCCCGTAAGTAATTATTGGGGGTGAGTCCGGTGAGTTGTTTGAGTCGCCGGTTGAATTGACGTTCGCTGAGGTTTACCTTTTCAGCCATCCAGGACAGGTTGTACCGGGAATCCGACATCACCTCTGAAAAAATAGCCTCCACTTCTTCCAGCCAGGCTGCATCTACTGCTGCCAAATTTGCTTTTTCATTGATTAAGTCTTCCTCATCAGGAGCGCTATCCGAGAGTGCCTTTACCCGCTCCTGATAATTGTTCAACAGGTTCTGGATGCGAATGAGTAACTCCTCCTCTACAAAAGGCTTGGTCAGGTAATCATCTACACCGATGCGCAGCGCCTTCAATTTTACCCGCATATCTGCCCGTGCAGTGAGCATGATTACCGGAATATGCCGAAATAAGGCATGTCCTTTTAAATGCTCCAGCAACTCGAACCCATCCATCACCGGCATCATGAGATCGCTCAGGATCAGATCAACCGGCTGCCCCTCCACCTGATTTCCAGCGGATCGTGACTGCAGGATTTCCCAGCCGACTTGTCCATTTTCTGCGGTCAAGACATGGTAGTTATCTTCCAAAAGCAAACGCATGTAAGCGCGTAGTTCCGAGTTGTCTTCAACAATCAGGATGGTATGTTCTTTTTTCTGCCCATCAACTACTTGTAACGGCTTTGGTTTTTTTGTTGCTGCATGCTCCTCTAAGGATTGGGCAGCACTTGGCTCAAAATAACCGACAGCCTCTTTTTGGGGAAACTGGAAATAAAAAGCACTCCCTTTTCCAAGTTCGCTCTCTGCCCATATTTTTCCGTGTAATAACGCCGCCAGTTCTGCAGCAAGCGACAGCCCAATTCCCGTCCCTCCCTGCGTTGAAGAATCTGAGTGTTTGGATTGATAAAAACGGTCAAAAATAAATGGCAAATCTTCGGGGTGAATACCCGGTCCCTGGTCGGAAACACAGATCAACAATTGACCATCTTTTTCTCTGACAGTAAATTTGACCACCGAACCCGCAGGCGAAAACTTAATGGCATTTGACAGAAAATTGTGGGCAATTTTTTCAAATTTATTTGTGTCCAACTGGATGGCAAGAGCAGCATTCAATTGGTAATCGAATTCCATCTTTACCGATTCACTATCGCTAAAGGAGCTAAACTGCGAAACAAGCGGTTGTAAGAATTCCAGGAAATTCACAGGTTCTTCTTTCACCTCCATACGTCCACTTTCTACCTGGATAGATCCAGGATCATTTACAAGTTTCAACAGGTGCTGGCTGTTGTTGCGAACAAACTCCAACAGTTGGCGTTCTTTTTCAGGGCGGTTCGGATCCTTTTTCAGAATGCTGTTCAAAGGACCGATCATCAAGGAAAGCGGGGTGCGCAATTCGTGACTCACGTTTGCAAAGAATCGTGATTTCAGTTTTTCGAGCGACTGCAACTCTTCTGCCTGCTGCTCAATAATTTCTTTATCCTCTCTGATTTTCCGGGTCCGGTCTGCAACCAGTTGCTCCAGTTCCCGCTGTCGCTGTCGCAACTGGCTGGTACGCCTTTTATAAAATACAAAAACACCTGCCAGCAAACTAAACACCAACAAGACAATGAACCAGGATTGCAGGTAAAAGGGACGAATCACCGACACAGAAATATGAAGTTCATTCGAGGACCAATGTCCACGCGCATCCTGCGCTTTTATCTGCAACTCATATTTCCCGTATGGCAAACGACCAAAACTCAAACTCCGATCTGAAGTAAATTCCCAGGCTTCATCCATTCCAACAAAACGGTAGGCCAACCGATTTTTTGATACCTCCTGGAAATTGAGCAATGCCAGTTCCAGTCGAAAGTACCGATCGTCCGGGCTCAACACGATCGCCCTGTTTTCCAATAATTCCTTGGTACGCTCCACCATCCGGTTTTTATTTCCATCAAATTGGAAATATGCCGTTATCCGGAGTGGTGGCTCCATGCTTTCCTCAATATGCTTCAAATCGGCGGGAAAAAATGATGTGGCCCCACTGATCGTCCCGAAAAAAAGTTCTCCACCTTCTGTCTGAAAGTGGGCAATCCGATTGAACTCATTGTGCGGAAGTCCGTCTGCTGTGAGGAAGGTTTGTACGGATTCTGTTTCTTTATTAAATCGCATGATGCCCTGGTCACTGCTCAACCAAAGGTTGCCCATTTCATCGGGATATACAGCATAAATTACATCATTGGAAAGTCCGTCAAGTGCGGTAAACTGGGTCACTTTCTGCGAATCGGCCTCCAATCGAATCAATCCGGCACCGCCACTGCCCAGCCACAGGGTGCCGTCATGTTCCTCATAAAAATGATAAATAACATCATGGGGTAATTGAACTCCACGCTTACTTTGTATTGCATATTGAGCGAGCACACCCAGCCTTGGATCAACCTTAAACAACCCCTTGTTTGAACAAACCCAGATAGCGCTATCCCGGCTTGGTCCGATATAAGTAATATGCGCAGACCGCAAGGCATCAAAATCATTGTATTTTTCGTACTCCCGACTTGTATTTTTTTCAAGATCAAAAACCAGCAAACCGGATTCTGTTCCCAGCCAAACGGTATTTTTTTCAACTTGAAAAATAGCCCATGGAAAACGACCTACCGGCCAGGGCTTCACATCCCCCGCTTTAATTTCCAGAAAGTCCAATTCATTTGACTGACCAAAGGCGATTCGACCATCAGCCAAATTGGTCAGGGCTTCATTCCCATAGCCTTTTTTGGAAAAATCCAGTTTACGAACAGCCCCGGTTGAGCGATTGATAATCGAAGGGCCCATAGACTCGACGTTCAATACGATGTAATCCTCATCGGCATAAATCCCTCGAATTGCATTTCGCTCTTCACCCACTTGGGTCAGGTAGTTCCTGAATGGATTTTTGTGCATGCTGATTTTATGCAATCCAAAATCATTTCCAGCCCACAAATAACCTTGCTCCGTGAGAAAAAAAGCGCGGTGTGTACTATTGGAGTTTCGGGATTTTGCATGAGACAAGCTGTAAATTAATTTCCCGTCAAGTGTGTAAAAGGAATAATCATCGTACAGGATATCCTGCCCAATCCCCTGCACTCCTGCCCCGGGTAAAACCATAGGGTAGTAATAACTTGTCGAAAGCATTTGCCGCTTTCCATCCCGATCAATCAGGTATCCCTGTGTACTCATTCGCTTGTCGGAATCCCATTCAAAATAAACAAATGGAAATGCATCGCTGTGAATCGATCGATTGAACTGAAGAACATGCTCCTCCGAAAACTGTTGTTTTTTTTGGCCCTTCCAGTCCAGTTCGGTTAGTTCATTTTTATCAGTAAAGGCCCAAATGGTATTGCCGGCAGCGATTAATGGACGGCCAAAGTTTTTACTATTTGCAAAATCGAACAAGGCAACATCCTTCAAATCAATCACCTGAACACCGCGTTTGGGGTGGTAGGTAAAAATCTGTTGTGGATTCAATTCCGCCAGCAGGGTCTGATCGGTAGAAGAAACAATCCAGCCGGCCGGGTGCGCTGAAGGCAGGGCCTGGTTAGCACCAAACTTTTGGAGAAAGGTGGTCCGCTTTCGGGTAACCGGGTGCCAAATATCAAAGTCCTGAAAAGGCGGCTGAGGCAGCAGCCAAAACCAGCCATCCGCATCCTCAAGTATTCGCCAGATGTTGTTGTGTTGAAACGTATCCGTTCTGGAATTGAAGGTTTTAAAATCGTGGCCATCAAAACGACTGATACCCTGTGGGGTCCCCACCCAGATAAACCCCCGGCTACATTGGAGAATGGTGTTTACCTCCCGGTGTGGCAGGCCTTCCTCTACTCCATACGATTGTTCGCTAACTATAAAATCTTGCCCTGCGACCTGCAGTGCTGGCAGCAGAAAAATGCAGATACAAACAAGGGAATAGGTTGTTCTCAGCAAGATTGTTCTCTAGTTCGACAAACGGATTTGCAATAATAGGGATATTGAGAGAACTTTATGTGCTCATTTAAGATTCAATCCAGGCTAAACATGCAACCTTAACAGATTAGTGGTCAGAACCATCATCCACATCCAACTGGGCTCGAATTTCTTTCAGTTTATTGATTGCGTTTTCATTTTCAGGATTCAACTCAATGGATTTTTCATACAACGCAATGGCTCGTTCGGTTTTGCCCGCTTTTAAAAGCGCTTCGGCGAGACTGTCATAAACATTGAAACTATTTGGAAACAACAGCGAATTGAGTTCAAATACCTTCAAGGCTGGCTCCAAGTCATCCTGACTGAGTAAAGAATATCCCCAGCTATTTAGTGCCGGTTCTGAATACAACTCCTTCATGTTTTCATTGAATGCAGCCATAGAATATTCGGATGCACGCTGGTAAATCGCTGGGTTTTGACTTACCTCGGCATACTGATTGGAAATAGCCAATACAACCAGGGAAGGATTGCTTCTCCAGATGTAATGTCCGGTATTGTTGGCCAAGATGCCGTTTACCCGTGGGTGGGTTTCCCAGAATTTCTTATGGGCCGCCACCCAGCGGTCAGACTCTTCCTGAAAACTACTAAACGGAGCATCCATCAAAAGATCCGTCACAGGAATGTGCTCAGGAAATTTCATTTGAGCCATGATATCCGCAGCATTGGTAAGCGTAGAGAGTAGGTAAAACATACCCGGATTGCCGGTTTCCCATTCCTGGATTTGATCCGTCATGCTGTCAACCAATTTCTGCGCAAATCCTTCGGTGTGGTAGTCATGGACGATATCCACTGCCACAAGGGCTTTCACCCGATCCGGATTTCGATTCGCATATAAATAAGCATAATACCCGCCGTAGGAGTGCGCCACCAACATGATTTCTCCGGAATAACCCAGGCTCTGCAAAGCCTGTTCAAGTTGATCTACCCCGGCTTCAATTCCGTGTTTGGACAAGTCGGATGTGCTTCGATCCAATCCGCTTTTCCCAAATCCTGCCCGGTCGTAGGTAATTAAAGTTGCTCCGGTAATTGCATGGATATCTTTCAGGATGGGTTGCCATACGCTGCCGTCGTTGCTTGCCCCACTTTCAAATAAGATCGGAATCCCCGTTCCTTGTACAATTGAAAAATTCAGGGAATGGGTCCCCACATCAACCAGGGTGTCTTGGAGTTTAAAATCCTGGGCCGACAACTGGATGGAAATCCAGGATAGTAAAAGCAGGAGTATTGGTTTATTCATGTTTTTGCGAGTTTGGGAGAGGGTTGGGTACACTAAGGTAGGAATATCGTTTTTTTATTTTTTGTTTTCGGACAGTTCGGTATCCAAATGGCTCCTCCAAAGAAAACTGTTCATCCTGAATAGTGACAAGGCTTTTCATTGGAGCCCCATTTCGGTAACTAATTTTTTCAGTGGTTTTTTGCCTTTCACATGCTTCGAGTGGACTATCAGAATAAGAAACTTCCAGCCAAACTCCCGTCTTTAGTCCGTTTTTGTATTCCCCCTTTTCCAGTATCCGCCCACTTCTATCTTTAATCAGCCAACTTCCTTCAAACTTTCCATTCCGAATGGTGTAACGCATAGCCTCCAAGGTATCCGCCCGATCTGGATGTCCTCCGCTCCAATAGGATTTTGACTGATAAAAAACATATTCTCCATCAATCATATTTAAAATTGACTCCATGAATTGGGTGTATTTAGCATACCGCTTTTCATCTTCAACCTTGGAAATACTTTTACAACAATCAGACCGGTACGTGTAATAATACCCTCGCTCACTTTTATTTGCAAAAATCAGGCATTCTGTATGTAGTTTAGCACCGAAACCACAGGCATCACTACCCATATTTGTTCGTATTTTCAGGATATCAGAGGAGTCTCCTTTGTAGAATTTTATTTGTTGAAAAACGAGTTCATATTGTCGGACCTTTCTTTCATTAAAAAGGTATCCCTGGTGGATTTCCTCTACCACATTTACTTCAAGTAAAATACCCGTAAAAATTAAATCCGACAGGCCAGACAAACCCTCAGACGCATTCTGAGTCCATCCCATTTCTTTAACCGGTAAATCGACGAGGGAATCATCGCAGCTACAGGCTAGTGCACATTGAGCTGTGGTTAATAGTAAAATGGCAAGGGTATTTTTCATGGTTAAAAATTGCTCACTTTTAAAGTCAATGTTTAATTGAAACTAAGATTGACTGGCCTATTCCATCCTCGAAGATGGCTTGTAAAACATATAATCCAACAGGTATATCTCGCGTTGCTACTTGAATTCCCTGCCCCCCTGTAATTGCATCTTTTTCTAAAACCATTCCACCAGAAGCAGAATACAATCGTAGCTCTGCCAGTCGTTTGCTTTTAGGTACTTCTATATAAAAACTTTGATTTGCGGGGTTTGGATACAGTTCTATTAGGTAATCAGTTGACTCCAATTGATCAGTCTTGGTAATAAAATCAATATAGACTTCCTGGGTACTTGAACAACCATTGTTATCGGTAACGGTAAGTGTATACACACCTTCGGCTAGTTCATTTATCTGCATTTCTTCCGAACCTGTATTCCATTCATAACTAAACGGCTGGACGCCTCCCATGATACTATCAATTGAGGCAGAACCGTTCGGCATAGTGTTGCTAGTATTATCTATTTTTATAATAGTAAATTCAATTGGATCTGGTTCCTCAATATTCACAGAGGAAGCTAACTCACAGTCATCAATGTCAGTGATGGTGAATCCAAACTGACCTGGTCCAAGATTTGTCAAGATGCTATCCATTGATCCATTGGCCCAAGTGAAACTATAGGGTTCGAATCCGCCCAAAGGATCAACTGAAATGCTGCCGTTCTGTAGCCCAAAACAACTAATATCCATTATGGATGCTTGATAGTCAATTTTAGTGGTCTCCCAGGCGCCAAGATCAACATGATCGTTCTGCACCCTTTCATTGCCTGACAGGTCTAGATTTAAATCTGCTTGAATAGGCCAAAGGTCATTTCCAACATCTATAAATGGTGAACAGGCCTTTAATCTGAAATCTCCATTTGATTCGTCATGGAACATGGGGTCAATGTTAAAGTACATTCCTGGCCCACAAGTTAGAAAATCGCTGGGGGGAGTACTCATAGCCAAAAGTTCATCGCAGTCCGCTGCATCTACTGCACTGTTTGCCATATAAATAGTTGCCGGGAACACCCCATCAATAAAATCACCGCCCTGTTCCGATTTGTTATTTTTAAATATACAATTTATGATTGTGTCACGGGTGGAAGTATTGGCCATTGACCTTAGAAACCCACCACGTTCAACTGCAAAATTCTCAATGATCGTGCAATTTGTCAACTTCAAATCTGCCCCTCTAATTGCTCCTCCCTCCCTTTCAGCCTGATTTTTGTGGAAAAAACAACCAATAATTTCTGAATCGAAAATTTGCGCCGCTCCGCCCCAGTTTGCCTTGTTTTCAATAAAAGCACAGTTAACTAGCCTGAAGTTTGCACCTAATAATGCTCCTCCTGTTCCTGAGACTAATGGGCCTAGTTCAGTTTGGTTGCCTTGAAAGAGGCAGTTTTCAATAAGGATTTTTTTTGTTTCAGAGTAACTTTGCAGCGAAATTGCAGCACTAGAATTCCTGGTCTTATTGTTCGTAAATCGACAGTTGTGTATTTCAAAATCCAGGTTTGGATTGATATTGTTCAGGAAGATCGCAGCAGCACCGTGGTAAGAATAGTTTTCCTGAAAATTACAATCGTTAATTCGAAAAATTTTTTGATCATTAACACCAGTAAGAATCGCAATGCTTGCCCCGACGGATTCTGATGTATCTTTTTCAAAAATGCACTTCTCAATGATTAATCCTCCAGAGCCATCCTTGAAATATGCGGCTATTGCTCCACCATCGATTGCATAATTATTTGTGAATTTGCAGTTCCTTATCTGCAATTGGGTTGGAAAGTCAGGGTCCCCACTATAGAGGTATATACCTCCACCTACACAACGGAATTGGTTTTCAAATTCATCACAAGAAAAAATGGCAGGATTAATTGCTGATGTCCCATCCCGAATTGTAAAACCATCCAAGGTAGTTAAGCTGTCTGTCCCTTCACAATAAAAAACATTGGAGTCCTCATACAATCCGTTGTATCCGGTTATTATGGTTTCATTCGAATCCCAGTCGCGCTCCTGAAATAAAGACTCGGTACCAAGAAACCCTCCAAATAGTTTTACACCGGGCTTCAGCTTGATAGATCGTTGTAAGTAGAGATCAACTGGCAAAACTAATTCGGTACTGTAGGTTCCAGCGGCTACCCAGATATTGTTCCCATACTCTGCTGCCTCTACAGCGTCGTAAAGTTCTGTATATGCGTTGTTCCAACTGCTCCCATCATTCAGCCCTTGTGCATCTTTATTTACGTAAATGACTTGAGAAGAGAGAGGAGCAACCAGAAAAAGGAAGGCTAGAATAAATATCTCTTTTTTCATTTTGCACTAGTATTTTGGGTACCCCAACACACCCATCGCCCATTCATCCTTGGCCTTAATCCGATTCCGAAGGGCGTGTTTGATGATCCATTTGCGTTCCGGGCCTGCGTTTTTGAAATCCCAACTATTGATCCGTTCTACCCCAATTTCATAGTTATCTTTTAGGATATCATTCAGGCAGTTTGCAACGGATTTTTGGACGTATTTGGATGGATCGTCTTTCAATTTTTCCAGAATCGGGAGAATAGGCATTGGGTCCTTGATAAAAACATCCAGCTTTTTTGCCCAGGGCAACCTTGGCCGCACACCTTCACTGGCCAACCGCCGTATGTGTCGATTGGGGTTTGCAGACCACTCCTTCATTTGATTCAGGGTCCGGTCCATATCCTGTTCAATAAATGGCCGGATCGCATATTCACCGGTATTGCGCTTGGTGATTTCTTCGATGGCCTGCATAGACAAACTGAAATTCTGCAAACCATATTTTTCTACAAACTTGGCAATCGGCATGATCCAATAGTAGGCAAGAAACATTCCGGTTTCCTTGTCGTTTTCCGGCCCCAAAATTTGGATTAAGTGCGAAATACCGGTTTGATAATCCGAATTAAAGCCACGATATAATTCATCTGCAATTTTTTCGACCCTGTCTTTGAGTTCCAGGGAATCAAGATTTTGCTCAACCCTATGTACAAATTGATCCGAATCAAACGACGAATCTACCTCCTGGATTTTGTGAGCTAATTGCTCTGCAAGTTCCTTGTCAAACCAAAGTTTAAGTTGTTTGTATGCCATTTAATATCAATGAATTACAAGCTTGTTTACATCATCTATCCACATGGTACCGCCATCAATACCCCACCCCAATTGCCACCGCAATAAACAGAAAAGCGAGCACCATACTCATGAGAAATAAGGGCCAGGCAAACTTAAACCATTTTTCAAAGGATACATTAGACAAGCCCAACATGGCCATCAATACACCGTTGGTTGGGATGATAAGGTTCGAAAGCCCGTCGCCCAGCATGTAGGCGAGGACTGCCGTCTGACGCGAGATTCCCAGGATATCCGACAAGGGAGCCATCAGCGGCATCGAAACCAGGGCTTGGCCGGATGCAGATGGAATGAAAAAATTCAGGATGGTTTGGAAAACCAGCATGCCCTCTGCAGCAGCTACTTTGGGCATAGTCAGCAGTGCAGAACTGGCATCTTGCAAAATCGTATCAATGATCATCCCTTCGTTAAGTACCACGGAGATACCGCGTGCTACACCAACTACCAGAGCCGGTACGATCATAATTTTCAAGCCCTCGGTAAAGCCTTCCATTGCCTCATCGCCGCTCATACCCGCAATCTTTGCGACGACGATTACAATTCCAATGAAACCGGCACTCATCTCAATCAGCCCCCAGCCTATGGTCTGGACGGCCACGAGTATCGCAGCGTACGACAAGACGAAAAACAACAGAATAAATAGATGCTTTCGTTCCAACTTTTGTTTTTCAAAATTCCCGAATTCGCTCAAATCAAACCGATCGTTTTTCATCAGACTGCGTGCCGGGTTTTTCTTCACCCGATCGCCATAGCGCATGAGAAAAATAAAGCCAAGCGCGGCGTAAACTCCGTATAAAATAAAACGAAATCCTATTCCGGAACCGATCGGAAGTTCCGCAATTATTTGAGCAATCTGAACAGTAAACGGATTGGAAACACCCGAACTCCACCCCAGATACACGGGCACACTCAATAAGGCCAAACCAAACATTCGGTCGTACCCCATTTCCTTTGAAAGAAAAAGAAATACCGGTAGGAGCGCTATGGTTTCCGGCCCGATCCCCATAAAGGAGGAGCCTGAAAACAGGGTCATAAACACCAGAAACAGCAGCAGCGTGGGTCTGTTTTTAAAGGCATCTATCAGGAAGAAAAGGAATGCATTGATTGCTCCCGTTCGATGAATGAGTGTAAAAACCGCTCCGATAATAAACACGTAAAACACCAATACTGCCGAATCGGCAAGTCCCCTGGGTATTGCACTGAGTATCCCAAGCACCGAAACCGGACTTGACTTCCCTTCCAGCTCCTCCCCAACCACGGCTGCTTTCAGGGAATAGTGCTTGGGGATTTCTGTGTAGCTATTGGGCACAATAACCGTCTGCGTTATTTTGCCGTAGTCTCTCTTGGTTCGTTCAAAGCTTCCGCTAGGAATCACATAAGTAAGTAGGGAACACAGTATGATAATCCAAAACAGGAAAATAAATACATGTGGAATCTTAAACTTGCTGAAGTTCTCTGTTTTCATTTTGTCCAATCTCAAAGAAGGTTTACAAATTGATCATTGGGCAACAAAGCGGGGGCACAATAGATGCTTGAATGCCTCAAGATAGTCCTTCTTTTGGAAATGAGAAAAAATGCATGACTCCAGCACCACTTCACTTCATTTGAACCGAACGAACCACACCCGCGTATTCATGATCGAACATGTAAATTGTATCTGACAGTTTGAAATCAGAATCGGGGTCAAGTAATAATCCTAGATAGTCTCCCATCCCATTTTCTGCAAAAAGAACACCCCGGAAGGTCTGGGGCACATATCTATACCATTCTTTGTGGACTTGTTCCAGCCGATCAATAGGTACAAATTCAAATCCCCATTCACGGAACTCCCGACCGAATTTTGGGAAGGTATTCTTTCGTAAATAGTTGCGGTATACATCCGGAAGGACCACATTCCACTCAATTTCCAGGTCTATTATTTTTAATTCTGTAGAATCGAGTTTGCTCCTATCCAGATCTTTGTAGTAGTCAGAAACAAAATTGTGGTTTGATGCGAGTTGAACCTGCCGCTCTTTTGCAAGTTTATACTGTTCAACTGTCTTTTGCAGATCGCTAATTTTCGGATTAAAATAACGCTCTGGATTCAGGCCTTCTATTTTTTCTGGGGTAGGATGATCAAAAAACCATTCTTTGGAATAATCTTTTTTAAACCGAATGCCCGTAATATTGGCGTCCTTTAAGGCATACATCAATCGTTCGGATATAAAAATATCATCGCCTCTGATGGTCAGTAAATCCAATTGGTTTTGTAACGCTATCTGGGCAATTTCTCTGTACCGGTACTCGCCAAAACGATGCCAACGACCAATATATCGTTGGAAATCGTGCAGACTTTTAATTTTTAGGGAGTCCACAAGGGTGGAGTCAATTCCATCCAGTGCATACCGATTGCGAGAGATCCTGAATTGAATTGACTCTGGCTTTAATTCAGAAAGCAGTGACGCATTATTTGTTACAAACAGAAAATAAGAACAGGTGTCTGTTCCATACCACTGCGACTCCAGGGTTACAGTTATTGGATAGAAAGCATGCTGAGAAATAGCGTGTGCTTCTAATATTGATTTTACTTTTTCCGAACAAATGAATCCGGGGAACCTATAACCATGTTCAAAAAACAAAATATCCAAAAACCGCTTTGGCCCAATAGGAGAAACCCCAATTTTATATTTATAATTTGGTAAGGAAGTTGGAAGTGTATCTCCAAAATTGAAAACTTCCCGTACGTGGTATTTCCTAATGGGTGCCACCAGATCTATATCAGGGGTCATTCCAAACTGATCATCTCCATCTTCCAACTTGAAATATCGAACTTTCTGATCAAACTCCCGGGCTAAACGCGAAAGTGATATGGAGTCCAGTCGCGGTTCAAACAATGATTGATAAATTGAATTATTGTCAGGAATTATTCGCTTTTCTAAGTCGTGGAAATGACGAATGAACATATTCCACGTCCAGTTTATCTCATAACACCTTGTCATCGTGTACCAGTTAAATACATTTTTATACTTGGACAATGTATCAAGTGGTATTGTATTTATATCCTGACCAAAATATTTCTTTACTTCCTTAGAGTTAGATGACCAGGTGGAATCTTGAGTATGGTTGTATTTTGTCAAAAAACTCTCAACATCCATTTCTTCCTGGAGATATGGGTGTTTATAATAGAAAGTCACGCTATCTGTCGTTTCTCTTATCAGGAAATTTAGATTGACAAAATTGTGCTTATTTTCTTCAAATAACTTTTTAGAAATGGTTAATTCCCTGTTGAAATACAATTCGCTCCAGTTAAACCAATCCCGATCTAGAAATTCCCTAATTAAAGGTTCATCCCATCGCACTCCTTTGTTTCTTGGAAAGGTACTTTCTTTAAATAACCGGGACTCATACTTTTTTATCAATTCGGCTGTCCACTCTATGTGCTCATTTGCTGAAAGATCGTAAAAGTCAATATCTCCTAAATATTGATCAATTTCATTTTCTGAAAATGGATAGTTCTTTGAAACAATTTCCCAAAATAATTCTTCATTTGCGTGTACAAACTGTAGGAATGTATCTACCTGTTGTCCATGTACGCTTCCTATGACAAGACTAAACAGAAGCGTCAGTTTTATTTTTTTGAACATCGTTTATTGGAGGTTTTATTGCCTATTTTTCTAAGGAGTGCACTGGGTTCTGTAAACTATAATTCCAATTACACTATTACTGTTTAAAAAATTGATGAATGGGGGCCCCGCCGGATTTCAAACGAATTAAATACTGTCCGGAAGGGAGATCAGAAACCTGTATTTTTTCATTATCCGACAATACAACTTCCCTAAGTAAATGGCCATACACATCGTGAATTTGAATGGTTTCTTTCTCTGCTTCGCCCCACCTCACCTGAATGAATTCAGAGCTTGGATTGGGAAAGATTGTGAATTGTCTGCGTGATGATAATTCTGCTGTATTTACCGTTTCAAGGCTTACTGTTTGCAGCAACTTATTGTATATCCTCGCAGGAATCCCAGGTGTCAGAATTTGCACATTGAACGCTATAAGCAGATTTATAGCCAAGTTTGGGTCACTATCCGGAATCCAAAGGTATAATTGAAAAGTGCCTGAAATACCCAAATCAAAATTTTGAGTAATTGGAATGTAGCTCGTCCAGGTTCTCCAATCCGTGTTTATTGGCGCAGCAATAATTTCATTGGTTGCGGTATTTTCCAAAACCAAATAAACTTCCCGCTGCCTAAATGGTCTTGCAAAACCTTCGTTTATCAGGGTCAATGACAGATCAAAATTAGTGTTGTGAGCGGTAACGGTTGATGAAATTAAAACAAACCGATAGCCAAGTTTATTTACAATATCATCGTAAAAATTTGTACCAATAAACTGCTCCCAAAAATCAGGATGATAATCCCTGTTAAGGGCTGTCCAATGGGTTTGGCTCATTTCAAACAAGGCATTTGAGGGCTTTGTCCTATTCCCCCCGGAACAGGCATTGAGTCCATTGGTTTCACCAGTCAGAGGCAGGTATTTGGACTCATTTGACAACATATAATAGTCGTTGGTAAAAAAGGGATTTTGGCATTGACTGTCTACAAAGTACGTTCCCTGATCACCGTAATCATTTAGAAAGGCATCGTTGTAAAAACCAATACGGGAGTTTGCTGTGTTTTTGTAGGCCGTAAACTCTGAAATTAGTTGGCCTCCATACAGAAACAACTTTATACCGACATAACGAACCTGGATTGGAATTTCAAGAGGAGTCGCTGCCAACATGGCATCAATTAATTCCTTTCGGTTTGCCCATTGAGTTGGAGTGATGTTATCCTCTGTGCCAAACTCCGATGAATTGGTGTAATACCATTCACCCCATGTGCCCAAAAATCCCGCCTGATAGGAAAATATAACATCCTTATTTGCACTCAAAATGGGTGCAAGTTGTGTAATATGGCTTAATATCTGTGCCTTTTCAGGTTGTTGTGGTTCGGAGCCTTGAGCATTTGAATATGAAAACCGGACAATGACTTTAAGGCCTGCAGCCCGCACATTGTCAAAGTCAGTCTGGATATTATCTAGAAAGACTGAATTTATATCTGAATCCAAAAATGCATCTAAAAGAAAATAGCGAAAGACAATTGTTACTCTGTCAGTATCTGTTCGCCATTCTGTTAAGGTAGCCACAGGAAGGTTATTAAACCCCGGGGTAGTTGCATATTCAGGTGCTGTGATGGAATATTTGTGTAGTCCTCTTTCAGGATTTGAGATAAGGGCATTTGTCGGATCGTAGGAAACCGTTTGTCCCAAAAGTGCCGTTTGGCAAACTACTAAAATAAGAAGCAAGGATACCTTGACAAGTAAGTGGGTAGTTTTAAGGGTTCGCATAATTTTTTGATTGTAAATGGATTTTATTCACTTAATGCGGAATAAAAATACCATTTACAGGGAATATTCCAAAACCAGCACCCACCATGCAGCTATTGAAATGAAATGGAATAAAATCAATACGGATAAAAATCGGAGAATCTGTACTCTATCAGACATATAAGTGAACAGGTAGCTTTCATCATGAACTTCTAAACGTTGAACCCTGAAAAATGAATAATCAAAGAACGACTTAAACCTTAATGGCTTACAGGCCAGCATACTTTCTCCAAATTACATCCATTCAGCATGGGTGACCCGACTTTAATGATATGATGTTTCCAGATTCTCCTTTAGCGCTTACTAAGAGGCTTCGGGGCAGTTGTCAGCAGGTTGCAACCGGCAAATTTTATTTTAATTTTCATTAAAATTTTCGCTCTAGAACCCGACTCTATATTTCCGTCTCAAAATTGAATTTATCCAATTCAATCTGAATCGAATCTATTTCTGATTCAATTTCATCAAGCAATTTATCTCGCCCCAGGGCACCGAGTTCTGATTCCCATTCACGCACCTCAGCATTCCATCTCTCTTCCACTACCTTCCCTTCTTTGATTTTTAATTTTCTCAAAAAAGTTGCAACAGACTTTAACTCAGCAAGTCTGAATATTTTATCCTGAACGGGTTTATTGGCATTAAATATTCTTGTTTTCAAATCGGTTAACTCAATGATGGTTGAATTCATTTCCTCCAATAATTGGCTAACAGAATACACAGGAGTATTTCCTTTGATGTAACTGTTATGAGCAACAATCCTGTTTTGAATTTCCTTGATTCTTCTGGCAAGACGATTCTTTTCTCCAAGTGCTTTTGATAATTTCATTGCGGCTATTCCTGTTTAATGGGTTAAAAAAATACGTTCTAATTATGGAGCATGGTATTAACTCAAATTTCACGTATAGAGTTCCCTAAAAAACAATTACTAGCCGCGCCCACCTTCCAAAACAGCTATATCAGAAATAGTTAGTACCGAGGAATTAAGGTCTCCGTAAATCCCAAATGCCAAACTTCACCTCCCTCTGCAAGCAAATCCTGAATTAGCCGGTATTCCGCGCTCCGTTGGACAACATTTAAAACCTGGTCCGTAGTGGGTTCTGCATCTAAAAAAAGTGTGGCCTCTTCTTTCATGATAACATAGCGCGGATTCGACGTGTATTTTCTTCGAACCTGTTTTTTAGGAGAAAAATAATCTATGTAATGGGCCGGCCATGTAGCCTGATGATACACTGTTCTGGCAAAGGCAATGGGAATAAACAGGTGCAAATCCTTTACCTCCTCTTCCGGAATTCCACGCGCGATGAGCGACTTTTTCAGTACATCAAACTCCATGGTTGCAGGATCGGTGCTCATTACTTCGATAGACAATTTTACCCAGTCCCGATATCCTTCAGGGGCCTCTGAGTCCAATTGATCATCAAAAATTTCGCGTTTCAAACTTCCAATTAATGTGTTCCAAAGATTCATGTTTTCACTGGTTTTATGAATGAATTAACTCTGCTTAATGCATGCAGATTCATTTTTGTGAACAACCGATGGAATTTTATACTAGAAGCCATTTAGGGGCGTAGCCCTGATATCTTCGTAGCTTGATCAGGATACCAAGACGGAGGGGCATAGCCCTGACATCTTAACATAAAATCTTTGACGAAACGCGTCTGGATATCATGCCAGGGACTAAAGGGATGAAGATATCAGGGCTACGTCCCTTAACATGGTTTCGTATCCACTATACTACTCAGACCATAGGGCTAGCGCCCCATTTTAATATGGAATAATTGGAATAAGATAAAAAAAACAAAGCCAGGTTGAGATCTGATTCAAAACCAACAGAAGGAGGACGTACTTTTAAAAAAACTCCCTCACTTCAACTGCTTTTCTTTTTCTTCCGACAAGACAATTTTCCCATCGGTTTTCAGGCTCCCTTCCCGGTAAACAACCTTGATTTTCTCTGTTCCCGGGATTGGGCTGTATTCAGCATCGCAATCAGCGGTTTTGATGGTATCCGCTGTGTATAGGGTGTAATCCGACTTCAGGGTCATAAACTCCTCACATTCAAAGCAGGGTGCATTTCCGCAGGAGCCAATTGCTATGGTTTTGCTGTCAATTTGCTCCCCCGATGGTTTGTAGTTGGTGATAGTGGGAAGCAGGCAATCTGCCAGTCCCAAGGTGATTATAGAAATATACGTGCCGTTAGTTTTTAGTTGGCCTACGGCAAAACAGGGTTCCGTCAGGTATGGTCCCGGAGGGGTTTCCGTAAAATCAATCAGGCCTGTATGATCAATTTCACAGCCTTTGATTTTTATCGGCAAATCAAGGGTTGGAAGTTGGTCGAGAAAAGCCTGAAACTGCTTGTTTACTTGGGGTATAAGAGTGCCCGTTCCATTTTTAGAATCCGCATTTGAAATGTTGGATTTAGACGAATCTACTTGGGTACAGGTAATCAGAAAGATGGATAAAAGAGGAAGAAGTGTTTTCATTTTTCAAAGCAGATTAATTATAGAATTAGGAGCGGGGTTAGTCTGGAACCTTTAAGCATTAATCCAACACTCACAGACGCATTATTTTTTGTCCCAGTAAAATTGGTTTAGGTATGCGGTTTTCAGCACGTGCAGCAGGGTGTGAGCTACTAATATTGGACAAAATAACCACAGCCTTTCCTTTTAATTTTGAAAATCCGACAAATGCTGTATACCCACCCGAGGATCCTGCATGCCAAATAAATGTGTTTTGATTATCTTCCAAATTGTGCCACCAACCCAGGCCCATTGCATTCCCTTTCCAAAGTTTACCATCGGGCATTTTCACACTAAAATCTACAGGGTCATGGGTTTCTTTTAAAAAACTGAGTTGTTCAGATGAGGACTCTAACTGTACAGAAGCATACCGAATCATATCATTTAATGTCGATTTAATTGCACCAGCAGAGTTAATAAAATGCATTTCCCAAGGTTTAGATTTCTTACCATTTGAAGTTAAACCTTCTATAAACTGGTTTTTATTCCCTTTATCTATTTTAAAATAACTGTTATGCATACCAAGAGGGTCGAAGATGTTTTTCTTAACTGATTCCTCCCAGGACATGCCATCCAAATTGCAAATTATTTCACCTAAAAGTCCATAACCGGCATTGTTGTAATCCCAATTTTGCCCAGGTTCGTAATCCAACGTAAATTTTTTGAGGTACCGGTAATAATGTTTGGCCTTAAAATTCCGATTAGGATTTTTGGGAGAAAAGATTAAGGCTTTTAAATACGGCAATGTAAAGCTAGATGGACCCGAAGACAACCCCGAAGTATGCATAATCACATGTTTTAGCGTAATAGTTTTTCCTTGAAAACTGTCCTGTACCATTTCTACCGGTAAATATTTTTGCAAGGGATGATCTAGTGATAAGGAGCCTGCCTCCTGCAGTTTCATAACCAGTGAAGCAGTAAATGTTTTTGTTATCGACCCAATTTCGAAAATTTTATCCGCATTATTTACCTCCACTAATTGATCGCCTTGTACCCGAAAACCCATTTTCAACCATTCTCCTTGGTCCAGAACTCCAATACTAAATTCCGTTCCATCAGGCAAACCGTATGCTTCAGATTGTATCAAATGCATCAATGAATCTGACTGGGAAGTTAATTCTGTTCCAATCAAGATAAATAATAGTAGAGAAATCAGTTTTGAAGAGTTCAAATGTATGTTCATTTCTGCTTATTTTTGAAGAGCATGTTGTAGTATATTAAAAACTATTCTTTGTGGATAATATTTCACTTTACTATAGTTTTTATCGCAGGAACACCACCTAATTGGTTTTCATTTTTCTTCACTACTGTTGGAGTGCACAGCATGCACTACAGTGTTGGCTTTAAAGAACCCCGCAGTAATTTTATCAACATTGTAATCCTCTGGGATCGGATATTTGGCACCTACCTGGCTGGAGAAGTAGCTCCTGAAAATCTTGGCCGGAGCGAACAAGTAAGGTTATCAGTGGAGGCTCCGTTGTTTGATTATCCCGATGAGGAAGATGAAAACGATTTAACTTTAGAGTTCACATGAACCACCAATTTTACCCGATATTGCAGGCAATTGGACTGCCAAAACAAGATTAAAAGTCAAATTGTATGAAGGTAATAATAACAGGATCAACCGGTATGGTAGGCCATGCTGCAGTAATAGAATGTCTGGAAAATGCGCAGGTCGAACAAGTCATGGTGATCAATCGACGGCCAATAGCGCTGCAACATCCCAAATTGAAAGAAGCCTTGCTGGGCGATTATTCGGAAATTGATTCGATTCGCGATCAACTTGCGGGCTACGATGCCTGTTTTCATTGTATGGGTGTATCGGCCATGGGACTGAGTGAGGAAGAATACACCAAAATCACATTTGACCACACCAAAGGGCTCGCAGACCAACTGTATCAGCTCAACCCGCAATCCGTTTTTATCTATGTTTCCGGTACGGGTACAGACAGCACGGAACAAGGCTCCCTGATGTGGGCCCGGGTGAAAGGGAAAACCGAAAATTATATATTAAACAAAGGTTTCAACGATGCCTACGCCTTTCGGCCCGGGATGATCTTACCGGAAAAAGGAGTAAAGACCAAGGTGCGCATGTACCAAATTCTGTACACGCTCTTACGCCCCTTCTATCCGCTTTTCAGGAGAATGAACTCCGTTACAACCAGCAGCATTCTCGGAAGAGCCATGATCCAGGTGGTACTCCACCCTCAAGACCAAAAGGTACTGGAAAATAGTGAGATCAATCGTACCGGCAAGCAACTAAACAGCTAAGTAATTCCTGGTTTCAAACACTAGACGATCCCAGGCATTTGCCAGAATATTCCGTAAAGTTTTACTGGGTTTTATGGGCTTATCCCTATATTGCTCCTCCTAACCAATACCTTCATACCAAACCAAGTTGGACGGTACTTACCTAAAGTACCTGTGTGATCTGTTTGCACACCCGTTAAGCGCGTTTTTGATTTAAAAAATTGAAGCTCATTTACTTGCGTATGTATTGTATTGAAAAGAAATTCCTCTTTTTTAGTTTTAGCCCTGTTTGTGTTATTCAGTATTCGGGGCACGGCACAGGATTTTAGTCAGTCGCCCTGGCATATTGTCGCCGACCAGATTGACCCTGCAAACTACTACGGCATCACCAAGTTAATGGAATGGTTGGCTTGGCTTCTCCCCGAGCCAATGAAGGTTCAGGATGTCGTACTCAACGGTGTGTACGACTATTACCAGCGCGGACGGGTCAGCAACATCCTTAAGACCTTCAGTCACATGAACATGCACCTGGAAGTGGATGGCAAACGCCTGGGCCGGAAGGACATTTCCAATTACGCACAGGTGCTCGACATGCAGGAAGCCCGCCTGATCACCAGCTACGATTACGGAAACAAACTCCACATCAGTCAGGAAATGATGTCGCTCCGCAACCTGCCTTTTACAGCCATGTGCATCATTGAAATCCAGGCTAAAGAGGCGGTAGAGATCACACCGATTAATTACATCACCGCACCCGACCACCTCGCGGATGTACGGAATTTTTATGCCGAAATCGACCGGCCACACGTTTTGATTCCACTGATGAGTTCCGTGGCATTTAGTCCGGGCAAGAAAAAACTGGCCTGCTCAAGCTCCTTCATTTTTCCGGAAGCGCATGGCTCTGAGCCAGATATTATTCATGAAGACTGGGATTTCAACATGCACCTGATGAAATTCCGGAAGAAACTCAAGGCCGGAGAACGCTACCGCTTTGCGGTAGTTGGGTCCACTATCTCCTCCGTCCACCACAACGACCCACAGAATGAGGCAGAGCGCCTGACTATTTTTGCCAAACTGGAGGGCATTCAACGCCTGGAAAGTGCCCACCGCGCAGCCTGGAAAAAACTCTGGGAAAGCGATATTCAAATTGAAGGCGACTTGCAGTCGCAACGGGCCGTTCGTTCGGCACTATATCACTTGTATTCCTTCGCCCGGGAAGGCACCGCTTATTCCCTGTCACCAATGGGGCTTTCCGGACTTGGCTATAACGGCCACGTTTTCTGGGACACCGAACTGTGGATGTACCCTCCCCTGCTGGTATTGCACCCGGAGATTGCCCACTCGCTGTTGGAGTACCGCTTTGAGCGACTGGACGCTGCCAAACAAAATGCATTTGCACACGGCTACAAGGGGGCGATGTTTCCCTGGGAGTCGGCAGAAGACGGCTCGGAAGCCACACCGGTTTGGGCACTCACAGGCCCCTTCCAACAGCACATTTCTGCTACCGTTGGCTGGGCTTTTTGGAAATACTTCGAGGTGACGCAAGACAAGCAATGGCTTGCCAACCGGGGATACCCGGTATTAAAAGAGGTGGCTGATTTTTGGGTGAGCCGGGTAGAGCGGAATGGCCCCGGGAAATATGAGATTAAAAATGTAATCGGAGCCAATGAATGGCAGGAAAACATCGACAACAATGCCTTTACCAATGGCATGGTAATCACTGTGCTGGAGTTTGCTTCGCAAGCCGCTGAAGCACTCGGACAGACTGCAGATCCGGAGTGGCGCCATGTGGCAGCCAACATCCCCATTTTGAAATTCCCCGACGGAACTACCCGTGAAAATGCAACGTACGATGGGGTGATGATCAAACAAGCCGATGTCAACCTGCTGGCCTACCCCCTGAACATTGTATCGGGAGAGCAAAATATTCTGCGCGATCTGGAATACTACGAGCCCCGGTATGCACCCGATGGCCCGGCTATGGGCAGTGCGATCCTGGCAGTTTTATATGCCCGCCTGAACAAGCCTGAAAAAGCATTTGAGTTGTTTGAAAAAAGTTACCTGCCCAATGAAGTTCCACCTTTTGGCGTACTGGCCGAAACAGCCGGTGGGACCAACCCCTACTTTGCCACCGGGGCCGGAGGCATGCTCCAGATTGTCCTGTTTGGCATGGGCGGGATTGAAGTAAACCAACAAGGTATCAGCACACTAAACACCCAGTTACCCAAGCAGTGGAAATCACTCAAAATAACCGGAGTAGGTAAAGAAAAACGAACCATAAGCGTAAAATAAAACCAGGTGATAAGGGCTGCAAATACAGGAGCTCCACCGGAAAACAATTGAAACAAACATGTTGCAACCAACTACCCGAATCAAAATAGCGCTGTACATCAACTATTTTGTTTTTGCCATCCTGCTCAATAGCGTGGGCATTGTGATTTTGAAATCGCAAAACAATTACGGAGTCGATGAAGTACAGGCCAGCACACTGGAACTGTTTAAGGATTTACCCATCGCCATTGTATCCTTTTTGGTTGCCTCGTTCCTGCCCAGACTGGGCTATAAAAAAGCCATGCTAATAGGCCTCGGCATCGTAACGGTTGCAGCATTGGGGATGTTTGCAGGCAATTCATTTTGGGCTGCCAAATTGCTGTTTCTGTCCGTTGGTGCATCCTTTGGCCCTGATCAAGGTTTCAGTGTATTCTACCATAGGCCTCCTGAGTGCAGATCAACACGAGCAACAGCCTGATGAGCAGCATCGAGGGCTTTTTTATGTTTGGAATCACCTTTGCTTATTTCCTGTTTCCGGCCTTCAACCGGGAGGGTTCGCCGGATGCCTGGCTCAATGTATACCTGGTATTGGCCCTGCTCTCAGCCTTGTCGTTCCTATTTTTATTTACCTCCAAATTTGAAAAGGATGCAGAAATTCCGGGCGCCAGCATAAAAGAGGATTTCCGGGAGATGGTGGCATTGATGGCCAAAAGCCTGGTGCTTATTTTTGTAATCAGCGCCCTGTTCTATGTAATGGTAGAGCAAGGCATTATGACCTGGCTTCCTACCTTCAATGAAAAGGTGCTGAAACTGCCCGAAAACCTCGCAATCATGATGACGGCAGTCCTCACCATTTCCTTTGGTTTAGGCCGGTTGTTTGCCGGTATTTTGGTCAAAAAAATATCCTGGTACCGGGTAGTTCTGGTGAGTATGTTATTGGCCATGGCAATGGTAGTTTTTGTTTTACCAAAAGCCATCAATGCCCATATCGGAGATGTACAGTCATTTACCGACATCCCCCTGATCGGATACGCTTTCCCAATTGTAGGGCTATTCCTCGCACCGGTATATCCGCTGATCAACTCGGCTGTGCTGAGCGCCCTGCCGAAAAAACTGCACAGTCCCATGGCCGGACTCATCATCATTTTTTCTGCCATTGGCGGCACCCTTGGATCCAGACTCATTGGCTACCTCTTCAAAAATGTTGGCGGTGAAAATGCCTTCATGTATACACTCATTCCCATGGTCTTGCTGCTTGTTGCACTGACGGCACTGAACCGACTCACACGTACTCAATAACGCAGCCATGGCTTTTGAAACACCTGAACAAATCTATCGGGACCTATTCCGAGCCGTTCACCTGAGTGGCCTTTGGGAAGATGGCAAACGCCTTTCCGATGCCCTGCCCCGCTCCAATCCACAAGCCATCCTGGATGCCTACGACCGCGAAAAAGATCAGGACGGTTTTGATTTGCGTACCTTCTTCCAAACCCATTTTGAATTGGCAGAGGAACAGGATTCAAGTTTCCAATCTGACCTGAATAAAAGCGAGGAAGAGCACATCCGCAGTTTGTGGGAAGTTTTGTACCGCAAGGCGGATCAACCACAAAAGGGCAGCTCATTGATTCCTCTCCCCTATCCCTACATCGTGCCAGGAGGCCGTTTTAATGAGATTTATTACTGGGACAGTTACTTCACCATGCTCGGACTTTCAATCCACCAACGCTGGGACATCATTGAAGGAATGATTGGAAACTTTGCATGGCTGATTGAGCATGTGGGCTATATCCCGAACGGCAATCGCAGCTATTTTATCGGCCGATCTCAGCCTCCGTTTTTTTCACTTATGCTTGAATTATTGGCCGAAAAAAAAGGCGATGCGGTGTTTGTGCGTTTCTTGCCAGCCCTGCTGTCGGAACACGCCTTTTGGATGAACGGGGAAGAACAATTGACCGAAGCCGGCGAAGCGATTGAGCACGTGGTGCAAATGCCCGATGGCGTGCTGAATAGGTATTACGACCAGTTTCACAGTCCACGACAGGAAATGTACAAAGCCGATGTTGACCTCGCTCACGAAAGCGGCCGGGAACCTGAATCCTTATTCCTCGATATTCGGGCTGCCTGTGAGTCGGGTTGGGACTTTAGCTCCCGCTGGCTGGCCGACAAACATTCCCTAAACAGCATCCAGACTTCGCAGATTGTGCCCGTTGATCTAAACTGCCTGCTTGTGCATCTGGAAGAGACCATCGCTAAAGCATATGCGCTTTCCGGAGAATCGCAGCAGGCGCATCTGTTTCAGGAAAAGGCGAGCAAGCGCAGTGAATTAATTCAATCTTATTTTTGGGATAAAAAATCCGGATTTTATTTCGACTGGAATTTTAAAACCCGGGAACTGACGGAAGTAGTCAGCGCAGCAGCGGTTTTTCCACTTTGCTTTGGAATTGCAACCCAATCCCAGGCAGACCAGATGGCTGCCAAAATCCGTGAAGAATTGCTTGCTCCAGGCGGCTTGCTAACTACCAAATACACCACCGGACAACAATGGGATGCTCCAAACGGATGGGCCCCGCTGCAGTGGATGGCAGTCTGCGGTTTTGATCAATACGGACATCAGGAACTGGCAGGAGAAATCGCACGCCGATGGACAACACTCAACAGCAAGGTGTATCGGAACAGCGGTAAATTCCTGGAAAAATACAATGTACAAGATCTATCCCTGGAAGCCGGTGGCGGTGAATATCCCGTGCAGGACGGATTTGGCTGGAGCAACGGGGTATTTTTAGCATTAAAAAACTATTTAAAAGAATTAAGTGCCTGATATGGGAACAGATTCAAAACGCATTTGGTGGAAAGAAGAGGTGATTTACCAAATCTATCCCAGAAGTTTTAAGGACAGCAACGGAGACGGCATTGGCGACCTCCGTGGAATTATTTCAAAACTGGACTACCTGCACCAACTTGGAGTCGATATCATCTGGCTCAGCCCGGTGTACCAATCGCCCAATGACGACAACGGGTACGACATCTCGGATTACTACGACATCCATCCCGAGTTTGGCACTATGGCCGATCTCGATGCACTGCTCGAAGGCTTGCATCAGCGGGGCATGCGGCTGATCATGGACCTGGTGGTAAACCACACCTCCGATGAACACGCCTGGTTTGAAGAGTCCAGAAAATCAAAAGACAATCCATACCGCGATTTTTATATCTGGAAACCCGGAAAAAATGGCGGCACACCCAACAACTGGCAGTCTTTTTTCGGAGGCTCAACCTGGGAGTACGATCAAACTACCGACGAATATTACCTCCATTTATTCACCAAAAAACAACCAGACCTGAACTGGGAAAACCCCAAAGTGCGGGAGGAAGTAAACAACATCCTTCGGTTTTGGCTGGACAAAGGAATAGATGGGTTCCGGATGGATGTAATTCCTCTGATTTCCAAACGCCAGGATTTTGCTGATACTGAGTTGGATTCCCTGAACGAGGTCATTGAAAAAGTATATTCCAATGGTCCGAAGGTGCACACCTACATCCAGGAAATGTACAGCAAGGTGTTGCAGCACTACGACATTATGACCGTGGGTGAAGGGCCGGGAATCTCCAAGGAAGTGGGGCTCAATTACGTGGGGCATGACCGGGGCGAACTGAACATGATCTTCCACCTCGATCACATGTTTCTGGGGCACGGCCCACTGGGCAAATTTGACCCGGTTCCCTTTGACTGGAGCGATGTAAAACGCATTTTCTACGATTGGGATAAAGCCATGGGCGAGTCTGGCTGGATTAGTATTTTTCTGGACAACCACGACTTCCCCCGGATGGTTTCCCGCTTTGGAAACGATCAGGAATACCGGGTTGCAAGTGCAAAACTGCTGGCCCTGATGGTTTTGAGTTTACGCGGAACGGCATGCATATACCAGGGATCGGAACTAGGAATGACCAATGTGCGGTTTGAGCAGATTTCGGATTATCGGGATGTAGAAACACATAATTTCCATCGGGAATTCACCCAGATGGGTATGCATCCTGCCGAGTTTTTAAAGCAAGTCCACCTCAATGGGCGCGACAACGCCCGCACACCCATTCAGTGGGATGCACATGCAAACGGCGGGTTCACAGAGGGAACACCCTGGATAAATGCCAATCCAAATTATCCGGAAATCAATGCAGAAAAAGAATTGGCCGACCCGGATTCGATTTTTAATTTCTATAAAAAAATGCTCGCCTACCGCAAGGAAAACCCTACGTTGGTATACGGGAAATTCGAGCCATTGACCGAGACAACCGATCCGCTGTTTATCTACAAGCGGACAGACGAAGACGCAACGTTTCTGGTAGTATTGAATCACAACGATTTCGAGCACCCATTGAACTTAGACCTCAGTGGTTATCAACTCGAAATCCAAAATCTGGATCAGACAAAAAACGGCGTACTGCAACCCTGGGAAGCCCGGCTGTACAAACAAAAATCAATCTAAGAGGATGTCTAAATTTCAATTCTGAGGCGAAGTCGGCAAATTTTGTTTTTATTAAGGCAAATTTTGCAGTCGAATACGGGTAATTCGGCGAAAAATTTAACGTAGAGAAAAACCAAATTTGCCGAATGTAGCCCAGAAATTGAATTTTAGACATCCTCCAAAACCAACTGCAACTCAGAGGTTGCTGTGGATAGAATTACCACTTTCACATTAAGTGCAATCTGAACAACTGAGGTATAAAACACCTTCAGTTCAAAACAAAACGAAGCATGGAATTTAGTTTATCCTACATCGACATCGGCATCATCCTGGTTTACCTCGTAGGGGTGCTTTATCTTGGATTTTACTTTGGCAGCAAACACAAGGATGCTGAGGATTATTTTCTGGCTGGCAGAAGCCTGACCTGGCCAATTATTGGTTTCTCTTGTTTGCATCAAACATGTCGAGCAACAGCCTGGTGGGCCTACGGAGCCGGATACAAGACGGTTTTTCGGTGTAGCAGCCATGAATGGGTGGCCGTTTTGATCCTGATCATTTTTGCGATTTTCTTCTCCCATTTTATTTAAAAAACAAGATTTTCACCATTCCTCGAATACCTGGAAAACGCTGCCAGTTATTTCGTTCGGGCGTATGCATCCATCATTGCAATTACCCGAACATCCTGGCAGATATTGCTGCGACGCTGTATGCAGGCGGGCTGGTAATCAACCGGATTTTCTCCCGGATTTGACCCTGTTTCAAATCATTATTGGACTTGGCGCTGATCGCCGGTTTGTACACCATTACCGGCGGTTTGAGTTCGGTAATGTATACGGATGCGGTACAGGCCGTGATTCTCATGGCTCAACATTGATCACCATTTTTGCCTACAATGCCATAGGTGGTTGGGATGCGGTATGCCATTACTGCGCCTGAGCATTTTGATGTAATGAAACCGATTGATGATGAGAAAAAATGCCCTGGCCGACCGTCTTTACCGGGGTCCTGCTCATTGGATTTTATTTTTGGGGTACCAATCAATACATTACCCAACGTACCCTTGCGGCCAAGAGTCTGCGGCAGGGCCAGTGGGGAGCCATGTTTGCAGGGTTCCTGAAACTGTTCATCCTATTTATTATGATCTTTCCGGGAGCCTTTGCGCGGGTTTTATATCCGGAAATGACGGAGATGGATATGGTATACCCTACAATGCTGTTTGATCTGCTGCCAACCGGTGTGCTGGGCTTTGTTTTAGCCGGATTGATTGCTGCTATGATGTCCAGTCTGGACTCTGGCCTGAACTCGGTTTCCACCTTGATCACCATGGACTTTTATCAAAAATGGAAGCCCAATGCCGACTCGCAATCGCTGATGAAAGTGGGCCGGGTTATCACAACGGTTGTGATGATCCTGGCAATTATCTGGGCACCACAGATTGGTAAATTTGAAAAACTGTGGGATTACCTGCAGAATACCCTGGCCTGGTTCTGTCCGCCGGTTGTAGCCTTGTTTGTCATGGGCCTCTTCTTCAAACGGGCCAATACCACAGGCGCACTCGCCTCCATCGCAGTTGGCTTTGGGATTACAGCCTGGTTGATCGGCCTGCAACTGACCGGATCAACCCTTGTACTGCCCAACTTCCTGTATGTGGCGTTCTGGCATTTCGTGATTTGCTGTGTTACCTTGTATGGATTCAGTTTGCTTGGTAAAAACAAACCGGATTCTGAATTGGCCCGCGTGGTATGGAGTGTTCAGGAATTCAATGATGAAACCGCAGAACTGAAGACAATTCCATGGTATCAAAATTTCCGGTACCAGGGTTTGATTTTGTTGGCAGTTATCACCATTATTTTGTTGATTTTTTAAAAAACCAGAGTACAACCAACAGAATCAAATATGTTTAACCTGGATGATTTTTACGGGGCAGGCTTTGGCTGCCTTTTGGGTGGCATCCAAGATGGAATCATCCGGGTTTTTCACGGTGTAAAATCCCTTTTTGCCCTCGCTTTTTAACAAAACGGATTTGCCATCCTTTTTGGACATGCGAAAATTATCCGGATTGAGCTCCGCGCAGTAATTGCAACCAATGCATTTCTCGCGTTGGAGGGTGATTACGACCATTCTGTAGCGACAATTTTGTACAGCGAATCGGATGGGCGCAGTTTGAAGTCGATAGGAATGGAAACAATGCTTCCCTTCGCGGCCTGCTCCAGTGAGTTTCCGTCGTTCGAGCGCATTTCGCGGACAACAAACTCCCTGACACCTGTGGTTGGGCCGGTCACCATGACGGTATCGCCAACGGTAAGATCGAATGCATCGATGGAGAATTCACCGACCTGGATTTTGCTGAAATAGCTCCGTCCCTTACCAATGAATACCTTTTTCTGGGTGGCCTGTGAGCCATTGGCTTTGGACCACTCGCCCAACTTTTGCCCCAAATAATATCCGTCCCAAAACCCGCGGTTGTACACGGTGGACAGCCGCTCCATCCAGTCGTCCACCTTTTCCTGAGCGTAAGTCCCATCCGCAACGGAATCAATGGCTTCGCGGTAACACTGGGTGGTGGTGGCTACGTATTCGGGAGCACGGCCACGGCCTTCTATTTTGAGAACCTTCACTCCGGCGTCCACAATTTGGTCGAGAAAACCAATGGTGCAAAGGTCTTTGGGCGACATCATGTATTCATTATCCAACTCAATTTCGAATCCGGACTCCTGGTCAATGACGGTGTATTTCTTGCGGCAATTTTGTTTGCAGGCACCGCGGTTGGCAGAACTGTTGTGGGAATGCAGGCTTAGATAGCATTTTCCGGAAACAGCCATACACAAGGCTCCGTGACCAAAAATTTCTATCTCAACCAGCTGACCTGATGGGCCTTTAATCTGCTCTTTCTCAATGGTCTCCACGATCTTTTTTACCTGAGAAACACTCAATTCACGGCTGAGAACCATGGTGTCGGCAAACAAGGAATAAAACTTGACCGTCTGCGCGTTGGTGATATTTACCTGAGTGGAAATATGGAGTTCCATCCCAATCTCATGGGCGTAGGACATCACCGCCTGGTCGGCCCCAATGACCGCCGTGATGCCAGCATCTTTGGCTGCATTCAGGATGGTTTTGATTACTGAAAGGTCGTGGTCGTAAATGATCGTATTGAGGGTCAGGTAGGAACGCACACCTGCTTCGCTGGTCCGCCGGGCGATTTCATACAAATCATCAATCGTAAAGTTGATGGACGAACGTGCCCGCATATTGAGCTGCGCCACTCCGAAATACACGGAATCTGCACCGTTATCAATGGCTGCCTGCAATGCTTCAAAGCTTCCGGCAGGAGCCATCAATTCAATTTTACCGTCTTTTGTCATTTGCTGTTCATTCAAAAAATGGACCGCAAAAATACGAGCTTATTTTGACTCCCGCACACTAGAGATCGGAATTCCGGGTAGACACAGGGGCAGGCACCTTTATTCCAAGCCAAGCAGGCGCAGGCTTTCGTTGTTCCGGGCAATCAAAATGCCGGTCTTATTTCCAATTTGAATCGGCTCAATTTTCTTTACCTGTCCTGTAAGTACCACAGATCCCAGCGAGAAGACCTGCATGGACTGATCCGGGTTTATCTTGAGCACCTGTCCATAAGATGCATCGTAATACCCCATTTCAATGTTGCTGTCGAAAAAATTGCCGCCCAATATGATTTCCAGGCTCCCATCGGAATCCAAATCTACCGCAGAGGCGCATTGAAGGGCACTAAACTGTACGGAAGCAGGCAAAATATGCGCTACAAACTCCTTACCCGAGCCTGTATTTTCAAAATATACACTTTCAAAATGAGTGGCTTCAAAACGGGTTGCCTCCTGCAATTTTTTGCTTCCAAACAAACCCTCCAGGCTCGCATCGCTAAAGTCTTTTGCAAACAAAAACTGCTTTTTCAAGGGCGGAAGTTGCTTGGTCATCTCCTCATAATTTGCAAACGGAATCTCCCGACCTTTCACGTAGTAACTGATGATTTGTTCTGGCTGCTTATTGCCATCAAAGTCGGCAACGTACATGCGTACCGGCTCGGACTCTGTGGGTTGTAAGCGGCTATTTTGACCGACATTTCCAGCCAAAATATCCAGGTCGCCATCGCCATCAAAATCGCCGGGAACCATACAATTCCACCAGCCTTTCATCGGACTTATTTCGAACCGCTCGAACCGGCCTTTTTCATTGATAAAAATCGTCGGGGCTGCCCATTCCATTGCAAGCAACAGGTCGGGATCACCATCGGCATCTATATCCGCCCAATTCGCATCTTTGATAAAACCGGCTTCTTGTAAATCGGGAGCCAGGGTTTCGGTCACTTCTTCAAATTGTCCATTGCCCTTATTCAAAAGCAGTGCAGAGCGTGGCACCACACCATAACTCCAGGGTATAGCCCGCGCTCCAAAGAAAAAATCCACAAGGCCATCGCCATTAAAGTCGGTTGGAAGTACACATGAGGCGGTCATATACAGATCAGAAAACAAGTTGGTTCGGCTGAAATTGCCTTTGCCATCGTTCAGAAAAGCCCGTTGCCGCATGGGTGTGTCCGTACCACGATATTCATTGCCTCCATCAGCCAGGATAAGGTCCAGGTCACCATCCTGATCCAGGTCTGCGAAGCAGGCGTCTACTTCTTCAAAAATACTGTCTTGACTGGATTGCCAGTTGGTCCTGTTTTGAAATGGCCTTTTGAATCCTGAAAAAACAAGAACTGCTGGAACCCGCTTTGCAGAGCCTACAAACACATCATCCATCCCATCGCCATTTACATCGCCTACAGCCCAAAGCCAGGCCTTCCGCGACACCACAGATAGATAGGGCCTTTCCCAGTTAAATTCAATAAACAGATTTTCTTCTTGCTTAAAATCCAGGCCAGACACTTTACTCCAATCCGCAAATGCACGAAGGGTGAACGGGGCGAGTTTGCCAGGCTTTTAAAATCAAAAACAGGAGGCCAGAACGGTATTTAAATACTGTCATCGTTTTGCAAATCCTGAATATCCAGTGTCTGACAACTGCGGTCAGGCCGTCAATACCATGGAATCTATCTGATCTGGATCACCAACGCCCCACATATCGGAATCACGGGCACTCTGATAAAAACCCATGGATGGGATAATACGATTCTAACTGCTTAGATTGATCTTTCCGGAACACGACCAACTGCCGAACCAATGGCATTTCAGTTGGGTGCAGACCTTATCGCTCAATGCGGCCCCTTTAGCCTGATCCTGCTCCCACGGCGTATTTTGATAAATAAAGGGTTCATCTTCAGGACTATTCACCACTACATCCAGGTCGCCGTCGTTGTCGAAATCAGCATAGATTGCTCATTTGAAAAGCTACGGGTAGTTCTTCGCTTTCTGCTTGTCCGACCAATCATCAAAGCGAAGGGCCTGTGCGTTGTGGTAAAACTTATTGGGCAGTTTTACGCGGGGCATTTTTTCTATAACCAGAAAATTCATCTTCTTCGACACATTGTTGCTGTTGTCCTTCAGTTTCAGCTCTCTGTTTTCCTGGAAATGGTTTCAATCAATATCGTTCATCCGGCGGGAGATGCCATTGCTCACGAACAGGTCTTTGTAGCCATCCAGGTCAAAATCAAAAAGCAAAGGGCGGCCGACCAATCGCTGGCTGCAACGCCTGCAAACAATCGATCTCACTGAAGGTTCACCGTTCCATTGTTCAGTTGCAGGTTATTTCGCTCGACGGTGCTATGTGAGCTGTTTTTGTAGACAAAAATCGTGTAACTGTCTTCTCCATGAGCAGCTTGAGCTGAGGATCTTCAAGGGAGCATGTCGAGCAAGAAGACATCCCGTTACAGGCCCGTCGTTGTTGATATCGGCAATTTCAACACCCATTGTGAGAAGCGGCTGGTATGCTGCATTTGTTTTGCTGCCTGTTCCTCAAAGGTACCGTCTTGCTGGTTGATGTAGAGGTAATCGTTTTCATGGAAATCATTGCCCACGTAGATGTCCGGATAGCCGTCGTTGTTGATATCACCGATGCCAACGCCGAGCCCATATCAAGCGCGGTGCTGATAATCCCTGCCTCTTCAGTTACCTCTGTAAATACCGTTGCTTCCATCATGGTTCGAATCATTGCGAAGAGGCGGTCGCCAGCCAGAGGGTGTTTTTTCCCATCAAATAAACTGCGGTTGCCAAATGTGCCGTTTTGGTACGGGGAGTGGTTGAGTTGAAATAAATCCGGGTCGCCATCGAGGTCGTAATCAAAAAATGCAGCCTGGGTGGAAAACCCGGTCAGGTCCAGTCCGTAATAAATGGCTTCATCAGCATACGCGGAATCCCGTTTTCCTGCCTTGCAAAATGGAACAACTGGTTTTGGCGCGGATATTTTGCAGTATTCCTTCGCTGGCCGACATACAGGTCGAGCATACCGTCGTTGTTGATATCCACTACGCTACACCTGTAGCCGAGAACCTGCAACGCCAACCCTCTTCGAGCATCCCTGAATCGAAGTCCCCTTCGTTAGGAAAAGTTTGTTTGGCCCCATGTTGCCGATAAAATACAGATCGATCTTCCCATCCTGATTAAAATCGCCGGCTGCTACCCCACCACCATTGTAGAAGTACATGTAGTTGAATACATTGAATTCGCTGGACTGGTTCAGCATATTTTCAAAATCCAGTCCGGTGGCATCTTTGCGCAAGACCTTAAAGGCGTTCGGACCATGATCCTGATCGGACGTACAGGATACGATAAGCAGGGCAAAAAGAAGGCAAAAAAAACTGTTTATAAATTTCATAAAATGGGATACATACGCTTATTGAGGGACTTGCTTGTTGTGCAACAAAAACAAGCTGGGTTTGAGGCTGTTTGCAGTGGCAAGCAAATACGGTTTTCCATTAACCTGAATTCCGGCCAGTGTTTTTACATCGCCCCGAACAAAAAATCCGGATTCCTTATTGGGTATGCGATCAAATCGGCCCGAGCCGGCATTCAAGAGCACATGGCCGTAACTTGCATCCAGTTTGGAATACTGCGGCATAAATCCGCTGTGGTTGCCTGCCAAAACCAAATCCGTTTTTCCATCGCTGTTTAGATCCGTGCAATAGATGGCGCAGACGCTGGAAAACTGCACTTCAGGCGGTAAGGCTTGCACCATAAATTTGCCATTTCCATCGTTGATGGCCACAGCCGAACTAAAGTAATTGCCGTCCAAAACAACTGCATCATTTAGCACGGCTTCCGGGAATAATTCCTGGATAGACTTCTGTGCATACTCGGCGTGCTTGAGGGTGATTTTTTTCAGGGAAGGCAACTGACTGATAAGTTCCTTTTTCAAAGGCATGGGCATGTCTTTTCCATGTATTGAACGGGTCATGATTTTATCCACTGTTCCGTTCTGATCGAAATCGCCCACCCACAACTTGGCCACCTGATCATCAGAGGCCTGGAAATAGAAGTTTTCACCCCGGTTACCCAGAATCAAGTCCTGATCCCCATCGCCATCCAAATCGGCTGCCTGAATGGCCGACCACCAGCCCCGGTACTCAGAAAGGGAGGTACTAGCAAGTTTCAACTGCCTGTTTTTTATCTCATAAATCTGAGGTGCACCCCACTCGCCTACCAGGATCAATTCGGGTGTCTCATCGCCGAGCACATCGGCATACACTGCATCGGTCAGCATGCCCGCATTTCGGAAGGCCGGAGCTGCCGCGTTTGTGATGTCGCGGAAATAGCCCTTCCCGTCGTTTTCATACAAATAATGGCGGGGAGGAGCCCCATATAGCCCGGGAATGCTGCGGGTTCCGACAAACAAATCCAGATCACCATCCTGATCAAAATCTAGTGGAACAGCAACAGCAGTATTGAGGCCACTCAAAGGCAGTGCGCGTTCATTTTTAGTAAAATGACCTTTGCCATCGTTTAGGTATAGGCGGTTTTGCATAAACCGGGAATTCACCGGCATTTCGTTTCCGCCGGAGCCAACAAACAGATCGGAGTCGCCGTCGCCATCGACATCAAAAAAGCATACGGCCGTATCTTCAAATCGGAAATCCTGCTCAAAGGCAGTCTGAGCACTTTGAGCAAATGCACCGCCCGGTTTTTGCACATACAATTGACCGATCAATCCACTGGCCGAACCGATGTACACATCTTCCAGTCCGTCGCCATTGACATCAGCGACAGCGGCTTTGGGTCCTTCGCGGGAGAGCATACGGAATGCCAGTCCCTCCGGATAAAAGTCGATGAAGTTGTTCTCCCGGTGTACATCAAAGTTGTTATCAACTTGCTGGAAAAATTCATTTGCCTGAATAGAATGGGGCGCAGCAGCTTGGATATCGGAGGCAGCGGCCTCTTGCCAGGATAATTGCAAAAGCGTATCGAGGGCAGGTTGATAAACCAGACTTTGGGTTTGGTCCGGCCAGACAATTCGAATAGAATCTACAGCGCTGCGTTGTCCCAGCCCAAACAGGATTTTATGATCGACAGACGATTGGAATCCGCGCGAGGGATTGAGTTGATAGGCAAACTCCTCTTCCCCGGCATACACCCGCACTTCAGACCCTATAGCGTATGTATTCTGATTTTTGCCAGTAAGTTTTAATGCAAGAAAATGGTTTTGATTCTTGTCCCGGCTGTGGTTTTGGTACACCATCACCTCCTGGTTCACGTTGTTCACAATCAGGTCCAGGTCGCCGTCGTTATCCAGGTCGCCGTAGGCTGCTCCATTGGAAAAACTGGGCTCATTCAGTCCCCATTTTTCGCCTGCATCTTCAAAATGCAGCTGCCCGGAGTTTTGGAATACTTTATTTGGAAGCGGGTTGGATGGCATTTGATTTAAGACCTCAAATACCTGTTCTTTCTGTCCGGTGAGGGCCATTTTTTGAATGACTTCATCTGCAAAAAAGTCGATAAAATCCTGATCGATCAGGTCTTTGTAAATCCCGTTGCAGACGTAAATATCCCGAAAACCATCGTTGTCCATATCGAACATCAGGGCGCCCCAACTCCAATCCGAAGCGGCCACTCCGCTGTAGTATGCGATTTCGCTGAAAGTTTGATCCTTGTTGTTCAGGTGCAGGCAGTTTTGCATGTACTGGTGGTAAAAGCCCCGCTCCTGTTTGAGTTGGTATACATTGTAGTTTTCAAACTGGGTATTGGTTTTCAGGCGTGTTTCATCCGAAGGCAGCATTTCCGTTGTAAAAACATCCGGATAACCATCGTTGTTGATGTCGGCCAGGTCCGCCCCCATGGAGGCATTGCTGAGGTGGCCCATATGCTGCTCAATTTCCTCCTTGAACGTACCGTCTTTTTGGTTGATGTAGAGGTAATCCCGTTCGTAGAAGTCGTTAGAAACATACAAATCCGGCCAGTGGTCGCCGTTGAGGTCTCCTACGGAAATCCCCAGTCCAAATCCGATCAAACTTCCGTAGATCCCGGCTTCGCGGGAGACATCGGTGAATTTTCCGTTTTCATTTTTCAACAACTTATCTCCCCCACCCTTTAGGAAATCCCGTACGGGCCAATCCGCCGCGTACATTTCCCGTTGGTTGCTGTATTTCAGGGTATTCACCGGCATAAAGCTGTTGTTGAGAATGTAGCAATCCAAATCGCCATCCTGGTCGTAATCGAAAAATGCGGCATGTGTGGTGTAGCCGGTATCATCGAGTCCGTAAGCGGCGGCTTCTTCCTTGAAGGTGGGAATTCCGTTGGCATCCGGTCCCTGGTTGATGAACAGTTCATTGGCGGGTTCTTCTCCGGTCTTATATCCGGCATTGCAAACGTAAATATCAAGCAGTCCGTCGGCATTGATATCGACAGTTACGACACCGGTACTCCAGAACCGGTTTCCACCCACCCCGGCAGCATCTGTGATGTCCTCAAACTTAAAATCCCCTTTGTTCAGGAAGAGTTTGTTTTTATCCATATTGGAGGTGAGGTACACGTCGGCGAGCCCATCGTTGTTGAGGTCGCCAATGGCCACGCCACCTCCATTATAGAAATTTCGGTAGACAAAAATGTTGAAATCCTCCGAGTTTTCGACGCGGTTGATAAACTCAATGCCGGATTCGGCAGGGTTCATTTTTTCGAACAGGGTGTCGGCTTTTTTCTGGTCGGAGCAGGAGGCAAAACACAGAGCAAAAAGTGGTAAAACAATAACCAGTTTAAGAGAATGGTGCATTCAGACTAAGGAATAAAATTAGGAAAAAGAAAATCCGGGGTTGTTGATGTTGAAAGAGGGAAGAAAACGCGAGCGCTTCCTTCCCTCTTTTCAGTATGTTCGGGCTAAATTAATAACCCTACACCATATTATCCGTATTAGTATCCGGCATTCTGAACCAGGTTTGGATTTGAATCCAATGCAACCTGAGGAATTGGGAACAATACGCGGAATCCTTCGGTAACGGTTTTATCGCTCCAGGTATCATCAAATGTACCGAAACGAACCTGGTCGATACGGCGGATACCTTCCCAGTACAGTTCGCGTCCACGCTCGTCGAGCATAGTTGCTTCGTCCAAAGAGCCCAAGGAAGAAGCACCGCGCAGTGTGCGGAGGTTGTTCACCATATCCAATGCAGACTCAGAAGCAGTACCACCACGCATGATGGCCTCCGCTTTCATGAGGTACACGTCAGCATAACGCAACAGGATGTACTTACCCATGTTTTCCGGGTGGTACTTCACTACGCGAATACCTTCGAAGGTAGTTGCACCAGAGAGTTTTACATCAGCAGTGTACTCCAATGGCTGACCGTTCCGTGAGTTGATCAGGATGTCGCCATCGTCTTTGTACTGCTGACCTACCAAGAAACCACGACCTACACCAGAGAAATCAGTTCCATCTGGAGTTGGGTAGTTACCGATACGGGTATCGTTAGCTTCAAACTTGTTGTAAAAATCAGCAAGTGTGGTAAAGCCGTTCCATCCACCTGGATTCTGATCGTAGTGGAGGGTCATGCGGAAACGAGATTCAGGAGTACCCTGGATGCTGGTGAAGATGATCTCAGTAGCAGCATCTGTACCGAAGTTGGTGAAGTAGTCACTCTCAAGCGAGTAACCTGCGCTTGTAACTGCATCGCAGTAAGCAATCACCTTGTTCATGTCGTCAGCGCTGAATGTGTATGGACCTTCTGGACGGTCTGACTTGTAAACTGCTTTGTTCAGGTACATACGAGCAAGAAGTGCATTTGCAGCAGCCTGAGTAGCGCCAGAGTTGTCGGCAGCTGGGCCGGTGTTTGGCAAGTCAGGAAGTGCTTCAGTCAAGTCTTTTTCGATGAAATCAAATGCAGCAGAACGAGAGAGAACCTGTGGGTTTTCATCAACGCCCTGGTCAAATTCACGGAAAGGAACCTGTCCGAACAAGTCCATTACGTGATACATAAAGAACGCACGTAGGAATTTTGCTTCTGCAGCCTGAGCGGGGCTTGGGTTTGCAGCCAAAAGTTGGTTGCATTTAAAAGCACGCTGGTTCAAGCCGTTCCATGTTTCCAGTACATACGCGTGGGTTGCATCCCAGGTGTGCTGGTGCAGGGTACGCCATACACCGTTGTCACCCCAGTCAACACCGCGTGTTGGTGGAATCATCTCGTCAGAGGTGTGATCGTACAGCGAGTACACACGGTCCTGATTGATGAAAAAGTCCAAGTCTTTGTAAGAAGAAACCAAAAGGTCAGCAGGATCACCGAGATCACCACCACCACTTGCATCACCACTCACAACAATGGAGTCGTTTTCTTCCGGCACCAAATCGGTACAGGCTGAGAATAGAAAGATACTAAACAGACTAACTGATAGTACTTTAATCAAGTTTTTAGTATTCATGATATAAAAAATATAAGAATAGTGTGTTTATTAGAATGTTACGCTACCGCCAATTGCAAACGTGCGAGCACGTGGATAAGCGGTATAGTCGATACCAAATGATGGTACACCATTAGGATCGTTGTTGATTGGCTTGTTCACGTTCACCTCTGGATCCTGTCCGGAGTAGTTGGTGAATACTGCCAGGTTCTGACCAGTTACAAAGAAACGCAGTGAAGAAATGCTGCTGTTGCCTTTCATTGGTACAGTGTATCCCAAAGATACGTTTTGCAAACGAACAAAGTCTGCTTTTTCCAGGAATCGAGTTGAAACGTCTGGTGCGTTAAGGTTAGATTCTCCGCTGGTTGGAACGTCAGTAGTTACGTTACGGCCGTTAGCCAAAGCACCTGCAGTAAAGAATGCATTTGCTGTATTGTTGTACACATAGTGTCCGAACTGTCCGCTGAAGAAAATGCTCAAATCGAGGTTGTTCATGCGGAAATTGTTGGTAAGGCCGAGGTTGAGTTTAGGCAATGGACTTGCGCCGGTAAACTGCTGAACGTCTCCGTTTGGATAGATAGAAACACCGTTGTCGTCATATCCGCCAAATTCACGAACGAAGAATGCAAACAGAGGCTGTCCTTCTGCAATACGCTCTGCGAATGCACCGGAAAGACCCTGACCGTGAATCTGACCAGTGTTGATCAAACCACCGAAGTTGCGTACTTCGTTTTTGTTGTATGCAAAGTTCGTCAAAACGTTCCAGTCGAAGTTGTCGTTGTCAACAGCAGCGAGGTTCAAGGAAAGTTCCACACCCTGGTTGATTACATCTGCATCCAGATTACGCCAAACGAATGGCTGGCTTGCTGGCTGTGCACTGTATACCTGGATCAACAGGTCATTTGTGTTTTTGTTGTAAAAATCCAAGGAACCGGAAACGCGGCCACTAGCAAAAGCGAAATCCAAACCTACGTTCAACTGAGAAGTAGACTCCCATTTCAAACCAGGGTTTGCAAACGCTACGTCGCCCAAACCACCACCGGTGATGTTGCCTTCGTTGGTGATATCCCAGTCGTTGTAACGCTGACGGCGGTCGTACAGGTTGTGAGGAATTTCCTGGTTACCAGTAATACCATAACCCAAACGTAGACCCAAGTCGTAGAACAAATCAGGAACAAAAGACTCCTCGATCAAACGCCATTTGAAGGCAACTGATGGGAAGTAACCGTACTTGTTATCGCCACCAAAACGGGTAGAACCGTCTGCACGCAAAGTTGCGGTAACGAGGTAACGATCGCTGAATGAAAGATTTACACGTCCGAAGTAAGACTGCAATTCATCCGTTGCACTGGAAGAGTTGCGGCCAACGATGCTGTTCTGACCAGTTGCCTGGTTAGCAGAAGCAAGGTTGTTGATCATCAGATCCAGATCGCTGGTTCCGAAGTTGGTCATTTCGAAGCTCTTAGTAGAGTAGTTGAAGTTCTGGTAAGAGTAACCCAACAATGCAGTCAGGTTGGCATTGCCAAATCCTTTGTTGTAGGTGAAGTAGTTCTCCCACAGTCTGTTGTTAACAGCGATGTCATTCAGGTAAAGACGACCTTTGTTGAAGGTGCTACCGAAGAACAGGTCGCGGGAAAGCGCTGACTTACGGCTAGACATTGACTGGTCGAAGCCCAAAACAGTTTTGAACGAAAGACCGTCCAACAGTTTCAGTTCAGCAGAAACGTTGCTCAACATACGCAATGCATCGGTAAAGTCTTTTGACAGACCGATATATGCCATTGGGTTTGGCTCAGACTGGCTGATTTGGTTGAAAATCATTTCACCAGTTACAGGATCAGCAACCATTACAGGCTGCGTTGGGTTTGATTTCAAAACAGCACCGAGGAAGTCACCTTCGAAACCGGCGTTGTCAGAAATCGGAGAGTTATCGTCATGTGTGTTGGCGATGGTCACCTGAGTTCCCAAAGTCAAACGATCGTCGATAAACTTACGTGTACCGTTGAAACGGGCAGTAAGACGCTTCATTGCACTTTCAACTACGATACCTTCCTGGTTTTGGTAACCAATAGAGAAGCGGTAGTTTCCTTTGCCGTCGCCACCACCGAAAGACAGGTTGTGTGTCTGAGTGTAAGCAGTACGGAATGCTTCATCCTGCCAGTCGGTCTGCGCACCACCATCGATGTTTGCAGCAGCCTGAGCACCGTTGAATGCAGCGTATGCATCCAGGAACTCCTGAGGTCCCAACAGGTCATAACGCTTGGAAATTTGGCTGATACCCAAAGAGTAGTCATAGCCCAACGTTCCGCGGCCAGCCTGACCGGATTTGGTTGTGATAATTACAACACCGTTTGCACCACGAGAACCGTAGATTGCCGTTGCAGATGCATCTTTCAAGATGTCGATGCTGGCAATATCGTTTGGATTGATAAAGTTCAGTGGGTTGCGGGAAGCACTGCTACCGAAACCGGCATCAATACCACCACCAGTGGTAGCATCACCACTCAATGGAATTCCGTCAACTACAAAAAGTGGGTTGTTGCCACTGCGTACAGAGGACGTACCACGAATACGAATGTTGATGCCTGCGCCAGGCTCACCACTGGAAGAGGTGATCTGAACACCGGCAGCACGGCCCTGAATCAATTGTTCAGGAGAAGCGATGACGCCCTGGTTGAAATCTTCATCTGTAACGGAAGTCACTGCACCGGTTGCATCTGTTTTACGTACAGAACCATAACCTACTACAACGACCTCCTCGAGGACGTTGCCTGGCTTCAATTGAACACGTACTACATTGGAAGCGTCCAGTGTGATCACCTGCTCTTCATACCCGGTGTAGGTAATGCGAAGTTGATCCGAACCGGAAGGAACATCAACGGAAAAGTTTCCATCAATGTCGGTTGAGGCACCGCGGGTTGTACCAACAACAGCAACAGTAGCACCGATCAGGGCTTCGCCGTTTTCTGCATCGACTACTGAACCTTTTACGGTCCGTTGTGCCAAGGCGAAGTTGCTCATCAGCATAAGCATTGCGAGCAAAACTCCTCCTTTGATGAATGAGTTAAAATACTTCATACAAATTAAATAATTGGTTTAGTTGAACAAAAAAATATGTAACCTAAAGTTGAATTTCAAACTGAATCATAGCAAGAATGAGCGTCCTTGCTATGACGGCTTGTCAGGGCAAAATTTGGTAACTAAACAAAATAATTAATTTGGTAGGGCAAAAAGGCTGATTCAGAACATGAAGTTTGGATTCTGAAGGGCACAACCAGCTGCCAAGGTAATAATAAAAATGAAAAACAAAATGATCTGTACCCCAAACAATAGCCCAAAATGTAAAAAATACACAAAGCCCCCTCAAAAGCATCCATTCTTTTGAAGTTTTTGCCAAGCATATCGGCTATTTCCCAAACAAAATTGGGGATTGCACACCCCCGCAAACGATTCTTCTTTTAACAGGAGTTTTACTGGTGGATTGGAGGGGTGTGGGGAGGGGATACAACCATGTGGGTAGTTGCCCACTCGAGCATTACAAATATCAAGAACAATCCTCGGTTGATCTTGCATTCTATATACTGGCTTAACCTAAGTCGTCTTTGTCTCAGCCCAACAAAACACTTTCGGATTTCTAGTGTGCATGAGGCAACCGAACAAGAGCCTCAATAGTCACTAATTTAGTTCAGATAATCTCATTTTGTCACTTAGTACAACCACCATCCAAAATGAACATCAATCTGCTCTACATCTACTACTAGATTAAACTACTAACCCAAAATGGCCAACTATCTCCGATTCGGATTTACATTATTGATCCTTTCATGCTGGCTGGCTAATGGACTGGCTCAAAAGAAGCCAGGGAAAAACGATCTCCTATTCTTCTTCTCGCCTGAAATCAGCAAAACAAACTTTGAGTCGCACATCCAGAAAGGGCCTCATGCCTTCACTGATGAGTTTTTACAAACGGCTAAGCCAAGTTTGCCAATTTTCAGCTATTCCATTGGACTTGTTTATTGTAGAATATTGGGACGAAAGTCACACCTGGTTCTAAAAGTCAGACACAATATGTACGGCCAGGCTTCTCCATATACATACAATTACAGAAATAGTATTCCACCTGATACCCTTGAAGGGTATGGAGGCATGAAGTATAAAATTCAAATGTGGTCAAATGGGCTTTCTTTGGGATACGCACATAGCCTGGGTAGTTGGAGTACCTGGAAAATCAAATTAGGGGGACAAATTGGATTTGATTTTTATCGAAAAGCAATCATCAAGGACTATATCATTCGTAAAGATATCGGGGTACATAACCAAGGGTGCTGTACTGGAGTATATTATAAGACTCCATCCTTCCCATTTATGCACGACAGTATTCGCCTGGAAACAGGCTTTTTTGGTTCTTTTCAAAAGCACCTATCTCACAATTGGGTATTGAACATTGAGCCCGAACTCAGAGTGCTTTCAGATTATTTAAGCCCCTCTGGAGTAATTCGTGAATTCACTCCAAATGGAACTATTTATGCTGGAGGCATCAACCTTGGACTTGGATACTCTTTTTAATTGCATCAAAATGAAGCTCAGATTACTCCTTCTATTGATATGTACAACAACAAGTTTATTGTCTCAATCAAATTTTAGCATAGGGCTCAATGCCGGAGGAGCATTTGCAAAAATGGGAGAGCAAAAAGATGAATCCTATGCAAGGAGCAACCTCCTACCGGTATATTCCATCGACATTAACTATTCGGGTATTTTTGAAAAACACTTCAATATTGGATTGAGATACTCTATGGGGGGACATAGGTATAAAATCCAAAACTATTTTAATAACAAGAAGGTTTCTGCCCAGCTTGTTCAACATGCAATCGGACTCAACCTGTTTAATAATTTACCAATTGAAATAAAGAAAAAAGGAAAGAGCAACAACATAAAATCTTCCTGTGTATCTGGTATATACAGCAACTACATAATTACGTCTGCCTTTTCATTTGCGGATGAACCTAAGTTGAATGTTTATGATCAAGTAAAACCCTTTGATTTTGGGTTGGTTGGAGGTCTTGACCTGCACCTAAGAGATAATAGAAGTCATCTGTGCATCAAATTAAGATACTTTCATGGTTTAAAAAATCTTGCAAAAGATGATTTTATTTGGAAAGCGCGAAGACTTGAACTGGGATTGCAAATTGGTATGACGAGAAATAAGAATGATTAGCAACATGATCTCACCAGCCACTCAATCAGAACTAACCGTATGTCCACCTTTCTCTGACCACCAACCCCCAAAAAACAAAAAAACCCTTCCAGAACCTGGAAGAGTTTTTGTAGCCCGTACGGGATTCGAACCCGTGTTACAGGAATGAAAATCCTGCGTCCTAACCCCTAGACGAACGGGCCAAGTAACTTAAAATTAGATACTTGAATTGGCTGTCCTTTCGGAAGCGGGGCAAAGATACGTGCAAGGCTTTTTCATTTCCAAATCTGTTGCAGAAAAAATTTAAAAAAAGTTTCATCCCGCTTTTCTTCCCACAACTCCACAAACACAAAATAACCGCTTACCAGGGCACTGAATACCAGCCAGCCCGTCACCAGCCACAAGGCCCACTCCCCTAACTGATACCGGATTCCAAACCAATCGCCCGAATGCCAGATCCACACCAAACCCAAACTGCTTTTCAATACCTCCCACACAAATGCGCCGGGGTTGCGATCCATCAGTTCGGTGTAGGCATAAATGGCCAGCATCACATAAGCACCATAGTAAAAGATGTCGGGCGAGCCGATCACCGCCAGATGCCCAAAGAAGTAAAACAGCAACAAGACCGTGAAACTAAACTGAAACCAGGACCAGGTTTTGATTGCACCCGAATTCGCCGGTTCGTATTTTTCAAAAGCATAGACATCCTGAATGGCCTGTACGGGATATTTATCCGCCACATCCTCCGGACGCCAGCCCGTGGGCATAAACCAAATCCGCAACTTATCCCAAAACCGCTCAGCGCGCCAGGCATCTTTGGCCATCAACCACAAATGCTGAAAATTGATCTTGATGGGATTCCAGGTCTGAGCCGGTCGCGTAATGCCATACACCGGTGGCTCCTCCGGCAACTCCTCCTGAAAGGTACCAAATAGTTTATCCCAAATGATGAAAATCTGACCGTGGTTGCGGTCCATGTACAACTTGTTTATGGCATGGTGCACCCGATGGTGGGATGGCGTGACAATCACCTTCTCCAGCCAACCCATCCGGCCAATGTGCTGCGTATGGTACCAAAACTGGGCAAACAAATGAATAGGCGCCGTAATCGCAATCACCGAGGTAGGTATGCCAAGCACCGCAGCGGGAATTAGGAAAAATGTAAACAAGTTGACAAACGACGAAATGCTCTGTCGAAGCGCACACGCCAGATTGAAATCCTCGCTGCTGTGGTGAATGGCATGCTTGTTCCAAAACAGATTGATCTCATGGCTCCAGCGATGCACCCAATAGCCTTGAAAATCAAGTACAACAAAGGCGATCAAAAACATCAGCCAACTCGCCTCCAACTGAAACACCGCAAGGTGATCCAGCAGCCATCCGTAACTCAGAATGGCCACACTCAGCCCCAGCACATCCTTGGTGATGTTCGTGAGGCCGGAGCTCAGACTGGAAAGCATGTCCATCGAACGCAGGGTGTCCTTCCCCCTGCGCCAACCATACCATTTTTCAAACAAGACCAATGCCAGAAAGGATGGCATGGCGTAAAGCAATATTTTTCCGTACAATTCCATATGCCAAGGAGTTGAGCGTGTGTTCAGGACAAAGCCCTGAATGCATTTTTAGTAACGTGCGCCCACAGTGACTGCGGGGATGTGCTTTTTGATTGTGTCCAGATCCGCTTCGCTCAGATCAACATTCAGCGCACCCAGGTTTTCTTCCAGACGGTGGATTTTTCGCGTGCCCGGGATGGTCGTTATCTCATCGTTCTGACTGAGAATCCATGCCAGAGCCAGTTGGGCTTTGCTCACGCCCTTGCTGTTTGCAATGTCGTCAATCACCTCAATGAACTTCAGATTTTCCTGAATGGCTTCATCCGTAAACCGCGGATTGTGCAAGCGGAAATCTCCCTGCTCAAAATCAGCGCGACTTTTAATGGCGCCGGTCAGGAAACCACGGCCTAGCGGACTGTAAGCCACAAACGTAATTCCGAGTTCCTGACACACATCCAGCAATTCCTCCTCGGGTTCCCGGCTCCACAGGGAATATTCGGTCTGCAAGGCTGAAATGGGGTGCACTGCATGTGCCCGCCGAAGGGTTTCCGGGTCAACCTCGGAAAGCCCAAGGTATTTCACCTTGCCTTGCTTCACTAATTCGGCCATCGCCCCTACAATATCCTCGATTTCTACAGCCGGATCTTTCCGGTGCATGTAGTACAAATCAATCGCTTCGACGCCAAGGTTTTTCAGACTGCTCTCGCAAGCCTGCTGAATGTATTCTGGCTTTCCGTTTACGCCAAGGAACTCGCCATTGGGTCCGCGCATCACGGCAAACTTGGTGGCTAGCACCAGTTCTTCCCAACGCCCCTTAAAGGCCTTGCCTAAAAGGCGTTCATTCGCACCGCTGCCGTACATATCCGCCGTATCGAAAAAATTGACGCCCAGGTCAATCGCCTTGTGCAGGGTTTTAGTGGATTCTTTTTCATCAAAAGAGCCATAAAACTCCGACATGCCCATGCATCCCAGTCCAATTCGGTTGATCGTGAGCGGACTATGTCCTAATTCCGTAGTTTTTTTCATTTTTTCTTGTTTAAAACCAGCCCTTGAGGCTTGTTATTTAGAGGATGTCTAAAATTCAATTTCTGGGCTACATTCGGCAAATTTGGTTTTTCTCTACGTTAAATTTTTCGCCGAATTACCCGTATGCGACTGCAAAATTTGCCTTAATAAAAACAAAATTTGCTCGACTTCGCCTCAGAATTGAAATTTAGACATCCTCTCTTAAAGTTTTCCAACATTCACCTGCAATTTTCCATTTGCAAAAATATCCACCTGCAGCCCGCCCGGGCGCACATGTGTTTTTTCAATGGAAACGGTATCAATGATTCCGCTGAGCACCACGCCCGGCTGGATTTCGTAATTGTTCAACGCATCTTGTGCAGAGGTGCGTATTTCCGCGATGTTCTCTGCGACCGGGAAGGTCATGGATGCCGCCATTCGTTTTTTGATTGGCCCCTTCAACAACCAGGCTGCTGAGCGGTGCATCACATTGGCCGTTTGGGTGTGAAAGTCCAGGTCTTTCACTTCAATTTGATTTTTTTCAGGATTAAACACCGGCGTACCAATAAAATACAAATGCCCGTTGAACGAGCCCGACAACTCACTATCAACCACCAGCTGATCGTTGTTGCCCCACATGCGGATACCATCAATGCGGACTTTCCGTTTGCCGGATTCAATCACTTCGCCAACCATCATATCCCGGGCCAAACGCTCCGCTTCAAGGAAAGGAACCGTCGTTACAAACCGCATCTGAAAAAACTCGGGCGGATCGCTGATCTTGCGCAGATTGGGCAAGGCAGAGTTGGCTAAAAATGCGGGCTTCTCACCAAAACTCACTTCGTTGTAACACTCCACACCAATTTTGGCGTGAATCGACTTCCAGTTGGTTTCCAGTTCGGTCATACCAATGGAAATCGGTGTCGTTTTAATCCACATCAAATAGTCCTCCGAAAGCATGGTTGGCTCCTGAATGGCAAGCCAGGCCTCTTCGACGTAGGGCCGCATGTTGAGTTCCTTGGCCACAATATCGTCAATCATTTTGCTCAGGTAGGTCTTGTTTCGGTTGAGAAAAATGTTGGCGATCGACTCGATGTTGATGTCGCCCAAACCAGTTTTCAACACTGGTTTTCGGGTCCATTCAAAATACTCCACGGAGGTACGGGTGCGGATCGTCCAGTCCGGATTGATGTCAAAATCCGATTTAAAAGACAGGGTCAGATCGCCCTCAGCCTCCGCATCGGCGATGTACAGGTTTTTCTTAAACCACAACTTCAGCGGCACCTGGTATTTGATGGTTTTACCAACGAGGCGAATGGAAATATCCTTGCTCTTCTCGGCTTTCATCATTAGGTTATCCCCCCCGTTGTCGCGGTAGGAGTAGTCTTCGTATAAAGGCCCTTTCAGTCGGTTATTTACACTCTGGACCAGTTCGTCCATGTGGATATCAACAGGAATGGTAATCGTAGAAACAACGGGCTTTTCTTCATCGTATAAGTAGGCCTCCGGTACCTTGGGCGTGGAAACAGATTTGGACGATTTACAAAAATTGAATAAAAACATAAAAGCCACCAAAACAGCGAGTAATCTAGTCATAAAATGGGCTACAGAAAGGGTAAAGTCTAAAACAGTGGGGAACGCGCTAAGTTCTGTCGCAATCCCGGTAAGTGCAGTAAAAATAGGTTTTGTTCGGGATTTTCGGCAGAAACAGCCACCTGACAAAACTTTTCCCAAAAATACACAACAAAGCGCGGAGTTTGTTGCAATTTTGGCATCCAAAATCTGTTTTTTCTCATTTTTCGCACTATGACTCCCCTTGCCGAACGCATGCGCCCCAAAAACCTGGACGAATACCTGGGACAACAACACTTGGTAGGCGAAGGGGCTGTGCTGCGTCAGGCAATTGATTCCGGCAAACTCCCTTCCTTCATTCTCTGGGGGCCGCCCGGCGTTGGAAAAACCACCCTGGCGCAACTCATTTCCAATCTGCTAAAAAAGCCGTTTTATCAGCTCAGCGCCATCAATTCCGGGGTGAAGGATATCCGCGAAGCCATAGACAGTGCAGAGAAAAAAACGCTGTTTGAACAAAAGGGGGCCATCCTGTTCATAGATGAGATTCATCGCTTTTCAAAGAGCCAACAAGATGCCCTGCTGGGTGCCGTGGAAAAAGGCGTTGTAACCCTGATCGGAGCCACCACCGAAAACCCCTCTTTTGAGGTTATCCCTGCCCTACTCTCCCGTTGCCAGGTGTACGTACTCGAACACCTGAAAAAGGAGGAACTCATCCAGCTGGTGGATCGGGCTTTGCAGGTAGATGAGCAATTGCGGCAAGCCGATATTACCATTAAGGAGTACGATGCCCTCCTGCTGTACAGTGGTGGCGATGGCCGGCGCTTGTTAAACGCGCTCGAACTGGTTTGCAATTTCAGAGAAAAAGGAAAGTCCTTCGAAATTACCAACCAATTGGTCAAGGAATTCATCCAACAAAACCCGGGACTGTACGACAAGGGCGGTGAACAACACTACGACGTAATTTCGGCATTTATTAAAAGCGTTCGCGGCAGCGACCCCAATGCTGCCGTGTACTGGCTTGCCCGGATGATTGAAGGAGGCGAAGACCTGGAGTTTATTGCACGCCGACTGGTCATTCTCGCCTCGGAAGACATCGGACTGGCCAACCCCAATGCCCTGCTCATGGCCACAACTACCATGGATGCAGTGCGCATGATCGGCTTCCCCGAATCCAGAATTATCCTGTCACAATGCACCATTTACCTGGCTACATCCGCCAAAAGCAACAGCGCATACATGGCCATTGGCGCTGCCCAACAAAAAGTACGGCAAACGGGCAGTCTGCCGGTACCACTCCACCTGCGCAATGCCCCCACCAAATTAATGAAGGAACTGGACTACGGAACCGGCTACCAGTACGCCCACGATTTTGAAGGAAACTTTGTGCAACAGCAACACCTTCCGGATGATATTGAGGGCGAAATCTTTTACAAACCGGGCAACAACCCGCCGGAACAAAAAGTGCTCGCCCAATTGATCCAACACTGGAAAGGAAAGTACCGCTATGGAGGCTGATGCGTTGCGCCTATTTTACAAATCCAAATGAATAGACTCGGCCCGATTCATTTTGTAAAAAGCCTTTGTAAATGCCCGTAGGAAGTAGAGAAACATTCAGCACTACTTCCCCTTCCACCAACACTTTTTTCTGCTCAAAAACACAGATGCCAAGCGCATTGTAAATCCGAATATCGCCTCCCCTGGAATCTATATCATTCTTGGGAAGCACAAGATGCAGGTCATCCACTACCGGATTGGGATAAACCCGCGCGGTGTTATTTTTATCGATCTCATTACTTGACGACAGATCACAATTTGAGCCTTGTTTCAGGTAAACAGTTTGGCCATCAACCGCATAGCAGACAAGCAAATCCGTCGGTCCATCCAATGGATTGATGCACAGGACTTCAGAAAAAAAGAAATTTTCCAAATCCCCAATCCCTTCCACAACGGTTACAGAACTGCTTGAATCTCCGGCACATTGAATTATCTGGAATTTTCTCGACAAATTATCATTGTAAACAAGCGTACCCGATGCAATTACAGTCCGTGTTCCTTGATTGGCAGATAGATTGGATGGAAGCGTATCTCCGGGAAGCAGGTTCAAATTATAAACCAATTCGCCATTGGATCGGTATACCAAACCGTTTTCCTCCCGGTAAAACCGATCGGTACTTTGTGAACCCATGAAGCTATCCTCAAACTCCAATTCATGGCAGTAGAATCCATTTATCAAAACAGAATCCGATGAAAACCGGTACGTTCTGCGGGAAGTGAGAAAAAACTCAAAGTGATCTACTGTCCATGCATTTGCCGGATCAACAATGGAAAGAAAACTCTGGTTCGGGACAGCAAGCACACCCGATTTTGCACTTTGAAAATCCGGATAAACGGGACTTTGTGCAAAAGCAAATTGAAAAATCTGGGTAAATAAAAGAATGTATAGTATACGCATGGCTGGGGTTCAGGTTGAAATTGAAAGTCTTTTTGGCTAATCCAAATATAGTGGATTCAAATTAGTGTGCGGGTGGGATCTTATGGGTATGTCGTCAACTATCATTCATTCCATTTTGGTCCTGACCCGGACAGAAACACCGCTCTGTCCGGCGCCGCATGGTTGATGCCAATATCTTTGTGCAAAAAAATAGAATCATGAAACACCTTACATTCAGTCTGCTGTTTTTACTTGTTGCAGGTACAACCATCCTTGCCCAATCTGCCAGTCAGTACAATACCCAAAAAGGCGTGGCGATCAATGGCTACGATCCGGTTTCGTATTTTCAGAGCAATCCGCAACCGGGCAACAAATCAATTGCCCATACCTACAAAGGAGTTCGCTACCAGTTTTCCAGTCAGGGCAACAAAGATCGTTTTGTAGCCAATCCGGAAAAGTACATCCCGGCCTATGGTGGCTGGTGCGCGTATGCCATGGGCGCTACGGGTGAAAAAGTAGAAGTAAACCCAAAAACCTACAAAATCCTCAACGGGAAACTCTATCTTTTTTACAACAAATACTTAAACAATACCCTGGATTCCTGGAATGAGGATGAAAAAAACCTGAAACTAAACGCGGATAAGAACTGGGCTAAATTTAAAGGGTAAACCGGGATATTAAAATGTCAAAATCTGCCCAATCAGAGGGTTCGATATCCAGATTCTTTTAGCAATCCCAATCAAGTTAGTACTTTAGTCGCAGGAATGCGATACACACCCAAATACATCTTTTTCACATTGCTGTGCATGGCATATTTTATATCCATGCACAGCAATGTATTTGGGCAAAACACAAATCCCGTTCTGGAGTTTTCGGAAGAGCAGTGGAACGCCAACACATTCACTTATGCCCCTTCTACCTACTATGTTGATTCCGTAGGACTGGACATCACAGATATACGCCACCTGGATGCGCAACAGAAATTTACTCCGATTAATGACATCCTTGTAAGAGTACAGGATGGATGCGAAGGCCTTTTCAATACCTCGTGCAAACCTATTGGTCTAAGTCTGTAATCAAAAACACAAACTCCATTCCTGCGCCGTTGGTTTACTGCGTTTACTTCTGGAAAGGAGACTACCAAACCAGTTGGATTGTTCGGGACAGCCAACTGGCTGAGACCTACAAGACCGGCTTCTTCAGACCGCGATCCGATTTGGATGTTGAAATCCTTGCGTTAAGGTCCAACGACCTCTTGGAGTCCATTGCAATCCCCCTGAGCCTAAAGCCTGGCGAACAGGTGGAGGTGTTTTCCAAACTGGAGCATCAATCCACCGGCACGTTTGAGATTAGTCCCCGGGTATTGAACCGGGACCAGTATGTTGCAAATTCGATTAAAAATGGAAAGGAAAGCAAAAAGGCAGGAGACCTGATTCTTTTTGGAATAGTACTGGCCATATCCTTGTTTTACCTAAGCACCTTTGTACTCAACCGGCAGTTGGTATTTTTATTCTTCGTGCTCTACCTGGCCTCCATTGCCTATGTCTTTTTACTGTTAGGCCAAAACGTTCGACTTATCTTTCCAAATCATTACCGTGTGTATTACATTCTTAATCCGGTGGTGATCACTTTGATCCCGTTTTTTTACAGCAGTTTCCTCTATTATTTTTTAGATGTACCCGGAAAAATTCCCAGACTGGTGAACATGTTTCGTTTTGTGCGATGGAGCAGCGGTATCCTGGGTATTGGCTTTTTCATATCTATTTTTTTTCTGCATGGAGATGTAAACCTAATTGATCAACTTTCCGCACAATTCATTGTCTTAAACCTGGTTTTTCTGCTGATTTTTGTGGTGTACGTCTGGCGCATCAAAAGGACTGAAGTATATATATTCATACTTGCCACCGGCTTTTTGGGATTGGGCGGCTTTATCCTGATCCCATGGGTGAAATTGCTCCACATCAATGCCGAAGTCGTTTATTTCAATTTCCAATTATGTGTGCTTGCCGAGATCTTCACCTTTGCTGCCGGACTTGCCAACCAATCCCGGAAAATCGAAGCTGAAAAAGTGCGGCTGGAAACCACCGACGAAATCAAGTCAAGGCTGTACACCAACATCACCCATGAATTTCGAACACCCCTCACCGTCATCATGGGTATGGCCGACAACATAAAAGGCCACGAAAGTGAACGAAAACTCATCAAACGCAACAGCAAAAGCCTCCTGCGACTGATCAACCAACTCCTCGATCTATCCAAATTGGACTCCGGCACCATGCAACTCGATCTGATTCATGGCAATGTGGTGGATTTTTTGCGCTACCTCACCGAGTCGTTTGCATCTATGGCTACCGAGAAAAAGTTGGAACTCACATTTCACTCCGAAAAGGAGCAAATTGAAATGGATTTTGATGAAATAAAACTGCAGCACATTATTTACAATTTGCTTTCCAATGCATTAAAATTCACGCCGGAAGGTGGCCGCGTTTCGATTGATTTAACTGTCCAGAAAAATGCCCTGGAATCACAACTTTGCATCAAGGTTTCAGATACAGGAATTGGGATACCGGAGGAGCAATTACCCCTGATATTCGATCGGTTCTTTCAATCCAGTCAGCAGGATAAAAAGAAAGGCGAAGGAACCGGTGTTGGTCTGGCTCTCACCAAAGAATTGGTTGAATTGATGGATGGCAACCTGACCGCCGAGAGTACCCTTGATCATGGAAGTGTTTTTACAATCCAAATGCCTATCCGTAAAACAGCGTCCCTGCCCAAGTTAAAAACCCAGCCGGTTACTCAACCTACCCCAATCGACTCAACCAGTACTTTAATTCCAGAACCCGCCACCAATATTGAAGATACTGACCGGCCCCGTATTCTGATCATAGAGGACAACAAGGACATTGTTGCATACCTCCATAACCTGCTGCAACAAGACTATGAAATTGACGCCGCGGAAAATGGAAAACTGGGTATCGAAAGAGCCATTGAAACCATTCCGGACATCATCATCAGCGACGTAATGATGCCCGAAGCAGATGGATATGAGGTGTGTTATGCTTTGAAAAATGAGTTTTTGACCAGCCACATCCCCATCATTCTGCTTACCGCAAAAGCCGAGCAGAAAGACCGGCTCGACGGACTCCGGCAAGGAGCAGATGCCTACCTCACCAAACCCTTTGACAAGGCCGAACTCCACATCCGGCTTCAGAAACTGCACGAACTCCGAAAGACCTTACAAAAGCGCTATAGTGATCCGCAAAATCATCCGACGAGTCTGGATGAAAAACCTAGTCCGGAATCCCGTTTTCTCAAAGAACTTCGCACCATTACAGAAACACATATGGGCCGACCCGACACATGCATTGAAAACATTCAAAAGGACATGGCGCTCAGCCAAATGCAGTTGTACCGAAAATTAAAAGCTCTGACCGGGCTCACGCCATCCCTGTACATTCGGGATATCCGGCTTGAAAAATCCATACAGCTCCTGCAAGAAGGCGAGCTAAATGTATCCGAAATTGCATACGAAGTTGGGTTCAACACACCTGCTTATTTTAGCCGGGCCTTTGTGGAGAAGTATGGAAGACAGCCAAGTGCCTTCCTCACAAAATGAGCCTGGGTGTAATTCAGGCTCCGGTCAAACATTATACAGCCATGGGTGTTAAACTGCTTTGAAAAAAATAAATTCGATTCCTTGAAAGCAGTAATTATCATGGGCAGCGCCCGCAAAGACGGAGAAAGCCACCGCGTAGTAAATGCCCTTCAACAAGCCAGCGGCTGGGACCTGATTGACCTCAATGACTACCAGTTTACATACTACGATTACGAACATAAAAATCGGGATGATGAATTTCTTCCTATGGTAAAACGCATCATCACTGAGTACGACACGCTGGTGTTTGCCACCCCGGTTTATTGGTACAGCATGAGCGGAATTATGAAAGTCTTTTTCGACCGCCTGACCGACCTGATCACCATTGAAAAGGATTGGGGGCGAAAACTTCGCGGAAAAAACATGGCCGGAATCGCCAACTCCTATGGCAACCACCTTGGTGATTCATTCTGGCTGCCTTTCCGCATGTCGGCAGATTATCTGGGCATGCAGTTCTTAGCAGATCAACACATCGTTGTGGAAGAAGAATTTGAATTTGATCAATCCTTGATTTTGGATTTTGTGAAGGAGGTTCAAGCGGCTGAGGGGAAATAAAGCGCCTTTAATCAGGTATTAATAGTAATAGCACAAAACCCAAGGGCCTGTTTGGGTAAGTTAATTCTTCCTTAACTACTTGATTCAAATTGTGTTAAACCTGTTTTAAAACCCTTATTTCGGCTTGTCCGACAGGCAGCGCGGCCTTAAGTTTACAGAAAATTAATAGTTATGAAAACGTGGAAACTTCTCTCCTTTGCTGCCTTTATCCTGTTCATGAGTTCCTGTGAACAAGACCCATATCCACTTGAAGTGGAATATTTTGATAAATACTGGATCGACCTGGACGGATCAAATTCACACACTCCGTTTGATGAAATCGAATTTGACATTCGAATCAATACAACCGATCCCGACCCGGAAGATCAGTTTATCACTGAATGGGAACTCTCCTATTTTGTCAACGATACCTACGGTGGTCTGCTGGATGGAGCAGAAAACATCGGCACCAACACCCTCAACGTAAATGCTGTCATCGGCATTGAATTCCTGAACTTCCCCGGGCCGGGAACCTTCCAGCCTGGCGACCGCATCGAATTCCGATTCTGGGCAATCGACAACCATGGAACACAGGTTGAACGCTACTACGACTACTTTTTAGAGTAGATTCTTTTTCAAGCCTCCTGAAAAAGATGCTTTGATGATACCCTATCGGGCATTCATCAAAGCATTCTGTGTTAAATACTAACAGGTTTGGGTCTGTGGTTTGAAAACAAAATGATACAATTGGTTTGTATCTAAATTGTACAATCCCAGAGAACCATCATTGCCAAGTTTGAAATACGAGTTCATCCCAATTGCCGCTGTGTTCGTAGCCCAAAGCGGATTTTTATCCTGATCATAAAATACCAGATTGTTGTCGGATTGCATTACCAATCTCCCTGGCACTCCAAGATTTTCACTCCAAAGAATTTTTGGATTTTGAGAATCTGATGTATCATACAATACCAAAGACCCTGTATTGGTATTTTCAAACATATAATTGCCGTTAATGGAATACAGCACCTCCCCAGGCATAAGAAACTGATTCTGGTATCCGGAAATGGAGTAATATCTGCTTAGTTCACCGGCAAAATCTTCTCCCATTTGGTACTCAATCTCTTCCTGGCTTGCAGATGGATCTAATGAGAGCAAGACAATCAGTTTAGTGAGCGCCGCAATCGGTGTCATGTCATAGCCACTGATTACCCCTGCATCTTTCAACCATGCACCGGTTGCATAGGCATTGTAATTTACATCTCCTGCAAACACTTGAGTACAATCTACTAATATCTGCCCCTTGCTGTGCATGGATTTTAGTAGTGTTTGCATTGACTGATAGTCTGGAATATTTCCCTCTCCGTAGGCCTCAAATATAATTCCCTTCAATGCGGGACTCACATTTTGAATATTCTCCAACAAACTGACCATTAACGAATTGGCTCCATCTGGCTCACTGTAATATGCAGGAAATAGCAAAAACTGAAGTACCGATTCACTGGAAATATTGTTCGCAATGGTTTGCAGGTTTTTACCTACCTGACTATAGTTTGCAGTCAAGGAGCTCGACTTCGGGCTAGGCAAAACATATTGATTGTAAAATCTGGGAATCACCCCATACTCACCCAAAGTATGATAATTTGGAGCAGCAAATGCCGGGAACTCACTGGCATTTGCCTTAACAACCCGGTTTCCTCTATACAAATGGTCTGCAAAGTACAGGCCAACTTCCGGGAATCCAAACTCTAAAAATCGGGTAGCCCCCTCTACATTTCGAACCGCATCGCTGGTAAGTAATAGCTGATAGTTTGATGGGTCAGAGCCGGTTTGAAAAAACAAAGGCAACTGAGATCCGGTCACTATTACTGGCTTATCCAGCCCAGGAAGTAAAAAGGATAAAGCCGATGCTGTCCAAGCCATGGTATCTGTACCGTGCAGCACCATAAACGCATCAAACGATTTGTAATTTGAATAAATTTTTTGAGCCATATTCACCCATTCTGAAGGCTGCATGTTGGTACTATCCAGCGTATGAGCAAAATAATCAAATTGAACCGTAGTTCCGGGCAACTGTGTTTGAATTACCGGTAACAAATTGGCATTAAACGCCTTTTCAAAATCTGGCCCAGACATGGGCGAAAGTGGATTTCCTACACAACCAATAGTTCCCCCAGTATATAAAATGTATAGTTTCATAGATTTAGTTTTATGCAATTCAACCAGACCATATTCAGAGTATACCTGATTTTTATTTTCGGCTTGGTCAACTTGCTGGTTCAAGTAAAATCAGATAATGCTGACTCCGGTTGGCGGAACCCACATGTAACAGTAAAAATCATAACTCACAATCAGGTCATTTGCATTTCCATTTCCAATCGGCCCTTGATTTACAACCCAGTTCGCTAAGGCGGGATTGGTAATTGGATTGCCTGCAAAATCAAAATTTGTCACCTGATCATTGCCGTCCTTTTGCGACCACGAATTGTATGGTGAGCCCACATCGCAACGCGCCCAGTGATAGTCGCCCGGCCAGCCATACTGTAAATTTGCTGCCGAGATCATCAAAGCGACGTAATGCCCCACCCCATTTACACTTTGAGCGTGTTTTCCAATATCCTGTTGATCAGTCCCAACATACAGGAGCCCGTCGAGTTGGGCACCGTGAACAACATCCTTGCCGGTAAACCCACTGGGCAGCAAATAGCCATGCATTCGCCCTGGCTGTGGAAAGGAATTGCTACAAATATTGGTTCCATAGGCATAGCAGTTGTTGTTGGGCTGAAATTTGGCCGACATGAAATATCCATTGCAATTACGCGGTGGATCATATGCAATGGAACTACCATATACGGTAGCGGCATATTGAGGAATATTTCCTACTCCTGGTACGTACACATAGTTAGGTGGTATCACATGATCATCTGCTGCATCTTCTTTCAACTGATGGAACTTGTCATTCGGATGAATACACCCACTGAATCGAAACCGGGGAGAAACTTTGGCCTTCACAAGGTGTTTAGGCAAATCCTCCACTGCGATATCCGTACTGGCAGCGTGGCTGCCAAAAATATCATGTACAACCGTATACTGGTTGGTACGCGGATTACCATTCAGTTGATAAACCGCATTCATCACATGGCCATCTGAGTATAAAATGGCCGTAGCCTGGGTGTAATAAGGCTCTTCCTGGCTAGGACAAACACCATCCACCCTACAAATTGAAAAGACAGACTCCCCATAATACTGGTCGCGTAAAACATTTACCACTCCCATTTCACTCGGATCCCGTTCCAAACATTTTTGTGCGCGGTCCAAACGCAAATAGGAACTGTGGTTTTGGTTGTATGGTACACCTTCATACAGCATGCGCATGTGGTTGGTGCTGGCAAAAAACTCATCAGTTCGTTCAATGCAGGCAATTTCTCCATCGTTGGCCTCTATAAACCAGGCTGAAGTGGTATCGGTAATCAATAAAATGTCCGCCCCCTGAAATTTTGCATAGAAATCAAGCATGTAATCCTTTGCAGCAGTAGCCGTTTTATGCTCACTCAGGATTTTTGTGTAAGCTTCAAAAACTGATTGGGCAACTTCGTTGGAGATTGGTTTTTGCTGGGCATCAAAGGCCAGGTAATTATCAGCTGCAACAAAGGACACCCCAAAATTATTGATGCCAGCCCAAGGGCCACTGCTTCCTTCTCTTAAAAATGGATAGTATTTAATTCCATCTTGCCCATTGGTTACCCTGGGCTGAAGAAATGTTGTTGCGTCTTTCAGATCGCATTGCTTGAATGAAATATTGCCTTGCGCTTGGGTAAATACATTTCCTATAGTACACATACTTTATTTTTTTAATAGTTTAAAACAAACTTGGCCGAGGTCCGGAGTGAATCATAAAACCAGGGGACTTCAAATTGTGGCTAGAAGAATAAGTGTTTAGTACCTCACCCTGGGTCATGTAAAGGATTTTGGTCCAATCATTTTCATTTGCTTTTGCAACAAGTAGATTGACCTGTTTTTATTAAGCCTCATCGACAATGGCAGTACTATCTGGGGGTGCAACTACAGACCAAATACGCAAAAAAGCACCTGAACTCACCTCCTGTTGGATCGCGTTGTTCTTCCGTCAATGTGTACCGTTGATTGCTCACAACCATGGTGGTGAGATCGATGCCATAACATCACAATCATCCCCCGGGGTCGCCCTGCCCCAAAGCAACTGTAGTTTGTTGGATGTACCAACGAGGCTCTTCCCTCCGTTAGATGGGATATAGCAGTTAGAATTGATCCAATCCAGCGTGGTTTGGGCATTTGCAGAAGCGTATAGTGGTAGTTCCACCTTTGGTGGTTGAATTGGATTGGCACCTTGAGCAAACACATTGCACGGGCCGAAGAAGTTTTTCGGAAATGATTTCAAAAATCGTTCGAAACGCTCCGTTCTCAAGTGAGCCAATGCTTTATGATTGGGTTGTTGTCTTTATCTTTTCACTTCAACAATCAAAATGATGCAAGAAGTAGCACTGTCCGAATACAAATACGTCTCGGGTTCTGGGGTTGGAAGCAGTCAGGTTGGCAGTAGTAATTGTCTTGCGGACATAATAGAACCTGCCGGCAATTGTTCCTGAGGAGGAGTAAAAGTAAATCTGACTTTCATAACAAACTGATTTAAGTGAAGCGTAAGGCGTGGAACTCTGATTTACTTTTCTAAAAAGTAAAAACACACACTAAATTATCAAGCACAAATATACCGCCCAGAGTAGCGGTATCATGGGTATTTCTACCTGATTGTACAATCGGTAGAAATACTGATTCATGCTAGCGCCAAAACTGGTATCATTTTGAACAAATAGACTATCTTTGGGTTATTAAAAATTAATAATTCGCTGGTCGCCTAGAAATTTAAATACCAAGATTGAATTAAAAAGCCTTTACCTAAACAAGCTGACCATACCCTGGTAGAAATAACGCGGCCACTTGCCTAACCAATTTTACCTATGCTTGCAACAGCTTGAAGCAACAGAAAACCTCCAATTGATTCGCGAAAGCGCTAATGAATTTTGCAGAAACACATATTCGCCCATGTAATGGAATGGGATGAAAAGCCCAGCATTTCCCTATTGACCTGTTTCACAAAATGGGTGAACATGGTTTTTCAGGTGTACTCGTTCGGATCAATATCAGGGTGCAGGACTGAGGCTAGGAATACATACCATCATTGAAGAAATCGCCAAGGTTTGCGGGTCTATCGGACTCAGCGTCGCTGCACAACTCGCTGTGCCGGCCATATCATGCTGTTTGGCAACGAGAACAAAAACAAAAGTACCTCCCGCTGCTTGCAACCGGTCAATGGATCGGAGCCTGGGGACTCACCGAACCCAATACCGGTTCGGATGCAGGCCGCATGCAATGCGTAGCCCACAAGGACGGAACCGCACTATGTGCTCAATGGGGTAATCCGCGGATTACCCACGGAATCAGCGGCCATGTTGCAGTGGTTGTGCCCGGACAGGTGAATTGCTCGACAGCCACGGAATGACCGCCTTTATCGTAGAGCGCGGAACACCGGATTCTCCGGTGGAAAAAAGAGAAAAACAAACTCGGTATGCGCGCCAGCGAAGCCGCAGAAATATTATTCGACAACTGCCGAATCCATAAAAGGCAAATGCTGGGAGAAGAGGCGGAAGGATTTATTCAGGCAATGAAAATCCTGGATGGAGGCCGTATTTCTATTGCCTCCCTTTCACTTGGAATTGCAAAAGGTGCATATGAGGCATCTGTTAAATACGCCAAGGGAACGCCAGCAGTTTGGACAACCCATTGCCGGAATTTCAGGGCATCAGCTCAAACTGGCCGATATGGCTACAAAGTGAAGCCGCTGAATTGCTCACCCGCCAGGCGGGCGATTTGAGCAAACCAGGGACTGAAATGTACCAAGGAGTCGCGTGGCTAAATACTATGCCTCGAGTTTCAATGAGGTAAGTACCGATGCCGTTCAAATTCACGGTGGTTATGGCTACACCAAAGATTTTCCGGCTGAAAAATTCTACCGGGATTCCAAACTATACACCATCGGTGAAGGCACCTCTGAAATCCAAAAACTGGTCATTTCCGGGAAGTGTTGAAAGGCTAGAAATTCGGGTGAGCAAACAATCCGTCTTGGCGCTACCTACTATCGTTGGAAGCACGCTATCTTTGTCATGTGAAAATCACGTGCTAGATCTTGGCTTCCTCGAAATGCAAAGGCCATTGCCATGTTGTAGTGGAAGGCCCCTTCCGGGCTTGCTCTTGTTAGGCTCAGGCCCCTACTCTACCTTCCCACACCTTGAAGGCTTTGCAAAAAAATGGTTTCCGGTTTCAGGACATTCAGGATGTATTTTCGACACATATCCACTTTGACCATGCCGGGCGAGCATGGGCTGGCTGAAAAAGGAATTAGAATTCACGTGCACCCCAAGGATTGCCACACATGGCAGCACCTGAAAAACTGTACAATTCCGCCAGTCAGTCTATAGCGATCAAATGGAACGCCTTTGGGGCATCATAGAGCCATCGACAAGCCCTGCTGATCGCACCCGAACACGGACAGGAAATCAATTCCTGCGGACTGAAATTCTGGCATACTACACACCCGGACGCTGCGCCACACATTGCATGGATGGTGGATTCACCTGACTCGGATCCGGTAATTTTCACAGGTGATGTGGCAGGTGTCCGCGATGGAAGGTCGGTTGTGCATCCATGCCCTCCTCCAGCTATTCACGTAGAATCCTGGCAGGCTTCTCAATTGCTCCGCGATCTGCCGGTGCAATCCATGCACCTCACCCATTTTGGTCTGGTGGATAATAAAGCAACACTGATTGAACCTGACCTTACTCAGTTGGGCTTCCTGGATGACCATAATACCTGGCAAATGTCTTTCCGGCGGAAACTATTTATTCCTAAATTTGAAGCCTACGTACAGGCTCAATTGCAAACCCGGGGATTGGATGCGGCTTTAACACTCGCACGGTATGAAGCAGCAAATCCGGCCTACATGTCAGTTGCAGGGCTAATGCGCTATTGGAAAGAAAGCTCCGCCTCCTAGCACACACCATTTTTCGATTTCCTTTCAGGTACGTAAGGCAACTACCCGGACCAATTTTTAGTTTATATAGAGTGCAGCCTCACATATTGGAACAATTAAAGAGCCACCACATTCTCATTGTAGGAGATGTGATGATTGTTTTGTAGATATTTATCGGGTGAAGTCTCCCGAATTTCCCCGGAGGCACCGGTGCCTGTATTGTTTCAAAAAAGTAGAAAACCAGATTGGGCGGTGCAGCCAATGTGGCGATGAATCTCCGGGCACTTTCTTCTGAAGCCTATCTGTCCCAGCGTGGTCGGACAAGATGCTGATGGGCAGTCTTCCAGGAAATCTGCCGCAACGCGGTTGAGCGCAGAAGGGACATGAATCATCCAACCGAAGGACGACGGTAAAAACCAGGGTGCTTGCTGGCACCAGCAAATGATCCGGGTCGATCGGGAGGATCTGCCTGTTATCACAGGAAGAAAGAAGATGAACTGTTTGATCAATTGAACACCTCATTGAATCAAAGCCTATCCGTGGTTTGATTTTCCAGGATTATAACAAGAGTGTGCTCAGTCAGAGCTGGACAGCGAGTCACACAGCTTGCAATGCGAAAGGCATCCCAACTGCGATGGGCCCCAGAAAGATCATTTTTTCGCCTACCAAAGCATTGACCTGTTTAAGCCAAACTTGAAAGAAATACGGGACAGCGCTCCGTTTGTATCGAATTGAACGATGCCGACCTCCAAAAATCTGCCCAATTTTTACAGGAGCAGTTGAAAAACAAGATCACCATGATCACCCTTTCAGAAAAGGCATATATTTGAATACAGGCGGTTCGGGAAGATTTATCCTACAGAACCATTGCAGATGTGAGCGGTGCCGGTGATACGGTAATTGGAATTGCAGCACTGGGTTTGGCCGCAGGGCTTAACCTCTCAACCATCGCAATAATCTGCAATTTGGCAGGCGGACAGGTATGTGAATTCCCCGGAGTAGTTCTGTAAAACCAGACTACTGGAAAAGGAATGGAGCATTGGCTGGAAAAAGAAGAGTAATACCTGCATGTTAGTAGGCACCTGACAGTAGATCCGATCTTAAACCCGGCGCATATGTACTTCCATGCGTATGTGCACTAATAACCAAGCGTATGAAGAAGTTCATTTTTAAGCCTTCTGGCCCTTTTTCAGGCATTTTACCCGGGTACAGTCAACAACCAGTCAGAGCCAACACCATCCTTTCACGGGATTTCAATGAACCTGTAAATATGTTTATCCCGGCACCCAATGGCAGCAGTTGGGTGAATTACGATGCCGACAACCAGCCGACTTATTGCGGTGCGAGGCACGCCGGTTCAGGAGGATGGTTTGGGAAGGCTCATTTGAAAAAGATGCATATTCGACAGAGTATGCCATGACAGGCTGCTCTTATTTTAACCTAATGTTCCCCAACCCAAACAACAACTGGTTGATCCCTTCCTCCTGTCCCAATTCCTGATGCTGGCTATACCCTCAAATGGGAATCCATGCCGTTTAATGGTCCGGCATGGATGGTGGATATGAGGTACTCATCTCCACCGGATTCAACGATCCGGATGATGAAGAATATACATCGGTTTTTAAAGCGGCGGAAATGACGCATTCATTTGATGTCGACTACCTCTCCCTGGATCTGGATGACTATTTGTTTCAGATGGATACATACATGCTGATTCCTACACCAATTCCAACTATTTTGACTTGGACACCGGCTATACAGACGACGGTCAGTTGGTAGAATACTACCGCGGGCGGTTTCAGCCACATTCGATTAGCCTTGCCGCATACTCGGGCCAAACCATTTACATCGCCTTTGTACATAATTCCAACAACGACTACCTGCTTCAACTAGACAATATTGTAATATCAAGTTCAGTTACCTCAACACAGGAATTACCTTCAGGCGTGCAGACTTTTGAAGTACTTCCCAACCCTGTTCAATCACACGCCCGGGTTCAATTAGAAATTGATTTCCCTGAAGACATCCAGTTGGGCTGTTTGATTTGCACGGCCAACGTATTTGGCAAACCCGGTCTAAGGTAATTGGCGCCGGTGCTTTCCAATCTAGACCTGGAGACTCAACCAGCGAATTTACGCGCTAAAATTAACCACGCCAAAAGGCATAGCAGCACGCAAAATCATTAAAAGTTAAGTGCGTGTTTGGCATATTCTTTGGCAGTCTGTTATTGTACTCGATACTCTTTATTTTAACTAAAATACATGCAACTTAAAACGCTTTTTATCCTGGGAATTGCCCTGCTCTGCCTGCTGTCTGAGGGCAAAACGGAATACATTCACGAACCATCTGCTAAAAACCCATATGGTACAGTCAATCCAAAGGCACCAAAAGAAATGGCCGATTTCGCACCGCTGATTGGCACCTGCGAGTGCAAATCACAATCAAAGCCAGCAATGGCACATGGTTTCAACCGGTCAATATGACCTGGACATTCAAGTATATCATGAATGGGATGGCCATCCAGGATGAAACACTAAAAGCCGATAACACATACTCCGGCAGCATCCGCCAATTCAACCCAGAAACCCAAAAGTGGAATGTGCATTACTATTCGAAACTCAGGCAACACCCAGCTTTGTCTTCCTGGGAAGGTGGCAAAAAGAAAACGGGGATATAGTTTTGTATCGGCGTCAGCCATCGCCGGACGATACACCCGGATACTTCCGTATTACCTTCTCCGAAATTTCTAAAAGAAGGTTTTAAGTGGGTTGGAGAATGGACGACACTGGATGGTCATTTACCTACCTCACCTGGAGAATTGATTGCACAAAAGAAAACCTGCCAAATAGCATGGCTAAGGAGGTCTAAACCAGGCAAAACTACATGAGTCATCGAATTTGAGCCCACATTCGAGTTAGGCAAATAGAGATGGCCATTCTTAATCTGTAGAGCGGTATCGAAGCATTTCGTTACCGCTCTCTGTTCTATGGCAGTAATTCTGAAGGAATAGATTTATCAGGATTTCCAGTTAGCAACAAGGCGAAGCAAGAAGTCATAGACGATAGTAACAATCGCCATAAACTTCAATCGATTATTCCAAAACCATAACCTTGGAGACTCTAAGCCAAGTTCTGATTTGAGAAAACGAAAGCCTGTTCAGCTTCCCAACGATGCATATAATAATACAATACTTTCCATGCTTGTGCGGCTGTTTCAATGGCTAATGAGGTGATTATATACATCGGGCCATTGTAGTTTTTTGTCACGAGCAATGACCAGAAACAGTTGATTATCAGGGAAATCCTCATGTGTAACTGGTGCCCAACTGATGGTCACTCGCTTATCTTTTTGCGACGGACTTTATCTTTTACCAATACGACTTCCTCTGGCTTTAAAAATGAGCGTGCAAGCAAGTGTGTTTGCTTGGTTCCTTTTTCACTTAATGGGTAAGCAATTGGTTTTTCTTCAACGAATGACAAAGAGTCTTGCTCAAAGTGAAATAAGTAACGAAGCATTTTCATTCGCATACCCTCGATCCATCACATGGACCACAGGTTCTTGGATATGATCTTTGACACACGTTGCAGATGCCGCCATATAATATTATCCGGGTCTTCTTTGTGTTTGCCGCGATCTGTCCACCAGTGCATATGACAAACACTTGGAACACCTCCCAGATGCGATAAAAACACCCCCGTCCAATTGAAACCTGGTACACAAATGCGTCTCTCAGGAGGATTGTAATACCCCGGACGTATCTGTGTGAGGCGTTTAAGCTTTGCTACTCGCTACACTACAAAGCCCTTCGGTCTTCCAACTCTCATGCTTCTCTATGCAACTGTCATCCCCAGAGCATCAAGGGGCGTTTGCCTTGCGCAGTTGGGCTGCCACACGCTCGACTGTACGCTCGAGGAAGAAGTCTTCAAATAGATTTGAATCCCAATTGCTGGATCGAAGTAAGTTGCTAATACGTTTTGTTCCGGCAGGTGCCTTGTCAAAACCACAAATATAATATCTAACTCACTCAGTAACGAACCCATGCGCCGTTCCCTGAAGATAAATGTGCCACTAGTAAATGTAAGGTCGAACTAGTCGACTGTCAAGTTGCTCGTCCAGACGCGTGCGAAATTCGTGTAAATCGATCCAATTCGCAAACAATTGACTCGTTGTGTGATTTTAGAACTGTTCTTATCTTGCAGTAATTGTAAAACATAGGCCTTCTGCGTGTTTCAAGTTTGTCGTTATTCCTCAGTACACGAGGCCTTTCTTTTCAAAATCCCGAAAATTCAGGATGACTCATGTTTCTTTGGCTTAAGGACGTGAGTGGATACAAAACGCTTTGATTAACTCGCCTTTGTATGCTTATTTGCCTGTATATGGCTAAAAATTTATACAAGAACAGGTACAATTGAAGAACTAAACAGATCAGTTATTTGTTCTAGTTGGTGTATTTTAAGTACTAAATCGCCCTGCATGAAACAGCCTAGAGTCCTGATCGTAGGTGCCGGCTTTGGCGGCATCGAACTCGCCCGCAAACTCAATAAATCACCGTTTGAAGTCCTGTTGCTCGACCGAAACAACTACCACATGTTTCAGCCCCTGTTGTATCAGGTAGCTACTGGTGGACTTGAACCGGACAGTGTTGCCTACCCTGTACGACGCATCTTCAGAGGAAATAAAAATGTGAAATTCCGCATGGCTGAAGTTCAGTCTGTTGAGCCGGAAGCCAAACGCGTTCAAACCAGTATTGGACCACTCGAATACGACTACCTGGTAATCGCAACCGGGAGTACCAACAATTACTTCAACTTTGAACCGGTAAAGGAAAGTCTGCTAACGCTAAAGTCTGTCACAGAAGCTCTGGACATCCGATCGTACCTGATGCAATCGCTTGAAAAAGCACTTGCCGGATTGTCAAGAAAAGGGACCCACCAGCCGGTCAACATCGCCATTATTGGTGGCGGCCCTGCCGGAATTGAATTGGCCGGTGCTCTGGCGGAAATGCGGCGGTATGTACTGCCCAAAGATTTCCCCGAAATTGATTTTGAAGACATGAAAATTTCGTTGTTTGAAGCAGTCCCCCGACTGCTTGCAGCCATGTCGGAAGAATCATCGGAGGCCAGTCAAAAGTATCTGGAAAAAATGGGGGTCCAGGTCCACCTAAACACCCGGGTTAAGGAATACGATGGGAAAAAACTCTTCCTGGAAGACGGCTCCGTCTTCGAGTCCAGCCTGGTTATCTGGACCGCCGGAGTAAAAGGCGCTCCAATCCAGGGACTTACCGAAGGCAACATGGTTGGCGGGAACCGCATTTCAATCAATGCATACAATCAGGTAGAACCATATACCAATATTTTCGCCATTGGTGATGTCTCTTCCAAACAGGATGAAGAAAACCCCAGAGGCTTGCCCATGCTCGCCCAGGTAGCCATTCAGCAAGGACGGCTGACAGCAAAGAACCTTCGGCTCCTGCATGAGGGGAAGGCTTTGATTCCATTTGAATACAACAACAAGGGTGTCATGGCAACCATCGGACGAAACAAGGCGGTTGTGGACCTGCCCCACTTCAGATTCCAAGGCGTGTTTGCCTGGTTTGTTTGGATGTTCATCCACCTTATTTCCCTGGCCGGTTTCCGCAACAAACTGGTTACTCTGATCGACTGGGCACAGAATTACTTCAACTACGACCGACCACTCGGATTGATCATTCGCAAATACCAGCGGAAGCCCAAAAAGAAAGTACCCGAAGCAGCCGGATAGACGGGAACATTGGATGAATTAAAAACAGGCTTGAACCGAGGTTCAAGCCTGTTTTTAATCTGTAAAAATTAACCTCCTCCTATTTGTGGAATACCAATCGCCAATAGGACAATCACAGAAACCCCACCCAGCAAAATCCCAATCCAGGCCAAGGAATCGCCCTTGTATTTCTCAGGGTTCTGCCGAATTTTATCTTTGGCGATCACCCCGGTTAACATTGCTCCAAAACCAAATAAAAAAACAAGCAAAGGAGAAAATAGCCATGAGATCAGACATGCAAGGCCTAAAACAAAACACCAAATGGCCAGGTTATGTGTTTTTTGGGTCTGAGGGTCGGATCGTAAAGCACGCCTCAGTGCTTTCTTAGTTGCATGCTTTTTAAAAACTCCTTTTTTAACCTGAAATACCTTTTCAGAAACCAGGTTCAGTTCATCGATTTGTTCCGTCAAATTAAATGACTGCTGGGTCTGAGCAAGGTCCATTCCCTGTAGAGAAGTTTGTGTAGAAAGGAATGAAAGGAACAAAATAATCGGGCCCAAATAACTAGATGCTCTCATTGTAACTGAGTTATAAGGTTTAAAACTTTGTTTAACTATTGAGGAATTTTGAAGTTGCAGGTGTGGATACCTGGCTTGTTAATTGAACATCGGCAATACATTTTAAGCATACCTGAAACATTCCGAAAATCAAGTTTGAATTCGAACATGTTTGCATGTAAACTTTGAAAAAGAAGAGCGATGACGAATATCCGTTAAATTCCAAGTTTGCTTTGATTTTGTTCAGTGCAATTATACTGACAATCAATCCGGCAATGCTCAACAACACGGCCAGTCCAGGTAATACAAATAGGACAAACAGACTGCCAAGACTCAACCCGAAACCAGTTGCCGCAAGTTGCTGGGATGGCAAATCCTCTGGTGATGCCTTTTTAGTTTCTTTTTGAGTTTATGAATTGCCCTCTTTTGGCTCAAGGCTTTTTTAATGAAAAACCATTGTGCACAGTGGATTTTGTTGCGCTTTGAGAAGCGGATAGATTCGTTTGGATTTCTGGCGCACATGAATTCATGCCCTGAATAGGTGCGGTGACCATCATCAAGCAAAGAAGCAAACCCAAACTGTGCGTTCTAAAAAATTTGAAAATAGCATGGTAAAGAAGTTTAATAGTTAAATAAAACCGGCTTTTAAGGCAGCTTCTATACACGACAGGCGCATTTTCATCGAACACAGGTCAAATGACCTGAAAGCCCTTTGGGATCACACTAATCAAACAGATTTACAAACTCTATTATAAGAGGAATGAAAAAGGCAAAGTAGGCTATTCCGAGGATAATTCCCAGGACAAAGGTCTTGCCTTTCAGTTTATCCGGAGATTTAGTAATCTTCCCAAAGATGGGCCTAAACAAGGACCATCCCTTGCGTGGAAGTTTGCAAAGAAAAAAACGCAAAGAACAATAGAATCGAGATCAGATAACTAGATGCTTTCATAGTAACTGAGTTATAAGGTTAAGAATCCAATTAGTAACTTTGAAAAAGAAGTTGCTGAGAGTATTCGGGATATTGTATTTCGGCTACAAAATCTCAGCAGACACTTATTGAAGCAGATTTACCAACCGGATGATATCAATCAAAATGGTAGTGAACAAGAAAAGAGTGAACAGTCCTAAAAAAATCCCAACAATAGCAAGTGTTTTCCCTCTGTATAAATCAGGATTTGCTTTGATTTTGTTAAGTGCAATTATACTGACAATCAATCCGGCGATGCTCAACAATATGGCTAAACCGGGTAAAGCAAATAGAACAAACAAACTGCCAAGACTCAACCCAAAACCAGTTGCCGCAAGTCGTTGGGATGGTAAATCCTCGGGTGATGCCTTTTTGAGTTTCTTTTTGAATTTATGAATTGCCCTCTTCTGGCTCAAGGCTTTTTTTAATGAAAATCCATTGTGTACAGTGGATTTTGTTGCGCTTTGAGAAGCGGATAGATTCGTTTGGATTTGTGGTGCCAATGAATTCATCCCTTGAATGGGTGCGGTGACCATCATCAAGCAAAGAAGCAAACCCAAACTGTGCGTTCTGAAATTTGAAAATAGCATGGTAAAGAAGTTTAATGGTTAAGTAAAACCGGCTTTTTAAGGCAACTTCTATACACGACAGGCGCATTTTCATCGAACACAGGTCGAACGACCTGAAAGCCCTTTAGGCTCATTCTAATCAAACAGATTTACAAACTCTATTATAAGAGGAATGAACAAGGCAAAGTAGGCTATCCCGAGGATAATTCCCAGGATGGCAAAGGTCTTGCCTTTCAGTTTATCCGGAGTTTTATTAATCTTCCCAAGAGCAACAATGCTCACAAAAATCCCCGCGAGACTTAATGGGAGGGTAAGAAATGGGACCGCGAAATACAACAACAAATTTCCCAGGCTGAGAGCAAACCCAAGGATTGCTAGATTGAGAATTTTTGCATCCCCGGATTTAGTCTTGCCATGGCGCTTTATCAGCTTGCTCAAAAGTATTTTCGGAGCCAGGCCTTTCTTTTGTGGCACAAAACATGCAACGGCATTGATTTTTTGTTCAAAAACCTTTCCCGCACTTGAATCAAGACTAATTTGCCAAGCTTTGCTTTCCAACCCCTGGGCAGTATGAGACCATGTAATTGAGATACAAATCAGAATACCCAGGCGTACAAGTCTATACACCTTTGAATTCATAAGACACGTTTTAAAGTGTTTAAGAAAAGTCAAGTTTCATTATTGAACTTGCTCTTACAAATCCTTTTTGTTAAACCTCCTCTTCGAGGAGGCCTCTGTACGAATCAGGTTCATCCGGTTTTCAAGCGACTTTCCTTGCTCGGGCTCATCGGCAGCTGTCACCGGACGGTGTTTCATCTGCAGGCCTTGAAGGAAACTCCTCAAAAACTGGTCTTTACAGAGTCGATACTGACTTTGGGTAGGTTTTCTAAAAAACGCACTGATTTCGTGCTTACTGATCCGGACTCCGGCCAGATCGTATAAATCCAGGATGTCTTCGTCTTTTAAGCTAAACGCAATTTTGAGTTTCCTGAATACTAAATTGTTGTTTAATCGCTTTTCCGCTTTAGGAATCTCTCCTTCTTTTTTGCCTCTGTGCTCAATGATTAGTCCATTCAGAAAAGTTGCCATCTGCACATCATACAACTGTTTCCCTTCAGGGTCTCCTTCTTTCTTTAACCAGGCACTGATCTCTGCCCGACTCACCTCGAGCCCTCCCTGTTTGAACAACTGCATCATTTTGCTGTCGCTAAAGTCGAATGTAAAACGCAGTCTGCGCAATACGTCGTTATTATCCATCTCAACTACTTTTTTACCCCCAGGAATTCGTCCAGGATCTTGTAAAACTTTTCGGGCTCCTCAAGATACGGATTATGGCCGCTATTTTCAAACATTTCAAACTGAGCCTGAGGCATAAATTGCTTGTACTGCACGGCGTATTCCGGGGTAGAAACCATGTCGTACCGGCCGGCAATAATCAGCGTTGGAAATTCCAGGTTTTTCAAGTCCCGGCGAAAATCAATATCCATCATGGATCCGCTCACAAAAAAATCGGCATCCCGACCAATGATGCTGTAATACACATCGTTGTTCCAGTTTCTAAATTTATACGTTGGAACACGTTGCTTAAGTTTCGTATCGTGGTAATACGCGTATTTAGCCGGAAAACTGCCGTAGAGCGCACTAAATACCGAGTCGCTGGAAACATAACCTAGTGCCCGCAGGGAGTCCACTTGCGCCCATTTTTCCGGGAACTGTGTTTTTGCTACATGGTTGTAATTGTCGCAATTTGCCTGCCAATTCTCCCCACTGTGAAACCCGTTTATCAAAACCATTTTGCTCACCTGATCGGGATATTTCACGGCGTATGCCTGTGCTACGACGGTTCCATAGGAGTGGCCTACAACTGCTATTTTATCCATTTTTAATGCTTTGCGAACCTCCTCGGCTACATGCACATCGTTTTGAACGCTGTATTCGGATGGGTCTTTGGCATCATCCGACAAACCGCGACCCAGCATATCAATAAATACTACCCGATGGGATTTATGGTAGTGCCCAAAATTTCCCTGCATATAGTCATGAGAATTCCCAGGGCCTCCGGCAAAAAAGAAAACCGGCTCCCCTTTTCCCAATACTTCCACATTGATTTTATAGCCGTCTACCTCAACAAAAATTCGCGGGAATAAATCAAAAACTCCCTCATCCGGCTGAGCCTGGAGGGCCGGTGACAAACCCAAAATGAAAAAGCAGATATAGGTATCGCATGTTTTTTGCTCGTTTTGGAACCAAGCTAAATTCGGTTCAATTTAAATTTTTAATGGGTTAAAATCAATATGCTCCACGGGATTTTATCAATTTCCCATTTGAATGGGTTATTATTGTAACTACATGTTTGAACTCCGTTCAAATACACTTTCCCCAAACATGATTTTTCGGGAAAAACGCCCCTGGATTCCGGAATTCACTCAAAGATAAGAACAAGTTTCTTCTGCTTGTTCTGAAAACAGTCTTATAGCGATGTCTGATACCCTGTCCAAACGTGCCATCGATATCCTTGCTGGCAACTGGCGGGATGGTTTTACCATTCCCACTGCCAGATTATATCCCTTTCAATGGAACTGGGATTCCGGATTTGTCAGCCTCGGCCATGGATACTACAATCCGGAATGGGCCATACGTGAAATAGGCTCGATTTTTTCCGGCCAATGGGAAAATGGCATGCTGCCCCACATCATTTTCCACAGCGAACAGGAAAAAACCTATTTCCCAAATTTCGATTTCTGGCAAGCAGAAGTAAATCCAGGTGCACCCACTAAACCCAAAACCTCCGGCATTACACAACCTGAAGTACATGGGTTTGTTTTGGAAAACCTGCTGAATCAACATCCAACAGATGAATCGGTGCGTGCGTTTGTCCGTGAAATCTATCCAAAACTGCTTGCGTATCACCGGTTTTTGTATACGTACCGGGACCCACACCGGGAAGGACTATTTTTCATGTACCACCCCTGGGAATCCGGCCGCGACAATTCTCCGCTCTGGGATGAAGCCCTGGATAAAATCCAGATCAACCCGGGAGATATACCTCCCTATCAGCGTAGGGATACCCAAATCGCCGACGCCAGTGAACGCCCCACTTCCCGACAATACGATCAGTATGTGTACCTGTTGCAATTGGGCAAAAAACACCAATACGATGGAGCAGGAATTGCAGCCGAAAGCCCGTTTCTGATCCAGGACAGCATGATGAATGCAATTCTGATCAAGTCCAACAATTCGCTGATACGTATCGGAAAACAGCTGGGACTGGATTCCGCTGAAGTGGAAGAATGGCAACAACAAAGCATCCCCACATTCCGGGATAAACTCTGGAATGACTCGCTGGGGATTTACACCGGCTATGATATGCGGGCAGGGAAACAACTGGCCATGAAAGAGATTGGCGGGTTCATTCCAATGTTGGCTGAAATCCCCACCGCTAATCAGGCAACGCGGATGAACGACTATTTACAAAGCCTGCATCAACGAGGCTTTTACCTGTGTCCCAGTTTTGATATTGATCATCCATTGTTTGACTCGAAGCGGTATTGGCGTGGTCCGATCTGGCCTCAAATGAATTGGATGCTGTATCACGGGCTGCTTGCATATGGCTTCCGGGACACCGCAGATCTTGTAAAAAACGATTTGATTGAATTGGTAAACCAACTCGGTTTTCACGAATATTTTGAACCTCAAAAAAGCCTTGCAGCCGGATTAAAAACCGGATACGGAGGCGACAACTTTTCCTGGACTGCCTCCTCCATTATCTCACTAATGCACTGATTATGAATTACATCGACCTACTGGTTATCGCGGTTTATGTGGTAGGCTTTTTGCTCTTGGGCAGAATTTTTAAAGACAATAAATCCGGGCAGGATTACTTTCTTGGAGGCAAAAGCTTTGGATGGTTTCCGCTTTCGCTCAGCACAGCAGCAACCCAGCTTTCTGCAATTAGTTTTATCTCCGCGCCGGCATTTGTCGGTCTCAAAGCCGGAGGAGGAATGAAGTGGCTTACCTTTGAATTTGCGGTCCCACTGGCGATGTTGTTCCTTATGGTAGTTCTGATTCCGCCCATGTACAAGGCCGGTATTGTGAGTGTATATGAATACCTTGAAAAACGGTTTGGCCGCTCCACACGCATGCTGCTGAGTCTGGTCTTTCAAATCAGCCGGGCTTTTGGAACGGGCGTGATGGTTTACGCAGTTGCCTTGATCCTGATGAGTGTCATGGATATTCCCATGTGGCAAACCATTGTTCTGATTGGAATTGTGACACTGATTTATTCCTATCAGGGCGGGATGAAAGCCGTAGTGTATGGCGATATGATTCAAATGGGGATCTTATTTCTGGGCATGATTGTATGTTTTGGTGCAGGTTTGCATTACCTCGGAGGCTGGGGGGAGTTTGTAGCTCAGGTAGATCAGGAGCGACTCGTAGCCGTTTCATTTGATTCCTGGGGACTGGAGAAAGGCGATGAGTTTGGTTTTTTCCCGATGCTGATTGGTGGGTTCTTTTTGTATGTATCCTATTATGGAACGGACCAAAGTCAGGTGCAGCGTTTATTTTCGGCACAGGATATGGGCACCGTTAAAAAAACCTTGCTGAGCAACGGCCTCATGCGTTTCCCGATCACGCTTTTTTACTGTTTAATGGGTCTGATCATTGGGACCTTTGCATTTTCAAATACAACATTTTTAGGTCAAATTCCCGAAGACAAACCAGACTTGATGATCCCTATTTTTATCCGGGATTATTTACCACACGGCGTTATTGGTATCCTGCTGGTGGCCATTTTTTCAGCGGCAATGTCTTCCCTGAGTTCTGCCATCAACTCATTGAGTGCAGCGAGTGTTGAAGATTTTTTCAATAAAAATAAAAACCTGAGCGATTACGATTACATGAAGTACTCCAAGTACACAGCCTTGTTTTGGGGGCTGGTTTGCTTGGTACTTGCCTTCTTCACGGGGGATATCGCTAAAACAGTTATTGAGGCTATCAATAAAATCGGATCTGTTTTTTACGGTCCCATTTTAGCGACCTTTCTCGCTGCAATTGCATTGCCCAAAGTTAATGCTAAGGGTGCCAACATGGGATTGATAGCCGGTGTGCTGGTTAACCTGTATTTATGGCTGTTTGTACCGGAAATCTTTTGGTTCTGGTGGAATGCTATCGGGGCAGTTGTCACGCTAGGGGTTGGCATTGCAGGAAGTTATGTTTTCAAAACAGAACAAACCAATACGGAGGCAACACCTGGTCCGGCATTTGAATGGGATCGCACAAAAGGCCTTATCCTGATTGGATTTTTTGTTGTGATTGTGCTGTTTAGTATGGCTTTACCGATGCTGCTCGGCAGGGGATGATTGCATTGACTGGAGCGGTTCCCAGGTCAAGATAACCGGGTCTGATTGGGATTTCAATGGATGATCGACACTGTTGTAGCCTTAACAAGGCGGCCGGATTCCCACCACTGAGCAATATACAACCCTGCAGGAAGGGCCTTAACTGCAATTGATACATCTGCACTTCCCGGCACCAGTTCAATCTGTTGTGCTACGATACCTCGTGCATCCAGCAGGCGAAACACTGCATCGGTATGTGCAAGTTCTGAGTGGACATTCAAGAATGTGTTTGCTGGATTTGGGTAAGAATACCCTATGCTTTTGTCATCTATCTCCACCTGATTGAGTAAAATCGGATCAACCTGAATTTTCATTGCAACCGGAAAGTGATCAGAAATCGTGGAATAGTATTCGAAAAAACCTGCCGGCAGGTAATCCGCCAAAGGCAGCGTTTGGATGGTAAAGGTGGGCGCATCCAAGGCGGACATCCATTCATCGGTCACCAGGATGTGGTCCAGATGCGAAGGCCAACTGGGATAGGACCAAGTGGAAGGGTCGCCTTCTGCAATGGCCTGATCAGCAAAAACAAAATGGTCGGGATCGGAGAGGATGTTTCGGAAAACATTGTGGTTATATGGGTCGGTGAGTTCATCATTTAAATCACCCAAAACGATTACACGGGCATCTGGCAAGTTGGCCTGAATATAATTCCGGAGTTGATTACTTGCCAGGTATCTACGGTTTTCTTCGTCGTCTGAATTGCCCAACTCCAAAAAGCCATCTCCACAGCATTTCAGATGGTTGTTTACGATGTACACCAATTCGCCTTCAAACCAAATTTCCAGAACCAGTGGTGCTCTCGGAAAAATGTTCCAAAACGGGGAGGCTTCAAACAGTTTATACGCATCCTGTAGAACCACCGTATTCGAGTTGTAGGCAAAAGCGAGTCCGGCGTGCCAGCCCGTTCCGAAAAAAGTTTTGTACCCTTCAATGGACTCCACGGCTGTCTTAAACAAGGTAGTATCGTTGATTTCCTGACAAGCAACCACATCCATACCCAAGGCGCGGATGGCCTGCGCAACCGAATCTGCAGTTGATGCACCGTTCTTTGGAAACCATTCGAGGTTCCAGGTCATTATGTCCAATTCATTTTGACTGCCGAAACTGAGATCAGACAGGTTTTGTCCACCAACACGGGGAGACAGCATAAAACAAATGAGAACAGCCCAAAAGCCACGCATAGCATTCCTTTTTTGATGAGGTAATTGCCTACTTTGGTTTTCATTGGGGCGCCGGAGCGTAAAAATAGGTATTGAGGCAAGAAAACTGGCAAGAAAACGCGTGTATCTCCGCTTACCTATGCGTTTGGCACTGTTTATTTTGGAGTACGAAATTTGATGATTTTATCAAATCGAAACCGTCTACGCTTAATAAACTGGAGAAAAACCTCCCAAGCCCGCTGCTTTTCTACTTTATGAATCTTGACCGGGATGGTAGAAAGGTCACACACCATTCCGGTGCACAAACACATGCTTCGGTTGGTACGCTGCAGGATGTCGTAGTTTTTACAGCTTTGACAATTTTGCCAAAAGGCCTCATCCTGAGTTAATTCAGAGAAGGTGACCGGCTTGTATCCCAGATCGGAATTGATTTTCATAACGGCCAGGCTGGTTGTTATGCCAAATAATTTGGCATCCGGAAACCGTCGTTTAGAAAGATCAAAGGTTTGTTTTTTGATGGAACGGGCAAGTCCTGTTTTGCGGTAATCCGGATGGATAATCAAGCCTGAGTTGGCTATGTAATTTCCTTCATCCCAGGAGTTGATGTAACAAAAGCCGATTACATCATCCCCGTCCAGGGCAATAATGGCATCACCGTGAAGCATTTTATCCTGAATATAGGAAGGCTCACGCTTTGCAATACCGGTGCCTCGTACACGGGCGGCCTCTTCCATCATGATGCAAATAGCCTCTGCATGGTGAAGGTGCTCACCAGATGCGACAGTTACTTGGATTGACATAGACTTATCTGCACAAATTGAACAGGTGGATCATCATTTCAAGCGGGAAAGATACGCACACCCTGCGCACAATTCCAATAGCTTGAATTCAGATTCAAGATTAAGTTATCTGCTTAATCTGACTAACTTAAAAATCCATAACCGGAATCAATTCTGTTTAATTGGTAAGCATATTCAAAACAATACGCACTATATAAAACTCCGCCGGGTATATCAGTGAAAAACCTACCTCCACGATGAGTTTTCCGTTGTCTATATCCTGTTGAGTCATGGTGCTGTTTAAGCCACAGCGAACAAAATATGCATCCGTCGGAGAAGCCCCTTGCAATCCGCCGTTTTGCCACAATCCATCTAAAAAACTGTTCGTGCTTGAAATTACAGCAGTCCAGGTTGTCTGATTATTGGGGTGAAACTCATAGGATTTTAGGCCAGAACGACAAGATCCGTAGATATAACTTGCCGTTCTTCGAACTGAAATGTAGCGGTACTCAGAACTGTTTCCATCCAGGGTACGTGCTCCCCAGATCAGCACGCCCAAGCCGGAAAACAATCGAATCACATTGATTGACTTACCGGATACCGGGTCGACATTCAGGGGTTCCTGTTGCTCGTTGGTGAGTTTGATCGGAAGCGATACAACCCTGTTGATACCAATGTTTGCCGGCGCTTTCCAAACTCCGGTGTCAGCATCGGTTGTTACAATTGCTCCCGCAATGCCTCCTGTGGGTGGAAGCAAATTGGCTTCCCGAACTATGGCTTTGTGAATTTCTACATAAACATCGGAGAGTGTCCGGAGCAGTTTATCTGTTTCCTGAACGGTTCGCTTGTTGGTGTCTGACTTAAGTTCAGCCAGTAATTTCGAAACCTTGATATCCTTATCATTTACAGGGCAGAGCAACTCCTCCAGCAATTCAACAGATCCTCCAAAAAGGTTTGTAAAGTCCAGTTCTTCGGACTGCACACTATTTGTCTCTAAAAATGGGTAATAGGCTGCTCCAAAAGCAAGGGCTTCATTCCCCGTATTGTTCCGAAAAGCGTCGATACCTCGTTGCCAATTTTGAGCGTCTGGAGCCCGCCCGTCCTGCACATCAAACAAGGCAAAGCGCATATCTGCCTCTTTGCTGTTCTGAAGTGCTTTTTGCATAAAAAGCCCATAATCTTCCTGACTTAGCAAGCAGGCATCCGGACAAACAATCAAGGTTGCGGGGTGCGTTGAGTCTAAACTGCTCAATCCTGCTTCCAGTTCAGAACGCTTGACATTGCTGTTTACCCAATGCTCGCTCGGAGGCACTGATTTCCCAGAGGCTGCCCCATACGGACCAACTGCAACGATGTATGCTTGTGTGCCCCCGTTTTCAAAATACAAACGCAAGCTGTTGTATAAGTAATAGATGGTATTGGGGTCCGGGCAAATGCAATAGGGTCGATTCCTGATTTGTACCGGATTCGCACAGGAGATTTGTGAAGTCAATGGCTCCACATAAAATTGGGGATCGTATTGCTTTTGCGCATTTGGATTTCCAAAACGGGACTTAAACTCGGCCAAGGATTGGATAAGAACAGGCTTGTTCCAACAGGATGTACCGGAATACTCTGCACGATGGGTGTACCCAATAAATACCGGTACAGAACTTGGGATGTTAAAGTAAACGGACTGCGAATCCAGTTCCACTACGTATACTCCAGGGCTGGAATAGGTTGCAAGATGATCTTTTGCCATGTCCCATGCATTTTAGATTTGCTCTATTGTTCCCAATCAATTTGGAAACAGTCCCAAACAGCGCAATCCCGAATTTTTCCGTAGAAAGATTCGGGATTGCACTGTATTTCTACTTGACAATATTAGTCAATTATATTGATTCTTTTACTATAGTGAACAATCACATTAAAGTTTGAGCCATTTCAAAACAGCCTGTCCCCTTGGAGTTTGAATTCCTAACCAATACAAACCGGCTTCAAAACCGGAAACATCTACTTTAGGTTGGAATGAACCTGACCACATCAACTGTCCGCGCACGTTCCAAATTTGAATAGCTTGTGGTTCAGTTGCTCCATGTTGAATCTGAATCCAATCACTGGCAGGGTTTGGGCTTATCTGTATTCCAAATGCATTTTCCAGGTCTTCAAGTCCCGTTGACATCAATTCAACTTCTTCACCAATCACAATGTTTGGGTCAAACGGTATGGCTTTTCGAATTCCAATGTATTCTATCAGGGCTGGTGAGCTAAATGAAGAAAAATAAGGGCGCATTGCTTCATACTCCATCTGGTAAACCAACATGGTATCCAGGTTTTTACTACCATTTGATAGGTTTTCAAAGCGGATCATATTCAAATGGTTATCGGCATCTACAAAGGTAGTGGTGCTGATTATTTGAATTTGTTGCTTTGGAACCTGTACATAGGGATACATCTCCCCAGTACTTGATCCGCCGTTCAGGGTATCAAACATTAGGGCAAAAATATCCATTGTATCAAATGAAATTGATCCGCCGGTATACCGGTATCCAATGCGTTGAATATCTGCTGTATCGCAGACACCATATACCTGTGAATTACTGGCGTTGGTTGCATAATCAAAGGTCATTGTCTCACGATAGGCTACTTTGGGAGCGACATACTTAAAAATGCCTCCGGTGCCGAAGCTACCAGTAAACTGCATCTGCCCATCGGCTTCTGCCCACAGATCATAGTGCCCAATGGCCTCCCATTTATCTGTATCAATAACCCCATCTTCAAAATCATCAAAAAACTCGAAGGTTGCGTTGCCATCAATTGCAGAAGTCTGTGGCACATTGCTTCCATAATAGAGTTGCAATGGCAATCCAGAGATACCAAAAGCGGGTATTTTTACATACAACACGTTTTGTTCGTGGTCTGGGATGCCCTGGATGAAAAAGGGCAATTCGTTGCAATTTCCATCGGTTAGGCGGATGTCCGATCCATCGGCAGCCAGCTTGCCGGCATCGTACAGGGATTTGGAGTCAAATGGGATGGCCACAGTCGCCGCTTCAAAATTTGTTTGTCCGCCAGGTAGCGTCAGACCAATTGAGCGGGTGTAATTAAAATCGGTATAACAATCTTGTCCTTGCAAAGACAGCACTGAAAGTAAGGCTAGAATGGTAGAAAATAGTCGCATAGTTCATTTTTTGTTTATGCAAAACTAGATTCAATTCAAGCGGTGGCCCTCACCCAAATGGATGAAATTGGGTGGTACCAACTTTTTAAGTTCAACTTAAAAAATGGAAGACGCCGTACGCGTAGTAAACAATTCCAGAAAATCCATGCCCCACTGGGAGTTCCCCTTGGTGTTCAGGCGCGGGCTCCAAACCGCAATGCTGTATTTTTCGGGATGAATGGCAATAATTCCTCCGCCTACGCCGCTTTTGCCGGGCAAGCCTACCTTAAATGCAAAATCACCCGACTCATCATAAAATCCACAGGTCAGCATGAGGGCATTCAGGCGTTTTGTCCGACTTGGGTTCAGTATTTCTTTTCCATCGGTAACCTTGCATCCATTATTTGCAAAAAACAAAAACGTGCGGGACAATTCCTCACAGGACATTTCAATGGAGCACAAATGAAAGTACAAGTCCAGCACATCCTCCGGATTGTTGTGAATGTTGTTGAATGATTTGATAAAATGACATAAAGCCTGGTTTCGGTTGCCCGTTGATCTTTCAGAAGCAACAATGGCCGGTGCGTAATTCAGATTGGGATTGTCTGCCAAATCCCGGATAAAATCCAATACCGCATTCTTCGCATCCGGAAAGGTACTGAGCAAAATATCGCAAATTACCAGGGCACCGCCGTTCATAAACGGGTTGCGCGGAATCCCCAGATCATATTCCAATTGAACAAGCGAATTAAATGGGGTTCCGGAAGGCTCCACCCCTACCCTGTTCCATATTTCAGTTCCGTGCAACTGGTAGGCAAGGCAAAGCGAAAGCACCTTGGAAATACTCTGAATTGAAAAGCGTTTTTGAAAATCACCAACACCGTATTCCTCCTGCTGTATGGTAGTCAGGTGCACGCCAAACTGATCCGGGTTTACTTTGGCCAGTTCCGGGATGTACGCCGCGACCGTTCCGGTTGGTTGCTGCTGCTGGATTGTTTGGTAAATGGTTTCTAAAACCTTTTGATAATCCATGATTTGGTGTGGAAGTGGGGGGAATTAGGGTTTGATGTTGGGGGAATTGTGTACCGCTAGGGTAGATTTTAGGGTGAGGGCAAGGGGAAGCCTTGCCCCCACAATATTTATTCGGGCATGCCCTGTCGCGCCCATTTTTTGAATAATGCAATTTGCTCTTCAGTCAATGGCGTTTTTTTGCTTTTGAATGGCATAAACTCAATATCATCTGCAGGCAATTGAACCCGCTTCAGAATTTCGCCTGCGTTGTCTTTAGTAGCTGCGTAGGTGTCCAGCATTTTTTTGCGGCCCTTCTCCGGGTAATGACACGGCGTGCAGGATGCATCCATGATTGGTTTTATGTCTGCTGCATAGGAAACCAATTCCTCTGGTGGAACAGGAGGTGTGGGTGTTTCAGCCGTTTTTTGTGCTTGTTTACAATAGCTTGTAAACAGCACAAGCAACACAAGAGTCAGGAGCGTTTGGGTCTTACGTGTAATCATTTTTAATCAGGTTTTAGTATTAAAAATTAGAAGGAATGCGCCAGGACAACAGGAAAACAAGGTTCTCCAACAGCAATTGAACCTTCAAATAAAAGACATATTTGGAACTATTTATGAAAAAAACGCCGGTTTCCCTTTAAGATGGAAACAGTTTTGCTGCCTAGATTGTGCCAAATGGACTGTCAAAAAGTGCGTTTGGCTGTATGTATACCTGGTGGTGCTCCAGGTCGAACACCCAGTTAAAACGCTTTAAGATTGCGCCTCCCACTACACTCATTTTTTGCCGAGCGATTGCCCCCTCAAAAAATCCAACCGGAACATCGGTCCACCCATCTTGCTTGAGATAAAAGCCTTGCATTTGGGCCTTCTTGGTCTTCAAGATATTTCCATACGAATCGCTGAGCGTGCTTTCCTCCAATATAGGCAATCGCTCTCCGAGTTGGTGCTCTTTGACGAAGACATCATCCAAAAGCACCGAGCCTGAATACCCGGAATGAATCAAAAAGCGGTTCTCAAAAAGCGAATCCCCGATTTGACAATAACCGTATGTAAAAATGAGTGAACCTTGCTCGTCAATTTTTAAGGCTGTGTAATTTGAATCCAGATGCGGCACATCCGAATGGATCAATAGGACAGATGCATCAAAATTCAGTTCGACAACCCGGCCTTCAAACATGCCCAATCCGATTTTACCATCGGTCAGCGGCCCAGAATTTGTATTGATCCAGATCGTTTGTTCAGTCCATTCCTGTTTCCCAATGTTCAGGGTATTGCCCGATCCGTAGCGACTTTCTTGCGCTCCGCCCCAACTGCTCACCGAATCCTGACCATTGAGTTGCATACTTGGCAGACTATCGGCCACAGATTCAATCAATGTAATTCCATCCGCAGCGGTGTGCAGCATTAAGTTCAGGGTATCCCGCCCATTCAGCACCGCTTGCAGGGAAATATTGTTGTGTGGGGTGAGGGTGAATGGAATGGTATCAGATATACGAGTAGGGAACGCATCTTGTGTTGATTGGGATATTGCGGTTTGTGCGAACAACAACAAAACCGCACACCAAAGGGAAGCATAATTCATGACAGCAGGTATTTTGAGCGAATTTTTACATGCCCAAAATACAAGAAAATTAAGAGTGTGTTCTCAAAACCGCTCATTAATGAGTACCTGAACTTCTTCCGACCAAAGAATCCGGTAATGGCCCAGCCCGTTGAGCTCAATGAGTTCTGTCTGTGGGAAGCGCTCTTGTAAATGCCGCGAACTTTCTATTGGCAGAATTTTGTCATCAATGGAGTGCACCATCAATACTTCCTTCACATGTGGAATCCGCTCAAAGTAAAATGGCATATTCATTTCGGAGTAGCGCTCGCTCCGCTCCTGTTCAATGCGTTGGATCAAATGCTTTTCGGTTCGTTCACTAAAGCCTAAAATCCGACGTGCATCATCCACAGCCTCTTTAAAACTCATCGGTGTCGTAATCAATACCCACTGGTCGATCGAGATTTCGGGATTGGCGCGCAGGGCTCGTACACTGTTTACACTACCCAAAGAATGGCTGATAACCCGCGTTGGTTTGTACACTTTTAGCATTGCCGAAATAAAATCGGCATAGATAAACATGTTTGCACGGCCTTTGGAACTGCGCCCATGCGCAGGTGCATCAAAACCAATTACGTGGTATCCCTTCTCTACAAGTCGGTCAACCACAGCACCAAAATTTCCGGTATGCCCTTCCCAGCCATGTACAATGAATACACGTTCTCCCCCACGGGTCCCCCATTCATAGCACTGGAGCTGGAACCCTTTGTATGGGATCCTGGACTGGTGGGCTTTTTCCAATACCTCCATTTCAAACGGACGAAATTTCTTGAGCCGAGGTTTGGACATAATCCGAAATACTCCATCTGCCGCTATTCGTGGAACCAGCCGATCCAATATCCGGTAATACATCCGATAAAAAAGAAGTACAATTTTCATAAACTAAACACCTGAGTACTAAAAGAGAACCCAAAGATATGGACTTGAGTTCGAATTTGCAACTCAGATTCTTTTTATTTACCTTTGAGGTATGAAAAAAGAACAATGGGTTGAAACTATTCCCGAACCCTGCCCTGTCTTGTTGGCACTTGAGGAAATTGGTGACCGCTGGATTATGCAAATCCTGCGAGCCTGCTTTTTTGGCTACCGCCGATTTGATGACATCCAGGAAAATCTGGGAATTTCCCGCTCGGTACTCACTACGAAACTGCATACCATGGTTGATCTCCAACTATTGGAAAAGGTGCCTTACCAGGAAGGCAGTGAGCGCACCCGCTACGAATACCAACTCACCCAAAAAGGCAAAGATTTACTCAAAGTTATTCTTGCCTTGCTGGAATGGGGAAACAAACACCTGGTACAGCCAGGAGAACAGATGCTTACTACCATTGACAAAGAATCCGGACAAGAGGTGCGACTGGCATTGCTCACCAGCGACCACCAACGGGTTCGCAGTCGAAACATCCGACTTGTGCCCAGCGAGCGATAGGTTCAAAAAACGCTTATACCTTTTTCGGGCCCGACTTTTTTGCACCGCGATACCTATTGAACCGGGAACGGTTTCCGCTGCTTGTGGAACTTTCAGGTTTCTGTTCCGGCCGGGGTCCCGATGGTCGAGGTTTCTTCTTTTTGGGTTTAACGGCCTTGACAACAACCGGCTCAATGCTTTCATCCACATACGGATGATCCTCAATAACAGGAATCTCCTGCCGAATCAGGTTTTGGATCACCCGCAGATAGGGGCGTTCTTCCACATCACAAAACGACAGCGCAATGCCACTTGCTTTAGCCCGACCTGTCCGTCCGATCCGGTGTACATACGTCTCCGGGATATTGGGCAAATCGTAATTAATCACAAGAGCGAGATCGTCTACGTCAATTCCACGGGCGGCAATGTCGGTTGCCAACAACACATGCAGTTTCCCGTTTTTAAAATCTCCCAGCGCTTCCTGTCGGGCATTCTGCGATTTATTTCCGTGGATGGCTTTCGCCTGAATCCCGGCCTTGCTGAGCAGTCGAACAATCTTATCTGATCCGTGCTTGGTACGGGCAAATACAAGCACTGCATCTTCCGGTCGGTTTTCCAGAATATGGATCAGGAGTTTGGGCTTGTCTTTTTTTGCAACAAAATAAATTGCCTGCTCCACCTTGTCTGCCGTAGCTTGTTCCGGACGCACGGTTACCTTTTCCGGATTTCCGAGCATAGTCTGGGAGAGCGCCACAATGTCGGGAGGCATGGTAGCTGAGAAAAACAGCGATTGGCGATCCTTGGGCAACTTGGCCAGAATTTTTCGGATATCGTGGATAAAGCCCATGTCCAACATGCGGTCGGCTTCATCCAATACAAAGTATTCGATGTCCTTAAGGGTGATGAAACCCTGGCTCATCAGGTCGAGCAAACGGCCGGGCGTAGCAACCAATATATCCACACCATTTCGCAAGGTATCGGTCTGCCTGCCTTGTTTTACACCACCAAATATTACCGTATTTTTCAAGCCGGTATGTTTCCCATAGGCCGTGAAACTGTCACCAATCTGGATTGCCAATTCCCGGGTGGGTGTGACAATTAAGGCACGTATTTTTCTGGGCCCGCGATGTTCAGACTTGCTGTTGTACAGATGTTGTAGAATGGGCACTGCAAATGCTGCTGTTTTGCCGGTACCCGTCTGAGCACAACCCAACAAATCTCTTCCACGAAGCAAGATGGGAATGGCTTGTTCCTGAATGGGTGTTGGAGCCGTATAGCCTTCGGCATGCAATGCTTTTAAAATGGGGTCAATTATTCCTAAATCTTTGAAGACCATATATTGAAGTAAAGGGGCAGTTTAGAAGAAAACATCAATCTGCGAGGCTTTCTTTTTATTAAACTTTTAATTCCAGGACGGATTCGTCGCAGAACAATCCCAAATGAAAGAACTTTTTTACCACCTATCCAAAATTGGATGTGGTGTAAATAAAAACAACATTGACTAGCAACTGGTTGCAGCCACGGTTTGGTGCGCGAATGTACGCCTGATTTGACGAAACCAACGCAATACCTTCATAAATGATTAAAAAATCACAACAAGCAGAATGATTCAGGCTGACAAAGCCCGATCATAGGCCCCTGTCCCCAATTGATGGAGCAGGCTAAAATGGCTTTTCAATGCATCCAAAAAGGTCTTGTGCTCCAAATACGGAATGCCAAACTCTGCTGCCGTTTTGCGAACAATCCCGGAAATCTGTTTGTAATGAATGTGGCATACATTGGGAAACAAATGGTGCTCAATCTGATAATTCAACCCACCTATAAACCAAGAGAAGAATCGACTGCCGTGAGCAAAGTTGGCAGTCGTTTTCATTTGGTGAATTGCCCAGTTATTTTCAACACTTCCATGCTCATCGGCCTTAAAAAAAGCGGTTTCTTCAAGCACATGTGCCGGTTGGAAAATCAGGGCCAGGATGAGTCCACTCAAGAATTGCATACTCGAAAACCCAACCAATACCTGCCACCAGGGAAGATCCAGGGACCATAGCGGGAGCACCAAAGTAAGACCAACATACCAGGACTTATTAAACACGATTTGAATAAGTGCCTTTCTGAAGGAAACACCCTGATCCTGCAACAGCCCGCGCTTATGATAGCGAACGAGTTGCTCAAAATCCTTGATCAAAAGCCAATAGATGGTCATAAGACCATACAAAAACGGTGCATAAAATGCCTGAAACCGAAATGCGGCTTTGCGCTCCTGCGTAGGTGAGAAACGCATAATGCCTTTCTCAATGTCTTCGTCATAACCGTGTACGTTGGTAAAGGAATGATGCAGGACATTGTGCTGGATTTTCCAGTTGATGTGGTACCCTCCGATAAAATTGAGTACAAAACCCAGTATCCGATTGATTACAGGGCTGCTGGAGTACGATCCGTGATTGGCATCATGCATTACCGAGAGGCCAATTCCCGACATACCCAAACCCATGACAATCCACAGCGCCATCATGCCAGCAAACGTAGTCACCCCACCCATTATTAAGATTGCCAACGGGATGGCATACAGACAAAGCATAAAAACAGTTTTAACCATCATGCTTGCATTGGCATGCCTGGAAATTGCTTTCTCTTCAAAAAAGGAATTGACGCGATTGTGGAGCGTACGGAAAAATTCAGGCTGCGCCTGGTTGTTAAACTTAACACCGGTTGAACTCATATTGGATCGTTTTACAGTTTGTCCGAAATAATAGGCGAATTGAATTTGGACAAAACAAAGAGCCCCGAAGGGTACTCTTCAACCCAATTTGCAAGCTGAATTAGTGTGGCATCTGGCTAGGAACTTGTCAGGGATTTCAGAACTTATGTACCGCAAAATAGAGTTAAATGTATTAGAAAAGCAACCTTGGAAGCAAACATTTTTTTCCTGAAAAACGGTATTGCAGTATATACACAAAACACCAATTTCAGATACACCTTGTTTATTTTACAAGAATTTAAAACACAAAACTTCCTTTGCCTAAAAGAATGATTTAGCAGGGTAAATTCCTATCAAACAAAATGGCATTAAACTTCCCGGACACGCACTTTTTTCTTTTTTAAAATGGTGTTATCCACCAAAGGAAGCAGTTTTTTGACCCGTTTGGCTGCGACTGCAACAAACGCGCAATCCTGTTTCAACTCAATCACTCCCAATTCTTGTTTTTTTAATTCCCCCTGTTTAAAAAACAGACCGGCAATATCGCCTTTGGAAATTTTATCCTTTCTCCCGCCGGATACAAACAGGGTTACCCATTCAGACGGGCCCGGCAAGGGAGCAGGTGAAAGTTCCAGAATTTCCGGCGCCTGGATAAAATCGGGCAACTCCTCCCCTTCCCAAACCAGCACATAGGCCGTGCCTTCCCGATGCATCCGGGCTGTACGGCCGTTGCGGTGGGTGAATTCATGGCTTTTCATAGGCAAGTGGTAGTGGAGAATAAAATGTACCTCAGGTACATCAATTCCGCGCGCAGCCAGATCGGTTGCCAGCAACAATTGGTGGGTTCCATTTCTAAACTTGATCAGTGCGCGTTCCCGATCGCGTTGTTCCATTCCTCCATAAAAACAGCCGTGAGGAATGTGGTGGTCGGTAAGGTAATCACTTACCCGTTGGATGCTGTCTTTAAAATTGCAAAATACAATCCCGGGTTTATTACCCAAATGCCGAAGCGCAAGCACCAGGGTTTCCAGTTTATCTTTATCCTGCGACACGATGCGCTGAATACGCAGTTCAGGGACGCCGTCTTCCAAAAAGTTTACATAATGCGGATCCTCCAGTCCTACAAACTCTGGAATGTCCACGCCTTGCGTCGCAGAAGTAAGCACCTTTTTTTTCAGCGAGGGAAGGGCTTCCAGAATAGCCTGCATCTCTTCTTCAAACCCCACTTCCAGGGATTTATCAAACTCATCCAAAACCAGGTGGGTAATGGATTCAGGCTGTACCGTTCCGCGTCGCAGGTGATCAGCTACCCGGCCAGGAGTCCCGATCAGGACAGATGGAGGATGTTTTAAGTCGAGTTTATCTTTCGAAAACGGCCGACCACCGTACACGGCATTGCATTTCAATCCGGAGCCCATTTCCCGCACCACCTGTTCGATTTGAATAGCCAGTTCGCGTGAGGGAACCAGGATCATGGCCTGAATTCCGGCTTTATCCCGGTCCAGTTCGGACACAACCGGCAATAAAAAAGCCAGCGTTTTACCTGTGCCCGTTGGTGACAGGAGCACTACTTCCGGCTTGGTATGGATGGCCCATTGCGCTGCTTCCTGCATGGGATTGAGTTGTTCAATCCGCAATTTTAGCAGAATGCTTTTTAGATTCTTATTCGTACCCGACATACGGCAAAGGTAGGAGCATCGGGCCTACAAGAATCGCTTTTGATCGTTTTTATTTTGAAGTTATTTCTCCATTCAGGCATACACCTCTATCTCTGATTCCGTGCTTTATCCACCGATTTGGACCTGTATTTGTCGAAAAAAGGGAACCATACCGTTAAATCCCCCGTTAATTTGTTCAAAACAAACCGCAGCAGGTAGGGAGCACGCCGCTCTTGAGCCCATTCTTTACCTGTAACAATCAAGCTATGAAACTAAAAACCGGACTTACCCTGCTCTTTTCCCTTCCCTTTATTTTGTTTGCACAAAAAGCCAGCATCAGCGGACAATTGCAAAATGCGGAAGGCGAAAACCTGATTTACGTAAATATCGCGCTCTTCAATACAGCCGACAGCACCCTTGCCAAAGTAGAAACCACGAATGAAGAAGGGCAATTTAAAATGAATGCCCTGAAGCCAGGCAATTACTATCTGAAGGCGACCTACCTGGGGCTTAAGGATTTTGAAAAATCGGATATCAGCCTGGCGACCGACGAAGCCAAAGTACTCGGCGTGTTGAAGTTTGAGCCAGCCTCCGTGCAACTCAGTGAAGCACGGATTGTTGCAAAACGCTCTCTCGTAGAAGTGAAACCCGATCGCACGGTTTTTAATGTAGAAGGTACGATTAACAGCGTAGGCACCGATGCACTTGCATTGCTGCGCAAAGCACCGGCCGTCACCGTAGATAACAACAACAACATTTCTGTACTCGGACGTTCCGGCGTTTTGGTGTATGTCGATGGCAAGCGTCTGCCGCTCAGTGGCGAGGACTTGTCGAACTACCTGGAAAACCTTCCTGCCGAACAAATCGACCGATTTGACATCATAACCAACCCTGGAGCCAAGTACGAGGCGGAAGGCAATGCCGGGATTATTGATATCCGACTGAAAAAGGACAAAACCATGGGCGGCAATGGCAACGTCAATGCAGCCTACAGCCAGGGAAAATTCCACCGCACCAACCTGAGCGGAAGCGGCAACTACCGAAACAAACACATGAATGTATTTGGAACTGCCGGATACAACGATGGCGCTGGGTTCATGGACATGACATTCAAGAACTTCATGAATGGAATTGTACAGGATGAAATCAACACCCACCGTCCCGAATGGGATAATGTTAACTTCCGCCTTGGTACAGACTTTTTTCTGCATAAAAACCACACACTTGGATTCCTGGTGAGTGGCGCCAAAGCGAATAACAACCGGAATGGCTACAACCGAATTACGCTTGCACCGGAACAAAACCCGGAGCAAATTGACAGCATTCTGGTTGCAAATAGCTACGCTCAAGGTACCCGGGTGCCATTTACATACAACCTGAACTACCGGTTCGCCAATGGCAAAAACCGGAGTCTGAACATTGACCTGGACTACGGGCGTTTTGAAAATACCAACAAACGCCAACAACCCAACCGCTATTTCGATGCCGGTGAAAGCCAGGTCCTGACCGAAATCATCAATGCATTTGATACCCCAACAGACATTGATATTTATACTGCAAAAGTGGACTACGAAGACAAACTCGGCAGTGGTGTTTTGGGTATTGGCTCCAAGTTTAGCCAGGTCGTCTCCGACAATACCTTTCTGGTGTACGATGTGATTGACGGAGTAGATGTGCAGGACGACAGCCGATCCAATCAGTTCAGATACGATGAAAAGGTATATGCCGGGTACATCAATTATGCGGGTTCCATTGGAAAAAAATGGAACTATTCTGCAGGCTTACGCGCAGAGCAAACCGATGCAATGGGTGATCTGACCGCTTTTGATACCAGCAAACAAGAGGACCCGGTTCTTCTGAACTACTTGAGTTGGTTTCCAAGTGCGGGAGTGACCTGGCAATTGGCACCCAAACACATGCTGGCCCTGAACTACGGTCGTCGAATCAATCGGCCGGACTACAACGTCCTGAATCCGTTTAATAACCAGCTGAGCCAGTTGTCCTACGAAAAAGGCAATCCGTTTCTCCGCCCGGAAATTGTAAACAACCTTGAATTGGGATACACTTTCAACTACCGGTACAACGTCAAGTTCGCGTACAGCAAAACTACCGATCAAATTACGCGGTTGATTGCTCCGGATGATATCGACCCGCGTGCGGGCTTCATCACCTGGGCCAACCTGGCAGAGCAAAACATCATCAGTATGAACATCAGCGCTCCAATCCAAATCAACAAAAAGTGGAACGCATACTTCAATTTTAGTGCTTCGCACCTCGACAACCAGGCAGTGTATGATGACGGTGGTGTTGTGGATGTTCAGGCATTTACCTACAGCATCTACCAACAACAAACCATCAACCTCCCCTGGAAACTTACCGGTGAAATTTCAGGCTATTTCTCTGGCCCGGGTATTTGGGGTGGTGTGTTCCGCTATGAAAGCAACTGGGGGCTCGACCTTGGCTTGCAGCGCCGGTTCATGAACGAACAACTCAATGTAAAAATCAGCGTGAGCGACCTGTTCTACCAAACCGGTTGGAATGGATACTCTGAATTCAATGGACTGGTTTCAATTGGAAGTGGCCGCTGGGACAGCCGCCGCGGTACCATCAGCTTGAGTTATCAATTTGGAAATCAAAACATCAAATCGCGCCGCCGGAAAACCGGGATGGAAGATGAGGCTGGCCGCGTTGGTGGAGACAACTAAAAGCCAATCATATAAAACCAAAAGCCGTCTGGGAATTGATTTCCCGGACGGCTTTCTTATTCTATGGGATGGCCTCTCGACTGGAATAGATTAGAATACAAACAAGGTTTTCTTCTTCGGGCTCATCTTCAAACACTACAGAGTTATTTCATTTTGCTGCTTGGTACGCAACTGAAACTCCTTGGGTGACACGTTTTTTTCTCTTTTAAACATGCGGATAAAATAGGAAAGGCTATTAAAACCACACTGCATGTAAATGTCCTTGATCTTGTTGGTGGGATCGTTTAGCAGACTCACTGCCAGTTTGATACGCTCATTGTTTATGAAGTCAACCGGGGAGATATTGAGCTCATTTTTAAAAACTCTGAAAAAATTGGACTCACTCATGTAGGCCTTACTGCTCAGGTCTTTAATGGTGAGGTCTTTGTCCAGGTTCTGACGGATGTATTGAATGATAAAAGCAAGCCGATGCGTATTGCTGAGTTGCATGGCTTTTTCGGAGTAAATCTTTTTTGTTTCGGCCTGCAGGATACGGATAATGAGTTCGCGGAGCATAAAATCGGCAAAAACATCCTTGGAACTGTGGTTTTCAGTGAATAAAAACATCAGTCGGCGAATGATTTGCTGAATGGCAACATCGTTTGTAAAGTGAAAATTATAATCGGTAAACCGCCACTCATCGTCGGTCTTGGCATGGCTTTCATTCAAAAAATCAACGGTTTGCATGATTTTCTCCTCAGCAATAGCCATGGCCAGACAGCGGGTCGGATTATCCATTTCAGCCTCAGGAAAGTCGATACACATCAGTTCGTCAGGCGGGAGAATAAGCGATTCACCGGGCAGAAAATCAAAGGCAGTCATATCCTGTAGATGCATCACCTTTTTTCCTTCCAGCATACTGGCTAATACCGGTTGGCGAAATTGCAGTAGAATCTGCTCCGCCTCCTGATGGGTTTCAAAAACATGCAGCTCCGCATGTTCAAGCGGGTAGGAAGTCTGATTTTCAACCAGGGTTTCCAGACGACGGTTCTTTAATAAGCGATCTGACAGGGACATTTGGAACTTAGTTCAATAGTTCGTTTCAATTTCAAAATAAAGATGCGTAAAAACCAGATAGCAACAAATTTCAAACGGAATTAAAACCGGATTTAGGGCAACATTGCAAGGATTGTTCACTTTTTTAATAGAATCAGACAACTTTAGCCCGCAAGCCGCTCATAATTTTGTGAATGTCATTTTGGCGCAATTAAATCTTCGCATAATGACCCACATCAAAATTATTGTTAATTTTTAAAATATCAGATTATGAGCAATGTTGCAACAACCACCCGTAACGCGGTTGAAAAGCCCATTTTCAAAAACCAATATGAGAATTTTATTGGAGGAAAATGGGTTGCACCGGTAAACGGACAATATTTTGACAATATATCGCCTGTTGACGGGCAGGCATTTACCAAAGTAGCCCGTTCGACTGAGGAAGACATCAACCTCGCATTGGATGCCGCCTGGGCAGCTGCCCCGCAATGGAACAGTTCTTCTGCTACCGTTCGGAGCAACATGCTGCTTAAGATTGCAGATGTAATGGAAGCCAACCTGGAAGCACTGGCCCGTGCTGAAACCTGGGACAATGGTAAGGCCCTTCGCGAAACCCGCGCAGCAGACCTCCCACTCGCAATCGATCACTTCCGCTATTTTGCAGGTGTAATCCGCTCTGAAGAAGGAAGCGTGAGTGAACTCGATTCCACCACCGTCTCTCTAAACATGCCAGAGCCGCTGGGTGTTGTGGGACAGATCATCCCCTGGAACTTTCCACTCCTTATGGCAGCATGGAAGATTGCTCCTGCGCTCGCTGCCGGCAATTGTGTGGTGTTAAAACCAGCAGAGCAAACTCCGGTTGGAATCATGATCCTTGCAGAGATGATTCAGGATATCCTGCCAGCAGGTGTACTGAATATCGTAAACGGCTTCGGTTTGGAAGCAGGAAAACCGCTTGCCTCCAGTCCTCGAATCAACAAAATTGCATTTACCGGCGAAACAACCACCGGGCAATTGATTATGCAATATGCTTCAAAAAACATCATTCCGGTTACGCTGGAATTGGGTGGTAAATCACCCAACATCTTTTTTGAAAGCATCATGGATGCAGACGATGCATTTTTTGATAAATGCCTCGAAGGTGCCGTTATGTTTGCCCTCAACCAGGGTGAGGTATGTACCTGTCCTTCACGCATTTTGGTTCAGGAAAGCATTTTTGATGCATTCATTGAACGCGTGGTAGAACGCACCAAGGCAATCAAACTCGGACACCCGCTGGATCCGGATACCATGATGGGTGCCCAGGCTTCAAACGATCAGTACGAGAAGATCTTGAATTACATTGAAATTGGAACAAAGGAAGGATGTGAAGTCCTTGCCGGAGGCGCTGCTGCCTACAACGAAGGCCTGGAAGGTGGCTACTACATCCAGCCAACCATCCTGAAAGGAAACAATAAAATGCGGGTGTTCCAGGAAGAAATTTTTGGACCGGTTGTTTGTGTTACTACCTTCAAAGACGAAGCAGAAGCCATTGAAATTGCCAACGATACGCTGTATGGATTGGGCGCTGGCGTATGGACCCGTGACATGCACCAGGCATACCAGGTTTCACGCGCGGTTCAGGCAGGAAGGGTTTGGGTCAATTGCTACCACGCATACCCTGCACATGCTCCGTTTGGAGGATACAAGAAATCGGGCATTGGCCGTGAGACACACAAGATGATGCTCAACCACTACCGACAGACCAAAAACATGTTGATTTCCTATGATAAGAATGCATTGGGTTTCTTCTAATGCAATTCAATGACGCAGGCAATTGGATAGGAAGTTACGGCTTCCTATCCATTGCTTTTAAAATGGGATTGTTTTATTCAAAAACTTTAATTCAAACGACATGGCACAGCGTGTACAGGTAACAGAGAAAGCAGCAGAAGTAATAGATACCTTGCGGGAGAAAAACGGGGAACTGATGTTTCACCAGAGCGGGGGGTGTTGTGATGGCTCTTCACCAATGTGTTTTCCCAAAGGGGAACTGATGCTGAATGAAACGGATATTTGGCTCGGCAATATACACGGCTGTGATTTCTACATGGCACAAGACCAATTTGAATATTGGAAACATACCCAATTAACCATCGATATCGTAGAAGGGCGCGGTGCCAGTTTTTCCCTGGAAATCCCCTTGGGCCTCCGGTTTGTGGTAAAATCCAGGCTGTTTACCGATGAAGAAATTGCGGTGCTACCAGCAACGCACAAAGGACCTGTACCTGAATAAAGGAAGGCCTGTTAACTCAATTTTGACTCGGCTTCTACCCGGCGGATAAACTCCGTTTTAGCCTGTGCATAATCATTTACTGAAGCCCAATCCTTCTGGGCTAAATCGGTTTTCAACTGATTATAAGCATCCCGGACCTCGGGGTGACTGCGCAAGTAATCCCGAAAGCGCAGGTGCCGTGCCCAGAATTCGGTATCAATAGCCACCATGTGCAGATTGACTGAACGTTTGTCCTCTTCCTCCAAAATCAACAATCGCCGGTACGGCATCGTGTCTTCATATTGAGGGAGGTAGGCGTAACCTATTGATTCCAGTGAATCTACCGCTTCCATTGCCCGATCAAAATCTCTGAGGCCAACCAGAATATCAATCACCGGCTTGGCTGCCAATCCGGGAACAGAGGTGCTGCCAATGTGTTCAACTACAGCCCATTCCGGTGAAAGAGCTGTTGCTATCCGATTCTTCTCAGTTTCAAACTCTGAAGGCCATTCCGGGTTGTAAGGAGCGAGTACAATCTGCATAGTTGATAAACATTATTGGTTCGCCAGGTATTCCATAAAGGTACCGGTCAGGTAAAGGTACTCGACTTCAGACAGGCGGACTTTGGCCGTCAACTGTGTTTGCTTTATCCGCGTACTGAGGTATTTTTCAGCCCGTTTGTTGAGCAAAAAAACCGAGCTCTCCCCTATCATAAACTTCTCCCTTTCTGCATCCAATAGTATGGCGTAGCCCCGGGCATTTTCGGTTTGCAATCCCAATTGCTCCCGCAAAAGAACTTGCTTCTGCAGGTTGGCCTGTACCTTATTTCTCAGCTGGTTTTGCTTGTCTTCCAGTTCAAATTCATTTTCCTGAATTTTCAATCGCGTTTTTTGAACGGCGCCGCGTTCACTCCGGTAAAGCAAGGGCATGGAAAAACCCACCCCCCATTTATAATTATCCAAATCGTATTCCAGTGGTGTACCTCCCTGCGGGACCGAAAACAGTGGAGCGTATTTGAGTTTTAGTTTGGGTTTGTACTTATCTACTTTCAAGCGTTGCTCAATTTGCAATTGACTTCGCTTATACGTTTTAGCCAGCACGTCGGGAGGGCGCGCAAGCAGATCATCCAGTACGACGGGCGGAGTTAATTCAAACAACTCGGTTTCCACGGGTTCGGGTACGCGATCCGGTTGCAATTCCAGCGGAATGCCATCATACCAGAGGTATTGCTCCATCTCTTGCTGCGCTTTGTTGAGATAAATCTCATTTTCAAGCAACTGCATTTGCTGGTCTTGAAAAAGCAAAAAAGCCTCCAGAGTATCTATCGCCGGTTTGTCTCCGTTAAAATATAGTTGTCGGGTTGCAACGAGGTATTGGGTTGCCAAATCAAGCCCCTCCTGATAGATGCCTTGGTTGGTAAATGCGGCCTGCCAGTTTATATACGCTCCGGATGCATCGGTCAGTAAACTTTGCAGGATCAGCCGCTGTTCATTTTCAGCCTGCTGTGTAAATACCGCAGCCTGTTGAAGTGCAGCCCGACGCTGATCAATAAGTAAGCCCTGTAGCAGATTGGCTTCCACACCTAGCGATATCAGTCCACCCGGATCGGTTCTGTTTTCCGGGTTCAGATAGATACCCGTAGTATTTTCATAATGGCCGGCAACAGTGAGTCCGTACCAGGTTGGGATTTTAAATCCGGCCTCAAACAATTGGTAATAGTGTTTTTGACCGAGGTATTTATCATCCAAATCTGCATTCAACTTTGGGTCGAAATTCCCGCGGGCGGCCAGTCGTTCTGCTGCTGCAAAACCGGGTTGCAATCCGGCCTGTTTGGCCACCGGATGCTGCTCCAATACTTGTGCAATAAAATCCTGATAAGTAAAAGGAATGCTGTCGGTTACAGCCCAGGAACCATAGTGCATGCCAACGGTGCAAATCAGGATCAACACGTGTATCCGCAGCCGGGATATATTCAATGCAAACAGGTTCATTGGCTCGGTTTATTTATTTTAAATGCTAACAACTAAAATGGGATAAACGAAACGGCAGGCTTCTCCAGGATTTACTTCACCGATTTCAAGGGCGCTTTGCGCTTGATCGGCTGGTAGGGATCGGATGAATCCTTTTCGTAAAAATCGGGAGGAAAACCATTGAGGTTTCGCCACAGTTCATACCAAACCGGAACATTATTCAACAGGATGAACGCCCGGGTACCCGCGCCGACTTTCAACAAATCGGGCCAGGGTTTATCGCTTTCATCCGGAACAACGATCAGGCGGTATTTTCCGTTGTCGCTGATAAATTGATCAATTGCGAACACCTTTCCCGAAAAGGTACCAACTGAGTTGTTTGGCCAGCCACTAAAAACGACTGCAGGCCAGCCATCAAACTGCAGACGGACCTCATCCCCGCGATTAAGCAGAGGCATATCCATGGGTTTGACATAGACTTCCACTGCCAATTCATACGATTCGGGCATGATGGTGACAATGTCTGTTCCCTCCTTAATCACTTCACCAATGCCTTTTTTGATAGATTTGGTGATATAACCCGACTGGGGCGCTGTGATGTAATACAACTTGCTCCGCTGATCGTAATTGGCCAGCTGATTCTGCAGCTTGGAGGTTGCGGCGCGAGCCGATAGTTTATCTGAAAGAGCCGTGTATTTATCCGAAAGGGATTTCGCTAATTTATCTGCATACTCACTTTCAATTGCAGACACTTGCAGACGGAGGTTCAGCAGTTCGTTGCGTTGCGCTAGCAACTTGTTTTCTTGTACGACGACCTTGGCAGAGGTTTCCTGAACCTTCAGTTTTTTGGTTTCCAGGTCGGTGAGTGATTTATACCCCCGATCGTACAGCGTTTGGGTCCGGTCTAATTGCTTTTCAGCAATGGATAAATTGGTCTGAAAGGCTACCAGGTCAATGCTATCACCAGCCAGTTTTGCCCGTGCCTGTTCAATCTTGTTTCGTGCCTGATCCAATTTCAAATCGCGGGCTTCCACCAACGCAGCATACTGTGCTTCGAGGGATGCCACTTTATCTCCATAGGATGAAATGCTTTGAGACTTGGCAGCAAATTGCTCGGCTGTTCGGTCGACCAGTTCCGGATCAAAATACTCACTTTTAACCTCGGAAATATACACGATGGTGTCACCGGCATGTACAAAATTTCCTTCCCGAACATACCACTTTTCGAGTCGACCAGAAATCACAGATTGAATTGCCTGTGGCTTTTGGTCGGGTCGGAGTGTTGTGAGGTAACCTTTGGCCTGTATGTTTTGGGTCCAGGGCAAGAACAAGGTGCCGAGTAACAAGACTGCGAAGCCCAGAATGACATACAACTGCATCCAATGGGTACGCGACTTTTCCAGCATTTGAAAACTGGTATATTTTTGTGGGTTGATCAAACCCGCAATACTATTTAAAGATATATTAAGCATGGTTTGTCAGATTAATGCGTTGGCTTGTTTTTTTATTCCACAACGGGGAATCCGAAACTACGACCAGGGTCCAGTCGTGATCCGTTGAAGTGAGATAGTCAATTATTTCACTTTTTTCCTCCATACGCACATGCAAAACGGGGTCATCCATGAGCAGCAGTTTGGGACGGTGGACAATGGTCCGGGCAATCAGCAATTTTTGGGTAATGCTTTTGGGAAGCCCCTGCCCTTCCGAGCAAATGGTTGTCTGAAGGCCCTTGGGTTGTTGTGATATAAAATGGCGCAGACCCAAAGGCGTGAGTATATCAAAAACCTCCTTTTCTGAAACGGGTCTTCCCATGCTTATATTTTCCAAAATACTGCCTTCGAACAGCTGACTGGAATGGGAGTAAAACCCAATGTGTTCATGCATACTTTCCAAATCAAAATTCTGGAGTGGCATTTGATTGATCAGCAGTTCCCCTCCATCGCAGGGGTACATGCCCGAAAGCAGATGAAGCAGCGTCGATTTTCCGCTTCCGCTGGCTCCGGTAACTTGTACCCGGGCTCCGGAATGGATTCGGAAGGACAATTCGGAGATGAGTTTCTTTTTCATATCCGGGAATGAAAAATCCAGATCCACTGCTTCCAGTTCAATGCCTTTGTCGGGTACCGGAAACTGGGCTTTAGAAGGTTCGTCGAGCGGCAAATCTGTCACAAAACCTATTTTCTCCAATGCAGTGAGCACATCATAGATTGTTTCAATGATCTGGATGAGTTTTTCAACCGAGTTGATGATGATAATGATGATAATCTCTGATGCAACAAACTGTCCGAGGTTCATCTGCTGTTCAAAAACCAGGATGCTACCCAGGATCAACAAGCCGGCTGCAACCAATACTTTGAACACGATGAAAAAGCGGAATTGGCTCAACAACACCAGATAGTGTTTTTCCCGATACTCCAGGTAATCGGTGGCAATGGAATCGGTATTGTCCATGTGCAGATTCCCGCTGGAACTGAGTTTGAAACCCTTGTTTGTTTTGGCTATTTCCTCCAACCAGTGAGCCAGCTTGTATTTGTATTTACTTTCCTTCAGACTGGTTTGAAGGCCTTTTGGACCTGTAAATCGGAAGATCAGGTAAAGCACAAAACACAGGACCAGGCCGAGTATGATAAAGTACGGACTATACACAGCCAACAGCATCAAGCCAAAGATGACCTGAAAAGATGCCAGGGCAAAGTCGATCAGGATTTTGGGGAGCCCTTTTTGAATGGTAAGAGTATCAAAAAAACGGTTGACCAGTTCGGGTGCGTGGAGCCGTTCAAGTACTGAAAGTTTTATGCGTGGAATCCGATAAGCAAATTCAAAAGATGAACGTGCAAACAGGTCTTGCTGGATGTTCTCTGCAATCCGCAATTGAAGTACCTGCAGGATGCCGGAAACCGCAATACCAGCCAACACAAAGCCTACAAGAATCATCCAGGAAGTGGACATTTGATTGCCCTGGATAAAATTAAATATCGCTTGAATCCCGAGCGGAAGTGAAAGATTTACAAGCCCACTCAGGACCGCATAAATGTAAATCTGGTAAATTTCCCGGCGATATTGCCGCATTATTCTCCAAAACCGGGCTATCGCTTTTGTATGATTCTTCATTCTAAATCAAGGCTATAATTTAACGCTTGTCCGGAGGAGTTCCTCCAACAAGGGCCGAGTGATTCTATTGTTTTTGCCTTTTTATATTCTGAAAACAAGCCCCGGGTAAAACCCGGATGTCTGAGGTAAACAACAAATCCTCGCTTCGGTTGCAATTCATTAAGGTTTTCATAAAAAATTTAAAAGTAGGTATCTTGGGGCGAACCTTTTCATATATTCGATTTTGGATTGGTTTCGAGCCTTCAGAGCATGTTTGGGATTTTATGTTATGGCTACAAGCGACAAATGTTGTTTTAATTAAGGCAATATTTGCTCACTTTTACCTCAAACCAAAACCCCAAACACGCTCTCATATAAAAAAACACCAGCAAAAATTCCCTAACGCTTTTAACCCGTGACTATTTATGATTACGTACAAAGAAATATTTGAGAATAACAAAAAGTGGATCGCCGAGAAAAAGGCCAGCAACAAAGATTTCTTCAAACACCTCTCAGAAGGACAAAACCCCGATTTTCTATACATTGGTTGCAGCGACAGTCGGGTAACGGCTGAAGACCTCATGGGGGTAAAACCCGGTGAGGTATTTGTTCATCGTAATGTTGCAAATGTAATCAGCAACACTGATCTGAATGCCATGGCTGTTATTGATTATGCCGTTCGCCACCTTCAGGTAAAACACGTAGTCGTTTGCGGCCATTATTACTGCGGTGGTGTAAAGGCTGCCATGGAAGCCAAAGACCTGGGCATTCTCAATCCCTGGCTGCGCAACATCCGCGATGTGTACCGCACCCACCGCGTTGAACTAAATGCCATTCAGGATGAAGAGGCCCGCTACAAGCGCTTGGTGGAACTCAATGTGGAAGAGCAATGCCTCAATGTGATCAAGACCGCAGTAGTACAACAAACCTATCTGAGCGATGGGTTCCCACTCGTCCACGGATGGGTGTTCGATGTTCATTCCGGTGAACTCATCGACCTCAATATTGATTTTGAAGAGAAACTTCACGGCATCCAAGAGATCTACGACCTTGGTGTTAAAGGATAAACCCCTGCTGTTTAGTAATTCCCGGATGCATCTGGGAATTACTAAACCCTTTTTACTGCTTTCGCTTAAATGTCTGGATGATCTTGTTTACATCCTCAAATGCGCCGCTCTTTAGATAGTGGAAAGAAAATAAAGTATCCGGCTGGCTCTTCAAACAGAACCAGCTGATAAAGCCCATCGTTTCATCTTCCTCATCGATCCCGTACAAAGACATCCATGCTCCAGATCCAGAACTCAACTTCCTGACTCCTTTTTCTGTATTCAGTGGTATAATTTCCCGGATACGTTGCCAGTCTTTTCAGGCAAAAGTTTCTTTTGTTTTCAATCTCAACTTTTGCATAGGATTTATCTACAACGAGGTTGACCATATCCTCACTCTCTGTCGGCGTCTTTAAATCCTGGTTCATCAATATGGCGTTTCCTATAACGGAATGGAATTGCAATCCGCCTGCGGTTTCATCAACGGTATAGGACAAGGCATCGCGCGGATTTACATCCATTTCTTGATTGGAATACAGGGATAGCACACTTTTTTTGATTGCCTCTCCTACGTCGGTAGCATCTTTAAGAAAAACTCCATTCACCAAAGTCGTCGAAGATTCATCACCCAGGATGAGCAGGTGCTTTGAAAATTGCATCCCGTTTGCAAACTGGTCAATCTCCAACAACAGTCCATTTCCATAAGGAGTTTCAATTTCTTCTCTCGACAACAAATCCATACCCCGAGACCTTAATTGTTCGGCATTAAATCCTTTTGATGCCTCACCATAAGGGGCTGGCATTTCCATCACCATGATCATCGATGTCGGATCTTCCGGATTTTGAAAACCTTTAAAATTGCCGGATATTTCAAAGCCGGGAGGTGGCACTAAATAGATCTTAGTGCCCTCTACCAACTGGTGGGCAGGGCTCAGACTATCGGGTAGCGTCTGAGTGATTGCAATTGGAATTGAATCGCAATCAGAAGGAGGGTAAGTGAGTTTGATTTATTCATTGGTTTAGTAGATTTAATGAGCATTTTTCTAAAAACTTTGTGCATCGATTTATTCTCCGGCGTATTCGATCAGCAACACATACATACCTGGGGGAAAAGAATTCATGTGTTTATTTCAGCCTGGTGCTGCGCAGATGCACGTTGAACTAATTGTCCGCACGGTAAATAGTTGGTATCGAAACAGGCCAGGTTTTTCAATGACTAATGGGCCGCCTGTTAATGGATAAAGTTTAACGGCTGCTGTGCTGGATTGTGGGTTGCTGTCAGAAACAAGTTCGCAGGGCTTTGTGCTGCCAGCATGTCAGCATAATACGTATTTGCATAGCCCATCCGGGCTTTTTGCCCTTTTGTAAACAACTTTGCGCAGTTTCCGTAATACTCCATGTAGTTTTCGATCATATCGGGTGGGTCTACGCCATTCCAGGAGGGGGCCTCATCAGAACAGGTGTTGATCGTCAAAAAAGCCGGATCGCAAGGCAGGTTCCGGATCAATGGAGTTATCCGAACAGGGCGTGTCGTCGATGTTGTCTGTATACAAATGCTTAAGACCAAAAAATGGCCAACTTCGTGGATGAATCTGGGCCGGATTGTAACAATCCATATTTAGCATAACCCCAATGTAGGGATTTGGAAAATTGGAATGCGGTACCGTGGGCGAGGTAGTGACTTCGTACAAATCGCTTCCTCCCCCATAAAAACTAAGCCAGATGTTGAGAAACTGGTCGGTATCCCCAGGGAAGCGACTCCCCTTTTGTCCGAAAAAATCGCCGGGCTGGACGGGATTTTCCACGAATTTATATACAATGCCATTGGTCGCAAGTCCATTCGCATCCTCGGTTGCCAGACACAATTGGATTTCTGTATCTGCCCACAGGCTGTCAAAAATTGGACGGGAAACGGTGTTGTTGTCGGATAAACCCCGCAAACCCAGGTTGACGTGATTGATCAAAAACTCGATGTCAGAGGACGGCAATTCATCTTCCAGATCGGTATGCACAACATGTACGACCGTTGGAATAAAATAGGTTTGAGAAAACGCAGGCTGGCTCGCAAAACTCAATAAGAGGACAAAAATGGTTTTTAAAGGTTTCAAATGCATCAATTTGAGAGTTTGTGAATAATCCAGGATGCAATATACGTTTCAAGCAGGCTCAACGGAATGGCAAAATACAGGATTTGAAAGGAAGCACATCCATATTCCCAACAACTACCCACACTAACACAAAGGCCATAAACCAGGATAAAAAACGCCGTTTGAAGCAAATTGAATTTCTTGGAAAGAATATAAATGGCTATCGCAAGCAGCAAAGACCACAAGCCCCATACGGCTCCATTTACCGGCTCGGACGGAAATACCAGGCCCATGTTTTCATAATGACTGACCCAGTCTTTTTTTAAAAAAAATTCATTGCGCACAAACTCGGAAATACTAATCCAGCCGGTAGCCGCAAGAATTGGAAGTACGGTTTTTTTCATATTAATTTAATGTTTGCAGTTGAGTAAAACAATCAATCCTCAATCGCTTCAATGCCCTGTTGTCTCATTCGCTCCAGCCCATCTTTCATAGCCTGGATTTGTTCGGACGTATGGCTTTGCCAGCTTGCCAACTCTCCAACTACACGAAATGGATATTGTGACCGGTAGGACATGGTAGGATTTCCCGGAAATTTCTTATCCGTCAAATTGGGATCATCCTCGATCGGGCCAGTTGGCTCAACCAGATAAATGCGTTCGCTCCCGGAACCCTGCGCCAACTCTGCGCCCCAAATTGCGGCATCCAGGGTGGCCGTCAGATAAATGTATTTTGCCTTCTTTCGTTGTCCGTAATTGGATGTAAAGCCCACTTCGATCAGATCACCAAGTTTTAGGTCTGCCCGGGTTCCGTGGAAATAGGTTTGTGAGAAAAAAGCAGGATTGGGTTTACTTGATTTTTTTGGTTGTTTTTCTTCCATAGAGTATTGGTCTTTGTATCAGGATTTAAAATATCCAACATACCATTCGTGCTGATCAAAATCCTGAGCATCCGGATTTATTTGATGCGATGGGTCCAGTCGGGAGTACAAAATTTCCAAGGATTCGTATTCCCGCCAACTGATAATTTTAAAGCCAGCCCGACTCAACTGCGCTCCGCAAACGCCCATTCCGATCTGATATTTTTTTTGTTCTGCATACCGGTTTCCATCGTAAATAACATGATTTCCACAGGCAGCACTGACATCCATCATAACAGCCAGTTCAATTTTATTTTCCTGTGCTACGCGCAGCATTTTCTCCGAAGCAAGTACCATACCTTCTGTCCAATCTACTCCTGTTGAGGTAAGTACTTTGGCCTTGCCATCCAATACATCATGCCCATCACCCCCATAAATATCACACATTTCCCTGGGGGTTCCGAACGAAAAATCTTCAGGACAAAAGGAAGTGATTTTGACATTGTCGTATTCCAGGAGTTTTAAAACAGATGGATACTCGCCATAATCGTCTCCGTCGACTCCACATTTTACACCTACCAGACAGGCGCTGACCAAAATACGCAATGGGTCATCTGCGGTAGGAATTCGTAAATTTCTGATGTATTCTTTATCCGGCATGGCAGGCTTTTAATTAATCACCTAAAACAGGAAATTTAAAACGCTTGATCGGCGATGGGATGTGTGCTGACTGCATGTGAGTTTCCATTATTTCTACAATGTCTGGGTGCAGGGCAGAAAGGTCATGCTCCTCCCGTGGGTCTTGAGCCAAATTGAATAAAGCCAGGGCTTGGTTGCCTTCGTGCATGTTCTTTCGAACCCCTTTCCAGGGTCCAATCCGAATGGCTTGTTGGCCTTTGTATTCCGGAAACTCCCAATACAGAAAAGCATGACGTTTTTGACCGAGCATCCCCAGCAATGTGGGCAAAAAACTGATCCCATCGCTTGTTTTAAACTCAGATGCAGTCAGTTCACACAAGGTCGGAAAAACATCGTACAAAATGGATGGCAAATCGCTTTTTGATCCGGGTTCTATGTGTCCGCTCCAATGGGCTATCATGGGGACCCGGATACCTGCCTCCTGCACAAATCCTTTTCCCCAGCCATAATCTGCACGGAATGGGCCACCGCTGTTGAAATAGTCCACATCGACCCCACCGGTATAGGTCGGACCATTATCGCTCGTGAAAACAATCAGGGTGTTCTCATAGATTCCGAGTTCTTTTAGTTTCGCTACAAGCCCTCCTACCTGGGCGTCCAGACAGGATATCATGGCCGCATACGTGGCATTGGGAAACTGGTTTGGGAAATAACTCTTTCCGGTATAGGGTGCCTCCGGCCCGAATTTTTCACGATAGTGATTTACCCATTCTTGCGGTGCTTGCAGCGGCAGATGAGGCAAGGGAGAGGGATAGTACAAAAAGAAAGGCTGATCCTGATTTTGTTCCAAAAACTCGAGTGCTTTTGCATACATCAAATCCGGTGCATATTCTGTTTGTGTAAACCGGGCATAACTCTCCGGATCGTTGGGGTCGGCATCCGGCGCAAGGTTGGAGTGAGGCGCCACCAATTCGTTGTTCAAATAGACCCGCTGTTCATTTTCCCAAAGGTGCCCGGGATACAGGTTGTGAGCCTGGCGCTGACAGTTGTACCCAAAAAAATAATCAAACCCCTGTCGATTCGGAACGCCTTCCGTACCGGGTGCACCCAGGCCCCACTTGCCGATACAGCCCGTTTTATAGCCAATTGATGTAAGTGCTTCCGCAATGGTCCACAGTGAATCCGGAATGGGGCGTTGCCCTTCGAGACTTGAGTCAGCAAAAACAGCCTGGTAGTCCCAAACCGGACCGCGATCTGCCAATTCATCATTGCCCCGAATGTACGCATGCCCGCTGTGCATTCCGGTCATGAGCATACAACGCGCCGGAGCACATACCGGTGCAGCCGAATAAAAATCGGTAAACAGCATGCCCCCGGCAGCCAGAGAATCCAGGTTCGGTGTCTCAATTTTCTTTTGGCCATAGCACCCCAATTCCCCATACCCCAAATCATCCGCAAAGATGAATACTATATTTGGTTTCGGTTTTTCATCTGAAACAGGTGCCGGTTTTGATGCAAAAAACAAGAAACCAATCAGCAGTGAAAATGGAATAAAATTGGGCATTGTTGGTATAGAATTTAAATGGAAATATTGGTAGGGGCAAGGCCTAGTCAGGAATTGTTTATTTGTTTAGTTTGCCTCTGCGAGGATTTGTTGATTTGTTGATTTGTTGAGGTTGTTTAAATCATGGACCCATTTGAAAATTAAAAAAAATCCAATCGGCAATCGGATTTCATGTAATCGGCAATCGGCAATTTTTTAGTTCGCCTCTGCGAGGCTTTGTTTATTTGATGATTTGTTGATTTGTTGATGCGCCCCGCTCAGGCGGGGCTAGGATGATTTGTTGATGCGCCCAGGGCAAGGGCAAGCCCCTACAATATTACCCTGACCACTTACTACTTACTACTTACTACTTACTACTTACCACTTAATATCATATCCAATTCTGCGAGGGTTACGCGTTTTTGCTCTGAATCGGTGCTTTCATGGATTTGCAACATCATGTACCGGGCTTCTTTGGTGTCGTTAAAATACACATTTTGCCAGATAGGATTATTGGCAATGTTTGAAAAACGACCATCCAGAGTCATGGTTTCCCATTCTTTGCCATCCCGACTAATAAAGCAAGCAAATTTTACTGGCAGACTGTGAAACCAGCGTTGTTGCATGGGCAAGCAACGGAAACCTTTGACTGAAAGTACTTCGCCCAGATCCAGTACCAGTTCAAATGGAAGTCCTGCTGGTCCGCTATCAAACACAGTCCAGGGATCTTCATCTACCACTTCTTCCGCTTCAACGACGGCTCCTTCCGAAACATAAACTGCTTTCCAATTTGTTTTGGCTTTGCCCAATTCTGCGCGTTCAACCGCACTATATTTTGCATGCTTGGAGTCCCATTCTACTGCCTGAATGATTCCTGCGTTTGGGAAGGCAAAGGGCTCGGAATACTGCATGCTGTTCACATCCGGCGCAGAACCATCCACGGTATAGAAAACCTGACCATCCGGATCAGCCGCTTTTATTTGGACCATACCCATTTTATTGCGTTGGATGTGGGGAGCCTCCAGCAAAACCGGTGCCTGATAAACCGCTATATTGGAAAGCGTAGGGCAAGCCTGTGCATCCAGAATCTTGAGTCGGACCTGATCTGCCTGAATCAAGGGAAACCGGAACATGCGTTTGTACCCGACTGTAGTACCCGAATCAATGTGTATCCAATTCTGCCCTACCCTTGCTTCCACCACAAACGCATTGATGCGCTGGCCCAGCGGAATGTACTCCTGCAGAACCAAGCGGTTGATCCAGGTAGGTTCTCCGAGGTCCAAACTAAGTTCAGCAGCCCGTTCAGTATCCGGAGCAGCCCAATAGGTTTCAGGATTTTGGTCTGTGACATTGGATGCCCGGAAATTTGGTCCCCGCTCTACGCTGGCAATCACAGGCTTGTTTGCTCCTACATTGTGTTTAAAATCATCCTGAATTGCCCGTCCAAATTCCAGCAGCCGAGCCGAGTCCTGAGGAGCAATCAGTCCACGCGTATCCACAGGGATATTAAGCAGGAGGTTTGCATTTCGTCCAACAGACTCGTAATATATGTTCATCAGTTTAGACAGGCTTTTTACCTGATGGTCTTCATACGGGTGGAAATACCAGCCGGGGCGGATGCTTACATCGCACTCTGCCGGTACCCAATCGGTCCCGTCCGGATGACCACTGCGCAGTTCGATGTATTTGGAATAACCAGGATAAACTTCTTTTTTGCGAAGCAAAGACCAGTTGGTTTTATTGGCCCAGCCTTCTTCATTGCCAACCCATCGAACGTCAGGTCCGCCATCCCCAAAAATGCAGGCATTCGGCTGGAGTTCCCGCACAATAGCATGGACCTTATCCCATTGATAATAGGTTTTGTTATCAATTTTTCTGGTTTCGCGGGCACCGCCGTAAAATCCGTCACCGCCATTTGCACCATCGAACCAAACCTCAAACAATTCACCGTATTGGGTCAGCAGTTCACGCAACTGTCCGTGAAATACTTCGATGTATTCCGGTCGGCCGTAATCGGGATGGTTACGATCCCAGGGTGAGAGGTACAAACCCATTTTTAGCCCGTATTCTGCGCAGGCATCGGCAAGGTCCTGCACTACATCCCCCTCTCCTTTTTTCCAACTTGAGTTTTTGACACTGTGGTCTGTGTATACCGACGGCCAAAGACAAAAGCCATCGTGGTGTTTAGCCGTCAGAATGATGCCCTTCATCCCTGCATCCCGGGCAATGCGGGCCCACTGGCGCGTATCCAGATTTGTGGGATTGAATTGGTTGGGATGTTCGTTTCCATATCCCCATTCCATGTTGGTGAAGGTGTTCATATTAAAATGAACAAACAGGTATTGTTCCATGTCATGCCAGGCAAGTTGCCGTTCGGAAGGGAGGGGGCCAAATGACGAAGGGGGAAGATCTGTCTGGCCGGAAAGAGAAGCAGCCTGCAAAAGCAGACTGAGTGTTAATAGCCGATAAAGGAGGCGCATATCAAAATGATTATTCAGAAGGATTATGATTAGCAGGTTTTGTGGATTTGGATTTTCAAGGAGCCCCAAGGTACGGGCTTTGTTGTGTAACCGCGTATAAATACCTGGAATTGAAAAGTGGGCAAAAGTACGCTTACCCGGCTGCGTGCAAGATTTGAATATTGCAGTATCCTTTTCCAATAAATTGAATCCCATGGGATACCACAAATCAGATGAAGACTTCCATCCTCCCATTGGAAACATCGTTCCCCCCCGAGTCTGAGTAGGACCCATTTATTAACCCAGAGAGCCCGTACCAAAAACCATCCGGGTAGTTTGACATGCGTCGAAGTCCCATAGTTCACAACCTAATTTTCACCATCAAATTCGTAACAAATGCCATCTACCATTCCTTACGATCCCTCCCTCGTGCTCGGAAATCTGGTTGATCTCAAATCCCTGGAAACGCTGGAAAAAATCAGCGATATCCAGGCACCGGTAGATCAAAAAGAAGCCGAGCTCAATTCACTTATTTCGCTCAAGCGTTCCATTGACATGACAGTTCAGGAACTGATTGACATGGGCATTGATACCAAAGAATTGGTAAAACAAAGCGCACAAGTGGGCAAAGACATTGAGAAGGCCGCCATTGAGTACGCAAAAGTAAAAGTGAAGGGCTTGCAGGACATTGCAAAAATCAAAGCCAACCGCCTGGTAAATGCTTCCTATGAAAGCCCGCTGGACTACACCAAAACAGGGCTCAAAACAGACTTGCCGCTTTCTGCAGACTCCCTGAAAATGAATGCACAGTATTTCTCTTTTGATGAGAACATGCAGGATTCAAGCACTCAGGCTGCTTCAGTCAAAGCCTTTGTTAGTGAGTCTGTTTCATACCTGGGTGACGAATTTTCCTCACAGGCCAGTACCGCAGCACAGAGCCAGATGAACAGTCAATACTCCCGCCACAGCATCGCAGGAACCCTGGTTATCAGCATCACCTGTACGCATAAGAATGCGGTTCTTTTGGCACCCTTGATCCTGGATGTGGATAAAGCAATCCGGGTTTGGAACAAGGTGTACCCCAAAGATTTGATCAAAACAAACGATGCAGGCAGCATGGCCAAAATCGCGATGCAGTCAGAAACCGGCAAGGAACAGGCAATGACCATCCTGTCTGGCGCGACTTATGGTTCTTGTTTCATTGCAATGGTGCATGTGCTCAATACCACCACGACGCAATCGTCAGAAACCATGATGTCGGTTGCGGCCAGTCTGCAAAGCCAGTTCAAAGTTTCCGGAATGATTGCTGATGTTTCAGGCGGTTTTGGAATTGACTCCACCTTCTCAAATGATGCCAAGAGCTTGTTGAGTTCGCAAAATATCCAATCGCATTGTACCCTGACGACCATGGGATCCATTCCATCCATCAAGTCCAACGAAGTACAAATGTCCGTTGCCAAATTTGCCAATTTCGACGGAGCAGAAGCGATGAAAAACCTGTCAGCCTTGCAAAATGCTACTGCAGGGGAAAAGGATACCGTAGATACATCTGCTGCAGCTGCCCGCACGGGTGGACAAATGATGGCCATGCAAAACACCAAAATTCAGGGTGTTTTGGAAGGACTCGGAACCATTGATGATAAGGCCAACAAAATCCTGGATATCAACTCCATGATGAATGCCATGGAAGACTACATCACTAAATGTCTTGCAGGCAATATTGGTGTGCCAATCAATTACTACCTCAAACCCATCACCAAGTCACAACTGGCTGAGATGTGGGTGGCGAAGTACTTCCCGGGCAAGTACCTGAACACCTCTGGTGACGACAGTGCTCCTGCGGCTAAAACCGAAGGCTAAAAGCATAGGTTCAGGGTTTGTCCCTCAGATTTAACGAGGGCAAACCCTGCCTTTGAATCAACTCGCTTTTGCAATCTCAACGACATATCATCGGGTATGAATTACGGCAACGGAAACCATTTTAATAAAAGGACTGCTTTCACTGTTCACAACCAATTGCAGACCATGGGATCAACTGCATCCAATCGGATCCGATTACAGTCCGGCTTGCACGAGATTTGGTAGAACAACTCGATGCGGTTTACCTCAATGCTCTGCTTGACCACGGCCATGAACCACATTTTGGAAGCATCATGACAGGTGCAGTGCGTGCCCGAATTGGAAAAAAAGAATGGCTGGCCGTTTCGCTTTCAGGTAAGCATGCCCATCGTTTTTTAAACATGGTCAAACCCGGCTCTTTGGGTAAAAATGTGGAATTGGTTGGTTCCGTAGTAGCGCTTGACAAAATGAAATCAATCTCAGGTTTGTCGCTCGCTCGCCAGGCGCATCAGTTGGAACAGAGTCGCATTGTATTAGCCGGAGATAAAGCACCTGCAAACAGCCACATTCAGGGAGGGATACTGCCTCCGGCTTATCCGATTGGTACATGTACCGGACAAAAACTATTGGATTTTGTCTTTAAAAAAGCCAGAGCACAGCGACAACAAATAAGCGAGATCGCTCTGGCAGAAGTATTCTGGAAAGATTATGGACATGCGTCGCATTGGAAAAAAGGACAAGTTGTTCCCTCCTGCCACACTTGTCAGTATATGCTGCCCATGATGCTCTGTGACTACCGAGCACAGGCAGAAGGACAATAGTATTTTACTTGTAAACAGCGATCGAGTCTCCATAAAGCCAGCCGAAACTCAACATAAAACAGGTTTTGCACCATGCCTTCCTCCATTCCTTTTGATCATCCATCCCTTGTTTTGGGCAACATCGTTGACCCCAATTTATTGGCAATGCTTAAGAGCATTGGCAATGCGCAGGCTAAAATTGACGCCGCACAGGATAAAATGAATGCTCTGTTGGCCATGAAACGCGGTTTGAGTATGACCATGAATGAACTTATTGGGATGAATGTTTCAGTGGATGAACTCAACAAGCGTCTCAAGGATGTGGACCAGAAAATTCAGAAAGCAGCAACGGATTACATTACAATCCGGCTGGTAAACGAAGACAGCATTCAGGCTACCAAAGAGAAAATCACCGAGTTGACAACGGAGGAAGAAATGGAAAGTCCGCTGGATTATGAGCGGACCAAAATCAAACCCATGCCTCTGGCTGCAGATTCGCTGAAACTGGATGCACAGTATTTTTCCTATGAGTCAAATACCGAAGATATGCCCACCGATACAACCTCAAGCATCGAGGACTACATAAAAGAAACCACGGCATCCCTGGGCCCTAAAGCCTCCAATGAAATGGCAAAAACAGTCGGCTCACAAATCCGGCTTCAACGCAAAAAACACAGCATCGCTGGCACCCTGATTATTGCTGCAAATTGTACCCACAAAAATGCTTCAGTACTGGCACCTTTGGTATTGGACCCCGACAAATGTGTAGATGTCTGGAATCAATTGCACAAGGATGACCGAATCAACACATCCGATGTAGCCAGCCTGGAAAAAATGAAGGATGGCGAAAATTTGAATGAAGATAAATCCATAACCCTCTTATCCGGTGTAACCTATGGGTCCAGTTTTGTAGGGATGGTGCATGTATTGAATACCGAGTCGCTGGCAGAAAAAGGAGCCTCCATGAGTCAACTCGCCGAGAGCCTGCAGGAACGCTTTACGATAGGCGGTTGGATGGAGGATTCCTCTGGCGGTTTGGGGGTTGATCCCGGCTTTTCGGATGACATCCGGCGTTTACTCAGTACCCAAAACATCACTTCGCACATCAATGTAGCTGTCATGGGCTGCATCCCATCCATCAAGTCCAATCAGATTGAAATGGGAGTACGCACCCTGGCCGGTTTTGACGAAAAAACGCTTAGCCAAAGTCTTTCAGTTGTTGAAAATGTAAGTCAATCGGAAAAAAAGACCATAAAAACGTCCTCTGAGTCAGCACGAAAGGGAGCAAAAGTAATGGCAATTCGCGGTGCGACAGTTCAAAATGTGATTTCCGGATTGGGCAAAATTGATCAGAAATCAAATCAGATGCTGGACATTAATTCGCTTATGGTTGCATTTGAAGACTACCTCAAAGAAATCAAAACCGGTTCGGTAGGTGTACCCATCAATTTCTATTTTAAAAAAATTACCCAGGCACGCATAGTGCAACTGTGGACCGATAAGTACTACCCCGACACCAGTTCAAACACAGCAACTCAAGCCCCGGAAACACCAACTAAAAAAACTGATAAATAGGTACACCCTTTACTTCATTTCATCCACTTGACTTATTTGAAAATGAACTTTTTCGAACGGCTCATTAGCGATCATTCCACCAACTGGATTTTCTTGCTGGCAAGCATGGTACTGGGGCTATTGGTATGGTTGGAATTGTGGTGGAGAAAAAGAAAGTCTGGTGAAGACCACACGAGCTTGATCGATTCTTTCCGATCCAAATTGGCAATGTTGTCTATTGCCTGCAGAAAACGGGCACAGGAACTGGATCAGGCGGCATTGGAGTACGTGGATTGTAAGGGATACGAATACAAGATGGATCCAATTACCGGAACAAAGGGTCCGGCAGAATTGCGGGATCCCAGCCCGTACTTAAACAGCTACAAGTCTCTGCTTTCTGAGTCCAACGGGGTTCGTATTGCCCGATCTGTTTTTCAAATGAGCAGTCTGACATTTGCCCAACACACCAACCTGATCGAGTTTCAAAGCAGTTTTCAATCCGACTACCAGAAGTTTATCAAGGTATTTTTAAACAGCATTTTTGGACTGAGTAAACTGCATGATGAACTGGCTTCGTACAACAAGGCCAAAAAACTCAAAGAATCCCTACAACCCTGGGTGGATGAGTATATTGAAATATTCCGTGACTGGGCCAGTGGCGGGGCTGAAAAAGATTTGAAGATCATGCGTGAAGTCTTGATCCAAAAAATCATCAAACTGAACAAAAAGAAACCCGGAAGTCTGTTTGAAAACCAAACAAATGAACTCTGCTACAAGGCAGAAAATGCCTATGAAGATATTCTCCGGCTGGATGCCCTAATGCGAAAACGGATCAGAAGATACGCCTGGTCATACCGAAAAGCGCATACTGTTTTGCACACCATCGCCAAAGGCGAACCGGCGGTACAGGAACAAGCAATAGCAGCACAAGCACAGGGCACGACTTCTTGGCAAAAAATCAGAACCTGGTGGCATCGGGGGAAAAACAGGCAGCATGCCACTGCGGGAATGGCCCTAATCGCCTTGGTAGTTGCAGCTGTCATATGGATTCCAAAACTGACCGCAGCGCCGATTCATTTTAAGGCAGGGCACTCCCTTGCACCGCCCAATCAGCACGATAAATTCCACTCGTCCAATCACCACCATGTAGTATTGAGCAACGCCTTAGATAGTTTTTCCAATACACTCAAGTTTCCTGCCGTAAATCCGGTTCCCGTAGCTGACAGCCTGAGTTCGGCCCACCCCGACAGTCTGAACTCATTCGATGCCGTGAGTTTTTTACAGGACAGTATCAATAAACTAAAGGTTCACATTGATTCCAGTCACTTTTATTCGGAATATGGAATTGATGTGTCACACTATCAGGGAGACATTGACTGGGCGGCTGTTTTTCAAGACACGACCGGCCCCAAGCCAATCCGTTTTGCAATCATGAAATCCTCGCAGGGAAAAACTATCGATCCCTATTTCAAGAAAAACTGGGAGTCTGCCAGTGCCTACCTCAACAAAATTGGGGCCTACCACTTTTTCATGTTTAATACCGATCCTTTGGAACAGGCTCGGTTTTACATACAAAATGTGGACCTCGGGAAGGGAAATATCCGTCCGATTATCGACGTGGAATCCAACTGCGCCAGTTGCTTCAATACCGGTGACCTCACCCCGGAACAGTTGGTCCAAAATGTAAAAACTTTCCTGAAAGAGGTAGAATCCCATTTTGGATGCAAGGCCATAATCTATTCCGGACACTCCTATTACCACACCTTCCTGAAGGGCAATTTTCCCGACAATTACTTCTGGCTGGCTGAGTATAGCAAAGACAAACAAGTAACCGAAATCATCAAGTCGCATGTTGCACCCAGTGACAATGAAGTACCGCTCATGTGGCAGTTCACACCTTCCGGTTCAGTGAAGGGCATCCGTTCGAATGTTGACATGAACTACATACCCGGGAAATATGTGGAGATGATTTTGATGGAATGAAAACCCATCCGTTCAGACCCATTAAGTTTATAAAATATGATTTTTTTAATATATTACCCAATTAATTTCCTTAACCATAGTCCGTTTTAACTCAAAACAACGCATCCATGTATTCACGCGCTACCCTTCTATGCGGCTTTTTTAGCCTGCTGACCTTTTCAGGTATTTCCCAAAGCTTCAGTACTTTTTCATCTGGAACCGGAGTTTTCTACCCTACATCTGATTGGGCAGATTTCAACAACGACGGCTACTTGGATTTGCTTGTAACCGGGAACACCGGCAGCAGCAATGTTAACAGCAACCCGAATCCAGGTGGAGCTACTTTGCTCTATCAAAATCAAAACGGAACCGGGTTTACTGAAGTGCAATCGACTTTAATTCCAGGTCTTCCTGCCCTGAGCAACAGTGCCGTAGCCTGGGGTGATTTTAACCAGGATGGCTGGATAGACTTTGCTATAAGTGGAAATCAGGGAGGAGTTAAAAAAACCTTGCTCTATAAAAACAACGGTCCCGATCAGAATTTCTCGTTTAGCCAAACCACTAATTGGTTTCCCGGCCTGGAATATGGCTCAATATCCTGGAATGACTTCAATAATGATGGTTACCCGGACCTCTTTCTGAGCGGATTGGACAGCCTCAAGCAGGAACGCAGTTTGTTGTTTTCAAACAATGGACCGGATCAGGGTTTTTCATTTTCCCAACTCAACACCGCACTGATAGGATTTCAAAAAGGCAGTTCCGACTGGGCTGATTACAACCACGACGGATTTGACGATCTGCTGTTGACTGGGATCAATAAAACCTATACCACACTCAATAGCAACAATCATACTAGCACTCCTTACCTCTACGGAGGAACCCTGATCTATACAAATTTTGGGAATGGAGAGTTTCAACTTGCCAGTTTCAATTGCAACCCAAACGGAAACGGAAATCTTGGCTATTTGGGAAATGCGGTTTGGGGCGATTTTAATAACGACGGGTATGCAGATCTTATCAGTGTAGGTTCGGAATATGGCAGTTCTGCCCTGTTTAAAAACAATCAAAATGGATCGTTCTCTGCGATGAACGGAACAGGAATACCAGCACTAAATACCGGACGGGCTCGCTGTGCTGATTACAACAACGATGGCTGGCTCGATCTGGCAATCACGGGGATGGGCGCTAGTCAAGGCGGATTATTTACCCTAGTTGAAAATGTGTACATCAACAATAAAAACAACACATTTTCAGGCACCTCCAATGCCGGGTTAGCCTATGTGTATTACAGTGATTTGAACTGGGCGGATTTTGATAACAACGGACACCTCGACCTACCTGTTTCTTGCGGGTGTCAATAACTCTTCCAACCAATCAATGCATTTTTTATAAAAATACAAACAACCAAAACTACTCCACATCACCTGCCCCAACACACCGCAGAACACCAATCAATGGGTCTTGGGAAGCGGAGTTTGATGAAATGGGATGAGTTAGTAATATCGACCTACCGACCTGTACCTTACCAATACCACAACGCAAGGAAAAACTGATCGTTCCAATTCAAACACATCAAATGGACAGCGCAAAAAACGGTACAGGAAATACGGGCATGAAACCAACCTACTATTAAGAGAACTTGATCCCGGCGAATATCAATGGAGTGTACAGGCCATAAATACAGCATGGCAGGGCTCTCAGTTTACACCTACAGGAAGTTTTTCCATTCGGGTAAAGATGCGGTGGCAACCATACAGATCAGCGGATCACAACTTTTTGTGATGGCGCCGGACCGGAGTTAAAAGCCCTTTCCTATCCGGAAGCGAACAGGTGGCAGTGGTACCGAAATGGAGGACTGATATCCGGGCAACCAGTCAGACCTACCAGGCTAACTCCTCCGGTTCTTATACCGTTTACGTAAGTGGAATTGCCAACGACGGGAGCAGTTTTAACCTGGAATCTTCAGAAGTAAATGTCTCGGCATATCCTTCAGTAGGCACCCCTGTTGCTACTGTAAGCTCTGTTTGCCCGGGAGATAGCACTGTATTTCATGCAACACCAGGAACCAATGGAGACAATTGCTACTGGTATCAAAACAGCACCTTGCTCTATACCGGAACGGACTTTAAAGCCGTGCTGCAACCAAAGCACCACATTTACTGTTTATTCATTCAACTCTTCAACCGGCTGTCGAAGCCAGAATGGGACGACTGTAACGGCTACTATTTTTGCCAGTCAAGCAGCCCAATGGTTTCATCTCCGAGTATTTGCGACTCCTGCGCTGCCACCCTTGTTGCGAGCGCGGGGAATACCACGTGCTTGTGGTATTCCAGTTCAGGAAGTACTACTCCGGTTTATGGCGGAAATCCATATACAACGCCGGTGTTAACAAACAACGTGTGCTACTATCGTGCTGCGCAGGACAATACGACTGTTGTATTAGTTCCAAAGATCGGTGTATGTTAAATGTCGTGCCAATTCCGGGTCAGCCAACGGTCCAGGGTAGTTACCGGTGTTCCGATGGGCCTGTTACATTGACGGCCAGTCCGGGAACCAATGCTACGACCTGCAACTGGTATAGAAAAATAAACGATGCCATTCCGTTTTTTACCGGGTTGACATACACTACCGGCGGTTTGAGCCGCGACACACTGTTTTTTTGTTTCGAGGCTGCTTACCACAGCAACTCACAGTGTGAGAGCATTGCGAGAATTCCGGTTAAGGTGGAGATTAATCCGGAGGTCACCCTACCCTACGCACCCGACCAAACGGGATATGTCAGCAGAAATGGAAACAGCGTGCGGGTTCAATTGTATGCCCGAACCGGCAATTATGGTACCACCTGCAGATGGTATTCCTCTGCATCCAAAAGTCAGTTGCTATATACCGACGACAACTACCTTACACCTGCCATTACTTCTACCACTACCTATTACGTTGCCACCTATGACCCCACCTCAGGTTGTGAATCTACGGGTACCACACCAGTCAAAGCAAACGTTGCATTGCAGCCAAGTCGTCTGGTGCTGCCAGACCAGGTATTTCCAAGTACCTCCATTCCGGGAGATCAAAATGAAAACGGGATTAACTTATGTACTGGCGATGTGATTATACAACAAGCACTTGGGCAAATCAGTGCAGGAGAAATCGGCTACCAACTCAAAGCCCAATACAACAGTCGCTCCGCGGCAATGACTCCTTTTTTTACGGCAAATCCACTGGGCGGGCTTGGCTGGAAGTTGTTGGATTATCCCAAAATTGCCTACGATGATGTCGAAAAACGATTCTTTTATCTTGATGGTACTTCGGTATATCAACTGGACACCCTACAAGTTCAGGGCAATTCCGTTGTGTTCCATGCATCCGGAAAAGCCTGGCAAAACCAATTTATCCTGGACGCGAAGAATGTGGACATGAATCAGCGAAGCTGGATCATGCGGACCATTGAGGGTGTTTTCTTTTCATTTAACCAACCGGCCACTTCCAGTCTGGATAACAACCAGCAAGGGAATATTTGGAACCTCAGTGTCATGGGCAACAGCCAAAAACGCGATTCACTGGTATTTTCTTATAATTCCAGTACCGGATTTCTGAGTTCAATTACAAGTTCAGACGGCAACCAAATTGACCTAAGTTATGCCAACAATACCCTGCAGTACGTCACACAATCCGTTTCTGGTACATCCGGAGAAATCCCACTGAACCGAACGATTCTGACCTATGCCCAAAATAAATTCGAGCCGTCTAACAGCAAATCAATTCTGGTATCAATCGGTGAAGAAACCAACTCGGCTGCGCGTATAGGAGGCAGTGCACAATGGGTAGCTACCGCCCCGCCAAGCCAGTTTACTTATGCAACATCCGATTATGCAGGTGCCTTGCAGTCCATCCAGTTTCCAGCCGGTGGATACACCAGTTATACCTATGGCAATCAAACGCATAATGGAATGCAGTACCATCCGGTAAGTGAAGTTTCCAGTTTCTCTGGAACAAGTCACGTGGTTTCAAATCAGATCATCCCGGACCAGAAAACAACCGCACTCAGCTTTATTGGTGGAAATCAGGTAGGCTCTTACCTTGCCTTCAATCGCAACACCCAATATCCGGGAGTTTCCGCCGGATACCAGGTATTAAATGGAAGCAATACCAGTTTTGAACAGGGAAGCAACGATCAGGTATTCAGGGATGTTTCATCCTCCCAATTGAAATCAGACTATGCGCTCAGTGGTAGAAAAAGCTACTTTTTTGACGGCTATTTTGACGACATCATCCTGCATAGCAAGACATTTACCCTGGATAGAAAAAGCATTTTGGGTGCAAACGACAGCCTCTTTATGCCCAGTCACCGAACCATCGGTGAGCCTGCGGATACCGTTGTTGTAAGCTACTTCATTTACGACTCGCACGATCACCTGACCGTAACCCATTACTTTGGTTATTCATTTTACAATGCAAATGGATATACGGTAAAATCAGACAATAATAAGGTAGATACAGATAATGAAAATACCACCAGTCAAGTAGGTGCAGGTAATTCAAAAAATCAGTACCTGCGAATGTATCAACCTTTAGTTTTTATCTGATGGGCAGGCTTGATTTTTTTAATTTGAATTACGACTTCTACCTGGATGAGGTTTCAGTTTCAGGAGCAGCCAATATGCCCCAAGGGAAGATTGATACCTACTTCTTTAATGGAATGCCTTCCGATTCTGTTCAGACTTCGGATGCATACAAAAGAACCCTATGCGACAGACAATATCTCACAATTCTATTACACCGGATTCGAAACCGGAGAGGATGTTAGTTCTGGATAAGAATTAAAGGGCAGTGACTGCAAACCCGGTACCCTAGTCTGCAGAACAGTTCCGGACTAGAAATAAGTTATATGGGAAGCAAGGCGCTCTCACTCCGCGCTTGCAGTTCGGATGATTTCAGCAAACTGGAGACCAACTCCCTCCCCATCCCCGCAAAATTGCAAGCAAATCCGGGTTGCTTTCCGATACTCCCGCGCACAGATAAATGGACTACAACTCCGGGTACAAACCACCTGGCCAGGTGGTTCTCAAGACACCACACTTACCTTGCCCGGTTCGTATTATCTGAGTTCAGACTACTTTGTCTTTTATAAAGAAATCAATTTACCTTCCCGTACTTCGGAGCGGCCTGATTTCAAAATATCTGTTGTGGATGCCGGGGTGAATAAAGGAATCAATAATTGCTTTGTTGATAACCTCCGTATTGCATTCCTGGGCAATACACATCCGGGCTTTGCTCCTGCTCCGCGATACGATGAATTTCCCGAATTATTCACCGGGCTCTCGTATTGTAAACGCGCGCTAAGAGCACATTTGCCGAAATTAATTATGGAGAAACGTACCTGTATCGGTGGAAGGCAATAATTTGGCGGTATGGCTGCTATACTTACTCCATCACAAATTGAAAACAATACGGCGTTGACATTTTCCGCGTGCGTTACAACGATTATGGATTGCCATCGAGGCCATTCAGGCTACGCCCGGAACCAATAATTCGGATGAGAATATATTCCGACTGACCGCCCGGAAACTCAACCTACGCTCGGATTTTATCCCCGCATTGGGTCCAGATGGTTGCATCTGATTAAACCCATCGTCGGCATGGAGCAAAACCTGGGCAAGGTCCTCGGTGGTACCAGTTGGCAGGTGATATCTTCGGTGATGACGAATTGGAAAAACTTTAGAACAGGCAATACTATGTGGCAGCCCTGGCGGACATTCAACCTAAATTCAGATGTAAGTATTGCGGAATTGGATGCCATTCCAACACGTATCCAATCAATTCAGGTTATACGCCACCGACCAGTCAGTGGGGTGGTTTCTGAAGTCCAGGCCTATACCGAAGCCGGAAATATTCTGCGTTCTATGGATGCAGACTCAATATCAGTTTTGCAATTTACAGCGAACAGCAGTTTGTCAGTCAGTAAGTACCCAAACGGTTCATTTGCCTGAAGTTGCCATTGCCTCTTTCAAAAATGCGACGGAAAATGCATTTTAATACGGTTTTTGAAAATTACAGAAACACATCCGGGTACGTTACCCAACTTCAACTTGCACACGGTTATACCTTCATGGGCAGCAATTCCTGCCAAAATACCATGCAAATGGAGGTTTTGCGCTGGATCAAACCGGTGTAAACTCCAATACCCACGTGCTGGAGGCATTACCTGCATCCGGGTCAGTGCGTTTCAGGTGATTGGCATAGCCAAACTATCTTGACCAAACCATAACCTATTCCAGTTCGCAGCAGGGTAGCTGGAATCACGTGGATTTGGTTTTCCCGATCAGCGCGCAATCCGACAGCCTGCAATTTATCATTACGCCAGCTGGCTTTAGTTCACCTACTTACCTGGATGACCTCCGGTTTGGCCCGGCCCTGGGTAGCTTTGGAGCAACCATCCTTCAGACACCTGGATTAAACCCAATCGGATCTCTGGGCAACAACGGAAACTACCAACGAATCCTGTATGACAACACAGGCAAACAGTCCGCGCAAACACAAGAGGATGAACAGCCATACCAATTAGAACAATCAGCCTATTCATGTTCTGTTGTGGCCAACATCAATGAATACAACCCGCTTGTACCAAATACGACCCTTCAGGTTCAGTCAAAAGGCGGAGGTACCTATTATAGTTTCAACGCTCCCAACCAGGCACAAAACTGGACGATGAGCTCGAACACACGGCTCATTTCAGGTGGAGTTCAAATTCCGTCTTCATCCAACATCACGCTTAAAACTAGTTCCGTACCCAGCCAACTAAATGATTTTGTTCTGACAGCCCAACTTGCATTGAATTTGTCGGGCAACTCAGCCAATCAGGCGACGGTATATCTTGGAAACAACAGCCTGCAACTGAGCAACAGCAACGGAGGCAGAGACATCCTGGTCCAGGCACGATATTCAAACGGAAATCAATCAGATGCCTACATGACCATTGCGGAACTTGCCTCTGGCACAGGTTGGTATCCAATAGACCTGACTATTCTGGTTTTTGAAAATCAGGCTACTATTTGGATCAACGGCCAATTGCTTCCATCTACCCTGAGTTTTAGTACCAGCAATCAGTCTAAGGTCCAGATCACTTCAAATCGCGGAACGCTGAATGTGTATAATCTGCAAATTATTCAGGATCCGATTGTAGCCATACAATTCAGCGACGGGCTAGGCCAAGCCACTCAAGTCCAACTTTTGGATGGGAAAGACCTGATAGTTTCTGAAACCTTATACGACCAAATGATGCGTCCGGCGATTCAGACCAAAATGGTCCGGTTTGCAAACCAGAAGCCGGGATATGTCGATGGGTTTGTCACTTCATTTGATTATACAAATGGGCAGATGCAGGGGACAGTGGATCAGGCAAGTGCTTACTGCACAGATGGCAACAATGATAACGGCTATTTCTATTATCGAACGTTTTATGAAGGCTCACCTGAAACCAATATCACCGCTGAGTTCCAGGCCGGAAAAGACTTTGCATTCCGAACGTATAGCAATTGGGAAAAAGCAAAACGCTGGGTCTATGACCATACCGATGAAATCATCACCGTAGCGGGTTATACCCTGGATGCCATAACCATCATCCTTGAACCGGAAGAGGCGCCGGTTATCATTGCAATGGATGCTGCAGACTTGATCAGTCGTTTCTTTGTTAACTCCGATAACAATGTAGACGAGGAGGTACCGGTCACGAAATACTACTATGATAACCGGAAATTGATGACCGAAATAAAACTGCCAAAGGCCAATCTCAAAAAAGACTCAGAGCCTACACATGTAGTTTCATACGATTACGATTTTGATGGGAATAACACTGAAATTCAAAGTCCAGAAAGTGGGGTTCAACAAAAAGTGTACAACAAAAACGGTCAAATTCGCTTCTCTCAAGATGCGCAACAAGCCCACAATTCCAGGATTTTGTATTTTAAATACGACAAACCCGGAAGGTTGCTGGAATCTGGCTATTACCACGGTTCCTGGAATATGCAATCACTGCAAGAACAGGCCGATAATCCGGGATATCCGGGCAGCAATGAAAACCCGAAAGTACTTCGCCGGTATACATACGATGGAGCCGGAGATGCAAACTTTGGTACAGCGGCAGTCCGCAACCGCTTGAGTGCAGCCTTCACTTATTTGAATGGGCAGGAAGCATCAGCAGTGTGGTATAACTATGACTCAAAAGGCCAGAGATTTATCGTCAAAGACAAGGATAAAATATGGCAGTTATTCCAAGCAGATGCCCTGCAATACCAGTACCAATACGACAACCTCGGAAATATATCACAAATTGATTACCCGTCCTGGCAAGGACGGCCATTTATAAACTACACTTACACCAAACGCAATCAGATGGAATCCATTCAATCCAGTGTGGATGGACAACTACTGAACTACACCTGGAATCGGATGGCAGTCTGGCAAGTAAAAGCAAAGTTGCCAAAACAACTCTTTTCCAAGTATTTACAAATACAATGCACCGGGATGGCTTACCAATGTTTGGGTTGGCGATTCCATTACGCAGTATTATTACGATAGTTATGGACACGCCTACCCGTATTTATGCCACGTTTTTACAATTACCAAGTCAATTATAATTTTCTGGATGGATGGAGACAACCTTTGGGAGAAGCCTATTACAATGGCAATATCAGCAGTACGCGGTACAGTCCCGGTCTGGCATCGGCATTCCTGAACACAAACGGGGATTCAATTACAACGATTACGGTGCCATGGATCAGTATTACAGCAACTTTGAAAACGACAGGCTGGATGCTTTTGATGTGGAACTACCCATCGTCGCACCTTCGATGCCAATGGAAATATCCACAGCAGAAACATTGAAGACGATGGTACATTGACCAGCACGTATAAAAAATACAAGTATAAATACGACGACGAATACAACCGGCTAAACAAAGTGAACTATGCGGTTAGACTTCCAGGCAGTGTGGAGTTGGTTTTCGGGTAGCAATACCGTTTGGGGATACGATACCCTGCGGGTAGATTATGATCATGAGGGTAAAATAAATAACATCGCTACGATCACCACGACCTGGTTGATGAAGAAAATGGAAAATCCAGAAGCTGCTGTACGAAAGCACTCAGGTCTTTGACTTCAATAATTTCAACCTGTTGGATACGCCACCTTTTCTGATTCCACCAGGGAACTTGACTGCGCTCAGTTCGCATACAATCCTTTGAATACCGTATGGTAAAAGGACATCCAAATCAACGTGAACAACGCACCCAAAGTCATCGAAGACGTTTTTACTAACAATGCTCAGGTGCCTTTCAAGTTGATGCATTCATAACAGACTGGTGAACAAGTTCACCATGACCTACTATGTTCATGGAGCAGATGGTGGAATTGAAGTTGTATTTCAAGAATCAGAATGGAACATTCAGCTCTGGTTTATTCTTCGCGACAATCGGGGCTCAGCCCTGCAAATGGTTAACCGCGCAAATCGAACTATGGATGCATCCTGGGGATATAGCGATTATGGTAAATTGTATCAAACTGCCCTGACCAATTCCAACAAAACACCATTATCTATACACCGGGCAAGTATGACCCTGAGAATTGGGATTTACAATTACAAAGCCCATGTTTGATCCATGGCTGAATATTTTCCTTTCTCCTGATCCGGCAATGGAGTCACCTGCTGCACCCTATTCGTATGTGGGCAATGACCCCATCAACAATGTGGACCCCAGTGGTATGATTCCAGTTGAATTAGAACGGGAAATTCTGGAAGCATACAAAGCAGAACGCATGACTGCTCAGGATGCAGAAATGGCTGCCAGAATTGTCGACAACCCCGCATTACGCTATAAGAAATTAATAAAGCGAAATGCATTTGGAGTCATTCCGTATCCCTATTTGTACAGAGGACGAAAAGACTGTTTCTTCTGTACTTTGGTTTCGGAAATGAAAGAAACAAATCTTACACCACAGGAAATGAAACAGATTTATAAGGATAAGGACATTCTAAATCATAGAAATTTTGCCTTCTTCCATTACGATCAACCAAAAATCCCAGAAATTGATTGGGAAGCAAAATACAATATGTTGTCAAGCCAGTACAGTGTACTTCCGGATCGGGCAAACAATGTAGACGAACTGATTGGCTACCTGAAAGAACATCCCAATGGCAGTAAATTTAGTGTAGAAACAACTATTGAATATCCCGGAACGGAGCGTTCAAATGGACACGCTTTCAAAGCGGAGATTTTCACATACCAGAATCAGAACTGGGTGATTTTCAGGGATTTCCAACGCGGTGGAGAGCCGAAATTGAAACCCTTGTTTAGCGATCGGGTAAACTACACAGACATGGATGCCTATTTACATAAAAACAGAGCAGGAGAAAATGGCTTCTAGTACTTAAGGATAACATCAATAATTTTGAGCACCCCGGAGTCGGTTTAACGATCCGGGGTGTTTCCTTTTCCAAAGAACCTGATTATTCTAAAACCCAGCCCTTCAGGTTTTCCCATATTTTAATTTAATTTGCTGTCTACCCACTTTCATATTTCCTGCATTCTGTATCAAAAAACCGCTAGTACATGCACCCGAGAAAAACTTCTGCACTCCGGATACTAACTCCAAATCAAACACAAAACAAAATCCAGTTATCCGTCTGGCTAGGTTTTGCCTGCCTGCTTTTACTCGCGGGTCCCGCACAAAGCCAAAACTCCCTGGAAGCCTTCTACGCCAAAGGCAAAACCGGATACTCCGGTGTTTTTTTGCAGGATACAACCATGTGGGTTCCGATTGTAAGCAAGGAAGCGCACATCAAAGGGTTCTATGAAATCTGGTGGAAAAACAGCAATGAAGTGTATGTGCTGCAACACCAGCGCCTGGATGTTCCTATTGACGGATCCATACATACCATGGGAACCAGCCAGTTGTGTACCTGCAATGCCGAGGAAGCGAACTGGTATTTTGATCGGCAGGTTGAAATCATAAACGACCTTAAAAACAAGCGGTTCCGGTTTGGTGGCGAAGACATATCCTTCTCAAGTGACAATTGTATTTTTAAAAAAACTACCTTTCCTATTGCAAAACGCAAACCACAGATTCAACAAATGCTACGGGGAGAATTCCTGATTCCTACGGTTTTTGAAAAGGATATTCTGGAACTGAAACCAATTGCAAACGCAGGCCTTCTTCGGGCACTCAATGGGTCACTGATTATCGATCTTGAGGTCGAACTGCCGGACGGATTTCTGATGGAAGAAATAGATAGAGAGGTGACGGAATTGAATTTCATCAAATCCAATCAGGGCGCCATTATTTACCCGCCCGCCGGGCTGGCGGACTGGAAAAAGCCGTTGATTAAATCAGGAAATTTTGCTCAGGGACTACACAATGAAAACCCCAGAAATATTTCAAGTGAAATGACCCACCTATCGGCCAGGTTTCGGGACGAACAGCATTTCCAACGCACTTTTTTATCAATACTGCTGAAGAGAACCTGGCAGATACCCTTTTTGCAAAAGGAAATTTGATCTTGAAGGCAAAAGAAAAAAAGCAAGATAAAATTATAAAAATCCCATTCGACCTGGCTCTACCAACACATCAAATCGAGGCAGTTGAATCCTTGCATACCCCTCAATTGGTTTACTTTGTTCTGTACCCATCAGACGATCTGTTTGACCAGGGTCTTTCAGTTGAATACCAACTGGACCTTAAGGAAGGAGAACACATTCGCTCCATTGAACACCTCGCAGTAGTGGACGGGATGGGAAATGATTTGATGAAGAACCAGGAACAACTGGTTGAAAGCATCAATAAGCGCAAAGCCGAATCGCGCGAAAAAGGGGTGTGGACATCCGACATAGAACATTGGGTAAAAAAAGGAGCCACCTTTAAGCAATACAACAGATATAGCGATAAAAATGGGTATAAAATCAACCTCAAAGCCTTGCGGGCTCCGAACCCAAAATCAGATAAAATTACCCTCACCGCCGATGTGCTCATAGAAACTGCCAGTGGTGACCTACAGCGCATTAAACTTGTAGATGAACTGAGTATAAATCAGCAAAGTGATCAAGGGAGTACCGACCAGTCGTATACATTACCCAATGCACTAAAGCCCAGTTTTTTGCAAATTAGAACCGCCTACAACCTGCCTACAGAAGGCCTTCTGGCACGATTTAAAATTCCCCCAGGCCCAGGACGAAGCATTTTCAAAATTGATGCTGACAAAAGCAAAATCCTTTCCTTTAAGGATGAAAATGGAAATGATTTGATTGCCAGGCACTACGACCGGTATGAAGGCCGTTTTCAGCAGAATAAAAGAATCCCCAATTTTTCTTCGGATAAAACCTCAGTCAACGCACCGCCTGACCTCAGCGCATACGAGGATGCCCTCCTATTACATTTTTACGCACTCCCCGTAGCACCTGCCCAAAAAGCATTTGCGGAAGTGGACCTTACCTATTACGATTACAACCCAAGCCAGGTCCTTGTTTCTAAAAATACCATGGAGTACAATCGGCAGGAACAAATTACCCTTCAGATCGAAGGGCAGCAAATCCAACTCGACAAAAACAGATTTACCGAATACGACAAGGACGTCCCTTGTGTGTATTACAAATCGAAAACCAGCACCGTTCAAATCCAGAAGTTGGTAATAAAAGATCGACAGGGGAAGGTGCTCGGGCAAACCAATCCCAGTCGGTTTCCGGGAAGTTCCATCCTGATTCCGGAATCGATTCAGGAGGGTCCGCTGCTTCTTGAAGTGCATTACTGTCCGACCACAGAACAACAAAAAAAAATGAATTTGGAGTTCAGTTTGGATGTGCGATAAATCCACCATTACAAACTAACTTCAACACATAGGAAGCCATAGACTGCATGGCATTAAACTTAAATTTCGAATATCCACCAAAGCCTTAAACCTATGAAACATTCATTATTGCTCCTCTTCCTGTTCATCTTGTTTTTGTAGAGCCTTTAAGCGCTCAATCCATAAACTACCAACCAGGTGATACCTTGCGCGTGTTCACTTCCGGCGGCTTGCGCCTGCGTTCCACCCAGCAATTATCCAGCACGGTACTAGCTACAATGCCTTTGGGTGCTGAAGTTGAAATAGTTGAGGTATTTGGGCAGGAGGAAAACCAAGAAACCATTGAAGGGTTTGACGGGCACTGGGTGAAGGTAAAATATAAGGACATGGTGGGATTCGCCTTCGACGGATTTTTAAGCGCCCTACCCTTCCCCAAAATGGAACAATTGAAAGATTCCCTGCATACATTTGAAGAAGTCATAAACCCGGATGCCCCTTATTATGGACAAAATATAGAACGAATATTCGAGGCCTATATTCATCTGGAATTTCTTCCCGTTTGCGAGCCCGTGGAATATTTCAATGGAAATTATGGAGGGGGCACAGACTATGTAACACTCAATAGGTTAAACAATGGATTCACGCATGGCCAACATGGGTACTATGAGGGGTGGGGCACTGAACTTATAATGCCAGGCACTCGGCTTTCCGAACTAAAAAACTTGGTGCTTCTTCTTTCACAAGGTAGTGGAGTGGACAGATCTACAATTTCTGATATTCAAACAGAATTAAAGCGCGTGACCGGGCGGGAAAGTCAGATAACCGAAATACTGCGACTAGATATGTTGTTCATATATATCAAAATACATTACTCAGGTGACAATCCATACTGGTCACTCATCATTAGCTGCGCCTCTGCCTGAGTTCTATTCGCCCATACCTTTTCAACTCTTTTACCCGCCAAAGGCCTATGGTATGCTATTTCATGAATATTAAATTGAAAAGATAATTTTATCTGAGTAAAATTTTATTTTTCATTTCCGCTACCTAACAGCCACACTCTAAAAAAAGACAAACGCTACCAGTCAGAACCACTAATCCCCTCTAAGTTTTGATTTTTGTATCTTTGGATACGTTCACCAACCAAGGCTTCCAATTCCATTCTCATGAAAACAACAAAACTCATCCTCCTTCTTTTTATGCTGGTTTTTGTAGCTGCTTCACTGAATGCACAGGACAGCGATAAAGCATCCGACTTACTTCAACGAAGCCTGGATAGAATGCGGGAATTACAGGATTATCGGGCAGTACTCACGATGACAGTTTCCCACCCTGATATGAATGCACCCATAGTAAAAAATGGCAACGTACTTGTAAGCGGAAAACGAGCACACCTCTTGTTTCCAGAACAGGAGGTGATAATGAATGAACAATACGTTTGGGTTATTCTGTATGATGGGCCGGAAATCGTCAAAACGAATGCAAGTGATGATGACCTAAATCAAGTGTCCCTATTTCAGGTAATACAATCGCCTACAACGTTGAGGTATGACGGGAAGGACGGAAATCTGGAGAAAATCACGCTGTTTTTCAATACACCAGATTCAGATATCATCTATCAACAACTATGGATTAACCCGGACCTGCTGATAGTAAAAAACAAAACGCTGGGACGTAATAGTGCCATGTACGAATACCAGATGGAAAACCACCAACTGAACACCGGAACTACGGATGCTGACTTTACTGTTGATTTAAACTCAGACAAATACAAGGAATATGTTCTTACTGATTTAACTGAGAACTAAGATCAGTTTGAGGCTTCCCTACAGTCAAGGTAAACGATAGTGGTGCTAAGCTGCCATGCAACCCTGAAAAAAAGCGCTTGTCTTACAAGGAAACACTCATCCTTATGAAATTCTACCTATCAAACGCTCTGCTCTTTCTCCCTTTTCTTGTTTTTGCCCAGGATGACTATTGCCCATGTATGGAAGAATCCTATCAGGATTTGATGAACATGGTGAATACTTCCATGGATGAAGATTACCTCTCCTTCGCTCCTACTACCACAGACAATTTCGTTGCAGAAATCAAAGAGGAAACCCCGCTTTTCTTTTATGCGCCCGATCAGGAGGACACCAACTCCAACTCAGCAAGCAATGAGGATTCAACACCTTCTTACAGCGCCGGATACGTTCGAAAGGCTTTTTTAAAAAAAACGCGCAAAGACTTCCGGCCAAAAATAAAACTCAAATTACGGCAAGGTAAGTACAAAGGGCAGTGCCCGATGTTCTAAAAGGATGTCTAAACCAAAACTACTCCTTTGTGATACATGTAACCGGTGATTCAAACATGCATCACCCTATAATGCTATTGTTCAAAATACAAACAGACAATAATCCAAATCACCCTCGACACAGCCACACATCATTTGGCAAATCAGCAAAAAGCAAGAATATTGAAACTGGAAACAATCTATTTTCCTGCTTTAGCCATCCACTGCCATGTTTGATAAGAAACAATTTTCTGCCCACCTGATCAAGGACCTTCAGGCATTTGAAACCCTGTTGAATGAGGACCGCTTCGAAAAAGGCATACAACGCATCGGTGCCGAACAAGAGTTTTGCCTGATTGATTACCACCTCCGCCCCAAGATGGTTGCCATGCCCTTGCTTGAATTGCTCGACGATCCGCACTTCACCACTGAATTGGCACAGTTCAATATGGAAGCCAATCTGGACCCCCTGGTTTTTAAAGACAATTGCTTTAGCCAATTTGAAAATGACCTGATTCAAATCCTGACAAAAGCCAATAAGAAGGCACATGAACTGGGGGCAAAAATTATCCTGACCGGAATCCTGCCAACCATCCGCACCGCAGATATTCAAATGCAGCACATGACGCCTGTTGAACGGTATAAAGCCCTCAACGATGCCATCCTGGCTGCACGGGATTCTGATTTTACCTTTAACATCAATGGGGTGGATGAACTCATCACCTCTCACGATAATGTCCTGTTTGAATCCTGCAACACCAGCTTTCAGGTGCACTACCAACTGGAGGCCGAACAGGCTGTAAGTCTGTTTAACTGGGCACATGCAATCTCCGGACCAGTCCTTGCTGCTGCCACCAACTCCCCAGTATTTATGGGCAAGCGCCTGTGGTGTGAAACACGAATTGCCCTGTTTCACCAATCGACCGATACGCGACAAGCCAGCAATCCCTTACGCGAAGAACGCCCCCGGGTGAGTTTCGGTACGCACTGGGAAACGCAAACCCCATTGCAGATATATCAGGATGCAGCAAGTCATTACAAAATCTTACTGCCTTTCCGGATTGAAGAAGATGCACTCGAGGTGCTCAACGCCGGCGGAATTCCCAAACTCAAGGCCTTATCCCTTCTGAACGGCACAATTTATCGCTGGAACAGAATGTGCTATGGGGTCACCAATGGCCTTCCTCACCTGCGCATTGAAAATCGGTACCTCCCTGCTGGCCCGACAGTAATTGATGAAGTAGCCAATGCAGCATTTTGGACAGGCCTGATGAATGGAATGCCCGACAATTACCGCAATATACCGGATAAGATGGAGTTTGATCAGGCAAAGAGCAATTTCAGAAATGCTGCCAAAGTCGGGCTCCAATGCCAGTTTAAATGGTTTGGAAACAAACTTATTCCAGCACAGGAACTCATCCTGAAAGAGCTGCTACCCATCGCTAAAGAAGGCTTGAAAAAAGCAAAAATTAAGGCCAGCGACCGTTCAAAATACCTGGATATTATCGAAGACCGGGTTTCAAACAACAAGACAGGCTGCCAGTGGATTGTAAACTCATACAATAAGTTGAAAAAGGGAAGAAACGCCGATCAGGCCCTGGTAGCATTGACAGAGGGCATTTACAAACGCCAAAAATCAGGTGCTCCGGTGCACCGCTGGTCGGAACTGGATCCTTCAGAAGGCGGTGGCTGGAGAAACAAATATCAACGTGTGGAACAAGTCATGACAAAGGACCTTATCACTGCACACGAAGATGATCTACTAGATTTGGTACGGAACATCATGATCTGGAGCAACATCCATCACATACCCGTCGAAGGGAAACAAGGCGAATTGGTGGGACTCATTACCTCTGATCAGTTGCTCAAGTTGGCTGGTACGCAGTCAGAAGACAAATTCAAGGAGTACCTGGTTGGTGACATCATGCACCAAAACCTGTATACCATCGACCCACAATCGACAACCATTGAGGCATACCAACTGATGAAAAACAAAGAAATTGGCTGTTTGCCAGTTGTTGAAAAAAACAAATTAGTGGGCATCATTACCATCCACGATTTCGTAAAATTAATGGCCTTTTTCCTGGATGAAATGGAATAGTCCCCCCTCGTAGAGACGCATGATTATGCGTCTCCATCACAATCAAAAATTATTTTCACTTGTGGCAACCTGCCCAGAAATATTGACACGTTGTACACAGACGCATGATTATGCGTCTCTACAATATCATTTTATATAATGCGAATACCCGTTGTACCTTTGTGGCAAATTCTATTGCCATGACCAAACTACTCCGATCCGGACTTGTAACAGCATATACCCTTGCTGCTTGCACGCTTTTTGCACAACCCACTTTTATCCGCCTTGAAAACCTGCCTTTTTACGATGACGAGGGATACCTCCGCGGAATTTCCTGGATCGATGTGGATGGCGACCATGATCTGGACGTTTGCATTTCAGGTGCCATTGGCAACCCGGCCGTAAATGCTACCGGAATTTATCTCAACTTGGGACAAGATCAATTTCAGGCCAGCAACCTGATTTCCAGCAATCAAAACAATCCATTTGGTCATGCCTGGGCTGATATTGAAAATGATGGCGACCTCGACCTGTACATCGGTGCAACCTGGAACCAGGGAGGCATCAATGAACTGTGGGTAAACAACAATGGAAGTTTCCAACTCACCCAGAACACAGGGGCAACACCCAATACTGCGCTGCCATATGAAGGTTCTGTGAGCTGGGCTGACTTCGATAACGATGGCTGGATTGACCTCTACCTGGCTCGCTGGAACGATGCCCCCAATACCTTTTATAAAAACAATGGGGACGGCACCTTTACCCCGGTTACAAACGGAGCAATTGCGACTGATGCAGCCTGGACATCCGCTGCAATCTGGGGCGATTACAACCGCGACGGGTTTCCCGATTTGTATGTAGTCAATTACCAGACCGGTAGCAACCCCGGAGCAAATATCCTGTATCGAAACAATGGCAACGGAAGTTTCACAGTAGTTTCCGGTGCAGGCCCAATCATTAGCGATGAACTGAACAGCAGAACAGCCAACTGGATCGATGCAAACAACGACGGCTGGCTGGATGTTTTTGTTGCCAACCAAAATGCACCTGATAAACTCTACCTGAACAACAACGATGGAACCTTCAGCAGCCAGGATATTGGCGATGACCACACTTCCTGGTCGTCCAACTGGGGCGACCTCGACAATGATGGCGACCTGGATTTGATTACCATCGGGTTCTGGGCAGATGACAGCCGATATTATGAAAACAATGGCGATGGAACCTTTACAGACCAAACCCAGTCCATCCCGGCTATTTTCCCATTGGAGACTAATGGTTCGAGCAGCAATGGACTGGTTTTTGTCGACTACAACTCTGACGGGCTGTTGGATCTGCATATTTGTCAACCCGCCACATCTCCGGATCATTTGTTTAAAAACACGTCGGAAAACTGCAATACCTGGCTGGAACTGGAACTCAAAGGCATAGCCTCCAACCAGGCAGCAATTGGAAGCATTGTGCGGGCGAAGGCTACCATCAATGGGAATCCGGCCTGGCAAACCCGCCAAATTTCATCGCAGACGTCCAAGCCTGGTACCAACCCACTCAGAGCACACATCGGATTTGGAGATGCCGATCTGATTGACAGCCTCGTTATTGAGTGGCCCGCAGGAGGACAATGTGTATTCACGGATGTACAGACCCGACAGTTGCTCATTATCGAAGAAGACTGTTTCATCCAAAAAGTAATCACTCAAAATGCAGAAGACCTCTTCCTGTGTCAGCCAGAACCCGATACCCTGTTGGTCCACCCATCGGGTGAATCGGGGACCTGGAGTGCCAGCTGCGGCGACTGCATGGATGATTCAGGACTGCTCTCCGGCAATGACCTGGCCCCAGGAAACTATGAACTGTACTTCAGTTATGAAAACAATTGTGGCGCCCATACAGATACCATCGCACTGCAAATTGCCAATGCCAATGCGGGAGCAGACAGCAGTCTGAGCATTTGTCCGGATGCCCTGCCGGTTGATTTAAATATGCTCTTATCCGGCAACCCAACACCAGATGGCGATTGGTTGAATGGAAATTTTCAACCAACTGAGTCGATACAAACCGATCTGATGGATGACGATGTTTTTTATTACACCATACAGGATGGAATGTGCGCGGATACGGCCCAAATTACATTCAATCTTTTAGCCAGCCCTACCCTGCTGCTTTCTCCGGATACGAGTGTAATCCAGGGCAGTGAAGTGGAATTAATGGCATCCGGAGGCAACAGCTATACCTGGGAACCAGCAACCAACCTGAGCTGCTCAGATTGCAGTACACCTGTTTTCACGGCACAGGATTCAACAACCTTTATTGTCACAGCCATAAGTGCTGACGGATGCAGCAGCATCGACAGCGTCACCGTCTCTGTAAGTCCAGGTGGATATAAAATTCCAAATGCATTTACGCCAGATGGCGATGGAGTAAACGATACGTTTGGCTTTATCCTTGGAGGTGATGTGCAAGTGATCGAGTTCAACATCTACAACAGATGGGGGGAACTCGTGCATGAAGACATTCAGGCATGGGATGGTAAAACCAACGGAAACCCTGCACCCTCGGATGTGTACATCTATACAGCAGTAATTAAAAACCAGGATGGTACTGAAGAAATGTTGAAAGGAGATGTGACGCTTATCAGGTAATTTGAATGGTTACCGTGCATTTGGAAAAAAAGTTTGAAAAAAAACTTGCAGAAATCATTCAATACACGTTATTTTGTCTCGTACTAGTACAATAGTACAACCAAATCAAATTTATGAATTGCACATATACATATTATCCTTATTGCAACGCATTCAATCAATGGATTGATGGGTAGGGATAGTATTGTATTGCAATTTGCTATTGAAACTCGGATTCATCCATTTGAATCCGAGTTTTTTTTTTGCCCATAAGCAAGCCACTACAAGTTTATTTTACCAAACACAAATAAATACACCATGCAACAAAACTATGCCGTCTACACCCCGGAAGACTTTGAAGTTTGGAAACTTCTGTTCGAACGACAACATTTGAATTTGCAGGAAAAGGTCTGTTCCGATTACCTCGAATGCCTGCAGCAACTCAGCCCGGTACTCCATGCCGATAAAGTACCCGACTTCAGAGAATTGGACCGCTTACTACTGGCAGCCACTGGTTGGTCAATCCAGGTAGTTCCGGGACTTATTCCCGTTGATGAATTCTTTGAATTACTTGCTCAAAAAAGATTCTGCTCCTCTACCTGGCTCCGAAAACGGAACGAGCTGGATTACCTCGAAGAACCCGATATGTTTCACGATATATTCGGTCATATTCCCTTGTTGATGCATACTGAGTATGCAGCCTTTATGCAAAAGACAGGTGCGCTTGGGGTGGCTTACAAAAACCATCCTGAGATCATCCAAAAATTGAAAAGTCTGTACTGGTACACCATTGAATTTGGCTTGTTTCAAAACGCTGGTCAGACCAAAATATATGGTGCCGGAATCATTTCTTCTTTCGGAGAAACGAATCACATCTATACTGACCCCGTGCAAATTCTTCCATTTGAGATTAACCAAACTATGGACACCGACTTTGTAAACAGTGAGATTCAAAACCTGTACTATGAAATCCCTTCTTTCGCCAGTTTGTTTGAAACACTACAAGAGTTGGAGCCCCAACTTGCAAATCACATACTGACTTCGGAAGTCGTTTGATCTTGAAAAACCACTTCAAGAGGATATTCCAAGAAAAAAAGTCCGGACCGAGAAATGAAACCCATCGGGCATTCGTTGTTAGAAACGAAACCTACTCGTGCAGCTCATGAAAAAAAGCCTGATTCTCTTGTTTGCCGGGCTACCGGCATTGTTAATTTCTCAAAATGCTCCTTTTTTCAACCCAATGGGGGTTTTCTTTTCACTGGGCACAGCAGAAGAGCGGACTGCCTCCGTTGCTGCAGGTGATGTGGATGGAGATGGTGACCTTGACATCGTCGTTGCAAACGGCAGACATTGGGCTGTTCAAAATGAGATTTATCTCAATTCCGGCGATGGCTCCTTTACGGTTTCATATCCGCTGGGGTATTATCGATCTACGACTTATGCCGCCGAATTAGCCGATTTGGATGGTGATGGTGACCTGGATATTGCAACCGGAAACGACGATGCACCGAACCGGATTTTCCTCAACGATGGCCGGGGCAACTTTACCGAATTCGGCACATTTGGCGGACTGTACACCCCTACCCGCAACCTCAAATTGGCAGACATTGATGGTGATGGTGATACCGACATCCTGGTGACCAATCGAGGAGCGGTAAATGAACTTTGTCTGAATGATGGAACAGCCCATTTCGACACGGTCATTCCATTCGGCACCGAGGATGACTCCACCATCGATGTTGAGGCAATGGATATGGATGGTGACGGTGACCTGGACCTGGTTTTGGCAAACAGAGATGAGCAACAAAACTTTATCCTGCTCAACGAGTCCATGCATTTTGATAAAAAAATCCCATTTGGAACGGGAAACGATGAAACCCGCTCAGTAGCCGTAGCCGATTTCAACCTGGACTCCCACCTCGACATTCTGACCGGAAATATTGGCCAGCCAAACTGCATTTATTTTGGCAATGCCAGTGGAACGTTTGAAGACTTTATTGTGCTTGACACAACACCAGATGCAACGTACGCCCTGGCTATTGCAGACATTGATAAGGACGGTGACATGGATATTTTAGTGGGAAATTCAGAAGAAAAGAATTGCCTGTACGAAAACATGGGAGACGGAAAAACTTTTACGAAAAACTTCCTTTCCGATCACGAATTCGATACCTACGACGTTTTGTTTGCAGACCTCAGGCCCGATGGATATCCGGATATCGTGGAAGCAAATTCCAGTGATCTGAATTTGTATTTTATCAATACCCTGTTTCGAAAAAAGAAGAAGTGACCCAGTAGCCCACATCTGATTCAACCAAGTTTTTCATCCTCATAGCAAACCCTTCAACACATGCGCACCCTGCTACCAATTTTTAGCCTTTTATTCCTAACTCTTAACCTGAATGCACAAGACCCGCAACTGGAAGAACAAATTCGCGCTACAGTTGTCTCGCTGCCGGAAGGAGCAGAAGTAAGTATTGGCATTCTGGATCGGGGTACTGAGAAAACCCTGGGATACTCCATACATGCCGGCGCCCTGAAATCAGAGGAGAATCAAGACCGCCTGTTTGAAATTGGCTCGATCACCAAAACTTTTACTGCATCTATCTTGATGCAACACATCCGCGACGGGGAAATGCACCTAAACGACCCCGTCCAGAACCACCTGCCGGAACATGCAATCAGGCAACCCGAGTTTCAGGGGCAAAGCATTGAACTCAGACACCTTGCAACCCATTCCTCAGGCCTTAGCACCGGGCCGGGTAGTTTCTTCTTCCCTTTTTTAGTAAATAAATTTGTTCAACCCTCCAATCCATATCGGCTTATCCGTGCCAAGCATTTTCTCAAATACCTGAAAAAGTTTGAACTGGATTATACACCGGGAGAAAAATGGGAGTACTCCAATACGGGCTACGGACTGCTTGGCTACCTGCTCGAACAAAACAATGCCTCTTGGGAAGAACAGGTACAGTCAGGAATTTTGACCCCATTAAACATGGACAATACCTTTTTTAAAATAGGAAAAGAACAAAAAAGCAACTTGGTCCAAGGCCACAACGAAAAAGGGAAAAAGACGGGCTTATGGGAAATGGACTTCATCAATCCAGCCGGCTGTATGAAATCATGTGCCACCGATATGCTCAAATACCTGAAAGCACAGGTTGAACCACAGCCTGAAGCGAGCCTGGCCTTTATCCAAGATACCCATCAGGATATGGGTGTAAAACTTCCGCAGGAGGATTTACAAATGGCAATTGCCTGGGTCCAAAAAATAGCGGATGATGGCTCCAGAATCTATTGGCACAACGGAGGAACCGGTGGTTATTACGCTTTTACAGCCTTTAATCCAGCCACCGAACAAGGCCTTGTCATCCTGACCAATTACAAAGGAACACACCCAGGCATGCGAACGGCCGATAATAAAAATAAGATCATGCAATTGGGTTTGGATTTGATGGAACGAATGGCTGCTGAAATTTAGAGCCTGTTTGGGATTTTAGAGGTATTGTGCTTGAGTATTTTATCCCTAGAGCAGCAGATGAAAAATAATATTAGAGGATTGATCTTTTGGCATTTTAATAAGCAAAAAAAACAGGAGGCAAATAGGCCTGGCACTAATCAAAATTAGGGGCGTAGCCCTGACATCTTCGTAGTTAATTCCGGTTTGCTCGTTTAAGGGGCGTAGCCCTGACATCTTAGAATGTATTTTTTCAACATCACTCACCTGAATAAAAAGCCTTAAGAGTAAAGCCATTGAGATGTCTGGGCTACGCCCCTTAGTTCATTTTCGTATCATTAATACTACGAAGATTATAGGGCTAGCGCCCCATTTAAACAAAACCCAACTAAGCAATCAACCACCAATTTACGAAGCAGCAGACCCAATCAGAATCCAGTTCCCATTGGTATCCAAGTAGCGGTGCTGTGGGAATACTTCCGAAAATATCTCTTCATAGAAGGTATTGGTTCCTTCCTTGTCTTTTGCAGATTGGTACAGGCGGTTGTAAAGCAGCTGCCCGCCTGGTTTCATGCATTCGAGGCATTGATCCAGAAACTCGGCGGTTTCAAACTGGGCAGGAGTAATGTGGTCTTCAAAAATATCGACAATGAGCAGGTCAAATTTTTCTTCGCATAAATCCATGTAGATGGAAGCATCAGCAACGACCAGTTCTACCGGGCTATTCAGTCGCGACAGCGTGTACCGGAGGGCAAGTTCAGATACTGCTTCATCGTATTCAACCGCAGTGTAGTGGTAAATTTTCCCATATACCTGCTCCAGGATTAGCGGGACACTTCCCAACCCCAAGCCAAGCAGCAGGACCTGTACATCCTTCCCCTCGGGCAATTCAATTTTTTCAAAAGCTATGGTAAAATTGCGATACAAATCATCCCAGGAGTAAATAGCATTCCCGCTTAGCAACTGCAACCGCCCCTTGTCCAGACGCACTTCTAATTGCGGATTCAAGTCCGTACTGGCCTCCTCCAGAGAAATTGGACTGATATGTGAAAGCCATCGCTTCCAGATTGGGATATGCATCTTGTTGTTAGTTTGCTGCTTTGAACGACAGACCACAGGCTGATTGCTTCAGCCTGTGGTCTGGACGATTTAGATATGGATTTTCTTTTTAGTTTCCTCCTTTCTTTTTGAAAGGATCCCATTTCTTCAATTTTTCTTTGACCTCATCGGTCGTTTTTTTGCCCTGGTCGCCAAGTACTTCACCGGCTTTTTCACCAACTTTGTCGCCTACTTCCTTACCGATGGCTTTCCCTGCCTCGTCTTTGAGTTTTGGGCCGCCTGATCCGCTGCTTCTTTTGCTTTTGTTCTGCGACACGACTCAGACCGTCGGCTATTTGGTTGGCTTTTTCTTTGGCCTGGTCCACCTGTTGATTCGCCACATTTCGCAAAGAGTCTTTGGCCTGATCTACCAATGCCTGACCGGTTTCATTAGCCTGATCCTTAAGGGTGCTTTCCCCATCACTTCCAAGTACCTTCATGGCAACTTTTGGGTTGGCAAGTTTGCCTGTAAGGTCAAAACGCACATTGATGTATTCGCCCTGGGCCAGGCTCACACCATACTTTGAGGCCTCTTTGCTCAGAAGACTTATCCCTGAATTTGCGGCTGTACCCAGTGCTTTTCGAGGAGTTTTGGTCATGATTTGGTAGTTCATATCGCCACCGATTCCGTGGCTTCCACCGATATTCATGTTCACATCCCCTGCCTGCACAGCAAACGGTTTGACGGCTACACTTCCATCCTTGATCTCAAACCAGTTTCTACTGTTCTGGAGTTCCAGTCGGCGCAATGCACTTACATTGAGTTTGCTGCCAATTTCATTCATTGGCTTGAAATTGTTTACGATTGCATTGATGGTTTCCAGAAAGCCTTCGGCAGAAAGAGTTGTAAAGTCAGGAGTCATATCCTGTCCTAACAAGCCCTTCATGGAAAGGGTTGTATTGAATTTTCCATCAATAAACTGCGCAATTGGAGCCAGGGCTTTTACACTTGCAAATTGCTCATAGGACTCTTTGAAGCTCATGTTGATCAGAGCCATATCCATATCAAAACTTGGCTTGGATAAATCCTGGGTATTGTAATCTCCATTCAGTGCGATTTGCCCACCAAGTATATCGGCAGTAAAGTCTTTCAGGCTTGCAATGCCGTTTCGAATGATGATCGCGCCGGAGAGATTGTTCAGTGTCATGTCGGTGTACAGCACCTTTGCAAAACGCGCGTTCAGAGTCATGTCGATGTTATCCGGAACCGGAAAAACACCTTCCTCAATCGGTGGTGCACCTGCTGCCTGGTTTTCAATATCTTCCGCCACCGTTTCGGAATCTGTCATAAACGGATTCAGGTCAAAATAATTTGAACTCAGATTCATAGTACCTGTCAGCGTCTGGTTGTCGTACAGGTAGTTCATTATGTTTAGGATCGTGCCGTTACCGCTCAGATCGGAATCATTTATCTTCATTCCAAATTCTGAAAACTGCATTTTATTTGGCATAAAATGACCCACAAGAACCATGTTAGATAAGTCGTAATCCTCGTATACCATTTTTCCGATTCGCCCATCCATTTTGAAATCCCAACGATCAAAAACTGCTTCGTCTTCTGCCGGCACATCGTTGGGCACCTTTCCGGCATCCGGAGCAGTGCTTGCCTCTGTGCTTGCGGGCTCTTCCATCCATTCATTTGCATCAAAATAGGCAGAACGGAAGGTCATGGTTCCGGTCATGGTTTTATTGGTCGAGAAATACGCCAGCAGGTTATCGATAGAACCATTTGCGCGCAAATCGCTCTTGCCAAGACGTGCATCAAACTCACTCAAATTCATGCGCTGCGGTGAAAGGCTGGACTTTAATGCGGTGATCCGCACGGCGGGCATGCCGCTTGCACGGTACACCATGTTGGAAATGTCAAAATCGCCCCCCATTTCTACCTGATCATACGCCCCCTGATCAATTTGGTTCATGGAAGCCTTGGCCCGAACATCGGCCTTGATGACGCCTGCCAGTTGGCTTACATCGTCCATCGGGAATGCCTTGGATAGTTCATCCAGATTCAGCGTACCCTTAATCTCTGTATCTACAGTAGGGTTAGATTCTGGTTTGCGCAATTTGAAATAGCCGGAAAGCGGATTGGAGCCTATTTTCAAAGCAAACTTTGAAATGTCCAGGCTCATATCGTCCATATTGGCCGTCGGGCTGTTGATCAACATATCGACGTTGATTCCGCTGACACCCAATGGCAAATCCGGATACTTGAAGTCGGCATCGCGTACATTCAGGCCCAGTTTAAAAGAGGGGTATTGGGTTTCGGTATATTTTCCTTTGACAACCCCAGCAAACTGCAGGGAACCATTGGCTTGCACCGAGCCAAAATCTTCGGTATATGCTCCGGGAATTAGGGAGAGAAAACTCTTAAATGAATTTTGAGGCGAGCCAAAGCTCAGGTCCATGTCAATATCATCGCCCGGCATAGCAACCCAGCCATTTACCATCAGCTCCATGGCATTCACGCGCATGGTGTTGTCTTTCAGGGTAAATTTCATGTTGGGCATGTCGGCATTGAGCGTTGCATCCCACTCGGTATTGGCATTTTTGAGGTATTGCATACCACCGTAGTTCACTGAAAGTCCTTTTACACTAGTTTCAGTAACCAGGTCGTAAATATCGCTGGTAAATTCTCCACTTCCGGAATGGTTGAGTCCTTTGAGTTCTGCGCGAACATCCAACGGGCGGTCGTCATAAAGAACATATCCATTTGTAATCTCGTAATGTTCGAGTTTTATTGGGCTACTTTCTGTGCTTGCAGTAGTGGTTGTGGTGGCTTCTGCCTCGGGGTCGGCTTTAGCAATATCGTAATTGGCCTTTCCGTTGCTGAGGACGTAAACCCGGATGTCCGGTTCATCGAGGTAAAGTCCTTTGACTTTTACCTGGTCACCAAAAATCGAAAACAAATCAACTGCCAGGTCCATCCGTTTGCAGTACATCAACCGGATGTCTTCAAAATCACCGGTACCTGTGATGGAAAGTTCATTTAAGCCAACGGACAATTTGGGGAAATGGCGAAAAACAGAAAGACTGACATCCGAAAAATCGAGTTTGGCAGTGAGGCTTTCGTTTGCCGTCGTTTTAATGCTTTCAACGATTTCGTCTTTGAAAAAATAGGGAATGGCAATCAGAGAACCAATTACCAAAACAAGAATGGCTGCGAACGCAAATAATATCTTTTTCAACATAATAAACCAGAGGCAAATTGAAATGTAAGTATGTTTGAACCAACTTCAGCGTATGCGGAGTCGATTGTAACTAAAAAAGAACAGTGTACCCGGAACATCAAAAAAATTCTGCGACAAGGTCCGGTAATATCCTGAAATGATGTAAAATCCAATAAAACCGAAGAAAGCAGGTACAAAATTCAATTCGATGTAAAAATCGGGCACTTTATCGTAAAATAGATGATTTTTAAACGATAATTACACAGGATTATTGAAATGTCATTCTACTTTTGGCAAATGAAATACACAATACACCATCTGGACGACCAGGAACACTTTGATGAGGTCATGAAATCCGTCCAGGACATCGATTGGATTGGGTTTGATACAGAATTCATTGGTGAAAAAACCTACATCCCCAAGCTCTGTTTACTTCAAATTATCTGCAACTCAGAAATTTACCTGGTTGATACCCTGGAGGTCAAAAACCTCGACCTGTTTCTCGACTTTATCGAAGACCCAAAGGTACTGAAGGTAACCCATGCGGGCGACAACGATTACCGTTTGTTATACCAACTTTTTGGTACGGTCCCTAAAAACACATTTGACACACAGGTTGCCGCCGGCTTTGTCGGATACAACTATCCGGCTGGATTTAGAAAAATCGTTGAGCGTGAATTGCGCATAAGTTTGTCAAAAAGCCATACAGTAACGAATTGGGAAATACGACCGCTGCCATCCAAGGCCGTTGATTATGCCGTTGAGGATGTGAAATACTTGCCACAACTCCACGAACAGCTCGCTGCAGACCTGGAGAAACGAAATCGCACCAGTTGGGCACGGGAAGAAAACCGAAAATGGGAGGAAGAATCCTTTTACCAGCTGGATCCCTATAAAGAGGTACTAAACAACGACCTGATTTATCAACTGGATTTCAAACACAAGGTATTTCTGTTACGCCTGATCACCTGGCGTCGTGAAACGGCTGCGAGTTTGAATGTTCCCAAGGATGCAGTATTGCAGAGCCGTCATATTTCCACGGTGGTCAAATCCATAAAAAACGGCCAACAGGGCTTCCGGGCAAACCGTACTCTGCCGGAGAATGTCTGGAAACGGCATCAAAATGCCTGGATAAAACTTCAGGAAGAGCCGGTTCGGGATGAGGAAAAAGCATTTATTAAAAGCCTCCCTGCTCCAGGCCCTGACAACCCCGAAACGGAATGGGCGATGGAGTTGCTGTACCACTTTGTTCGAAAACAATGTTTAGAGCACGAAATCAGTGCGGCATTGCTTTTGCCCAGAGGCGATTTTAACAAGCTAAAATCCGGAAACGGATTTGACGAAACGCTGCTTACCGGCTGGCGGGCAGAGATGTTGGGCCCAACCCTGGTAAAATGGTTGAAGGCGGGAAAGCCAATCCAGGTAGCCTGGACGGAAGACAGTTGCAAAATCGAAATGAAATAAACACCCGCAATGGATGCGCTGCTTGAACTTAAAGACCTTTCGATAAACTACCATTCGGGTAAGGAAAAATTCCTGGCCCTGGATCAGGTTTCATTGAGTCTTGAGCGCGGAAAAACACTCGGTTTATTGGGAGAGTCGGGTTCGGGAAAATCCAGCCTGGCGCTGAGTATTTTGCAATTGATTCCGACAGCGAGCCTACAGGGTGAAATTCTGTTTGAAGGCCAGAACATATTAAATCTCACCGGCAAGAGCCTGCAGACGCTGCGCGGAGGTGCAATCGGCATGATTTTCCAGGAACCCATGACATCGCTAAATCCGGTGCTCCGGTGTGGGTACCAGATTGAGGAGGCCATCCGATTTCATAAAGGACATACAAAAAAAGACGCGCGGATTGAATGCATGCGCCTGATGGAGGGCGTACAACTGACAGACCTGGATCGGGTGTACAACGCGTATCCGCACCAATTGAGCGGTGGCCAGAAACAACGTATTCTCATTGCCATGGCTTTGGCCGGAGACCCGAAATTGCTCATTGCCGACGAGCCAACTACGGCCCTGGATGCCATTACCCAACGAGAGATTCTTTCTTTGCTTAAATCGATTCAGCAGGAGCGGGATGTGAGCATGCTTTTTATCAGTCATGATGTAGCCGTAATCCAAACCGTGGCAGATACCATTGGCGTTTTAAAAAATGGGAAACTGGTTGAGACTGGAAGTTGTGAAGCGCTTTTATCAATGCCTCAGCATCCCTATACCAAAGGCCTACTGGCTTGTAGGCCGAAACAGGATGTCCGGCTTCATCGCCTGCCGGTGCTGGCGGATTTTGAATCGGGCAAAACCCCTGCAATTCCGATTGCACAAGCAAAAAACCGGTCGGTTGGCCCGCGGTTGTTAGAGGTTCAGAATCTCTGTGTTTATTTTGATCAGCCGGGTAGCTTACTCAGCAAAGTACAACATCAAACCCGCGCTGTAGATGGGATTCATTTGCAGGTAAACACAGGCGAAACGGTGGGCATTGTTGGGGCTTCCGGAAGTGGGAAGAGTACGCTAGGCAAAGCCATTGTCGGCTTATTGCCTATTCATACGGGAGCCATCCATCTGGAGGGGATAAGCAGAAAACAAATTCAGATGGTATTTCAGGATCCGTACAGTTCGCTTGATCCGCAACAGCCGATTGGCCGTGCCATCCTTGAGCCCATTGTAGTGCATGGCTTGTTTGAGAATGCAAAACAACAGAAGGAGCGAGTACGTGCCCTGCTTCATCTGGTTGGGTTGGAGCCGGACATACATTTGAACCGGTACCCACATGAATTCAGCGGTGGGCAGCGACAACGCATAAGCATTGCACGCGCTCTTGCCGTTGAGCCCCAGGTGCTGATCTGCGATGAGATCACCTCTGCTCTGGATGTTTCCATTCAGGCAACGGTACTAAATCTGCTCAAAGACCTGCAAGAAGAACTCGATTTGAGCATGATTTTTATTTCACACGACCTGAGTGTTGTTCAGCACCAATGTGACCGCATGCTGGTAATGAATAATGGCAAAGAGGACTGCTCCGGAAACTCAGCAGAATTGATTCAGCAGCCCCCTACTCCGTATTTCAAGCAATTGGTTGAGGCATCGTTTTTGATCGGATAAACGGGCCGTTAACGCACAATATGTACTTGCCGAACGGCATACTCCACTCCAGTGTTGATCGCAAGGATGTAAGTCCCCGCAGGAAGGTCTTTTACATCAAATTGAATGGTTTCATTTACAAGGTGCTGAAGGTTTTGACTTTTAACTACCCTCCCCTGGCTGTCGAACAAACTCAGCCTAATTTTCCCGGTGGGCTTTTTTAGTTGCATTTCAATGTTCAGGTACTGGTTCGCCGGGTTAGGGAATATGGAGAGTTGGGCGATCTGTAGCCTGTCTTTTTCAGAAACTGTTTGACAGGCAGCACCCTCTAACAAAAGGCGTTGGACAAAGGTGAAATACAAAAAACCTCCTGGATAAAAGGCACCCCAGTAAAAGGGATCGGGAGAACCACCATCAATTTTCAAATATTGCTCTTTTCGGGAAGTTGAAAAAATGGGCCCTACTTCATTAATACCTTCACCTTCGTGAAGAAGTGATACATAATATGGGTGATTGGGTAAGGTTTGAAACAGGGTGTCCCCACTTCCACCTGGGAATCTCGTTATCGGTACACAAAGCAACTCATTTGGCTCTTCCGTTCCATTCAGGACATACATACCCGCAGCTTTTGCATCCATAGCCAGATCAGACCAGTCGTATTGTAAGTTAACTACTCCATCTAAATCTGGATCAGCATCATACAACAATGCATAAAATGTATTCTGAAATTCGTTGCCGGGAACATAGATTGATTCAATATTACTGATTCCAAACTGTACATATTCCACAGTCGCGGGGTTGGGACCAGTCCAATACAATGCACCTGTTTGAAATCTTAGATCAAATTGCAAACCAATTTGAAGGATTATATCAGAAAGTGCCAATTCACCATTGTCCAATGCAAACATGTGTTCGGTTAGTTCAAACGTCCGGTATAAAGTATCCACCGGATGCGTGAATCCATCTACTGAAAATTGAATTTGGTAGGTTCCCAATTCAGTGGGTGGAGGGGCCGGTTCCAGTTGCAGTAAACGGCGTGTTCCCGGAGGTACGGGGGGCTGGCTGGTAGCCAGGGAAAAGGAATAGTTTGGACCACTGATTGTAGCCCGAGCAACGAGGTTTGTAAGTGTATCCGGGGTATCGTTATTGAATAAAATGGCCAATTTATCCAGGGTATCTATTTGTGATAATGGGGTACTGTAGGCACGTGCGCCGAACGCTGCGAGCATAGTGGTTGGTCGAAAGCAAATTTCCAATTCCTCACCGGCAAATAGCAGGTCTTTGATTAGCGCACTCCCCTGCTTGCACAGCAAAACAGTGGGAATGGGAAGCGAGTCAACTAATAATGGATACGAATAAAAGGCAGTAGCAGAACAAGAGTCCTCCATCGGGGTGGTTTCGGTATTCATGATGATGATTGCTCGTGCACCCGCCCGATATGCATAGCTTGTTTTGTAACCGAATGCGCATTGTCCTCTATCAATCAAAGCGATTTTTCCTTCCAGGTTCATTGCAATTGAGTCGCAACAAGTTGAATTTCCAAGATAATCGGAAACCAATACCGCCTCGCCACAAATCAATGAGTCTACTCCCCCACCGTTTGTAGAGTGGCCATAGCCACAGTACCCGTGACTAAAAGCCGCACGAAACCCATTTTCAGACTCAACCACCAGTTGAAAGGTATCCTGGATGGTTCCCGATTGAGCGCTTGCAGCAAATGGAATCAAAAGCAAAAAGTACCAACAAATCGTTTTCATAAATCAAGGGTTTAAATATGGTTTTTCAAATTTAGTCAGATACCTAGTTGGGGGGGAGATGGCACTAGTGGTATACAATCAGTTTTCGCACAACAGAGGTTTCTCTGCCGTTTAGCGCAAGTATGTAATTACCTGGAGGGAGGTCACGTACCTCTATTTGAATGGTCCCACTTTCAAAATCTCTTAAACGCTGCTGTTTGACAACTTGTCCCTGAGCATTAAATAGACTGATCCGTATGTCCCTGTCTTCCTGGGGCAATTCAATGCTTAGAATAACATAGTCATTTGCTGGATTGGGAGAGATGTCCACCCTGGTGTTAACACCAGCCACGGATCTGGGAGTAACGCAACCATTGTCAATGATGAGACGCTGAGCGATGGTCCGGTCTGTCCAACCTTCAGGTTGAAATCCGCCGAGAAAAATTGGGTTTACGGGGCCATTTCCAATTTCCAGATAATCTTCAAATTGTGAATTAAAAAAGGCACAGTTGTGACCACTTCCTGCCAAGTTCCCATCATACAACAAGGATAGATAATAGGGATGATTGCGTTTTAGTTTGGGATTTTCGGAAGGATTTGTATAAGACTGTAGCCCGACCCAGACCCAAGATGGAAAATTGGGGTTTGTGATCACATATTTTCCCCATCCAACTAAATCTGTAAAGAGCGAATCAAAACTGGATTGCAGATTTATTATCCCATCGCCATCAGCATCTGCATCGTAAAGCAAAACAAAGATGGAATTGGTATCTTCGTCTCCTGAGTCGTCGTAAACAGATTCCGGGTTGTAAATTCCCATTTCGGCACAGGAGGCGGTTGCCTCGACATCACCTGTCCAATACAAGGCCGCGGTCTGATAAATCAAATACCCCTGGAGAAACAAGTCGTTGCTGTCAACTCCAGTTTCCAAAGGCAAATCATAATTGTCATTGGCAAAAACATATTGATTAATTCTAAAGGTTCGATACAGGGTATCGGAGCTTGCAGTATAGCCATCGATGGTACAGGTGATTGTGTATTTGCCCAAGTCAGAAGGAGGTGGAATAGGATCCGCAAACAAGACACGTTCCTCACCTGAAAATACTGGCGCCTGAGGGGTAAGCGTTTCCATGTCATATCCGTTTGGGCCGGAAATCCGGACCCGAAGGATTAGGTTGGAAAGTGTGTCGGAAAATCCGTTTTTGAAGAGCACTCCAACGTGATCCAGTGTATCCACTTGAGAAAGGGGTGTTGCAAATGAGCGCGCACCGTAGGCTTTTAACAGTTCTTGTGGACCGAACTTGATCCGCATTGATTGTCCGGATTGGGCAAATGAAATTAATTGCTCAGAATAGTTAAGCCCCAATTCTGCAATAGGAATATGAATAGGCCCCCAAAAATCATTTCCCGACAAACTGCGGACCAGGCAGGTATTTTCCCCAGAGGTGGTTAAAATCAAAATACCAATTGCACCTGCTTGTTGCACATTCCAGGCCGCCTGGTACAGCGAGCAACTACCTTGTTTTATCAGGGCTACTTTTCCATGTAGGTTCGCTAAAATCGGACCGCAACCTGTGGAATCATTTTGCACACTAACGGCCCAAATAGCCTCTCCGGAAACCAGCTTCGAAATCCACTTTGTAGTACTACTTGGAGGTGTACAGTTGGTGCGTAAAAGTATTTGGCTGGGTCCATCGGCAGAACAAACCGTCAGGATGAATTGGGAATCGGAGTTGCCTTTCTGAGCAAAGACACTTAGGGGCAAACAAAAAATGAGAAAAAGCAGTAAACGAAATTTCATGGCAATGGGGATTTGCAACAAAAATGAGATTCTAAGTTAGAATAATTGGTCCAACTAATTGCATCTAGTTCCATAAATGCCAAATGTGGGCAAAATTGTATCAAAAAAGCCGCTCCGGGAATATCCCAGAGCGGCTTTATTACAACTGCACGGAATGATGTGCAGCGAAGAACATTCAATTAGTGACAAACAACCACGTTGCGAACTGCATAGCCTTCGCCAGTGTTTACTGTCATGATGTAGTTGCCAGTAGGAAGGTTGTTCACATCAAAACGGATGGTTCCGTTCTGGAAGTTTTTAACGATTTCCTGCTTTACTACCTGGCCCATGCCATTGAAGATGCTGGCTACCACGCGGTCGCTGGTTGACTCCAGTGACAGGTTCAGGTTAACGTATTCGCTACCTGGGTTTGGTGTGATAGAAATCTTAGATGGATCCAATTGAACCTGAGTAGATACAGTAGGACAAGTTGCTCCTTCGAGCAACAGACGCTGTACAACGGTACGGTCAGACCAACCGCCATTGTAGAACTGGCCGAGGAACATTGGAGTTGCTCCACCACCACCTACGATCAGGTAATCTTCGTGTGAAGAGTTAGAGAACGCACAGTTGCGACCGGAACCTGCAAGGTTGCCATCGTACAACAGTGAAACATAGTATGGGTGGAATGCACTCAATACAGGCAAGTTACCTGGATCAAAGAAGTCATCCAATGTTGCACAAAGGAGGTTGTCTTCTGTTTCAGTTCCGTCCATGATGTACTGACCGGAAGCAACCAGGTCAGCAGCAACATCAGAGAAGTCTGCAGTCAGGTTGATGCTACCGTCGCCGTCTGCATCACCGTCGTAAAGAAGGCAGAAAACAGTATCAGACTCGTCATCGCCTGTGTAAACAGAGTCGATGTTAGCAATACCAAATTCAATAAACTGAGCAGTTCCGCCATCGGCACCAGTCCAATACAGGCTACCGGTCTGATAGATCAGGTATCCCTGGAGGAAGAGGTCGTTACGATCTGCACCGCCGTCAAGCATCAATTCGAGGTTGTCGTTACCGAAAACATAATCGGTTACTGCAAAGTTACGAGTGATGGAGTCACGAGACTCGGTGTAGAAGTCGTTAGACAGTGTAACTGTGTACTTACCGAGGTCTGTGTTAGGAACGTATCCGTCCATAAAGAGCAGACGCTCTTCTGCAGGAGCAATTGGATCCTGAACAGTTGAGTAGGAGAAAGAGTAGCCATTAGGGCCAGAGATATCAGCCTTCAGGCTCAGGTTCTGGATAGTATCAGCAGAACGGTTGATAAAGTTAACACCCATTGCATACATGGTATCCAACTGGCTAACAGGAGTGGCATAGGAAAGAGCTGCCCATCCGTCAGTAACACGTGGAAGCAGGAAGCAACCTTCAACTGTGTTGCCTGCCTGAAGTTCTGCATCAATTGCCTCAGCTGCATCGCGGCAAAGGAAGATACATGGGATTGTGATATCGTCTGCAAATGTACCAGGAGCCATACCAATGATGGAACACCCGTTGTCATCTGCATTGTCGTAGTGGTTAACGATAATACAACCGATGGCACCAGCCTGCTGTGCGTAGTAGGCTTTGATAGAGAAGTTACAAGCACCACGACGGATCAGAGCGAATTTACCGGTCAGGTCCATTGTGATGGTATCACAACAGATAGAGTCTGGAGTGATGTCATAAGCCCACATGATGTCAGCACAAAGTTCATCCTGAACGCTGGCACCAAACTGAGAATAGCCAAAACCACAGTCTTCCTGGCGGTACACCTGAGATGATCCATCAGAGGATGTGAAGCCAAAAAGGAAGTTGTCGTCCTGGTTGCCCTGAGCCATCAAGCCCTGAGCGGAAACCACCATGGCAAGCATAAGAGCGCCAAAGCGGATAATGTTAGTAAGCATTTTAGTCATAACACGTACGGTTTTAAATTTTCATGAAATGTTCTTGATGCAAAGATATTAGGTTCATCTTATTGTCGGGTACTTTTCATATAAAACCGTCAAAATTTTACACGACTGGAGAAATCTTTTTGACTAGATTTGGCACTTTCAATGTTTTTGCATGCAAAGCCTGCATTTTTTAATCATTTTAGTTTCTAGTTTTTCACTCAACCAAACAATATTTTATGTCTAAATTTTACCTGCTACTATTTTTTGTCGTTGCCTTTTCTGCAAACCTCTTCGGTCAAGGACACATTGCCAAAACCCCAAAGGCACTGGAAAAAGTCCCTTTTACAAAATATGCTATTCTTCCTGAAGAAAATACACCCGAAATGGACGACCCGAACACCCTGTATCTTTCGGGTGCAAACTATCGTGCCCCAGAAGAGGTCGTAAGCTTGCTTCGGTGGGATGCTCAATCCTATGGCTGTGTACCTTCGCGCCTTTTTGCTAATTCCGACGGGAACCCAACCGCAGCGTGGATTTTTTCTAACGATGGCACCGGCGCTTTCCCTGAGCGTGGAACAGGGTACAATACCCGTGAGAATGGTGTTTGGCCTGCAGTTACTTCCCGTGTGGAAACTGCTCGTACCGGCTTTCCTGCTATTGCCCGTACAGCGAATGGAACCGAACTCATCGTGTCACACAATACAGGTGCAACTCCTTGGGCAATCCAGGTTACAAGGAAGGCAGCAGGCTCCTCATCCTGGACTGAGACCAATCTGATGAACCCTCCTGGAAATGTAGGACTCCTGTGGCCCCGGATTGCTACTGGCGGCCCCGATGGAGAAACCGTGCACGTAATTGCAATTACGACACCTGTTGCTAATGGAGGCGTTGTGTATGAAGGCATGGATGCCCACCTGCTTTACTGGCGTTCTCTCGATGGCGGAGTTACCTGGGATATCAAAATGCTGTAAAAATCCTGGTATTGACAGCGATAAATTCAGCGCGCTCTCGGCAGATTCTACACACTTGATGTAAATGGAGAAGGTGTTGCAGTTGTTGTATTTCCTGGCTGGAATGATACCCGACTGGTTAAATCCACTGACAATGGAAGGAAGCTGGGAAGACCCGGTTACGGGTTGTGGATTTTCCGGATGCCCTTGAAAACTATGCCGCGTTGGCAGGTGATGCTCACAGCATTTGATGACATTGGCTACTTCGACTCCAACGCTCCGATTCTCTGGCAATTTTTTCAACTGACGGATTTGGCTCTGTAATTCTCGACGACAGCCATCAGGCACATGTATGGTTCGGCGTATGTATTACATCGATAATGATCCGGCTGCCGGAAGTTTTACTTGTCCTGGTATCAATGGTTTGATGTACTGGAATGAATCAATGGGCGAAAAACAATTGATCACGGTGGAACCGTCCGACAGGTGCGCTTGATTACGATGAGATACCCTGCTCAATATCAGCAGCACCGCTGAAATCGGTCCATATTTTAACAGCCTATCCAGTTTCCCATCTGCGGGAACCGATGCAGATGGCAACATGTACCTTGCGTATTCAGCAGTTCACGAATTATACCGTTCTGACTGGGGTGCCGAAGTAGACCAATTTTACCGGCATGTGTACCTTATGAAATCCGAGGACAATGGTGCAAGCTGGGGCGAACCTTATGACATTACAAGCGTACCCTATGTTGATGAGTTTTTTGTAGCATACACCGAAGCTGTATGGCCTTCCATCCAACGGAATATAGGCGATGCCATCTGGCTTGTTTACCAAAATGATAACACACCAGGCACGAATATCTGGGGTGACAATCACAGCAACATGGAAGCTGGTTATGTCTTTGTAGAAGTTGAGAAGGACTCTGTACCCGTATTTACCAGTTTGTTTGAAGCGCAAAAGCCAACATTGGATATGCAACTGAGTCCGAACCCGGTAAGCTCGATGTTGCGTATTGAGACCAATCTTCCTTCTAGTGGAGAGGTAGCTATTCAAGTAGTAGACATGTACGGACGCATTGTAAGAACCTTCCAGTCCAATGCCCCATCCGGTCCGCAAACTCTAAATTTCCCAGTAGCTGATCTTCCTGCAGGTGCATACCAGGTGCTGTTGCGCCAGGGAACAGCATTTGGATCCCAACTGCTTTTAAAGAATTAAGAGCGCACACTGCATGTATACAAAAGCACCTGATCAAATCTATTAAGAGCGCGATCAGGTGCTTTTTTTTTGAGCCAATTAAACTTTCATTAACAGGAGCAGTCAAAGTCCCGTTCGCCTGGTCGAAATGGCGGATGATCTTGTCACCAAACAATCTTTCACATGGCTTCTCTCAACCCGCTACAGGGTGTACTGGGAACCCGCCAGGCAGCCCATTTGCTAAGGCGTACCAGTTTCAAGTACACAAAATCAAAGGTAGACGCAATGGCTGCTCAATCCGCCGCCGATGCTGTATCTGCTCTTTTGGCCCCCCAACCTTTCCTGATGGACCAGCCGGTCTATGATGACCCCGCAACAGATCCCGTAGAAAATATTACCTGGCTACTTCCACCTGGTCTGGACCTCCCGGCTGAAGATTTTATCCTGCGGCGATATGTTTTGGGCTGGTGGCTCAATGAAGCCCTGCATGATCCGGGAATCGGGCATAAAATGACCTTATTTTTCCATCAACACATGGCAATTTCCGCCAGTTCTGCTAGCAACGCCATGTATTTTGACTACCTAAACCTATTGCATTGGGGAAGTCTTGGAAACTTCAAAAAATTGGCGACCAAATTGGTTCTGGACAACGCCATGTTGCGCTACCTGAACAACAATGAAAACACAAAGAACAACCCCAATGAAAACTTCGCACGGGAGTTTTTTGAGTTGTTCACCATCGGGAAAGGACCACAAATTGGCCCCGGTGACTATACCAATTATACCGAAGACGACATTGTACAGGCTGCAAAGGTATTGACCGGATTCAGGGTGCTGGGAAATCGCTCGGTCTCCGACCCGGAAACGGGTATCCCTTCCGGTATAATTAATGTAAACCAACACGACACCGGCAATAAAACATTTAGTGATAAATTTCAGGGAACGACGATTACCGGAGGAGGCACCACGCTCCAGATAATCCAGGAGCTGAACGATTTTGTCGATATGATCTTTGCACAGGAGGAAGTCTCCAAACTCTTTTGCCGGAGGATCTACCATTTCTTCGTAAGTCGGATCATCACAGATGAAATCGAATCTGATATCATTGAACCACTGGCGGCAACGATGCGCAACAACAACTACGAAATCAAGCCGGTTTTGCAACAGTTATTTGAAAGCCAGCATTTCTATGATCAGGACGATTCGGACAACAGCGATGAAATCTTTGGAGGACTGATCAAGTCTCCTCTGGATACTGTTTTTCAATCCATCAATTTCTTTGGTCTCGACAGCCAAATCCCCAGTCCGACACTCAATGTAGCCCGGCACTATGGAACCTTTTATTCACAAACCATCCTCAACCACATGTTGAGTTTGGCAGGGATGCCGCTCTTTTTCCCAAATGATGTAGCGGGTTACCCCGGATATTATCAGGAGCCAGACTACAACCGCCAGTTTTTCAACTCATCCACCATTATTGCCCGATACAAACTTCCGGCAATGTTGCTCACCGGTACACGCCAAATAGGCGGAGCACCCAATGCACCCATTATCCTCAAACTGGATATTGCACAATGGGTTGAAAACAGCGGATTCTTTTCCGATGCCAGCGACCCCTATGCGCTTGTGCAGGAATTTCTGCGCTATACCCTACCCGAAGAACCCAGCAACGATCGTTTCAACTATTATTATTTAACGGTTTTCTTAGACAATCTGCCTCCGGCAGACTGGACCTATGAATGGCAAAATTACCTCGATACCGGCGACGATACAGAAGTAAAAATCCCACTCGAACGATTGGTAAATGCCGTTATGTATTCACCCGAATTCCAAACCATGTAAGTGCATGGCAAACCGGAATTCCGTTAAAAAATAATAAATCAACAAAATATGAAACGCAGAAATTTTCTAAGAATAGCACCCTCAGCGGCGATCACGCCCTTTGTGGTCAATGGATATAAAATGCGGCCCTTTGCCAACAGTAAAATTGCCAATGTGTTGAGCAACTGCGAAGGACTGGACGAACGGGCATTGGTGCTCATTCAATTGAAAGGTGGCAACGATGGTGTTAACACCTTGATTCCAATCGCCCAATACGACCAATACGCCAACCTCCGAAGCGACATCAAGGTGCCGGATAGCGGTGCCGAAGCATTCATCCCATTGGACAATACCCTGCCGCTTGATGACCAGGTGGGCCTGAACCCCGCTATGACCGGAGTAAAGGAATTGTACGATAAAGGTTGGGTAAATATCGTGCAGGGCGTTGGATATGAAAACCCAAACCAGTCGCACTTTAAGAGCACCGACCTGTGGCTTTCCGGTGGCGATGGAACTTCCGAAAACTTCAGTTTGGGAACCGGTTGGATGGGCCGATCTATGCAATCGCTGTTTCCGGATGTACTGGGTGCTCCAACCACCGCTATGCCCGATCCCCTGGGCATTCAGATTGGCGACCCAAACCCGTCACTGGGCTTCCATACAGAAACAGAACACCAGAATGTCATCAACCTAAGTGGACAGGACCCTGCCGGCTTTTTCTCCCTGATTCAAACTATTGGGGGTGCCGCAATGACCGATATCCCTGACTCTGAATATGGAGATGAGATTTCGTACATCATGTCGGTTGAACAAAGCGTAAACCTCTATGCACAGCGCATTACAGAGGTATTCAATGCAGGAACAAATGAGGGCAACTACCCGGCTTTCAATCTGGCGGATCAGCCTTTAAAACAGTGGCTCGATTAATCCGTGGCGGTAGTAAATCCAAGATTTATCTATGCTCTCTTGGCGGTTTTGATACACACAGCGCACAGGTTGCAGTAGGCGCCGGCGGAGTAGAGGGTTCGCACTACGACCTTTTGTACACCTTGTCGGAATCAATCAAGGCATTTTATGACGACCTGGAATTGATGGGAATTGCAGACAAAGTGCTTTCCTGCACCTTTTCTGAATTCGGACGGTGCGCCCGACAGAACGGCTCAACCGGCACCGACCACGGAACACTGGCTCCGATGTTGTTGTTCGGAAAAGCAATCAACCCGGGGGTAACCGGCACAAATGTAAACCTGAGCAACCTTACGAACGACAACCAATTGCAGGGAATGCAGTATGATTACCGTCAGGTATTTACTTCGCTGTTGCAGGATTGGCTGGGTGCAAATGACATGGTGTTGGAAGATACCCTTTTTGACAACTATGTAAAAATTCCAATTGTGGGTCAATCCTATGCAGTGGATCCGGATTGTTACTACGGTGGTGTTTCGGCACTTGACCCCTGGCTGGCGACAGAATCAAAACCATTGCGATTGGCTCCCAACCCGGCTTCAATTCATACTGAAGTGATTTATGAAAGTCAAAAAGGGTTTTCCGCCAGGCTTACTGTAAACAGCATGTCCGGTCAGGTGGTATACAATGGAAATGTGCAGATCAACCCGGGACTCAATTTGATTACATTGGATGTTGTGTCCTGGCCATCGGGCCCCTACTTTGTTCGCCTTGAAAACCGGCAAACCGGATTGGCAGAGGTTGTCAAACTCATTGTTGCCCACCGGTAAATATTAGAACATTCATGGGGTTTGGGTTGAGGCGGTAGTTCAACTAAATAAATTACGTAAGGTGTTGATTACAGTCTCAACACAAAATCCCAGATAAAACATAGTTCCTATACAGCCTTTCCCGGGTTTTGCAAGTTGCAGAATCCGGGATTTTTATGTCAAAAACACACAAACCTGTTCCGAGCACACGTAGAGAATTTTGCTTTTATCAAAGCAACTGGAATATTATTGCACCACAGGGCAAAATTAACGCACATTTTTTTAATAAAAAGGAGTCTATATCCGAAATAACTAATATTTTGGGATCGCTTACCTTTTCTTTTTAGAGGTGCCTCCAAAAGCCATTTACCCGGAACACAGCCTTTTTATCAACAAATACAATACATCGCATGGCTTCTCTCGACCCGATTCAAGGCAACCTTGGTCAAAAACGGGCCGCTCACTTGCTAAGGAGAACTTCTTTCCGCTACACAAAGAACAAAGTGAACGCGCTCGCCAACTTGCAGGCTTTTCAATCAATTCCCTCGCTGCTCGCGTACGAGTCCCTCAAAATGGACCAACCCGTTTACGACGATTCAGCCAATGGACTGGACAACGCCAACTGGATTTTACCTCCAGGCCAGGCCCTTCCCGCTCAGGATTTTGTCTTGCGCCCGCTGGTTATCAGTTGGTGGCTCAATGAAGCGCTGAATGACTCCGGGATTTCGCATAAAATGGCCTTGTTTTTCCACCAATACATGATCGTGGATGCCTTTTCATACCAAAACACCCACTTCTTTGATTACCTCAAACTCATGCACTGGGGCGCCCTGCGCAACTTCAAAGACCTGTGTACGAAACTGGTCATGGACAACTGCATGATTCGGTATCTGAACAACCAACAGAATACCAAGTACAATCCAAACGAGAACTTCTCCCGGGAATTCTTTGAATTGTTTACCATAGGCAAAGGTCCACAGGCAGGCCCTGGTGACTATACCAACTACACCGAACATGACGTGGTGGAAGCAGCCAAAATATTCACTGGCTTCCGCATCCGTGGACAACGCGATCAAATTGATCCGGATACCGGAATTCCGCGTGGATATATTCAGACAAGCATCCACGAAACAAGCGATAAAACCTTCTCCGAGCGTTTCCAGAATACGACCATTTCCGGAGGAACAAGCTCAACAGAAATTTACCAGGAGCTCCTGGATTTTATTGATATGATTTTTGCGCAGGAAGAGGTTTCCAAAAACTTCTGTCGCCGCCTGTATCGATTCTTTGTAAGTCGTAAAATCACCGATGAAATCGAGAACGACATCATAGAGCCGCTGGCAGCGACTATGCGCAACAACAACTATGAGATCAAACCCGTGCTCCAGCAACTGTTTATGAGCAAGCACTTCTACGATGAAGACGACAGCCAAACAGATGATGATGTGATTGGAGGATTGATAAAATCGCCGTTGGAATTGATGTTCCAGCCCTTGTCGTTTTTCAACCTTACCATTCCCGATCCATACGACGACAACTACAACCACTACCAGCGTTTCTGGCGACAAGCTATGCAGGATCGCTACCTATTGCTCTCGGGAATGTCGATTTTTTATCCGGATAACGTTGCCGGGTATCCCGCGTACCACCAGTCGCCCGACTTCCATCACCAGTGGTTCAATTCATCAACCATTATTTCGAGATACAAAATGCCGGCAATTCTGCTTACCGGTAAACGCTCTGTAGGAACAGGGACCAATACGACCATCGGTGGCCCTATCCTGAATTCTGCAGTCTGGTTGCGCGATAGCAATTTCTGCAGCGACCCTACGGATTCCTACGTAGTCGTACAGGATTTACTCGAATACCTGCTTCCACTGGAGGTAGACAGCGCCCGATTCAACTACTTTTTAAATACCGTCTTTTTGGATGAACTTCCTCCGGCAGACTGGACCTACGAATGGCAGGACTTTCTGAATTCAGGAGATGATGCAGAAGTCAAAAAAATGCTTGACCGGCTTTTGTATGCCATCCTCTATTCACCTGAATTCCAGACGATGTAATTCACCCCATTCCAGAAGTTCATTTTAAAACACATTGCAATGAAACGCAGAAATTTTCTCAAGACATTATCCGTATCGCCCTTTGTGGTAAACGGTTTCAATATGCGGCCATTCGCTAACTCCGGAATGGCAAAAGCCCTCTCTGATTGTGCAGATGTAGAAGGCCGTGTTCTCGTAATTATCCAATTAAAAGGTGGAAATGACGGATTAAACACCTTGATTCCCATCTTTCAGTACGATACCTATGCCAACATGCGCCCCAACATTAAGGTGCCCGATTCCGGCGATGGACAGTACATCGAATTGGATAGTACTGTAAAAAACAGCTTTAGAACTGGCCTTAATCCCGCGATGACGGCCATTAAAGAATTGTACGACAAAGGCTGGGCCAATATCATTCAGGGTGTTGGGTATCAATCTCCTAACCTCTCGCACTTCCGCAGTACCGACTTGTGGCTGTCCGGAGGCGACGGAACCTTTTCCGTAGCAGAAACAAGCACCGGCTGGATCGGTCGGTCACTGCAGGCATTGTACCCGGATGTAAAAGGCAAGCCAATTACATCTATGCCCGACCCATTGGGCATCCAGGTTGGTGACCCCAATCCATCGTTGGGATTCCATACCGAAACAGAGCACCAGAGTGCCATAAATCTGAGTGGCCAGGATCCTGCAGGTTTTTACTCACTTGTTCAGACCATTGGAGGTGCGCCCATTGACAATGTTCCCGATTCTGAACACGGAGAAGAGTTGGAATACATCATGTCGGTAGAACAGTCGGTAAGTGAATACGCCCAGCGCATCACCGATGTGTTCAATGCCGGAACCAATGCACTCTCCTACCCCAACATCAGTTTGGCCAACCAACTCAAAACGGTAGCCCGACTCATTCGGGGTGGCTGCAAAACCAAGGTGTATTTGTGCAGCACCGGAGGGTACGACACCCACAGTGCACAGGTAGCTGTAGGACAAACCTATGAAGGAAACCACTACGATTTGTTGTGGAACCTTTCGCAGTCGGTCAAGGCATTTATGGATGACCTGGATGCCATGGGAATTGCTGATCAGGTGATGGCCTGCTCCTTTTCTGAGTTTGGGCGAACCGTGTATGAAAACGGATCCAATGGTACCGACCACGGAACGCTGGCCCCCATGTTTGTATTTGGGAAAGGCGTTAAGCCGGGTATCTCAGGCCCCAACGTGAACCTGAGCAACCTGACCAGTGGCAACCACCTGCAAAATATGAATTTCGATTACCGACAGGTATTCGGAACGCTGTTGCAAGACTGGCTGGGTGTAAACGACTACGTGATGGCCGCTTCCACTTTTGATAGTTTTGTAAAAATGCCATTGGTAAATCCGAGTCATGTTGTTGATCCGGGTTGTTATTATGGTGGAACTGAAATCGCTATTGACAACGACTTCAACCGGGCCGAGCAGTTTGTGCTCTACCCCAATCCGGCAAGGCATACCGTGGAAATCACCTTCAAAGGCAAGCAAAATGGAGGTGGCCGACTTTCGATGTTCAGCCTGAGTGGTCAAATGATCTATTCGGGACGGGTTCAAATTCAGCCTGGCAGTAACATTTTTTACCTGGATGTTTCAAAACAGCAAACAGGTACGTATATTGTGCGCCTGGATGATGAGACCACCGGCCTGGCCGATGTCGCCAAGTTATCCGTAGTCCGATAATACAATCTTCCGAAACGTGTTTAGGAGTTTGGTTCAGGTTAAAATGGAAACAGGACTTTCATTTGCGACTTGTAAGCGAATTCCCGAACGCGTTCTTTTTACGAAATCAATAAGCAGCAGCATCCGCCCCGGCGGCTTGCTGCTTTTTTATTTATTTTTTTAACTAAAACCCACATTATGAAAAAACAAATCATTGGTACACTCGTAGCCGGCATCATTATTTTCTTCTGGCAGTTTGTATCCTGGACCTTCTCAGGCGTACACACCACGGAGATGCAGTACACCGCAAAACAGGATGCCATCATGGAAACACTGGCGGCGCAAGGGCTGGAGGATGGCACCTATTACATCCCACAAGCACCTCCGGGAAGCACTGCTGAGGAGCACCAAAAACTTATGGAAGATGCCATGGGGAAGCCCTGGGCCGTGGTAACCTACCGCAAAGCATACAACGCCAGTATGGGAATGAACATGAGCCGAGGAATGGCCGTGGACCTGCTTGCAGCCTTTCTGCTGATTTGGCTTTTGATGAAAATTCCGGGGCTGGATTTCAAAACCTGTATCCAGGGTGCATTTGCTGTTGGAGCAATTGGCTACCTTACCATCCCGTACCTGGATGCCATTTGGTTTGAAACCAACTCCATGGGCTACCTAATTGACCTCGTAGTACAATGGGGACTTGTTGGAGCCTGGCTTGGCTTCTGGCTTCCCAGAAAATAAAAGTCAAGGATTGATGATTTGATGATGCGCCCTTCGGGCTACGTTGATTTGTTGAAATTGTTTATTCGTTTAATTCGCCTCTGCGAGGCTTTGTTTATCCAGAAGTAGTAAGTTGTAAGTTATAAGTTATAAGTTATAAGTGATAAGTCGACTTGTGAAAAATATACTTACGGCTTATCACTTACAACTTACCACTTCTATTTAAACAAGGGTAAGCGCAGCGTCCCGAATAAACAAGGCTCGGAGAGCCAATTAAACATCAACTTATCATCCTAGCCCGAAGGGCGTATCATCAAATCATCAACCACATTGACTACTGAACTAGTACGTATGATCACATATTTCATTATATACAAACCTTTTGGCGTTTTATCTCAATTTACCAGAGAAGCGGAAGACCAGAAAACGCTGGCGGACCTTGGGTTTGATTTCCCCAAGGATGTTTATCCTGTCGGCCGATTGGATGCTGACAGCGAGGGGCTGTTAATTCTCAGCAATGATAAAAAATTGAATGAGGCACTCTTGCATCCCAGAAACAAGCACAACAGATGTTACCTGGCTCAGGTAGAAGGGATTCCCACCGAGGAAAGTCTGAAACAGCTCAGAAATGGCGTACAGTTTAAGGTCAAAGGAAAAATGTATCAAAGCCAGGCAGCGATTGTTACTCAGCTCCAGAGCACTCCTTCCCTACCTGAGCGAAACCCTCCGATCCGATTCAGAATGAATAAACCAACCTCATGGATTCAACTCGAATTGAGCGAAGGAAAAAACCGGCAGGTACGAAAAATGTGCGCGGCAGTCGGATTTCCTGTGCTCCGCTTGGTGCGCACTCAAATCGAAAACCTGGAATTAGGCGACATGCTACCCGGAGAGGTTCGAAGCATTGAGCGAACTGAGTTGTTTAGCCTGCTTCAACTTAAATGATATCCTGAAAGGTCTATTGACCCGTATATTTCCCGAATTGCTCTTCGAGTTTGTTCCAACGATAATCAAAAATGGCATTCAACTGTCGTTTTACAAACAAAGCATGAGCCAAATTTCCCAATGGTCCTAAAGGGAGTTGATAGTGCACCAGGTCAGTCATTTCCACCCCACCTTCAATTTCGCGAAAATGGTGCTGATGGTGCCAGATTTTATAGGGACCCACCCGCTGTTCATCAATAAAAAAGCGGCCATTTTCAACCTGTGTAATCTCCGTCATCCAATACATGGGAATACCCAAAACAGGCTTAACCGTGTACTCGATGACTTGTCCGGCATACATTTCTGATAAAAACCTGGGATCTGATTGAATTTCAAACCCCATATAATCCGGAGTAATCTCTTTCAGGTTATTAGGCGATGAAAAATAAGCCCAGGCAGTTTGCAAATCCACCGGTAATTTCTGGGTGCGTTCAAGTTTAAAAACGGACATAGACAAGGTATTTTCTCTCCAAACAGCGAAAGCCAGAAAGGGTTTAAACAGGCAGGACTTAGTTGGCGTTTTGACAATATATTTCCCCTCAAAGGCATATAAAAAACAAACCCGAGCAGGCAAGGCCATACTCGGGTTTGGTATCTCAACTCGATTGATCGAGTGCATTTATTCGTCGTCGTCGTTGGGGTCTTTTTCAAACCCGGCATTTTCCAGGGTCTCATTATCCGGTTCCCAGTCTTCTCCACTTTTTTTGGGGACATTGGCTCCCGGAATGCGCACCTTGTTTCCAATTGCTTTTGCAGGGCCTTTTTTATCATCCTCCAATCCGCTGAACGGATCCTTGCTGGTCTGATCAGCCGGGCGGGGAACAGATGAATTGGCTATATTTTTTCCATCTACGCTCTTCGTGGCATGTGGAACCAAACGCAGGCGACCTTTATCAATCAACTCACCGGTTACAGTACATACCCCGTAAGTCTTATTTTGAATTCGAAGCAGTGCATTGTTCAGATCTTTGAGCAATCGAGCCTGGCGTGCTGCCATTCGCTGCAAAAATTCCAGATCGGCATGGATAGTTGCATCGTCGTTCCAATCACCACCTTGCTGATTGAAACCATTTTCATTTAACTCTGCAATTTGCTGTTCGGTGAAATCCAATTCGGTCTTCACCTTCACGATTCGCTCATCAATAATAACTTTAAACTCCTGGAGTTCCTCGTCGCTGTATCTGTTTTTGGATTCGATCGCCATAAAATCTACAATGATTTAAGTAGAGTGAATTTGCTGGTTAATTGACTTAACCGGGCGCAAAAATAATCTAAAAAACATTGCAAACGACCTTTTGTTTGAAATTTAATATGCGGCGTTCTTTAAATACGACCAAACTTCGTCCTGCATTTTGTATTTTTACAGGCATTAAAGTCAAACTATGCCGCTTGGAAATCAGAATTTCATATTAAATTTTGATTCGAAAAAACCAAGTTCACAGAATGTAATTTTGCGATAATGCCAGTAGATTTTATTACTTTTGTGCACCCGGCACCTACGGTGAACAAACCAAAGAAAAATTGGTTAGCAAAGAGTTGGCTTGTTTCGTTTGCCCAAACTCTTTTCATGCCTGCTTCATTCATTCATTGAGTGCTACCTATACCAAAATATGTTAGATACCAAACCAAATTCTAGTCTGAAAAAGTCAACCTCCAATAGAAAAAAATACAGCAAAGCATTCCGCGAAGAGGTGCTCTACGACTTCCGCATCTGTACGGAGAGCCGTGAGGCCAGTATCCTTGCCCGTAAAGAAGTGCTCATGGGCCGGGCAAATTTTGGAATCATCGGTGATGGAAAAGAAGTGGCGCAAGTGGCTATGGCCAGAGCCTGGAAAAAAGGGGATTTCCGATCCGGGTACTACCGAGACCAAACACTCATGATGGCTCTCGGCCTTATCACCCTGGAAGACTTTTTTGCTCAACTATACGGCGATCCGGTTTTGGATAAAATGTCTACCGGTCGGCAAATGAACTGCCACTTCAGCACACCAACCATTGATGCAGCAGGCAACTGGCTCGACCACACCGAGCAATACAACGTATCCGCAGATATTTCACCGACTGCCGGACAAATGGCCCGTGGACTTGGATTGGCATTTGCCTCCAAAAAGTACCGCGAAGTAAAAGGCATTGAAACCGGTTTTTCAAAAGGCGGAAACGAAATCGCTTTCTGTACCATTGGTGATGCCAGTACTTCGGAAGGCGTTTTCTGGGAAACCATCAATGCAGCCGGTGTTCTTCAAGCCCCATTGGCTGTATCCGTTTGGGATGACGGCTACGGCATTTCTGTTCCTAAAAAATACCCACCGGCCAAACAAAGCATTTCTCCGGTACTCCGTGGAATTCACGGGGAGGGGGGGGTAGATATTCACATTGGAAAAGGGTGGGATTATGAAGGCCTGCGCGAGTTGTACACTTCGGTTACAGACTCCATGCGTAAAACCCATCGACCTACACTCTTCCACATACAGGAAGTGACCCAACAACTCGGCCACTCCACCTCCGGCGATCACCGGCGATACAAATCAACCGAACGCCTGAAATGGGAAGAAGAATACGATTGTAACCTGCGCATGGCCAACTGGATGATTGAAAACAAACTGGCCACCGCAGAAGAAATTGAACAGATAAAAAAAGAGGCCAAGCAAAAAGTCAGCGCAGCGGCAAAAGCCGTTTCTGCTCACTACCAGAATGACGTGGCCACCTTCCGAAACACGCTTCAAAGTGCACTGGACAGCCTTTGTCAGCAATTGCCGGATGTACAGGATTTGGCACAAATTGCGGAAGAAATGCGTGGGCTTCGGGAACCCTTGCGCTTTGAACTGACTAAACTCGGCAGAAAAGCCCTATACTTCTCAGGAAAAACTTCCAGTCCTGAAAAAGACCTTCTGACGCAATTAATTCAAAAGGAAAAAGAGCAAAACGAAGATTGGTACAGCAAACACCTGTACAGCGAGACACCCCGGTCTGCACTTCAGGTTCCTGCGGTGCTGCCTCGGTTCAATTCAGAAGAAAAACCCATTGATGGCTACGAGGTGCTCAATGCATGTTTCGATGCCAACCTGGATAAATACAAAAACCTGTTTGCTTTTGGTGAAGACGTAGGTCACATCGGCGATGTCAACCAGGGCTTCCGCGGACTTCAGGAAAAGTACGGAGTCGAACGCGTTTTTGACACCGGTATCCGGGAGTGGACCATTATGGGCCAGGCAATTGGTATGGCTATGCGCGGGCTCCGCCCCATCGCCGAGATTCAATACCTCGACTACCTGCTTTACGGACTGGCGGCACTTTCTGATGACCTGGCTACCCTACGCTGGCGTTCAGCCAACCAACAGGCTGCTCCTGCAATTATCCGTACCCGCGGTCACAGACTCGTAGGAGTATGGCACGCAGGCTCACCAATGGGCATGATGCTGGGATCCCTGCGCGGAATGTGGATCTGTGTACCCAGAGATATGACCCAGGCTGCTGGTATGTACAACACTTTGTTGCAAAGCGATGATCCCGCCATTGTAGTAGAATGCCTGAACGGATACCGACTGAAAGAACAATGTCCGACGAACATCGATGAATTTACAGTGCCATTGGGACAGCCGGATATTCTGCGCACTGGTGATGACATTACGATCATTACATATGGCTCTAGCATCCGCCCAGCGATGGAGGCGGCCGACATGCTGGCTAAGCACGATATCTCTGTGGAGATTGTGGATGTCCAAACCTTGCTTCCTTTTGACCTCTCACACAGCTGCCTGCGCTCAATCCAAAAGACCAACCGGGTGCTGTTCCTCGACGAGGATGTTCCGGGAGGCGCCTCGGCATTCATGATGCAGGAGGTACTTGAAAAACAGGGTGCCTACAAATACCTCGATTCAGCGCCGATAACACTGGCTGCCAAACAACACCGGACAGCCTACGGCCAGGATGGAGATTATTACACCAAGCCTCAAACTGAAGATATTTTTGAGGCAATTTACCAGACAATGCAGGAAAGCGACCCGCAAAAATGGTAAAATCAAACAGGGGGCCGAGGCCCCCTGTTTGATTTAAGTTAATTGAGAAGTCTCAATCAATCAAAGTTTCTCCGACTTGTGTTTTTTAAGGCCCGGAACGTCAAATCCGGCATCGTCATCATTTGATATCTGGTTGATGGCTTTCACCAAATCGTCAAGGTGTAATTTACCTTTTAACGAAACCAGCACAAATTCTTCCGGACTGGAAACAAATACCACAACTTTGCGAATGGCCGCCCGACGGTCTTTTGCCATTACACGTACTTTGGTATCCCCGTCACGTACAAAGACCATATCTTCCAGGCGGCGTCTTTTAGCTTTGCGCTCAAATCGGTCCATATCCCGTGTTTTGATCGGGTTGCCGTCTTCAAAAACCAGAACCCGCGCTTTGTGCACCTTACGGATGAGTTTTCTGTCTTTTTTCTCCGGAGCAAACCAGGAGCCGGCTGTAATTAACCAACGGGGTGCTTTTACTGGAATGGCTCCATCATAATCCTTGTATTTCCAGTACAGGTGGTGATCCTGTGCCTGGCTTGGAAGTGTAAAAAGGCAAAGCATAAAGAAACTGAGGATGTATTTCATAGCGGGTTAATTAGTTTTAAAATATGAAAAAGATGCACCCCGAATTGCTCCGGGGCACATTATTGGCAGGTTTCGATTCCGTGACTGCCGAATCTACAACTTACTTGTTGTCTCCATCTCCTTCCTTCTTATTGATTTTATCCAGGTGTTCTACCCCATCAATATCCAGTGTTTTGGAGAGTTCGGAAATCTGATTCAGGTCAATTTTACCGGTAAGGCTCAGGAGAACAAATTCATCCGGAGATCCGACCAGCAAAAGCAATTCGTTGATGATATCGCCTGAGTCTTTAACCCAGATTCGTACATTCTCATCGCCATCGCGTACGGTCAGCAATTCAGAATACTCATTTTGTGGAACCTTTGAAAGCGCTTCTTTATACATCTTAATGCCATCGGAAATGCTGTCGGCGGTGAGTACACGCAGGCCTCCCAAGTTTGCAACCATTGGGCGAATTTTTTCCCAATCCTCGTCGTCGGCATCAATTTTACCAACCATTTGGAACAATTTAGGGCTAACGTACACTACAGTGAACTGCTCATCATCCATGTATTTCTCAAAAAAGCGCTCAATTGCATCGTTTTGAGCATGGATGGACTGGGCTGCCATCAGTAAACAGAAAGGCAGCAATAACAGAATTCTTTTCATAACTGAAATTTTAGAAATTGATTGAGTTTGCTTGCAGGGCCCTAACCTTCACCCGGTCGGGGCTTTAATATATCGAGGTGTTCGACTTCATTTAATCCTTTTGCGGCTTTGCTTCTTCCTTTACCCAGTTTGCTGGATAAAAGTGCGAGGGCTGCTTTAATTTCTTCCCGGGCCAGTTCTGCTTCTTCAGGAGAGGGCTCTGCAGTTGCAACGGCAGCGGGTTCGGTATGTTTTTTCCTTTTTAGTTTAAACTTTGGCTTCGTAGGACTTGCTGCTATCGCTATAGCTGGCTGTGTTTTTTCAGGTTCAATATTTGCCTGTTGTTCAACGGGTTGGGTATTAGGTGTTGTCACAGGTTTTTCAGTATGTGCTACTGGTTGTTTTACCAGCACAGGGTCTGGCTGCATCCACCAGATCGAGGCACAGATCAGGAGCAGTACTGCTGCCGCCGCGGCGTACAAGCGATAGTTCCGCATGGGAGCAATCCGGGGTGGAGCCATCTCCAGTTCCTGATCCTCTCTGAATGCCTGAAACATGGGAGCAAAGGGAAGGTGGTGGGCTGCTACGTTGCCGGAGCGAAAGTAGGATTGCAGTACGCGCTCTTCCTCAAGAGAGGATTCGCCTTCCCAATATTTATCCAGTATGGCGTCTATTTGATGTATGTTTTTCATGACTGCTGTTGTTGTGGATTTTGGTGGTATTCGGTTTTAGTCAACAGAAATGCGCGTATACTTTTTCGTGCTCTGTGCAGATTGGTTTTCACCTGATCCAGGGTTATGTCCAAAGTCTGCGCAATTTCATCGTATGTCAACCCTTCAATATCCCTCAAATGCATTACCAGACGTTGTTTTTCCGGTAGGTCTTCCATTCTTCGTTTTACCAGTGAAGCCATGTCCAATTGCTCTGCCCGCGCTTCCGGTGTGATAAAATGTCCTTCGTGTTCTGCTACACCATCCAGATCGGAGGTCCTCCGCAAAGAATTTGATCGGCTCTTATCCAGCGACCGGTTCCGGGTGAGGGTCATGCACCAGGCTTCCCAGTTGCGCACCAATTCAGATTGTTCTTGTGGAGTCTTCCAAACTTTCTCCAGAACTTCCTGAACAACATCTTCGGCATCGTGTACACAACCGGTAATCCGCAGTGCAAACCGATAGAGTTTGTTCCGTATTGGATAAATTTCCTGTTGAAAGATGGTTCGGTTCATGTTCCGATTTTGATGCGTTTGAAAGAAAGACGCCCTCACTGAATTTTTGTTACACGCCGGTTTCTTTTTTTTCAAAAAAAATCTTCACCGCTAAGATAATAAAAGTAGTGGTCAGTAGCCCCGTCATGCCTGGCGGGGCAGTGGACAGATAAATAAACTGACCTTCGCAGAGGCGGACCAACCGAATAAACAATTTCAACAAATCATCTTAGCCCAAAGGGCGTATCATCAAATCATCAAGTACAGACGCATGATCATGCGTCTCTACAATCAAATCCTTATTAAAGAATGTGCTTCAGCTGCCTTTAATAAATTGTAATGTTCTATTTTTGCACCGCACAGTTGTCTTGTGCCACAAATAATGTATTGAACCATGGGAGAAAATATCCAACTTGATGATTGGCGCCTTGAACAGCAGGAATGGCTGGAGGCACTGGAAGAAGTAATTGAATCGCAAGGTAAAGAGCGCTCTGCAGAGTTGTTCCAGCAATTGCGTTATCTACTTGCACGATATGGTACAGCAACCGGCGGAGCGGCACTCAATACGCCGTATGCCAACACCATTCCGGCTGAAGAGCAACCTGCTTATCCGGGCGATCGGGCAATTGAAGAAAAAATAGAAAATATCATTCGCTGGAATGCCCAGGCAATGGTGCTTCAGGCGCAAGATAAAAACAAGGCCCTGGGTGGACACATTGCTACCTATGCCGCCTGTGCAACCATGCTGGAAGTGCTCTTCCACCATTTTCTCCGCAAACGCGGTGCAGATTATGGCGGCGACCTGCTCATGTTCCAGGGCCATGCATCTCCAGGCATTTACTCCCGTGCCGTATGGGAAGGCCGTTTGCCGATTCAGGCAATTGCCGATTTTCGTCAGGAACTCTTGGGTGGTGTAGCCAGTTATCCGCACCCACGCCGGATGCCAGAATTCTGGCAGGCTCCATCTGTTTCAATGGGCCTTGGCCCTATGACGGCCATCTATCAGGCTCGTTTTATGAAATACCTGGAACTTCGTGGATTGAAAGATAAAAATGGAGGCAAAGTCTGGCATTTTATCGGCGACGGAGAAATTGACGAGCCGGAAATCTATGGAACCATCGGTGTGGCTAGTCGGGAAAACCTCGACAACCTCATTTTTATTGTTAACTGCAACCTCCAGCGACTGGATGGTCCTGTACGTGGTAATGGAAAAATCATTCAGGAAGTAGAACGCCATTTCTTTGGTGCCGGATGGGAAGTGATTAAACTTGTTTGGGGTGCAGAATGGGATGAATTGTTGGCAAAAGACGAGGAAGGCCGCTTACTGGCCCGACTGGAAGGCATGGTTGACGGTGATTTCCAGGAAATGATTAACCTGGATGGAGCAAGCATTCGCAAGAAACTGGTTGGAGACGATCCGGTTATCGCGGAGCTTCTCAAAGATATGAGTGATGAGGCCCTGACTAAAATGCGCCGTGGTGGACACGATGCTGAAAAAGTATATGCTGCTTTCGATCGCGCAACCCGCTCCAACAAGCCCGTTGCGATCATTGCTCAGACCGTAAAAGGGTACAAAATGGGTAAGGCTGCAGAAGGCAAGAATAAGGCCCACCAAACCAAGGACATCAGCGATGAAAGCCGGATTGAAACCAAAGACCGGTACCAAATTCCGATTTCAGACGAGGAGGCTAAAGCAGCTAAGTTTTACTACCCGGACGAAAACGACCCAACTACTCAATACCTGCGTGAAAAACGCAAAAATCTCGGTGGATTCCTGCCTGAGCGCTCGGATAAATACACCAACGTTAAACTTCCGGACCTTTCGCTGTTTGACAAACAATTGAAAGGAAGTGCTTCGGCGGCCGGGAAATCGTTTTCCACTACTGCTGCCATGATCGACATCATGACGCAATTGATCCGAAATAAAGAGATTGGAAAATACATCGTGCCCATCGTTCCTGATGAAGCCCAGACTTTTGGTATGGAGCCCTTGTTCAACTCAGCCAAAATCTGGAACCAGAAAGGCCAGTTATATACTCCGTTGGAAATTGGAATTTCAGTTATTAAATACAAGGAATCTGAAACCGGCCAGGTGCTCCAGGAAGGCATCAACGAAGATGGCGCAACGGCATCCTTTACGGCGGCCGGGACAGCATACAGCCTGCATGGCATCCCGATGATTCCATTCTACATCTACTATTCCATGTTTGGATTCCAGCGGGTAGGCGATATGGTTTATGCCGCTGCGGATATGATGTGTAAAGGCTTTTTGCTGGGTGGAACCGCCGGTCGTACCACACTTAACGGTGAGGGCCTCCAGCACCAGGATGGTCATTCGCAATTGATAGCGCAAACAATTCCGAGTGTCATTTCCTACGACCCTGCATTTGCCTATGAATTGTCGGTGATTGTGCATGATGGAATCCAGCGTATGTATGTAAACAATGAAAACAAGTTGTATTACATCACTCTGTACAATGAAAACCTTCAAATGCCATCCATGCCAGAGGGCGTTGAGGATGGCATCCGCAAAGGAATGTACCGATTCAAGGCTTCCGAGAAAGCATCTGCACAAGCCGGTGTGAAAGCCCATCTATTGAGTTCAGGTGTTATCATGCAGCAGGCAATTGATGCTGCTGAAATCCTGGAAAGTGAAGGGGTAAGTACGGACATCTGGAGTGTTACTTCCTGGAGTGAATTGTACCGGGATGCCATTGCTGCGGATCGTTGGAACCGCCTGAACCCTGGCAAAACAGCCAAGGTACCCTACGTTCAATCCATGTTGCAAGATGAAGAAGGTGTATTTATTGCAGCCAGCGACTGGGTTAAAATGACTCCGGGTTGCCTGCACAAATGGATGCCTGAGCAATATGATGTGTTGGGAACCGACGGATTTGGTTTGTCTGAAAGCCGTGAAAGTTTGAGAAACTACTTTGAAATCAGCGCCAGATACATTGCCTTCGCCGCAGTTCGTCAATTGAACATACAGGGCAAGGTAAGCGATAAAGCAGTAAAAGATTTCATGAAGAAATACGACATCGACGCCGACAAGGCCGACCCAATGGAAGTATAATTATGAGAAAAAAAGCAATTCGTTTCTTAGGGTTGGTTTACTGGCTGGCCTTTTTCTTGTTGCCCATAACTGCAGCTGCAACCAGTTTAAGCACACAACAAGACACCCTGCCACCTGAGGAGACACCCGGCTTCATGCCTGTGGATAAAACTCCTGAGTTTCCGGGAGGAAACGATGCGCTGATCAAATTTCTTGGCAAAGAGCTCAAATATCCCAAAGAGGCAAGAGATCAGGGTATTTCCGGGGTAGTTGTTTCCAGGTTTGTAGTGGAAAAAGATGGCTCCATCAGCAACCCGGTTATTATCCGGGATATTGGTGGTGGTTGTGGAGAAGAAGTACTCCGGGTTATTTCAACTATGCCAAAATGGAAGCCCGGAGAACAACGCGGCCAACCGGTTCGTGTGCAGTTCAACTTGCCGGTAAGTTTCCGGTTTACGGATGATGAAGTCACTAATTTTGCAGGCACCCCAGAGGAGCAAGATGCAGTGATGGCGTATTTTAAAAAGCACATCCATTACACAAGTTCCATGCGCGCATCCAAAACCCAGGGAATTGTAATTTTAAGGGCAAAAGTCAAAAAATCAGGCAAAATTGGTAAATCCCGGATTATCAAAAGTCTTGGACCTGAGTTTGACAAAAAGGCACAACGAGTTGTCAAAAACATGCCTTACCGCGAATTGGTCAAGAAATCCGTTCCGCAATCAGGGTGGGTGCTACTCGAGGTTCCGTTTGATGCACTATGAACACCACTGTCCTCAATGAATCCTACATCCGTTAAGCCCATTCGGCTTGCTGTAATTGGCTCTTCCACCGCAGAAGGGATTGGTGCATCCAGCCCGGAAACGGCCTGGGTAGCCCGATATAAACAGCATCTGGACTCCCTGCTCCCAGGCTGCAACATACTGAACCTGGGCAAAGGAGGCTACTCCTCCTATCAACTGCTCCCGGACGATGCCGGGCCGTTCAGGGCACGCCCCCTGGTTGACACGCTGCGCAATATCAGCAAGGCCATCGCATTCCAACCAGATGCTGTAATCGTAAACCTGCCATCAAACGATACCGTTTCAGGGCACGATGCCGACGAACAAATCAGCAATTTTAAATCCATTGCACAAAAGGCCCTGGCACAAGGCATCCTCGTCTGGGTGTGTACACCACAACCAAGAGCCTTGCCTCCGGAACAAATGGCCGTGCAATTGGAGGTTCGGGATCGCGTTTTAAATGACTTCGGGCCGTTTGCAATAGATGCATGGACTCCACTTGCCAATCCGGACGGGAGTATGTTGAAAGCCGTTGACTCCGGAGATGGAACCCATCTCAATGACCAGGGGCATCAATTGCTTTTTGAACAGGTTATTGCTAAAAACATCCCGGAGGAGGTTGCTCAATTTAAGGCAGGTTCCCTGGAAGTTCCATTTGCAATCCAGGAGGCAGGCAAAAATCCCATGAAGTCGGGTTTTGCTCGTTTTTTCAATAAACTCTTTAGTTGGATTCGTGGCTAAAACTTGTCAAAACTACTAATCCACCAGCACAACTACTTTCCCCATCGTTTTGCCGCTTTGAAACAAGCGCAAGGCATCGGGAAGTTCATCAAACTGAAATCGGTGCCCCACATAAGGAGGTTCCAGTTGAAGCGCTTCCAATTCCTTCAGCACTTCATGCATGAGGCCCACCTGATTGTACAACCAAATAAGATTGAAGCCAAGCAGCCCCTTGTTCCGTTCAGGCAAGGTCTGCGGGTCAATTTTTGGCCTACGAAAATAGTGGTACAACATATGGAGTTTATTGGGTTTATCCGTCCGGGTAGCATATCGGGCAGATCCGTATACCACGACCCTGCCCATTGGAGCAAGCAGACGATACGGAATACTGAAATAGTCGCCACCAATTGAGTCCATCACTAAATGGAGATCTCGATCCTCCAGGGCAGAACGCAGATCACTTTCAAACGATTCTCCGCGGACCAAAACCCGGGCACAACCCTGTTCTTCCGTAAATTTCTTTTTGGATTCAGATCCAATAGTACCTATGGTATAACAGCCCATGGCCTTGGCTATTTTCAATGCCTGCAGCCCTACCCCACCTGCTGCGCTGTGGATGAGCATGGTTTGTCCCGGCTTCAGCGCCCCCAGGGTGAGCATGCCATAATAGGCTGTAATGGTTTGTACAGGATATGCCGCTCCGGTTTCAAAATCCCAGGAATCGGGCAAATGAACCAGATATCGGGCATCCGTGTCCACATGCGAACTGTACGCACCAAAACGGATCACCCCCATCACCCGATCGCCGGGCTTGAAATCCTGAACACCATCAGCCACAGACTCAACGATTCCGGCATATTCCAGTCCCGGAGTAAATGCATCCTTTGGAGCAGCTTTATAGAGGCCCTGGGCAGCAAAAATATCTGCAAAATTGAGTCCGATTGCTTTTACGCGAATCCGGGCAAAGCCTGTTTCCAGTGCCGGCAATTCGTAAGATTCCTGATAAAAATTGCCCAGACTGCCGGGTTTGACGCGATAGCGAATGCCTTGAGTTCCGTTCTTTTCCATAGGTGGCAATATTACTCCATTTATTGATTTTAATCATTGCTTTCCGCTGGAAAATAAGTGAATATTTATAGTGAGAAAATAGAACAATTAAACATACACGCCATGACAATACAAGAAGAAATGCTCGCTATGGGCAAAAAGAAATTCAACCAAATCCGCGCCTTTGTGGAAGAACTGGATGTGCAACTCGCACTGGGCAAAGCGGAATTCAAGGATACGTTCCTACAAGAACGCAAACGAATGAACCAGTTCTTACAGGAAAAGAAACGGGATTTTCAGCAGGTTGAAAACCAGTTTCATGAAGACCGTAGCCTTCTGAAAGCCAAATTTGAGGATTTGGAATTCAGACTACAGGAAGAAGCTGCAGAAACAAAGGAAGCATTTGACGAACAAAAGGAAGCAATCCTGAATGCAATCTATCAGCTCGAACAAACCATTACCGAACACTACGGCGAAGTAGAAGATGCTTTGCAGGTGTTCCTGGACGAACTGAAAGGCAAGCTGGATGCTTACCGGATCGGACTGGCCCTCGGCAACTTTGATGATGAAGAAACCAGAGTTCAACAGAAGACAGAACTGAAGGAAGCAATAGGCGACCTGAAGGAGAAGCTAAGTGCACAGGATGAAGCGCGAGCCAAGCTCGATGTTGTAGCGAAGGAGTTGACCGAAGCATTTGACCACATGAAAAATGCGTTCAAAGAAGTGTTTAACTAAGGTCCTAACCAAATGCTTTTAGGCCGCGCAGAATTTTGGTTCTGCGCGGCCACTTTTATTAAAACCGGTAACTTTACCACTTGTAGGATTTAAAAGCCTAATTGGGAGCATTTTTAAAATTGATCGCAACTTGTTTCTATATTGGATGTTAACTAATTGAACACCGGTAACCTAGTGATGACAGATACCCACAAAGAAAAAAGAAGCCCTTCCTTACTCCGCCGATATGAAAAGGTCATCGGAGTCTTGTTGAAATATGGCTTTGAAGATGTTGTGGCACATCCACCTTTTAACCGACTGAAAGGTGCCACCAGCAGGCTCCTGTCCAAACGCGACGGGCGTTCGGTGCTGGAATTTACCCGATACGAGCGCATCCGCCTGGTTTGTCAGGAGCTCGGACCTACCTACATCAAGTTTGCACAAATCATGGCCAATCGTCCGGATATTCTTCCGGAAGAATTGCTGGAGGAACTGGAAAAATTTCAGGACCAGGCAAAACCGGTCCCTGAAAAAGCCATCCGGGATATACTGCACGTCGCTTATGGCAAACCGGTTGAGGAAGTATTTGATTACTTCAACCCGGAAGCCATCGCATCTGCCTCCATGGCACAGGTGCACCGGGCACGTCTGAAAGATGGACAGGAAGTTGTACTTAAGGTACAACGCCCGGGAATTTCAATTACCATTGAAGAAGACATTGCCATCCTAAAAAGTCTGGCACGTCTACTCGAAAACAACTTTCCCTCTGTAGGTGCATTTCAGCCGATTGAGTTGGTTAAGATGTTTGAAAAAAGCATTCGAAAAGAACTCCGGTTTACCCTGGAGATGGCTAACCTGAACAAGTTTAGCCGGTACTTCAGCGACAATAAGGACATCTATGTTCCCAAAGCCTACCCGGAATACACCACCGATAAGGTGCTCTGTATGGAATACATAGACGGGCTGAAAATAACTGACCTGAAAAACCTGGAAAAAATAGGTCTGGACGGCCCAAAACTCGCCCTCAAAGGCATTAACCTGTATTTCCAACAGGTTTTTGAGCATGGATTCTTTCATGCAGACCCACATCCCGGCAACATCTTTATCTTGCCCGACACCCGCGTGTGCTTCATCGATTATGGCATGATGGGTACGGTGATTGAAGCAGATAAAGAACTCCTGGCAGACTTACTCCTCACCATCCACGAACAGGATGTTGAAGGCTTGAAGAAAGCCCTGAAAAGCATGAGTTGGGATCGGGAAAAGATTGACGACAAACAACTGGAATACGAGATCATAGAGTTTTTTGAAGAATACTCTGAAATTACCCTGGAAAACATGGAAGGGACCGAGGTGATTGCAACACTCAACAACCTCTTTTTTACCTATAAAATCAAAGTACCTTCCAACTTATTATTGCTGCTCAAGGCCCTGGTGATTATCGAAGGAGTTGGACTGGCGCTGGATCCGAAGTACAATATCATTGCTAATATCGCTCCCTTCGTCAAAAGGCTGTTGGCAAAGAAATTTGCTCCGCAAAAAATCATGGCACGTTTGGGTCAAACCGGACTTGCCCTCTACAAACTTTCCGCCAAACTCCCCGAGGATGTTGGCGAAATTGTAAGCAAACTAAAAAAGGGCAAACTCCACATCGAGTTTGAGCACAAAGGAATGGAACCGCTGCTACGGAAACTGGAAACCGTTTCAAACCGCATCTCATTCACCCTGCTTCTTGTTGCCTTGCTGGTAAGCTCTGCACTTCTGGTAATCGCGGATGTAGCCCCACATTACAAAGACATGCCGGTGCTCGGTGTAGGTGGCTTCGTTTTATCCGGCCTGCTCGCACTCCGGTTGATGTACTCTATTTTGCGGCATGGAAATTTTTAGGTGCGTGTATTTTTGAAAAAAGGGGATTCATTTCAAATCGAAATTTAACGGAATACGCACTGAGATGAGAAAATTATGCCGGGACCTGGTTTTCGACCGCCCAGCAGTTTGTATTCCCGTAAACTTGCCCCATATTTGCCGGGTTAATTGTAAGATATGACATACGAATATAAACTTCCGTCGCTCGGTGATGATGTCACCGGCAAAGTGCTTGAGATACTCGTTCAACCCGGAGATGAGGTGCAGGACGAGCAAATTGTTCTCATTGTAGGTACCGATAAAGTAGATGCAGAAATGCCCATTGATGCTGCAGGTACCATTGAAGAAATCCTGGTAAAAGTAGGTGATGATGTGACCGATGGCACACCCATCCTGCGGATGAAACAAAGTGGAGGAGGCGATGCTCCTGCAGCCAAAGAAGAGGCTCCTGCCCCGCCACCGGTTGCTGAAGAAAAGCCAGTTGCCACAACAGCCGCAGCACCAGCACCTACGCCGGCACCGGAACCCAGTCAGGCCAGTGCCCCTAGTGGAAAAGACGGGCTGCGTGCCAGTCCGCTTGCCCGTAAACGCGCCAAAGAGTTTGGAATCAATCTTTCCGATGTTCGTCCGGCTGAAGGGGCATCCAGAATTTCCTACAAAGACGTCCTGGAGCATGTGAAGAAACGCATGAACACGGGTGGTGGAGCAACAGGAGGTGCAATGGCTCACAAACCACTTCCCAACTTTGAAAAATTCGGACCGGTAGTTACTGAAGAGCAAAGCCGAATTGGTGTGCTGACAGCAGATAACATGGTGTATGCATTCAATGCAATCCCACACGCATGGATCTCTGAAAAAGCAGACATTACCCGTCTGGAAGAACTTCGCCAGCAATATAAAGATCAAGTGAAGGAACAAGGTGGTAGCCTGACTACTACTGCGATCTTGGCCAAAGCAGTTTGTGCCGTATTGCGTAAAATGCCGCAGTTTAATGCCAGTTATGATCCGGAGACCCGGACTGTTTTGTATAAAAAATATTACAACATCGGTATCGCCGTAGATACGCCACGTGGGCTGCTTGTTCCTGTTATCAAGGATGCCGACAAAAAAAGCCTGACAGAAATTTCAGTTGAACTTTCAGAATTGTCTAAGCGGACACGGGATGGCAAAAACAAACCAACAGACCTGGAAGGAGGAAGTTTCTCCATCTCGAATATTGGAGGTATCGGCGGAACCAATATGATTTCCATCGTTAACTGGCCGGAGGTTTCCATCCTCAGCATTACTGCTGCCAATTACGAGCCTCGTTGGAACGGATCAGAATTTGAGCCTCGCCTGATGATGCCTATGACCATCGGTTGGGATCACCGGGTAATCAACGGTGCAGATGCTGCGCGATTCCTCAAGGAACTGAAATCCATTTTGGAGGAGCCGTTCCTGGGGTGGTTGTAATGCAACTTTTGCAATAAGAACTTCGGTTTGACCAATAACCGTGTAGAAATATTAAATGGCCTGATGCATTGATGCACCAGGCCATTTTTCTTTAGAGCCCGAATCGGGTTCATTTTTTTACATGCTACACCGCAACCGGCGCCTTAATCCCGGGATGCGGATCGTAGTTCAACAATTCAAAGTCTTCGTAGGTGAATCCAAAAATATCCTGAACAGCCGGGTTGATTTTCATCTGAGGAAGCGGACGCGGTTCACGACTCAGTTGACGGTTCACTTGTTCCATATGGTTGCTGTAAATATGGACATCGCCGAAACTGTGCACGAAGGTACCAGCCTCCAGGCCACACACCTGTGCCAGCATCATGGTGAGCAAGGCATACGATGCGATGTTAAAGGGTACCCCCAGAAATACATCGGCACTGCGCTGATACAATTGACAGGATAACTTACCATCTGCAACATAAAACTGAAAAAGGCAATGGCAGGGCGCCAGAGCCATTTGGGGCAACTCACCCACATTCCAGGCACTTACAATCATGCGCCGACTATCCGGATTGGTTTTGATGGTGTTCACCAAATCTGTGATCTGATCAATGACCTTTCCATCCGCGGCAGTCCAACTCCGCCACTGTTTTCCATACACTGGCCCCAGATCTCCATCGGCGTTCGCCCACTCGTCCCAGATAGAAACTCCATGCTCCTTGAGATACCCAATATTGGTATCACCTTGTAAAAACCACAATAACTCGTGAATGACACTTTTGAGGTGCACCTTCTTGGTGGTCACAAGCGGAAATCCCTCCTGAAGATCAAAGCGCATCTGATAGCCAAATACACTGCGGGTACCGGTGCCGGTTCGGTCACTTTTATCGGTCCCATGATCCAAAATATGTTGCAACAAATCGAGGTAAGCACGCATGAGTAAATAAGTTTTTGAGAATGGATGGATTAGATTGTGCTCAAAGGTAAGTAGTGCGAAAAAAGAAGACAAATTTTTGACGGTTTGAATGGACTTTCGTGTTTTTCATATCCACCTTCGTACCTTTCGCCGAATTTCACCAAATTTGCCAGATCAAAAAGCGGATTTTACCGTTTAGTTAGGGATTCGGTTTAATACCACATTCTGAATACCTATTTGAGAACCTGAACCTCGAAAACGTTACAGCGTTTGTTTATTGATTGCTATCAGGAATCCAGTAAACAATTCAACCCATAACATTTATGCAATTTCTGTTTCCGGCTTTTCTTTTTGCACTTGCTACCCTTGCAATACCGATTATCATTCACCTGTTTTATTTCAGGCGGTTTAAGCGGGTGTATTTTACAAACGTCCGTTTTCTGAAAGAGGTAAAAGAAGAAAGTTCGAACAGGCAAAAACTGCGTAACCTGATGGTGTTGTTGATGCGATGCCTTGCCATTTTGTTTTTGGTTCTGGCATTTGCCCAACCCTTTTTACCAAAATCAGATTCCGTCAAACGGGGCGATCAGGCGGTTAGTATCTATATCGACAATTCCTTCAGCATGGAGGCCCTGGCAAAAGATGCACAGCTGCTTGAACTCTCCAAACAACGCGCCCGCGATATCGTCCAGGCATATGCTGTGAGTGATCGGTTTCAGATCCTTACCAATGATTTTGAAGGACGCGACCAGCGGTTGATCAGTCAGGAAGATGCCCTGAACCGGATTGAAGAAATTGGCATCAGCCCTGCTACCAAAGACCTTTCAAAGGTCGTAGTTCGGCAAAAGCAATGCCTAAGTACAGGAAAAGCCGACAACCAGATCGCTTATGTTTTATCCGATTTTCAAAAGAGTACCAGTGATCTGGAACAAATCCAGGATACCCTTACCGAGATTCAATTGGTTCCTATGCGGGCTGTGCAGGAAAACAACATTTCCATCGACAGTGCCTGGTTTGAAAGTCCGGTACAAATCCTGAATCAGCCAGCCCGATTGCTCGTCCAATTAAGCAACCGGGGCGATGAGGATGCCGAGGAAGTCCGTCTGAGTTTTACACACGATCAGCAAACCAAACCGGTTGGGTCTGTGCAAATACCTCCGCGGGCAACCCGAATGGATACTGTAAGTTTTACCATTCTTCATCCAGGTTGGCATGAAGCCAAACTTTCAATTTCGGATTATCCGGTACATTTTGACGACGACTATTTTATCAACTTTTACGTAGCCGAACAGGTTCAGGTACTTGCCATCAACAATGGAGGCAGCAACCAACACATAACCAAAGCCTTTACGGGTGCTCGCTATTTCCGCTGTGATCAGGCGGAGGCCAACGCACTGGATTATTCCAAATTTGGCGATTACCAGTTGATCATCCTGAATGAGCTTCCCAGTATTTCTTCCGGTTTGGGTCAGGAACTCAAACGGTTTGCAGATAATGGTGGAAACGTCATGGTTTTTCCCGCCGCAAATGCAGATTTGAATGCTTATGCCGGCATGATGCAGTCCTTCAATGCCCCTGCACTGGGTGGATTTGATGCAACCGCCCGTCAGGCAAGTCAGATCAACACCCAGGAGTTTGTATTTCAGGATGTATTTTTAAACAAAAGTGCAAACCTGCGCCTTCCGGGCACAACCGGAAATTACCTCATTCCAACGGGTACCGGCGAACCGATTCTCACCTACCGCGACGGCAGCATCTTGCTCATGAAATATGCGGCTGGTGAAGGCGCTATGTATTTATATGCAGCCCCCTTAAATGAGCAAGCCGGAGACTTGGTGAAAAACGGGGAAATCTTTGTTCCGATGCTGTTCAAAATGGCGGTGGCTGGAAGTAAATCCGGTCCACTGGCATATATCATTGGTAAAGATGAGGTGCTTGAAGCCCCGCATTTAGTTTCAGCTACCGGAGAGACGATCTACAAATTAAAACTACGTGAATCTACAAATGCCTCCGGGAAAGCCAGCCAACAGGAATTCATTCCCGAGCAACGCATTTTAGGGCAAAAAGTCCTGCTGAATCCGGGTAAGCAGATTGATGGCTCAGGTTGGTATGCCTTGCAGTTAAACCAGGATTCGCTTTTAGCCGAATTTGCATTCAATTTTGACCGCAAGGAAAGTGATCTGCATTATTTCAGCGATGAAGAGTTGTCGGAAAAACTACAACCCAATATGCGCCTGCTGAGTGAAAATGCAGAGGCAAACTTTACTCAGGTTGTTGACGAGCAGAACCAGGGCATCGTCCTGTGGCGGTGGTGCCTGATCTTCGCCTTGCTCTTTCTGGCACTGGAGACCCTTTTCCTGCGACTTTGGAAAGTTTAGTCCGTTTCCAAAACACATAAAAAATCCGGGCCTGTTGGCAACTTAAGCCAAAGGCAAATTTTCTGTGAAGCGTGACCTGTACTCCTGCGTTTACCGCATGTGAGCCGGAATCCCATTCATTTTTCGTAGGGTCTCCTGATGTGCCTCCAGATCTACAGGCTTGTGGATCTTCACTTTGGTTGGCGGATACTTTTTCAGGAGAACTTTAGGACGGTAGGGTCTGGCCGTGAAATCCCCGCCACAATTCGGACAGGTATTTTTCAGAAGATATTCAACACAGTCTGCACAAAAAGTGCATTCCATGGAACAGATCCAGGCCTCTCCGGAGTCCGGGGGTAAGGGTGCTGCACAGTTTTCACAAATGGGGCGTAATTCCAACATAATGGTTTAGTTTTTTAAAGATTTGAAGAACAAAATGCAGCACTTTTTTGGAATTAACAAATAGTTCCTTCAAAATTCAGGCAACATTTTCAAAGCTCATCGTATCTTACCACATGTATGGAGTATTTTCTCCCTGGTTCACACAAATATACAACTGAAAAACTACGTCTATGAAGAAACCATTTACACAATTACTTACCGGCATTCTCACCGCATTTTACTCATTTTTCTTCATTATTCCGTCCTTCGCATTATCTCCTACAGACTCCATTCCATCCGCAGAGCCCGAAGGACACAGGACGTGTTTTCTTGATCATACTATCAATTGCGCGGATCAAACGGCCACACTAAGTGCATTTATTACAGAAATTGGTGGCGGTAGTACGCCAATTACCGTTGACTGGAGTACGGGGGAAAATGCCCACAGTATTGTGGTAACCCCTGCCGGTGGTTGGAGTTTCAACGCAAATGGATTTGACTGTGATCACTTTGATAATTCGCTCACACTTGGACCATTTTTTACCGGCAATCTTGAAATTTTGGGCCCTCCTGCCTTTTGCCCGGGTATGCCGGTTGATTTGACCGTAACCACCGATGGGTATGACTTTACAAATTTCCAATGGTCTCCAAATATTTTTGATGATTTGACCCCCGTAACCATTAATGGGCCGGGAAACTTTACCATCAATGTAGTGGATGAATTGGGCTGCCCATTTAGTGCTAACTTGGTTGTTCCTCCATCTCCACCTATTTTACCTATGCTGACAGGGCCAAACATCTTGTGCACTGAAAACGATACAGGTTTCATTTCTGTTTCACCTAATTTCATGGCATATCAATGGCCTGATGGAGAAACTACCAACCCGGTAATGGTTACAGCCCCTGGGTTTTACGAAGTAACAGTAACCAACCAGTTTGGCTGTACAGGGACAGGGGTAACTGGTGTTCAAAATGGCGACATCGAACTGTTTAGTATTCTTTCCGATGAACCCGACTTATGCCCGGGAGAATCGACGGACTTAACTTTAAATGGACCATTCATTGGTTATGTCTGGTCCACCGGGCAATCGGCCTTTGTGATCACGGTGGATGAACCGGGTACCTATACAGTAACGGTCACCAACATTCATGGCTGTACCGGAACGAATTCAGTCACGATTGATCCGACTCCTATACCCGATATTGAAATTGTGGGGCCGCCTATTTGTCCGGGAGACAGCGCTATCCTCAGCGTTTCCGGCGGAACCTTCATGAATTATTTATGGTCCTCAGGGGATACCACAGCGACCATTACTGTGGCAGACCCCGGAGATTATTCGGTTTTGGTCACAGCGGACAGTATTTGTCCGGCGATGGATACAATAACCGTAGTCAACACCAACCCTCCTAACGCCGAAATTGCCGCACCACCACCCATTGATTGTGCCAACTCGGTAATCACACTGGATGGAAGCGGTTCGGATAACAGTCCGGACATTGGCATATCCTGGACAACCAGTGACGGCAATATCACGAGTGGAGATATGACCCTTATGCCAATGGTTGATCAGGGCGGAACCTACATTTTGGAAGTATACGATTCCACAACTACCTGTGTAGCATACGATACCGTTACGGTGACTGTTGACCAACTCCCTCCTGGAGCAGATGCAGGGGTACAGCAATTGCTCGACTGCATCAATACCACCGCAATACTTGGTCCCGGAGTTCACTCCTACCGATACAACGCTCACGTATGCATGGACAACAACAGATGGAAACATTGCTTCTGGCGATGATACTTACAACCCGAGCATTGATGCGCCAGGCACCTACACGGTGGTTGTAACCAACCCAGCCAATGGCTGTACGTCGACGGATTCAGTTGTTGTTACAGAGGATGTAGCCGTTCCAATGGCAGCAATCGCAAATCCGGATACCATCACTTGCGTTGTGAACAATGTAGTTTTGGATGCATCCGGTAGTACTGGCAGCAACCTGAACTTCATGTGGTCCACTATGGACGGCAGCATTCTTTCCGGAGGAATACAGCAATGCCTACAGTAAGTCAGGAAGGCACCTACACGGTAGTAGTAACCAATGGCGATAATGGCTGTACATCAACTGCTATGGTAGAAGTGATCCAGGATGCAAATATTCCGTTGGCAAATGCAGCAAGATCCGGATACCTTAACCTGTACGACCACCCAACTGACCCTGGATGGCGCGGGATCAAGCACCGGAGCCAACATAACCTATTCCTGGAGCACTGTTGACGGAAATATTGTTTCCGGCAATACCAACTCTTACACCAACCATTGACCAGCCGGGTAATTACACCCTGATGGTATTGAATATAGATAATAACTGTATCTCCAATTTCAATGTGACCGTTGAACAGGACATCATACCCCCAGTTGCAGATGCAGGTCCGGATCCTACCCTGAACTGTACTTCGCCCAGCTTGATGCTGGATGGAAGCGGATCCTCTAGTGGCTCAAACTTTACCTATCAATGGACAACTGCGGATGGCAACATCCTGTCCGGAGCAACTGGCCTGATGCCAACCATTGATATGACAGGCACCTACAATTTGCTTGGTAACAAATTTGGATAATGGTTGTACATCGACAGCAAGCACTACGGTACAACAGGATGCAAACGCGCCCACTGTTGCCATTGCCGCACCTGATGAATTAAACTGCCTCACTTTAAGTGTAATCCTGGATGCAGGTACTTCAAGTCAGGGAGCAGATTTTGACATCGTTTGGAACGGTGTACCAGGTGGCATCATCAACGGAGCTACTGGCTTGCAACCCGAAGTTAACCTGCCCGGACAATACACGCTTGTGATCACGAATACTACAAATGGTTGTGTTGATTCAACAAGCATTACTGTGAACCAGGATATAGCAACACTAGCCCGGATGGGTCCGGATGGCTTGATTAACTGTACCAACCCAGTGATCAATATAGGCAGCACCAACAATCCAACAGGTGCTAATTTTGATTTGCAGTGGACAACCAGCAACGGAAACATCGTTTCTGGTGCCAATACAGATCAACCAACCATCGACCAATCTGGTGAGTATATTTTAGAAATAACCAATACAGACAATGGTTGCGTCGCCGTAGATACGAGCTCCGTGTTGGATGATTTTGTACCACCAACTGCAGACGCAGAGCCCGGTTTCCAATTGGATTGCCAGCAGACCAGTTACATACTGCAAGGTGTGGCCGGACAAGGAAACAACCTGGATTTAGTGTGGTCAACTCCTGATGGGAACATTGTCTCAGGAGGAACATCAGCAAATCCTGAAGTGAATGCTGCTGGTAATTATACACTGCTCGTAACGAATCTGGATAACGGCTGTACTGCCGATGCCAGCGTGACCATCACACAAAGTGCAGATGTACCTGTTGCTGTTGCAGGACAACCACAAACATTGACTTGTGCAACCACACAAATTCAATTGAATGGTCTTGGTTCTTCATCTGGAAATGGAATTACATACACCTGGACTACAGCAGATGGAAACATCGTTTCCGGAACCAACAACATTGACCCAACGGTAGATGCCCCAGGAACCTATGTGATAGAAGTATTTGACACGAACAATAGTTGTAGTGCATTCTCCAGCGTGGTAATCCCACAGGATATTGAAAATCCGGTTATTGATGCAGGCCCAAACAACACCCTGACTTGTACGACTCTTAGCCTTGGTTTACAGGCTATTGTGAGTAGTTCATCTTCTCCAAACCTGGTTTATCAGTGGGATACGCCCGACGGGAACATACTCTCCGGTGCGAATACTGACATGCCAACCATTGATGCCGCCGGAACCTATGTCGTAACAGTTACTGATCAAAACAACGGTTGTACCGCTACCGGTCAGTTACTCATCGTAAACGATGTTGCTAGTCCGGTTTCATCTATCCAGGCGCCAGGCATATTGACCTGTACTACACTGGATCTACAGTTGGATGGAACAGCTTCCAGCCAGGGTGCAAACTTTATCTTTGAATGGAGTACGGTAGGTGGTCAGTTTGTGGGGCAGCCCAACAGCCTTCAGCCAACTATTGACGAACCAGGCACCTACACCCTTTTGATTACCAATACAGTCAATGGCTGTACAGAGACGGTGAGCGTAGAGGTAACCGAAGATGTGAACCTGCCCGCAGCAGAAGCCGGAATCACAGATGAACTTACCTGTGCAACAACCAGCCTCGATTTGGATGGAAATGGCTCAAGCACCGGTGGCAACTTCCAGTATACCTGGACCACAACCGACGGTCAGATTGATTTGGGAATCAATACCCTGACACCAACAGTTTCAGCACCTGGAACGTATGAAATCCTGGTTTTAAATACTGATAATGGGTGTACCCAAACCGATGTGGTTATCATCACAGAGGATGTACAAGAGCCGGTTTTATCCATCGGGCAACCCGATGAACTGGATTGTATTACCAGCGCTATCATTCTCACTGGCGCGGCTACAAGTGCCGGCAACAATCCGACCGTTACCTGGACCAGTTCCAATGGAAATATCCTGAGTGGAGCAAGTACGCTGATGCCGACTGTGAATGCTGCCGGAACATACAACCTGCTTGTTGAAAATACGCAGAATGGATGTACCAGTACCACACAGGTGCAGGTTTCAGAAGATGTAACGCCTCCGGTTGTGTCCATTCAAAATCCGGACCTGCTGACCTGTACCGTGACTGAGATTATCTTGGAAGGCAGCAGTACCCCTGGCACGACTATCAGTTGGACTACCCTGGATGGAAATATTCTGAGTGGCAACTCCGGTTTGTCACCTACTGTAAACAGTACAGGAACGTACTCTCTGCTGGCAACCAATACCGGAAACGGATGTACTGCGAGTACAGACATTGTAGTACTACAGGAGAACAACATTCCTACAGGTTTTGATTTTGCACTTACACCACCCTCTTGTCTTGGCACATTGGGCTTGGTAAGCATCGATCAGATCCAGGGCGGAATCGGGCCATTTATGTACTCCATTGACGGGGGGCAAACCTTCCAGACTGAAGAGGCATTTGATGGGCTGGATCCGGGCAACTACACCATGGTTATCCAGGATATCAATGGATGTGAAGTAGATGATATGGTAAGTATTCCAGCACCACCAGAACCCGGTGTGGATTTGCCACCATCTTTCATTATCGAACTGGGAGCATCTCAACAATTGCAGCCAATCATCCCGGCATCATTCCCATTGAGTACTATCGACTCAGTTGCCTGGGAACCATTGAATGATCTTACGTTTAGTGGCAGTACCATTCAGCAACAGGCTGACGCCAACGGCTAGCCCAATTGGCTACACGGAGTATACACTGACACTTTTTACTGCAGAAGGATGTAGCGCTACCGCGCGAACTCAAATCTGGGTAAAAGACGATGTTTCCATTTATGCACCGAACGTGATCAAACCTGATGATCCAACGCATCCTGAAAATGCGCGATTCACCCTGTATGCAGGGGATTTGGGTATTGACCGCATTCCTAACCTTGCAAATCTATGATCGCTGGGGCGCACATGTGTTCCAAAATCAGGATTTTGAGCCGAATAATCCAACCTCGGATGGGACGGATCGTACCTGGGCGATGATATGACACCCGCAGTCTTTGTCTGGTGGGCAGAAGTGCTATTGATCAATGGAGATAAACTCCTGTTGAAAGGCGATGTGAGTGTGGTACGCTAAATTCTAACTCCTTGTAAACAAAACTTTAATGCATCCCGGATTTTTGCTTGTTCAAAAATCCGGGATTTTGTGCTGCATTGACCGGTTTTTAAAAACAAAAACCCGAATTCAGATGGAACTGAATTCGGGTTTTAACTGTATGAGGTCGACTGGTTAGGTGTTCAGCATAACCGGCATAACCAACATCAAAATCTCGCGTTCTGTATTCTCTTCAATTGGAGTGAGAATACCGGCCCGGGATAGTTTTGACAATTCGATTTGAATTTCCTCGCATTCCAGAACGCTCAACATTTCAACCAGGAACTTGGCGTTAAAGGCAATGCGCATGGGCTCGCCTTCATAGTTGCAAGTCATCTGCTCAGTCGCTTCGTTGCTGAAGTCCAAATCCTGAGCAGAAACGGTAAGGCTTTTGTCTGAAATATCCAGAGCAACCTGATTGGTTGTCTTGTTTGCGTAGATAGCAATCCGTTTCAATGAGTTCTGGAAGTCCAAACGGTCCACCTTCATGGAATTTGGATTTTCAACCGGAATCACCGCATTGTAATCGGGATACTTGGAGTCGATCCAGTCGGCAAACCAGACTGATGTCATCAAACTTAAAAAAGCATTGGCCGAGTTGAAGGAAAGCGTAACTGTTTCTTCTGCCGGCAAGGCATTTTTAAGTAGGTTCAAGGCTTTCTTTGGAACGATAAACGAAGTAGCAACTTCCCCTGCCAGGTTGTGTGTTGAATACTTGACGAGTTTATGTGCATCGGTAGCAACACAGGTCAGTTTATTAAAATCCACCTGGAAGTATACACCCGTCATGGCAGGTCGCAAATCATCGTTGGACGTTGCAAAGATGGTTTTATTGATCGCCTCAATCAGGTACTTGCTATTTACCTTAACGGTATCAACTGAATCCGGCTGAGGGATATCTGGAAACTCATCGCTTTTTTCACCGGCCAAACGGTACTTACCATAGGACGACGTAATTTCAATTCCGAAATTATCCTCGTTGATTGAAATGGTGATTGGCTGTTGTGGCAATGCTTTGAGGGTTTCAAGCAAAATCTTGGCAGGAACAGCAACCTGGAAATCATCATCTGCAACTACTTCCAGGGACGTGGAAATACTGGTCTCAAGATCCGATGCAGTGATAGTCAGAATTTTGCTTTTAATGTCAAAAAGAAAATCTTCCAAAATCGGCAATACCGGATTGGAACCTATTGCGCCAGAGGCAAGTTGGAGTTGTCGAAGTAATTCTGAAGAAGAAACGCTAAATTTCATCAACCATTTATTTAGGGTGAAGGTTTGTATACTGGAGTGTAAACGATGCAAATTTACACTACCCAATCCGGCTTTTTGTTGAAAACAATCAACAAGATGTGGAAAAGTATAAAAAAATTACCTTTGCAGGCCAATATGACGCCATGTTAAATAGAAAACTTGCCCCTGTTATCCATAAAATCAGCGAATTACCACTGCCCGTGCTTGAAAATGGCCTGAGCAGCAATGGAATTCCCATTTTTAGCCTACCCTACCCCGGCACTGAAATACTCAAAATTGAGTTCGTTTTTCAGGCCGGACGGCCTCAGGAAGCCAAGCATCTGGTGGCCAAAACCTGCGCACGCCTGATTCGCGAAGGAAGCAAAAACCGGACAGGAGCACAAATTGCAGAATGGATGGATTATTACGGGAGCTCATTCAGCAACCCAAGCAATCTGGACACCGCTAATTTTGTAATTTATACCTTAAAAAAATACGCACACGAGGTCATTCCGGTTGTAGCAGAAGCCATTATTGAACCCAGTTTCCCCGATCGGGAATTGCAATCCTACCGCGACAACTCCCTTCGGGAACTACAGGTTGAATTGCGAAAGGGCGAGGTACAGGCCTACCGACATCTGACCGAAAACATTTTTGGCGCAGATCACCCATATGGCTACAATTCCAGTGAGCCTGGCTATCGAGCAGTCAACCTGGAGGACATCGTAACGCATCATAAGAACCTGTATACAGCTGCGAATTGCAAGATTTTTCTCAGCGGTGATTTAGACGACCAAGTTTTCAAAATACTTGATGATGCAATACGCCCAATGCGCCGTGGAACAGCAGTGCAACCATTTGAATGGACTGCTCCCCACCCCGCACCCAGCCGACAAGAACTGATCGAACCACACTCCCTGCAAGCAGCAATAAAAATTGGTCGACGGCTCTTCACAAGGAGCCATCCCGATTATCCGGGAATGTATGTATTGAACAACATCCTCGGGGGATATTTTGGCTCAAGGCTTATGACCAACATCCGGGAGAAAAAAGGCTATACCTACAACATCTATTCCTCTGTGGATGCGATGCAATTTGATGGCTATTTTTACATAGCCACCGAGGTGAACAAAGGTAAAAGCAAGGCCACCATCAAACAGATTTACCGCGAACTGAAAGACTTGTGTGACAACCCGGTTGAACAACACGAACTCGATATGGTACGAAACTACCTCATGGGCATGCTACTCAACGGACTGGATGGACCAACCAATACCTCAGACCTGGTTCGCGGTATCATGAGCGACGGCATGCCTCTGAGTGCATTGCAGGATTTGGCGGAAGGCATTCAATCCGTCACGGCCAAGCAACTGCAAGACCTCGCGAATATCTATTTCCAGCCCGAAGACCTTTGGACCGTCGTGGTGCGATAACAATGTCCAATCGCGAAAATCCCATAATTAGAGGAGTTCAACAGGTTGGTTTTCCGCTTGAACGTTAAAATTTACCACTCCAGACAATGGAATACGCCTCAATTTTGATTTAAATTGAAAAAATATGATTTTCGCAGCGATGAAATTTACATAAATATGGTGTAGTTTTGCCTTCTGTATGATCCAAAGGCAGAAATCGCATTGAGAGGCCTGATTTTTTGAGCAACCGCTCCTTATTTTAAGTGCAATTGCCCACCTTTTCATACACCAGAAAACATACCTACAGAAACGACAAAAATCGAAATCTAAATTGAACTTTTTCAAATTTTTCAAACAGGAGCTCGCCATTGACTTGGGTACTGCAAATACCCTGATCATGGTTGAAGATGAGGTATTAGTGGACGAGCCTTCTATCGTGGCTATTGACCGCCGGACCGGGGAAACCATCGCGGTGGGAATGAAAGCCATGCAGATGCACGAAAAGACACACGAAAACATAAAAACTGTTCGACCGCTTAAAGATGGTGTAATTGCGGATTTCCAAGCTGCAGAAGCCATGATCGAACATATGATTCGCCTGGTAGGCCGACGCAATAGTTTCTTCAGCCATTTAAAAATGGTAATCTGTATCCCAAGTGGTATTACAGAAGTAGAAAAACGCGCCGTGTTCGATTCCGCCGATCACGTGGACAGCAAAGAAACATACCTGATTCACGAACCAATGGCAGCAGCCCTCGGAATTGGGCTGAACATCGAAGAACCTGTTGGTAATATGATCATTGATATTGGTGGTGGCACCACTGAAATTGCCGTCATCGCACTTTCAGGCATTGTGTGCGACCAGTCTATCCGCATCGCAGGGGATGAACTCACCAACGACATCATGAGCTACATGAAGCGCGAGCACAACATGCTCATTGGTGAACGTACCGCAGAACAAATCAAGATCCATGTTGGTTCTGCATTGCACGAACTGGAAAACCCACCAGAGGATTACGCCGTAAACGGTCGGGACCTTATGACCGGTATTCCAAAGCAAATCAAAGTGTCTTATCAGGAAGTAGCCTATGCGCTGGATAAAAGCATTAGCAAAGTAGAAGATGCAATTTTGAAGGCGTTGGAAATGACTCCTCCCGAATTGGCTTCTGACATCTATCAAACCGGCCTTTACCTGACTGGTGGTGGTGCATTGCTGCGTGGACTCGACAAACGCCTCGAATCAAAAACAAAGCTTTCGGTTCATGTACCGGACGATCCCCTCAAGGCAGTTGTAAGAGGAACCGGCCTCGCACTCAAGCATTCCGACAAGTACTCATTCCTGATTGACCGCAAGAGCGTTTAATCAGCTTAAACAGATTGAAAAGCAATTATGCGCAACCTCCTGCTGTTATTTATCAGAAACGGCGGCTTCGTTACCTTTGTACTGGTGGAGGTCTTTTGCTTTTATCTTATTGTCAGTTTTAACTCAAAGCAAAACAGCATCCTGAGTTTTACAGCCAATACGGTTGGCGGCGCAGTGCTAAAAAAAAGACAAAGCGTTGCTCAATACTTCAATCTGGCAGAACGGGCCGACAGCCTGAGCGCAGATAACGCCCGACTTCAAACGGAGATTTACAAACTTAAAAACGAACAGCAAGCCCGCCAGGACACGCTGGAAATCAGTCTGAAAGACTCCCTGAAGCAATACATCACCCGACCGCATTATGAGTTTATTGCCGCACGTGTGATCAGCAACTCGATCAGCAACAAAAGTAACTGGGTCATGCTTGATCGGGGTAGCGCAGAAGGTATTGAAACCAATATGGGGGTTGCAACAACCAATGGATTGATTGGGATTGTACGGCATGTGAGTCCACATTACTGCCTGGCCATGTCCTTACTGCACCCACAAACCAAAATTTCTGCAAAACTCTCCAAGTCAGGTGCATTTGGCTCGCTTTCATGGGATGGCAAAGACCCACGTGTAATGACCTTGCACGATATTCCCAAGCACATCCAAATTACACCTGGTGAAGCCATCTACACCAGTGGGTATTCATTGCTTTTCCCCAAGGATATCTTAATTGGTTATAGTGGGAAACCCAGTTTGAAAGACGGCAGCAATTTTTATACGATTCCTGTGCGGCTCAGTGCTGATCCGGCAACATTCACAGATGCCTACATTGTGAAAAATATTTTTTACAGCGAATTGGCGGCACTCAAAGATTCCAGTTCGAATGAACAGTAAGTCCATATATCCATCCTTGTGGCGATTTGCCGTTCTGTTTTTGTTGCAACTCCTGTTGTTCAAACAAATTGCACTATTGGTAGGCCCCTATTTTAATATTCTATTGTGGCCTCTGTTTATCCTGCTTCTACCTATTGAAATCAGCACTCCAATTGCAGTAATAACAGGCTTTTTCAGCGGCCTGCTCATAGATTTTATTTACGGAACAATCGGAATAGGTGCCAGTGCGGGTGCCTTTGCAGCCTACATCCGACCATTTATTCTCAATGCCTACGAACCCAAAGGTGGATTTTCAGGAAAAGAGACCATACCTTCTCCACACCACTTTGGCTGGGTTTGGTTCGCTCAAGTTGCAGCAATCTTTTTCTTCTGTTGTCTGTTCTGGCTGTTTGCAGTTGATGCCTTTACCTTCGTATACTTCTCGACGATCACGTTAAAAACCCTGGCATCCTGGGGTTTATCCATGATTTTCGTTGTTGTTTTTGTATTTTTGTCTAATCCCAAAAACTAAGCATGTTCATCCATGGGAATTCAATTAGAAAGACAACGAAATATTCGGATCGCATTCCTGGTGTGTGCAGCGGCTATCCTGTTTAAGGCCGCACAACTACAGCTCATCAATAAGGACTTCCGCCGAAGAGCCGATGCCACTACCATCGACAAACTAACCGTCTTCCCTTCCCGGGGGCTGGTTTACGACCGGAACAACCAACTGATGGTAAATAACAACGCCATGTACGACCTCATGGTGACCTACAACCAGGTGGATAAGGACATGCGCTCCCCCGAAGGGAATCTCAAACGCATTCAGGCATTCTGTGATCTGCTTCATATTGATCAGAAAGAGTATTTTGACAACCTCCAAAAAGACTGGAGAAGTGGTCGATTTTCAAGAAATGTACCCTTTGTTTTCAAAAAGAAAATCCCTATTGAAACCTACGCAGTCCTCCAGGAACGACTTTACCAGTATCCCGGATTCTTTGTACAGGTTCGTAATATCCGTGGATATGCATACAGCGTTGGCGCACACGTACTGGGCTATATCAACGAAGTTGATCAGCGCGACATCGAACGGGGCAATGGCGTGTACCAGCCTGGCGATTACATTGGTGCTGCCGGACTCGAATCCGAATACGAAGACTACCTCCGCGGCGTAAAGGGAACCAACTTTCAATTGAAGGACAACCTGGGACGGATTGTAGCAAAATACGATGACGGAAAAAGGGATACTGCGGCCATTTCAGGATCTGATTTGATTTCCAGCATTGACGTGGAACTTCAAAAGTATGGTGAGGAGTTGATTCAAAACAAAACAGGAAGTATCGTGGCCATCGAACCGAAAACGGGTGAGATTCTGGCCATGATCAGTGCTCCTACCTACGACCCCAACCAGCTGACAATGAATCAGGAACGCGGGCAGGTATTCAGTCAATTGCTGACCGACCCGCTGAAGCCCTTTTTCGACCGCACTGTAATGGCCAAATACCCCCCTGGATCCATCTTTAAGACTGTGGTGACACTGGCAGGCCTACAGGAAGGCACATTGAATAAAAACCGCGGAATCTCATGCCATGGCGGTTATTTCTATGCAGGAAGGCTGTATAAATGCCACGGACATGGCCCGCTGCGCGATGCAGAAGATGCAATCGCCTATTCCTGTAACACCTACTACTTTACAGCATTCCGCGATTTAGTTGACGAATTCGGTTTTTCCAAACCACATGAAGGACTGGCAAATTTCAACAAGTACTGCACCGAAATGGGCCTGGGAATGAAATTAGGCATCGACTACCCCAATGAAAGTGCGGGCAACATTCCGACTCCGGAATACTACGATAAAGTATACCCCAAGAAATTGGGAGGCTGGCGCTCACCAACAATTATGTCGGTTGGTATTGGGCAGGGCGAATTGCAACTTACCACCCTGCAGATGGCCAACCTAGCAGCCTTGATTGCAAACAAAGGGTACTGGTATCCACCGCACCTCGCTAAAAAATTCAAAGATAATACACCAATCCCGCAGCGCTTCAGAGAAAAGCGGACCATCAGCATTGATAAAAAGCATTTCGAAACCGTAATTGAAGGCATGGCAAAATGCGTTATTAAAGGTACCGCGACTTCCTGTGCCATTCCGGATATTCAGGTGTGTGGCAAGACCGGAACCAGCCAAAACCCACATGGTGACGACCACTCAGTTTTCTTCGCTTTTGCACCTAAGGAAAACCCGAAAATTGCTATTGCGGTATACGTAGAAAATGCTGGATGGGGCTCATCGTATGCGGCACCAATAGCCAGTCTGATGATTGAAAAGTATATCAATCGCAGCATACGCCCTGAGCGGCTTTATCTGGAAGAGCGCATGTTCAAGGCAAATTTGATTGATAAATACCTCGCCAATAAAGAACGCGCTAAAATTGCAAGTAAAAAGCCTCAACCACAAAAGCCTGCTCCAGACCTTCCCAAGCCGGATAACAAACCCATCATACCCAGAACGGGTACTGTGAACGAACCGGCAAACGGAGAAGACTAATAGCCTATTGGGTTACTCTGTTTTGAGCACATCTACATCGTAAACAATGTAGTCGGTATCACCTTGCCACGGAAAAGCATCTACCAACTCATGGTAGTAACACTTCACAGTCTGCCCTTCCAAACTTTGAAGTTTACGATATACATCGGAGTCTTTAGCAGAAAAGTCCCAGACGCTCTGCTTGGTCATAAGTTGACTCCCACTAAGATGTAGCTGGCCTTCATAAGTTTTAAAAACATACCCTTTCTTGGAAATTTTAAATAGCACCCCGGTGCGGGTCCCTTCGCTCTTGGTAAACGTTCTCCAAAAGTAGTAGCCTGCAGAAAAAACAAGAAAACAGGCGAGTAAAACCCACAGCGACCGGCGCAACACCAATCGGGCTTTTTGTTTGGCATTATCAAGTTGAATGGACATAATCGTGCTTGTTTTGGGTTAAAGAGTATCTTTAAAAAAACTAAAAATCGTTTTTCCGTAATTCCGGACTTCTACCAGTTTGGGGTGCTCCGCATAGTTGTGATTGGGGTTGTGTTCCATGACAAATAAACCATCCGGTTTCAATAAGCCATGTTCAAAGATAAGGTCCGGAATGGTATCTATTGTTGGCAATTGATAGGGCGGACCGGCAAAAATATAGTCATAGGTTTCTGAGGTCTTGGCGATAAATTTGAAGACATCCATTTGAACAATCCGCAAATTATTCTCCACACCGAGAGCAGCTGCAGTTTTCCGCACAAAACGCACACAAGAAGGAAATTTGTCTACATAAGTAGCCTGTTCACAGCCCCTTGAAATAAACTCGTAGCAATGGCTACCAGTACCGCCAAACAAATCCAGAACAACTGTATCCTGGAAATCCAGCCGGTTGTTCAGGATATTGAACAAGCCCTCCTTCGCATAATCCGTGGTCGGTCGCGTGGGCCAGTTATCTGCTGGTGGGTTAAACCGCCGCCCCTTAAACTTTCCTCCTATTATTCTCATTAAATTAAATCTGTTCAGTAATTGATATCCAGGAAAACAGACTATTCTCCTGCAGTAATTGGACTGGTAGCCAGCAAAAGCAAATCAAAATACAAATGTGGGTTCTCTAGCTGCAACTGGGTACTCCATCGCAACCCTCCCGGCTTGCTAACAAATTCTAGCGTCCGAATATACCGGTAAAGCATTTTGTACAAAACGCCGTTTTCGAGAATATTCCCGGCCAGTTTCAAAGGAACTTCAGCCGGACTCAAACGGAACTGATCGTAGGCGAGCAAGATAAAATACAGCAAATCATCCGCTGAATCAAATGAAAATCCATTGCAGTACAGCAAACTCCCTCTGTCTATCACAAACACCTGTCCTGAATACGCACGAATATTGAGAAATACCGTTTGTTGGTGGGTTTGAATTCCCGACAACAACACCCCAGCAAGCGGAATTTCTGTTCCTCCTGCATTCAGATTTCCAACAAGTTTACCGATGGATGCTTTCTGTGCGTACAACAGCATCATACCCTGTTTTGCTATGGGGAAGGCACCGTAACTGTGTTCACCTGAATCCAACAACAATTCAAAATAATCCGAGAGCGCATCGGCCTTGTACAGTCTGTTTGGCACCAGACTTAACCAGGGGGTAGAAACCGCAGCCCATCGTTTTCGATAGGTCAGGTTGATGTGCTTATCCGACCCTGCAATAGTTCGCAGGAGGGAAGCTGCGCCCAATGTATCCCCGTGCACCACAGAAAAATCCCAGGATTTTAAAACCATAATGGTCCCCTGGGCATCCCGAACCAAAAACGAAACACCGTCCATTCCGGCAATTAGGAACAGGTCATACGACGTCGACTTGTCGGGGTCAAACGAGGGGTCTATCCAGGAAAGGAGAGTTGGTCCATAAGGAATTGAAAGCATATAGCCTGGGTCAAATTTACTGATTTTGACCAAACCACTAAGGGATTTTGCCTTCTTTTCGTTTTTTTCTGAATTACAGACCAATAGAATCTCTTAACTTCGCCCCTCCCCTCTCCGGTTTATTGAAAACCAAAGCCAGTTTTTATCTGTTAAGGGCGTATGCATACCACCATTCTTGCTATTGAATCATCCTGCGACGACACCTCTTCCTCCATTATTCGGGATGGAAGAGTCTTGTCTAACTGCATTGCCAACCAGGAAATGCACCGGGAGTATGGTGGTGTGGTTCCCGAACTTGCATCCCGTGCCCACCAGGCCAATATTTTACCGGTTGTCCAGACAGCACTTTCCAAAGCCGGCATCCAGGCAGATGACTTGAGTGCCATTGCATTTACCAGAGGCCCCGGCCTCTTGGGTTCCCTGCTGGTTGGAACCAGTTTTGCAAAAGCCATGGCCCTGGGCTTGGATATTCCTATTATTGAGGTGGATCACCTACAGGCACATGTCCTGGCCCACTTTGCAGAGGACCCCATGCCCAAATTCCCATTTCTTTGTCTGACAGTAAGTGGCGGCCATACCCAAATTATTTTGGTCAAGGATCACCTGGACATGGAACTCCTCGGAACCACCATCGACGATGCGGCTGGCGAGGCGTTTGATAAGTCCGGAAAAATGCTGGGGTTGGACTATCCGGCAGGACCGATAATCGATCGGCTGGCTCGGGAAGGAAAGGCTGTTTTCCCATTTCCCAAACCCTCTGTTCAGGGACTGAACTTCAGTTTTAGTGGCATTAAGACCTCGATCCTCTACTTCCTGAGAGATCAGAAAAAAAACAATCCGGACTTTGTAGAAGAAAACCTGAACGATATTTGCGCCTCCATTCAAACCGGAATCGTAGATATTTTGCTGAGCAAAATCCGGAAAGCCGCCAGACAAACCGGAGTAAAAGAAATTGCCATTGCAGGTGGGGTAAGTGCCAACTCCCAACTCAGAACACAGTTTGAAGCACTGGGACAAAAAGAGGGATGGAATACCTACATTCCTGCCTTCGAATATTGCACAGACAATGCCGCGATGATCGGAATGGTCGCATACTTTAAATACCTGAAAAAGGAGTTTGCCAGCCAGGACGTTGCACCTTATCCACGCAGTTTACACAAATCCTAGCGGTCTTTCTGCACCTGGTTACATACCCAATCGTAATACGCAGCATTCACTTTCGCCTCCATCCGAAGAATACACGGGATAGAGTATGGATGAAGCGCCAAAATTGTTTGCTCCACCCGGTCCTCCAATCCAGGATCGGTTTTAAGGATAGATACCACCTCTCCTTCCGTACACACCGCTCCATCCCAATGATACATGGAATCAATAGGAATCAGATTTGCACAGGCAATGAGGTTTTGATCCAAAAGTTGTTGGCAGAGCTGGTTGGCCGCCTCCATATTTTCGTGAGTAACATAAAAGAGCAGAATCGTATTCATAGTATTGCACCGACTGATGATAGGAAACTCAAAAATACATGCATTTGCCAAGATGAAATCCGGGAAAGAAACCTAAAAAGAAATCCGGACGGTCGTTTAGCCCGTGGATTGCGGCCATTGTCTTACTTTTGCAACATTCTGCATCGAATCATGTTTCTTCAATGATTCTTTCAAAAAATTCATGCTATGAAAAATTGGATTCAAGCCTTCGGGTACTTAGCCTTTTTGCTTATCCCAGGATCAGCATTTGCCCAGGATTCACAAGGGCAGAACAACCCGAATGTAATCCATTGGTATTCGGTGGAAGAAGCAGTGGCACTCACCCAACAAGCCCCTCGTCCAATTTTTATTGATGTGTACACCGATTGGTGTGGCTGGTGCAAGAGAATGGACGCCACTACTTTTCTGGATACAACTATAGCCAGGACAATAAACACCCTGTACTATCCGGTAAAATTGGATGCAGAATACAAGGGTGACATTCAAGTAGGGAACCGCACCTATACCTTTGTACCTCAAGGCCGCCGTGGATACAATGAGATCGCGGCAGAATTGTTGAGCGGCAGTATGAGTTACCCTTCGTATGCCTTTATAAACCCGGATTTATCCGTTATTACTGTTGTAAAAGGATATCAGGATGTAGGGACCTTATACCCTATCCTGTTGTTTATTGCTGAAAAAAAGTACGAAAATCAAACCTGGGAAGATTATCTGGCCAACTTCAACCTGAATAAAAACTAAGCTCCTAAGGAAACCTACCAACATGACGCATTTGAAAGACGCATTTATTGTAGATGGTGTACGCACCGCAATTGGTAAATTTGGCGGCAGCCTCTCTCCGGTTCGTACCGACGACTTGGCAGCCATTGTATTGCAAAAATTAATGGCCAAATACCCCAACCTGGATCCCGGCCAACTGGATGAAGTTATCCTTGGTTGCGCAAATCAGGCTGGAGAGGACAACCGAAATGTTGCCCGCATGGCTTCACTTTTGGCGGGAATCCCATTTTCTGTTCCCGGAGAAACCATCAATCGCCTGTGTGCCAGCGGGATGTCGGCTATTATCCATGCCAAACGCAGCATCAATGTTGGCGATGGTGATCTATACATCGCTGGTGGTGTCGAACACATGACCCGTGGGCCCTATGTTATGAGTAAATCTGCAAAGGCGTTTGGAAACGACTCCAAGTTGTATGACTCCAGTTTCGGATGGCGCTTTGTAAACCCTAAAATGCATGAATTATATGGCACAGATGCCATGGGGGAAACAGCAGAAAACCTGGTTGATTTGTACCAGATAAGTCGGGAAGATCAGGATGCATTCGCAGCACATTCGCAGCAAAAGGCTGCTGCTGCACGCGAAAATGGAATTTTCACCGAGGAAATTGTATCCGTTGAAATTCCACGACGAAAAGCAGACCCCATCATTTTTGATACCGACGAGTTTATTAAGCCCGACAGCACGCCGGAGGTGTTAGCCAAATTGCGCCCTGCATTCAGAAAAGAAGGAACTGTAACGGCCGGGAATGCCAGCGGGCTAAACGATGGAGCAGCAGCAGCATTGGTTGCAAGTGAACAGGCAATTGCCAAGCACAATTTGAGGCCACTTGCCCGAATCGTGTCTTCAGCCGTCGTAGGAGTTGAACCAAGAATCATGGGCATCGGCCCCGTTGAGGCATCCCGTAAAGCCTTGGAAAAGGCAGGCCTGAGCCTGGATAAAATGGATGTTATTGAGTTAAATGAGGCCTTTGCAGCTCAATCCCTGGCTTGCATCCGCAAAATGGGCCTCCAGGATATGGATCCACGTATTAACCCATACGGCGGAGCAATTGCCTTGGGACATCCGCTGGGCATGTCCGGAACACGAATTACACTTGCCGCAGCCCGGGCCTTACATCGTATGGACAAACAATATGCCCTGTGCACCATGTGCATTGGAGTTGGTCAGGGGTACGCACTGGTTTTAGAGCGCGTTTAATGAAACCGGCGTGTAGCACAAACTACACTGCATTTTCTGTTATTCGGAATCGATGATCTCGGTAGGTTCGGTCGGATTGATGGATTCAGTCCCTTCCACCGGAGCAGTATTGTTTACCGGTGCCTGCTCTCCGCGTATAAACCCAAGTTCAAATACGACACCACGGCTTTCCATTTCCAGAACCAGGGTGTCTTCCAGAAGAAATTGGATTTCATACACCACTTCCATGGGTGATTTCTGGTGTATTTTATTTTTAGTGATTTCATAAGAAAAACCATCTTCTGAACCCATTGGGAGATTTGTTCTCAAAACCTGGCCGTCTGTAAATTCAAACCAGGTACCCACCAGAGTTTCTGTAGGAACATCGTTGCGGGAGGCGCTGGTCAGCTGCCAGGTCCCGATCAAATTTTCTGCATAGTTTACTTCGTCAGAACCGCAAGAACTGACTACAAGACTGGCAAGCAGAAAACATAAAGTGGCAAAAGAGAGGTGTCGCATATACACGAAACATTATTAGAAACGTACCCTAGGAATATAAGGTGGAATAACCTTAGACTTAAACAATGGCTTTCAGACCTAAATGTACATAACTGTTATTTTCACTGTTTTATTTCCACGAAGCCAAATCCTAAGAAGGGAAATTCACCAAAACCGGAGTAGTATGCATATTCCATCAGATGGATGGGCATATTTACCTCAAACTCATAGGTAAAACCACGCAATTGCTGAATGCTCTCGGCATTGGGTTTCAGGTGAATCAGGCGGGATTTGGATGGCCCCAACAGTTTGAACTCCATTGGAAAGGAAGGATCCAGTAATTTTAGTTGGGCGAGTGACTTATAATCTTTGGCTGCTTTAAACCGGCGCACTAAGTGATGGAAAAAGCTCACATCATAAAATTCGCTGTCGGGCAAAATGTACAAGTTGCCGGTTTTCCCCTCCTCTACAGTGGTTATTGAAATCGGAGAGAATGCTTTAAACTGCATTTGCTCGCTGAGATTTGCGGAAGGGAGAATTTGCCAGTGTTTGACTTCAAAAATGGCCTGATTCCCATCCAGAGTTCCCAGTTCCAAGGGGGTTTGGCGGAATAGATGGACGACCTGTTGCTCAAAACCCCGTTCAAGATAAATTGAGATGCTCAATTTTACCTGATTTCCAAGGAGCCGAAACTCCTGGCGGGCCTGGTCCATTTCATAGGGATAGATAGCAAGCGGGCTGAACGTAAACTGCTTGAAACTGCGTGCACTCAGGTCAAAACCCATTTTTTGCACATGTGCGGACAACTCTGCGCCGGCATTTGCCAACACATTGAATATCCAGCTCGATATCTCCGACTGGTAATTTATGGGGATAATCGTGCCTTTCTGACAAGAAAGGCTAAATTGGATTCGCATAGATAAACGATAAGATTAAAGGCAGATTAAAGGTTTCCACCCTTCGTTTGGATATTTTGACCCCGAAAAGTACGGAAAAAGTCTCGAGCGCCAAGAAAATATCTTAAAAAAGCGCTTAAAAAATCAAACGGGTAATGTCATGGACATTACCCGTTGATCAATAAAGCGTATTTTGTTGACCCCTGTATTCACTTAAGTGGGCTGAAACAGTATGTTTGTATCCGTCTCAGTTGTCTTTAGCTGCATCATGAGCACAACAAATCAGATTAAAAAAAGAACGTTGAAGCGGTGGATTAAAAAATATTCGTTGTAGCGGGGGCCATCAAAATATATCTAGTTGTATTAAATTATTATCTCTTTAGAAATCACCATCAGCAGGTGTGATGTACTCTACACAAGCTTGACCTTCAAGTGAAATATTTTCCTGCTCCATTGTATCGCCTGGCAAAGAACTATCCAAGGTTGCAGTCCCGTCAATACCTGAAAAAGAAAAGAAAAAGCTAAGAAGTAATGTTGCCAGTGTCATGAGTTTCGATTTTTGATTTTGTGATGACACAAAGGTCTAAACTCATTGCAGACAGTCACAGGACAAAAAACGACATTCTAACCCAGTCAGATTGCACATCCAACCAGGCATTTTTCAGACACAGAAAAATGCTTTCTTTTAATTTATCAAAAATATTTTGTGTGATTCCAAAGGCTATTTTGCTGATTAGCAGAATCTTACACGATTAATTTTAGATTACTTATCGATTTTTATTTCGAAACTTAATTTTTCATATTATTAATTTAGTTTATTCGTTTTCAAATGGCCTTTTCAAAAAGAAGTTCACACTTCCTGCAAATATCTTGGTCAGAATGCATTTTTCGAACCGAGTCTGATGCTATTCAAATGCGAAATCTTTATTTTGCACGAGAATTGATGTGTGGTCTGTGTTTTGTTTTCTTTTGTAGTACAAAGATGCGACCGTTCACTTTTCGATCAAAGGACAAAAAACCAGTTTTCAAACCGGTCAGTTTCCATTCCTTATATATATATAAACCTAATAACCAGTACATTATGAAATCCCTTGATTTCAAAGCACTTAAAGACTTGGTGAAAATTGTCAATAAAAACAAGATCAAGCAACTTGAAATCCTGGGCGTAACACAGTTTGAAGACTCAAAATCCGAGATTTTGTACGAAGGGATTTTGCGCGATACCTTTAATTCCGACGACGAAGCTGCCGAGGCTATCTTTGGCAGTTTTTCAAAAGACCCCAAATACAAAAAACTCCGCGCCAAGTTCTTCCGGCAACTGGTCAACACTGTTTTCTTTATTGACTTCAACGAGTCGATGTTCACCGAACAATCGCGCGCAATCTCCAACTGTTATAAGGATTTTGCTGCTGCGCAACTCCTCCAAGGAAGAGGTGCAAAAGTTGCTGCTGCATTCTTGCTACAACAAACGCTGACTCAAACCGACAAACTGGAATTAACCGACCTTAATTCTGAAATTGCAAGAACTATTGTTTCCAACTATGGTAGTACCATAACAGACCTTACTGGTTTTGGAAAATACCTAGAGCTGTACAGGAAATACGAAAAGGAGCGTGCCGCAGAAATGAAGGCCTTCTTATACTATAAGGAACTTGATATGTATTACGCTTCATCTAATTCACCCAACGATGAAGTTTTCCAGAAAGCTTCAGCATACTATGAAGAGCTGCAAGCGATGGAAGGTGAAATAAGTACCATTCGCTTCCTTTTTCACTTGTTTCTGATTGGTATGATTAAAAACTCCTCCGGAGGAACCCATCATGAATCCCTGCAGCTTATTGAATCAACACTTGACAACCTTAAAGACCGGCCAAGCTTTACCAGAGGACAGCACCAATCAATTCTACTCCAAAAGCTTTTCTGTATAGCCCAACTCAAGCTTAAATCTCCAGATAACCAGGAGGAGGTCTTTCAACATTATTTTACACTTGCACGTGAAGGAGACTATCCCTGGTTCAAAGGATATGAAGTCAAATGTTTCTACTATATAGGTATCCAAGCATATGAAGAAGCACTGGATGCCTACCTCTATGCCTGCCAGCAAAGCAATTACCAGCGCCTAACCGGGATGACACATGACAACTTTCATCTGCTCCTGGGCTACTTTTATTTGCTAGGAGAACTTGGCGTGCTTGATAAAGATAAAATAGTAAATGTGTGTGGTGAGTTTAAACTGGGGGGCTACATGAACAAGTTTGATGTAGTTGAAAAGGACCGGGAGGGAATGAACATCCCAATCATGCTGCTGCCAATTTTATTTGATATTGTGAATCCAAAAGAATATGGTGAAAAAGGCCGTTCCGGCGATGCGCTCGACAAGTACCGGCAGCGATACCTGGAAAACGACCTGAACAAACGCAGCGCTTGTTTCCTCAAACTCTTGCTCGCTCTCATCAACCATCCCTTTGATGAAGCCAATTCCGAAAAAAAGATCCAGAAGGAATTGGATATCCTCCTGGATCTGAAGCCCGATGTAAACAGACAAGTCTATTTCATCGAGGTGATTCCGTATGAACACCTGTGGGAAATGCTTTACAAGCACGTCACAGGCAAATAAGCATTACTGATCGAAAAACGAATCGTATTGGTTCCCTCCTCGATCTTCCTTTCTTGGCACTTTGATCTCTTCATTTAAATCCAACACTTCTGAATCGCTGTTGGCTTTTGAAATCAATTGCGTCTTTTCGCCTCCCAGAAGGAATGATACTCCTTCCTTTTCCCATTTCTCAAGCATTTCACGGCCTTCTTCTTCAAATACGCCGTTTTGCAGGTCAATAGATTCCATGAAGTTTTTGGACATGTCCATGAATCGCTCCATTTCTCCTACTTTCTGACCAACATCCTCAGCCATGGCTTCAAGAGCCATATCGTACATGTACTTCTTGTCGGAGTTTCCGCTAAGAATATTCATTGCAGAACGAATTGCAGAGTGGCTGGCTTTTATTGCTTTGTACTCCTGTTCTTTTACATAAACCTGATCCTGCAGGTCTTCCAACATGATTTCAGAATTCTCATACATCTTGGTCAGCACCCGATAAAGTACTTCCATGCGGTTGTAGAGATCTTCCAATTTCATATTGGACTCACGGAGACGACCTGCCTTCCGGGCTTTTAATACCATAATCGAATCCTTGCCCGTTTCCTTTGCTTTGCTGGCCAGTCCAAGATTGGTCTTGATCTCACGCTGATTCTGCTTGATCATTTCGCCCAACTTGTACATCTGTCCTTTCAGGCTACTAATCTGGGTATTCATTTTACCCAAATTGTTTTTCAGTTCATCAATATAACTTTTCAGAATGCCAATTGGATCGAGCTGAACAAAAATACCGGTGATCCAGCGCATGACCGATTTATACATGTACCATACCAGGTTGCGCATTTTGGGGTCAAGTACCATATATACTACTGCTCCCAAAACAGCCAACAGCCCTGCAAGGTACAGGGTGTTTTGTGCAAGGGTAATCAGGGTAGGCAAAATGGTGTAAAGCAAGTATCCTCCCCCAAGAACAATGGCAGCTAGAAATATACCTCCGGTAACGCCTTCGGGGCGCTGCCAAAACTTTTTGGGTTGCATGGGTTGCAGTTCAGTACTCATAAGTTGATTTATCAGTTAAAATATAGATTGGGTTTATGTGATGTTCTTATTGTATTCACCAGGCATCATCGAAACATGGCTGTAAAGAAACGCTGCACCAGCCGCCGGAATCGCTCATTGAAAGCAAAAAGCACTACAAACGCCAGCACTACCAGCCAAAACAAATTTACAACAACTTTCATGAAGTTGAACAATAACCAGATGGCCAATAAACCGGCAAAGAAAACAATGATCGGGTTTTTCAAATAATCTTTCATATGGTTCAAATATCCAAGGACTGTAAGCAGTTTGCCAATTTGATCGGCGATACACCATTTATTTCAGACAAAATAAAGGTTTTATGTCGACAAAACCAGAACAGCAGCAAAAACACACAATTCAATTTTCATTTCGCCCCTATTCGTTTTTAGACCCACTGAGACTTCCTACGGTACATCAAAAGGTACTACCTTCGCAGGAATCACTTTTCTCATGACCTTTGACATTACAATTCCTGTATTAAACGAGGAAGAAACCCTCGCGTCACAAATTAATATCCTGCACACCTTCCTGTGCGAACACTTCCCGGACCGGTCGCTCTGGCGCATTGTTATTGCCGACAATGGAAGTACCGACCAAACACCGGAAATCGGACAAGCTCTCACCAAATCGCACGATGGAGTCCATTTCCTACAAGTGCCTGAAAAAGGCGTTGGCCTGGCGCTTAAAACATCCTGGTCGGCAAGCACCGCAGATGTCGTTGGCTACATGGACCTTGATCTTGCTACAGATCTGTCGCATTTTCTGGAAGCACATGAAATCTTGGTAGCCGGCAATGCCGATCTGGTTTATGGCTCCAGGCTGCATCGCCGTTCACGTGTCACCGGCCGAACGCTGAAACGAGAGTTCATCTCCCGTACATTCAATAAAATGCTGAAAGTGTACCTGGGCATCCATTTTTCAGACGGGATGTGCGGTTTTAAATGGCTAAAACGCAGTTGCCTGACCCAGCTTATGGAAGGTGGAGCAGTCAGCAATGGCTGGTTTTTTAGTACCGAATTGCTCGCAGTTGCCGAGTGGCAAAACATACAACTGTATGAACTGCCGGTTACCTGGGCTGACGACACCAGTTCCAGCAAGGTAAATATCCAGAAACTGGCCATACAATACATCAAGGCCATGAGGGTCTTGAAATTGAGAAAAAAAGAAAATCTGCAACGAGCAAAGAGGCAGGCTCTAGAAATCACTGATTAAGTAGTCAGATACCTATGTTCGATCGAAACCAAACCGACCTTATCCTGGGTACAGCAAATTGGGGCTGGACCGTCGACCAGCAAACAGCCTTTCAACTACTGGAATCCTGGATGGAAGCAGGACTCTCTGCCGTTGACGCGGCGACCAATTACCCTATTAATAAAGTTCCAGAGGATTTTAGATTGAGTGAAAAAATCCTGAAGGAATTTGTGGATGCGCACGGGGTCAACACCCTACAAATTACTATGAAACTGGGCAGCACCGACAATATGCGCAGTCCGGAAAACAACCTCGCCCCCTCCTTCCTGGAAATGATGACCGAGGAATACCTGCGCCTGTTTGGAGCCAATCTCCATGGAATCATGATCCACTGGGACAACAGAAATGATTCGTCTGCTATCCATGAAACACTGGATGTGCTCACCAGAATGTACGATCAACATGGGCTGAAGCCCGGATTGAGCGGCATTGCCCACCCAGCAGCCTACCTTGAAGCCATGCAGGAATATTCCCTGCCTACAGACCTTCAACTAAAACACAATGTATTGCAATCTGATCTGAAAAAATACCATGGGTTCAATCCCAAACAATTCCGGTTCTGTGCCTATGGAATCAATGCGGGAGGGGTTAAACTCGACGGGAAATACGGTGAAAACAGCAGTTATCTGGCCAGAGGAGGCAAGCCGGAAGCCAGCAGACAACTCCTGGAGGCCATACAGGCTGAATTGGAAGATTGGACACTGGCTGCAGTCCGCCCCCCTATCAAAAACATGAATCAATTGGGCCTGATTTTCAACAGCATGACCCCTGAGATTCAGGCATTCCTGTTAGGAGTCTCAAGCATTCCGCAACTAAGACAAACACTTGAGTTCTTACGCGACTTGGAGGTTTTTGACTACACCGATGTGTACGAGAAAATAGTACGACTGCAAAGGCAGCATGCCGGATAAAAGCAAAAGCTTGTTCGCGGTTTATTCCGCCTCTTTGCCCTTATTCAATCTGGATCGGATCAATTCAATAAAAATTGGAAGTACGGATACCCCGATAATTCCCAGCACGACCAATTCGAAGTTTTCTTTTACAATCCGGGTGCTTCCAAAAATATAGCCGAGCAGAGTCAGGCCCGTAACCCACAGCGCGCCACCGGCCAGACAAAACCCAATAAACTTCCGGTAGGTCATATTGCCTACACCGGCTACAAAGGGAGCAAACGTCCGAACGATTGGAACGAAACGAGCAATTACCAGGGTACGACCACCGTATTTTTCATAAAACGATTGGGTCTTATCAATATAGGAGCGTTTGAGAAACCAATAGTCCTTAACAAAGACCTTGGTTCCTAAGTACCTACCAAAAAAGTAATTGGTATTATCACCAAGCAATGCAGCGAGAAAGAGCAGGGGAATCAAAACCCAGATACTCAGAATTCCCGTTTTAGCTGTTATGGCTCCGGCAGCAAACAAGAGAGAATCGCCAGGCAAAAACGGAGTAACCACCAGTCCGGTTTCACAAAAAATAATGAGCGCCAGGATGAAATAAGTCATCAACTGGTACTCTTGCATGATGTTCTCCAAATGAACATCCAGGTGCCGGATAAAGTCTAAAGCTTGGGTCAGAAATTCCATATAAATACAGGGTAGTAAATTTGTTTGGGGCCGCAAAACTACACCTTTTTATGAGAACCAATTTGAAAAATTGGACCAGCAAACCATCCCTATATATAGATGTGGTTTCAATACCTACCAAATTCAGGCTTTGATGAACGGCACAACAAGCGCATAGACCCGCTCTTGGGATTCAACCAGGATTCGGATATAATTGCACCCCGGGATATTATCCGGCAGATCAAGGACCAGTCGGTGAGTTCCCGCCGGCAAAGAATCCAACTGTCGGACGCTTCCCTCCTGTCCCAACACCGTATACAAACTCCAGGAAAGTTTGGCCGCAACCGGCAATTGTACCTCCACATTCAACTGGTCGGCAACCGGGTTAGGAAAGATAACTGCATGGGGCTTCAAAGATTCGGCCGGATCAACCACGGATGAACTGGAACAAGCTGCAGGCACCTCCGGGCAATAGCTCCGATGGGCAAGTGTACAATCAAGAACAAATGGATTTTCTTTCCCGCTCTGATAAGCCGCAATCTTATAGCTTCGAATTAACTCCGTACTGTCAGCCGGATCAGCCTCATTCCAGGCGCACAAAGCAGCGCGTTGCAAATCAAAAAAATTGGGATCCGCTGCAAAGGCCTGTACTTTGTACATGGTATAAAAATAGAAAACGGCTCTGGCCACGTCCCCCTTGACTGACTCCCGGGGTTCAAACAAGGCGTCCTTATCTTCAGAATATGCATCAATATTTTCTGGTGGAATTGAGCTCAGGGTCGCTGTTCGATAAAACCACTTGTCGGTTAATTGATCGGGAATCTCCCCAAATGGGTCATTAGAACGCGCTGAATTAACCGGAATTTTTGTAGGAAAAAGATGGTGCATATCGCTGTACGCATTGCCCTGTTCGGCGCCCTTACTCTTCGGGTACAAATGCTCTGTATTCATACCATTATTCTGTCCACCCAAGTACACAGCTTCTGTCGGATCCGCCGTTGGGTCCAGGTAGAGTTTGTGGCCGGAATAAATGCACTCCAGACTGTCATCAGCCCCAACCAAAACCTTGGAAAAGAGCGTATCGCGTGCCATCGACCAAGGCAAAACAACCTGTGGTCTGTAGTTGGATGCTACACTGTCCAACAACTCCTCCCCTTCCAGATCGGGAAAAACAGCATGAAAACTCTGAGCGGATACCATGAGGGGCAAAAACAACAAACAGGTGAGGATCCATTTCATAAGCAGGCAATCTTGTGTTTAGATTCTGAATCTGTTCAGACAGGGTGCAATGGCAAGGTTAAGTAAAAACTGAATTCGCTCACAAAGAACCGCAGAACCGGCAACATGCACAACAATTCCTGGCTATTTAAACCTGAAAAGGACCTGGAAGACATAAAAACCCACGGAGTGCATTCTCTTTTTTGAAAAAACAACATAAAATGGGCTTGGATGAACAATCAAACTGATGGGTACTGCTGTATCTTTGTGGCATGAACAGACAGGAACTAATTCAATCCATTCTCGACAAAAAAAGTTTTTTATGCGTTGGGCTTGACACCGCCCCGGAACGCCTGCCAGCCCACCTTCAAAATGAGGAACACGGCGTACTCGAGTTCAACAAAGCAATCATTGATGCCACCAGGGATCTATGTGTAGCATACAAACCCAACCTCGCGTTCTATGAGGCAATAGGCCCGAAAGGCTGGTTGATTCTGGAACAAACCATTCAGTACATCGGACCCGGGCACCTGGTTATTGCCGACGCCAAACGAGGCGATATTGGCAATACCAGCAAGAAATATGCTGAGGCCTTTTTCAACCAACTTCATTGCGATGCCATTACCATTGCTCCGTATATGGGCGCAGATAGTGTTACTCCATTTCTGGGCTTTAAGGATAAGTGGGTGATCATGCTTGCGCTAACTTCCAACCAGGGAAGTGCCGATTTTCAGCGAAGCACGCAAGACCAAACGGATACCGAATTGTTTGAAAAAGTAATTCTCAAAGCCCGTGAATGGGCCGGACCCGATGAATTGATGTTTGTCGTAGGCGCCACCCACCCGGAAGCCTTCCGACAAATCCGCAAGCTTGCTCCCGACAACTTCCTGCTGGTTCCCGGTATCGGAGCCCAGGGCGGCGACCTGGAAGGGCTGTGCACGCACGGACTTACTCCCGATTGCGGCCTGCTTGTAAACGCGTCCCGCAGCATCTTATATGCTTCCAGCGGTACAGACTTTGCAACAGCAGCAAGAGCAGAGGCACTGTCATTGCAGCAAGCAATGGAAAAACAGTTGGGCCAGCACCAGATCACTGGCAAATGACCACTCACGAACGGTATATCAGCCGGTGTTTTGAACTCGCCCGTCGCGGCAGTGGTCTGACCCGCAGCAATCCGCTTGTAGGTGCTGTCCTGGTACACAATGGAGAAATTATTGGAGAAGGATGGCATCAAAAATATGGCGGCCCGCATGCCGAAGTAAATGCTTTTGATTCAGTAAAACCCCAGGATAAACACCGAATCCCGGATGCCACTTTGTATTGCAATCTGGAACCCTGTTTTCATTTTGGCAAAACGCCTCCCTGTGTGGATTTAGTTATCAAAAACCAAATCAAAACCCTGGTTATTGCAAATACCGACCCGAATCCACTTGTAGCAGGAAAAAGCATTGAACGGCTCCGGGGGCTGGGGGTACATGTATTGACCGATGTGCTCCAAGAAGAGGGGGAATGGCTCAACCGCGTTTTTTTAAAACACATACATACCCAGCAACCCTACATCATCCTGAAATGGGCTGAAAGTGCGGATGGATTTATATCAAAAACAGGTGAGCAAACGGCCATTTCCGCCCCTGCAACAAACCGCCTGACCCACACCTGGCGTTCAGAAACCGGAGCAATTTTGGTGGGAACTCACTGCAATCACCGACAACCCTGAATTAAACAATCGCTTCTACCCTACCCGGCCTTCACCGCTGCGGATCGCCCTTGATTTGAACCAAAGAATTCCAAGCAACCACCACCTGCTCAGTGATTCCTCGCCAACCCTGATCCTGGGTGAAACACGCTCGGATAAAACCTATTTACAAACTACGTTTTTGAATACAACATCAGCCTCCTGGATCCAGGATATGTTAGACTATTTGAAACAGACGGGCATTACAAGCCTGCTTGTGGAAGGCGGAGCAAATACCCATCAACAATTCATTGATGCAGGAGTTTTTGATGAAATCAGGCGAATAAGAAACAATGGGCTGTACCTGAAAACCGGGATACACAGCGCAGTACTCCCACCTAGCCAAACACGCTTAATAAAGCAGCTTATGTTGGGAGGCGACCAAATAGAATACTTTCAGAGAGAAGGATTCATTCAATAATTCATGAAATAGTTAGGGAAAACCCTGGAGTCTGTCCTGTATTGTTTATTCCACAGTTCCTTCTATCCAGAGAATTTCAGGCTTTTTTTGCTCTACAAAAAACACTCGAATTTTCTTTTTAAACGCCCCTGCTTGAAATGCGTCGTACTCAATACGCAGTTTTCCGGTAGCACCGGGCTCCACCGGTTCCTGATCCCAATCTGCGGCCGTGCAACCACAGGTCGTTCGAACGGTCTCTAATACCAATGGAACCTTGCTGGTATTTTTAAATTCAAAATCAACAGATTGAGTAATGCCTTTTTCCATGGTGCCAAAATCATGACTGGTACCTTGGACCCACTGCACAACAGATTCCAGGCCTCCAACTTGGAACGCACTTGAAATTTGTAAAAACAATACCAGAACTGTAACCATTTGCTGTTAATAGGTGTCCAAAAAAAAGTAGAGCGTATTTGGGGTTTGCAACCCAAGCATGAAATTTTAAATACGCTCTAAGAGTCCAACAAATATCCTTGTTTTAGCTGATTGAATCTGAGGCTTTGCAATTAATTAACGTTTAACCAATTCCTACTTTTCCTATGCGCTATTTACTCTTGTTTATGCTTGCTGTTGGTGTAGTCCTGTTTGGCAAAAGCATCTTTACCGACCTTACCCACTCTATGGGCGGAGTTGTCGGAGAAGGTGAAATAATCACCAAACGAAAAGAACTTTCATCCTTTGATGGGATAAACCTTTCCCTGGTTTCCAACATAAAGGTTTATAAAAGCAACGAACCTGCCATTGAAATTAAAACCTATGAGAACATTCAAAAACTATTAAATCCAATCGTCCAGAACAAGACCCTGGAAATTGAAATGGACGGAAGATTCTCACTCAATCAATCCATAGAAATAAAGATTTTTACTGAAAACCTCGAAGATATCTATCTGTCGGGGGCCAGTGAGGTAGAACTCATGGACGTATTCGAAGGTGAAAAATTGAACGTACATATCAGCGGAGTTTCATCCCTGCAAACTGCAGACGTTAGATTTGAACAAATTGATTGTGAAGTGAGTGGCAGTGGCTCTATTACACTAAACGGATCAGCAGACAAATTGTATGCAAATATCAGTGGGGTGGGAGAAATTCACAATGAAAAACTTAAAGTCAGAACCTGTGAGGCACGTGTATCTGGTGCAGGCAGCGTTCACTGCAATGTTTCGGAAGACCTGGACGCCAGTGTCAGTGGAGTAGGTTCGGTATTGTATAAAGGGAATCCACGGGTGAGCCAGTCGGTCAACGGAGCCGGCTCGGTTAAAAACCTGGACTAATTGATTACGTGTTTGGGATTTGGGTTAGTGCTCAAATCCCAAACATGTTTTTTACACACTGGTGGTAAACTCTCCATTATCCACTTCAAAAAAACGATGGTCACCCGGAAAAGCCTCCAGAATTTGCTCCATCCGATCCCGGTGAGTATCTGTGATGAACAGTTGACCAAAGTTTTCCTGGATGATTAAGCCAATGAGTTGTTTTACCCGGTTTTCATCCAGTTTGTCAAAAATATCATCCAACAATAGCAGCGGATCTGTTCCCCTTGCTTTACGCAATAGTTCGTACTGAGCCAGTCGCAATGCAAGCAACAGGGATTTGAGTTGGCCCTGGGATGCATATTTTTTGGCTGCCAGGCCATCAATCTGAAGGTCCAGGTCGTCTTTGTGTGGCCCTTTATTGGTTCGCTGTAAAATCCGATCCTTCGCCTCTGAAGTGGCCAGCAGGTCCGACATCAAAGCGGTATGCAAATCGGAGGTGTATTCCATTTGAATGCTTTCTTTGTCACCAGAAATAGCCGCGTAAAACGTATTTAGTACCGGCTCAAATGCAGTTACAAAGGCTTTTCGCGCGTTGAAAACAACATCAGCCGGCTCCAGCATTTGCAGGTTGTAGGTTCCGAGTAAATCCGGGTCAAAGCGTCCTGTTTCTGCAAACGTTTTAAGAAGCGCATTGCGCTGTTTTAATAGCTGATTGTATCGGATCAGCGCATCCAGATAAGCCGGATCAATTTGTGAAATTGTCGTATCCAAAAACCGCCTCCGCTCCTCACTGCCCTCCGATACAAGCGATACGTCATCCGGCGCGATCATTACAACAGGAAAGGTCCCAATGTAATCGCTCATTTTGGAAAACCCTGCACCATTGAGTTCAAATTCTTTTCTTTTTCCCACCTGGTACTTTGCTACCAAATGCTTGGATTGCTCATCCAAGACCATTTGTGCATCGAGTCGAAAAAAATCACAATCGGTTTTCACCAAATTCTTATCCGGAATGCTTCGATGGCTTCTGACTAAGCATAAAAAATGGATGGCATCCAAGCAGGTTGGTCTTCCTACCCCATTTAAACCCACCAGAAAATTGATGCGCGGTGAAAACTCCAGTTTCTGACTGGATATGTTTTTAAATTGAATAAGATGTAAACTGCTCAGATGCATAAGAACAACAAAACTACAACCATTTCACAAATTCTCTTTAAATCCCTTCTCAAGTACAGACGCACTACATGTGCGTCTCCAGCAAATCCTGGAACTCAATAGTTTCCTTTTTGCGGTAATAAAATCCTAAGTACTTATGTATCGCGTCGCTACGCTACATGTGCGTCTCCAGCGAAATCTGGAACTCAATAGTCTTAATCTCTAAACAACTGAACGTAGACGCAATAAATCGCATCTCTACAATAGTGTGTTTAATTGTAGGAACTTTGAATACGTTTCCATTTAACGAGCGTTAAAGTTTACCCAATTTTTGGTACACGGGCACTTTTCTAAATACAAATGGGGTTTTGTTGCATATCAGTTATTGAACCAGCCGTGTATATCATACTAACTGCAACAAATAAACTGATGTCGGGCAAACCCATTCAGCCCAGTATTAAAACCCATTGTTTCACTAAAAACTGTATCACAATTCAGACAAGGCGACCAACCAACCTCTAATCTAATCTGAACACACTAAACAGTATTTAAGATGATCCTCCTTTGGTTGTTTTTTGGTTTTGTAGCCTTTGTTTACGTCGCAATTCGATTGTTCGAAGCGCGCAAAGGCCCCTATTCACCAACTTCGCCTGCATTTGCCCAATCCACTGCTCCGTCCAGGAGTTCAGGGCTTGGGGGAATCGTGGCATTCTTCATGGTTATTTCTGTGTTTTTTGCAACCTGGTTTGGCAAGCAACGCGATAAAGACGGTGCCGCAGTTTTACCAAAATTTGTATTAAATACTCCGGATGAACCGGACCCTCAGACTCAGCCCAAATCGGGTATTGTCCCCGGTGTTCTGGCTGAAGAAAACAGCTACTACCGGGAAGATCCGGTACCACAATTGGTTCCGGCACAGGCCGAGCCGGCTGCACAGCCAACAGCCACCGCAATTCCAAAACCCTGGGCCCTTATCCTGGCTCATGATCCATCCTTGGAAAAAATGCAGCGTTTGCAACGGATTTTTACCAAGCGTAACATCCAGGTAATCCCGCGCGAAGAAGCAGGTCTTTTCCTGGCTTGCATTCTTTTCCAGACCAATATGGAAGCAAATGCAGAATTGAATGACTGGCTGCGGCACGAGGAAGACCTGCTCAAATTTGAGTTGACACCTCAGGTTGTAAACCTGCAAAACCTGAGCGGAACTGCAAACAATCAGGTAGTAACTCCCTAGGTGAATAGCAGGAATTGAAATGGGAAAAGAGCGCATTCGCTAATTTTCCCACCTTTGTATTTGCATTTATTTGTTCTTTTGTATTGAAATTTATTCCGGGCCTTTCAAGTTTTGAGAGGCCCGGAACCTTTTCTAAAAGAACTTATAGCCATGCGTCTACTGCCAGTAATTTGTATCCTCATTCTAAGTTATGCCTGTACCCCTCCGGTACGCACCATACCTCGAAAATTCAAACCCAGCTACGATACTGCAGCCTATGCAGGAATCATCATGCCCACAGACCCACAACCCGATTTGAGGGGTGGAATTTTTCTGGCTGAAATTGAGGTAAAAGACAGAGGCTGGTCGCTCGACTGCAAACTCCCCGAAGTGCAGTTTTTAGCACGGGAAAAAACTCGATCAATTGGAGGAAATCTCCTGGTAGTATATGAACACCGGAGCCCGGAACCGGGCGAATCGAATTGCCACCGTTTAATCGCCAAAGCCTTTCGTTTTGACTCACTGAACGGACAGGAGGCAACCATTTATTGGAGCCCAGCCCGAAGCCTGAATGTGCAAGATCTGCGGAATACAAGCCAAACCAGTCTGCCCTCTCAATTTCAATATCGACTGATTGGCGATTACTACAACGAGATAAATATTCGGACTATCACCACCTTTGAAACTGCAAAAATGCACGCTGGAAGCAATCCGAATACCAGTGCACGGATCGCACAACTTTATTTTGACATTGCTGAAATTTATGCCCGCCTGTTTAAAAAGGAAATGGATGCCCGTGAACACAAACTGGGTGTTCTGCTGAAGGGGGCTCCCGAAACAAACAAAACGATCCAATCTGAATTCGAAGCCCGTTTGAATGAACTCAACTCAGAACTTTCGAACAGCAACGATTTGGGAAAAACACTTCAAATCTGGGAACAAGATGTGACAGACTTGTTGCAGGAAACCGAAAAATACAAAGGGGACCTGATTATCAGTCTTAAGCCACCCAAACGCGGTTCCAAATAGACCTATAGAGCCCATTTAGCATTGAAATAACTCCTGATTGTTTTTCCAGAACTGGCGTGTCCGTTCCATGTCTTCAGATAAAAAGCGGTCCGCTTCCAGTTTTGGCACCTCCTTTCGATAGGCATCCACAATTTCCTGAAGCCGTTTGCTTGTTTTTAAGGGTTTCCTGAATTCCAGTGCCTGCGCGGCTACCATAAATTCAATAGCCAATACACGTTCGATGTTTTCAACTACACGAAGTGCCTTGGTTGCGGCATTTGCAGCCATACTTACATGGTCCTCTTGTCCGTTGCAACTCACGATGCTGTCGGCAGATGCCGGCATACACAAGCCCTTGTTCTGACTAACGATCGAAGCAGCCGTGTACTGCGGAATCATCATGCCAGAATGCAAACCCGGGTCTGGTGTGAGAAATGCCGGAAGATTCCGCTGTCCTCCAATTAACTGATAAATTCTGCGCTCAGAAATACTTCCCAATTCAGAAAGAGCCAAAGCCAAATGATCCAACGGCAATGCCAGGGGCTGTGCATGAAAATTGCCTCCGGACACAATCAGGTCGTCCTCCGGAAACAAATTTGGGTTATCTGTAACGCTATTGATTTCAATATCAACCGCCTGCGCAATATAGGTCAATGCATCCCGGCTCGCTCCATGCACCTGAGGTACACATCTGAATGCATAGGGATCCTGCACATGCATCTTCTCTGCGGCACCAATTTCACTTCCCTCCAATAATGAAAGTACGCGACGTGCAACTTCCATTTGCCCGTGATGAGGACGCACCTGGTGAATGTGGTGGTCCAGTGGTGAATAGCGGCAATCAAATGCATCGTAAGATATTGCAGCATTGATATCAGCCCAATCAGCCAATTTCTCAGCCTCATTCAGACAGTAAAAAGCATAAGAACCGGAGAATTGAGTACCATTTAGCAGAGCCAAAGCCTCCTTTGCTTCGAAATGAATGGGCTCGATGCCAAGTAATTTCAGTACCACATCCGAGCGTTGCCGGCGCCCTTCATACCATACTTCTCCTTCTCCAATCAAAGGCAAACTCAGGTGGGCCAGCGGAGCCAGATCACCCGATGCGCCCAAGGAGCCTTGTTCAAAAATTACCGGATGCACATGTGCATTATACAGGCTGATCAACCGGTCGATTACTACTTCACGCACACCGCTATGCCCCTTGGCAAGGCTCTGAATCTTCAACAACATCATCAAGCGCACGATGTGTTCAGGAACCAAAGGACCCATGCCGGCAGCATGCGACAGCACCAGATTGTGCTGCAATTGAACAATATCATCATCCGATATCCGAATATTACACAAGGAGCCAAATCCGGTGTTGATCCCATAGTACAGGGAGCCACCTGCACTCAATTTGGATTCCAGATACTCCCGGCAGGAGCGCACTGCAGTACGGGATGAATCGGACAAGGCCAACGTATGCCCTCCACGGGTAATATGCTCCAACATTTCCAATTCAAAATGGTCAGAGGTAATTTCAAAAACAGGCTGCATGCTAAAGGATTGGTTAGGTGGTCAATAGGTTTATTCTGCTTCAATGTCGGAAATTTTCCGAGTGCAGTTGGTCTTA
>JAWKLR010000029.1:0-51061 GCA_041392625.1 Saprospiraceae bacterium | reverse complement strand
CCAGTTGTTTCAAAATACGACTGGCCTCCAGCGTTTGCTCTGGCGTGTAACTGGAAATCCCGGCATACAGGGCTTTGCCCTGCCGAACTGCCAGATCGAGGGCCGACATGGTTTCTTCCAGGGGCGTATCCGGGTCGGGCCGGTGCGAATAAAAAATATCCACGTAATCCAGTCCCATGCGCTTGAGGCTCTGGTCCAGACTAGCTGTGAGGTATTTCTTGGAGCCCCACTCGCCATACGGGCCATCCCACATGTGGTACCCGGCTTTGGTGGAAATAACGAGTTCGTCGCGGTAGGCGGCAAAATCCTGTTTCAGCAGGTGCCCGAAATTCTCTTCTGCCGAGCCCGGAGGCGGGCCGTAGTTGTTGGCCAGATCAAAGTGGGTAATGCCCCGATCAAATGCAAGGTGTAGGATTTTGCGAAAATTTTCACGCACATCTACATGCCCGAAATTGTGCCAAAGCCCGATCGACACGAGCGGGAGTTTAAGTCCACTTCGGCCACTTCGCCGGTAGTCCATGTGCTCATATCGGTTTGCTGCTGCCTGGTATGCCATAACTATCGTTTAAAATCGTCCTGAACGCGTACAATATCCTCTTCGTCAGAAGGGTTGTCGGGGTCGGTGTGCTGCCAGATTTCTGCAACAATTCCGTAGTGATCCAGCCCGATTAAGCGGTGCCGTTCGCCCTGCTTGAGGGTGATAAAATCGCCGTTCAAATAGGTTTTGGGCTCGGTTTGTTCGTCGGTATCGCTCTGGGCCACAGCCACCGGACCATCCACTACGCGCCACACTTCTTCGCGGCGGTGATGGTACTGCCAGCTCAGGCGTTTATTGGGTGCTACCACCAGGATTTTGGGACTCATCTTTCGGTCTTCGGGCAGACTGTCCACCAGGTGCGGAAAGTAGGTTTGAGCAAACTTTTTTATTTGCCCTTCATTTATCACAAAAAAGCCACCCCAGGGCCGCTCAAAATCGGAGGCAATCACCTCAAACCCATGGGCCTTGATCATGCTGGCTACGTTCTGAAAAATCTCTTCTTGCATATAGAATATGTTTGTTGTTTTTTGTCTTTAATCATCCAGTTGTTCTTCGGGATGTGCGAATCGGGTAGGCAGCTCCCGGTTGTTTACCAGCTGGCACCATTCGCAATCGGGTTCGCCACAGCCTGCTTCAAATTCCCGGTTTTGAATTTTTTCGTAGCAATCTTTGATGAGTTGCGTCAAAAACAATTCGTCTGTTTTATCGGGCACGACGGATTCAGTTTTAAACTGGCCTTTGCTGTCGGGCTCAAGCCATTCTATCGCCGTGGTGTGCACCCGCTCCGAGTAAATTTTGGATGATTCGAGCAGTAATTTATAGAAAACGAGCTGACGCCAAAAAGGGCTTCCTTGCGGGTGTTTTTCATCGGGCGACCGCAGTTTTTTGCTGTCCGAATTTCCCGTTTTGTAGTCAATGATCCGGATGCTCCCATCGTTGAGCCACTCAATTTTATCAAGCACCCCTTTGATGGGTACGCCCTCCAGTTCGGTCCGGTCGATGTTGCGCTCTACAACGGCCCGCTTAGTCCATCGTGGAATGGCTGTTTTGAAGTATGCGCTCAGGTTGTGGTTACCAAGAGCAAGGCGCTGCTCGTAACCAACGGCCGTGAACAAGCCTTTCCTTTTGGCCATCGCCTGGGTGAAGGAATGGATAAGTCCATCGGGTGGAGGAAGATCCTTGCCGGGTGTTTTTTTGTATTTTAAAAAATAAAATTGAACCGCCTGGTGCATCGACTGCCCGTATGCCGCTGCCTCCGAAGGAAATCCGGGGATGCCGAGCAGGTCTTCAAAATAAAATGCACGCGGACAACGCAAATAGCGGTTTAGCGAGGTTACGCTCAACCGGAAGTTTTCCAAACTGCGGTCCAGGTATTCGTTTTCGGGCACCTGAATCAAGGGTGTTTCCGATATAGAAAATTGCGTTTGGAGTTGATCCTCGATTGCTGCATTTTCGGATTCCATGATTTGCGGACTCAGTCCGGTTTCCGGGATAAACCGGGCCGGCATCTGAATTTTACCCTGAATATTTTGTTCCGAATAGCTCATGTACAAGCCCGTTTTAGCCCGGGTCATGGCCACATAAAACAGCCTCCTGCGCGCCTCCAGGGCATCCTCTTCCGCGGTGGAAATGGTGAGCGTTTCCGGGAGGGTAAACTGGAATGCAGTTCCCCGGTTGGATGGTTCCCAGTATCCGCTGCTGCAATCGATCATAAAGACGTGGTCAAACTCCAGGCCCTTGGCGGCGTGTACACTGAGCAACTGTACCCCTTCCGTATGGCCCATTATCTGATACACCGGAGCGGAAATCCGGCTTTTTCGCATGTTGGTGCAGGTATCCAGAAAGGCGTCCAGGTGGAGGGGCGGCTTCCGCGCATCTTCCTCTCTGGCCAGTTCCATAAACCGGTGAACAACCTGCAGCCACCAACTTTTATCCGGGTGTTCCAGGATGCTTTTGAGCAGTCCGCTTTGGTTCAAAACGGGCTCCAGCAAAGCGAGCACGGGCATTTGGGCTGCCATGCCAATCCAGGATTCAATCCGTTGATGTACTTGCTTCCAGCGGGTCAGGGGTGTTTTTAAATGCAGGCTTTTCAGCAGGTCCTCATCAGAAAGTACCTCTCGCCAGTACATGTCGGCTCCGGCGGCTTGCCGTTCGTTCAGGTAAAGGGCGATGCGAGCAAGGTCCAGAGGCTCCAACTCCCAGTAGGCGGCATGGAGTATTCGAAACAGCCTGAAATCGCCGGAAAAAGCCTGGTTGAGTTCGTCGCGGATGTAGGCCAGAATCCCAATGAGTTGCTCGATCATCGGAATCTGGAGGATGTCGACCGGACGTTTGGTTTGGTAGGGGATGTTGTTTTTTTGAAATAGTTCCAGGATGGCTTCCGCCTGTTTGTGCTTGGGGTACAAGACCGCAATTTCCTGCAAGGGCACGCCAGAGTCCCGCAGGCTTTCCACCTTGCGGATCAGGAAATCCAGTTCGTGGAGCCGGTTAGGGAAGGCAAGTACCTGGGGCTGCAGCGTCGTCTGCTGGTGAGCCGTCAGTTTTTTATCTAATCCCGTTTGTAGGGCATTGACTGCCCGCAGGGTATTTTGTTCGATCAATTGTGCTGATGCATCCAGGATGGCCTGGGTAGATCGGTAGTTGGTATGCAGCACTACCGTAAGCATATCCGCTTCGTAGCGTTTGTAAAATAAGACGAGGTTTTGCAGGCGTGCGCCCTGGAATTCAAAAATACTCTGGTCGTCGTCGCCAACGACAAAGACGTTGGGTTTATCCCAATAATCCAGCAGGGTTTGGAGGAGTTGGTATTGCGCTGTGTTGGTATCCTGGTATTCATCCACCAGAAAGTACAGGTAGCGTTCCTGGTAGTTGCGCAGCAGCGCCTCATTGGATTGGAAGGCTTTCAGCACCCAGAGCAGCATGTCGTCGTATTCATACCGACCGGCTTTGCGAAGGGTTTTTTCAAACTCCGGGTACAGGTCTGCTGCGGCATGCAGGATGTCCATTTTTTCCCGGATTTGTTTGGCTGCGGCTTCTTTCAAACTGCCCTTTTTCCCGTGCTTGGTGTTGACCTTATACAGGTACTCGGGGTTCTGATTGAGGTTTTCCAAAAATACGCGGATGTGCCGGTGGATAAAACCCGGATTCCAACTTTCCCGCTTCATGAGTTGAAACAGGTTTTGGACTTGTTTTTCATATTGAAATGCATCCCGTTTGCCTGCCCGGAGCGGGTGGTCTGTGGGCAGGTTTTCGAGGATGCCCTGAATGAGTTCTACACGCTCGAGTTCGGAAATGGGTTCGAGTTCGGTGCGGCTAAACAATTCCAGGTTTTCCTGAATGACCCGGTTGCAAAAACCGTGAAAGGTAAAAATGGGAATGCGGTAGGCCTCGGGCCCGATCATGCTGAGCAAGCGCTGGCGCATGGCAGAGACTGCGGCATCGGTAAAGGTCAGGCAGAGGATGTTTTGGGGGCGGGTGTCTGTTTCCAGGAGAATCTTTCCGATGCGAGCGGCGAGCACATGGGTCTTTCCGGTACCCGGTCCGGCAAGTACCATCACGGGGCCTTCGATGTGTTCAACTGCTTCCCGTTGTTGCGGGTTCAGGCTTTCAAGAAAAGATTGGAAACTATCCATTATTCCGGTTTGCGATCCTGACAAAGTTCCACCAAAACGCCGTTGGACGATTTGGGGTGAAGGAAGGCAACCAACTTGTTGTCGGCTCCGGGTTTGGGTTCTTTATTGAGGGGGATAAAACCTTCTTTTTCCAGACGGGCGATTTCGCTCACAATGTCATCTACTTCAAACGCGATGTGGTGAATGCCTTCGCCGCGTTTTTCAATAAACTTTGCGATCGGGCTGTCCGGATCACTGGCTTCCAGCAATTCAATTTTGCTTTCACCAATTTTGAAAAAAGCGGTAGCCACTTTTTCGGTTTCTACGGCTTCAACTTTATAATGGGCTTCGCCGAGGAGTTTGGCAAACAGATCGTTGCTTTCTTCCATGTTTTTTACGGCAATGCCTATGTGGTCAATACGGATCATAATACGATGGGTTACTTTACCCAAAGGTCGGAAACTCCGGTCAATTTTTTGAGGGTATTTAATTTTTCCTGCTTGTCCTGCGCATCGGTGTAGCGCACACGGGCACCAATCTGGGTGCCGTTTTTAGCAGGCGCCTCATAGACTTCAAAGCCGTTGTCGCTCAGGAGTTTTTTCAGTCGCGCAATGTTCTGCTGGTTGCCAAAGGTGCCAATCACAGCGATGCTTACCTGACTTCCCGGTGTACTTGCTTTTTCCGGCGCTTTTTCTTCGGGTTGGGTGCTTGCCGGTGGAGGTGTTGGATCTGGCTCGCTGGTGCCCGGGTCGCCTATTCCTGCTGTTTCGATGTGATCGTTCTGGTCCGCATCGTCTTGTCCTGGAGCAGTGTTCACCAGGGCCTCGGTATTCTCATCGGTGTTAGACGCTGTGTTGTTGGATTGTCCCGGCTTGAACCAGAAGTAACCACCTACAATAAGCAGGATGATAACGGCGAATCCGATGATCGGCAGGTAGTCGGCTTTTTCTTTGGCTGGGGCAAACTCATCCGTAGGCTGCGGTGCAGGCGGAACGGGTGCTTTGGGCTCGCTGGTCGTTTCTTTGGGTGTTGGGGCGCTTTGTTTTTCTGGTTGAGTGGATTGTTGTTTGATGGCATTTTCCACCACTTCCCGCGAGCGGGCGATGGGAGAAAATTGCAAAGGCGGAAGCCCGTAGGAGTCGGTGTGGTAATTGGTGGAGTCGGGCAGAAACTGGATTTTCTGCACGTAGTTTTTATACAGCCTCCCAATGGATGGAAAGGTTACAATCTCCCGCTTGTTAAGTTGCTCCTGAATGTTGGCAACAAAGTCGGCAATCTGCTTCCGGGCATCCTCTTCAGAAACCTGGTGCGTAGCCATAATATCCTGAACCAGCAAGCCGTCATCTACCGTGAGGTTTTCATTAAAATTCAGGCTCCGCGATGGCGGATTAACCACACCGGTGCTGGCATCCGGACGAGCATTGATCAGGTGACTTTGAAAAGCCCCCAGTCCGGGAATCACCAGCGTGTTGTGGTGGAAAAGCAGTTTTTCAATATGCGGGATAATATCGATTACCATAAGTATAGAATCGGCTTGCGGGATGTAAAAGGTATGATGGGATGAACAAGGCGCCTTGTTCCTTTTCTTTTAATTGCAGCTATACTGCGAATTTCGGGCCAAAGTTAGCGAATTTATGACTTCCATGCCGGAAATATTCGAATCCTTCTGAAACCATTGTCTGATGCATTTTATGTGCATTTGAAATGCGATTGTTCAGGAATGTTGTTTCTTGAAAAACATCAATTATTCTTTTTTTTCAGGTTTCACGAAATTATATTGTCATAGAAATGCATTCTTTGACAATCATTAGGCGTTTTCATTGTGTTAAAATGACAATAAGTCCTATCTTTGAGCAAATTTTAAACGGCAGTTATGAGTGAAGTTGATAGCTTTTTCAAGTCAGCTTTTTCAGTTGATAACGTGATATTTGGTTTTGACGGTGGAGATCTGAAGGTTTTATTGATCCAGCGGGGAGCGGCTCCGTTCAAGGGATTGTGGGCTTTGCCCGGCGATTTGGTTTATCCCAATGAAGATCTGGACACAGCCGCAGAGCGCGTATTGGAACAACTTACCGGCCTCCGCGGGGTATACCTGGAGCAGGTGAAAACATTTGGTGCCGTTAACCGTCACCCGCTCGGACGGGTTATCACAATTGCCTATTACTCCTTGATCAAGGTGGGGGATTTTTCTATCACTCCGGCCTCTTTTGCGCAATCTGCTCAGTGGCACTCCGTATCCCATGTGGAGGAACTTGCTTTTGACCACAACGAGATTTTGCAAGCCTGCCTGAAGCAACTTAAGTACAAAGTCCGGATGGCACCGATTGGCTTTGAGTTGCTCCCGCCAAAATTCACACTCACCGAACTCCAACAACTCTACGAAGCCATTCTGGAAACAGAATTGGATAAACGGAATTTCCGTAAGAAAATCCTCTCTATGGATTTGCTCAAAGACCTTGAAGAAGTCCAGGAAGGCGTTGCACACCGGCCTGCCAGCTGTACGAATTCGACCGCCAGCGCTACACCGCCTTCGTGTCCGAAGGCTTCAGCTTCGATATTTAGTCAGGATTGTTTGTCTGTAGAGTCCGCTAGGGCAAGGGTAGGGGCAAGGCTTGCCCCTACTTTTTACCTGAATAAAATTCTGGCGCTTCCTTGTTTTCCGCTTTGTGTTCGTATTTCTACAAAATACAATCCGGAGGGTTTGTTGCCTTTCAGGATGTGGAAGTTGCCATCGGGTGCTGAACCCAACTGAACCTGTCGTCCGAGTGCATCGATGAGGCGCCAGGAAAGTGGCTCAAGCAAGCCGGGTACGGATACCTGGGCAGACTGATCGGCAGGGTTGGGGTAGATTTTGATGTCAGCCACAATTGCTGCACGCCGGTTTTCTTTGGTACTGCTCACTACCCCGCAATCCACGAGTACGGTTCGGTAGATTCCCAAGCCACCACGGAAATTGCCAACAACCATTTCAAGATACCCGTCGTTGTCTATGTCTGCAAATGCCGGGTGGCTGCGGTTCCCTTCATCAATGCCGCCATAGGTTTCCGACAATACGGTGAAGGGATTGCCGCTTGGGGCAATGTCACCATACGACTCCAAATGTCCTCCCTGTGCTCCGGAAACCAAGGTGAGGTTGCCTCCCGGATCCTGGAGAAATACCGGTGCACTGAATCCAACCGCCTCCAGTGGAAGAGTCATATTAACCCCTCCCAATACCTGTACGGTAGGGCTGTTTGCGAAAATGGGTTCGGTGGGTGAGCCGGAGTTTTCAAAGTAATTGATGTTGCCATTGCGTTCACCCATTACGATGTCTTTGCGGCCATCGCCGTTGAGGTCAACGACAAATGGGGTAGAGGCAAGACCTACGTCCATGGATACCCACATAGGGTTCAGGTCGCGTTCAAATTGCATGGCATTCCCCGGTCCGGCGGTGTTGATGTAGCAATACAGTCCACCACCATTGCTGCCGACGAGCAGGTCGAGATCCTGGTCTCCATCAATATCACCAAAGGTGGGAGCGAAATCGTAGTCGTCCGGAACAAACTCCGACATGCCCAACCAATCTTCATCCACCAAAACAAATGAGGGATCGTTGAAGGTGCCGTTGTTCAGGAAAAGGAACAGGCGTGCATTGTTGGGATTCCCAAAGGTAAAATACCCGTATGTGCCAACCACAATATCCATTTTGCCATCGGCATTGACATCCACGATTGCCGGGTGACTGCTGGTTCCCATATCGATCATGTGGTTCACCAAAAAGGTTTTGGAGTCCAGTTCAAAATTGTGTCCGTCTGGGTCGTCGTTCAGATACAGCCAGGCACATTTCCGGTCGTCGCCGATGGTCCGGTTGTTCGGGGCAACCAGCATATCATCCATGCCGTCGTTATTGACATCCAGGATAAAGGCCCCTGGAAAAACCGGGAGGTCCACCGGTACAGAGTTCGATGGGAAGGCCGTATCCTGTTCACACATCCATGCTTCGAGTGCATCGCCGCAGTTGGTCATCATGTTCAGGCAGGAGAAGGAAATATCGCCCAGAATGATTTCCCGGTCGCCGTCGTTGTCTTTATCATAGGTCAAAACGGTGGAACCGGGGTGGCGGTTTCCTCGTTCATCATTTGGGCCCAGAAGTCCCTGACTGCAATCGCCAGGTTGGGGAGCGAAGCTATTTTTACAGGCTTCAAGTCCGCTTTCGTAAAAGCCACCCCAGCATTTGTTGGTAAGTTCAAAGTGCAGGCTATCTGTACCAAATCCCTGTTCGACCGACATGTTTTTGAAATACCAAACATGTCCACCTACGGAGGCTTCGAAGGTAAGCAGATCGAGGTCGCCATCGCCGTCGATGTCGTTTACATCCGGCACGTCGGCTTTGCTGATAGGCAGGTTGTTCCAGAACCCGGGAATTTCATCCGGGTACCAGATATACCGCGTATCGCAGGTAGGGCAGTTGGGGTAGTAAAAATTAAATGGAGTAAATTTCAGTATGTTGTTTTCATAGTAGCCGGTAAAGACTTGCATCTCCTGGGAACCAAGTTGTTGGGACGCGCAGAAAATATCTGCGGCACCGTCGTTGTTGTAGTCCCGCATCAGCATGTAATCGTTCAGAACCGGGAAGTAACAGGCGTACTCCGGAGCGAAGGTGTAATCGATTTCATTCGCCGTGCCGTTGTTGAGGAAGGTAAGCAGGACGTTCCCGGCCCGATCGAAAATCACCAGGTCCTGGATGCCGTCGTTGTTCAGGTCGGCAGGAGAAAATTGAGGTGCATTTAAGCCTCCGGCAAAAGGAAAAGCCAGGTTTTGGCCATTAAAATTTACCGGAAAACTCAGTCGCTGAAAATGCTGGTCTTGCGCTTGAGAGGAAAGGCTAAAAAGCAGTAAAATGAAAACAATTGCACGCATAGTTCTATTTTTGTCATTCAGGACGCATCCGGGTTTAAAACAGGATTTTGTCCGTAGAGTATTTTCAACAGCAAAACTACAGCAAATATCCATGCTCAGCCAGGGCTTGGGGGAATCATATTGCCGAAGTGCTAATGTGGACAAACATTCCCGGTAAAATCGGCGCACTGAGGATGTCTAAACAGAACTACTATGCTTTACGAATTCAAAGGATATCGTCCGGTTGTGCACCCGAGTGCATTTGTACATCCGCAGGCAGCCGTCACCGGAAACGTGATCATTGGAAAAGATGTGTACATCGGACCGGGTGCAGCCATTCGGGGCGACTGGGGTGAAATTGTGATCGAGGATGGTTGCAATGTCCAGGAAAATTGCACGGTCCACATGTTCCCCGGTGTTACGGTGTATTTGCGGGAAGGCGCGCACATCGGCCACGGGGCAGTGATTCACGGTGCTGAGATCGGCCGGAACAGCCTGATTGGCATGAATTCGGTAATTATGGACGAGGTGCAAATCGGCGAAGAATGCATTGTCGGCGCGCTGTGCTTTATCAAATCCGGGGAGCAAATTCCCCGCCGCAGCCTGGTGGTTGGCAACCCGGGAAAGATCATCAAAACCGTGAGCGATGAAATGATCAACTGGAAAACCGAAGGCACCCGGCTATATCAACACCTTCCCGGTGAATGCCGGGAAAGTCTCCAGCCCTGCGACCCCCTGCGCGAAGTACCCGCCGACCGGCCACCCATTCAGATTGATTATGCGATTTGGAAAAAGACGAACGGTTAAGTTAAGTATATACTAATCAGTAACAACCAATTTCCCAACTAAAACTCCTTTGTTTTGGTCGACAACCCGAATAAGGTAGGTTCCCACCGGAAGTGCCGGAATGCGAACGGATTGTGATGCAGTCAGGTCTCTTTTACTAAAAACACAACGCCCACAGGAATCGAACGCATCAATTGAAACGGGATGCTCCGTCTGAATGGTGATTGAAGTCTGGCTTGAGGCAGGGTTGGGGAATATGTTCAATCCCTCCTTGGGCTCATTGAATTGAGTGCCGAGCGTAAAATCAACCAGGAATGTATCGATTTGTATGCACTTATTTGCATCGTAAATAAGCAGCAGGTATTCACCTGGTGGGACCTGATTAATTTCCCAATCTTGTACGCTGTTGCTCCAAAAAGGAAGCAAGGGTGGGGTGCCTCCAACCGGATTTAGGATGATAATGCTGCCATCCGGGGTATTGGGCCCACTGGCATCTTCAACTGCAAAGGAATAGGTAATAGGGGCTGGTTCTTCGATGAGAACAGTATCCAGCCAGCTGATGTTGTTGTATGTGTCGGAGATGGTGAGGAAATACGTGCCGGGCGCGAGGTTGGATAGTGCGTCACCTGTTTGTCCGGACTCATGTGACCAGGTTAACTCTAACGGTGGGCAGAAGTTTCCCTGAAAACTTATCGATCCATCGGCCTCTCCAGGGCAGGATACTGATGATACAGAATCGGATTCTATAAAGAGTACGGTTTCCAATGCGCCAATATCGGATTGTCCATTTTCGATTCTGGCTTGGCCATTGAAATCGGAGTTGATGTTGTTTGCTAACAAGGGGGCATCGTCACCGGCGTTTATCCCTGGCGAGCAAGGGGAAAGCCGGAAGTCACCATTGAGCGAATCAATAAATTCAGGCTGTGTACCCCAAAGATTGGTGGATGAAAATGTAGTTTGCCCGGGAAAACTAAAAATATCTTCTGCCATTAAAAAGGTACTGTCTGGCTGAGTAAACAGGCAGTTGGCAAAGGAAAGGTTTGATTGATTGTTTAAAATATATGGGTGGAGCGTGTCTGAGAGGGCAAATAAACACGAATTAAAGTTTGTCTGCCCACCATTTGAAACCCTTATCAAAAGACTGTCAGCAGGGCGGCAGTTGATAAAGGAGTTATGCTGAAATTGGCCATGTAGTTGCTCTGCGTTATTTACACACCAAACCCAAATTATCGATAATAAAGTTGTTTTCTACAGTAGTAAATAATTGACTAGGAACTATACTCCCGGCTGAAAAATACTATTAGATGTTGATTATGATGAAAAAGGTTGTTCTGAACTATACATTTGCATTGATATGAAAATGTATTACCGAATGCAATACTAGAACCAGATGTGTTTGATTCAAATATACAATTTTAGAGGCTATTTCCTCCAATAGATACAATACCATAAGTTTGGTTATTTGAAAATTGGTTATCGATTACCCTTGCCGTATCTGTTTCGAATTCTGCAACTAAACTTATCAGTTGACCTGCCTGATTGTTTTTTAGTTCAGAAGTAGTAAGTGTTGAATTGAATTTGACAACTGCTTCGATCAGACTTTTTTGATTTGAGCAAATGTTGTTGCTTATCTGACAGGCATTTAGGTGAACATAGTCAACATAATTTTCATCCTGAGAAAAGTACCCTAAGAACATCAGCATGTTTCCACCTGTTGGCTCAAAGGATGAATTTTGTGTAAATACACACGAGTCGATAAAAATATATTTATTCTTTGGCGAAAAACTGGAGCCGACTTTATCATAGTAAATTGCTGATCCGTTCACCGCCAGGTTTCCGGAAAAGGTACAGGATTGAATGTACAGGCTGTCGTTGAGGTTGTGGTCGAAAATGAGCAAACCTCCTCCATTTACGGTTGCGTAGTTTTTGTAAAAAAGGCAATGGTCAAAGTGGGTTGAAGGCAGTATTGTTGGTAAATGACATACACGCTACACCGGCACCTGTGCGGGCGCGGTTGTTTCTGAAGGTACAGTTGAAAAAAACAGGGCGGACATAGGCATTATTTCCTTCAAGAAACATCTCCGGCTCCGGTATTTCTAAGTGAATTGTAGGGTTCTGTTCCCGGGCTATAAGGTCTGCACCCTCTCGATGATGATGCCATCCAGGCGGGTGCTGTTGTCCAGGTTTAATCCATACAACACAGTGAAACTGTTGTCGGTGCTGTCGCCCGGAATCCCAATGTCGCCGCTTAGTATGGTGGGGTATGTACCTCCGGGTTTCTGTCGGAAGTGTCTTGTCCGGCACCATTAAATCCTCCACAGGTGGACACCGTTTTTTAGTTCAAAATAAAGTTCCCGATTGATGTTGGTGGGGAAATACGTGCCGGTAGAAATAAAAATTGCATCACCGGCTTCAGCCATTTGCATCGCATCCTGAAGGTCAGTAAATGCATGGTCCCAGGAGGTTCCGGTATTGTTTCCGCTTGCAAGCAGGTTTACATACCAGGTTTGTTGACTATAAAGTGTGCAGGAAAAAAATAGTAAAAGCGTGCAGAGTAGGGCGTTTTTCATGGGACGGGGGACATTGCCCCTGGCAATTCAGCCAGGGGCGATTAAAATAATAGTTAATTTTTAATAATCTGAAGGTTTCTAATTCATTACCTTCTACCAAATGAATGGTGTATTGTCCTGATGGCAAATTAGATAAATTTTGAATTTCGCAAATTGGATTACCTTGTAGTTCACCAGATGTAACTTGAGTTCCAGATTGATTGAATATCCGATACAAGATTTTGCTGTTGCTTCCGCTGGTTTGAATAGTTAACCTGTCATTGAAAACGGTAGGGTAACATGTAGTTTGGATTTTTCAGTAATTGAAATATTGGCCTCCACCCTACAAAAGCCGGTGCCTCATTGGAACTATACTCCCGGCTGAAAAAATAGCTATTAGATGTTGATTATGATGAAAAAGGTTGTTCTGAACTATACATTTAGCTGGATATGAAAATGTATTACCGAATGCAATACTAGAACCAGATGTGTTTGATTCAAATATACAATTTTTTAGGAGGCTATTTCCTCCAATAGATACAATACCATAAGTTTGGTTATTTGAAAATTGGTTATCGATTACCCTTGCCGTATCTGTTTCGAATTCTGCAACTAAACTTATCAGTTGACCTGCCTGATTGTTTTTTAGTTCAGAAGTAGTAAGTGTTGAATTGAATTTGACAACTGCTTCGATCAGACTTTTTTGATTTGAGCAAATGTTGTTGCTTATCTGACAGGCATTTAGGTGAACATAGTCAACATAATTTTCATCCTGAGAAAAGTACCCTAAGAACATCAGCATGTTTCCACCTGTTGGCTCAAAGGATGAATTTTGTGTAAATACACACGAGTCGATAAAAATATATTTATTCTTTGGCGAAAAACTGGAGCCGACTTTATCATAGTAAATTGCTGATCCGTTCACCGCCAGGTTTCCGGAAAAGGTACAGGATTGAATGTACAGGCTGTCGTTGAGGTTGTGGTCGAAAATGAGCAAACCTCCTCCATTTACGGTTGCGTAGTTTTTGTAAAAAAGGCAATGGTCAAAGTGTGGGTTGAAGGCAGTATTGCTGGTAAATGACATACACGCTACACCGGCACCTGTGCGGGCGCGGTTGTTTCTGAAGGTACAGTTGAAAAAAACAGGGCGGACATAGGCATTATTTCCTTCAAGAAACATTCCGGCTCCGGTATTTCTAAGTGAATTGTAGGGTTCTGTTCCCGCTATAAGGTCTGCATTCCCTTCTTCGATGATGATGCCATCCAGGCGGGTGCTGTTGTCCAGGTTTAATCCATACAACACAGTGAAACTGTTGTCGGTGCTGTCGCCCGGAATCCCGATGTCGCCGCTTAGTATGGTGGGGTATAGCTCCGGGTTTCTGTCGGAAGTGTCTTGTCCGGTACCATTAAATCCTCCATAGAGCTGGACACCGTTTTTTAGTTCAAAATAAAGTTCCCGATCGATGCCGTATGTAGGAAAATACGTGCCGGTAGAAATAAAAATTGCATCACCGGCCTCAGCCATTTGCATCGCATCCTGAAGGTCAGTAAATGCATGGCTCCAAGATGTTCCGGTATTGTTTCCGCTTGCAAGCAGGTTTACATACCAGGTTTGTTGACTATAAAGTGTGCAGGAAAAAAATAGTAAAAGCGTGCAGAGTAGGGCGTTTTTCATGGGACGGGGGAATAAATTTTTTGGATTCTATAAAATTAGAAAAAAGAATCTGATTGCTACGGATCATTTATTCTTGAATTTTGATTTTTTATGCATTCAGTTTGAAACTTTTTATGAAAAATCTCTGGAAAAGTATAGGTGTTCTTATTGTTTTTGGAATTAAGGCGTTTGCATGATCTGGTTATTATCTCATACATTTGCCGCATAAAATGATTCTTGTTATGCCCCAGGGCTATCAATTCTAATTCAACTTCCCATGCAACTCATAGATACCCACGCACACCTCTATTCCCGAAAATTTGATGTTGACCGCAAAGAAATGGTGCGACGCGCTTTAGACGGTGGTGTGTACCGCATGTACCTGCCCAATATCGACAGCCAATCGATCGATTCGATGCTGGAGTTGGAGGCTGCTTTTCCTGAAAATTGCTTTGCCATGATGGGGCTTCACCCCTGTTCGGTACAGCCGGGTGAAGATGAAAAGGAATTGGCGCTGGTAGAAAAATACCTGGGTGAACGCAGTTGGGCCGGAATCGGAGAAACCGGCATTGATTTGCATTGGGATAAATCCACCCTGGCAATCCAGCAACAGGCTTTTGCGCGCCATATTGAATGGGCAAAAGACCTGGATCGACCTCTGATCATCCATTCCCGCGTCAGCAATGAAGAATGCCTGGAGTTGGTGAAAGCGGGACAGGATGGCCGACTGCGCGGTATTTTCCATTGCTTTTCCGGCACCGTGGAACAGGCACAGCGAATGATTGACCTGGGCTTTATGCTTGGTATTGGTGGTACGCTCACCTACAAAAATTCCGAATTGCCGGAGGTGTTAGCGGCTATTCCGCTGGAGCACATCGTTTTGGAAACCGATGCACCCTACCTACCTCCGGTTCCCTACCGGGGCAAGCGAAATGAAAGTTCCTATGTGCAGTTTGTTGCCGAAAAACTGGCCGAAGTAAAAGCATGTACTCCGCAGGAAATTGCCGAAAAAACGACAGCCAATGCCCTGAGGATGTTTGCGAATTAGAGCGTTCTAAGCCTTTAGTGCATTTTCCAAAACAGATGTAAGCGTATTCCAGTCTTCCGCGGTGTTGTACACATGCGTGGAAACCCGAATTCCCGTTCCGCGCAAGGAAATGTAAATGCGGTTGTTAGCCAATTCTTTGGCCAGTTCGCTTGCGTTTACCTGTTCTGGTAGACCAATGCCGAGCAGGTGGTTGCTGCGGTGGGATTCTGGCTGAAAGGAGCAACCCAGTTGCTCCAGTTGTCGGATCGGTCCTTCGGTAAGTGCATCCGAATGCTGGCGGATGGTTTCTACTCCCCAGGCATTGATTTGCTCCAGCGCTTGCTGTATCATGGCAATGTGCACCATATTGGAATATTCCCCGCAATTATACCGTTGTGCACCGGGCAGGTAGGGCTCGATGTAGCGGGTAAGTCGTGAGAAATCTTCGCATTCCATCCGGTTCATCCAGCTTTCTTCCAGTGGCAGGCCCTCATCGAAAAACGGACCAAAATAGGCGAGTGAGGTGCCGTAAGGCCCCAGCAACCATTTGTAACAGGCTGTGATGTAGGCATCGGGTTGAGACCGGGTTACATCGAGTGCTTCCACACCGGTGGCCTGGCTGCCATCAACAACAAAAAGGGCTCCGTGCTGTCGACAGGCTGTGCCAATATTTTCCAGTTCAAAACGGAGGCCTTTTATCCAATGTACGTGGGTGGCAACCACCAGGGCGGCTTCGTCGTTGATTGCCTCCAACACGGCCTGGTTCCAGGCTGTACCCGGATTGCTTTCCGATTCCGGGTACGGAATGGTTTGCAGGGTGAGTCCCAGCTTACCGGCAATTGGCTTGAAGGTGTAGTAATTGTTGGGAAAATCATCTCCGAGAATCAGGATGTTTTTTTTGTGTTCAATCCCGGGCAGTCGGAACAGGTTTTTTGCAACCACTGCCAATCCGTAGGAAACTGCGGGAATGATGGCGATTCGGTTAGGGTCAGGGGTATTGATCAGTTGTGCAAATTGCGCACGCATGCGATTTGGGGCTCCGAAGTGGTGGTCGGCCGAAAACTGATAGGGGTAGCTAGCCTTGGTTTGGATGGCTTGTATGCCCGCCTGATTGGCAGCGCGGAGTGTGGGCGAGTAGGCCGCACCGTTCATGTAGTGCACCTCGGGGTCCAACTCAAAGAGGGATTTGTACTGGTTTTGCATGGGGTAAAAATAAGAACTTGTACGGGATTTTGATTGCCACTAATTTTCTAAATCGCGGAGTTTTCAAGCTTGTAGGATTTAAAAAAGGGTATAAAAAAATCCCGCAGTTGTTCTTAAAAACAATGCGGGACTTTTGAATTTCTGCGGAGAGAGAGGGATTCGAACCCTCGATACGCTTGTGGCGTATACACACTTTCCAGGCGTGCTCCTTCGACCACTCGGACACCTCTCCTTAAGCGGACGCAAAGGTACGCTTATTTTTTCAATTTGCAATAGGTAAGTGGAATGCTTTTCGCTTCGAAAAAGGCAGTTATTTTTGCATTCAAACGGTAGTGCTAAATCCGCTTTAATTTGAAATCCATACAACCATTATTTGCCAATCACCGGTTTCGCCAGATTCTTAGTCTCATTGCTCTGAGCCTGAGTTTGTTGTGCATGTTTCCACCGGATGCCCCCTTTTTTTACTGGTTGGCTGGCCATGCCTTTATCATAGCCACGTTCATGTTGCTGTTGGCTTTGCTGTTTTTTATTTGGGATAAAAAACGGCTGATGTTTTTGTTTCTGGGTTGCAGCGGTAGCATTGCTTTTTGGTTGCATGAGACTCAGGATCGGCAATTTCATTTTGATGTGTATTTGGTGGAAGACCAGTTGTCGCCCGAGGTGCTTGATAAAATCCATGTACGCGACGCCACATACATCGTTTTTGAAACGCGAAACTGTCCGGATCATTTGGAGCTTCCTGCATTCATTCAGCGAAACTATGAGGAGAAACGGTGGCTTGAGAGCAAACAAGGGAACTGTTTTCATTTTTATTCAAAACCCAATGTCTTTTTTCCTGCACTTGTTTTGTCCTTTTTTGAAAATGAAAAACAGGAGGATGTGGGCAAAAGGCCCTATCTTCGGAAACAGGGTGATGCCGCAATTGTAAATGGAGCGGGGGAGCCTGTTGGTGAGCGAATTGACCTTACTGTAAAACAAAGTTGGACTTATGAGTCTTCGCCGGAGAATAGATAGCTTTGGTTATGCGTTCAAAGGCCTGGTATTTCTTTTTAAGACACAGGCTAACGCACGCATTCATCTGCTGGCAACGCTTGTTGTTTTGGTGGCAGGCTGGTATTTTGAAGTAAGTCGGGTGGAATGGCTGATCCTGCTGCTATTCATTGTGTTGGTTATAGCGATGGAAGCAGTGAATACCGCATTGGAACAATTGACGGATCTGGTATCACCTGAGTGGCACCCCTTGGCAGGCAGGGCTAAAGATCTGGCCGCAGCCGCAGTATTTGTTTTGGCAATTGGCGCAATTTTTGCAGCATTTATCATATTCGGGCCGAAAATTTCTGCCTGTTTTTAATCCATAAGTTTATCCCGCAATGCCCAACTACCGTATTGTATTGCTATTTCTGGTTTTGTACCCGTATGCAGGTTCACTGGTGGCGCAGCCTTTGCTCTCGCTGGCCCCTGCTGATAGTCTGCACCGCGGACGCTTTGCCTTGGCGGCCGGTGGCGGTGCCCTTACTTATGGGGTGTCTATGGTTGGCTTGAATAAATCCTGGTATGCCGACTATCCTTCAGGGCGTTTTCACACGTTTGATGATTTTCCCGAGTGGAATCAAATGGATAAAATGGGCCATTTTCTGATGTCGTATCAGGAAAGCAAGTGGGTGGCTGGCGGTGCCCGCTGGGTTGGAATGAACCCAAAGGCTGCTGCATGGACGGGCTTCGCTGGCGGGCAGTTGATCCAAACTTCATTTGAAATCCTGGATGGATATTCTACGCAATGGGGCTTTTCATGGTCGGATGTTGGTTTCAATTTGCTAGGCTCGGGTTTGTATCTGGGGCAGGAACTGGGCTGGTCCGATCAACGGATTTGTTTAAAGATGAGTGCGTTGCCGGTACAGTACAGCAATGAATTAATCCTGGCTTCAGATGGTGTTCACACTACTACCTTATCTGAACGTGCAGATGCTTTATATGGAACAGGACCGGTCAATCTTTTCCTTCGAAACTACAATACACTGGTTGTGTGGGCCTCTGTGAATCCTGCATCTTTTTTAGATCAGCGTCCGGTATGGCTGCCCGACTGCCTGAATATAGCGGTGGGTATGGGAGCCAATAATTTATATGGAGGACGAGAAAACCGCTGGTTGGTCGATGCTGATTGCGCCGGCCCGGATTGTGCGTTTTATGCTCCTGACCCTGGTGCTTTTCCAAGAGAGCGTCAATTTTTCCTTTCATTTGATATAGATCTCAGTCGGATTAAAACCCGTAACTTGTTTTTGCGCACCCTGTTGCAAACGGTGAATATTTTAAAAGTTCCTGCTCCTGCCCTGGAGCTTCGAAGCAATGGATATTCAAAATTCCACTTTGTCTATTTTTAACATGAAAAGAATTAATTAAAGAAAAATGTGATGTTGGAGAAGCGAATTCAAAACTCCCGGCATCCTCTAATTATTACCGTATATAATCCTCAAGGAGTTTAAAAGACACCTTATTTATTTTAATCCTAAACCGATCTTTTCACCAAAATCTTATTGTTTTTATGCGATTCCTGAACATTTTGCCGGTCTTACTAATCCTTCTGACCGGTGGGCTCAACGCACAGGTTGGGCCATGTGAGATCTCTGATCTCCAGGTCGATCCGGGCAATTGCACTTCCGATTCAACTTATTCCATGTGGTTGAACTTTAGTGTGGTTAACTCGACAAACGACTCATTTGAAGTCTGGACAGCCAACAATCAGCTATTGGGTGTTTACTCGCTGGGAGACCTGCCGCTTGAGGTAGATAATTTTCCTTCGGACAATACCGGCTCCGGTTTTGTCAGAGTATGTATCCTAGACAACAACGATTGTTGCGCCCTCAAGCAATTCATTGCTCCCGACTGCGAAGTCTTTGGTATCCCTTGTATTATTGCCGATTTGAATGTGGAAATAGGAGACTGTTTCCCCGATGGCAGCTACCACCTGTGGATCAATTTTGTGGCCATTGACCCCACCAACGATCTGTTCGATCTGTGGATTAGTGGCAATTACATTGGAGCCTATTCGATTTTTCAATTGCCACTGCAAATTCCCAATTTTCAGGGAAGTGGCAATGATATAGAAACTGTAAAGCTGTGTATCAACGACAACCCCGACTGCTGTGCTACATTTACCTTTGAAGTGCCTGATTGCCAACCGGTAACTCCCACTTGTACGATTCGCAACCTCTATGCAGATGCTGGAGAGTGTACTTCGGACAGTACCTACAACCTGTGGCTGAATTTCCAAACCATGAACTCATCGGTAGCGGACTCCTTCCAGGTGTTTGATGCCGCTGGTGATTTGGTTGGAACGTTTAGCGTCAACCAACTCCCACTCCAAATTCAAAACTATCCATGGAGTGGTGACAATGTTGATGCCGTGACCGTATGTTTTCCGGATCAAGCCAATGCGCCCGGCTGTTGTCGGACAATTGAGTTTAACGCCCCTGAGTGTATTTCTGGTCCATGTTTTTTTGAAGGCATTAGCATAGAAATTGACGGGTGCCAATCAGACTCAACCTACCACCTGTGGATTACCGGGATTAATTTCTCCGGGAGTGCAAATGTCGATTCGTTTGAAGTGCATTCCGGTACGGGTGATTACCTGGGGATGTATGCAGTGGCAGATTTGCCCATTGAGTTTGCGAATTACCCCTGGAATGGGGATGATATCGATTACATAAAATTGTGTGCCGCGGATTCAAGTTCGCACTGTTGTTTCGTGTATGCATTCAATGCACCCGATTGCAACGATGAGCCTTGCGGTATTTTTAACCTGGCGGTACAGACAGGCGATTGCAACGACGACGGCACCTATGGCCTGACTCTGAATTTTGCACTCACCAATCCATCGCTGGTAGATTCCTTCCAGGTTTGGTCTGCCAGTGGCATTTTACTTGGGACCTACGGATTTGACCAGCTGCCACTGGAGATTGACAATTTCCCATGGAATGGCCAGTTTGTAGATGGGGTGCGTATTTGTTTGATAGAAGTTACTGGAAACCTTTGTTGCAAATTCAAGCAGTTCATCGCACCGGCATGTGCAAGTTTTCCATGCGATATTACCGGGATTACTGTTGAAACCGGCGACTGTTTTAATGACGGTACCTACGAAGTGTGGATCAATGTGGATGGAAACTTTTCCAATACAACCTTGATCAATTTGTTCGCAGGAAACAATATGAACCTTGGAACCTACTCTCCTTCCGATTTTCCTGTTTATATCGAACACTTCCCATGGAGTGGCGGACAAGCCGATATGGTAAAAGTCTGCATTCCTTCCCTGGGTGCTGTTTGTTGCGAGTTTAAGGAATTTGATGTTCCGGACTGTATGTTTACCGGGGATTGTCACATCAACGACTTGCATGTTGAAACCGGCGATTGCCACAATGATGGAACGTATGCTGTTGTCGTGAATTTCAATGCTGTTTTCCCAACCAACACACTCTTTGATGTGTATGCAAATAATCAGTTGATTGGCACGTATCCGTTGAGTGATCTGCCATTATCCATTCCAAATTTCCCCGGAAGTGGAAATGCTGTGGATGTACTTAAGGTGTGTATTAACGACAACAACGATTGTTGTGCAGTAATTGAATTTGAGGCGCCGGACTGCTCCGGTACCTGCGATATTTACGACGTGGTAGTTGAGACGGGCGACTGCAACCCCGACGGCGGCTACCATGTATGGATTGATTTCCAGGTGAATAATCCTGGTAACGACTTCTTTGAAGTTTGGGGGCCTGGCAATACATACATTGGCTTGTTCCCATTGAACCAGTTGCCGCTCCATATCCCGAACTTCCCGGGCAATGGCGGTCCAAATGATGTTGTGAAAATTTGCATCAACGATCATCCGGATTGTTGTGCTACGGTCGAATTCCCTGCTCCTAACTGTGGTGGTGATTGTGAGATTTATGACTTTGTATTGGAAACCGGTGATTGCACTGGCGACAGCACGTATGTTGTTGAGTTCAATTTCCAGGTTGATAACCCGGGCTCTGCTTCTATGTACGGTGTTTGGGCAAACGGACAGTTTTACGGTTCATTTGACCTGGCAGATTTGCCAAAAACCATCCAGGATTTCCCATGGAATGGTGGTGCACATGACGTGATTAAAATCTGCTTGATGCCCGATGACCCGGGTGAAGATCCGTATTGCTGTAAAATATACGAGTTCCAGGTTCCACCATGTTTGGGTGGTGGCGACTGCGATATTTACGATGTAGTGGTTGAAACGGGTGACTGTAACCCTGACGGCGGCTACCATGTATGGATTGATTTCAATGTAGACAACCCAGGCAATGACCTGTTTGAAGTTTGGGGGCCAGGCAATACCTACCTTGGGGCATTCCCATTGAGCCAGTTGCCACTGCATATTCCAAACTTCCCCGGCGATGGTGGCCCGAATGATGTGGTAACGATCTGCATCAACGACCAGCCGAATTGCTGTGCAACAGTCGAGTTCCCTGCTCCAAACTGTGGTAGCGATTGTGAGATTTATGACTTTGTGTTGGAAACCGGCGATTGTACTGGTGATAGCACCTATGTTGTTGAGTTTAACTTCCAGGTTGACAATCCGGGCTCTGCCACGATGTACGGAGTTTGGGCAAACGGACAGTATTACGGTTCATTTGACCTGGCAGATTTGCCAAAAACCATCCAGGATTTCCCATGGAATGGTGGCGCAAATGATGTGATCAAGGTTTGTTTGATGCCTGATGATCCGAACGAAGATCCGTATTGCTGTAAGGTGTACGAGTTCCCTGTTCCTCCATGTTTGGGTGGTGGTGATTGCAACATCTATGATGTGGTGGTTGAAACCGGCGACTGCAACCCAGACGGCGGTTACCATGTATGGATTAATTTCCATGTTGACAATCCTGGCAACGACTTATTTGAAGTTTGGGGGCCAGGTAACACCTACATTGGGGTATTCCCATTGAGCCAGTTGCCATTGCATATTCCAAACTTCCCGGGTAATGGTGGTCCGAATGATGTGGTAACAATCTGTATCAACGACCAGCCGAATTGCTGCGCAACGGTCGAGTTCCCTGCTCCAAACTGTGGTGGCGATTGTGAGATTTATGACTTTGTATTGGAAACCGGCGATTGTACCGGCGACAGTACCTATGTTGTTCAATTCAATTTCGAAGTTGACAATCCAGGCAATGCCACGATGTACGGAGTATGGGCAAACGGACAGTTCTACGGTTCATTCCCGCAGATTTGCCAAAGACCATCCAGGATTTCCCTTGGAATGGCGGGGCAAATGATGTAATCAAGGTCTGTCTGATGCCCGATGATCCAAACGGCGATCCGTATTGCTGTAAGGTGTACGAGTTCCCTGTACCACCATGTTTGGGTGGTGGCAATTGCGATATTTATGACGTAGTAGTAGAAACGGGTGATTGCAACCCCGATGGTACTTATCACTTGTGGCTTGATTTTGAGGTGAATAACCCGGGCAATGACTTCTTCGAAGTTTGGGGGCCTGATGGCCAATACCTGGGCTTCTTCCAGTTGGGTCAATTGCCATTGCATATTCCAAACTTCCCGGGTAACGGTGGTCCAAATGATGAACTGAAAGTCTGTATCAATGATCAACCAAACTGCTGCGCAGTGGTTGAGTTCCCGGCTCCGGATTGCGATCCGTGTCAGATTGTTGACCTCTCAATTGACGCAGGCGATTGTACTTCCGATAGCACCTATGTTGTGGATATCAGTTTTGAAGTACTGAACCCGAGCATTGTTTCCTTCTTTGGTGTTTGGGCTAATGGGGAGTTGATTGGCACCTGGTCTTTGAATGACCTGCCATTGTCCATCAATAACTTCCCATGGGGTGGTGGTGCGCATGATGTAATTAAAATTTGCATCATGAATCCGAACCAACAGCCGCTCTGTTGCATTGAAGAGGAAATTATGGCACCGGATTGCTTGAATCCAAATTGCCATATCTGGGATTTGCAGGTATTGGCTACCGAGTGTCTCTGCGGTCAGTTCTTCGCTGTAATCACATTTGAACACAACGGCGGCGGAAACGACGGCTTTGATATTCTTGGAAACGGCAACAACTATGGAAACTATCCATACAACACCACACAGCCCATTATTCTTGGGCCATTCGATGGTGATGGGGTGACTCCGTGGGAGTTTGTTGTAGTTGACCACAACCACCCGGATTGCAAAGATGCAGTTGATTTGGGAGTGATTGATTGCGACAATGTTGCCGCACACGAGCCCAACGCAGTTGGCTCGCTCGTTTTGTCTCCTAACCCGGCAGCGGATTGGATTCAGGTGAGTGCACAAATGCCAGGACAAAACTACCTCGGTGCTGCGGATGTAGATGTCATCCAATCGGATGGACGTCTGGTGCGCACCGTACAGGTTGCCAATGGCAGCAACTTTACCTTGGATGTTTCTGATTTACCAGCAGGTATGTACCGTCTGGTATTGAAGACAGGATATGGAAGCCTACAAGCAAGTTTTGCGAAGCAATAATATAGCCTCTAAAATTTTTGGTTGAGTTCCAAAACAATAGGCCCTGCCGATAATGATCGGCAGGGCCTTGTTTTATGTAGTCAAAAAATGAAAGTCAGAATCTACTCTCATTTTTTACATGCTACTGATGGGTAGGAATTAGCGGCGACCGCCACCACCTCCGCGGTTGTTGCCTCCGCGTCCACCACCACCACCGCCACGGCGGTCGTCATTCCGGCGCTCTGGGCGTTCCGGACGTGGGCGTTCAACATAACCTTCTGGCTTAGGCAAGAGTGCTTTTGCAGAAAGACGCAGTTTTCCGCTGCGTTCGTCAACTTCCACAATTTTGAATTTCACCTTGTCGCCCAGTTTGTAAACGTCTTCAACGTTCTCAATCCGGTCGTAGCTGATTTCAGAGATGTGTAGCAAACCGCTTTTGCTGCCAAATTTCACGAATACACCGTAAGGCTGGATGGTTTCAACCACTCCTTCGTATTCGCCACCAACTTCCGGCTCAAATACGATTTCCTGGATCTTGCCGTAGGCTGCATCCATAGATTCTTTGTCAAGACCAAAGATAGAAACAACGCCTCCGCGTTCGTCTTCTTCGATGTTGATGGTTGTACCGGTCTGGCGCTGCATTTCCTGGATAATCTTACCACCTGGGCCGATGATGGCTCCAATGTAGTCACGTGGAATGGTGAACTCAACCATACGCGGTGCATGTGGCTTGAGGTCTTCACGTGGCGCATCCAGCGATTTGGCCATTTCACCGAGAATATGCAGACGGCCTTCTTTTGCCTGACGCAATGCTTTTTCAAGCAACTCATACGGCATGCCATCAATCTTAATGTCCATCTGTGTTCCACAGATGCCATTAGCGGTTCCGGTAACTTTAAAGTCCATATCACCGAGTGCATCTTCGTCACCGAGGATGTCAGACAATACCGCGATGCGGCCTTTGTCGTCGGCTATACAGCCCATTGCAATTCCGGCAATAGGTGCCTTAAGCGGCACCCCACCGTCCATCAGTGCCAGTGCACCGGCACAAACGGTAGCCATGGAAGAAGATCCGTTGGATTCAAGGATGTCAGACAGGATACGTACTGTGTATGCAAAATCCTGTGGCATCACTTTGCGGATAGAACGGCCGGCTAGGTTGGCGTGGCCAACTTCGCGGCGACCTGGACCGCGCATCGGGCGAACTTCACCCACAGAAAATGCAGGGAAGTTGTAGTGCAAAATGAAATTGTCGTCGTAAGTCTTCAGTGCATTGTCGATCATCGCCTGGTCCTGCTTGGTACCAAGTGTCAATGACGCCAGCGCCTGGGTTTCACCCCGGTTGAAGATCGCCGATCCGTGGGTAGAAGGCAGGTAGTCAACTTCTGTCCAGATTGGGCGAACCTCGTCAAACTTACGTCCGTCCAGACGCAAGTGATCGGAAAGTACTACGTCGCGAATTACCGCTTTTTTGGTTTTCTCAAAGTAGCGGTCGGCTGTTCCGCCCCATTCAGCCATAACTTCTTCACCAAATTCTTCGGTGACAGCAGCCATGGTTGCTTCTTTGATTTCCTCAATGCGGCTTTTGCGGGTTTCCTTATCACTTGCACTCTTTGCAAGTGTACGGATATCATCGCTTGCCAGTGCCTCGATCCGGGCTTTGAGTTCTTCGTGTTCCGGAACTTCCGGTGGTGTGCGTTTGATGAGTGCCTTGTCGCCTACCATTTCAGCCAGTTTTTCCATGGCTGCAATTTGGGTTTTGATGGCTTCGTGCGCAAACTTCAATGCTTCGATCAGATCTTCCTCCTGGCATTCGTCGGCATCGCCTTCCACCATGGTAATGTCGTTCTTGGTGGCAGCAACGATGAAGTCCATATCCGCACGTTCGCGATCTGTTGCATTTGGGTTGATCACAAATGTACCGTCAATGCGTGCTACGCGTACTTCGGAGAAAAGGCCTTCAACAGGGATGTTGCTCACAGCCACTGCGGTGGAGCAAGCCAGTCCTGCCAATGCATCTGGAGTGGCGTCCTTGTCTGCTGAAATCAGCGTAAGGATGACCTGGGTTTCGTTCATGTAGCCGTCGGGGAAGAGCGGGCGCAATGCGCGGTCAACCAGACGGGAGATCAGGATTTCGTAATCAGACAAACGCGCTTCCCGGCGGAAGAAGTTGCCTGGGATACGGCCTGCGGCTGAGAATTTTTCCTGATAATCTACAGAAAGAGGAAAGAAGGGCTGGCCTTCTTTTGCTTTTTTTGCGCTCACGATGGTAGCGAGCAGCATGGTATTGCCTAAACGAATAACGGCACTACCGTCGGCCTGAGTGGCCAACTTACCTGTTTCGAGCACGATTTCCCTTCCGTCCGGAAGGTTAAAGGACGTACTCAACGGGATCTGTTTTCCCATATTGGATAAATACTTTTAGCCCGGGAAAACCTGGATTCAAATTTTTAATCTGGGTGTGAAATGGCTGCAAAAACCGAAACAATCACACAAAGAGGCCGGGAATGCATCGCCGGTGTCTTTGTGTGGGGGAAAAATTGCTTTCCCCGTTTTTGCCATATCCTCATTTCAGAGGCAGATCAAAGTGAACCTGGTTTACCAGAGCGGTGTGAAAAAAAATTAATTCAGTTCCGGCTGTTTCACAAAAAAAACAGACTCGGGGGACTGAATGGATGCCAAAAGGCTACACAATAATAGGTATTAATACAGAAGAGCCAAAATATTTTGGACAATCAACCTATTGATGTTTAATAGAGGATGTCTAAATTTCAATTCTGAGGTGAAGTCGAGCAAATTTTGTTTTTATTAAGGCAAATTTTGCAGTCGAATACGGGTAATTCGGCGAAAAATTTAACGTAGAGAAAAACAAAATTTGCCGAATGTAGCCCAGAAATTGAATTTTAGACATCCTCTTAAAATGAAAAAGGGAAAGGCGCGTTAAGTACCTTTCCCTTTTCAAATTTTTACTTACGAAGACCGAGTCTCTCGATCAATGCACGGTATTTGAAAATGTCTTTCTTGGCGTAGTATCCCAAAAGGCGTTTACGCTGACCAACCATTGTAAGCAGGGTGCGCTTGGTAGAGTGGTCTTTTTTGTTGGCACGAAGGTGCGCAGAAAGGTTTTCAATGCGGTAAGTCAAAAGTGCAACTTGAACTTCAACGTTACCAGTGTCGTTTGGGCCGCTGCCGTATTCTTTTACGATATCAGCGATCTTTTCTTTGCTGTAATACACTGCCATTTTAAGCGAACAGTTTAAAAGTTAAAAAAATTGATCGGTACAAACAACGGATTTCATCGGGTCAACCTGGCAGGAATTGCCTATCCATCCGGATTTTGTGGCCGCAAAGGTACACTTTTTTTAAATATCAGAGAAAAAATGTTTGGATTGTTTTGATGTGTAAACCTGGAACAGAAAGCGGACATCTTGGACCCCAAAAAAACAGCTTGCTGCATTTCCTGTTTGTGTCATTCAATCAATCAATGACTTTCAATAAGCGCGTATGCCAGTATGTCCAGAGCAAATGAAATCCTCCGAATACTCCGGCGAGGAGCCAGCCAATTACCGCAGGAGATTCCATCTGGAGCATAGTAAATACAATGCCTAGAAATGCAAATCCGGACCAAATCCGTTTTAGGCGCAGCATACCCAGGTATTTTTCACGACCTGCATTCCGGCCAAAATAAGATTCAAGCCCGATTCCAAACAAGGCTGCAGCTACCAGACGGGCAGTCATCGGATCGAAATGGGGCCAGCCCAGGAAAGCGAGAAATTGTTCGGGCATGAAAAACAAAGGCAATGCAAAAATCAGGTCGGTAACACAATGAACAACAAACCAGGATTTGAGCGCAGGTGGAATGGTATTCGACATATCAATGGCATTTGAAATAATCAAAGGGCTCCAGGCAATCCAGGCACTTGAAAAGGGCTTTGCAGGACGTGGATCCAAACTGTGCAATCATTTCTGTTCGCTTTGAACCGCAGAACGGGCAGGGGATTACCTGGCTTTGCCCCAGCAAGGCTTTTTTATCCAGACTGGACTCCGCAGGAGGAGCAATGCCAAATTTTTCAAGTTTGATTCTGCCTTCATCCGTGAGCCAATCGGTTGTCCAGGCCGGACTCAACTGGGTCTTTACCTGCACATTCCGTATGTCATGATCTTCAAGCACAGCACGGATATTTACTTCAATAGCATTCATTGCCGGGCATCCACTGTAGGTAGGCGTAATTACAACCTCCAGAGTTCCATCCGATAACCATTGGTAACTTCGTAAAATACCGAGGTCGCGAATGGACAGTACAGGTATTTCCGGATCGGAAACCTTATCCAGTATCCGACCCACTTCTTCCAGAGAAGGGCGCTTGTCTAATTGATCTGTTGCCATACCTACAAAGGTAGTTTATTCCTGTTTCACAGGAAAGGGAGCCACCCGGATTCCATACCGCTACTATCCTGTAATATTGATTTTCACACGCCGCCACCGCACGTAGAGACGCATGATCATGCGTCTAACAGTACGCCCCCGCCCCCGGAAACATTGGGTATATACAAACCAGAAGCGCACCGAGGAATCGGCGCAGAAAAATTGAACAAAAAGAAACGAGGGAGACGCGCTGTAGCGCGTCTGTACTGCAATCCTGCCTTAGCCGGACAATGGGTTAGAAGTGCACCGCATACAAACGCCTGGTGGTGTGTCAGTTATGCCATCTACAAGGTTTGAAATGTGGCTTGATCTTACAAACTTACATAATGTATCTCAGATTCAAAACAGAAGATTATACGTTTCTTGATTGAGCATGCCATCGGGGAAATAGGCCGGTTGCCAAAAATTATCCCGGATTAAATTTCCTGTCTTTTTAGAGGGCCTGTATGCTCCGGCCAATTGGCACTGTCTGGAAATTTACGTATTGTTGTTCTTCCGTTTTACTCACCGCCCCCAATCCGGATAGGCGCGGTTAAATTAAAAAGAAAAAAATGAGATTGTTCTGTTTGATTTGTCTTTTGGCTGGACTGGCCTCCTGCAATTCAGCAGACACACAGTGGAACAAGTTAAAGGCAGACTTTGTTGCTCTCATTCCGCAGGACTCTGTTTATTTATTGGCAGAAGGTCCGGACACCTTACACCTGACGCTCCCCCCGAACATCCCTCAGCAGGTCAATTGGAAAACCGAGTTTGAGGCCTTGCGCTCCCGGTTGGGTTCACTCGATACACAAGCCATTCAGTCAGATCAGCGTGTGCGTTGGGAACAGATGTGCCGGATTTTGGATTCACTCCAATCCAGGCCCTATCCGGCATTCAATCAAATGGGAAACTATTGCCTGGGCAATCTGTTGCTTCATTTCACTTCTGATCGGAAAACCATCCGGTATCCAGGACTAATGGTCGCACTGGTAGAACAAATGCCAAACTATTACGATGCTGTTCAGCAACGCTGGAGCCCTGCCAATCAAGCAGATATTGAATGGGCAGTAACGGACAACCTAACGGCACTGGATCAATTGGATAAACTGGAAGCGTACAGCGATCGCTTGTCGATTGGTTACAAAGAACGCCTGCAAAAAGCCCTGCCCGCGGCACGCCTGGCCATTAAGGATTTTCTTGCCCGTTGCCAAAGCACCTGGCTGGAATCTTCCGGATCAATGTTGTAGGCGTGTTCTCAGGTAATTGGTTAAAAAAAAGAGGATGCAGTAGTTGAACTGCATCCTCTTTTTTGATTCTAACAATAAAACCTTAGATGTATTTCGTCTGATTTTTATCGGTCAGTACATCCTTTAATTCCTTTAGAAATGCATATTGTTCGGGCATAGAACGTTTGAGTGCGTCCTTAACAGCTACGAATGCACCTTTCTCCAGGTCTGGAACCAGGTTCAGGATGCGTTGTTTGGCTTTTTCCTTTGCCACCCGATAGTCTTCGTACATCATAGCCCGGAGAGATGGCAGGTCGTGCCAGTCTGCTTCAACGGCAATTGCCTTGCGCTCGGTACCATTGGCATCCGTAATGGGGTCCAGCTCGATCAATTTGCCGTTAGCCATGAGTTGGTTTCGGGTTGATTCCGATTGCATGGCTTGTAGCGGAGGCTGCTCCGATGAGTCGGGAAGAAATACTTCAAGTCCTTTTTCCCGAACCCGGTAGATGATCAGGTCAATTTTTTCCTGGTCTTGCATAGGTGTTAAACTTATTCGTGCACGTGTTCAATATACTGCTTGGTTTTTTATCTAAACACGTTTTTGGTCATAAGGTTCGTCCGGTTGCTTATTGAGATTGAATCCAAATGCGCAATAATGCTTCCAGGTTTTTGCTTAAGCAAGCCACAAAGAACGGGAAGAGGAACTGTATCACCAAAAAACACATTGAAATATTTGATTTTAGAGCATCTTTGTGCCATGAAGGTTTTAGTAATTGGTGGTGGTGCCGCAGGTTTTTTTTCGGCCATTCAATGCGCTGAGTTAAATCCTGCTGCTGAAGTAACCGTCCTGGAACGGGGCAGTGAGGTGCTCCAAAAAGTACGGATCAGCGGAGGTGGGCGATGCAACGTCACGCATGCCTGCTTCGAGCCACGTGAACTGATTCATTTTTACCCGCGGGGTTCCAGAGAACTGCTAGGGCCCTTTACACAGTTTAACCCAACAGATACCATTGAATGGTTTGAAGGGCGAGGGGTGCCTTTGAAGACCGAGTCTGATGGAAGGATGTTCCCGGTAAGCGATGATTCCGCTAGCATTGTTCGTTGCCTAGAAACATCCGCCCAAAAAGCCGGCGTAACAATTCGAACCCGGGCCCGGGTAGACCGCTTTGAACCCATTGACTCGAATCGTTGGTTGGTAATTCTGGGGAATGGCGAACGACTTCAGGCTGACAAACTACTGGTTGCAACGGGCAGTAGTACCTCCGTTTGGAAAAGTCTGGCTCAAATTGGCCACTCTATTATAGAACCCGTTCCTTCTCTTTTTACGTTCAACACCAAAGATACCCGCCTGCGCGGATTGGCCGGTGTCTCGGCTCCCCACTGCAATTTGCAGATTGACGGGATGAAGCTTTCAACAGAAGGTCCGGTCCTGGTAACACATTGGGGCCTGAGCGGTCCGGCAATTTTGCGTCTTTCGGCCTGGGGCGCCCGGCAATTGCATGAAGTGGATTACACGTTTCCGTTGACGATCGACTGGACCGGGTTAGGCCCGGAAGCCGTGCTCGATGGATTGATGGAGTACAAAGAGGCCTATCCAAAGCGCAAGCCCGAAGCACACGCACTGTTTGATTTGCCAATGCGTCTGTGGCAAAATCTGGTGCCCGCTACTGAAAAACGCTGGGCCGATTATTCCAAGCGGGATATGGAGACTTTACATGCTGCATTGACCAAAGCCGTTTTTCCGATTCATGGGAAAAGTACATTCAAAGAAGAATTTGTAACGGCAGGTGGAGTAGACCTGAAGGAGATAAACTTCAAGCGTTTCGAAAGCAAAATCCATCCCAACCTGTTTATGGCAGGTGAGGTGTTGGATATTGATGCGATAACTGGTGGGTTCAATTTTCAGGCAGCCTGGACCGGGGGATGGCTTGCAGGACAGGCAATGGCCTGGTAGTTGCCGGCGCAGCGTTTTACCTCCGACTTTCAGAGCAGAACTCAAGTGCCCGAAATTCCGACCAGGCGTAGGTTGAGCCCGGAAGCATAAAGCCACAATGGCCACCGCTTGCGGGTGTTTCAAGATGAAAATGTGCGTGCGATTGGGCAAGTTCAACCGGCATGCAATCCGGAGAAAGAATCGGATCGTTGATGGCATTTACCAGGAGGCAGGGCACCCGAATGCCGTTAATGAAGTTGTTTGCCGAGGATTTTTCATAAAACTCATCGGCATCCCGGTAGCCACAAATTGGGGCGCTGAACCATTCATCAAAATCTCGCCACTCTTTAACCTCTGAAAGTTTCTCGACGGGTAAACTGCCAGGGAAGTCTTTCTCTTTTGCCACCATCTTTGCACCCACCGATTTGTAGAATTTTTTCCAGTAAATCTGGTTGTCCCATCGATCTAATAAAATAGAAGCGGATTCAAGCGCACAGGGCGCCGAAAATACCACGGCTGATTGGATCTGCGGAGGGCAGGTATCACCGAGCACCCCCAGATATTTCATGGTGATGTTTGCCCCCAGGCTAAAGCCCGTCAGGTCAGTCCGTTGGTATGCTTTTTCACGCAGTGCGTGGTTAATTACTGTGTTTATATCCTCTATGTCGCCGTGGTGGTAGAGTTTGAAGGCCTTGTTCATTTCGCCGGAACAGGAACGGCAATTCCAGGCAAGAATATCCCAGCCGTTTTCATAAAACAAGCGGGCCATACCTTGAATATAATGGCGTGTACTGTTGCCTTCCAGACCGTGTGTAAGGACGAGCAGGCGCTCGCTACCCTGCGTCCACCAATCCAGATCCAGAAAGTCCTCATCGGGAGTGGTGATGCGTTGCCGGGTGTATGGGACGGGGTCTATTTTGCGAAGCAGACTTGGTGCCAGGGTCTGAAGGTGCCCGTTGAACTGCCAGAACGGAGCACCGGGATAGGACGATTGGGGAATATAGGGCATGCTGAATCCTATTTTTTCTTCTGAAACAGATTGGAGTTTACATAGGTGTTCATGAATGCCTCCCGGTAACTTTCACCCAGCGGGATCTCCTCATTCAAAGCCTGAAGTTGGATGAAATCGTGATCAATCGCCTTAATGAACCCAATATTTATGATGTGGGATTTACTGACACGCACAAATACCCCGGCGGGGAGTTGCTCGGCGATGGACTTGATGTTGAGCGCTGTCATAACCTTTTCTTTTTCGGTAAAAATCAAGACATAGTCTTTCATGCCTTTGATGAAAACGATGTCTTTAAAAAAGAGTTTGACAAACTTTCGTTCCGATTTGATGTACACATAATCCTGCTCAATTCCTGCGCCTGCATGGCTTTTGGCAATCTGAAGCAGTTCGTGCATTTCACGTGCTTTATTTACTGCACGGATAAAACGGTCCAGCCGAATGGGCTTGAGCAGGTAATCCACCATGTCAAGTTCATAACTTTCCAATGCATATTGCGGGTAGGCTGTAGTGAGTATTACGAGCGGTTTCTTGTCCAGGCTGCGGACAAAGTCCAAACCATTGATTCCGGGCATCTCAATGTCCAAAAACATCAGGTCGACGTCATTATTGGTCAAAAAGTTATTTGCCTCAATGGCATTTTCAAACTCACCGAGTACTTCCAGAAAGGGGGTTTCCTGGATGTTCAACAAAATACCCTCGCGCGCAAAGGGCTCGTCGTCCACGATTATACAAGTCATAATCGGGCAAAGATAATCCGATTTGGTAATAATTTACCCATATGCCTGTGTACCATAAATTGGGTAATTGTCCTCTGTTTTGCCCGGAATAGCAAAATGTGGCGCGTAAAAGTATTATTTGGCATAATATTAGATATGTAGAAGCATGTAATCCAATTAATAATGTTTGGTTTTGATTTATGCCGATCAACGACCATTCTCAAAATACCGCCGTTATGAACAATCTTCCACTAGTTGCCTATATGGCACCGGTTCCCCTATTGTCTGATTTGAGTTCAGTAGAACTGGGGCGCCTTGCATCGGAATCTGAACTGCTTCGTTGTCCCAAAGGAGCCTATCTGTTTTTAGCCGATGAACCCAGCACGTATCTTTGTTTTTTGATCAAAGGGGCTGTAAAAATCGGTATGTACTCTCCGGAAGGAAAAGAACTGATTAAAAGCATCCAGCACCCTTTTGATGTTTTTGGTGAAATGGGACTTGCCGGAGAAAAAATCCGACCAGAGTTTGCCTGTGCCATCAGCCGTGAGGTGCTCTATTTTAAAGTTCCTCTACCCGCTTTCCAGAACCTGATGAACCAAAATTTTGAATTGACCAAAAAGGTGGCCATGCACTTTGGCAACCGGGTTCGACGGGTAGAGCGCCAGTGTGAATCACTTGTCCTGAAAGATGTCCGCACCCGGATTGTAGAATTCCTAAAAGAAAATGCAGATGAGCGGGGGCGTCAGGTTGGATTTGATATGATGATCAAACACGGCCTGACCCAACAGGATATTGCCAACTTGGTTGGTGCAAGCCGGCAAACCGTTGCTGCCATCATGAATGAATTGCGCAAGTCCAACCTGATCCATTTCAATCGCAATACAATTTTGATCCGGGATATGGATAAATTGAATTAATAGTTAATAGTTTCAGCATATAAAAAAGCCTCTGTGGATATCCACAGAGGCTTTTGCTTTTCGTGCACCAGTCTGTTACTGGTTATCCATGTCCAATACTTTAATTTCAACACGCTGGTTGGCACGGCGTCCTTCCGGTGTTTCATTTGTTTCAATGGGCATGGTTTTGCCATAGCCTTTGTACTGAACCTGTGTGTTTGGAATTCCTTTCTCGATAAGCCAATCCGCTACCGATTTTGCCCGGTTTTTGGAAAGCTCATTTGCAAAACTAGGGGATGGGCGGTTGTTGGTATGACCACCGATTTCGATGATCACGTCTGGGTTTTCTTCCAAAAATGCCAATACATCCTCCAAGGCGGGTACACTCACATCCTTGATTTCATATTTATTGGCATCAAAGTAGATTTTATCCAGCTTGATGATGCTGCCTTTTTTCATGCCGGTACGCTTGATCGTACTCTTTGAAGCAGTCGGTGTGGGCGTTTTGTTTGTTCCATTGGTTGTTGGAACGGTTGGCCGTTTAGGAATTTTTCGATCAGGTACCTTGACTTCTGGTTTGGCGGCAATAGCAGCAGGCCCACAGGAGACAGGCTGAATCGGGGAAGCATTGTCAACGAGGATATTGCCATTGGTAGGAAACAGAATCGGAGTCCGGTAGTATGCTTCAAGAATGATGTAGGAATAACTGGCGAGTTTAGGCGAAAGTTTGAAGTTGTACCGCAGCCAACGTGTGTTGACAATTACGGAAGTTTCGGCCAGCAACTCTTTGCGGTCGCAATATCCGTTTCCACCATAGATGCGCAGCTTGCTTGGGGTAGCGTAGTTGGCTTCTTCTCCGGTGGTTTTACTCAGGCTGACATAATTTTCAGCACGGCAAAGGTCCAGAGAGAACTCATAGCATTTCTGCATTTCCAACGGGCGACTCAGGCGTTGTGCAACCGATTCCCAGGTATCGTTGTCACGTGTTACCAGTCCCAGATAGGTTTGACCATTGCTGGCCATTTTAGTCACTTCAAAAGCTCCTGGTTGGATATCAGGTGCAGTTTCATCTGCTTTACCGCAATTATACCAGCCGGTTGGCGCCTCGCAGCATTGAGGCAAATCTTCAAATGAAGGGTTCGTAAGGTGGATTGGTGGCTCTTCTTCCTGTGCGATCATAAAAACAGGTGCCATCAAAAACAACAGTGTGAACAGTTTTTTTAAAGCATGCATTGGCTTAAAATAATTTTTTTCTCCTCCGGTATCACAACCGGGTTGTATGTGTTTCATTAGGGGGAAATCCCTTTAGTATTCCGGAATGGGGTGCAGGTCAAACGCCTTTTTCAGGTAAAAGTTTTTCCAACATTCCTACGTGAGTTAATTCTGCAAAAGGATTCCTTCGAAGAATATTCCCAAATAACGCTGTTTTAGACTGTTTTCATATGTTGTTTTAGATAAAAGAGGTGTTTGCAATCCCCACTAACCGCTTCACAAACCCGGACTTTATACTAAAATATCCTGTAAACACCTTTTTTCTTACCCAAAGGCCAGATAAAACGTATTTACAGGATGTCAGAGTATGTGCAGTGTTTGAGGTGCTCTCAAAACCCATTTATTGAAACGCCTGCAAGCCGGTTACGTCGTGACCGGTAATCAACAGGTGAATATCGTGCGTGCCTTCGTAGGTAAGCACCGTTTCCAGGTTCATCATATGGCGCATGCATGGATATTCATTGGTAATACCCATACCGCCGTGAATTTGGCGTGCCTCCCGGGCTACCTCAAGTGCCATGTGTACATTGTTGCGCTTGGCCATGGAAATTTGTGCCGGAGTTGCTTTGCCTTCGTTGGCCAGGGTGCCCAAACGCCAGGTCAGCAGTTGTGCCTTGGTAATCTCGGTGATCATTTCAGCCAATTTCTTTTGCGTCAGCTGAAACTGACCAATGGGTCTTCCAAATTGCTTGCGTTCCTGAGAGTAACGAAGCGCAGAATCGTAGCAATCAAGCGCAGCGCCAATTACACCCCAGGCAATTCCGTACCGGGCTTTTGACAAGCAAGTCAGCGGGCCGCGCATGCTGTTGACCTCAGGGAATACATTTGCTTTTGGAACCCGAACATCTTCAAAAACCAGTTCCCCGGTAATGGATGCGCGCAAGGACCATTTTCCGTGGATTTCAGGAGCAGAAAATCCTTTCATGTCTTTTTCGACAATCATACCCCGGATTTTACCTTCTTCATCCCGTGCCCAAACAACAGCAATGTCAGCAACGGGAGAATTGGTAATCCACATCTTTGCGCCGTTCAGGATATAGGCGTCACCATCGTCTTTTACGTTGGTTACCATGCCTGCAGGGTTGGATCCGTGATCTGGCTCGGTCAGACCAAAGCAACCAATCAATTCGCCACTTGCCAATTTAGGCAGGTATTTGCGTTTTTGTTCTTCGCTTCCAAATTTATAGATCGGGTACATCACCAATGAGCCCTGAACGGAAGCCATTGAACGGATACCAGAGTCACCGCGCTCAAGTTCCTGCATGATGACACCGTATGCGATTTCATCCATTCCTCCACAGCCGTACTCAGCTGGCAGTGATGGGCCAAAGGCTCCAATTTCTGCCAGACCCTTGAAGAGGTGGGTTGGACATGCTGCGCGATTGGCGTAATCCTCAATGATGGGAGAAACCTCCGATTTAACCCAGTCGCGAACCGCAGCGCGGGCCAATTTGTGCTCGTCGGTCAGCAATTCATCCATCAGGTAATAATCGTGGTGCTGATACCGATCTTCTCGTGCCGTGCTCGGCGTGTTTGATGTATTTGTGCCGTTTTGTTGCATAATTATCTAGGCTGTAAAAGTGGGCTGATTTCAGGCGCCACCATATGGTTAGGAAAATCGCCGCAAAGGTACATATTCGCGCTGATATTTGGACTTTTGAGGTAAAAGAAGTGCATCCCGAAATGTGCACTTTTTTGATGATAAGTTGATACGCCCTTCGGGCTAAGATGATAAGTTGATGTTTGGGCGGAAAACTCTAATCGGGAATGTACATCCATCAACAATCGGAAATCATGTAATCGGAAATCGGAAATCACTTAGTTCGCCTCTGCGAGGCTCTGTTTAAATAGAAGTGGTAAGTTGTAAGTGATAAGTAGTAAGTATATTTTTGACAAGTCAACTTATCACTTGCCACTTACAACTTACCACTTCTACATAAACAAATAAACAAGGGAAAGCGCAGCGTCCCGATTAAACAAGGCCCGCAGGGCCGAATAAACATCAACAAATCATCTAGCCCGAAGGGCGCATCAACAAATCATCAATTTAAAGCACTACCATTCCCATCCGTCCATGTCTTCCAGTGGTTGGCTTTTGATATTTTGCTTGGTAAGAATTCGTTGTTTTTGTCGTTCCAGAATGAGTTTGGCCAATCCAATGTTTGCGGGATCTGGTGCGGAAGGGTCCATTACCGGTTTGATCTTTTTTTCAAGAACATCCAGTCGATACAACATGCTGAATAAGTATTCGGGTTGTGTTTCCAACAGATAGGCCACACGGTCTGCAAGTACCTGCAGTAATTCTTCTTCCGACTGAAACGGGTCGGAGGCTTGTAGTTCGAAATCCTGGTCGATCAGGCTGGATGTTTGTCCCAATAATTCTTTATCCATAGCAGAGGTCTTTAGTCGTCGTCGCGATCTTCTTCAGCAAGTTGGATGCCGTGTTTGTCCAATGCATTTTTAGTAGATTCATGGAGGAAGTAGAAGGTTGGCCAGTAGTTCTCTCCAGTCGTCCAGCACCCGATTTCAACTTGCATGGCATCTCTCGGGAAACCGGAAATTTCAACGAATGGTGCTGTGTCCGGAATGCGGTAGGGGCAAACTTCAACGGCTTCTGCGGCAGCGAGTCTGAGTGTCGGTATGGGGGTAAAGTCTTTCACATGGATGATCACATCCACCCGAATTTCTCCGGTTTCAGTGATGTTTGTAATGGCATCTTCGGTCAGGTTTCCGTTGGGAATGATGATGCGCTTGCGTTGGGGTGTTTCCAGAATAGTATTGAAAATCTGGATTTCTTTTACAAAACCCATTTTATCGTCGATCTCGATAAAATCGCCAACTTTATAAGGACGAAATAAAAGAATGAGAACCCCGCTGGCAAAATTCCCCAGGCTGCCCTGAAGTGCAAATCCAATGGAAAAGGCAATGGCTGAGAAAATGGCAATAAACGAGGTGGTTTCAAGCCCGATTACGTTTGCGACCACCATAATCAATGCCACCTTCATTGCCACATCTACCATCGATGTGAAGAAAGGGCGAAGGCTTTCATCGATGTTTCGACCCTTCAATACCAATGAAAAACCGGTAGTGATTTTCCGTATCAACCACAGCCCTCCAATCAAAAGCAGAGAGGCCAGAACGATCTTCGGGCCATAATTCCAGGCCATATCCATCGCTTTATCCAGATACGTTTTTTCTTCCACGTGCGTTTATTTTTTGTTACCGAGGCTAAAAAAGAGCATTTTCGCCGAAAAGTATTGCAAAGGTGGTGAAAAGGATGGAAGCTTATTGCCATTTTTGCAGGAAAATTATTCCCCTTACCCTATTACCCGATCAAAGATTGAGGTGCTTCATAAACTGGCCCCCGAGCCAGGTGTTATTGTTTAAACAAACTTTTTAATTGAATATAAATGAGAAATTATCTGATTGCTACCTGGGTTGTGCTGCTTACTGTGATGGCTTGTACCCCTAAAGAAGGAGCCAAAACTGCCGCGACACCCATCCCACCGGAAAATCCAAATCAATACGATGATCTTGGAAAGCCTGTTATGGGCGATGACGAAGATGAGGCTGTAACAGAGTACACCATTATGGATGCTGTGGATATTACTCCGGATGCGAGTAATTTTCCAGATACCCTGCCAACCTATAATGCCTCCCATACCTTTGAATTCAATTTGCTGCATACCCGCATTGATATCGGGTTTGACTGGGAAAAAAAGCATGCTCCGGCAAAGGCAGAACTCACCCTGACCCCCTGGTTTTATTCCACCAATACCCTCACCCTCGATGCAAAGGGGTTTGATATTCACGACATCAAAATTAAAGGGAGTGACAGCTCATTGAAATACGCATATGACGATTTGCAACTGGTAATCGATCTGGGGAAGACCTACACCCGGAAGGATACCTTTGTTTTGGAAGTTTCCTACACTGCCAAGCCGGATGAGCGTAAAAACATCGGAGGAAGCAGCGCCATTTCTTCCGATAAAGGATTGTACTTCATTAATGCCGATGGTTCCGATCCAAATAAACCACAGCAAATATGGACACAAGGAGAAACCGAGTCAAATTCCTGCTGGTTCCCCACTATTGATAAGCCAAACGAGCGCTGTACTCAGGAAATGTATATCACCGTTGAAGACCGGTTTAAAACCCTCTCAAACGGAGTACTAGTTACCTCTACCCAAAATGAAGATGGTACCCGGACGGATTACTGGAAAATGGATAAACCCCATGCTCCCTATTTGTTTATGATGGCTATTGGCGAGTTTGCAGTTGTAAAAGATCAATGGCGCGATATCGAATTGAGTTATTACGTCGAGCCGGAGTATGAGGCGGATGCCCGTGATATTTTTCCCTACACTCCAGAGATGCTGGAGTTCTTTTCCAACATCACCGGATACGATTTTCCCTGGCAGAAATACGGCCAGGTTGTTGTGCGTGAGTACGTAAGTGGTGCAATGGAAAACACCACCGGTGTAATTTTTGGCGAGTTTGTCCAAATGCACAAACGGGAATTGATGGACAACCACCTGACCAATGAAAAAGTAGTTGCCCACGAGATGTTCCACCATTGGTTTGGTGATTTGCTCACTACAGAAAACTGGGCGAACCTGACCTTGAATGAAGGCTTCGCGAATTATTCTGAGTACCTCTGGATGGAGCATAAGTATGGTAAAGCCGCTGCCGATGAACATCATATGAACGACCAGGGCGGATACCTCTATTCTGCTCAGGATGGAGGCCACCCATTGATCCATTTTGGCTATGGCAACCGGGAAGATATGTTTGACGCACACTCTTACAACAAAGGAGGCCAAGCATTGCACATGCTACGGAATTACCTCGGCGACGAAGCGTTCTTTGCCGGTGTTCAGCGCTATCTGGAAAATAATGCCTACTCCGATGTGGAGGCGCATGAACTGCGTCTGGCCTTCGAAGATGTTACGGGACAGGATTTGAACTGGTTTTTCAATCAATGGTTTTTGCTGCCGGACATCCACAGTTGAATGTAAACACCGGGTACGATGCCAGCAAAGGACAGGCCTTTATTGCAATAGATCAAATTCAGGAAGGAGAAGAGGTTCCGGCCATCTTTAACTTGCCACTTACCGCTCGCATCTATTATGCAGACGGCAGTTTTGAAGATCATAAAATCCGGATGACGAAGCGCAGCCAACGCTTTACGTTCAATGTTCAATCCAAACCTGCATTTATCAGTTACGATGCCAGCCGATCATTGTTAGCGCAGGTTAAGGACCAGCACACCACCGAAGAATACCGGTTTATTTTGCAACACGGCAGTCAGTTTCGCGATCGCTTTGATGCCGTTTCGTATCTGAGTGAATCTGAAGAAGATGAAACTGAATCCATGATGCGTGCATTGCAAGATGAGAGCCGCTTGATTCGTATGGTGGCCATGAGTACGCTGGATCCTACAGATGCACAGGCACAGACCGTATTGAAAAATTGGCAGCCAACGACCCGGAGCCAGATGTAAAGGCACAGGCATTCGCCATGTTGGGTGAATCAGAAAACAAAGACCTGATTCCGTTGATTACAACCGGCTTAAAGGACGATCAGGCATATTCTGTTGTCGGAGCAGCCCTGTCAGCACTCATGCAACTGGATGAGGCTGCCGCCCTGGATGCATCAAGGGCCCTGGAAAACGCCACCAGCCCGGCCCTGATTTCTGCTTTGTCCCGGATGTATTCCAACAACCCAAGACCGGAGTTCCAGTCCTGGTTTGTGAAGCAGACAGAAAATGCAGACTTTATGAATGCCTTTTTGTTTGAAAGCTCCACCAGAAATATTTGGTTGGCCTGGGCAACGACCAGTTTATCGCTGAAAGCCTGGATAAATGGGAAGCGATTTCTATGAGTTTTGACAAATCAAGTGCGTACCGCCGGTTTGCATCCACCAAGGCAATGTCTGAAACCCGCAAATACTACCGTGAAGTGGGTGATATGGTAAAAGCAAACGAGGTGGATAAGCGGATTAAGGCGATTATTGCCAGCGAGCCCGACCCAACCCTGCAACTCTACTACGGGATGTTTGAATAATTGGGAAAGCCACAGACGCTAACTGATTTTTGACATTAAACAGAAGCCCCCAACTCTTGAATAAAGAGTTGGGGGCTTCATATATAGTTAAACAGGCTCTTAATCCGGTAAAACGGCAATGCATTTTAGTTCAATGGCAATAGGGGTGGGCAGACTGTCGATTCCAACAGTTGTTCTGCAGGGCTGGCCCTCTTTAAAGTATTCTGCATAGATCCGGTTGTAGGTATCAAAATCCCGCTTCATATCTGTCAGAAAAACCGTTACGTCTACGAGGTCTTTCATGCTTGCTCCGGACGCTTCCAATACAGCTTCGACATTTTTAAACACCGAATGGGCTTGTGCTGCAAAATCAAATTCCAGGTAATTTCCTGCCGGGCTTTGGGTCAGACCGGGCACCCCATTGGTTTTTGGGTCTCTGGGGCCGATCCCGGATAGAAAGAGCAGGTTGCCAACTTTGCGGGCGTGTGGGTATAAGCCTACAGGCTTGGGAGCGTTCGATGCATCAATTTTCTCAGTCGCCATATTTTTCTTTTGTTGCAAAAATAGGGAATGTTCCTGAATGGAACGAAGTGTAGGTACAAGTACGTTTTCCAAGTTGGGTGTCTGAAATTCAAATAAAATTTGCCAAAAGCACATGTGTTCAAATTTCTGGCGATGAAATCAAACAGCGCGTGAATTATTGTTTCATTTTGCGGCTTTTTCTCATATTTGTGGATTCACATTCTTTTCATGTTCAAACAGTGTTTGGTTGTCAATAAAAATGCGGTAAACTGAGGCTTTGAACGGAAGGTAGAGGGATGATGACACGAAATGAATCACCTTTATATAATTTTTTGGGCTTATGGAACCCATATGGGGCATTGATCTGGGAGGAACGAAGATTGAGGGCGTTATATTAAAAAGCAAAGACCAACCGGAAGTGTTGCATCGTTTACGGATTCCCACCGAGGCATCCAAAGGGTATGCGCACATCATCGGGCAGGTAAAACTCCTGGTAGACCAACTCAAGGCTGAAAGCGGACTTACGCCAGCTTATGTTGGACTTGGCCACCCGGGTACGCTGGATCCCAATACCGGACTAATCAAAAATGCAAATACAACTGCGCTGATCGGACAGCCTTTTGATGTTGATCTTCAAAAAGCAATGGGCGTTCCTTTTCGACTGGCCAATGATGCCAATTGTTTTGCCGTGGCTGAAGCCCTGATGGGGGCAGCACCCGATGTGGTCTTGAATGCCGAAGTGGTGTTCGGCGTAATCATGGGTACCGGTGTAGGTGGCGGTGTTGTTGTGAACGGAAAGGTAATTCAGGGGCGGCAGGGAATTGGAGGAGAGTGGGGCCATAATTTTTTAGATGCAAGTGGAGGCACCTGCTACTGCGGAAAACTGGGCTGTGTGGAACGGCTGATTGCAGGCCCGGCCTTGGAACGGTTTTATGCACAAATTAGCGGAACTGAATTGCGATTGCCTGAAATTGTAAAACGGGCTGAAGCAGGTAGCGACCCATTTGCCACACAAACGATGGATCGGCTGATACACTTTTTTGGCAAAGCCATTGCCGTCGTGATCAACATCATCGATCCGGATGTGATCGTGATTGGTGGCGGGGTAGGCAATATTGATCTGTTGTACACCACAGGGGTAGAGGAGGCGAAAAAGCACATTTTTAACTCCCGCATTGACACCCAGTTTGTAAAACCAAAACTCGGAGACAGTGCCGGCGTTTTCGGAGCAGCCTTATTGAAATAAAAACAGAACTGTTAGTCAGGCTACATGCTTAAAACACATGCCGTTCGGCATGATAGCTGGAGCGCACAAGTGGTCCGCTTTCCACGTATTTTAAGCCACGGCGCAAGCCTTCTTCCTCATATTTTGCAAAGAGATCCGGGTGGATGAACTCGGCAACTTCGATGTGCATGCGCGTTGGCTGCAGGTATTGACCGATGGTGAGGATATCACATCCGTGAGCCACCACATCGTCCATCAACTGGTACACATCCTCCTCGGTTTCACCAAGTCCTACCATGATGCCCGTTTTGGTGCGTTTGCCATAGTCTTTTATCCGTTGAATCTGGTCCAGACTGCGCTGGTATTTGCCCTGTGGGCGAACCTTGCGGTAGAGGCTGGCAACGGTTTCCATATTGTGTGAAACCACTTCCTGCCCGCCTTCAATCATCCGTTCCAGTGCTTCCCAGTTTGCCTTGACATCCGGAATCAAGGTTTCAATCGTAGTTTCCGGAGTGCGCTCTTTCACAGCCCGGACCGTCTGGTACCAAATTTCGGCGCCCCGGTCTTTGAGCTCATCGCGATTGACCGAAGTAATCACCGCGTGTTTTACCTTCATCAGCCAGATGGCTTCGGCAACACGGCGCGGTTCGTCTTCGTCGTATTCGTTGGGCCGACCGGTTTTTACCGCACAAAATGAACAAGAGCGTGTGCAGACATTCCCCAGGATCATAAACGTGGCCGTACCAGCGCCCCAGCATTCGCCCATATTCGGGCAGGAGCCGCTCTGACAAATGGTATGCAGTTTGAAGTCATCCACAACACCACGCACCATGCGGTAGTTTTCTCCCATTGGGAGTTTAACCTTCAACCACTCGGGTTTCTTGGTGCGTTCCGGTTTGTTTGGATCAATTACGGGTAAGTCAAGCATGCCTGCAAAATGTGATGTTATTCGGTTAGCATGTCCACCCAACAAAGGCAAGACATTATGCTCTGAAACCACAAAAGTAAAAAGAAGTTTAGAACTCGACCGGAAATGTAGGGTGGATGGGGACTGGCAATCGCATAAAAAATGGCAACACCCGTAGAGACGCGATGTATCGCGTCTAATTTCCCTAAAATTTCACGTCTGGATATCAAACATGTAGCGCGTCTAAATTTTCACAAATTATCGCGAATAAAAGCAGCAAAAAACGCCCGCCTACCGGCGTTTCCCAAACTGGAAATTGACAAAGAAGTTGAGGAAGATCTGACGGTTTTGATCGTCTGAAACAAGGATTGGTGTCTTTTTTGCAAAAACATCCAGCATCGCACCTATTTCAACGGCTTTGATCATTTCGTCAAAAGCGCCCCAGTCCAGATGCAGGGCCAGGGAAGCACTGCCACCAGGTACGACTGAAAGTTCACTAAAGCCTTTGGTAAATGCCATTGCACCGAGGATGCGGGTATTGTCGAGGAAAATGGAGGCGTTGTCTTCGGTGTATTTTTCACTGACAATCCGGCTGTTTCCCGGGTTGTCGGGACTTGGCCGACGAAGGGCCAGGTAATACGGTTTCATCAGTCCAAGCGTTGGGCCAAAACTGTAGCTCATGCCCACAGCGACGCCTTTATACTTTGCTTTCTCTGTGTAATACCGTTTTGCACCCCACCCGGCGCGCAGCACGTACAGGTTGTTTTGTTTGCCAAATACATACGGACGAAAGGAGCGACTAATGGTTGGGTCTGCGCTCTGCCGTTGCTCCTTTGGGTGGTGGATTTCACCCAGGTTGGCATACATATACTGGGTTTTGTAATAGGTTTTTAGCCGTCCCCATTCCAGACCCGGTGCAAAACCGCGGTTGGTGGTGATTTTCAAATTCAATGCCGTCTCCTTATTGTAGATCACACCTTTGGGTTCTTCCGCAAACTGTGCAGAAGCGATGGTTGACAGGAAAAGACAACAAATAAGTATGGTTGAAAATCGTACCATTGTGTAAAATTAAAGGCGGAGTTTGGGGTTGTTTTTAGTTTTTAAAAACACAAGGAGTAGGCGCTCTCTAATATGAAGCAAATGCTTAAAAAGGCAGCATACCCGGTTTCAAATATATGGATTTTTGGGTTGGGTGCAAAAAATAAATAAGCATTTGCTTTTTTCAGACCAAGAACTCCTCAGAGGCTCAATATGTAAATAAACGGGATTTGTCGAAAAAAGTTATGCTTTCCCGGAATTGCCGGTATTTTTCGGTGAAAATCAGCGGCTGATTGGTGCATCAAATGCGGGTGTCCACAAACAAGTTTGTTGCCGAACTGGCAGAATTTGTTATTTGTACAGCGCTTGGTTGCAGTTCACTTCTGTATCTTTGTAAGGCAATAAACAGCTTATGCCCATAGACTTAATTTGTTTGGCCGTGTTTGCCTACGGCTTTTGGCAGGGATTTAACCGTGGAATTATCGGTACGGTATTCAACATATTTGCCTACATTTTTGGGGTTATTCTGGCTTTCAAAATGGCTCCGACTACGGTAGCCATCCTGGAGCGTATGTTCAATACCGATAACCCCGGGATGACTCCCGCAGCATTTGTGGTCAATCTGGTGTTCGTCATGCTCATCATGCGCATGGCTGCACGCAGTGTGGAGAGCGCTTTTCAGGCCTTGTATATCGGACTACTGAATCAGGTTGCCGGGGGCCTGCTTATGGGTGGTCTGGGGGTAATGATGTTCAGCATCCTGCTTTGGTTTTCGGTAAAGGCTACCATTGTCAACAGCGAAACACTGGATGAATCCAGGCTGTACGAACCGTATTTAAAAGACCTCCCGTCTAAAGCGTATGACATTGCCATTCGGTTGCGCCCACTCGCCGAAGATGTTTGGGATGACTCCCTAAACTGGATGGACCGACTGGAGAATTACGGTGAATCTGAAACCGAAGCCAAGCAAAAAATCTATGAACTTCCCGATCCGGGAGACACCGGAATTGAAGATGATCCATCCTTTGGTTCAGACGATGGCATTGAGGAATAAACAACATCCACTTTGGCCTGCATTTGCCGGATGTAGGCCAGAAATTGAATTTTAGAAATCCTCTAACCACAACGCCTTTCATGCACGTATTGTTACTGGATAACTACGACTCGTTTACCTACAATCTGTACGACTATCTGTTGCAGACCGGGGTGCAATGCACCGTTGTGCGCAATGACGCAGTACCGGAGTCCTGGATGCATACATTCCCGTTTGATGCCCTGGTGCTCTCCCCGGGCCCCAAACGCCCCGCGGATGCAGGTCAGATGATGGATTTAATTCAACAGGTTCATCAGCATGTACCAATTCTTGGGATTTGTCTGGGCCACCAGGCATTGGGTGAATTCTTTGGGGCACACTTGGTAAAAGCCCGGGAGCCTATGCATGGAAAAACAAGCACAGTCTGGCATAACGGCCACCCCGCTTTCCAGGATATCCCCACGCCGTTTGAAGTGATGCGGTACCATTCGCTGGTATTGCAACCCGGTTCTACAAGTGCCTTTGAGCTTGTTGCGGAAACATCTGAAGGGGAGATTATGGCGATGGAGCATAAGGAACTACCTTTGTTTGGCGTACAATACCATCCGGAGTCAATTTTGAGCGAATATGGCTTGCAGTTTATCCGCAACTGGTTGTCGCTGAACAGAACAAAAAAGAAACACCATGTCGATGTCTAAAAACAGCCTTTGGCTTTTCATTTATATCCTGATCTGTGTTGTGGAGCTTTTAGGGGAGCTCAGTGGAAATATGCAACTGGTCTATTACACCAAGCCCTTCCTGATGCCAGCATTGGCTGCCTGGTTTTTCATGGAAACCCGTGGAAGCAAGTGGTTCTTACGGAGTGCGGTGCTCACTGCGCTCGCCTTTTCAACAGTCGGCGATATCCTGCTTTTACTGGCAAAAGATGCAGAGGGGCAACTGCTGTTTTTATTGGGGCTGGTGGCTTTCCTGTTCGCCCACCTGTTTTACACCGGCGGGTTTATTCTGCGGGCACGCAAAAGAAGTCGTTTTTTGAAAACACATTACTGGTGGGGACTGCCCTTTTTGGCCTACGCCATCGGGTTGCTGGTCTGGTTGCGACCTGGCGTACCGCATGGTTTGTTTGGTCCGGTCGCTGCCTACGCACTGGCCATTACCTGCACCGCATTGAGTGCAGTCAATTTATACCCGTTGGTTCCGAGAAATGTATTTTTCCAACTGTTGGCCGGAGCCGTTTTGTTTGTACTTTCCGATAGTCTGATCGCAGTCAGCAAGTTTGGTTCGGTACCGGTTCCGGGTTTTGCAATAATGCTCACCTATGTTTTGGGACAGGGACTACTGGTCAGCGGAGCCCGCATGCCGGCGTCGTACATAAAAAATCCCGGCTAGTCCGATCAGGAATAATCCGATGGAAATGATCTCCGCCTGCGTGAGTTGAATTCCCATCCATTCATGGACCACATTTACCCGGATTTTTTCGATTACAAAACGCTCTACTGCAATCAGACAGAGGTAAATGAAAAACAACATGCCCGGTGTTGTGATGCGTTTGCGCAAACTCCAAAGAATGCCAAAAATGACGCTCATCATGAGGATTTCATAAATGGGCGTAGGGTACACCGGTTCTGCCAATTGCATACAGTATTCCCAGGTACACCCGTCGATGGGCACACTGGCAACCGGATCGGTATGTGGAGTGTTGAGTACGTTGTGGGGATAATGTGAAGCCCACATCCAGTCGGGCAGAAAACCCATCCAATCGGGTTTTGGTGCGTTGTTTACAATTCCCCAATCGCCGTCGCCGGAAAGTTGGCATCCAATTCGTCCGACTCCATACCCAACAGTAACTGCTGGAGCAGCGGCATCTGCCGAAGGCAAAAACGGGATGTTGTTTCTGTACAGGTAGGTAACTACTGCAATAAAACCCAGGACCAGGCCACCATAAAACGCCAGTCCGCCTCCTGAGAGGAGGGAACCCAGCGGGTCTGCGAGGAAGGACTCCCAGTTGTCGAACAGATCAAATATTTTGGCACCCAAAATCCCCCCAACGGCGGCCCAGACGGTTACTTCGCTGATGCGGTCGTGCGGCCAGATGTTTTTAGTAGTGGTTACCGGCTCTTCTTTCCGTTTTCTCCAGGCATCATACCAGGTGAGTCCGCCAAATAAGGCCGCCCCTAAAATTGCAAACATCCAGTTCATTTTGGATGAAAGAATCACAGATGCCGGATCTGCCCTGAATTCGCTGAAGTGCATGAATCCATACATCCCCTTGCCTCCAAGGATGAGACCTGCCAGTGCATTCATCGCAATCTCAGTCATGCTAGCAGGGCCACCTTCGGTAACTTCCACCTGGGTCGCCTGAAAAATGCCTTGCTTGGCCTTGCGGTGCAACTCAATGGCAAACACGTAGGCGCTGGCCAAAAAAGCAATGGCAAGAAAAAAACCAAAGGTTTTGAAAATAGCCAGCCAGTTGTCCGGATTGCTTCCAAAAATTGCATGAAATAAATAGGAAAGGTCAGGATACATGTGATTGTATAATAAGGGGTGAAGAATCTGATTCGTTCGGGGTAAAGATAGGCAAGGATTTTTAGTTCGAGCAAATTCAGGATTTGGGTTTGCAGCGAAAGAGGCGAAGTTTTGCAACAACCGTGCTAAAAACCTTTCAAAACAAATAAAAAATACACCGTAAAAACAACCTGACACAAGGCCAGAATGCTCAATAAGAACAGTGCCAGTCTCGGAAAGAAAAATCGGCCATAGGATACAAACCGATCCCAGGCTGGAAACAAAAGCAGGAGAACCAGCAAATAGGCGGGGAGCAGGTGGTCTGCCCCAATTTCAGGCAAACCCGAAATCCCCAGGAGGTATATCACAAGACTTCCAATCAGGAGTCTTTTGGAACTGAGTACCCAATCTGTTTTTTTTGATAAGGCAAAAAGGACAGGCAAGAGCAAGCAAAATCCAGGGTGGAGAATCGGGCTCAAAATCAACAATACCTGTGGCATTTTTTTAAACCACTCCGGATGCCCCGGCCAATTAGTGGGATTTAGATAATGTGCCCAGCTCCAATCAAGTGAATACAGGCTCAATAAATAAAAATCCAGGTGGAGCCACAGACTAAACGCCAAAACAACAAGCGTAGCGAGCCAGGATTTCCCACTCTTTTTTTTGCCAAGTATGTAAAGCAGTCCAGCCACAAGCGGGAAGAAAAACCAAAGCAGGTTGGGCAAAAGAATTGCAGCAAAAAAACCAGGTAAAAACAACAGTGCAGTGTACCATACTTTAGGATACTGTGCCAGATATAAAACAGCAAAAACAAAAAGAGCACCACACAGAATGCCCAATGCGGCGGGGAAACCTCCGGCACCTGCCATCAGGAAGAAAGCGGATAAACCCAGCGGAATAATTTGTCCGAGAATACGGCTTTGCAAGCGGGCTCCGGGGCTCAGCAATTTCAGGCATTGATCAAAGATCAGCAAACTGCCCCCAATACACGCACTGGAAATTAAAATGCGTATTTTATCTGTGGGCAGTCCCCACGTTCCGATATATGTTTCCAGTGCGGGTGGCCAGGTTTGTTTAAAAAATACATCCAATGCAAGTGGCTCAACCGTCCAGCCCAGTACAAGGCTCAGCGTGCACAGCGCCACAGCAGGAACCCAAACGGGTATGCGTGGAAAATTGGACTGGTAGGCATACATGGTCTTAAAAAATTAAACTCACTGCGTATAATTTGAATGATCCGGCCAAAATTCAGAATTTGCAGCCAGCTTCAAAAACTTTGTTTATGAAAAAAGTAATGGTAACCGGATGTTTTGACATGCTGCACAGTGGACATGTGGCATTTCTGCAGGAGGCTGCTCAATATGGCGATCTGCATGTATGCATCGGTTCAGACGATAATGTCCATTATTTGAAAGGTCGATATCCCATTGTGCCACAGGATGAACGCAAATTTATGCTGGAAGCGCTGGCCGTTGTTTCTGAAGTGCATATCAACCGGGGCAAAGGGGTGTTGGATTTTTTGGAAGAACTGGAATACATTCAACCCGACCTGTTTTTTGTCAATGAGGATGGGCATACCCCGGAAAAGGAAGCCCTTTTTTCTAATGCAGGCATAGAATACAAAGTAGCCAAACGAAAGCCGGCCGCTGATTTCCTTGCCCGCAGTACCACGCAACTCAGAACCCTGTGTACCATCCCATTCCGGATCGACCTGGCAGGTGGCTGGCTGGATCAACCCTGGGTGTCAAAACTTCATCCCGGACCGGTCCTGACCATCAGCATCGAACCTACCCAGGAATTCAACCACCGCAGCGGAATGGCTACCAGTACCCGAAACAAGGCCATCGAACTGTGGAAAACTGAGTTGCCCAAGGAGGACCCGGAGCAAATTGCCAAACTGCTTTTTGCATACGACAATCCACCCGGAACAACCGAGATCTCCGGCTCACAGGACGCCCTGGGAATCGTCATGCCCGGCCTGAACCGGCATCAATACGATGGGACATACTGGCCCGTTGAAATTGAAAGCTGCCAGGATGAAGAGGTGCTCCAATGGCTGGAATCCCATGTGTATCTGCTTACGCTCGGCCCCCGCGGACAAGGTTACGCAGTACTGGAAGGGACCAACATAACAGAGGCCGGAGCAAAAGCCCTGGCCCAGGCTGCAACCGATTGTTGGACGGCTATTCTGCAACAAGACATTCAGGCGTTTGGAATGGCATTCCGAAAATCCTTCGAAGCCCAAATTGCCATGTTTCCCAATATGGTAGACTCGGATATTTTGCAATTGGTCGAACAGTATAAAGAACAGGCCCTGGGCTGGAAATTAAGTGGTGCCGGTGGCGGCGGTTACCTCATACTGGTCAGCGATCAAGCCATACCCAATACTTCTCAAATAAAAATCCGTCGGAAAAGCATGCTGTAAACAGGTAGCCGGAGTTTCCTATGAATTCTGACCAGTTGGCGCGGTTTCGGCTTTAGGACGCCTTTTTTTCACTACAATCTATGACAATGCGACCCAATAAATTTCTCCTGCTATTCTCATTTTGTTTGTTTGCATTTTCACTGTTGGCTCAGAAAA
>JAWKLR010000028.1:0-51267 GCA_041392625.1 Saprospiraceae bacterium | reverse complement strand
CATCCAGCCCATTTGGTTTTTGCCAGGTAAGTCCTTCATCCTGTGAATAATAAATGCCCCAGTCATTATCAACTTTCATGTATCCTGTGGCTATCAGTCGCCCCGGACTGGTGCTAAAACACCGAAGGGCGCCGGCGACTCCGAGTCCCAAAGGGAACTGGTCGTTTTGTGCATCCCAACCCAGCAATGTTGGGTCGTCGGATCTGAAAACAATGCCGTGATCACTGAGGGCATAACCCGCGATTTCCTGGTAGTTGTAATCAAAATCTGTAACCCGTCCCGGGATGTTATACGGTCCGCGTTCACTCCAGAAACCATTAATTCCTGAGCGATTTTTTGCAGCCTTATTTTGCGCAATTAATGACTGAATGCTTTCTGCTTCAAGTTTCCGCCAATCTACACCGGGTGCAGCCCGGTGGGTTCGCTCGATCCATTCTTCCGGGATTTTTTCACCTGCATGCTCCTTGCGTAGGGCATCGATCGTTTTGACTCGCGCCGAGGCCCATTCGGGATGTGGGTCGGCTTTTTGCTTATAAAACTTGAATGAATAGGCAATGCCTGTTAACAGAATTGCAGTTGCAATGAGTAGACTGAAGAGGTGTTGAAAGCGCATGGGCGGAGAGTATTTTTGTTTGGTAAAAATACATCCCTTTAATGACAATCACATTTGCCTGATGTCCGGCCACTATTAAAGATCCCTCGTCGCCGCCACCCAATCGGCTACGATCTGAAGTATATCAGTGTGCAATGACTTAATTTCATTCTGATTGGAAAAGGATGCAATTGCTCGATTGTTTTCTTTCCAGACGAGAAGATTGGATTTGGTCGACAGAATTCGGTGTTCGGGTTGTGCCGTTTTTGCAGCTCCGGTATGGAACACCAACTGAATTTTTTTAGGCGGAAAAATTTTCATGGTTATCCGATCCAAGCCCTGGACGGAATAGTTGGGACCATTCCATTTAACGGTTTCAACCAGGTCTGGAGATGCTATTAAAATCAGGTACCGAAGCAGGTCTATTTCTGTTCTGAGCGGATGGTTTTTTTTATCCAGGAAATTCGAAACTTCAGAACTAAGTTTACTCATGGGATTCAAGTTTTTACAAAGATAATTTTTGTGTTTGGATTGCAATTTGTCACCTCATCCTTCCGGTATTTTTAGCCTGCGATCTGAAGATAAAATGCCTGAAAGAATGAGGTGATTATGAACGAATTTTAGAATGAGTTTGTAGCCCAAATCCAAATTCCAAACACAACTCTAAAACTTCACATTAAATGATAAAATGAAATTTCGACCAGGTGCCGAAATTCCCGAACTATATGGTCGGTACCGCTGGTCGGTCAGATTTTCCAGGCCTGCACTCACGGTGAAGTGATCGGCAAACTGGTACAGGGCTTTGAAGTTGAGCGTGTACCAGGCAGGAGCATAGTTGTTGCCATTGGCATCTTTAGCATAGATTTCATCTTTATTTCGCTCTTCTATTGCCAGATCATCAAAGCTGCGCTCTCCCTGATACACCGAATACAGTTGCAGGTGGAGTTTCTTGGCGTGGTACACCAATCGGGTTGTACCGAACAGGGGCGCTGCATGGCGGGATGGACTGGTGGTGCCGTCGTCCAGTTCTTCTTCTCCATGCTGATAGTTGAGGTCGGATGAAAGACTGAAACCACCCGGAAACTTGATCTCAAGTCCGGCTTGTACGCCATAAACCGTAGCCTGAGCGGCATTTTGCAAGGCCTGAACCTGACTCAATTCTCCCTGGTAGAAAATGCTGTCCTGCCCATTGAGTTGGAAGTTCCTTCGAACCAGGGCATTTTGTAAAATGGTGTAATAGGCAGTTGCATCCACCTTGATGTGCTCGCCGAATACTTTTGCAATTCCCAGGTCAAGGTTGTAGGCATATTCGGCTTTTAGATCCGGATTGGGAATGGTTACTGCGCCGGGTTCTGAATCGAATACTTTACCAATGTCGTCTACGTTTGGAGAGCGGAATGCGGTTCCAAAATTTGTGCTGATCACCCAGGTATCAGACGGACGATAAACAGCACCAATGCTCCCGGTCAATGCACCGGAATTTATGTTGGCAGTGGTGAAGGGGAATGGATAAAATGTTGTGTCAAAATCCGCATTGAGCAAAAACTGGTTGTACCGGAGTCCGGCTTGCAACGAGAAGGTTTCTGAAACCCGATATTGGTCGTTTACATAAACCGCTGAGGAGGCCCAGCTTGATTCCGGATAGCGACCCGGCCCGGCTTGTGTTTCTCCGGAACGTATGTCTTCCACGTTGCCGGTGGAGTGCACGTCGTTGCTTATGTATTCTGCTCCATAGAACAGGGTATTTCGTTCGCTGGTGGATTTGATGAAATCCAGGTTTGCAGAATAGGCGCCCACTTGCTCAATTTGGATGCTGCGATCAGACCTGTTTAAAGACCGGTCGATCCGGCTTTCTTCAAAGTTCTGATAAGCCAGGTTGAGGCGCATCTGGTCAAACCATTTGCTATCGGCTTGGTGCTCGATACGCAAGTGGTTCATTTGCCATTTTTGCGGACCGTAATCCCATTCGGCATATCGTGGCAGGTCGTTTCGAACCCGATTGTGCCGGTCGTATCTGCCATAGGGCGAAGTCTCGGAGTAGTGAAGGGTGTATTGAAAATTCCAATGGTCGTTTGGCTGGAAATACACTTTTTGCATCAGGTTTGTTTGGGTATACGCTGAAGGAATCTGTAGCAATGGATCGCTCTGAGATACTACCTGATCTGTACTGTCAACCCGCTGCACGTAATACGGCTTCAGGTAGTCTTTTGGACCGTGACTTCCTTGTCGGAGGTTGTCGAAATTCCAGGTACTGAAACTGGTTACCATTGCCCATTTTTTCCATCCAACCTGCACATCGAAGTGGCCGGTTTTTTCCTGATTTGCCGAGGCAAAGCGGGCCACGGCTTTTCCAGCAATGAACGGGCGATCATCCTCCAGGGCCAATTGCGGACTAAGGGTGCTAAAACTCATCACTCCGCCAATGGCATCGCTGCCATAAATAACCGACCCGGGGCCAAATACCACCTCCGTATTTTCAATCGCAAAGGGATCCATACTGATCACATTCTGGATATTTCCCGACCGAAAAATTGCGGTGTTCATCCGGACTCCATCGATGGCGTACAACAAGCGGTTGGTCGCAAAGCCCCGGATCATGGGACTACCACCGCCTTGCTGACTCTTTTGAATATACACCTTGGCTGAAATGCCCAATAGGTCGGCCGCCGTTTGAGGGTTTTGAATAGCCACCTCCCGCTGAGCGATGGAAACAACCTTAGCCGGTTGATTTCCGGATGTTTGTCGCCAGCGGGTTGCAGCAACAACGACTTCGTCCAGATTCAGGTTGCTTTCTGATAATTCAATTTTAAAATTATCAGCTCGCAAATCAGCAAAACTGAGCATGCGTTTTTGGTAACCCAGCGTGCTGATCTCTATATTGTCGGCACCACTAAAGGCAGAAATGTCAGCCTGACCTTCCGCATTGGTCGTGGCATGGGCCTTCGGGTTTTGACTGGTGATAAATACCAATTCCAGGGGTTGTTTGCTATCGGCATCAAGTGCCGTGAGGGTTTGAGCCTGACTCAATGTGCTGATAATCAGGCACAAACAAAAAAGTATTGTGCGTTTCATACGAATTCAATTTAGGGATAACCTGACTCCACGAAGGGGTGAAATCGGGCATCTACAGAAGCAGCATATGGGCTGTTTCCGTTGGTTAGATCAAAAAAGGGACAAGACCTTTTTAGAGAAAAAGGCCGAGAAAAAATGGAATTAACCAACTTGCGGAGGCGGTGCTGGGGGAGGGGAGCCCCTCCTGGTATTCCTGTCAGGATACCTGAATTCGTTTTGTTTAGTATTTGCCAATCGGTATGGAACGGCCTCAGCCTGTGGGTGGCAAAACAGGGTTTTAAAAAAGGAAATTAGTTGCTTGTGTTTGGAATGCTGCAAGGGATCATTTTGTTGCGCACTTTCAGCCAATCGATCCAATCTTTGGTGTATGATGCTCTCTTTTTCATCCCAAAAACACCACATGTACAGGGTATCACCATGTTCTTCCTGAGTGACGACGTCGTATAGTTGATTTCCGCAAGCAAATTCCGTTTTGTGTTTCCAAACAAAATCTTCAGGCGGTGTTTTTTTGGAAATTTTGAATAAAACCAGATCTTCTTTTTCCAGTCCAGCCATCAAAGTGGCCTTCACCTCATGCCTTACCCATGCCCTTCGAACCTGCAACCATAAATAGGCCCCTGCTGCCGGTGCCAGCAACAAACTCAGGAGGACTAATATGGTGAATTTTTGTTTCAGGATTAGTAGTAAGTGGTAAGTAGTAGGTGGTAAGTAGTAAGTTTAGGCCAAAATAAAGACTTATAACTTACTACTTACCACTTACCACTAGTTTATTATCATTTCCATTTGGTACAGATCGAAGCCCGGGGCCCAGAAATCTGGTTCTGTATGCAAAAGATCGAAGCCCAGGTTTTCGTAAAAGGAATACACGTGTTGGCTGGTACGGACAACAATTTTATGGATGGAAGGATCCTTTTTAATTTCATCAATGCGATACCGCACAAGTTGACTGCCAAGGCCTTTGTATTGCATATCTGAATGGATCATATCCCAGGAAATGCGGGCTATTCCGGTATCCGGGAAACGATTGATACCGCCTGCGCCAAAAACTCGTCCTTTGAGTTCAAGTACGAAGTACAGGTCGCGGTGTTTGTCCAGGTATTCGATAAAATCCTGCTCCTCGGATGGAGCAAAGTACTGTGGAATATTGGTCCGGAGAATTTCAATTAAACGCTGCTTGTCTTCTTCGGTATAAGGTCGGATCATACGGCAGAGTTTTTAAGTGTGTTAAGGTGTTTGTGTACCAGTCACCTCCACATCAAATTGTCTTAGTGTTTCTACTTTTCCGGGATTGTCGGTCAACATACGTACCGATTTTATTCCCAGTGCCTGGATAATTTTTGCGGCAGCACTGAAGTCCCGTGCATCGCGTTGGAAGCCGACTTTTTCATAGGCATCTGCCTGCTTGGCTCCTTTTCTTTTTTCAGAAATGGAATGGAGCAGCGCAAAATGCCCATTGCCTTTCCCTTCCTGATCAAGTAGAATAACGAGTCCGCAGCCCGCTTCCTGGATACGCTTTTGAGAATTGTTTAATTGTTCCTGACAATCGCATTCAATGCTGTTGAAGTAATGCCCGTGGATGCAACTTGAGTGTACTCTGCAAAGAACATCCTGAGCGCCAGCTAAAGTTCCCATGGAGAATGCAATGGCTTCTTTTTTGCCATCATAAAAAAGACTTTCTGTAAATACACCGTATCGGGTATTCAGCGTGTTTTCAGTCAGTTTTACAATCATATGAAAAGCATTTAATCCTGTTGGGTAAGATCTACCTTATAGAGGGCGTGGTGCTGCCATTTTTTCTGCTCATTCCCTACAATCAGGGTATGGTTGTTGAGCCAGTTGAGGGCCTCGTATTGCCGAATAAAACCCAGTTTGTGCAAGGGGTAGGCGTGTTGATTTTTGCTGATTACTCCATTCTTGCCAAAATCTTCAAATACAATAATTCTGCCGGTCGTTTTGGGTAAAAAATAGCGGCGTGGTTGGGAATGGTAGCCACAAACGGCTAGTGCTCCGGTTTCCGGATTGAAATCAGCTGCAGATACCGCGATATTTTCAAGGTACATGCTGTCGATCAATTGGGCTTTGTAGGTTCCGGCGCGCAGAGGAAGCCGGTAGTGCTTGGTGTACCCGTTTCCTGAAAATCGGTTTTTTGAAAACAAATGAATGCTGTCGCGGGCTACGACAAAAGCCTCGCAGTCGTAATTCCAATAGTTAACAGATCGGGGTGGGAATTGGTCCTGGTCCGGATAACTGAATTGAATTTGTTCTACCTGTTTGGTTTGTGGGTCAAGGATGTAAATGTGTAAGTCTTTGCGCTGGTTGGTGTTGTTGCCAAAATCGCCGATCAGAATTCTCCCGTCGGGTGTATTTGCCAGGTCCTCCCAGTCGCGATTGGGTACATCCAGACAAATGGTCTCGGTAATTTCCTGTTGCTTCCAATTGTATTTGTACAAACAGGATTTATTCTGACTGTCGTTTTGCAACCACAATGAGACGGAATCCGCCTTACAAGCTCCGGATACTTCCCGGAGTTCTTTCGGCAATTTTATACGCTTGGGAAAGCCCGACTGCGCAGTCACCTGCGAAGTCAGAAAAAGGGCCATAAACAGGAAAAAGGCCCAAATAAGTTTGTGGGAGTTGGTCATAGAGAATAGTTGTAAGTGGTAAGTAGTAAGTGGTAAGAAAAAATACCTTACCACTTACCACTTACTGCTTACTACTTAATTTTTAATAACCCTTGAAGTCCAGACGCCTTCTGGTTTTTCAAACTGAATATAATAAATGCCTGCTGGCAATTGCTCCACAGGAAGTTGGAGCTGGTTGGCTGGTGCATTGATTTGACGAACCAGTTGACCATTGGCGTAGAAAATACGGATGCGATCTACTTGTTCATCCATTTTGATGTTGAGGGTTGTAGAAACCGGATTTGGAGCGATGGAAATTTCCTGGCTAAAATCGGCTTGTTTAACACCTACAATCGGATCGAGGTCAGCATTGTACCGAGGCTGAATCTGGTAGTCGCTGGTATATGGGTTGCTGCTGTCAAACTGTCCACCAAGACCAGTGAGGTTGAATGGTGTGGTTGGTGCAGGCTCATTGAAAAGTTCTACATCGTTGTCAATGCGGATAACGATGGTATCGAGTGGGCTGTCGTCGGAAACGGCGCGGGCATTGAATCCAAATCCAGAGCCGGTGGTCCATTCGGCCGGATCAACCAGGTGGAGGTTGTTGATCTTGATGAGTTTGGATTCTGTTGCTTCAGTTGGAACCGTAACCACCAATGGAGTTACCAAAGGCTGGTTGGCGGCAAGCATATACATGGTATCCACGGTGATTTGCAGCAACCCATTGAATTGGTTGATTACTCCATTTACTGTTACCAGGTCGCCTTCAGTTACAGTGTATCCAAAATCATCACTTGGACTAAATGGAACGATGCCGTTGTTGTTGCTATCAATGATGGTAATTTGGATACCACCTGGACGCAGGTTGACACCATATACTACTGCAGTAAGTGAGCAGTTTACTCCGAGAGAATCTACAACGCCATTGGCATCGATTCCGGCAATTTGCGGAATGGTGTATACCGGGTAACACAAAATATTGATGGATACATCTGCTGTGTCGCAGCTGACGTTGTCACAAACTTCGTAGGTCAGGTAATCTGTACCGCAGAATCCGGCGGTTGGTTGATAAACGACGTGGTTGTTTGCATTTACAGATGCCGTGCCGTTGTTGGGGCCGGTGAGGATGGTTACCGTTGCATCGTTTGGAAATGGAAGGAAGTCGTTATTCAGTACATTCAGCAGGCTAGATTCACCTTCGGGAGCATTGAATACATCGTCGTTTGCCAACAAGTTTGAAGGGCAGCCGGAAGGAGCGCCAGGGTTGCCAAACACCTCCATACCATTCACAAAAACTCCGGTTGCGGTGGTGCAGTCTTGCCAATTGACTCCATTGTCGTTATCGGCTGCAGAGTTGCACAATACAATCGAAGGGCCAGTTCCATTTCCTCCAGAAGGCCAGCTGCCTCCATTTTGGTAATTTACATAATCCATTACATTGCCGGCTGCATCGCGCAGTTCGATGTCTTCGCCGCCGTTGGTCAGTGCTCCATTGTCCCACTGGTAGGTAGGAGCGCTACCGAATACACTTGCAAACGCGGTGGTAGATTTTGCAATGGTAATATAAGCGTTGGGCTGGATGGTTGACCCGGAAGGGAAAATGAATTCTACGCCCTGAGTGAAGTTCCATCCGGAAAGATCCACTGCTGCAGTTCCGGCGTTGTGAAGTTCGAAGTATTCCAGGGAATCGGTACCACTTTCAGGTGGGTTATACATGATTTCGGTGATGACAATCTGGCTCTGAGCCTGAATTGCGATGAGAGTGCAGGCAAATAAAAAAAGAAGTTTCTTTTTCATGGTAAAAATGGGTTTTTTTACTGTTGGTTTGGAAAAGTTGACTTGGACCTTATTACCTTTGGCTAAATCCAGGTGCAAGGCCTGAGTTGGTGATGAAATCGGTTTATTAGCTGTTGCAATTCAAATGCAGGTCTGCGCACTGGTATTTGAAAATACAACAAGTGCATGTGTGCAAAGGTAAGCCGAACAGTGTGGAGTAAAGGTAAAAAGTGATTAAATTTATGTAATGGAAACAGGATCAGGCGCTGATCCGCAAATGGCAAATGTTGAAAAGGAAATACGGACCCGCCGATTAAACCTGAACATAGAGGCCCCATAGGGTGAGCAATATTATTTTGCCCGACAAGAGACCCGAAAATTTAATTTTTATAAGTCCCTGAATAAGAGATGTTAAAGAAATTAAATTTTGATTTAATCTGATTTTTTGTCTAAGAATTAATAGGAACTTAACATGGCGTGCGTAATTTCGCCGTGGAATGTTTACCCACTCTTTCACTAAATCCTTTCTTGTATGAAGGCTAATTTCAACAAATTTCTATTGAGCTTCGTTTTTGCGTTGCTCGGAATCGCACAGTTGTATGGACAGGGTTCCACTACATCCACCATCAGCGGTTTGGTTACAGATGGCTCTGGCGAGCCATTGGTAGGCGTAACCGTTGTTGCTGTTCACACACCTTCTGGTACCAAGTACGGTACTTCGACTCGTGTGGACGGACGCTACACTATTCCTGGTGCCCGCGTTGGTGGTCCTTACACCATCACAGCGATTTACACCGGATTTGACAACCGCGAGGAGTCAAACATTTATCTCTCTTTGGGTCAGGTTTATCGCCATGACATCGACATGAGCGAGAAATCAACTGTAATGGACGAGGTAGTGATTACTGCTACCGGCGGTCTGTTGGGCAGTTCTACCGACGGTGCTTCTACCAGCATTTCTGAAGAAGCCATCCAGGTATTGCCAACAGTTGCCCGTGATTTGACAGACTTTACTCGTCTGACTCCTCAGGCCAACATCCTTGGCGACAACACCATTTCCATTGCTGGACAAAACAACCGCTACAACGCCATCTACATTGACGGTGCTGTAAACAACGACGTGTTTGGTTTGGCTGCTTCTGGTACAAACGGTGGTCAGACAGGTATTTCTCCAATTTCTCCAGATGCTATTGAGCAGTTTGAGGTAGTAGTTGCTCCTTATGACGTAAAGCTCAGCGGTTTCAACGGTGGTGGTATCAACGCGGTAACCCGCTCTGGTTCTAATGAGATTGAAGGTTCTGCTTATTTCCTCACCCGCAACCAAAACCTCGCTTCTGTTAAGCGTACACTTGCTGATACAATTGACAAGGCGGACCGTAAACTGGCTGATTTCTCTGCCAATACATACGGTTTGCGCGTAGGTGGTCCATTGGTAAAAGACAAAGCGTTCTTCTTTATCAATGCCGAATTGTTGCGTCAGGAAACTCCACGTCCTTTTGAGTATTCTCAGTACAATGGTAACACACAGGACGAATCTCAGATCATGGCATTCCGTGATCGCTTGATCTCTTTGGGCTATGATCCGGGTGAATACCTGGGTAAAACAGAGACTCTGGACGGCGAAAAGATTTTGGTTCGTTTGGACTTCAACCTGAACGACAAAAACAAGTTGATGGTTCGTCACCACTACACTCGTGGTACTGCAACCTATGCACAGGCTTCTTCAAGCAACCGCATTTTGTTTGCTAACGCAGGTATCTACTTCCCATCTACTACCAACTCTACTGCAGTGGAATTGACCACCCTGTTCAGCGATCGCATGTCGAACAACCTGATCATTGGTTACACTTCAGTTAACGACGACCGTGACCCGGTTGGCGATCCATTCCCAGGTATTGAAATCCAGGATGGTTCAGGTACAATCGTTGCAGGTTCTGAATTGTTCTCTGGCGCCAACTCTCTGGAGCAGAAGATCTTTACACTGACTGACAACTTCAACATTTACGCAGGTAAGCATACCTTTACCTTCGGTACACACAACGAATTTTTCAGCATTTACAACCTGTTTATCCGCCGCGCTTACGGTTACTACCGGTGGGGCAGCATGGATGCATTCCTGAATGGCGAATTGCCTAACCGCTACCGCCGTTCTTATTCTTTGCTTCCTGGTGACGGTGTTGCTGACGGAGCATCTGCAGCTGCTGAATTCAACGCATTGCAGTTGGGCTTCTACGCTCAGGATGAGATTCAGGTTAATGACCAGTTTAAACTTTCTATTGGTGTTCGCGCGGACATTCCTATGTTCCTCGATGATCCAACCGAAGCGCCTATTTTCAACAACACAGTTGCTGCTGAATTGGAAGCAGCTAATTATGATCTGCGCGGTGCAAAAGCAGGTAAGGCTCCTGCAACTCAGTTGCTGTGGTCTCCACGTTTGGGCTTCAACTACGATGTAAACGGTGATCAGACTTTTGTAATCCGTGGTGGTACTGGTATCTTCACCAGCCGTGTGCCATTTGTATGGCCAGGTGGTATGTTTACCAACAACGGTCTGTTGCTTGCTGACCTGGATGCAAACAGCTCTGCAATCGCTAACAACCCGAACTTCATGTTCCAGCCACGTATCACTGAGCAGTACCGCAACGAAGACTTCGGTCTTTCTTCAGGTTCTTCTCAGTTGGACTTGTTTGCTGAAAACTTCAAGTACCCACAGACCTGGCGTTCTAGCCTCGCATTTGATGTGAAGTTGCCTGCTGGCATGAAAGGTTCTGTTGAAGGTATCTTCTCTAAGACCCTCAACAACGTGATCTACGAAAACGTAAACGTTACTCCTTCTTTTGGAACATTGGAAGGTGCTGACAATCGTTTGTTGTACGACGGTAGCAAAATCTCCAGTGAATACACCGACATCCTGTTGGCTTACAACACCAACGAAGGCTATTCTTACAATGTAACTGCACAGGTGGTTAAACCATTTACTAATGGTTACACCGCATCTGTTGCTTACACTTTTGGTGAGTCTAAAGTAATCAACGACCTTACTTCTTCTCAGAACAGCTCCAACTGGCGCTTCCTGGAAACAGTAAACGGCCGTAACTCTGTTGAGTTGGGCTACTCTGACTTCGACCTCGGACACCGCATCACTGGATTTGTTTCTAAGCGTTTTGAATACGGCGGAACAACTGGCGGTGCTACTACTGTTACCTTGTTCTACAACGGTCAGTCTGGACAGCGTTACTCGTATGTATACGGAAACCGTATTGTTCGTGACGACTTTTCTACACTGGAAGACTTGATCTACGTTCCACGGGATGCAAGTGAAATCAATCTGGTTGATGATGCTAATGCTGGTACTGCTGCTGAGCAGTGGGCTGCTTTGGATGCATTTATCGAAGCAGATGATTACCTGAGCCAACACCGTGGCGAATACGCTGAGCGCAATGGTGCTCGTTTGCCTTTCACCAACATCGTTGACCTGAAACTTATGCAGGACTTCTTTATTGAAATGAACGGTAAGCGTCGCACACTCCAGGTTTCTCTGGACGTGTTCAACTTCACCAACATGTTGCACAGAAACTGGGGTCGCCGTTACTTCCTGACCAACGACCTGTACGGTTTGATCAATGCAGATCGCTCTGGCACAGATACTACAGCTACTTACACATTCCGTGCTCCATCCAACAATGTATATCAAATGGATGAGTCTGGAATCAATAGCTCACTCTGGCAAGCACAATTGGGTGTTCGTTTGCTTTTCTAAGATAAGACAACCACTCAATTTAATATGATAAGCGCCCCCGTTCACACTGAACGGGGGCGCTTTTTTTGATGATTTGATGATGCGCCCCTTATGGGGCTTGGATGATAAGTTGATGTTTATTCGGCCCTCCGGGCCTTGTTTATTCGGGGCGCTGTGCTTTCCCTTGTTTATTTGTTTATGTTTTTTTTGATGATTTGATGATGCGCCCCTTACGGGGCATGGATGATGAGTTGATATTTATTGGCCCTTCGGGCCTTGTTTATTCAGGGCGCTGTGCTTTCCCTTGTTTATTTGTTTATGTTTGTGGGGTTGCCTTGCTTCGCATAATCAGAGAGTAAAATAATGACCAGAAAGTTGTTAATTTGTTATGTTTCTTGGATTAGGGCAAGCCTTACCCTACAACTATTTTGACTACTCCTTGCCAGGCATAAAATGCCATACCCCTGACTAATCCTGCCTGCAAGGCAGGACTACATAAACAAATAAACATGGGTAAGCACAGCGTCCCGAATAAACAAGGCCCGCAGGGCCGAATAAACAATAAAAGGAATGGCAAAAGATAAAAAAACGGAACTCGAGCAAACCATAGCCTTGCTCCAGGAGCGGATTCAGAGCCTGGAATCCAGCAGGGAGAAAGAGCAAATGGAGCGGCAAAACTACGGCGCCATTCAGCAGGAACTGGCGCATATAAAACAAAAGTATGCCGACGATTTATTTGCTGAACGCAAGCAAACGCAAGACTGGCATGATCGTGCCAGAAAATGGCAGCACGACTATGAGCAACTCCGCGTTCAAAAAGGTGGCTTTGGCTTCCGATCCATGGCGGCAGTTGTTTTTGCAACCTTCATTACCGGTGTGGTCATCTGCTATTTGTTGATGAAACTGATTGATCAGCGCGATGAAAAACTCCAGGCTTTCCGGCAAACCGATTTTTTTCAAGTCGAATATGCCCTTACCCAAGGCAATGTCACAGAAGCCAAACGCATCCTCAACCACAGCCAAAAACTGGAAAAAAACGAACCCATTAAAGCAAGCATCGAAATGGTAGAGCAAGTAGTAAATGCCTGCGAAAAAGGACACCCTAAGTAAGGGCAAGGCTTGCCCTTGCCCTACGCTTACCCTTGCTCTAAACATAAACAAATAAACAGAGCCGCGCAGCGGCGAACTAAACAAATAAACAATCCTTTTGGATTTCAAACTCAATAAATGAAAGTTGATATTCTTGCAATAGGCATCCACCCCGATGATGTAGAACTCAGTGCATCCGGTACCTTATTAAAACATGCAGCCGCAGGAAAAACCTTTGGCTTGCTGGATTTGAGTAGGGGAGAGTTGGGTACCCGTGGTACGGCAGAAACCCGCAGGACAGAATCAGCAACAGCGGCTAAAATTCTGGGGGCTGCTTTTCGGGAGACACTCGATGTGCCTGACGGCCTCTTTGTTGTCGAACCGGAACAATGGATGAAAATTGTGCGCGTGTTGCGCTGGTGCCAACCAGAAGTAGTGATTTGCAACGCCCCCGACGACCGCCATCCGGACCACGGCCGAGCGGCTCGCCTCGCCCTTGAAGCCTGTTTTTATTCGGGCTTGGAAAAGATTCAAACGGAATGGAAAGACGGCAGCAAACAAAGCAAATGGCGCCCCAAATCTGTGTTTCATTACGTGCAGGACAAACAGCTAACGCCTGATTTTATCGTGGATATCAGTCCATACCATGCCAGGAAGATGGAAGCTATCCTGGCTTATAAAACCCAGTTTTACAATCCGGATGAAGACCAGGAGGCCAGTACTCCCATCTCCGGGCGGGACTTTTATGAATTCCTTTTTGCCCAGGATCGGGTTTTCGGCAGGCCCATCCAGGCAGAATTTGCAGAAGGGTTCATCTGTTCGCGGACTCCCGGAGTTGAAAGTCTTTTTGATCTAAAATAGAAAAAGCCTGCACGAAATCCGTGCAGGCTTTTTCTATCTGATAGGCATTCCGTTTACTTGGTTTCCGGAACGATTACTTTTCCATTTTTTACCATAAAGGATACCGCGCGAATTTTCAGCAGGTTGCGGGTAGGATTGTCATTGAGTACAACAAAACTGGCTTCGTAGCCTTCCGCGATTTTTCCAATTTTCCGATTAGGAAATACGGCTTGCGGTGTATTCTCACAAAGTATTTTGAGCACTTTGGTATAGTCCAGCCCACCCAATTGAAACCAATAATTGAGTTCGCTGCGAATGGTTCGCTGTGGATCGTCAGAGCCAATTACAACATTTACATCGTTGCTGATCAGGGTGCTGAGCATTTCTGCCTGCTTCTTCTGCAAGTCCGGATTGGCACCATTGGCCTGAGCTTTGGAAAGAAGTGGCACGACAGGGGTATTCTTCTTTGCAAGTTTCTTCATGTCATCCGTCGTCAGTTCATACTTGTCTTTGTCTTCCGGTTTGAAGCCCATTGCTCCGGGAAGATTGGCAATTCCGTTGACTTTCAGTTTGATAGCAAGCCGAACGTCCTCGGCAGTTTGAACATGTGCGTAAACTGGTGTTTTTGATTTTTTGGCCTTTTTGATGATCTGCTTGGCAACCTCTTCACTTAAGCCATACCCTTCTTTGCCACCATTATTCTTCACATCCAACAAGTAAATAGAGAGGATTTCCGGCTTCTGGGCCATGATTTTATCCCAGTTTTTATTTACATCGTCCTTATTGTCCAAAAACCAATATCCATCACCCAGCATTTTCCGGCTTGTTTTCAGGGTGTTGTATTTGTCCGCCATTTCGCGCGGGTTTCTGATTTTATTTGCCGGGCCTTCAAATTGTACAAAGGGAATACCCAATTGGCAGGTAAGTCCTCCATTTGCGAAGGCAATGTCCGGGCTGGTTGCTGTGTTGGTTTGTCCTTTGAGGGCTTCACGTCCTTCCTGGTTGTTTGACAAGACCTGCAGGTAAAAAATTCCTTCTCCGAAATAGGAGTCAAGAGTGTATTCAGCGGAAGGGTTGCCGGCTACACTGGAGCAAAATGCGTCGCCCTGCGGAGGAATAACCCAACGGCCACTGAGGTCAATAACAGAGTCGATTTGGGCGGGCGCTTTTTTAGTGAGGATGCCGTTGTTGATATACCATGTTGTCTCATCAAATCCCTGTCCATTGAACCAGGATCCGTTGCGGACCTCGTAGGTTTTGGATTGGGCATTTGCCCAGGAAGCAGTAAACAGGAAGAATGCGAGAACAAATGTAAATTTTCTCATGGGTGAAATTAGATTAGAAATGAGTGATGCCGACAAGAGGCCGGGCTACAGCGCGCAAAAATACAGCCAATTGCGTCAATTTTAACCCAATTAACAAGTTATTGAGAATTTCTAATTCTTTTCTTAGTTCGCTGCTGTCCACACCGGGATTTTGGCGTGGCTTATTTCGATTGAAGCCTGGAGAGGGTTTGCAAATCGGCCTGGGCTTCCTGGTTTCGACCCATTTGGCGATAAATAGAACTCCGGGTTTCATATGCTCTCAGGTATCCAGGATTGGTTTCAATGCATTTACTGGCATCCGCAAGCGCCTCCGTAAGTTGTCCGCTTAACAAGTGGGCATTTGCCCGGTTGTTGAGCGCAATCGCCAGGTTAGGATTGATCTGGAGTGCCACAGTATAATCTTCAATTGCCTGGGGATATGCTTTGGCATTGGCGTGCAATAATCCCCGGTTTACGCGAGGTTCCAGGTAGGATGGATTTTGCTCGATGGCCTTGCTGTAATCGGCAATAGCCTGTTCGGCATTTCCGGATTTTTCATGACAAAATCCGCGGAAAAAATACACTTCTGGGTTGTTGGGTTCGAGTTGCAGACTTTGATCAAAATCGGGAATTGCTTCGGCACTGCGACCGGTCATCACCAGACATTTACCCCGGTTCATATAGAGTTTGGGACTTGAAAGTCCGGCCCGAATGGCATTGTCGAAATCGGCGTAGGCAGGTTCAATTTGCTGCAACTGAAAATACGCTTGTCCCCGGCCGTTGTATGCTTCCACATACGTTGGGTCCAGTTTCAGGGTTTCACTGTAATGGCGCACAGCATCCTGGAAATCCAGGCGAACGAGTTCATTGTATGCCAAGTTGCACTGGCAGAGGGCAGCTTCCGGGGTTTTGTCAACACAATTTTCAAACAAGGCAACTCCGTTGTTCCAAACCTGGCTTTGTTGACTTGAAAGGAATATACCGGCTACTGCCAAAAATGCGAGGACTCCTAAACGGATTTTTGCAGACACTTTTTCCAACAACAAAGCCGCCAGCAAAAACACCCCAATGCTGGAAATATAGGCATACCGGTCAGAACGCAATTCAAAACTTCCCACGGTGCGGAATGGCAACATAACACTGAGCGGCAAGAGGTATAAGGCAATCGCAAACAGTTTTTCTTCAGCTGTTCTCCAATACTTCCAAACAAGAAAAGCCAGGGCCAATAAGGCCAGCGGGGCCAGGTAGTACGTGATCGGCCAATCACTTCCCGAATCCGGAAAGGGGTAGGCGATGGAAAAGCCAAGGGGTAGGAGCAATTTGACTGGGTAAAACAGAATGGTTTGAGAAATCATCCAGAATCGATCCAGTGCATCGTAGGCAGAGGATGCCACGTCAATATCATGCCCCTCCTGCGCCCGGGTGGAAAAGGTTTGCAAGCCAAAATAGATGCTACCCAGGAAAAATAATATTTTACTCAGCCATAATTTTCCTAGTTGTTTTTTATCAATGAAAAAATCAATAGCAACGAGAACGAGTGGGAGGGTAACCGCTGCAGATTTGGAAAGACAGGCAGCGAGAAAAAAGATCAGCGACAATCCGATCCAGGGTAGGGTGCCGGCATTGCGCCACTGGAGATAAGTGCGAATACTAAGCAGATAAAAACTAGAAAAAAGCACCGTACTCAATGCGGCCGCCCAGGCTACTGCCTCGGTCTGAATGGGGTGTACCGCAAACAAGGCTGCTGCAAACAAGGCAGGCCAGGCACGACCAAACAGGTTTCGAATAATTGAATACACCAGCACCGCATTCATCGCATGAAGCAATACGGCAATCAGGTGGTGGCCCCAGGCTTCTTCACCGGAAAGGCCAATTCCTGCCCAGTAGGCAATCCAGGTTAAGGGAGCGTACATTCCCAGGTTTTGTCCGGTAAAAAAGGCTTTCAGACTGGGGTTCTGGATTGTTTGGTTGTACAGGATGGCTTTGTCGTCATCAAAGAATACAAATCCGTTCATGATTGCTCCCTGAAAAGCAGCAAATGCCAAAAGAGCCACGCTCAGCATACCAAACCAGGTAGATTCCCAGAACGGGGTTTGGGTAAGGTTTTCCTTGGAAGCAGTGGCCTTTTTCATCGTATTGCTTTAGATTGTTTGAGATTGGAGGCTGAAACGCAGCCAATCAGTTTTTCTTTTTGGGCGTAATGGGGTTATCAAAATCAATGGAGTTGCCCCACATGCGCATTTGATTCAGGACCCAGGCTTGTCGTTTTCGCACATAGGGGCCGGGCCTTTTTGCCGAGTATTTCCTCGGGTTGGGTAAAATGGAGGCCAGCAAAGCGGCTTCAGACCGGTTTAGACTGACTGCGCTTTTCTTAAAATAATGTTGCGCAGCGGCTTCAGCACCATAAATCCCATCACCAAACTCTGCGACGTTCAGGTACATGGTCATAATCCGTTTCTTGCTCCACAGTGTTTCGATCAGCAAGGTAAAATAAACTTCGAGGCCTTTGCGAATCCAGGATCGGGCTGGCCAGAGAAATACATTTTTTGCAGTTTGCTGACTGATGGTACTTGCTCCGCGCTTGCGGCTGCTTTTTTTGTTGTGGTTAAGCGCTTTATCGATTGCCTGAAAATCAAAACCATTGTGCTGGAAGTAATTTTGATCTTCAGCGCAGATTACGGCCAGTTTGAGGTTGTTGGAAATGGAATGAAATCCTTTCCAGTCTTTTTCCAATCGAACTTCTTTTTTGGGATCATTCATTTGCTCCACACACCGGATGAGCATTAGTGGAGTAAGTGGTACCGGCAAAAATGAAAACAGCAGGGTAATCAGAATGCTGAAACCAAAGAAAAAGACAACCAGACGCACAGCCAGCATGCGCAAAAACAATCCCCAGCGCCGCGTGCCTTCTTCAGTGCGCGGCATGGATATGCGGAAAAACGAAACAATTTTCTTTAAGAAATTCACCGAACGGAATTTGATGTAAATACAGCGAATTGGTTCAAAAACATAGGCTCAAGACCACTTCTTTTATTCTTCTGACAGATACTGGCTGAAATCAACTACGACAGGAGCAGGAACAAAAGTAGAAAAAGTGCTTAATTTGCCCTTCTTTTTACATGAACTTGTTTTTTGAATTTGCTTTGCTTTGCAAAATTCAACCAACCGGTTGGTTTGCCTTGTTGTAATAAGCAAGTCCTATTGACTATTTTTTCATTGAACTTCTTTAGCACCTTGCCTGTGGGCAATCCAGGTGCAGGAGTTTATCCTGAACCAGCATTCATTTATGAAACGAATTTACTCCATTTTTCTCTTCCTTCTGATTTCAGGCTCAGCAGCACTTGCACAACATACTGTTGGTCTACTGTCGTACAATCCATCAAAAGCCTACGATGGATATAACCTGATTTACCCGCACAATCAACCCAATGTATACCTGCTCAATAATTGCGGTGAGGTTGTTCATGTCTGGACTGATGATGCCAATATGCGGCCAGGCAATACTGCCTATCTTTTGCCCGATGGCCGTCTGGTGAAAACCAAGCGCCCTGCTGCAGTAGCAAATGATCCAATCTGGGCCGGTGGCGGCGGTGCAACCATTGAAATCCGGACCTGGGACAATGTGCTGGAGTGGTCTTACACTGTCAATGATTCACTTGATCGGTTTCACCACGATTTTACCATGACCCCATCCGGCAACATTATGCTGATTACCTGGGAATACAAGTCCCGCGATGAAGCCATTGCCGCTGGTCGGGATACTGCATTGGTTGGCTCTGAATTTTGGCCAGACTACATTATGGAAATCAATCCGGCAACCGATGAAATTGTATGGGAGTGGCATGTATGGGACCACTTGATTCAGGACTTCGATTCAACCAAAGCCAATTATGGAGTTGTCGCTGATCACCCTGAACTCATCAACATCAACCATGGTTCAGCCGGTGTCAATCCGGATTGGCTGCACTCCAATTCCCTGGATTTTTCATTTGACAACAACATGCTCCTGATGAGTGTGCCAACTTTTGATGAAATCTGGGTAATTGATCACAGCACCAGCACACAAGAAGCGGCTGGACATTTTGGAGGGAACAGTGGCCGTGGGGGCGACCTCATTTATCGCTACGGAAACCCTGCCGCCTACGACGCAGGTACTGCCACGGATCAGAAATTATACTACCAGCACGATGCACATTGGATCGACGATTTTGTCGATTCCTTTGATCCATATTATGGTAAAATTGGCGTGTTCAACAACCAGGTGGGAGCGGATTATTCCAGCGCAAATGTGCTCGACCATGGTTTCGATATGTATTCCTGGTCATTTCCATTTGCTAACGGTGTTTTTGGTCCGGACAACTTCGAACTCACACTCACACACCCAACCCCGCAGGAAATGTACTCTACGGGCTTGTCGAGCATCCAATATCTTCCGAACGGGAACTTCCTGTTGCATACTGGTCGTACGGGATATGCATTTGAGTTGACCCCACAGAATGAAATAGTTTGGGAATACAAAGTTCCCTTTCTGAATGGTGCTCCTGTTGAGCAGGGAACCATGCTGACTACCAACAACAACCTGACCTTCCGGATGGATCGCTACCCAAGTGATTTCTCTGCATTTGATGGAAAAGATTTGTCTTCACAAGGTTGGCTGGAATTGAACCCGGACACGAACTTTTGTAGTCAGATTTTGCCTGCAAATTCTGTTTTTGAACAATACCAACTCCGAATGTACCCAAACCCTGCAAACGACATGGTGACGCTCACCTGGGAAGCCGGAGTGTACATTGATCTGGAAGTATTCGATTGGATGGGGCGTCGCGTTGTAAATCCAATGCGTCTTACCGGTGGTCGTAAATACCTCGACACATCCACCTGGCAAGAAGGCCTGTATCTTATCCGAATCAATGGAAAAGAAACCGGTAAGTTGCTGGTTCACAGAGGCTAGTCCATCTGAAATTAAAAAAGCCCGATTGCGAATCAATTCGCTATCGGGCTTTTTTAATCAAATCAACAATCGGATATCATGTAATCGGAAATCGGAAATCAAAACCCTCCTTCCATGCCACCACCGCCGTCGCTGGATTTGTTGTTTTTGCGTTTGAACAGGGATTCATCGAATTTACCAAATCGGTAGGAGAAATTCAGGCGCACCAATTGTGGGTCTCTCAAGCGCCAACTATCCTGAACAAAAAACGGAGAGGCGGAGTAGGATCCGGTTTTTCTGCTTCTGAATATGTCCCGAACGCTGAGGGTGATGGAACCTTTGCGTTCCCAAAGGTCTTTGCGTACGGAAATATCCACACGCCAATTTGGAATGGTGTACCCCTGAGCAGTAGAGCTTGGTCCGCCGCCCCAGCCACCGTGTCGAGATTCGCTACTGAGTGCAAATGCGGTTCGGCTGCGGTACTCTCCGGATAGTTGAATGGTAAAGGCAGCAGGCAGGCGCAGGTTGATGTTTTCTTTAATAAACCAACTAAACTGCTCCGTTTGCAAGGTGCTGTCTACATTGGTTGCATTCACCACCGAGTTGTATAAGTTTAGGTTGGTGGTCGTCTCCACCACCTTGCCAAAATTGTCCTTGGTGGTAAATTCAAAACCGTATGCATAACTGGCATTCGCATTCTGGTAGGATGAAACCAATGCCGAGCGTTGCAAGACCTCATTGTACTCCTCAAACTGATACGCTGTGATCAGATCGGTTGCGTGTTTGAAATAGATGGAAGTCAGGAAGTTGTGTTTTGCATTGATAATGTTCTGGTATGAAAACTCCAGTGAATTGGTGAATTCGGGGATCAATCCCGGATTTCCACGGCTCAGCAGAAGCGAGTCGGAAAAGTCGGTATAAGGAATGATCTGGAAAAAGGAAGGGCGGTTGATCCGGCGGGAGTAATTCAGTTGCAGGTTGTCCTCTTCATTCAACTTAAAGGTGAAAAAGATACTCGGAAACAGGCTTAAGGGGTAACTGTTTTGAAAACTTGTATCTGCATCCGGCAGTTTACCTTCATAGCGCGAACTTTCAGCCCGCAAACCTGCCTGGTAGCCCCATTTCGCAAATGAGTGTGCAAAACTTCCGTAGGCCGCATATACCTGATCAACAAATTCATACCTGTCTGCAAAGCCGCTTACCTGCACAAACTGTTCGTCTACATAATCGTATTCGTAGTTGCCATTTTCACTGGAAAAATTGCGGACGAATGCGCGCAGTCCTGTTTCCAGTTTCATGTTGTTTGTAATTGGGTCGACATAATCTGTCTGCACCGTCAGGCTGTTGTTGCTACCCGAATTCAAACGCTGCTGGCGGGATTCATACAAGGGAGTGCTGGTTTGATAAATGCCACTTCCACCATTGTTTGAAGCGTAAAAGTTGGCATCAGCGGTCCATTCTTTTCCATCTTTTGGAAACAGGTGTTTAAACAGTGCTTGTGCTCCGGTGTATTCCCAAAAGCGATCTCCGGTTGTGGTCCGCACTGCTGTGCCCTGGGTGGTGTACGTATCGTAAATAGTATCTGTAAAAATATCCTGGATATCATCAGAGATATTGTCTCCTCCGAAATACGAGCCGCTGAGGGTGAAGGTATTGCGGTTATCTACAAACCAGTCCAGCCCGGCCCTCAAGGAATAAAACTTGCGATCGGATGTTCCTTCCGTTGCCTGGAATACCGAGGTGAAGGGTGCTTCAAAACGATTGAGGCGATCGGTTTCTCCAGTTGTAATCGACTTGCGTGCGTTATAACGTCCACCCAGGAACGCATTTATCTTGCCTTCACGTGCATTGATGTTGCCACCAATGTTGTATCGGTTTCGACTATCAACTCCACCGCGGATATCTCCGTTGTATCCGATGCGGCGATTTTTTTTCAAAACAATATTTACAATCCCGGCATTCCCGCCAGATGCGTCGTAGCGTGCCGATGGATTGGTGATGACCTCAATGGTTTCAATCGCATCTGCCGGAATCTGATCGATGGTGAGTGGGGTAGGGCGCCCATCCACAAATAATTGCGGGGCTGCATTCCGTAAGGTCATGTTGCCATCGATATCCACAGTGATAGATGGTACATTTTGCAGCGCATCCTCCGCTGTACCGCCCGCAGCCATGGCGTCCTTATCTACCCGATATACTTTTTTATCCATGGCCAATTGCACAGCATCCGCATCTCCGGTAATGATGACCTCATTCAACAATTCTGTAGAGGTGCTTAAACGAAGGTTTCCAAGGTCGAGATCGTATACCGTTCCGAATCCCACTGTTTTTTCAAACTTGGCGTATCCCAGGTAATTGATGCGAAGCGTGTAACTTCCCTTTATTGGAATGTTTTCAAGGGAAAAATCTCCGTTTTCCTGTGTGAGTTGGCCCGAAACCAATTGTTCAGTTTCATCTGTTCTGGTACTGTCTCCGCTTGCTTTAAACAGTTGGACCGTAGCATAAGCAATGGATTTACCTGTTTGCTCATCGACAACCTTGCCGTAAAATCGCCCTTGACTGGGCTTAAACATTTTATCAGGGCGTTGAGAAAGTGCAGGCTGCAAAATGCCAAAAAGAAGAAAAAGTACCGATACAAGACGGGCAGAGAAAAGTTGCATACGTTGGTTTGATTAAGGTGCAATAGACAAGGTGAAATTCAATCCCTGCACCGCGTTTTGTATTAATTCCAATTAGTAGGAAGACAAAGACTTTACAAAGAACAAGTTTAAAAGCAGGAAGTTTAAAGTGGTAAGTAGTAAGTTATAAGTAAAAACCTACTTACCACTTACTACTTACCACTTACCACTTACCACTTTAAACTTACCCCTTCGTCCTTGCAAGTTCAACTTCTCTGCGTTGAATTACCGGGACATCTTTTACTACCATTTGAAGGGTGTTCCGGATCCGTTCTTCGAATAGGACGATTTTTCCTTTTTTCAAACTTTGAATTGCTTCTTCCGTGTAGTGACGCAGGGTGATGAGTTCCAGTCCGTCTTCTTTTTTTACCTTAAAATCATCTGAGATATCTAGGATAAAGGTGTCGATCCGGTCAGCAATTTCAGTGACGCAGATAGTAAATGAAATCGCGGTGTTCTGCATGCTGTTTACAAACAGGCGGAGGTCTGAAAGCCGTTCAAACAAGCGGGCCATGTGGTGCTCTGCAACAAAGGAGTAGTCTTTGGTGCTGATATGGAGTAAAACCTGATTTTTTTCTACAACAACAATAGGTGGATAGGTGTCTTCCTGATCGCTGCTGATCTCCGTGCCTGAACCAGCCGGGTCGATGAATGATTTTACCCACAAGGGGATGCTTTTATTTTGTAGCGGCTTGATGGTCTTCGGGTGGATTACCTGAGCGCCGTAATAGGTCATCTCAATGGCTTCCCGGTACGACAGCCGGTCGAGTTTAATGGTGTTTTCAAACAAGCGCGGGTCGGCATTGAGCACGCCGGGTACATCTTTCCAGATAACCATTTCCTCTGCGTCCAGACAGTGTGAAAAAATCGCTGCAGAGTAATCCGAGCCTTCCCGGCCCAGGGTGGTGGTGAAGTTTTCTGTAGTCGAGCCGATAAAGCCCTGGGTCAGTACAAAACCACCTTTTTTGAGCATAGGTTGTACGACTTTCACGGCTTGTTCCTTTGTTTTATCCCAAATTACCCAGCCTTCGCGATAGGTATTGTCGGTAAAAATCACATCTCGCGCATCCAGCCATTGAGTGGGTAATCCGATTTTATTCAGGAATGCCGCCAAAATATTGGTGGACAGCAATTCCCCCATGCTCACGATTTGATCGTACATGTAATCGTAATTTTCTTCGGGGGCTTCATCCAAAATCCATTCGGCTTCAACGAGGGTATCATTAATGGTGGTGAAAATTTCAGCATCGGGTTCAAACAACTCCTGCATCAATTGATAGTGGGTTTGTTTTACTTCTTCAAACAAACTCCGTGCAGTACCGTCCTGACGAGCATGGGCCGCTACAACTGCTTCCATGGCATTGGTCGTCTTACCAAGTGCAGATACAACGATTACCAGACTTTCGTCCTTAAATTGCTCTAAAATTGCTGCTACGTTTTTGATGCTGTCTGCATCCTTGATACTGGCTCCGCCAAATTTGAAAACCTTCATTTTATATTTTTGAGTTTGATTGTTTACTTGTCAGGGCTTTAGACGCTGATGTCTTGAATGTATTACATTTTAACACCCTTGTAATTGTATGAGTTTTAGGGGGAGTTAAATGTAGTTCTTCACCGTTTCCCAAACAGCGATTCCCGCTGCAACGGAAATATTGAGAGAGTGCTTGGTGCCAAACTGCGGGATTTCAATCATCCCGTCGCAAAGCGGCAAAAGTGCCTCATCCACACCATCTACTTCATTGCCGAATACCAGTACCACTTTTTCATCTGCTTCAGGCTTGAAATCCTGAAGCCACGTCCTGGGAATACCTTGCTCTACACAATAGATTTTATAGCCTTTATCCTTATAAAACGCAAGAGCGTCGGTGTTGTTTGGGAAATGCTGCCATGCCACGGTTTCTGTGCTTCCAAGTGCTGTTTTTAGTATCTCCCGGTGCGGCGGCTGGGCTGTAATGCCGCACAAGACCACCTGCTCACAGGCAAAGGCATCTGCGGTTCTGAAAACAGAGCCCACATTTAGTCCTGAACGTACGTTGTCCAGCAAAAGCACAATCGGGTATTTTCCCACTTTTTGAAAGGATTCTGCATCGTGCCTTTCCAGTTCCTCCGTATTTAATTTTTGCATGTGTCAAATTTCGGCCTGCAAAGTTATCACTTCAACGATTGATTTCTAATTTTGCAGGAAAGAATATGACAGTAGTCAGTGGCCAGTAGTCAGTAGTAAGAAAAAAATAAACACATAAACAGAGCCTCGCAGAGGCGAACTAAACGAATATACAAATCCTGACTACTGACTATTCTCCGCCATGCCTGGCGGGGCTACCTGACTACTGACTATTCTCCGCCAGGCATGGCGGGGCTACCACTGACCACTACAATCATAATATGGCACAGGAATTACAGAGTACAAAATTGGGCTTGAAATTACCAACGGATCCCCGGTGGGTGAATCTGGCAGAGATGGATTTGGGAGAGATCCTTACCGATCATGCCTATTGCGAACAGAAAGCAGCCACAGCCTGCATCTCTTTGATACAGGCTTATCCGGATAAAATTGAAATGGTTGAGTCCCTGGCTCCCATAGTCACAGAAGAATGGGGGCATTTCCGGATGGTGCTCAGCGAATTAAAAACCCGCAACCTGGAGTTGGGCAAGCAACGAAAAGATGAATATGTGAATGCCCTGATGCAATTTCAGCAAAAAGGCAATGGAAGAGAAAATGCCTTGCTGGAACGCCTGATAACTTGCGCCCTGATTGAAGCCCGTTCTGCGGAGCGCTTCCGGTTACTTTCGCTTCACATCGCCGATGATGCACTGAAAACATGGTATCATAAATTTATGGTGGCAGAAGCCGAGCATTACAAGCTGTTTCTTGAATTGGCAAGTAAATACTTTGGCAAAGAACGCGCCTGGGCACGCTGGCAGGAATATCTCAAATATGAGGCTGAAGTCCTGGCAAACATGGAAGTGCGAGGAGATCGGATGCACTAGGTGCATTTTAAAAAACAGAAAAGAGGGGCTGATAAAACACATCCTAAAATCCTCCTCTTGCTTAACATTGGCTTAATATTAATCCTCTAATTTCGCCGCTTAAATATTCAATAGATCATGCCTACAGATTTTTATTTTTGGATTGTAGTTATCCTCCTGTTACTTGCAGTGGTGGATTTAGTGGTTGGCGTTAGCAATGATGCAGTAAACTTTCTCAATTCAGCAATTGGGTCAAAAGTTGCTACCAGGCGTACAATTATGGTGGTTGCCAGTTTAGGTATACTTATTGGCGCTACCTTTTCCAGCGGCATGATGGAAGTGGCGCGAAAAGGGATTTTTAACCCTACTTTTTTCAGTTTTGCAGATATAATGATCGTATTCCTTGCGGTCATGCTTACCGATATACTTTTGCTTGACCTGTTCAATACGTTTGGTATGCCGACTTCCACAACGGTGTCTATCGTATTCGAACTACTTGGTGCAGCTGTGGCTGTTGCTTTATTCCGTATTCTGGATGCTGGGGATTCACTTAGTACGCTGGCGCAATACATCAATGCATCGAGTACCATAGCAATTGTATCCGGGATATTTTTATCCATTACCATTGCATTTATAGTAGGTGGACTTGTTCAGTGGTTCTCCCGATTTCTGTTTACATTTTACTTTGAAAAGCATCTCAAGTGGTTTGGTGCAATTTGGTCGGGTTTGGCCCTGGCAGTCCTCAGTTATTTTTTGCTTTTCAAAGGTTTGAAGGGCGCTTCCTTTATGGATAGTGATACCAAAAAGTGGATTGCCAACTACACAATCCATCTGTTGTTGATCTCATTTGTCATATGGAGTGTGGTCATGCAACTATTGCAATCCGTATTTAAAATTAATGTGCTGCGCCTGGTCGTTCTCTTTGGAACGTTTTCTTTGGCAATGGCATTTGCGGGGAATGACCTGGTTAATTTTATCGGCGTACCACTTGCGGGTCTGGAATCATACTTTGCCTGGGAAGGAAGTCATGAAGCACCGGGCACCTTTCTGATGGCCGCCCTCAGCGAGCCTGTTCGAACAAACACCTATATTCTGTTACTTGCAGGCTTGATAATGATTGCCACTTTATGGTTCTCAAAGAAAGCGCAGACTGTTACCGATACAGAAGTAAACCTTGCCCGTCAGGAAGATGGCTCTGAACGTTTTCAATCAAATTTGCTAGCACGGGCCATTGTCTGGAATGTGCGGAAAATTGGAAGCCTTGGAGCATCCGTTATCCCAAATTCCTGGCGCGAAAAAATCGAGTCTCGTTTTGCACCTCTTGAGCAGGAGGGCGATCAGGAAAACGCACCAGCCTTTGACTTGATCCGAGCCTCAGTGAACCTCACAACCGCCGCCTCTCTGATTGCGCTTGCCACCTCACTGAAACTTCCACTCTCTACTACCTATGTCTCTTTTATGGTTGCCATGGGTACTTCTCTGGCCGACCGTGCCTGGGGCCGTGGAAGTGCTGTATTCCGGATTGCCGGCGTACTGAATGTAATTGGAGGGTGGTTCCTCACTGCCATTATTGCCTTCTTTACCGCTGCCGTATTTGCCGTTGTATTGAAAACCCTCGGACTCTTGGGTGTAGTGATTTTGGTATCTCTCGCTGTGTACACCATTATTCGTACCTTTTTGCACCATAAGCGTCAGGTTGCAGAAGATCATGAAGTTGCCTTGGAAAGCAGCATGTCTGCCCAGTATATGGTTGAAACCAGTGGTACAAAAGTGGCAAAACTATTGCGCAGTGTTTCCAAAGCCTACGAAAGCAGTGTTGCCGGAGTAGTAAAGGAAGACCTGGGCTTGCTGAAAGAGGCAAAGAGCAATTTACAGAAATTGCAAAAACGGAACGAGGCCATGAAAAAGCACTTGTTTAAAATTATGAAACAATTGCCGGCACATTCCACTACTGCTAGTCACCTTTATTTGTTGATGTACGACCTCGAGCAGGATTTACTGCAATCCAGTCGCCAAATTGTGCACGACTGCGACGACTACGTTCAAAACAGTTTGCCAGCGCTTACCGAGGAACAACAATACAAGTTGACGACCATCTCAAGCAAACTGCATTTTTATCTGAACGAGATTTCTGAACGGATTGCCACCGGCGGAATGGAATCGCTTTCAGACCTGCAAGCGGTTGAGAAAGAAATTGACTCCCTGCTTGAATCGGCACTTACCCGCCAGATCCAAGGACTTCGTGCTGGAGCATACGGACTTCGAAACAGCAACTTCCTCTTCGCAATGGAGTTGGAAACCCGCGACCTGATGAATGCTTCTACCAAGTTTGCCCAAATTTACCTGCGGATGCAAAAGGTTATTGAGGAGCAAAATCAAAACGAACCCAAAGCGTAATCGGTAAGATTGTCTGGCTCTGACCAGTGTTTTTTAAGGTTGGCTTGTCCCAAAAAATACGGAGCCAGCTAAACTATTCAGGTAAAATGCTGGGATAGGCCTGAAAATCATTGTTTTAATTTCGGGTTAATAGTAAATTAATCGGTTTTTATTTGGTAAAAAATCAAAAAAAGACGAAAATTGCACTATTATAGTGTCCAATAACCAATTGTCTTTAAATCCTGCATGGAGCCCCCGCTTTCGCTTTTGTTCCCATTTGGCACTACGCGCATCATTTCCCAACCCAAGGCCCCTGTCTTCAATAATCTTTTGGCCCACATGGTCGTGCTTACACCTCCAACCGGTTTGGTTGGCTAAAGCCTGAAAACCACGACGCGAAATGATCTACAAAGTAAAACTGAAAAATTCCGATAAGACCGTTATGCTGGACGATCACGTCTACGATTGGCTTACCTCGGATGAGTACCTGACGAAGATTGATTTTATCAACAACCTTCGCAGACATTCCAGTGGCTGTGCTGTTTTTCAAAAAACCTGGAAGCGAGCAGACGGCAGCTACAAAACGGAAACAATCTATCTCCACCGCTTGATCGCAGAGAAATACCTGATCGATCAGAAAGTCGGAAACAAAAAGCTGGTTGGCGCAGTCAATGGCGACAAACTCGATTGTCGCCTGGAAAACATCCTGTACCGCAGCCGCTCCACAGCCAGTCGACAACGCAAGACAAGCAGTAAAACCGGCTACACCGGCGTGTACAAGGAACACAACCGCTACCGTGCAGTTATTTCCATCAAAGGCAAATCGGTGCACCTCGGCATGTTTGATACACCAGAGGAAGCCGCTCAAGCCTACAACAAAGTCTCCAAGGAATTGTATGGAGATGAAGGAAAGGTAAATAAGATCAAGTAAGGGAAGGGTACCGAGTGCCAGGTTTGCACAAAATAATATTTGCAAACGAGCGGGACGATTGTCATTTTCCAGACAAATATTTTGATTAATCCAGTTTATTTTAGTTGTTTTGCGCAGATTTTTTGGAATGGCATGGCTGTTGCAACAATAAGTGCAAACGTTTACCGTTTTTATCCCATTCATCTGAACAATCGTCAAACAGTTAAAATGAATTTTATGAAAAGCTGGAAAAGATTTATCCCATTGGCTCTCGTCATTCTTTTGTTCCTCGTTGAATCCTGCCACCGTGGATACGGTTGCCCAGGCACCGACCTGTAATTGAACAATTAACAGAAGCAAGCGTTTAAGTCTCCATGAAATTACAATGGATACCGCTCGAATCAATTGAAGCCGTTGAGCAACTGATTGAAAAATCACATGCCCAACCACAGTTGATCTTCAAACACAGCACCCGCTGCAGCATCAGTTCGGTTGCAAAACGCCGACTGGAAGAAGGCTGGATGTTTGAGAATGAGTCCTTACCCGCTTACTATCTGGATTTGATACGATACAGAGATGTCTCTGGTTTTATTGCCGAGAAACTTTCTGTCTTCCACGAGTCGCCCCAGATTATTCTCGTTTCAAAAGGAGAATGCACCTACGATGAGTCCCATTTGGGAATTCAGGTAGATGAACTGGCCGAACAGTTTGCACAACTGGCATCCTGACCTCAGCCACGGGCACACTAAAGCCGCCGAATTCTTTACCAGAGTTCGGCGGCTTTTTTTGTCACCCGGATACTGCAAACAGAATAGCTGCGCTCGCGAATCCGGTCAGGGCCAATAGGGTAGTCATCACTGTCCAGGAGCGAAATGTTTGTTTTTCATCCATTCCCAGGTACTCTTTTACAAGCCAGAATCCACTGTCGTTTACATGCGAGAGAATACTTGCTCCCGCGGCAATTGAAACAACCAATGCGGCTAATTGCGGCATGGTAAAACTGTTTTCAGGAATGATCGGTGCTACCAAACCCGCAGCCGCAATCATGGCAACCGTGGCCGAACCCTGGAGCATTCGAATGCTGGCCGAAGCCAAAAAAGCAAACAGGATTAAAGGCATCCCCCAGGCTGAAAAAGTTGTCGCAATGATTTCACCCGCTCCGGTGTTTACCAAGACTTGTTTGAACACACCGCCTGCCCCGGTAAGTAAAATAATTGTTCCGGCAGATTCCATCGATTTTGAACTAATGCGAAATAACTCTGCCGGGGAATAACCCGACCGAATCCCCAGAACATACCACACAACGAGATTGGCTACAATCAAAGCAGAAAATGGATGCCCCAGTAATTGAATTGCATTTTTCAAACCCGCTGATTCAACTGGCAAAAGTCCTGACTTTACCATGGTTCCTAATAGAATGAGAATAATAGGAATGAAAATTAGGAGTAAAATCAGGCCGAAATCCGGAATTTGTTGTGGCGCGTCTGATTTTGCAGATTCACTCGGCGCTTCAATAAATATTTTCCCTCCAATGTATTTGCCAAACAACAATCCACTTACCAGTGCCGTGGGTATGCCCGCAAGGAAACCAAGTGCAATGACCCACCCCAAATCAACCTGTAAGATATCTGCTACTGCTACCGGTCCCGGAGTTGGCGGGACAAACGCATGGGTAATGGCAAGTCCAGACAACAGGGGGATGGCGTACAGCAAAAGCGACTTGCCGGTTTTTCGTTGCAATGCATACACAATGGGTACAAGAATGATAAATGCTACATCAAAAAAAACGGGGATTGCCACCACAAACCCGGTAAGTACCATGGACAGCGGTGCGTTTTTTAATCCCAATCGTGCAACAAGCCATTGTGCAATTGATTCCGCTCCGCCCGACTTTTCCAGAATGGCTCCAAACATTGCTCCGAGCCCTACTACAACCGCAACAAAGCCAAGTGTGGATCCCATCCCTTGTTGTACGGTATCCAGGATGGTTTTGGCGTCCAGTCCGGCAAATAAGCCCGTGAGAATACTGGAAAGCAATAGTGAAATAAAAGCCGGCAAACGGAGCCACAGGATACAAATGAGAAGCAGGGCAATTCCGGCAAGAACACTCAGGATAACAGACATGCGTTGATTTTTTAGATTCAGGGCTTACCACTCCGTGTGAAAGAACTCCCCCAAAGGTTTATCTATTCGCTCATATTGATGGGCTCCAAAGTAATCTCGTTGGGCCTGGATAAAATTCGCTGTACTCTGGGCTGAACGAAATAAATCAAAGTACGTCAAGGAGGCTTGCATACAAGGTGCTGGTACAGCCATTCGGGTCGCCATTCCACAGATAGACCGCAATCCATCTTGTTGCTCTTGTACTGTTTGGATCAACCTGGGATGCAAGAGCAGGCGTTTTTCTTCGGCTAACAACCCGGAAAGTTGTTCCATCAACCTGGATTTTATAATGCAACCGCCGGTCCACACCTGTGCCAAGGCCGGGAGGTCAACCTGCCATCTGTACTCCTCAGAGGCTGCCTCAATTAAGTGGATGCCCTGGTGGTGATTGATAATTCGGGCAATGCGGTATGCTGACTTCAGATCGCGAATGTTAAGTTCTATTTGTTCGTTGGATAATGGATACTTAGTCGCCGATTCCATTCGCTCCTCCTTGAACGCGGATTGATATCGGGCAAAAAGGGCTGCTGTCAGTGTTGGCACAGGGACTCCCAATTCAGAAGCTGCGACCGTAGTCCAGTTGCCCGTTCCTTTATTGCCTGCTTTATCCAGAATGAAATCCAGCAAATATCCGGGCCCCTCTTTTTTCTGTAATACCTCAACGCTGATACCCAGGAGGTAGGATTCCAAATCGCCCTCCATCCAATCGGCGAATAATTCAGCAATTTGGGGCAACGTATATCCACCTGCATACCGAAGCAGACCATAAACCTCAGCCAGCAATTGCATTTCTGCATATTCAATGCCATTGTGCACCATTTTGACAAAATGGCCTGCTCCACCCGCACCAATATAGGTACAGCATGGATTCCCCTGACGATCTTTTGCTGCGATGGACTCCAGGTACTCCCGAACTAACTCGTAACCTTCTGAACTTCCCCCAGGCATAATTGCGGGGCCTTCAAGTGCGCCTTTTTCTCCACCAGAAACACCGCAGCCAAGAAATCGAATGCCGGATTCAGCCAACTGATCCAGGTGGTTCTGACTAGCCTTGAAGTGTGCATTTCCACCATCTATTAATAAGTCGCCTGGCTGCAGCATTGGTCGGATTTGTTCAATAAACTGCTCTACAGCCTTTCCAGCAGGCAACATAAACAGAATTTTTCTGGGCCGCTCCAGGGAATCTACAAATCCTTGCAATTCTTCAAATCCGGCAGCGTGTGTAAATTCTGGGAAACCCGCAATCAGGTTCTCAGCAACGGCTTCTTCAAAGCCGGGTACATGTCGATTGTACAGACTAATTGAAAAACCCCGGCGGGCAAAGTTTCGTGCCAGGCTTTTTCCCATGACACCCAGTCCGGCCAACCCAATTTCGTGACGATCTGGTTCAAGTTCACTTTGGATGTTTGCCACGATCTGCTCCACGGAAAGATCCACTGAATATACCGAGGCGTAATCCGGAATATCCAGGATGTCAAATTGAGATTGCAGCAAATCCAAAGGCATGAAGTGGCCACTTCGTGCTTGAATGCGCTGTGAAATCAGGTCGAAATCTCCTTGCAGGAAAACCCAGTGCATTGGACAACTTAGTCCTTCCGCCAACTGGATGCGATACACCTCTTTCAGCGCGGAGCAGGCAATTACTGCCGATGCGTTCTGGTTCCGAATTAGTTGGTTTAGTGCCTGCAGCCAGCCTTTTCGGTCATCGTCTGTCAAGGGGATTCCGGATTTCATTTTCCGGATATTCTCTTCTGGATGGTAATCATCCCCATCATAAAACGGGGCGCTCATAGCCGTAGCCAATGCACGACCAACAGTGCTTTTCCCAGAACCAGATACCCCACCAATAAGTACAATCATAATAACGAAATATTATCCAAGCAGAGCCTGTTTGGATGTAAAGATACGCGTGGTAGGGCAGGACAAATATAGCAGAAAATGGGAAGGGCAGGGGAGTGGGGATATCTTTTGATGGTTTAAATCGCCTTCATTGAATAATGGGCTATAGCCTATGGAATTTATCCAGCCACCAGTTTATAGGATTATTTAAAATATATTCTGAAATCCGAAGGTATGCCATTTCATTCCGAATGATGTGTTCGTAATAATTTCGATGCCACAATTTCCCCATGATCAGATTTCTGGATTTATAAAATTCCAAACAGCGATTCGACACCAATGATTTATACGCACTCACAATATCTCCCACCCCCGCTGTACGGGCAACCCTTGCGGTTGCCCCAATACCACGATCGAAAAAAGATTCCTCCAGATAATCCAGGGCCTTTCCTGAATTTTTATCATCAATTTTTTCATCATTTAGAGCAATCTTCTTATCGGTATTTGCACCATCATTTAGAGCAATCTTCTTATCGGCAATCGCACCATCATTCTGAGTATTCTTCCTATCAGTAACTTCCCTAGCATCTTGGGCATTATCCATATTGTTTTGGGCAACCGCGAGGGTTGCCCGTACGGGTGGGATGGAGATGATGGCGTGCATGTGGTTGGGCATTATTTGAAATGCATCCAATTCCATTTTGGGGAAGCGGTTTGGCAATTTCAGCCATTCCTCGTGTGCAATTTCTCCCAATTCGTTTAGAATCATTTTTCCATTTTTCACTCTGCCAAACACGCAAGCATAGTTCTTTACACAAATGGTGATGAAATACAATCCGGATTGAGAATAATCATATCCTTTTAATCGGATGGACCTGCGGTGATGAATTTCGGGGTCGTAGTTTGGTTTTTTGGTCATAGTAGGTTTTCATTTATTGCTAAAAGCATAGTTGGGGAAAGACAGGCAATTAATCCGACTTAAGCGGCCAGGATTCAAAAAATAAAATCAAACTGAATCCAATCAAGGTAAGGGTATAACCAGACACCAGGCGAAAAGGCAGTGGAATGATGTGCCATAGAATCAAGGTGGCAATAAACAGGATTCCGACGCCAATTTTTTGCGTTCGAACGTAATTGAGGCTAAGTATCAGTAAACCAAGATTGAAGACTTTTGAACTGGATCCAATTGTCATAAAAGGCTTCCAAATGGAAGGGACACGCATGATATGGCTGGCAAATTCATTGCGCAGTTCATCTGTGGGAAAACTCCAGAATATGAAGTCAATCACGCACATGCCAACCATGCAGGCTATTCCAATTAAGGTCAATGGAATGCCGATCAAGCCAAATATTTTCTTGGGAAAAGAAACCACTTGTGGAATCAGGCAAACAGAACCAATCAGTAAAAACCAGTGTGCAAAATCAATCGGCTTTTGATTGTAAACAAACTCATTGCCCTGTGCCAGCAGGATTTGACCAATCAGGAAGAGAATCAGTCCGAATGTGAAAAATAACTTGTAGGTCATAGGTTTATTTGCGTTTTGGGGTGATGAAGTATGTATCAATTTAATTCATATTTGTATTTTTTTATGGCGATTAGTTTGTCATTGAGGTATTGTTTCTCATATGCTAAAAGTCCATTTGCAAATACATATCGCTCTGTGACCAGAGTGTCTTGTGCTGCTACCTTTAGGGTTCCGTTAAGCCCCAAAACCATGGTATTTTTGTCATAAAACTGTTTCTTCTGTTCAGTTTTAAGCCCTGACCATTGTAGTTTTCTAAATTCTTGCAGGAGGGTATTTGGGGTTTGATCCATTTTCATACTGATCGACCCATTTTCCATTTTTTTATCTTACGGATCAGTTTGCCAGTTGAGTCAAATTGTTTTTTGGTGTGAACCGCAAGTTTTTTTGAAATGAACAATTTGGTTTCGGAAGTCCTCTTGCGGTCATTGTATTTTGTTTTCGAGCGGTTGCCAGATTTCCGCCCATTTCGGTCGTAGTCAACTGCTTTCTGTCTCTCTAAATTTGCGATCGTAACTCAGCATGGTGGTTGAGTGGTATTTCCGATCCTCGCCACCTGCAAGGTGTCATTTTGATACTTATATATGTATTCTGCTCTAATTCCAGTAGAATCGTAAACCTCAATTTTGGTCTTGCGCCCCTTTGAATTAAAGTATTCTTTGGTGATTAAAAACGAGTCAGTTGCTGTTTTCATTTTCAAAAATATACCTTTTAATTTTTTTGATGTTGTTGCCCGCAATTATAGCAGGGTCGTATTTCTCTTGTGCATAGTTTGGTAAAGCAAATACGATGCTGATGATTGCTGAGATCGCAGTTTTCATCATAGGTGACAGGGTAAATCAGTTGGTCAATATTTTTGGCACAGCTTATTTCATGAGGAGGGAGTGTTAGCCATTTGAAACCCCAATCCTCTCAACAAAGATAATTTATTTTACCAGTCCAGCCAGACCACGAGCGGTAGCCCTAATACTACTAACCAATGGCCTGGATTTTCCTTGTATCTTAGCCCAAACAAAAGAATACTCCCTTGCGATACCTACGGTTGATTTGGCGTTTATTGGTGTTCGGTTGGCTTACATTTGATGTAGTCTTCCGAATATTTATTCGTGCCCGTTTTTTGGGTACAAAACGACCAGAGATTCTGCGGATGCGCAGACGCTGGGCAAGGCGTTTGCTGCCTGCAGTAGGGGTTCAGATCACACAGTTTGGCCAGCCTCCGGAGCTTCCGTGCCTGCTTGTATCCAACCACCGTTCGTATTTGGATCCAATTGTTGTGCTTTGCGAAACCGATGCCTTTCCTGTTAGCAAGGCGGAGGTGGAAAAATGGCCCCTGATAGGCTATGGAGCCAAAATGGCCGGTATGCTTTATCTCAAGCGCAACAATACCGGAAAACGGGCCAGCATCCTGCGGGCAATGGAACAAACCATCAAATCAGGCTACCCGGTCTTACTTTTTCCGGAAGGGACTACCTCTGATTTGAATGGTGTGCTGCCCTTTAAATTGCCGGCATTTGTTCGGGCGGTAAAAGAGCAGCTGCCTGTTGCCCCAATCGCATTGCGCTTCGGCGATCCGCGGGATTATTGGGTGCTGCAGGAATCGTTTCTGACCCATGCCGCACGGCGTTTTGGCGAACCGGAAATTCGGGTTGAAATTCATTACGGGCCCATCATGCATTCTGAAAATCCGGAAGAATTGTTGAATCTTTGTCGCAACTGGATTGAAGCAATTGTCCGCGATCCGGATCAGAATTAAGATTATAACGTTATGGGAACCATCCGTCTGGCTATTCGGTTTGTACTTTTTCTGTTGCTAACAACCTACATCGTGGTGGCGCTGGCACTGATTGTGCCGTTCAGTCAGAATAAAATCCGCACGGGAATGCGCTTGCGCAAGCATTATGCCCGCATCATTTTACCGGTTTTGGGCGTGCGACTCCAAAAAAGCGGAACCGCACCCAATTTTCCCTGCATCCTAATGGGCAATCACCGCTCTTACCTCGACCCGATTGTTTTATTGTGTGATGTTGATGGTGTCCCTGTATCGAAAGCAGAAATGGCATCCTGGCCTTTAATCGGGGTGGGTGCCCGGATTTCAGGAGTTTTGTTTTTGAAACGAGAAAGCAGCCGCAGCCGGCAGTTGACCCTGGAGGCAATCGGTGAAAAACTGGACGAAGGCTATCCGGTAATTCTGTTCCCCGAAGGCACTACGCATAGTGGTGATCGAACGATAAAGCTGAAGAAAGGAGGTTTTCAGTTGGCCGTAGAAAAGAATCTTCCTGTCGTGCCTGTTGCCATGGATTACCGCTACCAGAACGACCATTGGATTGGCGATGATTCCTTTCTCGGGCATTTCACTCGCCGCTTTGCACGCCCTGCCATGCCCATCCGAGTGGCCTACGGCGAACCCATTCGAAACACTGATCCGCATGAACTGCTTCGACAGTGCCAGGAGTGGATTGATGCCCACATGCTCCAATGGAAATCGGAAGGCTGGAATGGGCCAGACTAAGTGCGTGTTGAGGGCTTTATGTTTAGGCCGCTAGTTACAAACCCAATTCCTCTAAAGATTCTTCAAAAACAATTACAAAATCCGGAATTCATCTTATCTTTGCCGCCCTGCTACCTTGTAGCCTGGTTTGGTCCCGTAGTTCAACGGATAGAATAGAGGTTTCCGGAGCCTCAGATACAGGTTCGATTCCTGTCGGGACTACCACTTTATAAACACAATCCCTTGTAGGTCAATGACTTGCAAGGGATTTGTTTTTGTGAAACAAAGGGGCAGGGGGAGTTTTGAAGGGAGTTTAAGCAATAGCCTAAAGTTTCTTATCCCACCCCGTCACTTTCAGATACTGTTCAAAGCTGAGTGTTTCCGGAAGCAATTCCCTGGTTTGTTTCAGGGCCTTGAGCATTTCTTCAGGATAGGGCTCTTTTCCCCATCGTTCAAAATGCTTTCGCAATGGGATCCAGACTCTTGCAAACAGATACATAAGAAACAAAGGAATTGCCTTGTGCTTGTAGGGTTTGTTGGATAAGTTGCTGACAATCGCAGCAAGTTCGTCTCCGGAGATGAAGTCGCCGACCAGGTTCAATTTCTGACCAATAAATTTATCTGGATTCTCAAAAGCAAGTGCCGCAAATTTGCCGATATCCACACTCGCGATGTGGGGCATTTTAGCCGCATTTTCGGCCATCCCCGTGATGGTATTGTTCTTGACAGGCATGTATTCCCCGCCAAAGTCGTCCATAAATGACCCCGGACAAAGAAATGTGTACGGGATCTGTTTTTCCATAACCAGGTTTTCAATGTCGATTTTTCGCTTGATGTAATTCAGGGTATTTTCCTGACCTTCTTCAACATAAAGCACGGTACTCATGACCAGGTGCTGTACCTTGTTTTGCAGACAGGCTTCGACGATGTTTTTTCCTTGCTCCCATTCAACCTCCGTATCAAGTTTTCCCTTTGGCGTCATGGGCATAGTAACGGCGTATACACCATACGCTCCTTTGAATGCGTCGATAAGCGATTGTTGGTCAGATAAGTCTGCCTGCAAAAGCGTAACCCCTCTTTTTTTGATGGCTTCCGCCTGCTCACTATTGGGGTTTCGGGAAAAGGCTACGAGATTCCATTTGTCTGCTTTAATAAGTGCATCTAAAACAGCGCCCCCTTGTTTTCCGGTGGCACCGCACACAACGATTGTTTTAATTTTATCCATGATCATTTAAATTTTAGGACAAAACTAAATCTATCCGATTTCCAGAAATTGTAAGAATGTAACATGCAGTGAGATTCGATCATTAGGGAGAGAATTGACCGACCATATCACTTTTCTGATTTGAATATTCTTTTGGCGTCATTTGGGCAAATCGCTTAAAGCCGTGGATGAAGTGTGCCTGATCGTAATAGCCGCAGTTTAGTCCAATTTGGGTCAGACTTTCCGATGAAAAGTGAATTTGATTCAGGGCAGATTCAAACCGTTTGAATGCGAGGGCTTCGGACGGGGAAGTGCCCAGCCACTTTTGAAAAATGCGCAAGGTGTGCATTCTTGAATACCCGGTGTAGTCTTCTATTTTGCTGAATTTGCCCTGCAACTTTGTGATAGTGATTTCATCGAGGACAGATGCCAATCTTCATTGCCAAACTCAAATCAGGCTCATCTGTAATTGAGGAAAGAATGAATAATTCAACCAACGTGCTCTTGTTTGAAAATCGGAAATACTTCGTATCGAATCCTCTATGTAATTGTATTTGCCGCGAAAAATCACATTGCCTTCCACCGACCAGTTTTTCAAGTCCTTGCATTGTATCCAAGCTCAATAGGTTTGCGGCAATCATGTTGAGCCGAATACCAAACAGATGGCATTGATTGAATTCGACAGCAAGGGAGCTTGGTGTGCCAAGCCCGCTAAAAAGCAAAAGTTTTCTGTTGGATTGAACGACCTGTTTTTGTAATAGTTGCTTTGAATCATCAGGGCGTACCAGATTAAATGCCAGGTCGATATTGAACTCAGGCAGAAACATCCAATTTGCTGTGTTGATCCGTTGTCACCTCCCAGATCAGAGGGGATATTCCCTTCAATTTTCAGGTATGTAAAAATTGAATTTCATACAACCAGGATGAGTGTGGGTGGGTTGTTGATTGGATACAAATATAGTAAAAGAATGCTGGTGTGAGCGTGTTTAAATACCCGAGAACACCATTTCTCGAATTTGAAGTATATTACGAAGGCAAAGTCACTTGGAACCCATTGAGACAATAAAAATATATTATAAATTAGATTAATTTTAAGACAAGATCAGGGCATATGATTGTGCTTAAGGTAATGAGACAGATATCGCATTGTTGGACGGACGAAATTTTGGTGAGAGGAATAAGATCATTCAAACTTAACTATTGAAACTACTTAAAATTTGAATAAAATGGATGGATTAACGAGAGAGCAACTAAACCTTGCTGATGCAATATTGGCTGGCTTTCCTGAAGTGTCAAAAACATTGTCGCAATACGATTTGGAACATTCTAGTAAGTTTCAATTTACGACTCTAAAAATGTCCAGGTCGCCACTACGTTTCTTGAGCAAAGGGGCTTTATTAAAATTACACAAACAACAAGTGGCGATATTTACCGACTTACTCGCGAAGGTGAATATTTTTTATAACAAAGGTACTTCCTTAGCACAAACTGCCGATCAGATTGAAAAGGAAACAATTGAACAGCAAAACCGACACAGTTCGAAATCAGATAAAATACAAGTCTTCAGATAGAAGACCTTGAAAAACAGTTAAAGAAGTCTTGAAGAAATGCAGGCCAAACAAAAGGCCTATTGGGAGGACAGGATCCAGAACAATAAAGATCAGAAATGGGGCGCCGTTGGACAAGGTTGTTTGCAATTTCTGCATTAGCCATTGAAGCTGGTCAAACTATTTTACGATTTGCTGCTCGGGTAAAACAAAACCCGGCGCGATGGATCGAGCCAAAACTATCAACCCCGGGCTCTCCTGCTTTATTTTTACTAAAATAGGGCAATTTTAAAACAGATTTTTCCTATCAGGGGCTACCACTTTATAGCCAATACTTTGTAGATCAATGACTTGAAAGGTTTTATAGCCAGGCTGCCTGGATTTTTTTACAGGCACAGATCTGAGCCTTATGTTTGTTCCTCTAGCTATACTGACCAATAAATTCTTAAGTTTAACCAGGTTGGCCTAAATAAAGAAGCAGACTACATCTGCTCATTGCTTATGGATGCCAGTTCTTTGGGATCTGGACTCAATGTTGAGGTGGACAAAAATGCAGGATACATATTAAATGTTACAGCAATCCATTCCTGATACAAGACGCGGTCAGTTCTAATGTGTTTAGTCCTTGTTTTCTAAGTAGGTTTCGTCGATGTGTGTCTACTGTATGTTGAGAAATATATAACGCAGATGCTATTTGTTTACTTGAAAACCCTTCTGCTAAAAGTTTAAGAATTTCTAACTCACGATTTGAAATTTGAAACTTTTGATTCAGGCCTCAAGCAATGTCTTCGGATCTGTACTTAATGCGAAAGGTTCATTGTTGATTCCTATAAATGATATCCTATCATCCTGAACAAGGTTTAGATATGAGATATCAGTGTGAATTGCTGAGGACAAGTTGAATCTTTCCTCGTTCACTATCTGTCTAACTGTTTGTTGAAGTATATTTTTCATTTTTTCTTTTCCATCACTGATTCTGGCTATAGGTAGATTTATAGTAGGGTATTTTTTTCTGGAACCAATTCTTTTATAAAAAAAATTCTGCGGCTGCCTCCTCCTTAAGCCTCTTTTTTTGGTTGTCATCGGGGTGCATTCTATTAAAAAAAAACTCTAAATCAAATAATTCTTTTTTACACCAAATACCTCCCTCAACATTTGGGTGTACATGTCTATTTTAAATCAATTAAAGTCAAGAATAAATAGAAATATTTACCAGGGCTAAATATTGAAGCAATTGCATCTTGGATGACTTTTGGGGAATGTCATTTTTGTATGTGCTACCTCATTTACTTTTTTCCATATTTGAATACAATGATTCAGATTCTCATTTTTATTCTTCATGTTTCCATTTTTTTATTTAGTATTGATATTGAGTCTGCCCTTAAACCTAGAAATGATTTTTAATCTATATGATGCAAACTAAATTGTTGCATGAATAGAGTAATCTATTATTTGGGGTATAAAATAATGTCAGTCATTAATAGCAAAGTTAAGTCACATATTTACAATACTCAAATTTGAGTATTGTAAATTGAGCTCAGGCTCTCAACTTTGTGAAAGTAAATTAGGCTAGCCTTCCTTCGGGAGTAATTGTAAATAAATAATGGTAATTGTTTTATTAAGCAGTTGAATTTGTATGTCATAAACAATATTTGGTTTGTAAATATAGCGTTATTTTAAATAAAAGTCCTCGGTGAGCTTGCATAATTTACGCATCCTAATTGTCAACTCAGTCGAGAGTTGGCCTGGAAATTTAATGGCTTTTCATATCTATTCTATAACTAAACAACTTCGAACATGAATCCAATCTTTAAATTCGAAATAACATCGCATTGATTGTTCTTCCGATTGGCATGTTTGCCCAAACACAGGGCTATCTTCATGTGGAAAATGCGTCCGGACAAACTGCCAATTTTGGAGCGAGAACAATCCTGTATTCAGTAGGGAGGCAACTGGCTTTAATTCAGGATGTAACTATACATCTGGCTTTGTTCAACCAATTACGATTGCATTACACCAGTGCTTGATATACGATCAAAGATACGTATCCGTAGGCATTTTTTCCAAACCCTGTTAACGACCAAGTAAATATTCAGACAGACTTTGATCTGTTTGAAGGTTTTCAGGTATTTCAAATGAATGGTCAGTTGGCACTTGAAACCTCTTTTCTTACAATCCAATTGATCTGACTGGCCTTTCCCCAGGAACATATTTATCAACTTTTTTCTTTTAAACATTCATTTACGAGTCCATTAAAATTGTCAAACTATGAAACAGACCTTGACTTTTGCAGTTTATTTTTCCTATTCCTGACACCCTCCTTCGCCCAGGCACCACAGGGTATTAATTACCAACAGTCGTACGCGATGCAAATGGGAAATCAGACCAGGTGTTAATCTTGGGGTGAATTTTAAAATCCATGAAAATTCAGCAAACGGAAGTATTGTTTTTGAAGAAAGCCAATCAGGTATTTCAGATGTTTGTGGATTATTTCAAATGAAAAGTGGAGCGAAGCCAATCCTACTGGATTTGCTTCTATTAACTGGTCAAGCGGCAGCAAATACGCCGATGACCGTAAATGGCATTACGTTAGGAACAACAGAATTACTTAGTGTACTATCACCTTGTATGCCGCTAATACCAGTTTGCAGGCAGGGCCTGGGATTGAAGTATTTCAACGTAGATTAATAACACAGGCGATACAAATCCAAATGATGACATTGACGATACAGCAGGTGGTGATTTAAAGTACTTATCCAAATCAAAGGTAGACGGAATACAAAAGGTGCCTGTTTCGGGTGTTGTTCCATCTCAGGGCCAAATTTTTTCAGTTTAAAAACGGGCAGTGGACCCCCGCGAATATCCCTGGACCTGAAATTGCAATTTTTACAGAATCTTATGGCTCACAAAGTGGCGGTACTGCAGTAGCAGGTTCGAATAAACGAAAACTGAATTCATTTTCAACTGGTAATACTGCAAATATTTCATTAAACACCAGTAATAATACCATTACCCTAAATCCTGGAACATACTACATTGAAGCCTCTGCTCCTGCCTATAAGCTAATCGTCATTTTTTGATTCTCAGAAATCAAACAACAGAAGAAATTATGATGCTGGGAACCAATGAATATGCATGGGAAGGCACTGAGGTTTCTACCCCGTTCATTATTTCCGGACGAACTCCTACACTAACAAGCCAAACTACAATCCGACTAGATCACTGGATTCAATCACCCGCTCCCGGTGGAGCAAACGCATTAGGTCTGAGTCACGAGTGACTGTTTCAGCGTCACTAATACCTATGCTATCATAACAATTCAAGGTGGAATAAAAATGTAAAAAAAACAAAGATTGGTTTTCATTTAAGTTGATTTAGTTTTTACCTTTTTCAGGGTATGTCAAAAACCGTGCCTGTTTTTTTGGATCGCCAAACAGGATTCTAAATAAAAGTAACCTTGTAGAATGTTATTTTCCCCGCCCCCTTGCTTCTCCCAAAAACACCGCATACCTTCACGCATTCACCAAACCCACCCACACCATGTACCTACTCGGACTGGACATCGGCAGTTCCTCCATCAAAGCAGCCTTGGTTGATGCTGCAACGGGCGAATGCCTGGCTGTAGCCCAATCCCCGGCGGTGGAACTGGCAATTCAGGCACCCCGGCCAGGATGGGCGGAGCAGGATCCGGAACTGTGGTGGGAACATGCCTGCCGGGCCTGCAAAATGGTGCTGGAGCAATCGGGCGTGGATGCCCAAAGCATTCAGGGGATCGGCATTGCGTATCAGATGCATGGATTGGTGCTGCTGGATGAAAATGGCAAGGTGCTTCGGCCTTCGATTATCTGGTGCGACAGCAGGGCGGTAGCAACTGGAGATCGGGCGTTTCAACAAATTGGGACAGAAACCTGCCTTTCGCATATGCTCAATTCGCCCGGTAATTTTACAGCAGCCAAACTCGCCTGGGTGAAAGAAAACGAGCCAGAGGTCTACGACAAAACCCGCTATTTTATGCTGCCGGGAGATTATCTGGCATACCGACTCACCGGGGATGTACTCACCACAGCCAGCGGCCTATCCGAAGGGATTTTATGGGATTTTAAACACCGTCAACCCGCTCAACTTGTGCTGGATGCCCTGAACCTGGATGCACACCTTATCCCGCCGATTGTTGATACCTGTTCTATCCAAGGTCGGGTAAGCCCCCAGGCTGCGCAGGCTACCGGCTTGCATCCGGGAATTCCGGTTACTTACCGGGCAGGCGACCAGCCCAACAACGCACTCAGCCTGAATGTGCTCCAACCCGGTGAAGTGGCTGCCACGGGCGGTACTTCGGGCGTGGTATATGGGGTGCAGGATAAAGCCGTATATGACCCACAGTCACGGGTAAACAGTTTTTTGCATGTAAATCATACCCAAGACGCCCAGCGGATTGGTGTATTGTTGTGCATCAACGGGGCCGGTAGTCAGTACGCATGGATAAAAAAGCAGATTGCATATTCGGGCATTTCGTATTCGGATATGGAGCAACAGGCCGCAACTGTGCCTGTCGGCTCTGATGGCCTGGACATCCTTCCATTCGGTAATGGCGCCGAGCGCATGCTGAATAATAAGGATGTGGGTGCGCATATTTTGGGACTGCAATTCAATCGACACGAAGCCCGCCACCTGTACCGGGCAGCCCTTGAAGGCATTGCGTTTTCTTTTGTGTATGGTGTGCATATCCAGCAGCAAATGGGGTTACAAACCTCCGTTTTGCGGGTAGGGAATGACAACCTGTTTCAGTCTTCCATATTCGCAAATACCATCGCACATTTGCTCGACTGCCGCATAGAACTCATCAACAGCACAGGCGCTATCGGAGCAGCAAAAGCGGCCGGAGTTGCCAGCAAATGCTATGCATCCATCGAAGAGGCCGTTGCCGGAGTTCAGGTAATTAAAACCTATGAGCCTCATACCACAAAAGAATCCTATCTTGCTGCGTACAATCGCTGGCAGGAAAAATTAAAAATGGCAATCGGTGGGCCAGCCATTGATGTATAACCAATCCTTCCTTGCCAGGCATGGCAAGGCTACAGAATTATGAACTCAAAAGAATATTTTCCCGGGATAAAAAAGGTCCATTTTGAAGGGACGAAGTCGGATAACCCATTGGCCTTTCGCTGGTACGACGAACAGCGGACGGTAGCGGGTAAAACCATGAAAGAACACTTCCGGTTTGCGGTTGCATACTGGCATACGCTGGGAGGCACCGGTGGCGATCCGTTTGGTCCGGGAACCAAGATATTCCCCTGGCTAACGGCAGTAGATCCACTTCAACGCGCACAGGATAAGATGGATGCGGCTTTTGAATTTATTACCAAAATGGGCATCCCGTACTACTGTTTTCACGACTACGATCTGATCGATGAGGGCGATAGCCTGTCTGAAAGTACCATTCGACTGCAAGCCATTACCGATTATGCAAAACGAAAACAAGAGGAGACCGGTGTAAAACTGCTTTGGGGGACAGCCAACCTGTTTTCACACCCGCGCTACATGAACGGTGCAGCAACCAATCCGGATTTTGCAGTCGTTGCCCATGCCGGAGCCCAGGTAAAAAATGCACTCGACGCCACTATCCGATTGGGCGGAGAAAACTATGTATTTTGGGGAGGTCGAGAAGGGTATATGTCTTTGTTGAATACGGATATGAAACGGGAACTGGATCACATGGCCCGCTTCCTGCATATGGCAAAAGACTACGCCCGGAAACAGGGTTTTAAGGGCCACTTTTTTATAGAACCCAAACCCTGTGAACCCAGCAAGCATCAATATGATTTTGACGCGGCTACCTGTCTGAATTTCCTCCGGGAATACGATCTGATGGATGACTTCAAACTCAACATCGAAGTGAACCATGCAACACTTGCAGGACATACCTTCCAACATGAATTGCAGGTTGCCTCCGATGCCGGAATGCTGGGGAGTATGGATGCTAACCGGGGCGACTACCAAAATGGCTGGGATACCGATCAGTTCCCGAACAATGTATACGAACTTACAGAGGCCATGCTGGTGCTGCTTCAAGGCAAGGGATTGCAAGGTGGAGGCATTAATTTTGACGCAAAAACCCGCAGAAATTCTACGGATTTGGAAGATTTATTCCATGCGCACATCGGTGGGATGGACGCGTTCGCCCGAGCCCTGCTCGCCGCCGATGCCATTTTGAATGAATCCGAATTCTCCCAGCTGCGCAAAACCCGCTACGCCTCATTCGATTCCGGGGATGGCCAGGATTATGAACAGGGAAAACTAGACTTGACCGACCTGTTTAAACTGGCCGCCAGGCAGTCCGAACCCGAACAGCGAAGCGGCAAACAGGAACTGTTTGAAAACATCCTCAATCGGTTTGTGTAATGAAACTTTGCCATGCAAGGTGTGGAACCATCGGTTGTAAACATCCCGGCAGTTTTTTATGTTACCTAAAGTAGAACCACAGATTGATTTTAAGCGAATGAAGCATAAAAAAACCAACCCAAGCCCTCAGGATATTATTCAGAAATTGGCCCGGAATCGAGCAGTGTTTGAAGCATTGCTTGCCGGACAGCCCACCGATTTGCAGACATGGAAAGACCGACCAGATCGCTGGTCCTTACTGGAAATTGCATGCCATTTATTCGATGAGGAGCGGGAGGATTTTCGTCAGCGAACCCGACTTATCCTGCAAGACCCAACGCAGCCCTTGCCGCCCATTGATCCAACCGGTTGGGTGGAAAAGCGGGCTTATTCAAAACAAGATTATTCAGAACGGGTACAGGCTTTTCTGAACGAACGAACTGCCTCTATTGTTTGGCTTTCGGAACTTGATAAGCCAGCCTGGGATAATTGCTATCAGCATCCGCATTTTGGCCCGATGACGGCTACCTTGTATCTTCACAATTGGCTGGCACACGATTACCTGCACATGCGACAAATTACCCGACTGCAATTTGATTTCCTGGCTGCCTGTAGTCCGGAATCACTGGATTATGCCGGGAATTGGTAGATTGATTTAGTGCGCGCCAGAATAGGCTTGTTCCAATTGATGCAGGAGTGCCTGTTTGGTTTCTTGACTTGTAAATGCGGCATCAATTGCGGCCTTGTTGCAGGTAAGGAAATGAGCCGGAGTCCAATTAAAATGGGATTGTAAATCGCTGTATTCCCGGATTAAATTTGTGTTGGTGATAGTCCGGGCATCGCAATTGATGCTCATAGAAACCCCTTCACGGAAAAGTTTATCTGCCGGGTGGTCGATCATCCGATCGTACATGTTGGTCTGAAGGTTGCTGTTCGGACAAACCTCCAGGTGGATGCCTTGATCCTTTAAATGCTGAATCAGGCCGGGGTCTTCAATGCTCCGCACTCCGTGTCCAATTCTACTGGGTTTGAAATGTTCCAGCGTTTCCCAAACACTCTTGGGGCCGCGCGCTTCGCCTGCATGGGCTGTACAGGGAATTCCTTTTGCATGTGCATAATGAAATGCCTTGACGTGGGCATCAATTGGAAACCCCGCTTCGTCGGCAGCGATATCAAACCCGACAACTCGGGTGCCTATGAATTGCTCTACCAACTGAATTACCTGCATGCTCTGCTCCTCGGTATAATGCCGCAGGGTACACAGGATTACGCCCGCCTGTACGCCTGTTTTTTGAACGCCTTCCTCACAGGCTTTTTCTACAATTTCAACAACTTCATTTGGCTTTAACCCCTGGTGTATATGCTCCAATGGAGCGTAACGCATTTCTGCATAGATCACCCGATCCGCCAATAATTGCTCAAACAAATCGAGGGTGACCAGCCGCAAGTTTTCTTCGCTTGGGCCTGAATTGATGCCCTGTATTGCGCGGTGAGAAAATCTTGCCAGGTCATGGCATTTGGGCGGCGCGATAAAAGATTGTTCGTAGTCGGACAAACTGATCTTGGGATTGATCTTGTGGACTACATCGTGCTTCAGCGAACAATCCAAATGCAGGTGCAATTCTATTTTGGGGAAGTGCGGAAATGGTGTCATAGCAGGCAAAAAGGAAAGGTACAAAATCCGGTCCAAGTGCTGGCTAAAACCGTAGAATTTAGAGCATGTTTGATTGTTGTGTTTCATTTTATGAAAAAAGCCTCCTTGTATGTGGCACCTATGGGTATGCGTTGCGAGTATGATCACCACCTTGTTGTTTTTCTACATAATCAATCTTGTTAAGAATGAATTTAGACTGTGTAACGGATGAATTGGCTTGCCGGCAGACTGTGCTCATACTGAGCCTACGTTTCCGGACTCAAAATTTTATCAGTCCGGGTTTGTATGGCTATATAATTACCATACTCCTGAGGTAAACGATATCTGCCAGATCAAACCCATTGACTTTGCTGCCATCTTTTACAAAAAAGATAGGTAGGGCTTCATCCGTTGTTTGGGCCTTTATCGTTTGCTCAGACTTGTTTTGATCCTGCATTTTTCAACTGCCAGTAAAACGTTCGTAGCCAATGGGCTTCAGTTAAAAAACCGGTGGCGTTGAAATTAAATCCGTCCACGGCATATTCGTTGTAGGCTGTGCATAGCACTACCTGACAGTTTCCCTGAATGATTTTCATAAATTGAATCCCGGTCAACTCGGGCATATGTACATCCAGAAACACCACATCTATCTGTTCATCCTGAATGCAGCGCAGGGCGAGGGATCGGGTCGAGAAGGCCTCAACCAATTGCAACCCATCCGTCTTTTTTTCAATATAATCAGCCAGTAGCCGGAGTGCCAGCGGCTCATCATCAACAGCCATACATCTTAGCATATGCTTTTGTCAATTTTCAGAATGATGTGAAATGTCCGTGAAGTTTGCATTGATTGCAGAAAGGAAGTATTTCCATATTGATTTCCAGGCGTTTTTTGGATGTTGGCCAGTCCGATACCGCCCTGCGCATCCAGTTGCCGGGTTGCAATGTTGTTTACTGAAAATTAACTGTTCCTGGTCTTCAGACAAGCGGATTTGCACCGGGTGATTTGGGTCTTTTAATTCGCCGTGCTTGAAGGCATTTTCCACCAAAGGTAGCAGGATAAACGGGGCAATTTGAAGGTGTTCGTTCCGGATTGAATATTCAATTTTAAGCTGAGGTTCAAACGCATATCGCAATTTCTCCAATTCAAAAAAATCCTGCAACGAAGCCCACTCTTTTCCAAGCGGCACGGTCTGGCTTTTTTCATACAAGGCATACCGAAGCAGGCTGGAAAGTTTCAAGATCGCCGGGAGTGATTGATCGGACTTTTCATAAACCAGCGAGTAAATGTTATTTAGGCTGTTAAACAAAAAATGTGGGTTTATTTGGGCGCGCAGAAAAGACAATTCAGCCTGGTTTTTTTCATATAAAAGAGCCTGTTTTTGCATTTGTGCAAATCTGGAATACTGCGTGAAATACACAATAGCCCCTAAAACACAATAGATGATGGCAAAATACAGGTTGTCTAAAAAATAGGGATACAATTCATAGTCGGGATGATAATTGCCGAATCCAAACAGATATCTAAGCGCAATTTCCTGAATAAAATACCTGAGCCAGATTCCCGCAAATGCTGAACCAAATATCCCCAATGCGAGGTACAGGTTTTTTCCCTGTGGGTAAAAATTGTGCAGCAGCAAGTAGGTGCTCAGACTGAAAAGAAAAAATACAAACTGGGTGGTTAGTACCAGTGCAAATGCTTTTCCACTCCACAGCCACTCGAATGCCTCTGCCCAACTTTCATGTTGAATGAACAGGTCGTGCACTGTGTCGGTGAGTATAAAATACAGTCCAAACCAGAGCGCCAGTGTTCCTAATTTCAATTTCATATTCAAAGGTATTTTTTTTCAGGGATTCCGCTTCCGGTTACCCTGTGTACTGTTCATGCCGATCGGTAAACCGGGGATTTTAATCGGTAAACACTGGTGTGGGTGCAACAGGATTTGACCGAATGAAATCAAGAGTACACCGATTGCATTTTCAAGGGCATGCACAGCGGTGCACTTTTGTATCGAATCAAAAATTATATCCGTATGAAAAAGATTGTTCTTCCATTTATTGCTTGCCTTATTTTTATCTTAACTGAAAATCCTGTACAAGCCCAGGCTTTTGATCCTGATTCCATTCTGATTGGTTCGGATGCCCGACCACAAGTTTTGCTACTTGGAACCTTCCATTTTGCCTACTACAACCTGGATGCGCACAAAGTTGAAGCAGATGACCAGATCGATATTTTATCTGAAAAAAAACAAGAGGAATTGGCCGAACTGTTGGACTATGTAGCACGTTTTAAACCCACCAAAATCGTGGTAGAAGCAGGCCGGAACACCGGGTATCTGATGCGACATTATGAACGTTGGCAAGCCGGCGAAGAGCCGCTGGAACGGGATGAAATTGACCAAATCGGATTGCGCTTGCTTGATCGTTTGGGCCTGGACACAATTTATGGTGCCGATGCAAATGGCATCTATCAGGATTTGTATCACCACCCCGATTCATTGGTTTTCAGAACCTATCTGGATGCAGTGTTTGACGGATATGACTACAACAACGAAGAAAAATATGGGAAACGATACCAACAATATTATCAGATACACACAGAACTTACCACGCAACTTAGTCTGCTGGAGTATTTTAAATTTCTAAACGCTACCAAGGTTCAGGAGCGTGGGTATGGCGCTTATTTGGTGGGCGATTTTACCTTGGGTGAGTCGCAGGGAGCCGACGCACTGGCTCTTTACTGGTACAGCAGAAATCTGCGTATCTTCCGAAATATCCAACGATTATCGGAAGGCCCGGAAGATCGGATTCTGGTGCTGTTTGGTGCCGGCCATACCGCTGCAATGCAGCACATGTTTGCCAGTTCGCCAGAGTTTGAATTGATTTCGTTTGAAAGCCTGGATAAGTAAATGAAAGGGCGTGCTAACTCATTTTGGCACGCCCTTTCGTTTTTTCTATCGAACTACGGTAAGACCACCCGTAAATACCTCGGTTTCTCCGGTTTGATATTCTACTTCAATGATGTAGGGATAGACACCGGGTTGAACGGGTTTGTTTTTCCAAAAACCATCCCAACCATTGCCCGGATTGTTTGGGGCTAAATTGGTACCCTCGTACATAAGTGCACCCCAGCGGTCGTACACTTGCATAAGGGTCACCCTGGCCACTTCCGAACCGCCATAAACGGTAAAGAATCCATTATCACCAGAGTCAATAAGCAACACATTGGGAATGAATACCCGTTTTACCTCTTCGAGGGTGATTAACACCGTTGCTTCGCCGATGCAACCAGCATTGTCCTGAACCACCAGCGTGTATTCGGTAGTTTCCTCCGGTTTGGCATAGGTCTGTAGTGCTCCGGGTGTTTGCAGGTACGTCGTTGGAGTCCAGGAATAAGTGGTTATTCCGGCACTCTGAATCTGCGGGTCCAGGAGTACACTGTCGCCTGGTTGAATGGTATGCGCGGGCTCCAGATCGATGGTGATTCCTTCGGGCGACCAAACCTCAGTATTGATAGTTCCGGTACATCCGTTGGCATCAGTTAGAATGAGTTCATAGTCGCCCTCCGGCAAATTGTCAATATCAAAAGGCAGTCCAG
>JAWKLR010000027.1:0-56001 GCA_041392625.1 Saprospiraceae bacterium | reverse complement strand
TCGCTTAAGTTCCTAGTCCACATCAATTTCTTTTCCGTTTTTTGCATTGCATACTTGTTTCAAAACTCAAAACACATGCACAAGGAAGTACGTAAAGAATACAATGCCTCCTTCACCGAAGAGCGTTACCAGGCTTTTCTGCGGACGGTACACACAGCATTTGGTGAACCGGTTACGTTTCGCGTAGCCGAATCACCCGTTTTTATCCCATTGGATTTGGGCCTCCAGATGGTGGAAGCCGTGAATGAAATTGTGGACAATGTGGTTCAACCCGAATTCATAGCCAAATGCGCCGGAGCGGTCCCCGCACACCTGGATGTGCCCAACGAAACACCGCATACCAAGTTCCTCCAGCTGGATTTTGGAATTTGTATGGAAAATGGCAAGCTCGTTCCGCGGCTCATCGAGATGCAGGGCTTCCCCTCTCTGTACTTTTTCCAACACATGCTGGGTGAATCTTACCGCAGACATTTTGATATACCTGCCAATTTTCACCATAAGTTTGGGCGGATCACCGAAGCCGACTACATCGAGTTGATGCGTGGCTTGATCATTGGCGACAGCCACCCGGACAATGTTGTTTTGCTGGATATTGAACCGGAAAAACAAAACACCCGCATTGATTTTTGGGGCACCCGCAAGTACACCGGTGTGAAGGTGCTCTGTATTTCCAAGGTAAAAAAAGAAGGCCGCGATCTCTACTACATCGATGATGATGGTAAAAAAGTAGGAATCGAACGGATTTACAACCGGGTAATTTTTGACGAACTGGACCAACGAACCGACCTCCCCCGCGAATGGGATTTGCGCGAAGAAATGAACGCGGAATGGGTTGGCCATCCCAACTGGTTCCTGCGCCTGAGCAAGTACACCCTGCCATTCCTAAAATCGCAGTATGTACCGGATACCTTGTTTCTCAACGAACTAAAATCCATTCCGGATGACCTTGAAAATTGGGTGCTCAAACCCCTGTATTCCTTCTCAGGACAAGGCGTAAAAATCAATGTGAAGCGGGAAGACATCGAGTCGATCAACAATCCGGATAATTTTATTTTACAAAAAAAGGTAAACTACCACCCGGGAATCGAAACCCTGGACCCCAGCGACCCCGCCAAATGCGAAATCCGCATGATGCTGATCTGGAACAACGAATGGGATCGTCCGCGACTGGTCAACAACCTGGTTCGCTTTAGTAAAGGCGAAATGGTCGGTGTCCGGTACAACATGGGCAAAGACTGGGTTGGGTCCAGCGTCGCATTTTTTGAAAGTCAAAGCGGACTCTAAATCGGATACGGAGTCAAACATTAATCAAGGCCATGCAACTATATTTTACGGAAAGGATAGAGAACGACCTGGCTTATCTGGATGCAGATGAGAGCCGGCACCTTACTTCCGTGCTTCGCCACAGCATTGGTGATGTAATTCAGTTTACCGATGGGAAAGGTGGTGTGTATTTGGGTGAGTTGATTGAGGCATCCAAAAAACAGGCTGTACTGCGGATTGAAGAATCGAAGCAGGAGGCACCCAACCCCAATGGCCGATTGCACGTGGCAATTTCTTTGCTGAAAATGAACGACCGGCTGGAGTGGTTTTTGGAAAAGGCAACAGAATTGGGGGTTGATGAAATTACACCGATGGTGTGCGATCGGAGCGAACGCCGGAAAACCCGGGAAGACCGGCTGGATAAAATACTCATTGCGGCGACCAAACAATCGCTGCGCGCCTGGCGTCCGGTACTCAACCCGCTGAGTACCGCCCGGGAGGTGATTTCAAATGCCACTGAAACGGTGCGCTGCATCCCCTGGTGTGACGAGCCGCCGAGCAAACACCTTAAGGAAGTATTGCAGCCTAAAAAAGATACCTTGATTCTTATTGGTCCCGAAGGCGATTTCTCCCCGGAAGAAGTTGCACATGCCAAAGCGAACGGATTTGTAGAGGCCAGTCTGGGCCAAACCCGCCTGCGTGCGGAGACTGCCGGCATCTTTGTAGTGGCTATCCGGAAACTGCTTGATGTGTGATTTTAGGTAGCGGCTTCAGGCCAAATTACATTTCAGATTTATCGGAAAAAGATGAATCCCTGCCGTGTTTTCATCCGGGCTGGTCGACGAATTAGGTAATGTAGCTGTTTTCAGGATATATTTGTTGAAAATCCTTTACGATATGCTGCTGTTTAACTTTGTAGGCTGGTGGCAGGAACTAAGCACACCGGAGCAATGGTTTTTTGGCATTGGCCTGATCTCCAATTTGTTTTTCATTATATATATCCTCTTACAACTCGTCGGGCAGGATTCTGATCTGGATGTTGAAGTGGAGGATGCAGACTTTGGGTTTGCAGTATTGAGTGTGCGGAGCATCCTGGCTTTTGGAATGTTTCTGGGCTATACAGGCATTGTGGCCCTGCGCGCAGGCCTTGGTGTATTGCCTGCCCTGATTGCGGGCATATTTGCCGGTGTAATGGCGGCATGGCTTGCATATAAATTGATTCGCTTGCTGCTTGGACTTCAATCAAGCGGAACGTTGGACTTAGACAATGCCATAGGGAAAACAGCAACAGCGCATTCAATCATTCCTGCCGGAAGTACCGGGTTTGGAACCGTCATGATCGAATTGCAGGGCGGATTGCGGGAAATAGAGGCGGTGACAGAAAATGCCGCGATCCCAACAGGAAATACCGTATTGGTGGTTGGCCTGAACGATCAGGGCCAATTATTGGTTCAGGAATTTATTGGCGACGGAACAGTACATTTTTAGTGATAAAACCTGTTCGCGCATCTATATTTTAACAGACATCAAATCAAACCTTAAAATCAACTAAAACATGGGCGACTTCTTTTTGCTATTTGTTTTCTTGGTGGTCTTTTTGATCATCACTGGCGCAATGCTGGTCTCGCGTTACAAGCGCTGTCCTTCCGATAAAATCCTTGTGGTTTATGGAAAAACAGGCGCCGAGCAATCCTCCAGGTGTATCCATGGTGGTGCGGCGTTCATCTGGCCGATTATCCAGGATTATGAGTTTCTCGATCTGACTCCCATTTCCATTGATGTGGATTTGCGGAACGCCTTGAGTAAACAAAATATCCGGGTCGATGTGCCTTCGCGATTTACTGTGGGTATTTCCACAGAACCCAGTGTGATGACCAACGCCGCTGAACGTCTATTGGGTCTTCGCCTGGAAGCAGTGCGAACCGTAGCACACGACATCATTGTTGGACAAATGCGCCTGGTAATTGCAACCATGGACATTGAGGAAATCAATGCCGACCGCGATAAATTTTACACCAATGTTTCACACCACGTAGGCAGTGAGTTGAAGAAAATCGGTTTGCGTTTGATCAACGTAAACGTGACCGATATTCACGACGAATCCGGCTACATCGAAGCACTGGGTAAGGAAGCCGCTGCAAAAGCAATCAACGATGCGCGGGTTTCCGTGGCACAGAAAAACAGAGACGGTTCCATTGGTGAGGCCGATGCACAACGCGAAATGCGTATTAAGGTATCTGAAACCCAGGCCCTGGCAAAAATCGGTGAAGCCGATGCTACGCAGTTGGAACGCTCTAAAGTAGCCAACGCAGAAGCGATTGCGGCATCCGGAGAGGCCGAAGCCCAACAGCTACAGCGTATCCGGGTAGCCGAAGCAAACGCCCGTGCGGTGGAAGGTGAGAACCAGTCGCGCATTGAGGTCGCCCGTTCGGAGGCTGCACGCCGGGAGGCAGAAGCAGAGTCTTTGCGTAAAGCGATGACGGCTGAGAAAGTACAGGGCGCGATGGCTTTGGAAGACTCATACAAAGCAGAAGAGAAAGCCGAGATGGCTCGTGCTGCAAGAGAGCGTGCCAGTCAGGAAGCCGACGTAGTAGTAGATGCTGAAATTGAAAAACGGAAAAAGGAGATTGCTGCAGAAGCTGAAGCCGAGCAAATCCGCCGGATTGCTAAGGGTGAAGCCGATGCGATTTTCCTGAAAAAGCAAGCCGAGGCCCGTGGTATGCTCGAAATTTTGAACAACCAGGCCGAAGGTTTCAAGCGCATTGTTGATTCTGCCGGAGGCAATACCCGCGAAGCGGTTCTCTTGCTTATTGCCGATCAATTGCCTGAATTGGTAGCCACTCAGGTGGAAGCCATAAAGAACATCAAGATTGATAAAGTGACCGTTTGGGAAGGTGGTAACGGGAAGTCAGGCGAAGGGAATTCGACCTCACAGTTCATTTCCGGATTGTACAAATCGGTTCCGCCGCTCAACGACCTGTTCAATATGGCCGGTATGGACCTGCCCGACTTTTTAGCTAAAAAGAAGGCAGAGGATGTGCAAGCACCTTTGGTAGAAATGGAAGAAGTGGGTTCGAAAAAGGAAAACGCCGATGATGCCAACTCGGATGCAGAATCAGAGCAAGCCGAATAAGCACGCTCTAAGTGAAACTGTTTTTAGTGAGTTACAGCCTCCCGACTATCGGGGGGCTGTTTTTTTTGTGCCCCAGCCATGCTGACAAGGAATTATTTCTACGACGCTCGAATTCTTAAAATTTTGTTAAATACACGCTTTGGAAAAGAATCTGCGTTCCTTTTCTATGAAACCCCAAAACATTCTTGGTAGCGGGCCCTCACCTGCTCCTTTTCACCGGTTTCAATTTTGCTTTAATCCGAATTGTGTATTTGCGAATACACCTTTTTTACAATTTACTAAACACTCTATCTATGAAGCATTTATTGCCCGTACTGGTCTTGCTGTCTGGCACCCTCTCTGCGCAATCGCTGTTCGATTCAGCCTACACCGTTCAGCAAGCCCCGGTTTATTTTGATTTTGGAAAATCCGACATTACTCCACAGGCGGGAGAAACCCTGGATGCGTTGGTTACTGCCCTTCGTACTACAGCGGGAGGATTGCGGATCCAAATCACAGCACATACCGATTCCATTGGAAATTCAGAGAATAACCTCCGCTTGTCTCGTCGACGGGCCGAAGCCGTACGTGATGCTTTACGGAGTCGTGGACTCAGTGAGGCACAAATTTTTATTCGCGCTGCGGGGGAGCGAGAGCCCCTGGCGGACAACAGTACGGAAGAAGGCCGTCAGCAGAACCGGCGGGCTACCCTGGAAGTACAGGTCGAAGTACCCATGACAACCCTGGAAGGTGTAGTTCGAAACCCGGACACCAAAGAAGGGATCCCCAATGCCCTGGTGATGTTTCGGACACAAAGCCGGGCTGACTCAACCCGAACCGATACAACCGGCACCTACAGAGTGCGCTTGCCGAAGGACTCCGTTGTAAAAGTTGAAGCCCTTGCGCCAGATTATTTTTTCCAAACCATCACCTTGCGTGCATTTGGTGATCCGGAGTTGTACAAAAAATACAACCTGAGCACCGACCTGGAATTGCCTCCGGCAGTAGAAGGCGGGAAGGCCGTCGTACGCGATCTGTTTTTTGTGGGCAACCAGGCAATTTTGTTGCCAATGAGCGAACCATCTCTGCCCAAGGTTTTGCGGTTTATGCAAATGAACCCGGACATCAACATTGAAATTGCAGGCCACATCAATCATCCCGGATTAGCACCGGAGAAGTTGAATAACTGGGAATGGGATTTATCTATAAACCGGGCTAAAATGGTGTATGAGTATTTGATAAAAAATGGAGTTTCGGAAGCCCGCATGCAGTATAAAGGGTACGGGAACACAGAAATGTTGTTTCCCAACCTCGGTGCAACCGAAGCAGAGCAGCAGCAGAATCGCCGGGTGGAGATTCGGGTGCTGAAGAAAAACTAGCATTTGCACAAAATTCCGACACGCTCATTTTTTTAGTGGTTTCCTAAACCACCCGGTACCTGCATGCCCCAACCACACGTTGATTTTTCACCTAAACGCATTCATACCACATCCAAAAAACATTTCATCATGAAATACCTGCTTCCTTTTTTTATGTTTTTGGCGCCAGCCCTAAACGCTCAATCGCTTTTCGATTCCCTCCTTACCCGATATGATTTCCGGGTGTATTTTGAAACCTCAGAGTCTCAGATTACTGAAGAGGCAGCATTGGTTTTAGATTCCCTTGTTGCGGGCATTGACAGTACCAAAGGACTTATTCGCATTCAGGTAACAGCCCATACCGACTCGATTGGTTCGGGCAGAAGCAATCTTCTTTTATCAAGTCGCCGAGCCACCAAAGTCAAAGAAGCCCTTGTCGAACGCGGGTTACACCCGATGCAAATCACCATACAGGGATTTGGTGAGCGGGACCCCCACGCCAGCAATGAAACAGAGGAAGGGCGACAGGAAAACCGATGCGCAGTGATTACGGTTCGCATCGAACGCCCCATGGTGACGCTAAAGGGGACCATCCGGAATCCAAAAACGCAACAAGGGATTCCGAACGCCCTGGTACTCTTTGCTTCTAAGGGCAAGCAAGATTCCGTGCGTACCGACAGCAATGGTGTTTACTTCGCCCGGCTACCAGCCAACACTACGGTTCGTGTGGATGCCTATGCCCGGGATTACTTTTTTGAAACCCTTATGCTGGAATTATATGGAGATAAAATACTGACCGATAAGTACCACCTGGATAAAGACCTGGAGTTGCAGCCCATTGAAATTGGAGAGCGGTATATTATTCAAAACCTGTTCTTTCAGCCGGGCTTGGCCTATCTGTTGCCGGTTTGTGAACCCACTCTGCCCAAAGTACTGCGCTTTATGCGGATCAATCCAGATATAAAGATTGAGATTGCAGGGCATATCCACAGTTGGGATAAGGACCCCAACGAGTTTTATCCGCATGGTTACAGACTATCGCGCAATCGGGCTTTGCTTGTGTACGAATACCTGCTTCGATATGGGATAGAAAAAGAACGGATGACATTTGAAGGGTATAGCAACACCCAAATGTTATACCCTCCAGGTAAGGCATCTGAGCTAGAAATATCCCAAAACCGGAGGGTTGAAGTTTGGGTTGTGTCGAAAACAGTTTATGAAGAAAAAAAATAAGCGCGTGTTTATGGTAAGCCGTTTGGTGTTCCACAACATTCCCCCGAAGTTTGTTGTTGGAACACCAAACACTCATATATGGAATCGTTCGATCTGTTGATCGTGGGTGCAGGGCCGATTGGTCTTGCCTGTGGGCTGGAAGCCCAAAAAGCCGGATTGCGCTATGCTATTTTGGAAAAAGGCTCGCTGGTCAATTCGCTGTACCACTATCCGGCGAATATGACATTTTTTTCTACTTCTGACCGACTGGAAATTGACTCCATTCCGTTTGTTTCCAACAACTCCAAACCCACCCGAGCCGAGGCGCTGGAGTACTACCGCCGGGTTGCAGAATCCAGGGAATTGGAAATCCGTTTGTTCGAGGAAGTTTTATCTGCAGAGAAAATCGAAGAGCAATTTGAGTTAAAAACAAGCAAGGGCCACTACCGCAGCAAGTACCTGGTATTGGCTACCGGCTTTTATGATATCCCCAATCGGTTGGGGATACCCGGGGAAGACCTTCCCAACGTGACGCACTACTACCAGGAGCCACACCCCTATTTTCGCCAAAAGGTTGTGGTGGTGGGTGCCAACAATTCAGCAGTGGATGCAGCCCTAGAAACCTACCGGAAAGGCGCATCGGTTACTATGGTTGTTCGGGAAAAACAAATTGGTGAGCGGGTAAAGTACTGGGTTCGTCCAGACATTTTAAACCGGATCGAAGAGGGCTCAATTGCGGCTTTTTTTGAATCCAGACTTACGGAGATTCGTCCCGACGAAGTGGATGTTGAAACCCCACAAGGTCCTCAAAAAATAGCCGCCGATTTTGTAATTGCTGCTACAGGGTATCAGCCCAATTTTGATTTTTTGGAACACCTGGGAATCAAACTCTCAAACGACGAAAAACGCTATCCGAGGTACAACGAGGAAACACAGGAATCGAATGTGTCCGGTTTGTACCTGGCCGGCGTGGTGTGTGGTGGCATGGATACCCATGTCTGGTTTATTGAAAATTCCAGGGTGCATGCCCAGCGCATTGTGGCACATATTTCGGCACAGCAATTAGCGCAGTAGATCCTGAAGCGCGCCCTCTAGTTGCGGGTGTTTATACTGAAAGCCTGCTGCCTGGATTTTGTCCGAGATGATGCGGTTGCTGTTCAGCACGACTTGTGACATTTCCCCCAGCGCCAACTGTAGTGCCAGCGCGGGTACCGGTGCAAACAGCGCATTTTTCTTCATAGCCGATGCCAGTGATTTGACCAGGGGCAGGTTCCGTACCGGGTTGGGCGCGACGGCGTTGAAGGTGCCTTCCACGCTGTTGGTTTCCATTGCCCAAATAAACTGCCGGCACAAATCGTCGATGTGAATCCAGGACCACCAGGCTTTCCCATTTGAAAAATACGAGCCCAGCCCAAACCGAAGGGGCTTGATGAGTTCGGCCAGTGCTCCGCCATCTGGTGTAAGCACAACGCCGATTCGGAGAATTACTGTTCGGATACCCGATTGGATTGCCTGATGGGCGGCTTGTTCCCAGGCTTCACAACATTCAATCATGAACCCTTCGCCCACGGGCGAGTCGGTTTCTGTCATGGTGTGCTCTCCGCTATTTCCGTAATAACCAATTGCGGAAGCAGAAATAAAGGCTTGTGGCTTTTCGGGCATCCGGGCAATTGCTTCGCCCAGCAATTGGGTGCTGAGTACCCGACTGTCGATCAGTATTTTTTTTCGCGATGGAGTCCAGCGTTTATCGGCAATTCCGGCGCCGGTCAGGTTGATGACAGCATGAACGCCGGCGAGGGCCTGCTCGTCCAGTTTGTTTTGCATGGGGTCCCAGAAGAAGTGGTTTTCTGCTTTGGGTGAGCGGGTCAATAGTCTGACCGTATAGCCTGCTTCGGTGAGGAGTTGCTGGAGTCGGCTGCCAACCAGGCCACTTCCCCCTGCAAGAAGTATGGTTTGATTCATCTGTTGTTTTCTTTGGGAGTTTTCGAGAAAAAATGCCCTCGTACTCCAGGTGATATGCAACTTGAACCAGGAATTTGCGCGATTGTTTTTTCGCGCTAAAAATTTTTTTTTGAAAAAAAGTGACCTATTGATAAAGGCTCGTCAAAAAGATGTCTTTACAAAGGCGTAAGGACAAGGCATACAAGGAAGATTGTTTTCATTTGGTTTTTTGGGGTGCCGTCGGCAGCGTAAGCATGTCGACGGCTTTTTTTATGCATTATCACCGGCAAGTTGCTCGTTGAATTCCCCTTCTGTCCAAATGGTAACAGTACCCAATGCCTGGGCTTTTTTCAGTTTTGAGCCCGCTTTTTCACCAACAACAAGGATGTTCAGGTTTTTGCTAACCCCGCTGGAAATACTCGCTCCGGCTGCTGCCGCTTTGGCTTCCGCTTGTTGGCGGGTCATGGTGCTGAGCGTGCCGGTAAACAGAATGGTTTTGCCCAGTAGCGGCCCTTCGCTGGCGCTGGCCGGCTTGCTGTCGGCCTCGGTTTGCCGGAGGTTTACTCCGAGCGATTCCATGGTTTGCAGCAGTTCGATGTTGTGTTCATTTTGAAAAAAGTTGAACACATTTTGAGCCAACACGGGGCCTACATCTTTGATTTCCTGGTAGCGTTCCAGGTCCCAGTCTTTCAGGTCGAGCACATGCTTTACTTCTGCGGCAAGCAGTTTGGAGCCTTTCTGTCCCAGGTGGTGGATGCTCAGACTGTGCAGGAGCCGGTAAATAGGATTTTGCTTCGCCTTGTCGATCGCCGCTTCCAATTTGGCAGCCGATTTTTGTCCAAACCCCTCCAACTCGCTAACATGTTGGTAGTTGAGCCGGTAGATATCGGCGATGGAATGCAGCCAACCCAATTCGTAAAAGCGTTTGATGCTGCTTTCTCCCATTCCTTCAATGTCCATGGCATGTTTTGAGGTGTGAAAAATCATGCGTTGCACTACCTGTGCTTCGCATTCTGCATTTTCACAGCGCCAAACCGCTTCGTCTTCCGGTTTTACCAAAACGGAGTTGCACACCGGGCAGTTTTTCGGGTAATCAACCGGCACTTCCTTGCCGTTGCGGAGTTCCGGCAGGGATTTTACGATGTAAGGGATTACATCCCCGGCCCGTTCTACCAATACCTGATCGCCAATCCGGATATCCTTGCTGTGGATAAATTCCTCGTTGTGGAGGGAGACGTTAGACACGGTCACTCCGGCCAGCTGGACCGGTTCGAGTTTGGCGACCGGGGTGACTGCCCCGGTTTTACCCACCTGAAACTCTACGTCGCGCAGGGTAGTTGTAGCCTGTTTTGCCTTAAATTTGAATGCGATTGCCCAGCGCGGGTGGTGGCTGGTATAGCCGCATTTTTCCTGTAAATCCAGGCTGTTTACTTTGATCACCATCCCGTCCACCTCATATCCGTAATTATCCCGGTATTCCTGCCAGTCTTCACAAAACTGGATTACTTCCTCAATGTTGGCGCATACGGTGCGTTCGCTGAGTTTTGTTCCGCTCATGGTCTGCAGCCCCGGCGTCTTAAACCCAAGGGACTCCAGGAGTTGGATGCTTTCGTTGTGGGTTGGAAAGGCTTGCAGGCAGTTTTTCCCTTCAGCATCTACGGCATAACTCATTTGATAAATGAAAGCCTCTAGTCCGCGTCCGGCTGCTTCTTTCGGGTCCTTCATCCGCAGGGTGCCTGTAGCCGCATTGCGCGGGTTGGCAAAAACAGAGTCCCCGTTTTGCTCGCGACGGGCATTTATTTTCTCAAACACATCTTTCCGGATAATCGCTTCACCGCGGAGCTCTGCTTTGGCAATTCCTGCCCGCTTAAAATCGGCAAGCAATGGGATGGATTTCAGCGTGCGCAGGTTGGCGGTGATCTCATCGCCGATCTGTCCATTTCCACGGGTTGCACCCCGTACCAGTTGGTTGTTTTCGTATACGAGGGTGATGGTCCCTCCGTCAAATTTGGGTTCCACGCAGTAGGCCACGGCTGCATGTTCGTCAAGCATGCACAGTTTTTTCACCTGCTCATCAAAATCGCGCAGATCTTCAGCGTCGTAGGAATTATCCAGGGAGAGCATGGGACTGAGGTGCTCCACCTGTGCGAATGATTCGGTCAGGTCGGCAGAAACGCGCTGGGTTGGCGAGTCGCTCGTAATGAGTTCGGGGTGGTTTTCCTCCTGTGCTTCGAGGAGTTTGTATAGTTGGTCGTATTCAAAATCACTAATTACCGGGTCGTTTTGCAGGTAGTAGCGCCATTCGTGGTAGCGAATACAATCCCGCAGGGCTTCAATGATGGACTTGGGGTCGTGAAACAGGTCGGCTTCGGCATGATCCAATAGTTTTTTGGTCTGCTCAAAAAGCGATCGTTGTTGTTCGGTGGTGTACATAAACAGGAGGTGGTTCAGGGCGGGCTCAGGGCCCGGCTTTACTACATCTTATTGAGTGCGATTTCGGCTACTTTCTTTGCCATCGGCAGGTTGTCGATGGGGCTGTCTTTGTGTTCGAGGGTTACATTGAGTACCAGGTGTTCGTGTTTTACGACGAGGGTGGTGGTTGAACTGCTCCAAACGGCATCGTCACCCAGGCCGGGCACGTCTTTTTCGTAGGTGTTTCGGCGGTCTTTTTTTATGATGTCAAACTGTGCAGCGGCAATTTCCGGGGTTCCGTAATCAAATACCTGAAGTACCAGGGTGTTTTTGGGTTCGAGGTAGTTGGCGCCTACTTTTTCATTGTTGCTTTCCCGTTCTTTCCAGTCGGGCTTGTTCCAGCTGCGGAGGCAAAACCCTTTGTCGGGAAGCGTACGGGTATTGAGTGTTGCTTCGTATGGTTCGAAGTGAAACAGTTCGGCTACTTCGGTGTCGGTTACCAATTCACAGCCGGCATTTTTCCATGGATTGGGTCGGTGTGCGGTCGGGGTGGTGGATTGTGCTTCGGGCTCGGCCTGCTGCCGGTCGGCAGGGTCGGGGTCTTGTTGGCAAGCCATCAGCAAGGTGAGCAAAGTGAGTAAAAAAAATCGATTCATGGAATGCGGGCGTAAAAAAAGAAAAATGAAAGGAAGCAAGTGGCTACAAAATTACATCGCTTCGGCGGGTTTATGCCGAAAAGTTTGGCAATCGGGGCTGAAAAAAGGCATTTTGTATAAGGATTTATAAAAAAAGTAAGTTGGTTGGCGCAAAAGCAATACTTTATTCTCATTTTTGGCCAAAATTCAAAAGCAATATTTCAATAACAGCTAACACATGAATCCTGCTTATCAATTTATGATCATTGCCTGGCTCGGCGTTGCAGCTTGGGTGGCATTTGTAATTTACTCGAACCGGAAGACCCACCCGAAGGCTTTGTTTGCCCTCTTTATGGTGGAACTCTGGGAGCGCTTCAGTTACTATGGAATGCGTGCCATTTTGGTACTGTACATGACTTCTCAACTGGTCAAAGGTGGCTTTGAGTTTGCAGATGAAAAAGCGTTTGGCATTTATGCCGCATATGGTGCGCTTGTTTACCTGACGCCCATCATCGGTGGCTACTTCGCAGATAAAATGATGGGCTTCCGCAAGGCCATTATCTGGGGTTCTGTACTCATGGCATTGGGACAGTTTACCTTGTTTATGGACAGCGAAACTACCTTCTATGTGGGTCTGGCATTGCTGGTTGTAGGTAATGGCTTTTTCAAGCCAAATATCTCTTCCATGATTGGTAAGTTTTACAAAGAAGGCGACCCGCGTCGCGACGGTGCTTTTACCATTTTTTACATGGGTATCAACATCGGTGCGTTCCTTACGCCCCTTACTTGTGGTGCCATTGGTGAAATTGAAGGTTGGAAATACGGGTTCCTCACTGCGGGTATTGGTATGACGCTTGGTGCCGTGATCTTCCTGTGGACTCAAGCCAAAGGCTGGTTGATTACCAACGTCGATGAAGAGAAGGAAAAGAAATGAGTTCTTTCCGCGACATTGGTTTGCTGCCTGAAAATATCCAAAAGTACTTTGGTCTGGATGGTAAAATGGTGCCATATGTAGCAACCATTTTATTGGTAGCGGTTTCCTGGTTGCTTGTTAAGAACGACGACGTAGTCGACTGGATTCTTATCCTGATTGGTGGAGGAATTGTTCTTATTTATATGTTGGTGCTTTCCGGAAAATACGACAGAAAACAACAGCAGCGTATCTGGGTAATTCTCATTCTGCTTTTATTCACTACGGTGTTCTGGACCTTCTTCGAGTTGGCAGGTTCTGCTTTGAATTTGTTTACAGACCGAAACGTGAACAAAAACTTGTTGGGTATGGAGGTTACTACCACCTTCTTCCAATCGGTTAACCCGCTGTTTATTATGATTTTTGCCCCAATCTTCTCCTGGATGTGGGTAAAACTTTCCAATGCCGATCGCGAACCATCTGCTCCATATAAGTTCGGTGCAGGTTTGGTGCTGTTGGGATTGGGCTTCCTGGTGCTCAACATGGGAAAAGGCCTGGCTGTTGCCGGTCTGGTACCTGCTGTGTTCCTTGTTATGCTCTACCTCCTGCACACTCTTGGTGAATTGAGTTTGTCACCGGTTGGACTTTCCCTGGTAACCAAACTGGCGCCTTCTCAAATTGTAGGTTTCCTGATGGGGATATGGTTTTTGTCTTCTTCAATTGCACACCAAGCGGGTAAGCACATTGCCAAGTTGACCGCAGTGGATGAGGCAAAAATTGTACAGTCTGAAAGTTTCAGAAGCTGCTTTACCGATGAACGCCTCGAAACGACCATGGTGGATTTTGCAGAGGCAATCAAAGAAAATGGCCTGGAGAAAACACTGGCAAGCGAGGCCTTTATTGCCCAACTGAACACAGGTGCAGATGACAATCAGTACTTCGCAGCCAACGTGCAAATTACGGAGCTGAAAGAAAAAGCAATGAAAATCAGCAATGAGCAAGCACGCAATAAAGAACTGGATGCGTCCATCCGGACCTTCCTGACCCAGGATGCAAGTCTGGCAGGAGGAACCAAAGAACTTTCTAAAGCAGAAGCTACAGAAATATTTGAAAAAAGTTCCACAGGCGCTGTAATCTCGTGTCTGAAAGATGATTCGCTCAAATTAAGTTTGGGCGTATTCAGACTGCTCGGGTTTGTGGCAATTGGCTGTGGTCTGGTTTTATTCCTCCTCGGTCCGATTATCAGCCGTTGGATGCACGGAATTAAATAAGTCCTGCTCTGGCTAGCAGTTTATATTAAAACGCCCCATTCCACCGAATTCAGGATGGAATGGGGTGTTTTCTTTAAAGAAGAGCGCTCAATGTCGTACTGACATATTTTAGCAAAAGAACGACGAATGCCCTGCCTGTTATGGCAAATCCATTCCAAGCCCTATCTTTGGTGTTCAGAAAAAAAATACGAGCTATGCACCTGTTTCTACGTAAATTTTGACCTGGCCTTTTGGTTGCCTTAACCCAATTTTCAGTCAATGCCCAATGCGAATACCGCCTTGAAATGGAGGATGGCTGGTGATGGATGGAATGGTGGTATACTTACAATTACCAACGGAACCAACATCATGCCGTTTACCACCTGAATGGTATTACCGATAATGGGATTGACAGTACGGTGTACTTTATGGTGGAAGACCAGCAACCCTTGACTTTTTCCTGGATTCCAGGTTTTTTCAACGGTGAGGTTTCTTTTCAGATTTACGATTTTGAAGACAATCTGGTTTACCAGGCCAGTGGCCCTGCTACCGGTGTGTTGTATACCGGTGTTGGTGCTTGCCCGTCCTGCCTGAAACCACAAAATGTGACCATCGAGAATATCTACGATACCCGGATGAAAGCAAACTGGACTCCGGTGGGTACCAACCCCGGAATCGAGTGGCTGGTTATCTATGGTGCTCCGGGGTTTGACCTGGATGGCGGAGAAGGCGATACCGTCGTCACCCTGTTGCCAAAAGTGACTTTGACGGATCTGGAAAAAAAGACTGACTACGAATTTTATGTAGTACAAAACTGTGGCATGGACGATTACAGCGCCGCCGCAGGCCCATACGCATTCCAAACCTATTGGACAAACGATGTGGGAATCGCAGACATCCTGACTCCTGCCAGCAGCTGTAGCCTGGGTGTTGAGAAGATCACGATTGTATTGAAAAACTACGGTTCCAATCCACAATCGCTGCTTCCTTTCCGCTTCTCTGTAAACGGAGAAGATGGTGGTGTGAGCCAACCAAACGACGGTTTTTATACCGGGGTTTTGGGCAAAGACAGCTGCGAAGTAATCGAGTTTGAAACGGAGTACGATTTTTCTGCTCCCGGTGAATACCTCATTTCCGTGTACACCGAAATGATGAACGATGAAGATTTTGCAAACGATACCTTCCACATCCGGATAGTCAACCGTTTGCAGGCCCCATACTTCCAGGATTTTGAAGATTGGGCCGGAGGCTGGTATGTAAATGATACTTTGAGCCTTTCTCCCAGCTGGGAATTTGGCCAGCCGGATAACAACATAATTGACATGGCTGCAAGTGGAGTAAATGCCTGGGTAACCAACCTGGATGGCAGTTACAACCCGGCCGAACTGTCATATCTGAATTCGCCCTGTTTTGATTTCTCAACACTGGATGATGATCCGGTTATTGAATTTTCCATCATTTACAACATTGAGCAGAGCTACGACGGTGTATTCCTGGAAATGTCGCTGGATGGAGGCAATGTGTGGGAAAAAGTAGGCGAAGTAGGAACCGGACTGAATTGGTACACCGAACCCAACCTGTTCTCCGGACTTGGTGATGTATGGGCAGGAACCAGCAATGGCTGGATCACTGCACGCCAACGCTTGTTTGGAACAGGCGGCGAAAGCGATGTACGCCTACGCTTTGGATTCGGATCTGATGGTTCTGTGAATTTTGAAGGAGCCGGTGTGGATGACATTCGTATTTATGTTCCACTCGCAAATGACATGGCCGGTATCGGCGTAACGACCCTGGGTGAAAACGTAGAGTGTGGTCTGGAAGAAGATGAGGTGATTTTCACCTTTACCAACTTTGGAACTGACCCGCAAGGCATCTTCCCGATTTGGTACTCCGTCAATGGAGGCGCTCCGGTTCAGGACTTAGTGGGAACCATTGTTTCCCCGGATGAAGTGATTTCATTTAATTTCTCAATTCCTTTTGATAGCCGCGACGGTGAATTTGTGATTCAGGTGTGGACCGCGTTGAATGACGATGAGGACCTTACAAACGATACCCTTACTTATACCGTAAGCCACCTGCCTCGTCCGGTACCGTTCTCTGAAAACTTTGAAGCTGGTACGTTTATTCCGGACGGCTGGTCCAGTTTCGGATTCGTTACCAGCTCACACAACAACATTTCGAATGTACTGGCCTACAACTTGTACCAGTTTAACCCATCTTTTACCCATACAACCCCACGCTATGGGGTAATTAGTGAAGGCGACTCACTCCGTTTTGATTACCGGATTTCCAACTTTAGCGCAGGAACCACTGCCACGGTTTTGACCTCAGGGGATAAAATTGAAGTGCGTGTATCCACCGATTGTGGCGGCAGCTTTACCACCTTGTATATAATCACCGACACCAGCCATACTCCATCTGTAGCCCTGCAAACGCTAAAGTTAGACTTGAGCGCCTTTGCCGGTGAGTCCATCAATATTCAGTTTAGAGGAACCTGGGGCAGCGGGGATTACTATTTTGATATCGACAACATCAACCTTCAGGCTTGTCCGGTAAGCATGGGGCTCACAGCAACCACGGTTGCCTCCGATCCCGGCATGAGCAACGGAAGTGCTACCGTTTCAGTAGGCTTGGGTACAGCTCCTTATACCTATGCATGGAGCGATGGCCAGACCGGAGAAACCGCAACTGATCTGCCGATTGGTGTTACAACGGTTACCGTAACCGATGCCAATGGCTGTACCGACGTGCTCGAGGTTGCAATTGGCAACTCCTCATCCGGTGAATTGGAGAGTCTGGAATCCTGGTCTATCCGCCCGAACCCAACTCAGGGTACAGCATGGGTAACACTTGCTTTCACACAACCGGTAGATGTGCAAATTCAACTGGTGAATCTGCTCGGACAACGTGTGTGGGAGTCCAACTCCAGCCATTCTAAAGAAGTGAATAAAGTAATTGACCTGAGCACATACCCCGATGGCGTTTACCTCGTCCGGTTTATAGTTGATGGTCGCTTGCAGACAGAAAAGCTGATCAAAAGCGGCAACTAATTCAATCCGCTGAATCATACAAGCCATCCAGATCCGCCAAGGGTTTGGATGGCTTTTTTTATGTTTAAAAATCAGTCAAACAACTTGATCTGGCGGTCTTCCGGAAGTAGGGTGAAACTCCGTCGATGGTGCGGGCTTGGACCGTGTTTTCGGATTCCTTCCCGATGGGCAACTGTCGGATATCCCTTGTTTTTATCCCAATGATACTGCGGAAACTGGGCATGCAGTTCTTCCATGCAGGCATCACGATGGGTTTTGGCTAAAACAGAGGCTGCCGCGATGGATGCAAACTTACCGTCTCCTTTTACAACACATTCATGTGGAATATTGGGATATGGGTAAAACTTGTTGCCATCGACCAGGATAAATTCCGGTTGTGCTTTTAACCCATCCAATGCGCGGTGCATACCAAGTATGGAGGCTTTCAGGATGTTTATGCGATCAATCTCACCGGGATCGATCTGGGCGACAGCCCAATACAGCGCTTCTTCTTCGATCACTGTACGCAACAGGGTGCGGTGCTTTTCACTAATCTGCTTTGAATCGTTCAGCAGCGGATGGTAAAAATCTTCTGGCAAAATTACGGCAGCAGCAAAAACAGGGCCTGCCAAACAGCCCCGCCCTGCTTCATCGCATCCGGCTTCCAACCGACCCGGTGTATGGTATGATAAAAGTGCCATCTGCAAGTATACCGGTTTTACCGGAATTGATCTGAACCAGGGCGGCAAACAATTGTGCGGGGAGAAGTTCCAAACACGCTCTTTATTAGGAGATGCCAGTTTTTTTTGCCAACTTGGTGGTCTTGGAACTTGTATACGGTTCAATTCTTTCACCCTGGGTTTGAGGCGACTCCACTATGGGGCTCAATTCAAACTCAACATATCAAAACCTATGGATCTATTAGCAACTCTTATCATCGGAGCCGTGGCCGGATGGCTGGGCAGTCAGGTTTTTAAAGGCAGTAGCCTGGGACTGATTGGGAACATTGTAGTCGGTGTTCTCGGCAGTTTTGTCGGCGGCTGGGCCTGTGGCGTACTGGGCATCAACCTGGGTGCCGGATTGCTTGGAGCCATCCTTACGGGTGCCCTTGGCGCAATCATTATATTAGCGGTAGTCAACCTTGTCACAAAAAAGAAGTAGCGGCGCCTATGGGTGTACGTAAAATGAACTCCCGGGTTTTGGATCATCCACAGCCCGGGAGTTTTTTTGTAGCGGGTTGCCGGTTTAGTCTAAATACAAAATCCCAAACTGGCTCTGAATTCTGTTCCGGTGCTTTTTATCTTTGTGTGGAATCCAATGCTGCAAACATGATACGTGTCCATGAACTACTTTTTGAGCCCTTGATTTCACAGGATGAGAGTGATACGCGGATTTTGGAATTGGGGCAAACCCTCACCACGGCCTATGCCGACAAAACTCCCCTGTCAATTTGTGTGCTCAACGGATCTTTTGTTTTTGCTGCTGACCTGCTTCGAAAGTTTGATGGCCCCTGTGAAATTACGTTTGTCAAACTGGCCTCTTATGAAGGAACAACTTCGCCGGGCAGGTTAAAAGGTACTTGGACTGGATAGAACTGAGCAGTCAGGAATATTACATTGTCAAGAGACATTAGTTCGGACGAACCCTGAGCGATTTTACCCGTTTTGTAGAATCACACAAACCGCGATCCCTTGCTACTGTCAGTCTGTTATTTAAACCCGACGCCCTGGAGTTTCCGGTTAAGGTGGATTATGTTGGGTTTGAAATAAAAGACCGCTTTGTTGTCGGCTATGGACTGGATTACAATGGCCTGGGCCGAAATCTGCCGGGCATTTTCCAGCTCGCGCCCATTTCAACCCAGTAAACTCCGTGTGTCATGGGTACGCCAGACAATAAAAAAGGCCTGTTTGAGGTTTAGAGTATTATAGGCAACAATTGCTGGCAATCCAGGATTTCGGTCTTTGTTGTTGCTTTTATTCAAATATTTTGTCAAAACAAGTTTTGCATACAATCCGGAGACCACATTCCATCACGAAACAAAAATCAAATTGATTAATTCAAAAAAAATTGGCATTCCCATGAATTCATCGCGCACATCCTTCTGGCTTTTGTGTCTGGTGTTTTTTCTTTCGTCACAACTGGCACAGGCACAATGTGTGGCAGGCGATTGCAACAATGGGCAGGGGACTTTTGTGTACCCTTCCGGTGCTAAATATATTGGTGATTTTAAAAACGGTGAAATCCACGGGGTGGGTGTTTGCTACTATACCGATGGCTCCAAGTACAGCGGTGAATGGCAAAACAGATATCCTCAAGGAAAGGGAACCAAAACCTATTCCGACGGTACAAAACGCACAGGCCAGTGGCTCAAAGGACGGCCCGTAGATGCGGATGGCAATATTCTGGAAGAATACATTGCCGGAAAAGAAGAGGAAGCACAAGACGATGGTACAAACATTCAATCGGGTTGCCTCAGTGGAAATTGTAAAAACGGGACCGGTATTTTTGCCTACCCTGACGGAAGTAAATACGAAGGAACCTTTGTTGCTGGAAAATTCCAGGGCGAGGGCACATTCTATTTTGCCAACGGCGATAAATACGTCGGAGCATTTAAAGAAAATTATCCGGATGGAACCGGTACCCGCCTGATGGCAGACGGCACCGTGGAATCCGGTGAATGGCGCGAAGGTGAATTCATCGGCGCCAGCCTTATTGAAAGCGGACAGGTTGGCTGTATTTCGGGCGATTGTGAGTCCGGACAAGGGGTGTTTATTTACCGCGAAGGTGCTGCCCGCTACGAAGGAGCCTTCAAGGAAGGCCAGCCTCACGGGTTTGGTTACTGCCTGTATTCCAATGGCGATCGCTATCGCGGGGAATGGTCTGAAGGCGGTTTTGAGGGGAAAGGTACCCTGTATCTGCACGACCAGACCATTGTAAACGGTTACTGGAAAGCAGGTGAGTATGTGGGCAAAGAGGCTCCGGAGGATTTTATTGCCAATGTGGAAGGGCCCGTTTCACCTTCGCCTGAAGTGGCGAATTCTCTGGCCCAGGCGCGTGTTTTTGCCGTTGTAGTTGGGGTCGCAGCCTACGATCACATGCCGGTCTTGCGTTATACCGACGACGATGCCTACCGCTTTTATGCATTTTTGAAAAGCCCGGAAGGGGGAGCATTGCCTGATGAACAGGTTGCCATCCTGATTGATGAGGAGGCTACCCGGGAGAATATCCTTGAAACCATGCAGGATGTATTTGCTCAGGCAACTGAAAACGACCTGATCATTTTCTATTTCTCCGGACACGGCCTCAATGGATCCTTCCTCCCATTTGATTTTGATGGCTTCAACAACAAAATGGGACACGATGAAGTGGCCGCAGCCTTCAATCATTCTAAAGCAAAATACAAACTCTGTCTGGCTGATGCTTGTCACTCCGGCAGTATTCTGGCCATGCGCTCCGGTGAAACCGAGCCGGTTTTGGTGCAGTATTACAAAACACTCTCCAAGTCTGTTTCCGGCACCGCACTCATTATGTCGTCCAAGGCAGATGAAACCTCGCTGGAGTCTTCCGGACTTCGCCAGGGGGTATTCAGTCACTTCCTGATTCGCGGGCTCAAGGGCGAGGCCGACCGCAACCAGGATAAAGTCGTGTCTGTTCAGGAACTGTTTGAGTTTATCTATGGAAATGTGCGCGACTACACAGGCAACCGACAAAGCCCGGTAATCAAAGGAACCTACGATCCGCTGATGCCTGTTGCCGCCATTCGTTAAAAAAATAGAATACCCGCGTTTCCTCTTGCCTGACGGGCACAAAAACTGCCGAATCCAGATTTTTTTCCGGATTCGGCAGTTTTTTTATGTCAAAAAACATATTTTAATTTCAACAAAAAAAATTATAATAAAATGAAAATCAATATTTTAAATATATTCATTGTGCTGTTTTTGTCAACAAAACTCTGTTTTTGTTCTTTGGGGCCAGGCATCGCGATTTGTATCGTTGATGAAGGGCAAAGACGAGAACAGACAAGACGGCGAATTCATCGACCAACAACTTTGTAGACTTTTCATGAGATTATATACGGGAAACCGCCGCGGAGCAAACGAGCACCGCGGCTTTTTCGTTTTTATGGCCATAATTGTTGATTTGATGATACGCCCTTCGGGCTAAGATGATTTGATGATGTTTATTCGGCCCTGCAGGCCTTGTTTCATCAGGATATCAAACTTACCACTTACAACTTATTACTTACCACTCCCATTTCTATGCGTGCAGGATTTGATACTCACAAACCTTTAGCAAAGACGCTTGAAGCAAAAGGTGTTTGTAATTTCTCTGATTTATTTGAATGGACTCGGGCGCTGCCGTACGGGCGCAATAGCCGGCGGGATGATCCCATGCTGATTCTAAGCGAAGGGCGCGGTACCTGTAGCACCAAACACGCATTTGTGAAGTTGGTGGCCATGGAACAGGATGTTCCGGAAATCCAGTTGTTTTTGGGTTTGTACCGCATGCATTCGGGAAATACTTCGGGTTTGGGCACGATCATTCAGGATGCCGGATTGGATTGCATTCCGGAGGCACATTGCTACCTCAAAATCAATGGAAAACCTCTTGATTTGACTACCTTTGAGTCGGACTTTGATCGGCTTGCAGCCGACCTGATTTCCGAAAAAGAAATTTACCCTGATCAGATTGGTACCTACAAAGTGCAGTGGCACCGGCAGGAGCTTCAGGATTGGCTTGCTTCCAGTCGGACGCCCATGCCACTCGATGCCGTTTGGTCGGTTCGGGAAGCCTGCATTGCTGCTCTGTCAGGAACCTGATTCAAACCTGCATTTGTTTATTTTTGTAAAAACGGATTATGATTTTCGACCTTTCTGCCAAGCCTTCTATCGCCGGTAAGATACTGGCTGAACTTCGGGACCTGCACATTCAGAGGCTGACCGCATGCGGGTTTCGCTACAACCTGCAGCGCATCGGAGAACTACTGGCTTATGAAATCAGTCAAAATCTGGAATACTATGCAAAAACAGTTGAGACGCCCCTGGAGTGAGGCAAGCATCAGGTTCCCAAAGACCGGATAGTGCTGGGTACGATTCTTCGAGGCCGGCATCCCATTTCATGGTATACTGCGCATGTTTGATTCGGCCGATAATGCCTTTGTTTCTGCTTTCCGAAGAGCATAAAGATGGCTCTCTGGAAGTACAAAATCGACTACGTCAGCTGCGCCTCATCGATGATGCTGTTTTGATCTTGTGTGATCCAATGCTGGCCACAGGTTCTTCCGTTATTCTTACCCTGGAGCGTTTGTTGCAGGAAGGAACGCCTCGTTCAATTCATGTGGCTTCAGTAATTGCCAGTAAGGCGGGAGTTGAAGCGCTGCGCCGGCGGCGCTTTATCCCAAGTTCAACTCTGGCTGGGCGCCATTGATGAAGAACTCACCGCGAAATCATACATCGTGCCAGGCCTGGGCGATGCCGGTGATCTGGCTTACGGTGAAAAGGAATAGGCTCGTATCTGTTGCTTATTCCTCCAAAGCCTCTTTTAGTAGGCGGAGCTGTTTCTGGTTTCCATTGAGATAAAACGAAGCGACCAGATCCCGTTTTTCCCGGGCACTCAGGTGAAAACTCATAGAGGCTTCATTCTCTTTTTTTGCGGGTCTGTATATAAAGCGGAGCACCTGAAAATGCTCGCTGCCCAGAATTTCGTTGAGCATCGACAACTCCTCGTCGTGCTGGTAATCCTGCATGGTAGTCATCCTCGACGCTGCATTCAGGGGAACAAACAGGTTTTCGAGGCTTCCCTTATGGTCGTGCTCCGGAATGGGTTCGAATTTTTCCCAACAGCGGATTTCAACCAACAAGACCCCCGACGTATGTTTTTTTATCCACGGAGCAAATACCTGGATAAACCGCTGGGCAGTAGTCAGCCCGTAATTATCCCGAAACCCGGCATCCACTGCCTCAATGATGGGGTGGGTAGGCAACATAACATTCGGCAGGATGAGCGGAAAAGTACTGTTCATCCGAAGCGCCGTGGTGAAGGCAAGGCTGTCAGCCTCCTGCCGGGCAAACAAGGCCCGAAAATCCACGCCGTCAATCTCAGTTTGTAAGCGACTTTCAGGTGGAGCAGGTGGCTGCATGAGGTAGGAAACGCCGTGTGGACTGATCAGCAATTTACGCGCATCGTTGAGGATATATGGTGAGAGAACCATCATTGGAATGAGGCCTTTTTCTTCGGGTTGCCGGTAGTCGGCGAGCCGTTTGCCCAGAATGCCCTGGCAATTTTCGTTCAACTGCCGCTCGAGCATATAGCCCCGATCCTTTCGGTAGGTGAAGTTGCCCGAACGGAATGTGCGGCTCGGATAAAAAATGTCGTTGGATACGATCGAAAAACAAACCGGATTGAGGAGGTCTTTCCCGATGTTGGCCGTGAACGTGGTATCGTACAGTGAAATGGCTTGTCCTTCCTGTTTTTGCAGCGCAAGTTCCCGCAGGTAGGCTGCACCCAACATACCGCCCGACGCACCTGTGATCAGGGTCGTTTGTTGAAGGAGTTTTCCTCCGGTGGCCCGATCGGCCTGCTGAAGGGTATGCATGGTCCAAACAGCGGAACGCATGCCTCCCCCGCTCACGCACAATACAACGAGCTTGGGCTTGTCGGTCCCGGCAGCCTTGTTTTTTTGCAACCAGTTTTCCAGGATATTCAAGGTGTTTTTCTTGTCGGCTTCTACCTGCTCGGGACTAGCCATTTTTTCCAGTTCATCGTAGGAGTATTTGGCCCGGTTTTCCGTTCGGTAGTCCAGTCCGTAAGCCCGGTTTCGGTAGTTGAAAAATCCGAGTCCTGTTGTCAGGTTGATGATGTACACCATGAAAATAAAAACGAGCGCCCCCCAGCTGCGAAACCAAAATACAATGGCCCCAAAAATGGCCATAAACAGGCTGCAAAGGATGAAAATGGTTGCGCCGGCCGGAATCCGTGCCCAGGAATTGTCCATAAAAAGGCCAAGGCCAATCAGCAGCGACAGGATGATAAAATGGACGACAAAGGCATTGGTGTGGTTTTGCTCAAACACCTTGCTCAGCAGTTTGGGGTTGTAATGTGCTACGCTTCGCACCTGCCGAACGTGCAGTTTTTCTGTCAGGTAATTATCCACCCGCCAGCGTGTAAGTCCCCTGCGAATATCCCGCATGGAAGGCCTCCGTTCTCCGGGGGCAAACAGGATGTTGCCTGCTTTGGGAAGCAGGTTGGCAGGAGTTAGGAAAGCCCCGATGTCTTTGTTGGTAAAATGCAGATAGGCGGTGAGAAACAACATGAGAAATACCATGCCACTCAAAAAGCCGCTTGCGTTTAGCAGGGCTGTACCGGGGCTGGATAATTCATCGTGTTGTTGCAACCAGATGGTCGAGCTCAGATAAACTACCAGGTAAATGAGCGGAATCAGGCTGTTGTTAAGGGCAAACTTTGTGAACGGCTTTTTTAAGGTAGCCAAAAAAGGAAAACGGTGCGCAATCAACAGGTAGGTGGTCAATTGCCAAACCATAAAGAGAATGCCAAATGCAGCCCCGGTAATGAAGTAACTCCAAAAATTAACCAAACCGTAGTATTCCGGCAGCAGCAGCAAATTAAAGATGCCAAAGAAGTGGCCCCACTTACCTGTTGTGAGCATGGCAAGCATAAGCCATAAGGCCAGTAGCGTCAGGTGCTTCTGGAAATGCAGCGCAAGCAGCCGGACGGGAAAAGAAAAAAACAACTGGCGAAAAAAGATACGCATATGGAGCTCTGGCTCTGAGGTGAATTTGAACACGTTTGCAGGGCGCGTTCAACGAGATCCCTATAAATCCAACGGCTAATTTGCATTTAAGGTTTCCTGCGCAAGCAAAAAAAAATACGCCGCCGCCAGAATTATCCTTCGGAGATTTCCGCAGTGTTCAGCAGGATTCGCACGGTCTCAATTTTCCGATCGCTTACCAACTCCAGAATAAAGGTAGTTCCATTGGTGCTCAGTTGGAATCCTTGTTCGGGAATTGCCTGTGCTTCAGTAACCAGGTAGCCGGATAAGGTGGTGTAGTCACCAGTTGGAATTTGAAGTTCGGGATAGGTTTTGTTCAGGTAGTCTACTTCCAGTCGACCCGAAAACAGGAATTCGGTTTCGGAAATTTGAGTTTCAATAAACTCTTCCTGATCGTGCTCGTCGTCGATTTCTCCAAAGAGTTGCTCCAGTGCATCTTCCAGGGTTATGATGCCGGAGAGGCTGCCGTATTCATCCACCACACAGGCAATGGAAGCCCGGTTGCGGATAAATTTATTGAGCATGTCGCTTACCTGCACCGTTTCCGGAACAAAAGCTATGGGCATCACCATTTGGCGGATATCGGTTGGGCTTTCAAAAAGTTGCTGAACATGCACATAGCCCAAAACCCGGTCCAGATCCCCCTCGATCACAATGATGCGCGAAAGCTTGCTTTCTATAAACAATTTACTCAATGCATCCAGGCTGCTTTCTACATCGATGTGTATTACTTCGGGTCGGGGACACATGCAATCGTACACCCGAACCTCCTTCAGATGCAGGGCATTTTCCAGCATCTCGGCGGTCATTTCTTCTTCCGGGTGGGCCTGGCTACTGTTTTGTTGAGCGAGGTATTCGAGGAGCGCTGCATCCACGTCGGTTCGTTCGTCGTGGTAGACGGTGTCGAAAATGAAATTTTTAAATAAAAGCAACACAGCGAAAAGCAGGATGCTGACCAGAAGGGGTGCTGCCCAGCCAATGCCCAGGGTAAAGGCCAGGAAACCGTTGGTGGCAGCCCACAATCCGCACACCACAGAAATGGTGGCTAAAAGCAGGTTGGCTTGAAAGTGACGACTGCCGAGGCGAAATGCCAGCAATCCAAAGGGGGGAACATCGTCCATGTATCTCTTGGTTTATTGCCGCGTAAATTAAGGATATTATTGTAAACCCTCGTCAAACTTGTCCGTTTTGATGCGTCCTTTCGGAACCAGGATTTTCCAATAAGAAAAATCTTCATTTGCTTCCAGTCCAAATCCATACATCACTTCACCGGGTTTGGTGACTTTCACAAACTTATCGGTATAGGCTCTTCCGGTGCGTTCGTCCCAAATCAGTTCTTCGGTTTCCAGCACTTCGTTGTCTACAGTTCTGAGCACCACGCTGTCGCGCATGGTTATCAGTCCTTTATCCTGTTCCCGGATGCCCAGTTTGGCTGTGAGCGTGCTGGTTACCTGCATATCCCGGTTCATAAAATCAACCAAAACGCCATCGGGGAACTCCTGTTCGGATTGGTCGCGGTCGGTGTAATTGAGCAAGGTAGGCGCTTTTACCCGAACGCGGACTACCGCGCTGTCGGAATACAAGATTTCCACATCACCTGCCCGTTCCAGGGTGGTATCTTCCTTGGTGTAGGTCCGGTCGCGCTTTGGTTCTTTGCCACAGGCTGCCACAAGAACAAGCGCAAGTAAAAAGCCGAGCAGTTTCACAGGTATTCCCGAAGGTTTCATGTATTAGCGTATAAAATTTTTCAAAGCATAGCGGAACACCAAAAGTGCCACAACCACAATGAGGAATAAGTACTCCACATTCAGGCGCACAAAGGCAATCAGGTGGGTACGGTCCAATAAGTACATGATGAAAAAGATCGAACCAATCATCAGCATCAATCCTGAAATGCGGTCGAATCCGGGAATGTATTCAAAACGCGTGTTGCGCCGTATCAAACCCAAAGTCACAAACATAGATGCAATTGGAGCCACTTGTGTAACTAAGTTGGTGTTCATAATGCTGCCCCGTTCAAATAAAAACAAGTAAACACTCAATGCCACAGCAAAGATGCCCGGAATACAAACGCCGTAAATCAAGGCGGAGTATACGTACTTCCAGGGCGACTCATGCCCCTTGTTTTTTCCAAAAAAGCCAACCATCAATGCCACCAAAGGAATGAATATAAAAAACGCCACAATCGGCATCGGGTTTTCACTTACGTAGGTAAAAAATTCGCTAAGAGTCATTCGTTGATGTTTATTCGGCCCTTCGGGCCTTGTTTAATCGGGGCGCTGCGCTTTCCCTTGTTTATTTGTTTATTGAAATAGATGATTTGTTGATGCGCCCCTTACGGGGCTTGGATGATTTGTTGATGTAGTCCTGCCTTGCTGGCAGGAGTAGTCTGTTCTTAAGTTAATGGAAATTCTTACCACTTACTACTTACCACTGACCACTAATTTTATTAGATACTCGTGTGAATTGGGGCAAAAATACTTTTATTTTGCTTGGAAAAGGAAAAATGTACTGTGCCTGGCTAGGGATTGTTGATTTGATGATGCGCCCTTCGGGCTTGGATGATACGTTGATGTTTATTCGGCCCTTCGGGCCTTGTTTACTCGGGACGCTTCGCTTTCCCTTGTTTATTTGTTTATTAAAAAATCATCCATTAAAAAATCCAATCAACAATCGGAAATCATGTAATCGGCAATCGGAAATTTTACCCCTCTTATGCTCAATAACAACAAACAACTGTACCGGGATGCTTGCCTCCAGCGCTTTGTCCCTTTACACCACCAGCCCTGGTGGCTGGATGCGGTATGTGGCGCAGGTAATTGGGATGTGGCATTGGTGCACAATAAAAATCAGGAAGTGATTGGGTCCTGGCCGTATTGTTTGACAAAGAAAATGGGCGTTCAAATGGTTTTGCCTGCCCCGTTCACGGTCTATGCAGGGCCCTGGGTGGATGCGGGTAGTAAAAAATTTACTTCCGATCATCGGTGGTTTAAATTGCTGGCGGAAGCGCTTCCCCGTCCGCCTCTTTTTTTGCAAAATATGCATCCGGATGTAATAAGTCACCTGCCCTTGCATTGGTCGGGGTTTGAGCAAGGCACCCGGTACACGTATTGTTTTGACAGTCCAATGGATTTGGATAAAATACAGGAAGGATTTACCCCCGCATTGCGCAACCACATCAAACAGGCCGAAGGTTCCCTTCGCTTGATTCGGGACGATGAAGCCGTTGATACACTGTGGAAATTCTACACCAATTCACTGTTCAAAAATGGAATCAAGCCCCCTGCCGGGCTGATGGTTTTTAAGCGCCTTCATGCGGCAATGTTGGAGCGAAATGCCATTCAGATCTGGTTGGCTGTTGACTCCACGGGGCAAGCCCAGGCCGCAAATTGCCTGACCCTGGATGCACACACGGTTTCTACCTTGATGAGTGGACAAACAGAGCAAGGGAAATCCCATTCCGGCTTGCATGTGCTCACCTGGAACGCCATTCAACAAGCGGCGAGTTCCGGACGAAATTTTGATTTCGAGGGCAGCATGGATGCCGCGATCGAGCAAGCCTTCCGGGCTTACGGGGCTGCGTTAAGGCCCTACCACCAAATCCGCCGTGTAAAAAATAAAGGCTGGGGAGTCTTGTTTCAGCTGCTAGTTTGACCGGATCTGTTCGTCGGCCCAGAGCCAGTCGATGGCTTTGGGAAACTCCTCGCCCCAACGGGCTTCGTTGTGTTCGCCCTCCGGGTCCATTTCCAGGTGAATGTCTGCACAATCTGAACGGAGACCGCGCTTTTCAATTTCCTTTTTAAACCGCTTCAGATTGTTGATTACACTGGCTCCTTCGCGCCCGCCGCCATACAGGTAAATGCGGGTGCGTGGAAATTGAGCAAAATGCATGGGCTCAAAAAAGAGTCTGGGAGAAGCCCACAGGGATGGGGAAAAAACAAGAAAACGAGAATAAGTCTCTGGAAACAACACGCCGGCGTAAATGCTGATAAGTCCACCCATGCTGCTGCCCCCAATGCCGGTGTTTTCCCGGTCGGTCAGGGTTCTGAAATGGCTGTCGATGTAGGGCTTCAGGGTTTCAGCGAGGAAGCGGGTGTATTTTTCTCCCAATCCTTCACCCCATTTTGGCAGGTTGTACGGGGAGTATTCTTTGATGCGCTCTTTGCCGCCATGGTCGATGGCCACGACAATAAAATCGCCCAATCCCTTTTCTGCTAGTTTGGCCAGTTGCTTATCCACCCCCCAGGTGCCGAAGGGGGCATCTTCTTCAAACAGGTTTTGTCCATCCTGTAGGTAGAGTACGGGGTAGTGCTTATTGGTCTCATCGTAATTCCAGGGAAGCAGCACGGAGATGCGTCGGCGTTTGTTGAGTTGCGGCAGGTGAAAGTGCTTGGCAACAATGCGGATGTCCGGATAAAACTCCGGATTGTACCCGCCGCTGTGGGATTTCCAGCGTGGTACTACATCCCGTACGGTGCCCTGCGCCTGCTCCATAAACCGATTTACGGGCGGGTGTCCATCGGAGTCCAGTTCCTCGCTTTCCCAACCCCCTTTGGTGTATTTATATTCCAGGGTATCGACTTCCGGGTCGAAATCCAGTTCATATTCCCCTTCCCCTATCCGCTCCATGCGGTAGCGGGCGTCTGTGGTTTTCCATTCATTGAAATTTCCACAAACATATACGGGGCGGTCGTCGTCGGCCGGTGTATGCAATTTAAGCCTGAGCATGTTTCCTTTCTATTACAAATGTGCTTAGCGCGTGCTCCGAGCCCGCAAATATCCTGTTTCTATTCGCTGATTTCAAATGTCCGTCGAAATAAAATCACAATTCAAAAATCCAATCGAAAATCGGATTTCATGTAATCGGCAATCGTAAATCCCACCGCTTATTTGTCCTGTATCCCTTTTCCCTGAAAAATATGTGCTCTGTATTTTTCAATTCGGGCTTCGCGGGTTTTGGCTTGTTTTGCCTGTGAAAAGTACAACAGGTATCCGCGTTGCCGACCAGGGGTCAGCGCCTCGAATGCTGTTTTAAAATCCGGATTTTCTTCAAACTTTGCCTGCAACTCTTCCGGGACTGGATACTCCGAAGTTTTTTTCAATGGCACTTCCAGACCTGCTTTTTCCACTTCAATGGCTTCAAACAGGTAGGCTTTCAGCGTGGTTTCCAGTTCATGGACTTCCTGTGTGTTTGTAAACCGGACTTGCCGAGCAGCCTGCACCTGTTCCGTTTGTTGCACCAGAATCCCGTCGGTGTCTTTAAGCAAGGCTCCTTTCACAAACAATACAGCGCAATAGGATTTGAACTCATGGATCAGGGCAATGTTTTTGCCATTGTAGGTGTAGCAGGGCACACCCCATTTCAATTCCTCTGTCAGGGTGCAGTCGAGCAAAATGGAGCGCAGCATTCGTTGTTCTTCTTGCCAGGGGCCCTCCTTTTCAAAATAAAAATCAACCTTGGGGTTCATGTATGTCAATTCGTTTTTTATCCAATAATATTGTGGGGTGAAGATAGCGAAGTCAGGGTTGAAACGGCACAAACGAGTTGCCATTAAACGTAAATGCGCCTCCTTTGTGCGTCCCGAGCCAAACGGTTCCTTGCTTGTCTGTATAAGTTGAAAAAATCGTAATCGGCTCGTTATTCAGCATAACGGGAAAATGACTGATCTGTTTGCCATCAAATTTGTAAACGCCCTGATCGTACGTGGCAGCCCACAGGGCACCGCTTGTGTCCAGGGTCATCGACATAAAAAAGCGGAGCGGCTCTTCTGGGGCGCCGGGAAATTCGTTCAGATCCACTTGTTTTTGAAGTTCAATCGTTCCCATGTCAAGCAGGGCATTTTGCGCATATCGAAAAGGGGCATTGGAAAACCAGAAGTTGCCGTTTCCATCTGCTGTAATCGACCGTACACCGGGAGCCGGCCCGTCATCCAGGGTACATAAATCATCCGCTGAAATCCAGGAAAAGGTGGTGCCGTCGTAGCGACACACCCCCAGGTTGGAGGTGCCAAACCAGATGGACCCATCAGCAGCCCGGTGCGTGGAATATACGTCGTACGGAGTTATGGAGGTGTTGGGATTGTTGGCATAATAGATCTCTTCCTGAGGGTGTTTGGGGAAGTTCAGGTGGTATAATTTGTTTCCGTCAAACCGGAAGGGGCCGTTTTCATTCCACTTGCCTTCAAACCACAGGTCATTTGGCTCCAGTTTCCAGGCATCTGCTGAATTGCCGGTTGGCTCAACGTCTAAAATTCTGAATGTTTTTCCGTCATACTGACTAATCCCTTCTCCACTGTCAAAATACAGGTTGCCTTGCTGGTCTTCCTGCATCCTGCGTACCCGATTGCTGCACAGCCCGTCTTGTTTGGTGTACAGCCTCAGGTTTTTACCGTCGTATTTGTACAGCCCGTCTCCACCGGCAAACCAATGGTTGTTTTTGCTGTCCTGAAAAATAATCAGAATGGCCGGGTCCATTTTTGCAAGCAGTTTCCCGGTTTGCAGCTCCGCTTGTTTCTGTGTCGTGAGGTTGCTGTTTTGCCCGGTGCATGAAACAAATACAAACAGGCAGGTAAAAAACAGCAGGTCCCCCATTCGGGTAGTTTTTGATTTCATAATTTCCAAAGATACAAATACCTCCGGGCCTGATCGCGTATCTACGGGGACGATTGTCCTGTTGGTACACGGCCAGAAAATCTGACCCACCCAAACTAAGATGCGTGCTTTTGCGTTAGGAAATGAAACTACAAGCTATTTCATGCGATACCTTTTTTGCGTACTTACCCTCCTTCTGGTTGTGCCTTCTGCTCTTCAAAGTCAGGATTTTCACACCATTGAAACAACCAACAGCAAGGCAAAGAAAAAATTTGATGATGCCAAAAAACACATCCAGCAACGGCAGACCGCGCTGGCACAAGGCTCCCTGGAGCAGGCAATCCAACAGGATTCCTTCTTTGTGGAGGCCTGGCTGTTGATGGGAGAAACGTACGTGGATCTGGAAAACTACCATTATGCCGAACTCATGTTTCAGCGGGCGGTGGATATTGCCCCGGATTTTGATCCATTGATTTATTACCGGCTTGGTACCATGGAGTGGTACTTGGAAGCGTATTCAGATGCCAAAGAGCATTTGGAGATTTTTTTGAATAAAAACACCGAAGAAGGGCTTTCCAGCAAAAAAGCTGCTTCCATGCTGGCCCGCGTGGATTTTATTTTGGATGCCCTTAAAAATCCCGTTCCATTCGATCCGCATCCCTTGGATACAACCGTGAACTCGCAGTACGATGAATATTTTCCGGTACTTACAGCCGATGGCAAAACCCTGATTTTTACCCGCCGAATCCCGGTGCGAATCGAAGAGGGAACCCACATGGTAATCAGCGATGAAAACTTTTACAGCAGTACCCTGGACGAAGATGGGAATTGGCAGCAGGCAGTTGAACTTGCCGGCGTAAATACCCGACAAAATGAAGGGGCGCAGTCAATCAGTCCGGATGGCAGTTGGCTGGTCTTCACAGCCTGCAACCGGCGGGGAGATGGTTCGCAAGGTAGTTGCGATTTGTACTGGTCGCAGAAAAAGGAAACTGGCTGGACGGAGCCCCGCCCCTTCAGTGCCACCATCAATTCCCGGGATTGGGATTCCCACCCCTGTATCAGTGCCGACGGGAAGTCTATTTACTTTAGCAGTGGAAGAAAAGGCGGACAAGGGAATGCCGACCTGTGGGTTACCTATCGACAGTCGGACGGGAAGTGGACCGAGCCCGCTAACCTGGGCCCCACCATCAACACTTCCGGAACGGAAGATTCCCCGTTTTTTCATCCGGATGGCAAAACGCTTTATTTCTCATCCAACGGACATGTTGGTATGGGAAACCAGGATTTATTTATGACCCGCCTTCAGGACGACGGTTCCTGGTCGAAACCCATTAACCTGGGCTACCCCATCAATACCAAATACGGGGAGCAGACCATGTGTGTGGCACTGGATGGAAAAACTGCCTACTATTCCGTGGAGAAGGAGCCCGGGAAAGGAAATATTGACATTGTGCGGTTTACACTTCCGGAAGCCGTGCGGGCCCAGCCTGCCACCTACCTGAAAGTTCGCGTGCGCGATGCACGGACGGGCTATCCCATCAAGGCAGCAGTCAAACTGCGCAACCTGACCCGCGACGAATTGTTTGCCTACAAATTCACCGCCAACGACGGAACCTTGCTGGTGTGCATCCCGGCCGGACACGATTACGGCATGCACGTTTCGAAAGAGGGCTACCTGTTTCATTCTGAACATTTTTCACTTACCGGACAAAGCAGTTTTGAAAAGCCGTTTTTGCTGACCATTGATCTGGAGCCCATCGACGAGGAAGTGGCCGGTTCGGATACGCCGCCTCCGGCAGGACAACCCATCGTCCTCCAAAATGTATTTTTTGAAACAGCCTCAGCCACCCTGTTGGATGCATCCAAATTTGAACTGGACGCTTTGCGCGATCTTCTGAATGAGCATCCGCGTTTGCGTATTCGAATCAACGGGCATACCGATTCCGTGGGTTCGGATTCCGACAACCAAACCCTTTCGGAAAACCGGGCGGCATCTGTTCGTCAGTATCTGATCGATCAGGGCATTGCTGCGGACCGTCTGGAGTCTGCCGGATTTGGTGAGACTGCTCCGGTTGCCGACAATGGAACAGAGGAAGGGCGCGCCCGCAACCGGCGAACCGAATTTGAGATTATCCCGTCCAAACAATAGGCTGCAACAGGGCTGGTGATCAATTTTGCAATTTGCGTGTTGAATACACGGGATAAAAAAGATATCCCCGTATTTTAGCCGTCCGGAGAATTGGCCGGGTCGGGCGCGCAGTGTTACATGTGCCTTTTTTTGCGTCAGAAAAACAAACTCAATACCTATGTCTGAACTACAAGTTGCTGTACAAGAAATGGAAAAAAATGGCTTCCTCGATATGGAGGTTGACCCAACCCTGGATTTAGTTGCAGAAATTAATCGGCTAAAGAAGGAGAAAAATGCGATTATTCTGGCGCATTATTACCAGGAATCTGAAATTCAGGACGTGGCAGATTACATTGGCGACTCACTCGGCTTGTCGCAGATGGCAGCCAAAACCGATGCCGATGTGATTGTATTTGCCGGGGTACATTTTATGGCAGAGACGGCTAAAATGCTGAGCCCGCACAAAAAGGTATTGCTCCCGGACTTGAAGGCCGGATGTTCGCTGGCGGATTCCTGTCCACCGCATATTTTTAAGAAATTTAAAGAAAAATACCCCGATCACGTCGTGGTGAGTTACATCAACTGCACCGCCGAGTTGAAAACGCTGACGGATATTTGCTGCACCAGCACCAATTCCGTGGCAATAATTGAGAGCATTCCGGAGGACCAGCCGATTATTTTTGCTCCGGATAAAAACCTGGGAGCCTACCTGATCAAGAAAACAGGCCGGGATATGGTGCTCTGGAACGGGGCCTGTATGGTGCATGAAATTTTCAGCCACGAGCGCATTGTCAAGTTGATGAATCGCCACCCCAATGCCAAGTTTATTGCACACCCGGAATGTGAGGCCCACATCCTGGATTTGGCAGACTACATTGGCAGCACAACCGGCTTGCTGAACTTTACAAAGAACGACCCGAGCGAGGAGTTTATCGTGGCAACAGAGGCTGGTATTTTACACCAGATGGAGTTGGCCAGTCCGCATAAAACGTTCATCCCGGCACCGCCCAATAACAACTGTGCCTGCAATGATTGTCCACACATGAAGCGCAATACCATGGAAAAACTGTACCTGTGTATGGAGCATGAATTGCCTGAAATTATTTTGCCGGATTGGGTAATCGAACAGGGGCGCAAGTCGATTGATCGCATGCTGAAAATCTCTGAAAAAGCCGGGTTGTAGATCTGGCTTAAAAAAATAAATAACACTCATGCTGGTATCAGCCATAGTTGCCGTAGGCCACAACAACGTAATTGGAAACGGGAATCAGATTCCCTGGTATTTGCCTGCCGACCTGAAATATTTCAAGCGCACCACCCTGGGGCATTGCGTCATCATGGGGCGGAAGTCATTTCGAAGCATCGGTCGGCCTTTGCCCAAGCGTACGAACATTGTGGTAACCCGCGATCCGTTTTTTACTGCGGATGGCATTGTGGTTGTGCATTCCATTGAAGAGGCCCTGTCGTACGCATTTGATCAGGGTGAAACGGAAGCATTCATCATTGGCGGTGGGGAATTGTATCGACAGACCCAAAATGTCTGGGATCGATTGTACTTAACCGAGGTGGATGTAGATGTGCCGGGCGAGGTCTATTTTCCCGAAATTGATATGACCGAATGGCGGGAAAAATGGGCTGAGCCGCATGTTGCAGATGAAAAAAATGAACACAACTACGTCTTCAAACTCTACGAGCGGGTATTGGTAGAAGAGGAGTCCAGGCCCGGTCCGGCAGCGGAATAAGGGCTGTTTTTACAGCGTGCGCAGGAGCGAAAATTTGCTCTTCTTGGGGTTGTGTGAGCCTTTGTCAGAAAATATTTACGCACGGATTTGAACAAAAATCTCGTTTTTTTTATATACTTTTGCAACCGATTTTAATCTGCAAAGGCAGGTTAGTTGCCTCCGTAAGGAGATTTATAAACAAAAGTTTGGTTGATAAATGGAAAAGAAGCGTTTGCTTATCGTCACCCAGGAAATGGAGCCCTATACCGAAGGCTCAGAACTTTCACAGTTGGTGGCGTCTCTCCCAAAATTCATGCAGGACAATGACTATGAACTGCGGATTTTGATGCCCCGATATGGAACCGTTAATGAGCGCCGCCATCGTTTGCACGAAGTTGTAAGGTTATCCGGGATGAACATTATTGTTGATGATGATGATTATCCGTTGATTATTAAAGTGGCTTCGCTCCCCAACTCCCGATTACAGGTTTATTTTCTTGACAACGAGGATTTCTTCAAGCGGAAATTTGTTTTTGAAGACGACAAAGGCAAGCCATTTGAAGACAATGCCGATCGCGCTGCCTTCTTCTGCAAAGGAGCTATTGAAACCGTGAAAAAGTTTGGCTGGGCACCGGATGTAATTTTGTGCCAGGGCTGGATGATGTCTTTGTTGCCGTTTTATTTGAAGACTGCATACAAAACAGAGCCACTGTTTGAAAACTCTCAAATCGTTTACAGCGTATTCCCTTCTGATTTGGAAAAACAGGATGCTGCACGCTTCTTCCAGAAAGCGGCGATCAACAACCTGACCGAAGAAGACATGGAAGCCTTCCGCTATGAAGACGGAGTTTCTCTCCACAAAGGTGGTTGCACCTATGCCGATGCAATTACCATTGGCAGCGAAACCATTGATACAGACGTTGATTACCTGGCCGCAATGCAGGATAAACCTATGTTGGCCTGGAAAGGTGAAGAAACGTTTTTACAAGACAATCTGGAATTTTTCCGGAGCCTCACAGAAGCAGAAGTTTCTCAGTAAGCATGTCCATGCCTATTGAATAAATCAGAAACTACCGTTTCTGGGTCCATTTCCCGCAGCGTCCGACCCATCAGCAGGTGTAACCCGATTTTTGGTTGCTTTGCTTGTACGGACTGCTGCGGGAAACTCTTTTTATTGGAAGGCGCTGATTCAGAAAACCATTGGATTGTTTTATTCCATTATCCGGACTTAACCAACCAATTCAGGCTGTATTGCGTCTTTTAAGAAGAAAAATCAATGCCCCGGCTTACGTACACGAGCCCAACAACTATTCAATTATTCCGCTCAAATAAACTAGCAAGAACAATGTCTAAAAGACTGTTTCCGGTCTTTACCGTAGCCTCACTCGTTTTCGTTTTTATCTGGTCTGCCTGTACCAAATCAACGCCATTTGGTGCCGATCTGCTGGATGATCAGGTGGCTGATTTCAGCGTAGTCGATACCTTCACAGTGCGTTTTTCACTGGAAGCCGAAGATTCCCTGCTCACTTCCGACCGATCCTCTACCGCAAGTGTATTCCTTTGCGGCACTTTGCAGGATCCAAAGTTTGGGCAAACCAGTTCCGATATCTACTCGCTCATCCAGCTCGCCGGGTTTTCTCCGGACTTTTCGGATGCTGTTCTGGACTCCGTAGTCCTTTACCTGAACTACAATCCGGATGGATTTTATGGAGATACCATGCAGCCTCAAACGCTCCGTGTACACCAGTTGACCGATACGCTGCAATGGGAAAACGAATACTACTCCAATCAGTCGCATGCATATGGAGATGAAATCGGGGTGAAGGAAAATTTCCTTCCAAGGCCAAATTACAAATACAACCAGTTTGATACCGCATCAACAGCGAATACAGCTGCATACATCAATGTACCCCTCAGCGATTCCTTTGGACAAATGCTGTTGGACATGGACAGTCTGAGCATGACGCAGGACAGCCTTTTCTGGGATAAAATCCGTGGTCTGCGCATCTCCAGCTCAGCAGGTATGGAGCCCGGAGCAATGATGTCTTTCAATCTGAACAACAGCACATTCAGCTTCATTCGATTGTATTACGCAAAGGATACGGTGCATTACGCCTTTGATTACACCTTCCTGGGCTGCAATAAGTTTTTGCATTTTCAGCACGATTATGCAGGAACAGAAGTTGAACCGCTCATTGGAATGCCCCTTACAGAAAAGTTGTACTTGCAGAGCATGGGTGGCCTTCGCCTGAAAATGGAAATGCCATACGTTTCAAATCTGGATTCTATTTTGGTCAACAAAGCAGAACTTGAATTAACTACGCTGATTGAAGCCGATGACAACCCTCTCCTGAGCTCCGCCGATCAGATCCTGTTTACAGAATCGCGCGGGGATACCTCATTTGCTTTCACGAATGATGTGCTTTTCTCCCTGGGTGCCACCTTAACCGGAGGATTTTTTAACTTTGGAGGCTTCCCGGAAAACACACTGGATAAAAATACAGGGGAAACTGTGCAACGATACCGCATGACACTGACCCAGGAATTCCAGGCAATGGTAGACGACGAGTCGGGCGATGTTAAAAACAAAACCCTCTATATCAACGTTTATCCACAGAGAATCTCCCCTATGCGGGTCATCCTGCACGGACCGCAAAGCATGGAATATCCCGCCAAACTCACCCTGAAGTACACGCGTTTATAATTTAAAACATTTCGCCAATGTGTGGAATAGTCGCATATATCGGACCCAAAGAGGCATATCCTATCCTGGTAAAAGGCTTGCAACGCCTGGAATATCGCGGATATGACAGTGCCGGCGTTGCCCTGCAAAACGGGAAACTCCGCGTTTTTAAGAAAAAAGGCAAGGTCGCAGACCTTGAAAAATACACCAAAGGGAAAGACCTTTCAGGGCACGCCGGTATTGGTCACACCCGTTGGGCAACCCACGGTAAGCCTGACGATATCAACGCACACCCGCATTCTACCAGCGACAGCCGGCTTGCGCTGATTCACAATGGGATCATTGAGAATTATGCTGTCTTGCGCGGAGCGCTTCTGAAGTTGGGACATGAGTTTAAAAGTGAGACCGATACCGAGGTATTGGTGCATCTGATTGAAGAAGTTCAGCAACGGGAAAACCTGCCGCTGGAAGAAGCCGTTCGCCAGGCGCTAACCCAGGTGCACGGTGCATACGCCATCGTTGTGATGGACAACGAAGATCCGGGCAAACTGGTTGCTGCGCGCAAATCCAGTCCGCTCGTTATTGGTATTGGAAAAGACGAATACCTCGTCGCTTCGGATGCTACTCCGATTGTCGACCACACCAACAAAGTGGTATACCTCAACGACGAGGAGGTTGCTACCGTTTCGCTGGATGGCGGTTTGGTGATCAAAACCCTCCGCAACGAGGTGATGACACCCACCATCCACAAGATTGAATTCGAGATCGAGCAGTTGGAGAAAGGCGGGTACGACTATTTCATGCTAAAAGAAATTTTTGAGCAGCCAACCACCATTGCAGAATGCATGCGCGGACGCCTGAACTCCGAAGAAGGCTGGGTGCGCCTGGGTGGCATGGAAGAATACCTGAAACGAATGATCAATGCGCAGCGTATGGTGATCCTGGGCTGCGGAACTTCCTGGCATGCCGGGATGATCGCCGAATACTTGTTTGAAGAACTGGCACGCCTGCCTGTTGAGGTGGAATACGCCTCTGAGTTCCGCTACCGGAATCCGGTGGTGCAGGAGAAAGACATTATTCTGGCCATCTCCCAGTCTGGAGAAACTGCCGACACCTACGCTGCACTGGAATTGGCGAAGGAGCGCGGCGCACTCACCTACGGCATCGTGAATGTGGTCGGCTCTTCCATTGCCCGACTGACACACAGCGGTTCGTACATCCACGTAGGACCGGAGATCGGAGTAGCTTCAACCAAAGCCTTTACCGGCCAGGTAACTATGCTTACGCTAATGGCGCTTTACATGGGCTATGAGCGGGGCAGTTTGCCAAAATCCCGCTATCAAAAGCTGGTTCAGGAACTGGCATTGATTCCAAATAAAGTGGAAGCCCTGCTTCAGACCTGCAATGAGCAGGTAAAATATATTGCCAGCGAACTCAAAGATGCCAGTAATGCGCTTTATCTTGGGCGCGGTTACAACTTTCCGGTAGCACTGGAAGGGGCACTTAAGTTGAAAGAAATTTCATACATCCATGCAGAAGGGTATCCGGCAGCTGAAATGAAACACGGCCCGATTGCCCTGATTGATGAAAATATGCCGGTGTTTGTGATTGCAACCAACCTGAGTGCATACGACAAGATTGTCTCCAACATTCAAGAAGTAAAAGCCCGTAAAGGTTTGGTCATCGCCGTAATTACCGAAGGCGAGGAAACCATCAAACGCCTGGCAGACCACAGCATCGAAATTCCGGCTACAGAAGAGCCGCTTACGCCGCTGCTTTCTGTGATTCCGCTTCAGTTGCTCGCTTACCACATCGCTGTGCTCCGCAATTGCGATGTAGACCAACCGAGAAACCTGGCGAAATCCGTTACCGTAGAATAGGCTAAAGAAAAAATGCCCGTCTGAGTCCAATCCGTCCAGACAGGAACAACAAACACAACACGTATGAACCTCGAATTTTCATATAACATCGAACAGGCTGATATCCGTTTTCCGGAATACGGCCGCGGTATCCAGGAACTCCTCTTTTTTGCAAAAGACATTGAGGACCGGGAAAAACGTCAAAAGACCGTTGAGGCTATTGTGCAAATGATGCAACACCTCAACCCCAACAGAGGTAATCTGGATGATTACCGGGAAAAACTCTGGAACCACGCATTTGCAATTGTTGATTACGACATGGATGTAGTGCCACCAAATGGCATTCAGATCCGGAAAGAGTCAGACAAGGTGCGGGTATCAGAAATGGAATATCCGGATGTGGGCAGCCGCATGCGCCATTACGGACACAACATCCAGCGCCTCATCGACAAGGCAATTGATATGCCCGACGGCCCGAAGAAAGAGGGCTTCGTAGAGGTTATTGCCTCGTACATGAAACTGGCGTATAAAACCTGGAACCGCGAACACTACGTCAGCGATGATGTCGTGAAAGACGATCTGGAAATCCTTTCCGATGGGAAACTGGAGCTCCACGAAGGCCACAGCTCGCTGGATATTTTGGCTGCCAGTGCCGGCAAACGCGATTTGCAGCGGCACAACAATCAGAATAACCGGAACAAGAAAAACAACCAGAATCGCAAACGCGGTAATTACAGCAACAACAATAACAACAACTACCGCAACAAGCGGAAGAAGAGCAATTAAGCTGCTGTTCGCGGCTTCTAAAGTCGGCTTTTTTATCCCATTTTTTGCAATACCCCTTTTATCAGGGTGCGGAGTTTAGGCTCGGCCTCATTGGCTACTGCAACTACGTCTTCCAGGCTGGTTTCGCGGATGGCATTGCGTGGCCAGCACACATTGGATACCATGGAGAGCATCATCACCGGCAGGTTCATGTGCTTGGCAACGAGTACCTCCGGTACCGATGACATCCCCGTGCAATCTGCTCCAAGCGCCCCGCAACATGCCGTATTCGGCTGGGAGTCTCCAGGTTGGGGCCTTGTAGTGCAGAATAAACACCATCCTGAACGCGAATTTGATGTTCTTTTGCCACCTCGAATGCCGCAGCGCGCATTTCGGGGGAATAGGTGTTTAGCATGTCGGGAAATCGCGGCCCCAGGCGTTCGTCGTTCTCTCCGCGGAGCGGATGCAGGCAGGAGGTTGATGTGGTCGTGCACAACTACAATGTCGCCGGCTTTATACTGCGGATTTACACCTCCGGAAACATTCGTTACAATCAGGTTCTGAATGCCCAGCGAATGCATGACCCGCACCGGAAAGGTCACCTGTTTCATGTTCCAGCCTTCATAGTAGTGAAACCGACCCGCCATTACTACCACCGGCTGTCCGTTCAACATGCCCAGCACCAGTTTTCCCTGATGGCTTTCAACGGTGCTTCTTGCAAAGTGCGGTATGGTCGCGTATGGAATCTCAGCCGAAACTTCAATTTCCGCAGTCAGTTTCCCCAAACCGGTACCCAGGATGATTCCGGTCTTTGGTGCAAAGGAACTCAGGCTCTGAATAAATGAGCGTGCTTCCTGTATCTGTTCGTATAGTCCCATGGACGGTGAGGAATTGTTTAAGTCGCGTTTTGAGCAAAATGGATAAAAATTGGATTCGAAAATCGTGTACAAAGTTGCTGATTCCCTGGCCTGTTTTTCATTTTATTGAAAAAAAAGAAAATAAAAATGCGTTTTTTAACAATTATTTTTCAACAAAAATTTATTCAATTTATTGTTTGTCAGTAATTTATGTTTTGTTGTTGTGTTTTTTTAGTAAACAAAACTCTGTTTTTGTTCTTTTAGGGCCAAAGAACTTGTCGCACATTTGTATCGTTGATGAAGGGCAAAGACGAGAACAGACAAGACGGCGAACTCATCGACCAACAACTTTGTAGACTTTCATGAGATTATATACGGGAAACCGCCGCGGAGCAAACGAGCACCGCGGCTTTTTCGTTTTTATGGCCTTTATTGATGATTTGTTGATGCGCCCCTGGCGGTGCTAGGATGATTTGATGAATCTGTTTATTCGTTTAGTCCGCCTCTTCGAGGCCCTGTTTGACAAATCAAAAATCCAATCGTCAATCGTCAATCATGTAATCGTCAATCGTCAATCCTCTATCCTCTATCCGCGTATTTTATCCAGCAATTCTTCCCGGTGCCAATCGGCTACTGCCCAACGGATTTTATCGTAACTCATTTTTTCATTGAAATGATCAAAGATTTCCTTGAGTTGGAATGGGCTGGAGAACAGGGGAAGCGCTCCTTTGATCAGATCCGTTTCTTCGTTTGAAATCCACTCGGAAAGATTGAGCGGCTCGCCTTTTTCGTACATCACAGCCAGGTGGTTGGTGACGGTGAGCGGACTGAGCCCGCGTTCTTCGGCTATCTGTTCGATGCTCTGTCCGGATTTGTACATTTCCAGCGTTTGCAGGTAGGTGCTGCCCGATACTTTTTCCCCTTCGCTCAGTTTTTGCATGGTGAATTCCCGCAATGCCTGCAAAATGGCATCGCCGTATCGCTGGAGTTTCCGTTGACCGATACCGCTTATCTGCAACAAGTCGGCATCCGTATAAGGGCGTTTTGAGGCGAGGGCATCCATGGTGGCATCGCTGAACACGATGTACGGAGGTACACCTTCCTGCTGGGCAATTTGCCGGCGGACTTTCCGCAGGTGCTCGAAAAAGTCCTGCTGCAATTGCTTGGATGCAGGAGCGGGCGTTGGGGCTTTGACCTGGGTTTTCTTTTTTTCTTCCGGTAGTTTGGGACGGGCCAGCGCCACCTTTTTCCCATCAAATAAAATGCTCCTTCCGGCAGGCGTTACGCGCAGTTGACTGTGTTGGTCGTAGGCAATCTCGATCAGGCCCAGGTGCAGCATTTGGGATATGAAAAACATCCAGTCCTGAAAACTGTATTCCCGGCCTGCTCCATAGGTCTTGATTCGGTCGTAGCCCAATTCTAGGATTTCTCTGCGGTGACTTCCTCGCAAGATGTCCACCAGGGTATTCATGCCTACTTTCTCGTTGGTACGGAGAATGGCCGAAAGGGCTTTTTGTGCTGCAACGGTTCCGTCAAACTGTACCGGTGGATTTTTGCACACATCGCAATTGCCGCAATTGCCCTCGAAGGGTTCGCCAAAATAGTTGAGCACAGTTTTTCGGCGACAAACTGGGGCCTCCGCAAACTCGTACATCCGGTTGAGTTTGGCAATCTTGAGTTCGGTTTGCTCCGCGTCTGACCCACCATCTTCAAACATGTTCCGGTAAATCTGCACATCCCCGTAGCTGAAAAAAAGCAATGCTTCTGCTGGCAGGCCATCGCGCCCTGCCCGACCGATTTCCTGGTAGTACCCTTCCAGGTTGCGAGGCAGGTTGTAGTGAATGACAAAACGCACATTGCTTTTGTCGATGCCCATTCCAAAGGCGATGGTGGCGCAAACCACCGGCGTCCGGTCGTTGATAAAATCTTCCTGTACAGCGCTCCGAATCTTGGAGGGCATATCAGCGTGGTAGGGGGCTGCTTTGATGCCCTTAGCGCTCAATTTCGTGGCCAGATCGACGCAGGTTTTCCGTGCGAGGCAATAGATAATCCCGGATTGCTCGGGGTGCTTTTTCAAAAAGTCAACGATCTGTTCCAGTTTCTTCTGTCCGGGCCGAACCTGAATGGAAATATTGGGCCGGTCAAAGGAAGAAACAAACTCCTCCACCTGGTCGAGTTGCAGTTGGGTGATGATGTCTTTTCGGGTCAGTTTATCCGCCGTAGCGGTCAGTGCGATCAATGGCACATCGGGGTATTGTTCCCGCAGGAATTTGAGTTGGGTGTATTCCGGCCGGAAGTCATGCCCCCAGGCGGAAATACAGTGGGCCTCATCCACGGCGAGCAAACTGATCTGAAGGCGTTTGAGCAGGGGCTGAAACCCTTGGGATACCAGTTTTTCGGGACTGACATACAGGATTTTTATCCGACCATCCACGGCGGCATCTTCCACCTCCCGACTCTCGGCTGCCGTCATGCTGCTATTAATAAACGCTGCGGAAATGCCATTGCTGCGCAAGGCCTCTACCTGGTCCTTCATCAGGGCAATCAGCGGGCTGAGCACAATGGCCGTGCCCGGCAGGGTAACGCCCGGAATTTGGTAGCAAATGCTTTTCCCGCCTCCGGTGGGCATCAGCACCAGGGCATTCTTTTTTTGAAAAATGGCTTCAATGATATCCTCCTGCATAGGGCGGAAAGTATCGTAGCCAAAATATTTTTTTAGTGCTGTACGGGCTTGGTCGAGTGTCATAAGTAGGTGGGGTGATTGTGACAAAAATAATGGCTGTCGATCAATGCGCCCTGATTTTGAACGGAATATGTCAAATTAAAATAAACCTAATGTGTCAAAAATTTGAAGTCGCCCTTTGGGCGGCTGATTCGAAAGGTGGGTTTTGAAAACAAAAATAAAACAAATTGTTTGCACGTAAAAAACAAAGTGTTTATATTTGTCCCGTCAACAAGCAGCAGTGAATTCAAGTTTCTGAAAAAAACATGTGAGAGATGTTGCTCAAAATGAAATTAAAAAAACTGCTACCAATGTATCGCTTTATTAAAGCCAATTGGTTTCCAATAGCCATCCTATTGTTGCTCTTGCTGGCATTCTTACAACGGGGAGCCTTCCTGCAATCGGATGGGCCCGGCTTGTTGCCTGGAAAAGCAGGCACGGATTTGTTCACGGCAAGCAATGAGTCCGGTTCGCATTCGGTTATGGGTTTGCTGGACCACAGTTCCGGACAGCAATACGCCTTCCAGAAGCCAACGGAGGCGGAGGCAGAAGCATTTCTCCGCCGGTTTAGCAAGGTGGCAATGGATGAACGCGCCAAGTTTAATTTGCCAGCCTCGGTGCTGCTGGCGCACTGCTATGTAAACAGTTTTGCCGGAAAGCGGGATTTGGCAACCCAGGCTTCCAATTACGCAGCACTAACCTGCGGCGAAAACTGGACCGGGGAGCACGTTACGCTTAACAATAAATGCTTCCGGAAGTACAACACCCCCTGGGAGAGTTTCCGGGGTTTGAGCCTGTATCTGGTGCAACAAGCCTGGGTTGCAGAAGCCCGCAAGTCTGCCGGAACGGATTGGAAAAAATGGATAGATGCATTTGAAACAAATAAAATGAGCGATGTAAACAAATACCCCCAAGAAATGGCTGAGGTGATAAGAGCATTTCGGCTTTATGAGCTGGATGAATGATTCCGGCCAACTTTCCAGTGTGTGCTGCCTGTACCTGTTTTGCCCGGTACAGGCATTTTTTGTTTCTATCCTTATTTTTTACCTGTAATTTTTAACCTTTGCAGTCTTTAAAAGTCAAAAAGAAGTCCTGTTCCAAACCAGCAATAAAGAACGTGGTGGAGGGCTGCTGCCCAAACACGCTCTAACAATCCAGACAGTCTTTTTTAAATAAACACTCCCGCTTTCATGAAAATTAAATTTACGTACACCCTCGCTGCCCTCCTTTTGTGCAGCATCGCTTTTTTAGGAAATAAAAACGGACGGGCTTCCCAGGCCGGAAAAGGAAACACCGGCGCGCCCGGCGATGAAACCTCTCCATCCGGTCTTAAACGCACCTGCGGCTATTGCCATGCCAGCACGCAGATTTTTTCCGACATGGAAATTACCATCCTGGATTCAATGGGCAACGCCATTTCAGAATACATTCCCGAGAGCCAGTACACCGCCCGCGTCCGGGTAAATGCTACCGGCAACGGAATCGCTGGCTATGGATTTCAAATGATCGCACTGCGCGACAGCGGCTACGTTGACCTGGACGGCTTCACCGATATGAACCCCAACAATTATAAGATTGCGACCACCAACTCCAACGGTCGCACCTATGCCGAACACGACAATATTTCATCCGTGGATTCTTTCCTCGTAAAGTGGACCGCCCCACCCGCCGGAACCGGCAACATAACCTTCTATGCATCCGGAAATGCCGTGAACGGAAACGGACAATCCAGCGGCGATGGCCCCTGCAACGACAGCCTGAAACTCACCGAAGCAGTTTTGAGTTCCAACTTGTCACTGCAAGTTCCAACATTCGAACTCAGTGCCTACCCCAACCCGGTACAAGACCAGGTGAACTTTGTCATTTCGGTCCTGAAAACCGAGGTATATAAGGTGGATGTATTCAACCAATCTGGCCAGCAAGTTTACAACGGGAATACCCAATTGGTCAATCAATACAATCAACTTCGGGTGGACGCATCGAATTGGACGCCGGGTGTTTATTATGCCCGCCTATCAGGTGCCGGCCAAAGCAAAGTGATCAAACTGGTAAAGTGATCGCCACACCCAACCCTTAGATAAAAAGAAAGCCAGTTTGGAGCGCCTCGCCTCGCTTCAAACTGGCTTTCTTTAATTCATAGAATCGTAGCAGTACGCCGCCATTCCTGTAGGATTCTTCAACCCCAAGCCCTACTTATTAAATCGGCTCGCGCTCATGCTGTGCGATCTGTCGGCTTGTCGTCAAGTATGCATGTTAAAGTGTGTTTTCTTTATCATAAAAAAGATCATGGCGCGTTTTTTGCAAGCAAAGGATAGTCATTTTGGTTCGAAACCGGAGGTTTTAAAACTCCTTCGTCTATCCTTAACGACGCATTAACACTAAAACACACAGTTTGGTAGTTACATTGTAGTTGATTCCGCGTATCAATACAAACAGGCGAAACAACGCCGACCAAACTTAAAAACAATTGCAATGAGAAATCTGCTTTTTTTGCTTCTATTTATGCCCGCTATGGCTTTTGCAAACCAGGGAAATCCAAGCCTGGATGCTATTTCACAAGCGCTCAGCGCCGGCGATGTAGAAACACTCTCAAAGTATTTTGCTGATAATGTTGAAATTTCCATTCAGGATAACGAACAACTCTATCCAAAAGCAAAAGCAAAGAGTGTGGTCAGTGATTTCTTTGGCAACAACAAGCCGAAGTCTTTCCAGCAGGTACACCAAGGTACCAGCCGTGAAAGCAGCGACCACTACTGCATTGGTAACCTGAGTGCCACCAAAGGCAACTACCGGGTGTACCTGTACCTGAAATCAAACGGAGGTAAACTCCAGATCAACGAAATTCGTTTCGACGAAGAATAAACAAGCATTAAGCCATCGGGCTCCGGCATGCCGGGGCCCGGTGCTTTTCAAAACAAACACTAAAATAAATTCAATCCAATGCAACTAATTGCACGTGTTTCCCGCGTTTTCCTTCCTGTTGCTGCTCTGGTTCTTTTCATGAGCGCCAGCAGTTTTGCTCAAAACAACTCCGGCATCGAATTCTTTCACGGAAGTTGGGCTGAAGCAAAAGCAAAAGCAAAAGCAGAAAACAAACTCATTTTTGTGGATGCATACACCACCTGGTGCGGCCCTTGCCGCTGGATGGCTTCCAATACCTTTACCGACAGCGAAGTAGGCGCTTTCTACAATAAAAAATTCATCAACGTGAAGATGGATATGGAAAAAGGCGAAGGCCCAACTCTGGCTCGCCAGTGGAAAGTACGCGCATACCCAACGCTGCTGTATTTTGATGCCGATGGCAATGAAGTAAAGCGCGAACTGGGCGCAAAACGCGCCGATGATTTTATCCGTATCGGGAAATCAGCGAAGTAAATACCCTCCGGATTCGAATCCGGATAAAGAATACATGAAACCTATAGCGTCGATCTGTGAGCAGATTGGCGCTTTTTTTATTGGTTTTGGTAAAAATCAAGCCCGCGCCTCAGGTCTTCCCGGGTGATTGCGATCTTTTGCAGGGCGTAAGGCTGTTCACCGGGCAAGGCCATGGTAACGGTGCTGCCCTGATTCTTTGTCGTTCAGCATCCATTGCCACAAGTCGGGATAAGCCTCCTCCGGGATGGATACAAAGGGAAATGCGCCCGCAATTCCAGGGCTAGTTCTCGGGCGTGTTCCGATTCTGAATAGCCATTTCGGCTACCATGCCCACCGCAATCGCTTCGCCGTGTGTCAGCGGACTGCTGCTTTGCAAAAAATAACTTTCCACGGCATGGCCGATGGTATGACCGAAGTTGAGCAATGCGCGCAAGCCACGCTCCAGCGGATCCTGCGCTACAACCTGTACCTTCACCCGGATGGATTGCCGCAAAACAGCGAGCCAGTCCACCTGTTGATATGCGCCGGGCTCAATGCCCCGGATGCGTTCCAGCAAATCGGGATCGGCAATGAACGCGTGCTTATACACCTCCGCGAGTCCGCTTCGCAACTCCCGCTCAGGCAGGGTGGCAAGCAGGGCGGGGTCGACAAATACCGCCTCGGGCTGACGAAAAGCTCCGACCACATTTTTTAGTCCGCCGAGATCGATGCCGGTTTTCCCGCCGATGGCGGCATCGGTCATTGCCAGCAGGGTGGTAGGAATTTGAATAAAGTCGATCCCCCGTTTATAGGCGGCGGCACAAAATCCGCCCAGATCGCCGATTACGCCTCCTCCGAAGTTGAGGACGAGCGCATTCCGATCGAGCGAAGCAGCAAGCATCTGCGTCCATACCTGTTCACACTGTGCCAGGGTTTTGTGCTGCTCACCGGGCGGCAATACAGCGCGAGGATGGTCTGCCAGAAAGGAAGGTAAAATTCCGATGGTATTTTCATCTGCCACCACAAACACAGCGCGCCCGGCGGCCTTTTCCGATAAGAAGGGCCGAAGATGGGTTTCCAGTGCACCCAGTACAATGGGCTTGTTCTGAAGGAGCAGCGGCGAATCAGGCATCTGCAGATGTGCTGGCCTCTTCCGGCACAGAGGCGGGTTCAGGTTTCGTGTCGAGCGGCATTTTAATGACAACCGAAGTTCCCACGCCGGGCTCGCTTTCCAGGCGCAATTTCCAGTTGTGTTCCTTGCACATTTCCTTTACATAAAACAGGCCCAATCCGAAGCCCTTCACATTGTGGATGTTGCCGGTTGGGACCCGGTAGAACTTGTGAAAAACCCGTTTCTGGTGCTCTTTTGAAATGCCAATGCCATTGTCCTGGATGCAGATCTCAACAGACTTATCGTCCGGATTGCTGAGGCTGATGTTGATTTCCGGTATGGCCTTGGTGTATTTTACGGCATTATCAACCAGGTTGTGCAGGATGTTGGTCAGGTGCATCTGGTCGGCCTGAATCCTGGATTTTTTAGCATCCAGCATCAGGTTCAGCACACCGCCTTTTTTCTCTTGCACCTTCAATTCCAGGGATGGCGAAACAGCCTCGACCAGTTGACTGAGGTCGATGGATTCCTGGTTGAGTTCGATTTTGTTCCGGTCGATTTTGGCTAGTTGAAGCACCTTTTCCACCTGGGTGTTGAGGCGCATGGTTTGTTCCTTGATGATGCCGGCATATCGGTGGAGCCGGGTATCGCCCTGGATGAGGGCATTGTTCAGAAACACATCGGTTGAGATGTTGATGGTTGAAATCGGGGTTTTAAACTCGTGGGTCATGTTGTTGATAAAATCCCGCTGCAGTTCCGACAGTTGCTTTTGGCGCAGGATAACAAACATGGCATAGATGAAAAAGGCAACCGTAATGAGCATCATAATGGTGAAGACCACAACAATCCACATGTTGCTGAGTACATTGGCTGTTTTGTACGGAAAACGAACGCCAAAGTAGTAGGTGAGGTCGCTCTTTTCATGAGCGGGCAGGGGCTCGTTTTTTACGGCATTAATCAGGATGGGCGCCTCTTTATCGTACTCGACGGTTTTCCAGGTCACCATTTCGTTGTTGGCGCAGTCGTACATGCCGTATTGGAAATCCTCGTACAGGTTTTGCTTGGCAAAAGCGCCCAGGAGGAAGTGCTCCAGATTGTCGGCGCTAAACTGGTTTTCCAGGTTCACCACATAGTAGTTGGAGTAGGGCTGTGTGATCAGTTCTTTTTGGGGCAGGTCGAATTGCTCCACTTTAGCCAGCTGGTTGGAAGCAGTGAGGAGGGCCTGGTAGACCTTGCGGTTGAACTCCCGCTCCTGGATATCATAGGAGAGGAGTACCCAGTAGGTTTGAACGGCCAGGAGGCTCAGGATGGCAAATGCACCGAGCAGAATTACCCGCCGAATTATTGTGTTTGTCATGTACGTGCGTTAGCGTGTTGCCTTTTTACAGCAGGACTACGTCCCGATTTCTACAAAACTACGGGAGTTCAGCGTAAAATGAAAAAGCAAAACCTGCCAAATGGCGGGTTTTGCTTTTTATTAGGAATTGAATGGCCGCGGGGGCCGGATCAATTATTCAGCGTCATCGGCGTTGTCGGCAGTTGCTTCAACTGCTGGCTCTTCGCTGGCTTCTGCTTCAGGAGCAGGTGCCTCTTCTTTCTTCGCCTTCTTTTCTTTCTTAGGCTCTTCAATGAGTTGGCCTTCAGCAACAACTTCGAATTTCACATCAACGCTAACTTCCGGGTGGTAGGTAAGTGTAGCGGTGTAATCGCCCAGTTCTTTAACCTCATCGGGCATGGTAAAGTGGCGTTTTTCAACTTCCACTCCCAGTTCGCGAACGGCTTCGAGCAGGTGGTTTACATTGATGGAACCGAACAGACGGCCACTTTCACCGGCTTTAGCAGACAGTTTGAAGGTAGTGGCAGCCACTTTGTTGGCATATTCCCGGTAGGTAGAAACTTTGGCAGCTTCTTTCTTTTCGAATTGCTTTTTCAAACCTTCGAGGCGCGCGAGGTTGGCTTTGTTGGCCACCATAGCGAGTCCTTTAGGGATCAAAAAGTTGCGGCCGTATCCGGCCTTTACGGTCACGACATCGTGCTTGTCGCCAACCTTGTCAATATAATCTAGCAGAATTACTTGCATGACAATTTTTAATAAAAAGTGAACGAATCGATTTTAAAAACGGTTTCAGGTTTATTTGAGCATATCGCCAATGAAAGGCAGAAGACCCAGGTGGCGGGCACGCTTAACGGCAGTTGCTACGCGGCGCTGAAATTTCAGGCTGTTGCCGGTGATGCGGCGTGGCAGCAATTTGCCCTGCTCATTGATAAACTGAAGCAAAAAGTCAGTGTCTTTGTAATCGATGTATTTGATGCCGAATTTGCGGAAACGGCAGTATTTCTTACGCTTTAATCCAATTTTAGGATTGCTTAGGAATTTGACATCTTCTCTAGAAGCAGCCATATGTTTGGTAATTTTTTTTGTTAAAAGATGGTGGAACAGAATTAGTCTTCGGCCTCGTCTTCGTTCGGAGCCTCAGTTGCAGCGGCAGGTGCTTTGTCCTTGTCCAGGTCGATAACTTCAGGAGCAGGAGCGGCTTCAGCAGCAGCTGCTTCCTTCTTTTTACCGATGCGGCCGTTGCGCTTGTCGTCGTTGTACTTTACACCGTACTTGTCGAGTTTGACTGTGAGGAAGCGCAACAGGCGTTCGTCGCGTTTCATGCCCAGTTCCAATTCGCCCAGCCATTCAGCAGATTCAGTAGCGAATTCGATGCAGTAGTAAACACCGGAGCTGCGGCGTTTGATCTGATAAGCCAGTTGTGTAAGGCCCATCTCGTCAACAGCAGTAATGCTGGCACCGTGATCTTTCAACTGTTTTTGGTAGTGTTCTGCTGTCGATTTGACTTCATCGCCCGACAGCACTGGATCTACGATGAAGGTGACTTCGTAATGTCTCATTTTCAATATGTTGTAAATAAATATAAGAACGTTCGCAAAAAGCGGTCGCAAAAGTACGCAGATTATACGTATTAAACAAGCTGTTTTTGGTTTATTATGGACCGCCTCTATCCGGGCCAAATCCACCGCCCGAGGCGCAGCAGTACACTGGCCAGCACGCTCAGTAAAATCATGGTAGTAATGGGCATGTAAAACGAGAAATTTTCCCGCTCAATCCGGATGTCGCCCGGCAACCTTCCGAGCCAGTGCAGCCGCCCCTGCAACAGCCAGGCAAGCAAGCCCAGCAAGATCAACAGCGCCCCTGCCCCAATCAGGTATTTGTGTAGGTTTTCGGTTCCGTGGTCCATGGTTGCTTGTGTTTGTGCGAAAATACGTTGATTTGATGATACGCCCTTCGGGCTAGGATGATAAGTTGATGTTGCAATAGATTAAAAACGTACTTACCTGACCCGTCCTAAAAAAAGTTTACTTTAGATATTATTATTATTATTATTATTATGTGTTTCTTTTTTTGCTTCTTTTTTTCTTTGTTAAACTAACAGTAAAAATGTTGAAAACCCCAGTTTTATGTTGAAACCAATGTTTCATGATCCATTCGTTTCTTATAGTAATTCTTCCAGGTTCTTTTCAATTCTCCATTTTTACAATGTGCTTGGCTCGGTGTTAGCATTTCAATACTTGAATGCGGCCTTTGATTATTATATATTTGAATAGCCCTGGTTATAAAATCTTTCGCCTCAGATAACGATTCAAAATTTCCATCATACAGCCATTCTACTTTTAAAATACCATTAACTCTTTCAGCGATCGCATTTTCCAAAGGATCTCCATTCTGAGCCATACTAATGTCTATTTTCCATTTTGTTAGCAGTTTAACGTACTCATTACAACAGTACTGAACACCTCTGTCTGAATGATGAATAAGTCCTGTAGCAGTTGTCCTTGTTAGTCCTTTTAAAGCCATCTGTAATGCCTCTACAGCATGCTTTGCTGTAAGACCTTCAGCAACTTTAAATCCAACTATTTTCCTTGAATAAGCATCGGTCACTAAAAATAAGTACACAAAGCCTTCTTTTGTTTCTACATACGTAATATCACTAACCCATAGTTTATTGGGAGCCCTCACCTCCAGACCTTTGATCAGATTAGGGTATTTTCTAAACCAATGATTGCTATGAGTCGTAACTACTCTGGTTCGTTTTCCTCGTATCAGTAAATTATTGCGATCCAGTATTGCAAACAACTTATCTCGTCCTACATCTATACCTTGATCCAATAGTTTAACTAACAGTTTTCTGGTTCCGATCTTGGGCATAGATATCCGTTCCTTTCGAACTGCCTCAACTATGACACGTTCTTCAATTGCTTGTTTATAAACACTTTTTTCCTTTTTGTAGTACGCCTGTTTTGTTTTGCCAAACAATCCACACAGTTCCTCTATTTTGGTACTTTTGTGAGTGCTCTTTATTTTTTGGACTGTTTGGCTCCAGACTTTTTTCTGATCGGAATCTTAAACTCCTGCTCTGCAATATCAATCATAGTATCAAAGGCTTCACTCTTCAACTTTTCATATTCCAGTTGGTGTTTAAGTTGCTCAATCTCTAATTTGAGTTCTTCTACCGTCTTTTCTTTTTGCTCATTCATAAATAAGCGTTTAGGAACTGAGTCTTCAAATTTTTTAACCCAGGTTGCAATGGTACATGATCCGCTTATCCCATACTTGTGCTTAGCGTGCTCCGGGCAAATGTTGCCCGAAAGTACATCATTAACCACTGTTTTTTTGAATTCGTCCGAATAGCGTTTTACTCTTTTCATCTTTGTCCTGATTTTAGTTAACTTTTTTGTCAACCTATTTCAGGACGAGTCATACCACTTATCACTTACTACTTACCACTTACCACTCCTTTTAGCCCCCTTTCTTGGAAATCTCACAAATTAAAATATCTTTGTAGGTGAGCTGTTGTAACAGCGCCCCGACGAGTTTTTGGACCAGATTTATTAGATGAAAACGGATTTTCGTGATTTATGGTTTTGGTACGCGCTTTGGGTTGTGACTGGCAATGGGGTGTTGGGTGCTGGGAGGGGTGTGGTGCTCGGGGAGGATATCGGTTGCGGGGATTTTGGTATTTGAAATTTATACGTCATGGGGGGGGTATATGTAATCTTTATTTGGGTGTATATATGCCATATAGTGACTCTTAGTAGTTGAAGTAAATTAAAATAAACTCTTGGGCAGTATATTCAACGTAAGGCCGATGCTCCAACGATGCCTTCTATTCACAGTAATTTATTAAAACCCGGTTTTATGATTATTGAAATCAGCAAAGAATTTGCAAATGAACTTATTGATACCCTTGACCAAGATGGGGTTGAATTTACAATAGTCGATAATAAACGGTTAGATGGTGGAATCACGGATGTGATACAAATCATTGTAGATATAGCCGGTATTGGTCTGCCGTTTTTGATAGATTTTTTAAACAAAAAATCCAGGAAGAAACTGAAAATAAAGATACGATATAAAGGGTTTGAAATTGAAAATGTACATGCAGAGAACATTCAAGAGGTAATTCAGCAATTTGAAAAAATGAAAAAAAATGATTAAAGTCTATTTGGAAAACTCAAGGAAGCTCTTGGGCAAACCACAAAATGAAAGGCTTATAGCAGTAAAATATTCGATGATATGTAATATCATCTCAAATCAATTTGATTGGTTTGCTTCGCCAGAGTTGATAGTCGTCAGGTCTCAGAATAGAGTGTGTGAAATTTTGGCTATCAATAAAGATGAGTACTTGATATATGACGAGTATTTGAGCAATTCATTTGACATTTTAAACAGGTTGCTTTATAATTCCCAAAATGAATATGAGAGATATAGTTATTTGAAAAAAATTACTGCTGAATATCTTAATCTGAATCGGATGGATAATTTAGCCTTGGTTTATGCCATGTCTGCAAAAATAGAATTAGGGAATAGCCGATCCTATTTAAATGATCGAAATGAAATCAGGCGTATGCAGATTTCCAAAATTGCAGAAGTATTTGCCTTATCACATGAATTAGCACATTCATTCCTAAAGCAAAATGGAGACATTTCAAAGATTTTAGAAAAAATTAGACATAAAGCGTTAGGGCTGCTTAATAGTAAGCTATCTACTAGGTTTATACATCAGAAGCAGAACGCGATCAACTAATTTGAAGCAATACAAACATTTTATCCAATAAATCCTGAACAACACAATGAAATATTCAATAATATTCAGGATAAAGACAAATATCTTCAGGAGGTTTTTGAGGCTATAGATCAATATCGACAGAGTGTTGAGGACTTAGTTACTCAGGATGAAGGCCTCGTAGAAGAGATGTATTGTGACCGGTTTGCTGCTTTTCTTACCTTGAGATTCTTTGAAGACCTTTTAGAAGATCACCTTATTGATGTGTTGGAAGGTATTTATTTGGCGTTTTTAAATATGAGACTTTTGCTTTTAATCCGTACACAAATTTTCAAGCAGCAGGATAGTGAAACGATCATGTTAGGTCAACAGACTAGACATGGCGATTTTAGGGCTTATTTGAATATTCTAATTCGATATTTTAAATGCGACCCAACTGATAGAATTATAGGCATCAGGCATTTAGCGTTAGTCAATAAACTCCATTCAGGAAGAATTAATGACTTGTTTATAGTTGATATCATGAAATCACTAGAAGAAGTAATTCAGGATGATAAGTCCTCTCCTGAGTCAATAGAAGGAATTGATATAGATTTTTTTCTAAATCAAGTAGAGTTTATTTAGACACGGACTTGCTGTGCTATTCCCGTTCCTTTCGTACCAACAAGACCCAACTAACTGATGCAAAACTTCAGCGCGCAGATCTTGGTTTTTCTACTCCTCTCCTGCACCACCCCCACACCATCCACCCCAAATTCCAAACCAGAAAAAACCGCAGAAATAAAAGGAGCAAGCGCGGAGCTTGATCTCCAACAACTCTACACCCAGGCTATAGCCGATTACATCCGGGAGGTAGATTCGGCATATGGGCTTCGATTTGATACCTTGTATTTTGGGAAGCATGTCTTTGGGCAGGCGGATGATTTTCCGGATATCGAACTGCCGGGACATATTGCGGGTACACCTGTTCTGCTGGTCAGCCCGGAGGAAGGGGAGCGGATACAGCGGGAGCGGGAGGCGGCGTTTTATGTGAACCTGTTTGGGCGGACGGGCAGCGACCGACCCGACTTTCTCTTTGTTTTATTCTCCAAGGGCTTTGTGCACCAGTTTGATGTGTTTATTCAATACAGCCGTGCCCCGAATACGAATGAATTTGTGTTGGATAGCGCGCGGTTTGAGCGCTTTGGGTATGGGAAAGATTAAGGGAGTGGCTTGATCGATGGCGTAATAC
>JAWKLR010000026.1:0-57532 GCA_041392625.1 Saprospiraceae bacterium | reverse complement strand
TGTCCATCCAAAGACGCTCCAATAGTTATCCATTTTGTTGGCAACTCTGCGTTGTTTGCATTGTACTTGAGAATCAAATCGTGTTGAACGCCTACACCCCATACAAAGCCATTCATATTGACAGCATCCCGGAACGTATTGGTAAAGGTTGGAAGGCTATCAACAAAAACGGTAGTGTTCTCATAACTGGCTTTACCGAACATCCAACCGAGATTCAACCCGATTGCGGTATGCTTATACTTAATGGCGTTGGTCCAGTTGAGTTTGTACGAACCACCATTCCCTTCAAAGGTATTGATGATGCTGTCGAGCCCTCCGGAAATATTATCTGCCGTCTGTACATTATAGCCTACCAATGAATAAGGAGTAAGCGCTAGCCCCATGCCTAATTGCCAGGGGGACTTTTTGCGGTCAAGCACTTCGTTCACCGGACTCTTCAGGGTAAAGCCCAAGGCCAGGTAGCCAAGATTTCCACTCCAGTTTGTAGCTTTATCTGCACCTGATTCGTAGTTAGACTGTTTGGCAAAAATGCCGGTCTCTAAAGCCGTGGACTTCAGGAATGCATACGAGGCCGGGTTATTGAGGTTCAAATGAAATGGATCGTGAAATGCGGCAGTCATCCCCCCCATTGCAGCCTGACTTGCAAAGTAACTGGGCAGTGGGTCGCCAATGCCATATCGGGAATACGGAGAATTCTGTTTAGGTTGAGCAAAACCGATGGCAGCAACAAACAACAAAAGGAATGCGCCAACTACCTGTTTGGCCGGAAGGGTTATTTTGTGTTTCATATTCATGTGTTCAAACAAACTATTTTGTTTCTGTATTGAAATCTAATATTGCATTTAATCCAAAAAGCGTGAGCATCGGTTCAAGAACTGGCTGTTCTGCTTCAAGGTGTGTTTTTAAAAAACTGGCATCCCCTCCGGTTAGCACCAACTGCAAGTCTGAGTATAAAGCCTGCATGCTGTTGAAAAAAGCCCGAATCTCCATAATCGCTCCCAGCAAAGCGCCATTTTGAAGTGCTGTTTCAGTACTGCTTCCCAGGGCTTTCTCCGGTAATTCCATAGAAACTTCCGGCAGCCGGGCGGTAAAATGATGCATTGCCCGGATTCGCATGTGCAGTCCGGGTGCGATGTTACCTCCCCGGTATACGCCTGCGCTTTCAAGAAGCTCATACTTAATACAGGTTCCACAATCCACAATCAGGCAATTTCTCTGCGGGAACAACTCCTGCGCTCCAGCTACTGCAGCAACCCGGTCTTTTCCAAGTGTCTCCGGAGTCTTGTAGGTGTTTTCAAATGGCAGGGGGGTGTGGTGTGTCAATTCCAGCACCTCTAAATCACGGCTCAACACAGGGATTAAATCCGGATTTTTTTCAGCAACAGAAGAGACAATCAGCCCGCTGAACCTGGTGTCTGTGAATAAAAGACAACAAATCTTCTAACGACCAATCAACCCAAATCGCTTGCTCCAGGAGCATTTTGGTTTTCAAACAAACCTAATTTGGTACGCGTATTTCCGATATCCAACCGTTTCGTTGCCGCCATTGTTTTAATGAAAATTCCCACTGCTAGGTTTAATACCACCTGGTTTCTTGAGGCCCTATGGCCTAAAGCCGCGAAAGTTCCGCTTTTTTGCTCAAAGGAGTAGCGATTTTTTAAAGAGCCTGTTTAAGTTGTTTTACAACAAAATCAAAGGGTACATAACACCCCACAGAACCTGTGATCCGACATTCTGGAGCCAATGATGAACTCAAACGGGAATCCTGCAACTGCCCGCTCATTATATATAGGATGGAATTATCACTTAAAAAGCAGCCCATTGAAGCAAATGCTCCAATGGGCTGTATCGTTTTATTTAGTATCTGTTAACCAAGGTAGGTTTTCAATGCCCCGCTATAGGATTTTCGCAGGCGGCGGATCGCCCGTTCTTTTATTTGACGCACCCGTTCCCGGGTCAGGCCATACAGTTCACCGATTTCTTCCAGAGTTAGCGGCTTGTATCCGCGCAAACCATAATAGGAAGAAATAACTTCCATTTCTCTGGGTGACAAGGTACTTAGGCCGTGGGCAACTTCTTCCTTGAGTGATTCAGACATAAGCGCCAGATCTGGCTCATCGCCGCCCTCCGACATGAACACGTCCAGCATCGTAGCAGCGCCTTCATCGGCGTTGGCCAAAGGAGCATCAAAGGATACGTGCCGAACCGTACTGCGCATCATAGTCTGAACTTCTTTGGGACTCATATCAAGCAGTTCTGCCAATTCCTCATCAGAGGGTTCCCGTTCAAACTCCTGGACAAAAGACAAATAGGCTTCATTTACCTTATTATAGGAGCCAACCTTGTTGAGCGGCATCCGAACAATCCGGCTATTTTCTACAATTGCTTGAAGGATGCTCTGACGAATCCACCAAACGGCATAGGAAATAAATTTAAATCCTTTGGTTTCATCAAATCGCTTAGCGGCTCATCAAGCCGACGTTGCCTTCGTTGATCAAATCAGAAAGCGATAGCCCGATTTTGGTATTGCTTAAGTAACAGAAAAACCACGAAACGCAGGTTTGCGCGGGTCATCTTGTCAAGCGCTTCTTTATCGCCCTCTTTAATTTTGCGGGCGAGCTCAGCTTCTTCGTCTCCAACCAGCATTGGAATTTTTCCAATGTCGTTGAGGTACTTATCCAATGCAAGGCTCTCCCGATTGGTAATTTTGTGGGTAATCTTAAGTTGACGCATGTTTTTCTCTAATAAGAAATATTTGACTTGAAGGTAAAAGTTTAATGGAGAACAAGCTCCTCTTTTCTCTAAAAGTTCTAAGTTTAGGTTTATGGAGTGTATTTAAGGTATAATTAAAAAAGACATGCATGAACGAATACTATCCATTCGCAAGCTTATACTAGTATAATACGAATAAACAGGAAAAAGTTTCGTTCATTCTATAAAACAAGTGTTAAATTTATTGACTTTTTGCAAACAAAAGTATAAAAGAATGCCCGGAATTAAACTTCCAGCCCAAATTACCTGTCCCATCATACGTTATTAAACCAAATGAGCCACTTTTCTCCTCATTCAAGCAACATGGAGCATCTTACTAATAAGATGCACGCCCTTGGAAAAACGTTGCATGCTTTCTGGACCAAATCAAAACAAAAACTGGTCCAATATACAAAAAGGCATCCCCTTATTGTCGGCTCCGGGGCACTCCTGTTTTTAATATGGCTGTTTTGTTTGCCCCGTCCTCTTTTTAACAAACCCTACTCCACCGTATTGGAGGACCGAAACTCCGTTCTGTTGGGTGCACGCATCGCAGAAGATGGACAATGGCGGTTTCCAACACCCGACTCACTCCCTAAAAAATACGCAAACTGTGTTGTCGCTTTTGAGGACAAACGTTTTTGGTATCATCCGGGGGTTGATCCGCTAAGTTTGTTTCGGGCTATTCGTCAAAACATCCAACAAGGCAAGGTTGTTTCCGGCGCAAGCACCATAAGTATGCAAGTTATTCGCCTGGCGCAAAACAACCCTCCCAGAACAATCTGGGAAAAGTTAAAGGAACTTGTGATGGCCACACGCCTCGAAGCGGGATACTCCAAGGAGCACATCCTCCGCCTCTACGCAGGCCATGCTCCTTTTGGAGGAAACGTAGTAGGCATTGAAGCCGCTTCCTGGAGGTATTTTAATAAAGCGCCTTCAGTTCTTTCCTGGGCTGAAGCAGCCACACTAGCCGTATTGCCCAACAATCCGGCACTGATTCACCCGGGTCGCAACCGGGATGCATTGCTGGCAAAACGAAATCGACTGCTTCAAATACTTAATAAGGAAGGAAAAATAGATGCCATCACTACCGAGCTGGCCATGGAAGAACCCTTACCGGATGCCCCTACCCCGCTTCCGCGTCTTGCTCCGCACCTTCTGGATCGCATGGAAGCAGCGAATCCTGAAAAGAACCGGTTCAAAACCAGCATTCAGGCCGATCTGCAACGACAAGCCAACGAGATTTTGAGCCGGCATCAACTTGTAAACCGGGGCAATCAGATTCACAACCTGGCTGCGGTAATTATAGATGTTCCAAGCGGTGAAGTGCTCGCTTATGTAGGAAATGTACTTGGCGCCGGATCCGAACACGGCGAACAAGTAGATGTCATCCGGGCTCCCAGGAGCACCGGCAGTATCCTCAAGCCTTTCCTCCATACCCTTGCACTGGAAAGCGGAACCATTTTGCCCCAAAGTCTCCTGACCGATGTACCCGTCCAACTTGGCCGCTATAAGCCGGAAAACTATTACGAAAACTACGACGGTGTGGTGAGCGCTCAACGGGCACTCGTCCGTTCTCTGAATGTCCCTTTTGTTTTGCTCCTTCAGGAGTACGGGCTGGAGAAATATCATTACAACCTGAAGCGACTTGGGTTCACAACAATTAACAAATCACCAGGCCATTATGGGCTTTCACTCATCCTGGGCGGTGCGGAAGCCAACTTGCTCGACATCACAAATACCTATGCCTGCATGGCGAGAAGACTTGGCGCATTTTACCAGCGCAATGGCATGTATGCAGAAAATGACTTCCGGCCTGCATCGTTCCAGGTCCGACCCGTGGAGCAGGAAAAACTGCTTAAACAAAATGACCTGTTGAGTGCGGGTGCCATCTGGCACACCTTTGAAGCCATGCAGCACGTTGAACGCCCTGCCAGTGCCGGAGAGTGGGAGCTATTCCAAACCAGTAGCCCTATAGCCTGGAAAACAGGAACAAGGTTTGGATTTCGGGACGCCTGGGCAAGTGGGGTAAACTCCAGCTATGCTGTAGGGGTCTGGGTAGGGAATGCCGACGGAGAAGGTAGACCAGGCCTGGTTGGAGTACAGCGTGCTGCACCGGTGCTGTTTGATTTATTTGCAATTCTCCCCGATGCAGATTGGTTTGACCCTCCTTATGATGCTATGGCCTTAATTCCAGTTTGCAGGGAAAGCGGATACCGCAAAGGGAATTACTGTGAGGCCGATTCTGTTTGGGTGCCCAAAAGCGGCCTGAAAGCACCTGCCTGCACCTACCATCAATTGCTGCATCTGAGCCCGGATGGAGCCTGGCAAGTACATGCCGACTGCGAACTTCCCGATCGCATGCCGCACGTGCCCTGGTTTATCCTGCCTCCGCTGGAGGAATATTATTTTAAAAGTAGAAATCCCTCCTATCAAGTGCCTCCCCCGTTTCGGGAAGATTGCAGAAATGGTATGCAGACAGCATCCAACTACCAACCGATGCAACTTATCTATCCAAAGGCGCACACCAAAATCTATGTACCGGTTGACCTGGATGGCAAACTAAGTAGTACGGTGTTTCAGGTAGCACATAGAAACCCGGATTCAGAAATCTACTGGCATCTGGACGGCACCTACCTGGGCAGTACCAAACATTTTCATGAAATGGCCCTGCAACCCAGTATTGGAAACCACCAACTTACGTTGGTTGATGCGCAAGGGTACCGCCTGGAAGAACACTTTGAAATATTGGGAAAAAACTAGGGGGTGCAAGAGGATGTCTAAATCCTGGATTTACTTACCCATGCGTTTGCGCATTTTTTTGTCGAAAAGACCGGACTTGGAGCCCTTACCTGTTTTAAGTTCGCCCTTTCTGTTCACCGGTGTTTGCAGGGCTTCATTTGCTGGACAGCCGGATTTACGGCTGCATGCTGGTGCAATACACAGGAATGCACCTAAAAAGAAAATCAACGCGCCTATTTTGTACTTATTCATTGTAGTATAATTTGTAAAACCTGTTCTGTGTTTATTTGGCTAAATCAGCCGGATCCGAAATTGGACTGCCTACCTAGAACGTTGTTCCGCTCCTGTTGTTGCATTCAACTTTTTGGCTTTGTCTTTGGAAGGGCTAACATGCTCCAACAAATAATCGCCGGAAAAGGCAACCACTCCTTTACGACTGCCTTCCTCCTGGATAAATATCCCTTCCCAATTTTTTTCACAAGAATTGTGTAGGCGGGCTCCGTTTATAAAAAGTTCACCACCGGGCTCAACCAATATATGGCTACCTGCCGGCATCGAAACCCGACAGCGCATTTCCAGGTAAGCGCCTGAGGCGATGGTCAGATTTCCTTCTAAATCTTGTGCGCCCTCCCACACTATGGAATCCTGAATAATGCGGTCTTTCTCCGGATTGCGGACACACCAAGTAGGAACCAGGCATTTCCGGATAAGATGGGTTTCCTTGGCAAAATTTGAATGGATTTTCGCCAACTGGCAGGGGGTGAGCGCATTTTGGTAACCGTTGTAATCCATCATGTTGTTGGATGCATTGTCCTTGCAGGGTGGATTACGCGACCAGGTCCAGCAATTGTTGGGGTGGTTCTTTGTATCCGGACAGCCATCTTCCATCCATGCATGTTGCACACCAAGTATGTGGCCAACTTCATGATTCAGCAGTCCCCTGAAGTTTCTGGGCGGTTCCCCGGATTCAAGTAAGCCGGCTATTTTCAAAGAGGTTCCCAAGGCAATGCCCTGCGCACCTGATTTATAATACGGTGATGCAACGCTATCGGGCGGATGCACCTGAACAAAAATATTCAGAATTGAATCCGAACCAATGCTGTATTTGTCGATTACTTCCCGACTGTAGTTGTTTTGATTTTTTCCTTTGGAAACAAAATACCAAAGTTTGTCATCGTAGTGAAAATAGATGCCGTCGTCCTTTAGAACCGGCTGTGGTGTCAGTTGGTAGGAATACGACTTGGGCAACACCACGGTTCCAAGAGGAGACTGCCAATTTCGAAAATTTGTATCCAGGTCGGTATTGGCCCGGCGAAGCAACTCCTTAATGTACGCTCGCGCTGAGTCCTGCGGCATATGTGCATTGCCTGCTGCATTATCAAGTACATGCACATTCACCCGAATAACGCGGTGAACGGTCCACTCCGGATGTTCCGGATCTGCCATGTAATTCTTCCAGTCAAAACAGCGCAAATTACCGCGTTTCAGCTGTTGTATGTCCTGAACTGCTGGCGCAGGTTCAAGGGCAACCGTAATCCGCTTTGGCGTGCATCCCATCAACGACAACAGGCATGCAAGAAAAAAAATACAGGCTTTTGGATCAGGGTACTTCATTCCCATAGGCATCTTTCCAAGCCAGTACCCCTCCGATTAAATTGCGCACGTTGGTAAAGCCCTGACCTTCGAGTAAAGCTTTGGCAACACCACTGCGGCCTCCCGACTTGCAGTGTACCACGACTTCCGAATTCTTGTAAGAATCCAATTCAAATAAGCGGTTCACCAAATCACCCAATGGAATCAACTTCGCACCAAGAGCGAATTCTTCGTTTTCCCAGGGTTCTCTTACATCGACAAAGACAAAATCATCTCCGTCTTTCAATTTTTTGTACAGTTCATCAACTTGAATATCCATTCTGACAGGGTAGTATTTTAGACTTATGAGTTAATTTTCTAAACATCCATCCGGGATTTCCTGGGTCAGGTATAGATCCACCTGTTCCCCTACACGCATCATCTCACCAGGTTTGAATGCCGGAGTTTGTCGCCAGACATAGGCTGTTTCTTCATCAATCACCGTCCCGTCCTTGATGACTGAACCAACACTCAGGTTGCTTGTGCTGAGCAGAAATTTAGCAGCACCATAGGTCTGACAGATACAATCCGGAATTTCCACTTCCAGGGCAATTTGTTCGGTAACTACAAAATCAACCGTTGCACCCATGGCCAGGGTATAGCCATACCGGATATCCCGGGTGATGGTATCGCCTCGGTGGATTACATCAACAATGGTATTGGGTTCGGATTTAGGGTCTGGAATCCGGGCGACAATCCGAGGTTTCAAACCCAGGCGGGAGCATTTCCGACTGTATAGTTCGTAGTCATCACCACCACGCAGGTCGGGCAACTTAACGATATCGGGATTGCTTTTGGTAATGGTAAAATAAATGGTACGCCCTTCTTTTACCCGGCTTTCTGCATCGGGATCTTGGCTTACTACCTGCCCCGGTGCTTTGCCTGGCATGTAAACAGAGTCAGCAAGGGCAACTCTAAAATTGCGGTTTCGTGCTTTTTTTGCGGCCTCGGCCACATTCATCCCAACATAACTTGGCACCTGAACACTCTCTCCATGATTGGTGTAGCATTTTAACCACCAGAATGTCATGAGGAAAATAGTGGTTAGCAAAGCCGTCATGCCCAGGCAGTTTTTCATCACAAAGGGTGCTGTGATAAAACAGTAAATCTCAAAACCGATTCTTCGAATTTTTTGCCACATAGAACTAAGGGGAGGCAGGTGGATTTGGTAAAATTAATTTGAAATCAAACAAAAGTAGGCTTTACCAGTTAAAGCATGGTAAAAAAACAAGCGTATAAATTTTTCAACGGCTTTGTTTTCTATAAACATCAACTACAAATCGCCCTTTGAAATCGAGCGGTACTCCGGGTTTTAACGCAGTCAACAGCTGTTTATTTGGAATCTGTGTGTTTCTTTTTCAGCGTACAAGGCCTTTCAGGCATGAAATTGAAAGAACTTGATCCTTCCTTTTGAAAAAATGGAGTTGATAGTGTTCCTTTGCAGGAATGCTGAACCTGCGGTATTGCGAGCGGGTTCATAAAAACAACAAACAGGACTTTCCACAAAAAGAACATCTATATATCATGTACGAAAACTCAAAGTTAATCCTGGATTCTGCGCAGGCCCCGGAGCCCGGAAAAATTATTTGGCGCAGCCCAAGCAACATTGCCATTGTAAAATATTGGGGAAAGTACGGTACACAATTGCCCAAAAACCCAAACCTCAGTTTGACCCTGTCTTCCTCTTTTACCGATATGGTATTGGAATACGAGTTGAAAGAATCTACGAGCAATGAGATTGAACTTGAGTTTTCTTTTCATCAGGAAGCCAACGAAGCATTTAAGGAAAAAATTCAAAAATATCTGACATCCCTGCTCCCCATTTATCCTTTTCTGAATCAGTTGAAGTTGAATATTCAATCGGGCAACTCCTTCCCCCATTCAGCGGGAATTGCCTCTTCTGCCTCGGCCATGTCGGCACTGGCCCTGTGTCTGTGTTCTCTGGAGGATGCGCTGTTCGGAACATTAAAGGATGGCGATGCATTTGATCGCAAGGCATCCTATCTGGCACGCTTAGGGAGTGGAAGTGCTTGCCGTTCTATTTTTTCACATGCGGCAGTGTGGGGAGAGATGCCGGGAGTAGAGGGTTCATCCAACGAATATGCCGTACCGATTGGCGACCAGATCCACGAGGTATTTAAAGGGTTCCACGATGATATTTTGATTGTCAGTAATGAAGAAAAATCGGTATCCAGCCGTGCCGGCCACGCACTCATGGAAGGCAATGTATACGCAGATGCACGCTATACGCAAGCCAAAAAACGCATGGGTACACTTCTGGATGCGCTTAAAGCCGGAGATGTTGTAACCTTTGGTGAACTTGCTGAAGACGAAGCACTTACACTACATGCCCTGATGATGTGTAGCAAGCCTTCATTTATGTTGATGAAGCCCGGCACCATTGCATTGATTGAAAAGATCCGCGCTTACCGTGCGGAAACCAAACAACCACTGTTCTTCAGCCTGGATGCAGGGCCCAATATCCACTTACTTTATCCGGAAGAAATCATCCATGATGTTCGTGCCTTTATTGATTCGGAATTGAAGCAACATTGCCAAAACGACTGGGTCATGGGTGACTGGGTCGGAGAAGGCCCGGAGGAAATGTAAAACAATCCACCCTGAGGTGGACTAACCAGCAACTCGTACCATATTGAAACATTGAATTCAGCAGGCGGATTATTCCGCCCGCGAATTGCTAGTGCCCGGCAAATGGCGTTCCAAACACTCCAACAGCCAGTTCGGCCCATATTAGAAGAAATACCAGGAGGGTTGATAAAACCAAAATAACTCCCATGGTTTTGTTTTTCACTTTTCTCGTAAAGAATTCAATCGCCAAACCAGCACTAAGTAAAAGGCCTCCCATGATTAAGAAATCAAATGGAGACCAGTCAACTTCATTGGTAAATAGCATTGCTACAAGTGGAATCAACAACAACACGGAGGTTGCGATAAAAACAAGGCTGTATCTTCTGTTTTGTATGGTCATAACCGAAAGATTTTTTATTTAAAAGTACTTTGAATTACAAAGTTACAATTTAAATCAAACTACTCCAACAACAACCTTGATTTTTTGACCGGAAAAATTGATTTCATTCAACGTATAACCTACCCCCGTAGAGACGCATGATTATGCGTCTAACCTCCACCGAAAAGGGGGGAACGTGTGTTACCTGACAGGAAGTGCTTTTTCGTGCTGTTTTTTTGTTCGTTGCTGGGAGACGCATGATCATGCGTCTCTACGGGGGCGGGGATCATGGGAAAAATGAGGAGCATCAATAACTCCATCTAACCCGCAGGAAAATTCCTGTTTGCCCATTTTCATAGGTATTCAACCCATCCAGCCAAAAGCTTTGGGCGACCAAATCCAAATCCCAATTGGATGCCGCAGACCAGGAAATACTTGGAATAAAAATAGTTAGGTTCCCATTTGGAGAATACACCACATTAAGACTTCCGTTAATTAAGGGTGTGATAGGATGGCTGATCGAAGCAGCCGTTGAGAACTTGCCCGGCATAAGATTTTCAGGACTGAGGTTTGATCTGCCAAGTTGCTCCAAATCCAATTTATCAGCAGATCCATTGGTATTGATTAGAAATCCGGCGGTCCAAAACCACTGCCCTCCCAAAAGTCCATCAACACCCACACTGCCACTAAAGGCCGGCTCCTTAACATCAGAGTCCAAGGGGTTAAAATACGACAGCTCGCCTTTAAAACCGGAGGTCCCCAAGTTGCCAGCCCAGGCGCCTCCCAGAACGACTTGGTCGTGGTAATATGCTGTGAGTACCTGCCAATCGTAATATCCGATATGGCCCCGGTACCGCGCAGCAGCAATGCTTTCCTTCCAGGAGTTTTTTCCGGGTGCATATGCCAGTTCAATCTGTTCAAAGTCATTTACCTGGTATTGTACGCGCAACGCATCATTTCCCGGACGCTCTTCGTAATCAAAATCCAGAAAATTATATGCATTGAATAAGTCATTGGGGTTCCAAAGCAGTGCGACCCCCAATTGATTCGTTGCCTGCCAAAACGGATTCGCCATTTATCTTTTGCCCATTGCCCCACAACCGATCACTAAGCAAACTTCCGATAATAGCCGGTTTATCCAACGGAACCGTAGCCAGATCAAGCAGACCGGCATCCTGATCGAGTGCATCAGCCCAATCGGGTTGCAGACGCACCCACTCGCCGTAAAACACCCTTTCCACGCAAGCCTAATTCGAAGGTCCAGTTAGACGAAAGGGTCCAGTTAATTTGCTCCCGCCAGTGAAAAAACGCACCGGTAAACAGGCTGTTTGGCGCATCGGAGAAACTCCAGGTTTGAAGGTTTTTTACATAACCCCGATGTTGCCAATGTTGAATAGCAACCGAGTCGGTTTGCCCAGAAACGATCTGCAGGGCAAAGAGCAGAAAGAGCGTGGTAAGTATTGAACGCATATCAGGATTTGGAATCTGAAACAATCTGCCCATCCACCAATTTAATCACCCTGCGTGCCCTTTCAATTGCCCGCTGATCGTGGGTGGAAAACAAAAAGGTTGTGCCCTCCTTTTCGTTGAGTTTCTCCATAATATCCAACAACTTGGCAGCCGATTGGCTATCCAGGTTTGCAGTAGGTTCATCGGCGAGGATAATTTTGGGTTTGGATGCCAGGGCTCTTGCCACTGCAATGCGCTGTTGCTGTCCACCTGAAAGCCGGGACGGGCGCACATCTTTTTTCTCGCTTAAATCCACCGCCTCCAGCAATTCCATGGCCCGTTTTTCCCGCTCTAATTTGGATGCTTTTTGTAAAAGCATGATGAATTCAATATTTTCATACGCAGACAATACAGGAATCAGATTGAATGCCTGAAAAACAAAACCGATGTTCTGAAGTCGAAAATCAATCAGTTCATTGGCTCGTAATTGGGTAATATCCACTGAATTGACGCGTACTATTCTTCGTGGAGGCGCATCAGTCCACCAATAATATTGAGCAAGAGTTGTCTTACCAGAAGCCTGATGGCCCTACCAATGCGGTGAACTCTCCCAGGTTGATTTTGATATCTACCCCATTGACTGCATGGACCGGAACTGTGGTGTCCGGCTGGTAGGTTTTACTAACCCCTTGAATATCTATGATGCATTCTTTTTCCATAACTGAATCAGATTTTGGGTTTAGTGGCGGATGGCATCCACTGGCTTAAGTCGCAGGGCTTTCCAGGATGGGAACAAAGAAGAAATCAATGCTGCCACAAAAACCAACACAATAGTTTGTATGAGGTTGCTGGTAGGCCAGAATATGGATAGATCACCGGACTGTATCCGAATTCGGCAAGGCTATCGCCCGTCATACGCACTCATATCAATTCCGGTTTTTGCTAAAAGTTTTACGCTAAACCAAGCTGCTAGTAATCCGATAGGCATACCCACTACCGACAGTAGGATGGTTTCCCATAACACCATGAAAAACACTCGGGTTTTACTCATTCCTACAGCCATCAACATACCGAGTTCCCGCCGGCGTTCCAATACTGCCATCAGCATGGTATTTACAATTCCAAATGCCAGAGCAAGCAAGATAATGACCATAAAAACCATGGCAAAAGCATCCAGCGAGGTGATCACATAGGCCGTCTCAGGTGAAATAGTTTTCCAGGTTTCAACTTTCAAATCGGAAGCGCTGCGCTCAGGTCGGCAAATACAGAATCCAGTTGACTGTCTTCATACAACAATACAGCGGCTTCGTGCATGCTGCCATTGGTTCCCAGCAAGTGGTCCAGGTCACGCTTTACAACATATGCATTGGCTTCATCCAGTGGAGTATTTGCGCTTTGATAGAATCCGCAAATGCGAAACGATCCGGCAGTGATCTCATTGGCAGTGTCCACCATGGTGAGTACCACCTTATCGCCCAGGTACAAATTCATCCGGTCGGCCAGGCGCTTACCAATAAAAATCTCATTGTGAATTGTGGTATCCAGGTAGTCCCCATCCACCATCAGGTCTTTTAGTTGCCTGGTTTGGGCCTCCCCATTCGGGATAAACGCCACGTACTGTGACCCCACGGGTTCCCGCTGCATTGGCAAGCATCGCGTTGCTGCAAGTCCTGAACGAAAATGCCTCGATCCGTGCATCGCTACTCAATACCGGCAACAAGCGGCTCTCAGACATGAGGTGGGCCTGTTCCTCATCTGCCCCATACTCCGGATGGTGAATTTGAATATGCGATACTTCCTGACGAATAGCCATATCCATTCGGCCAATGCCCATACCATAATATATGGCATTGATCATTACACCTGACCAAAGCCCCAACACCACCGAAAAGATGATGAGCAGGCTCCGGTAGGGAGACCTCCATAAATTACGCCAGGCAATGCTAAATATCATAATTCGAGTTGGTTTTTAAAACCAGTGTTTTTTTCATTTCAAATTGGTTCCAGGGCAAAATCAGTATCAGGTGCGCATGGCCTTCACAGGATCCATTCGCATGATTTTCCAGAATGGGTAAAGTCCTAAAACAAACCCAACTATGAATACCAGTCCGGCCTGAATGAGAAATACCGATGGCTCCAGGGAGGTTGGAAAAATTGGCTCAAATCCAAACTGCTCGTACACCTCATTTATCTCACCATCCATCCGTAAAGGATATCGGTTGAAATACAATACAAAGGGAAGACTGAGGGCGCCGCCTGCCAATGCGCCTGCAAAGGTGAGTGTAATAGACTCCATCAAAACCATCAGTGCTATTTTGGATTTATGCATGCCCAGGGATATAAGCATACCAAATTCCCGTTGCCTTTCAGCGAACATCATCAATAGGGTGGAAAAAATTCCAAATGAGATCAACAGGTATAAAACGCCCAAAAAGATATACATCCCTCCTGTATCGGCTTTGATGTACTGAACCACCTCCGGCATCAATTCTTCCCAACTCATCACCTCATACACAGAAGTATCCACCTCCGCCCGCAGAACACGGGCCACCTCATTTGGTTCTGCTCCCGGCTCAAGTGCCATGGCCAGTGCCGACGCATAACCCGGCGCGTCCAACCAATTCTGTGCTTGCGCTAAAGGCATATACACCACACGCTTGTTCAATTCAGGGGAACCAAAATGCAACAAGCCCTTGATCGGATATTGTGCAGCAGCAGTACTACCATAAAACCCCTGAGATAACAGAATCAATGTATCTCCCAACCCAAGGTTCAGTCGTGAAGCAAGTCCTTCAGCCACCAAGACCGCCTGGTCTTCATCTTCAAGATAGGCACCTGAAACCAATTTATCTTCAGCGTGTGTGATGGTTTGTTCCTGTGCGGGTTCGATTCCCATTGCAAGACATCCGGTGGTAATATCCCCGGAAGATGCAAGTGCATAGGATTCAAGTCGGCCAGCCAGGGCGAGCACGCCAGACTCCGATTTTACAATTTGTTTCAGTGAATCTTCATAATAAAAACAATGCTCCAGGTTTTGCTCCTCCCAATACCCTTTCCCATGCAACTGGACATGCCCGGAATACAGGCTCACAACATTTTTAATCAGGTTTTCAAAAACCCCTTTCTGAATGGATGCAGTAAAGGTTGCAAGGAGTACAAAACACATTACCGCCCCCATCGTAATCAGGGATCGACTTCGATTTCTCCAGATGTTTCTCCAGGCTAATACGAGAAGCATGATTATTTGATTTTACTCATATTGGCAGTGGTAAAAAAGCCATCTGAAATGGAGGTATCAAATTGGATATCGCGGTATACAATTTCTGTCTTATGCCCTTTTTTATTAGCAGGCACCATAGTGAGTTTGGATGGCAATCGCCTTCCACCCAGCAGTTTGATCTCCGACCCCTGCATGGTATTTACCAACCGCCCGCGCTCATCGTAAAATTCGGTACGGAGTTGCATGTAGTCTTTTTTATCGATCCACACGATCACTTTCCCCCAAACAACAGCGGCATCTGCTTTGGGCACCATTTCAATTTTGTAGCAATCCAAATCGAGTTGCTTTCCACTTCCAAGTAATTTGTGGGTGTAATCCTCAACAGCAGAGGCTTCTTTTACCAGATCATCGTTGGTAAAATCTGTACCCATCCAGGACTGGCTCATCATAGAAGGAGGCAATTTTATGGTACGCTCCAGGCTTGGCACCCAGTTCCAGACCTCCCGATTCCGTTTCAGAAAGGCAGTCCCTTTCTCCTTGGCTGGCGATTTTATCAAAATCATGGCATACTGAGTGCCTTTTACCCAGGTTTTCATTTCCATTGTTCGGGTCCATTTCGGACGCACGGTTGTGATAACCATATCGGCAGTAGAACTCTTACCGCGAACGTGGTCCTCTGATCGTTGAACAATACTGCTAGGAGACTGAGAAAAAAGCGTGGTGTGAAAAAACCCTGCAATGAATAGCAGGATGGCAAGGCGTTTCATACGTTTAGGTTTATGCGACATAGAGCTGTCGACCATTTTGGCGATATGTACGAAAGTACAAAAAAGCGGTATGCAAGGAAAGGCCAACTTACCTATTTAAATACAATCCAAATAGATTTCAAAAACAAAAAGAACTAAGATTAAAACCTTCCCTTCAGGAAGTTCAGAATATCCCCTACCGATTTTTCAGGAATCTCCTGTTGAGGCCAATGCCCGGCATTTCGATAAATTTTCAGCGCTGAACCTTTTATAAGCCGGTGGAACTCATAGGCAAACTCAGGAGAAATTCGAATATCCTCTGCACCCCATACTACCAGGCAAGGGACATTGATTTGCTCTACAACCTTGACCGGAGGCCGGTTGTCCCGCACCTGCACCTGATCCGTAAATGCTTTCCTGTTTCCTGCACGCAGGAAAAGATCAAAGTGGCGATTTACCAGGGAATCCGTAACCAGGGAGTCATTGGCATACATATCCTCCAACATTTGGCACAGTGCCGCACGGGGAGTAATGGACCAAATCAGCCGGTTGACAAAAGGGATACGCGCCAAATAGGCAACGCCCGAGTTATTATTTTGCTCAAAACCAGGTGCATCGATCAAAACCAGGCTTTTCAATTTCGTGCCTTGCTCGCTGGCAAAAACCCAGGCAATTTGTGCTCCCAACCCATTACCAATCAGATGGAAGGATTTCAAACCTAGTGAATCGGCAAACCGACTGATAAACTCCACATACATAAAGGTGCTGTAACTTCCTCTTGGATGCGGGCCGGTAAGTCCAAAGCCAGGTAAATCAACCGCGATTGTTCGATACGTAGCAGAAAGAGAATCGATCCATCCGTCCCAGGTATGCAGGGAGTTGTTTGAATCATGAAGTAGTAAGATGGCTTCTCCTTTTCCTACATCCCGGTAATGAACAGGCATGCCGTCCAGATCCATATAACGGGAGTCGGGAAATGCGTACGCTGCACGGAGTACGTCCAACTTTTTGTCGCGATGACAGTGCAATAAGAGAAAAACAGTAATGATAGCAAGTAGTGCTAACCGAACTAAGCCTCCCAAGCCTGGTTTGTGGCCGGGAAGCCCCCGTTTTCGAGGCTCTTCAGTGGTATGGTCTGCTGTTTCCATGAAGTATGTATGCTGAGGTGAAGAAAATACTTCGAGTGAACGGGGCTATTGAACGCCCCCAAGTTTCCGTTTAATTACAAAAACCAAAATTGCCGATAGCGCGAATCCTCCGATTGCTCCCATAGTCATTCGCATCAATACCGGCCCAAGCGTCATACTCATCCCTTCATTTTCCAGGTAGTTAATTTGCTCCCGAATCTTATTGGCATGTTCCGGGTCACCTACTCCATCCGCAATTGTTTGACGCAACATTTCCAATTGCATATCAGTTTGCAGCGTGAGCATCGAAGGATCTGCAAGGTGCAGTCCGTAATAATACAACCAATACGCCAGATTAATCACAAGAAACGCGATAAAAGGAGGACGGCTCAAAAGCCGGAAGTCGCGAGAAATGCCTTTCAGTTGCATGTCTTCCTCCGCAGCTTTGTACATACAGGCAATGTAAATCAACATAGAGCCCCACTGTACCCCGGGGTTGAGGAATAGCTCTTTTTTTACAAAATAAAACATCAGAAAATACAAGACCACGCTGATCGCGCCCCACATTCCATACTTTAAGCCCGGATTTCGCATTCCATTTATTTTAAGTCAATTTAAAGGCAGACCCCGGGATTTAAAAACCCTTACTTGCCTCCTGGATAAATTCCGTTGGTGCCCCCCGGCACCCGACACAAAAGTACAATGGAACTTGTGATAACCAGCCATAGCCAATGAAAATCTTGGCGCTTATTTAAAATACAACCGGGTAAAAATAAAAATCCTCCGATTGCTGAAAACGTGCAATCGGAGGATTGTCTTATTTGCTGTTGTTTGATTTCCCTGAAACTCATTCTGGGAAACCTCTTGATTTGATTATACCGGGCGATCCCGTTTCATAATCAAAGCTACAATCAAGCCTATGATCAGACCGAACAGCACGCTACCGATCACTTGAGATATCGCCTGAACCGGAGGAGAATACATCATGGACGAGAAACTCAGCGCCATTTCAATCTGTTCTTCGACATTCCTGAATTCAAATTGGCTTGACTGAGCATCCAACAGTACGTTGATGTAATCAGGTGCGATCAGGTAATTAAAAATCAACATCCAGACTGCTCCGACAAGACCTGCGAACAAGCCGGTAAGCGTTCCAACGCCAAGTCCGCGGCCCACGGAAATGTAACCGCCAAGTTCCTGGTCACGATGCTCTTTTACTGCTGAAACAATTGCCCAAATAGGAATTGCAAATCCAACCAGACCAAAAACAACCTTAACCGATAAACTGGTATCTGGAAGCTGTGGATCCATTCCGGAAAGATAGCCGGCAAGTGAAAGTAAGATTGAAGCCCCACCCCACATAAGGCCATATTTTTGGGATACCGGGCGTGGGGATACATTACCTGAATCAGGAGTTTCTTGATCAATCATTGTCATAGTTGTGAAGTTTTTCGTTACAATATTGATGCAATTTATACCCAAAGTAGGAAATCATGGCGGTTTTCCAAGACAAAGAATTCAAAATTTCCGACCAATGGCCTACAATCAACTTTTTTTACGAACATTGCATGATAATTTGGGTTTAGGTAGGTGTTGTGTGTTTTAAGCACTTTGAGACACCTCTGAATCAGTAAGTGCCTTTTTTCACTTTTCTGAAACCCAACTCAACGTTCCAGCGTTCTGCACTTATGGCAAACTCCAGTTCCAAGTTTAACTTTCCACTTTTCAAAAGGGTTTTGGGTATGGTCAAACCATACCGGAAGATATTTATTTTCACTGCACTGCTAACAATCGTGTTGGCACCGCTGGCCGTTATTCGCCCCAAACTGCTTCAGTTGATGGTAGACGACTATGTTGTTGCGGGAGACGTTAAGGGCATGGCACTGATGACCAGTATTGTTTTCGGTGTATTGATTCTGGAAGTTGTATTCCGTTACTTTTTCCTGTACAATGCAAACTGGTTGGGGCAATCGGTAATCAAAGATCTGCGCGTCCGGGTTTTCCGGCACATTACCCAACTGAATTTATCCTATTTCGACCGAACCCCTATTGGGCAAAGTACTACCCGTACCATCAATGATATTGAGTCAATCAACACCATTTTCTCACAAGGTAGTATTACCATCCTTTCTGACCTGCTTACTTTGTTTGCCGTTGTGTTCATGATGTTCTATACATCTATGAAACTAACGCTGGTAATATTAGCAGTGTTTCCATTGCTGATTTGGGGCAGTATTCGGTTTAAGGAAGCGGTGAGAAAAAGTTATGAAAAAGTCCGAACGCACATTGCCACTATGAATGCATTTTTGCAGGAACGGATTACCGGCATGCGCATAGTCCAGATTTTTAATGCAGAAAAAAATCAGGCTGAAGCTTTTCGCAAAATCAACCGGGATTATACGGGAGCGAACCTCCGTTCGATCATGGCCTATGCCATTTTCTTTCCCGTGGTAGATATAATCAGTGCCTTGTCACTTGGCCTGATGGTCTGGTATGGAGCCCGTGGTGTCCTGCTTGAAGAAGTGACGCTTGGAACCCTTATTGCCTTCCCGCTATACATCACCATGTTGTACCGCCCCATTCGGATGCTTGCGGATAAATTCAACACCCTCCAGATGGGCCTGATCGCTGCCGACAGGGTATTTCAGGTATTGGAAAACACAAGCCATATTCCTAATGAGGGACATCTTGCTCCTGCCAAAATGGAAGGCCGGCTCTTGTTTGACAAGGTAAATTTCTCCTACATTAAAGGAGAGCCAATTCTTCGCGATGTTAGTTTTGAGGTAAAGCCAGGAGAAACCCTGGCCATTGTAGGGAGCACCGGCAGCGGAAAAACGACGATCATCAATTTGCTCAACCGATTCTACGACATCGACTCCGGCTCCATTTTGGTTGATGGAGAATCCATCCAGGAGTATGACCTGTTTGCCTTGCGCAGTCGAATCGCAATTGTTCTTCAGGACGTATTTCTATTTTCAGGAACCGTACTCGAAAACATTACGCTTCGCGACCCCAATATTTCCGAAGAGACGGTGGTCGAGGCTGCAAAAATGATCGGAGCCCATTCCTTTATTGAGCAATTACCGGGAGGCTACCATTATCAGGTAATGGAGCGTGGCGCAACCCTATCAATGGGTCAGCGACAACTCATCTCGTTTGTTCGGGCACTGGTGTACAATCCGGATATCCTGATTCTGGATGAAGCAACTTCCTCTATCGACCCGGAAACGGAATCTGTTATTCAGTTTGCAATTGAGAAGCTCATTGCCAAACGAACTTCGATCATTATCGCTCACCGCCTGAGTACCATCCGGCACGCCAACAACATCCTTGTGCTCGACAAAGGGAAAGTCCAGGAATATGGCTCACACGAAGCACTGCTTGAAAATGCCGACGGGCATTACAGGGACCTGTATGAGAAACAATTCCTCAGCACATCTGTCGAAGAATAAGAGCTTTTATTCGGCAATTTCCTTCCCGGTTCCATTGCATTTCTTGCAAAAGTTCCGCTCACCGCGAGTACCCTTCCAATATCCTTCTCCACCACAATAGGTACATCGGCGTGCACTCTTTCCTAGTGGTAAAATGTCTTTTGCAAAAAAGACAAATAGAAGAACAATCAGTACGATAAAAACGAGTCGTGCCATTTATCCATTTTAATCACCAACAGAAATTGCGGCAGTTGTTGCAAAATTGTTCAGGTTCTAAATTAAAAAACCAGGGCCAAACCTCCGCGGAAATTTACAGCAGACGAGCCATAAGGGGTGAATACACTTCCCAGATTATCCGATAGAATATAAATCTGGACCGGGCCGGGATACAGGCCCAATTGGAATCCGAGGTTTGAGGCTGAATTTTGATTCACTCCATACAAAGCCCCCACAGAAAGCCAGCGCAGTGGAGCCCAGCGGGCAGCCACACTTACCGCAGTAATTGGGTTTTGTTCATTGCTTTGGTGGAATACATTCAAGCCAAATCGCCAATGGTCGTTGAGTTGGTATGCTGCGCCGGCATAAAAGCGGGCAGGCAAACTCGTCGAAAACGATTCTGGAGTTTTAACGAACTTGAATATGTCATTGAGCGTATCCAATTGGGCATCAAAGTCGATGCTATCGGAATTATTGATGAGATCAGTGCCAGGAAAAACCACTCCATCGTATTCGAATTTGCCTTCGCTTTTGAAGTAGGCTGCATTGGATTCCCAGTTAATTTTGCCACCCAAATCCAGTGCGCTTGCGTGCACCTGGAGTTTGTCATTTACCTGGACCTGCACTCCAAAATCAAACGAGCTTCCACTGTTTTGAGAAAACAGTTTGCCTTTGGCGACTTCTGTTTTTAGATCAAATCCCAAACCGGAAGTGTCTATCCCGGTGATAATGGACGCAGAGTGAAAGGCATAATCTGTTTCAAGGGTAAGTTGATAAATATCCGGATCAGTAAATACCGTTGCTGTGCGGTGATCCGGGTCGCTTTTCAAGGATGAAATCCCGGATAAATAATGCATCCGGGCCCCTAGGGATACTTTGCCAAATGTAAAAGAAAGTCCCGCACTCAGATCATTAAAGTCATACACAACAGCACTGGGAGCAATATCCAGCGTTTGGCCAACGTAAGGGCCATTTCCATTCCACAACAACTCCGGAAGCGATTTGGGATACGCCACATCTGTATTTAGACGTAGTGCATGCCCTGCAAACAACCGCAATCCCATTGGCAACTGAAAACCAAATGAAACAGTCTCGAATCGGTGGCTGTAATATGCCTCATTCTGAGGGTCCAACCGATCAATAAGTTGACTAAAATCAATATAGGTTTTGTCGCCATCCTTCCGGATCATATCATTGTACGTCACATCACCAGAATGCGCGCCGTCCAACCCAAAGGATGGCAGCCCCACTACACTGTTTTTTTCCGCAGGGAAAAAAGCAGGATTGGTGCTGTTTGCATGCCAAAGTTCGGTCGACTGATTCAGCCACATTTCCTGTTGGGCAAACAGATTGGACGGGCAGGAATATGAAAAGAGCAAGAACGGAGGTGCTTTTGCATGATATGTTTTGAATGGTAATGGAATGGAGAATGGCAAAAGCATGCGGGATGATTGTGTGCATTCTTTTGCCATCCCCGGATCAATCGTGGATTGATTTTGAGGTCTATTCGTAAGCCTATAACCTGGTTTTTTACTTTCAGTCTGTTCAAACAATGGCTTGCTGGTTGGCAAGAAGTTTTACAGGCACATTGCCCCCATCAGCAGTTGTAAACCAGGTGCGTAAATACCCTTGTGTGGCCGTTCGAATCCGGTCGAAGCGCGCAGCAGTCATAGGGATAAACTGTTCGGTTCGGGTAATCCCCGTAGCCAGGCCATTTCCATCTATCGGGGCTGCCTCCAAAACATAAGGCGCATCACCGATAAACAGGGAGTCAATGTTGTTGCCCACAGCATCCTGGAAATAGATTTGCATTTTTGTAGCAATGGGAGTTCCATTCTCAGTCACCAGTTTGAATTCTACCGACTCAATGTTGCTTGTATCAATATCCGAGAATTCACCAAAATTCAGGTTAAGTGTTTGATCTGCACCAAAATTTCGGACGGAGCCTTCCAAAACCATTTCAACTGCTAATCGCAACTTAATGACACTGCTGTCTGTAATAAAGCCCGTAATGTTGGGATCCAACTGAGCATTAGATACACCCACGACCTCGTAAATCAACGAGGTTGGCTGTGCATTGAAAATGTCATCGATATTGGAGTTGGTTTTATCAAAAAAGTAGTGCGTATCCTTGGTTTGCCCAACTTCTCCATCTATCCAGGATGGGTAATTAAAATCGAGGCTATCCCCATTGAAAACGGTGCTTTCCAATTCATACTCCAGGCCATCCCGGCCGATAAAGCTCAGGTATTGAACAACGCCTCTGGTAGGAAAACCCCAGGAGTTGGAAACGGTCATCGTTACCTTCGGATCGACAATATGAACATCACCTTGAAGGCTGGTTTGGTTGATATCAATTTCGATGGTATCCTTTGTAAGCGGATAGGCTTCATAGCCCCAATATCCTTCCATGTAGTAGAATGTCATATCCTGAAATACAAACCCCACCCCGGCTGTACCTGGTGACGACTCAGGAATCTGCACCCGTGTTCCGTCGGGAAGATAGGCTTCATAGCGGAAATACAGGCTGTTGTTATCGGAGGCCAATTCCCAGCCTTCCAGATCAATCACGGGTGAAATCCAGGGGAAATTTGGGATTGGAGGAATGGTAAACGGCATAGAAAATGAAACACCGTCCTTGGTCATCTGCGGGATGTAAAAGGTACCGGTAACAGTCTCCGGTAAGGTGTTCAAAATCACCACCTGTGCAGTTCCTCCGCTTAGAATTACTTTGTAAATTTTCACTGAATCCGGCGCCTCAAAGGGGGCATAATACGATGTATCTGCAATTGGCAGAATGCCGGTTTGAAAGAAGGTAAAAATATCAGTCGCCTTCTTCTGAGCCACATCACCGGAGTAATAGAGGGTCATGGTCTGATCCGGATTGATTTGAATGGTATCACCGGACAACGTGTCGTTGAGGATATTGAGCATCAAATCCTTGAGTTCAATGGAGGTAGAAAACACAGGAAATGCAAATTCTGCACTGTGGTCTGCCAATTCGGCCTCATCGAAAACGCTCTTCTGGCAGGCGCCCAGGATGAGCGTAGCAGAGAAGGCAATCAGAAAAACTCTGAGCATGTAAGTTTTAATCATCTTAATGAATTATTGGGTTTGGACAGGCAGATAAGGGATTAAAAAAGCGCTCTATCCGCAAACAGAGCGTGCGATCTTGTTCAGAATTTGATTTTAGCATTCCAACGATAAAACTACACTCTGAACAAGACCACCTAAAACAGACAGCGTTTACTTAACGCTTTTGTGGTATAGATAGTATGCCGGTTATGCCTTACCGGACAAGGGAGTCTGAGACTGCCACAGGCACGACCCTATCTTAATCAAGTTATGCACTTCCGGGATGAAGGCTGCATACACAAGCAAAAAATCGCCCGCATTTGCCGATAATAGCATTTCACCAGGCTATGATTTACTTAATGAGATAACCAGCCTGTTAGAAGTTAAACCCAACAGAAGCCTGGATTGTAAAATTGACGTCCTTGTCATTTCTGTAAATCGGAGCGCCGTTGTTGCTGTTTGCCTTGGAGGCATCTGCATCGTTGTTGGTCAGGTCGGCCAGGCCATACTGAACCCGTACGTTGGCATACAATGCCCGACTCAGGTAATAGGATACACCGCCTATCAATCCAAAATCGACAGAATTGTAGAGATTGCCACGATCTTCCGGGAGGTCGTAGTATGCCCCCAAAAAGCGGGGAAGTTCGAGGTTTTGTGTTGGCAAATTGGCTACAATGGTTTCGCGGCTATCGCCGGTCCCCGGAGAGTCCTTGCCGTAATTGTGGTCCAGGATAAACTTTAATTCATTTACTACAAATCCCGGATTCTGCTCGGTCATCCCATTGCTGTAGGTAAGAGAGCCTTCGCCTATTGACGACAGGAGCAAACTGGCATATCCACCCGCAGCGAATTCAAAATCGCCAACACGGGCAAAGCCCATGATAGGAATGTCCAGGTAGGAATTAGTTACATTGATTCGGTAAATGGAGTTACCGGTAGTATAGGTACTTCCTCCCGAATAGTTGAACAAACGAAAGCCTTGCCCCTCATACGTATAGCGTGCTCCTTTTTTTGAATAGAGCAGTTCACCACGCAAACCAAGATTATCTGAAAAATGGTACGAGAAGGTGGCGCCGATGTGAAAACCAGTAACATTCTCCCATTTTTCCAAACTGTTGCCCGCTGCATCCATTTCGGATTCACCGGAGAATGAGGCAAAATTAAGTCCGGTTTTAAAGCCACCTTTCAACTGAGCATGAGCCATAAAAGCCAGGCAGAGAAACAAACTGGTTAGTACTGATTTCAAAGACATAGGATTCTGATTTTATCCGGGTTACATTCGACCCGCAGATTTTGTGCTGGAATGGGTTTGGTAAAAAAGTAAGGTCGGCTGAATTAGTTGCTAACACCACTTTTCAGAACAAAAGTAGTGCAATAATTCTATTTCTATAATGCAACTTACTCAGACAAAATGACGTACTTTTGCTATCGCAACGAATCCTCCTGTCATTTTGCTGCTTCCATCTCCTGGAATTCAGATGGTGGCCTGGTTCCACCGCATGCAGGGGCAAATTACCAGCAAAACCAATTCAGTTGCCAAAATCCAATTCCAGGATTCCCTATTCCTAACCATTACTAAAACACTACCAATGAAAGATTGGCCTCTTTGGGAAATTTTTATACGCTCCAAGCAAGGATTAAGCCACAAACATGTAGGCAGCCTGCATGCCGCTGATGAAAAAATGGCTATTGAAAATGCACGCGATGTGTATTGCAGAAGAAATGAAGGAATCAGCATCTGGGTCGTTGAATCCAAGCACATTCATGCATCAACCGAAGACCAGGAAGCATTTTTCGATCCTTCCAACGACAAGGTCTACCGGCACCCAACTTTTTACAAATTGCCGGATGAAGTTAAGCACATGTAATCGTGCTGCATTCCACCATTAATTCAGAGGAATAAAACCATTATGACCAATCCAAAATACATATTGCAATTAGGAGACAATGCCCTGATCCTGGCCCAGCGACTGGGTGAATGGTGTGGACACGGTCCCATCCTGGAACAGGATATTGCACTAACCAACGTATCACTCGACCTCCTGGGACAAACCCGGATGCTGCTTAGCTATGCTGGTGAGTTGGAGGGCAAGCAACGCAGTGAAGATGACCTGGCTTTTTTGCGGAACGCCAATGAATATTACAATGTGCTGCTTGTTGAACAACCCAATGAAGACTGGGCCTACACCATGGCCCGACAGTTTTTCTTGGACATTTTCCATTTCCTGAACTACCAGGCCTTACTCAACAGCAAAGACAGCCACCTGGCCTGCAATGCCGAGAAAGCCATTAAAGAGGCTACTTACCACATTCGTTTTCTTCTGACTGGATGCTTCGATTGGGAGACGGAACGGAAGAAAGCCACAACAAAATCCAAACCGCTGTGAACGAGCTTTGGACCTATACAGGCGAGTTGTACACGCCCAACCAGGTGGAAACGGAAATGGCCGAAGCCGGCATCGCCGCTCAACTTGACAAACTCAAAACAGAGTGGCTTGACCGGGTTTCATCAGTATTGAAAGAGGCGACACTGACTGTTCCTGAACAAGGATTTATGCAAGTAGGTGGAAAGGAAGGAAGACATACCGAACACCTTGGGTTCATTCTAGCAGAAATGCAGATCATGCAACGAACCTACCCCGGAGCCGAGTGGTAGGGAAAGGGGAAATTGCATCTTAACCTGTAAAAAATCCCCAACATAGGCTTCAGCCTGTATGTTGGGGATTTTTTATTTTATTCCGGACTACAAAGCCCAAGCATCAAATTTTGATGAAAATTTTCTTTGCGTACAACCAGCGATTCATCAACCAGCAAATAGCAACATAACTCAGGGCAAACAGCATGGAGCTGAACATTTTTCCTTCGATCGGCACAAACACATGCTGATAAATGTACGACTGGAGGTTCCATGTTCCGTTATCCCATTTGATGGCCTGCATGGTAAGCACCAGCGCTTCTGAAAACACGTAGGCGAAGAGGGCGTTTGAGCCAAATATCAAAAACCATTGCACTCCACTTTTCCATTTCCGTACCTCAATCAACCAGATACTGAATGCAAACAGGATGGTAGATAGTCCACCAGCGAACAGAACAAATGAACTGGTCCATAATTTCTTATTGATGGGAAAAAACAAATCCCAAAACATGCCAAGAGCAACTGCTGCTACTCCGATTGCGAGTAAGTCTCTGGCAAGTAAATCCTCTTTCCCTTTGCGGTACTCAACCAGATTTCCACAGTACCAGCCAAACAAAACCGTAACAATGGACGGAATGGTACTCAGGACACCTTCGGGGTCAAAGGGCAGACCTTCTCCATACCACAAATGTGCATCGGTAAACAGAAAACGATCCAATCGCAACACAGCGTTTGTTTGCAGTGCATAAGGATCTTCGCCGGGGACGCCGAAATAATACAGCAAAGCCCAATACCCCAGCAAAAACACTGCAGCCAGCATCAAGCTCACTCTTCTGGTCATGGTAAGAACTATCACTGAGGCTAGTCCATAACCCAATGCCAGGCGTTGCAATACTCCCATGATGCGCCAGTGGTCCCAGTTTTTCCAGACCATCGGGAAATTGTTGAGTATTAAACCGATAACAAACAAAATAACTGTCCTACGCAGGATTTTTCGTCCCAGTTCCAGCGACCATTTTCGTTCATATTTTGCGAATGAGAACCACATGGATAGCCCAATGATGAACATAAAACTTGGAAAAACCAGATCCGTGGGCGTGAACCCGTGCCATTCTGCATGCCGAAGCGGCGGGTAAACAAATTCCCAGGTCCCCGGGGTATTCACCAAAATCATGAGGGCAATAATGCCACCGCGAAAGAAATCAATGGATAAATAGCGCATAAATCAAGAATTGTAGACATCCAGTCGTGCACAAATTAGTCAATTCGTTGCTTTCCCCTAATTTTGTGCTGAAGTCAGTTTTGGCCATTATTCGGTTTTTCAATTTCTGTTTACCTTGAAAAATGGCCGACTGATCAAGATCGTTAACAATGTCCAATTGCATGTTCATATGAATTATCCTGTAGGCACCAAAGTACTTTTCCGTTTTACCGGAGAGGCGGGTACAGTAGTAGGTTTACTGGAGGATGGCCTTATTCAGGTTCAGATGGATGAGGACAGCAGTTTGATCATACCTGCCTTTGAAGAAGACCTGGAGCCCTACAAGCCTCCTACCCAAACTGCCCAAACTGAAATCCGGTTTTCCAGGCAGGAGGCACCCATTGAGCCCATGCATCAGCAGGTAAAAGGTGCTGTCGCTTCGGATGAGCAGGAGGGTATTTTGCTGGCATTTGAACCAATGCAAGGTCGGAGTGAAACAGTTTCAAAATACAAGGCCTGGTTGGTGAATGCCAGTGCAAGCAACTACCTGTTTTACATAGGTCTGTTCATTGGGGATGATTGTTTGTTTACAAAGGAAGACAAATTGGATGCAGGCGTTGCATTGGAACTTGGGAACATGGATTCGGACGATCTAAACGACCTTCCGGATGTAGAAATTGAGCTCAAGCGAATCAGTACGGCCGGGGTGGAAGAAGGCGGATTGCAGGAATTCAAAATCAAGCCCAAGCAGTTTTTCAATAAGTTGCGGCATACACCCGTGCTCAACTTATTTACACATGCATTCCTGATTCCAGACCAAAACAAGAGCACAGCTGCAGAACAAAATGCGCAAAGCCTGCGCGAATACACCAAGCAGAACAAGAAAAAGCAACAGCCCCCAAAAGACCATTGGTACAACTCAGCGCCCTATCGGGCATTTGATATAGAGGAATTCTCCACCTTTGAACCAGAGATAGACTTGCATATTGAAGCCCTAACCTCTGCCTGGCGGCAGTTGGACAAGGCTATGATTTTACGAATCCAACTGGAACAGTGTACCAAGTTTTTAGATCGTGCCATTCGGTTAGGTGCGCATCAGGTATATCTGATTCACGGTGTCGGAGAGGGGAAACTGCGCGATGCCATAAAAGAGTTGTTGACTGACCGGCCGGAGGTGGTGCGCTTTAAAAATGAATACCACCACAAGTATGGGTATGGAGCAACCGAAGTGTTTTTGAGGTAAAACCTATTTATAAAAAAAGGTGCCCCTCATGTGAGGAGCACCTTTCGGGAATAATAGGACAGTTTACCGTTGGGAATACAGAATTAATACTGCCACAAATCGTGTTCCCAGTTGAAGATCTCGTTTTTGATCTTCTCAGATTCCATCATCATATCTACGCTTGGTGGAATGTACTCTTCGATCTTACGATCGTATACGTTGGATTCCTTGTAGATATAGCTGGCAAAGTAGCGCATTTCCAGGAAGTCTTCCCAGGAAATGGTGGCATTGGTATTTCCACCCATGGTGAATACACGGTGGCGAGCGAGCAATTCGCGAGCCTGTGGGTAGTATACCCAGAAGAGTGGACGCTCGAAACGGAAGTTTCCTTGGTTGTCCAACTCATCGATCAATGGGGCAATACCCATGATACGCACCTGCATGGTGGAGGTTTCTTTGTCGAAGAACCAGATTTCCTTGATACGGAAACGGCGAACGTTCTCCCAGTTGATGTCGTTGCGTACTACAGTAACTTTCTCCTCGTATGTTTCAGGGTCGAAGGTTACAATGGTATCTGATTTAGACAACATAGAGAGCACGTCGTCTGTGCTCAGACGCTTTGTAAATTTATCGTCTTCTGTGCTGTAAACGGGCAGGTCGCCATTGGTAGCAGCATCGGAAAGGATTTTGAAGAATGGCTCTTCAGGATAAGCGAAAGGAAGGTTCATCTTTTCGCGAATATCAATGATACGCCAGATTCTTTTTTCCCAAACGATGTCGCTCTCACGTACTGGCTGATAGTCCAATACGCGGCGCTCCGTCATAATTTCTTTTTTCGTGACATCATCCAGTGGCGCTTCGCCGAAATCTTCGGGCTCGCTTGTTTCAGTCAGGATTTCGATTTCATCTGGATCTTGTGCAAGGAGCACGGATGTTCCTGCAAAGAAGAACATCATGAGAAGCATCAGAACCGATTTAGTTGTAATACGCATGACTCGCAGTGATTGATTAGCAGTGAGTGTTTAGTAAGTTGAGTTTGTTGCGTAGGGTGAGAAGTTGATTGCTCAACTTCTCACCACGCACAACAAGTTCATTTATTTGATACGGAAGGTCAGACCACCCAAGTTACGTGGGAGGTTGTCACCAGGACATTTAACCTTGATATCGTCAAAAAAGTAAGCATCACCTGGTTTTGCTCTGGAAACGTAATCAGCAGTAGAACCGCCGAAACGTGCACCAGCGTTTGGTGTTGGAGGTGATGGGTCCTGACGCTTAGCCAGGTAAGTAGTTACGAAACCGACAACGTCGCAGCGTGCTTCGAAGTCAAAGTTTTCGAGGATGGCAGCAATACCACCTTGTGCTTTGAATTCTCCGTTACCCATCAGCGAGCTCAGGTGCTTGGCACCGAGTTTCGGAACTGGGTCAGGAATACGCTTAACACGGTACTGGAAAGTCTGTGAAACGCCACCACCGGAAACAGTCAGTGTCGCATCGCCAGGCTTAGTAGCAGTAACATTAAATTTGCCACCTCCCTGAGAAGCAACAGTTACTCCATTTCCGGAAACGCGTACTTCGTTGGAAGATACACCAGCAGCAGATACAGAGATTGGGTTGTCTACACCGATGTAGAAAACGTTCATCTTATCCAATGCAACAGCAACAGAGCGCTGACCAACTTCGTACTCGAATTCTTTCGGGTAATTGGTAACAGTGCCATCCAATGGATTTTTCACACTGATGTTTACATTGTATTTGCGTGTACCAACACCACTCGTACGGGTAGTGTATTTTGCTTTACCTTCTGCAACTGGCAAACTAGAACCATTTACAGAAATGCTGATGTTATCAGCGGTGGAACTTCTTGCGCTAAGGAATACGTCGGCCTCATAGGTTTCCCCAGAGATAACATAGCCTTTAGATGCAGAAATTACAGGCTCGAATTCATCAAATTTAATATCAACGCCACCAACTTTTGTTGCACAGTGGTTCAAAACTGCTGTGGCAGAGTTTTTGGCATCGCTTTGCATTTTACCAAGAATTGGGAAAATTGCAGCGACAGGCATTTGCTTAAATTTGTATTCGGCCCAATTTGCAGATTTAACTCCGTCTGGAATTTCCTCGATATCCAATGGGAATGACTTCACAGTTGCTTCGTCATTCTCAACGAGATCTGCAAGTTTTTTACGAGTTTCGCGGATTTTCTCTTCGATCTGAGCACCCAAACCTTCATTGATAAACATGTTGGTTGTGATATCCTTGTTACGGATATCTTTAGGCTGCCCTGGAATCTTAGGATCTTCGCCACCTGCTTTTTCTGTCAGTTGGTTGCGAATTCCATCGATGTATTCGTGAAAAGAAGCTGCAACCTGAACCGCTTCTTTAGCACGGCCCTGCCACATTTTATTTTCTTCTTTCGGATATGCTTCGACCTGCTTATCGATTCCACCGATAATTGCTTCGTTACTGGTTTGAACGATATCCATACTGGACTTCATCCCTTTATCGAGGGAGAAGAATGCATTCATTACTTCAGCAGATACGTTCAGCGCGAGCAGTGCGGTCAACACCAGATACATCAGGTTGATCATCAGCTGCCGCGGCTCCTTTGGTATTGACATAAGGAATTATTTTAAGTGATGATGTTTTAGTTTAAAAATCACAAACCGCTACTGCTTACTGACGGCCGATGTTAGACATAGCAACCAACATGTTGCCATACACGGTGTTCAGTGAACCAAGGTTTTGGTTCAAGCTAGCCATTTGATCTTTGTACGCCTTAACATCGTCAGCAGATTTAGCCATATCAGCCATTGCCTCGTTCATCTTGGTGTAGAAGTTGCTCATGTTCTTGATCTGGTCAGAAGTACCAGAGAAGTCAACTTCCTGAAGTGCTTTGAGTGCACCCATGCTTTTAGACATAGACTGGAGTTCAGTGAGCATACCACCCAACTGACGCTCGATTACGTCACCGTGCAGTGGCTCAACATCAGGCATAGTAGTACCACCTGCAGTCAGGGGCTGAATGCGAGAGTTGTAGTCATCCAAACCTGGATACAGTTTTTGCCAGTAGTAATCGGGTTCTGGACCGAGCAAGCCCAACATAAGGAAGATAACTGCCTCTACAGTAAGACCGATGATCAACATTTCAGATGCACCTTCCCAAGATTCGAGCTTGAAAAGTGCGCCCATGAGTACGATTGCTGCACCTACACCGATTGCGAGGTTTTTGATGTACTTAAAAGTTTTAGTTTTAACGAAACTCATTGTTATTAAACTTTTTGCAATTTAAAAAAAGGTTGAGCCTAAGGTTTAAGTGGGTAACTTATTATTGACTGAGGATTCAGTCCCTTAAAGATTATTCTTTACTATTTTGGCTAGGTGCTGATAACACATGTGTGGCATTCAATGTGCATCGGGATCGACGCATCAATACATGAATGCCACACAGGCGTAGGGTTCAGGCAAATTTGCCAGAAATAGATTTTGTCATTAGAAATCGTTGATAGAACGACCCAGGAAGGTAAGTACACAACGGAAACCGATGTAGCACTTAGTAGTGTCCTGGTATTCCCAAGCACGGCTGCTGGTACGCAGATAGAATGCCACGTCTTTCCATGAACCGCCACGGATTACTTTCCGCTTGTAGGTTTCAGGATCGTCGTCTTTTGCATCATAACGAATGTCTGGGTTCAAGTCGTGCTGGAATGTGTATGCATTCTCGAAGAACGCAGACTCAGTCCATTCCGCTACGTTTCCGGCCATACAGTACAGACCGTAATCGTTTGGATAGTATCCGTCCGCTTTTACAGTGTACAAGCCACCGTCTTCAGGGTAGTTACCCCGTCCAGGCTTGAAGTTTGCAAGCAGACAGCCTTTAGCGTTGCGGGTGTAGTATGCACCCCAAGGGTATGGCGCGTTAGCACGGCCACCACGGGCTGCGTATTCCCATTCATGCTCTGTTGGAAGGCGGAAGTCTTCGGTATTGATTCCATCAGTGGAATACATATCCCAGACTTTAGAACGCCAGTAGCAGAATGCTTTAGCCATTTTCCAGTTTACACCTACCACCGGATAGTCATCAAATGCCGGGTGCCAGAAGTAGTTACGTGTGTACGGCTCATTGTAAGAATAAGCGTAATCACGAACCCAAGCCAGGGTATCCGGATAAACTTTGATTTTTTCCTTGTGGATGTGGCTGGTACGGTTAGAGTTTGGATAGTGCGCGGCTTTCTGCCAGTCGTACCATTGGAACTCAAATACCATTTTAGTTACATCCAACTCGCGACGGCCAGCGAAGCGCTCGTTGCCCTGGTAGTAAAGATCTTCCAGTTCTTCGCCATCTTCTTCCCAATCAAAATCGGCTTCCCAATCGATCAGGGGCTTGTCGCTGGTACCATCGTCTTCAGCGTAATGCTGGAGCGTTTCGTGAGCAAGTGAGTCAGTAACCCACTGTACAAACTGGCGGTACTCATTGTTAGTGATTTCTGTATCGTCCATAAAGAAACCCTGGATAGAGATGGATTTCGGACGCGATACCAACTGACGACTTAGGTCTTCGTCACCAGTACCAATGTGTAAGGTACCGGAAGGAATGTACACCATCCCGTAAGGGTTGATGCCTTTCCAGCTTGGACGATCAAGAACACCAACGAGTTGGCCGCTTTCTCTTCTGCCGCATGATGCGGCCACTACTGCGAGAAAGAACAGTAGCAGGAGTGAATTCTGTAGTTTTTTCATGTTTAACACCCGTGTTTTCCTACTATTTGTTCGGTTTGGAAAAAAGTGGTCGTAAAGATAGCGGATTAAATTATTTGACAACAAAAAATAAAAATAAAATTGGTTAAAAATGGATTTTTACCGGTAAAGAGGCTGTTCACTAACGTCAGGTTAACATTTTATGGTATTCCCAACGGCAGTTTTTAACATTTAAAGGCAGTATTTTTTTCAGAAGCGGTTGAATCACCAAAATCTGGGGTTGTAAATTACCGGTGGTAACACGCCCCTTCCTATGGGTTTATTCAGACTGTAACGAACCAGTAATTCGTGACTTCCTCTGTTTACTTGCTTAAGCGGAGACAGGGGCAGGTCAAACGAATAGGCGATTGTTGTTTTCTCATTCATCCGCCATCCGCCCATGATTACGAATGCATCCTGGGCTTTTGCCGTAAAACCTCTGTACGAAGCGCCTGCAAATATATTTTCCTGCCAGTGAAAACTGAAAGAAAGATCGATTTGTGTCACTAAAAAGTCAGTTTTAGCAAAAATACTTGGCTCAATGTACCAGTTTTTCCCAAGTTCCTGTTTGTACGAGGCCATCATTATATAATGTTGCTGAGGTTTTAGCCGAAATGTACCACCGGATTGTGCCTCAATCACCGGTGCAAAAACCGGTAAACTTGAGAATCCAAGCGTTGCATTTTTATACTCCAGGTGCACCCCTGCTTCAAAAACGGGAGTTCCCGTTGCCAGCTTACCTTCCGGAATTTGGGTATCGTTGTGGCTAAACGTCCCGCTGGGTTCCGCATACGTTCCTTCCGGCGCCCGCAACTTGGTCCCATCCAGGGCGTACTGCATATACCCCGCACTCATACCGAGTGATAAGAAAACAGACCGGCCCAGTTCCTTATGATACGCATAACTCACCATTGCCTGCGTACTCCGGTGAGCACCAATGGCATCGTTATCCAGCTTAATGCCCAAACCACTGCTAATGCGATAAAACGGCAGATGCATGTTTACTTGCTGCCCTATCGGCGCTCCTTCTAAATCCGTCCACTGCTGCCGGTAAACACCTGTGGCAATCAATGTGTTTTCAGTTCTGCTACGGCTGGATTCCACGCGTAAGGATTGAGCCGAAACATGCTGTATTGGGTTAACTGCTGGCTATATAGCGGACTCGCCACCCAAAAAACAAGAAGTGTAAATAGTATTCGCATGGGCTAAAATGATAAAGTAGTCAGTGGTCAGTAGTCAGTGGTCAGTAGTCAGTGGTCAGTGGTCAGTGGTCAGTGGTCAGTGGTCAGTGGTCAGTGGTCAGGTCAGTGGTCAGTGGTCAGTGGTCAGTGGTCAGTGGTCAGTAGATAATTTCAAAAACTGACTACTGACTACTGACTACTGACCACTATTTTATACTTCCTTCCGGACTGCGTATGTATTTTTGAATTCATCGACTGAAAACAAGGGTCGCAGACAGGCAAAATTTTTACACACATAAATAGCAGCATCCGCTGGCGCATCCTTTCCACTCATGAGTGGGTGCTCGTTTGCATTTTGAGCAGCCATCTGGATCTTATTTGGAATGAAGACACCCAAGATCGCTTCGTGCTTTTCAAATGCATTTCCTCCCAGAATCACCAATTCATTCAAACCATATTCCATTTGCAGCAGGCCTTTGGCCCAACGCTCGAAGGAAAGCGGATAACTCAATACACTCGCTTGCACCTGTTCCAGCATCTGTGTTGCCAGTTCGCTCCAGTCGGGATGATCTCTCAACAATGCCAAGCGCTGTAAATTAAGCACCATAGTACTGTTGCCTGAAGGAGTCGCACTGTCATACAGGTCTTTTTTTCTGACAATCACATCGCTCTGCTCTTTTCCGGTAAAAAAGAACATGCCATGTTCTTCATCCCAAAAATAACTCAAAACATGCTTGGTATATTTTTCTGCATCCAACAAATACTGCTCATTTTGGGTAATTTGGTATAATTCGAGCAAAGCGTGAATGAGGAATGCGTAGTCATCCAGAAATGCAGGGTACTGTGCCGCCCCATTTTTCCATGTATGCCACAAAGCAGAGCTTCCCTGCATACAAAATGCAGCAAGCATAAATTTCATATTGGACTCCGCCTTTTCTTTATATGCTGATACTCCGGTTGCAGCATACGCTGTACTGTAGGCCGTATTCATCAAGGCGTTCCACCCCAGTAAGACTTTATCATCAAGCCCCGGACGAACACGTTTATTTCGCTCAGTTTGTAAACGGTCTGCATTTTTTTTCAAGTCCTTTTCCCATTCGTCTGATTGCAGACCGTTATTGAGTAAAAAAGTCTCCCAGTCAAAAACCCGGTTCAGGATATTTTTTCCTTCCCAATTTCCGGATTCAGAAACGCCATAAAACGCACAGAACAATGCAGCATCATCGCCCAATATGGCTTCAACTTCTGCTTTATCCCAAACATAATATTTTCCCTCAACACCTTCTGAATCCGCGTCCAAGGCGGAGTAAAACCCACCGGAAGCGTCTTCCAACTCCCGCTCTATAAACTGAAGGGATTGATGTATCACTTCTGTATACCGACGTAACCGTTCCGAAAACCGGGACTTCAGATCGGTGTTGGACTGAATCAACTGCACTGCTTCTGAAAGCACGGTAAGCAACAAAGCATTGTCGTACAACATCTTCTCAAAATGGGGGACCAGCCAGGCAGCATCAACAGTATACCGTGAAAACCCACCACCAATTTGGTCGTACAATCCGCCTGCAAGCATTTTATCCAGGGAGAACAGTGCCTGTTCCAGAGCCGCTTCATTTTTTTCCAGCCAATACCAGGAGAGCAAATAGTGGATTGCCATGGTAGAAGGAAACTTGGGGGCTCCGCCAAATCCGCCATTAACCGAATCAAAACGAGCGCCCATTTCTTCAATTATTTTTTCACCAAGGCCGCTTGCAATTGGCTTCTGTGCAATCGGCGGCGCATCATTTCGCTGGATGTGGCCCATCAATCGGTTGGCCTGTTCCTCTACCTTATCTCGTTGGGACTCCCAGGCGTTTGACATGTGTTGCAACACCTGTAACCAGGAAGGGCGGTTGTGCGCCGGTCGTGGAGGATAGTACGTTCCTGCATAAAATGGCCGGCCATCCGGAAGTAGAAAACAATTCAGCGGCCAACCTCCACCACCGGTGAGAATCTGGCATGCTTCCATATAAATAGCATCTACATCCGGGCGCTCTTCGCGGTCGACCTTAATATTGATAAAATGTTCGTTCATGAAGGCGGCGATGTCCGGGTTTTCAAAGGACTCGCGCTCCATGACATGGCACCAGTGGCAACTGGAATATCCGATACTGAGCAGTATGGGTTTGTTTTCTTTTTTTGCCTTTTCAAGCACTTCAGGCTTCCAGGCAAACCAATCAACCGGATTCCCGGCGTGTTGAAGCAGGTAGGGAGAGGATTCGAATTGGAGTTGATTCATAAAAAAGTTGGGCTGTGACCAAATCGGCAGTTGTGATTTTAAAAGGCGCTTAAAAGTAACCTAAATGTCTCACATCTCACCGAATTGACCGCAGCCCAACCTGTAAACAGAGCCTAATCAGGCTCCTATTCCTAATTCAGGAATTCTTCTACATCGTGATACGGAAGGTCAAATGCTTCAGACACTCCCTTGTAAACAACTTTTCCATTGATAACGTTCAAACCAAGTTTCAGTTCCTTGTTATCAGCACAAGCCTGTTTCCAGCCTTTCTGAGCCAACTGGAGTGCGTATGGAAGCGTAGCATTTGTAAGTGCAACGGTTGAGGTAAATGGTACCGCACCTGGCATGTTTGCAACGCTGTAGTGAATCACATCGTCGATGATGTAAATCGGATCTTCGTGTGTAGTTGGACGGGTTGTTTCCATACAACCACCCTGGTCAACAGCTACGTCAACAATCACTGTTCCAGGACGCATTTCCTTCAACATATCCCGAGTGATCAGCTTAGGTGCTTTTGCACCTGGGATCAATACGGCACCAACAATCAGGTCGTGTGTCTGGATCAGTTGACGGATATTGTATTCATTGGAGAACATGGTGATCACGTTCGCAGGCATAATGTCGTTGAGTTGGCGCAAACGTGGGAGGCTCACATCCAGGATGGTCACCTGTGCACCAAGACCGGCTGCCATCTTTGCAGCCTGGGTACCTACGATACCACCGCCCAATACGAGAACTTTACCTGGAGATACACCTGGAACACCTCCCAAGAGAACTCCGCGGCCTTTTACCGGCTTTTCCAGGAATTTTGCACCTTCCTGAATGGCCATACGACCTGCAACTTCCGACATAGGAATCAACAAAGGAAGCTGGCGGTCGGCGCTTTCAACGGTTTCGTATGCTAAGCACACTGCTCCACTTTTGATCATGGCGTGGGTCAAAGGCTCACTGGAAGCAAAATGGAAGTAGGTAAATACCAGTTGGTCTTTGCGGCAGCGGGTATATTCCTCAGCAATGGGTTCTTTTACCTTCATAATCATTTCGGCAATTTCCCAAACTTCATCTGCAGTAGCCAGGATTTTTGCTCCGGCTTTTACAAAATCTTCATCCTCAAATCCACTTCCGACACCAGCTGTGCTTTGTACATAAACTTCATGTCCACGCTTTGTGAACTCCAAGGCACCAGCCGGGGTAAGCGCAACGCGGTTTTCGTTGCTTTTAATTTCTTTTGGCACGCCAATAATCATGCGTAGAAAACTTTAAATGGTTAGTAATTTGAATTATAATTTTTCAGGGCTCTTGGACCCGCCCGAAATGAGCATTCCTTGTTTTTTACCCAAATAACTTTTGAGAATCAAATGCATAAAAAACACCTCACACCATACCCCGGGGACCCCAACTAATTTAACGGGGGACAAAGGTACTAAGAGTTTGCCCAAATTACCATAAAGGAATAAAAAACCGATTCGGATTAGCCATTCAAATCCTCAACAACGCGCAATATTATCGGTACATTTCGTTTATTTAACAGACGATAAATCAAATCAAAATCCCATTTCCATGCGCTACCTGTTTTCTCTCTTATTCTGTGTTTCCAGCCTTGTACTAAGTGCTCAGTCAAGCCTTCAATACAACTACCATCGTCTGGAAGGCTCAATTTCCAATTCGCCAGTTGTAGTTCATTTACATACCATGATTCGCAATGAATCTCCCGGGCCGGACCCGACACCACAAACACTCTATTTTGGCACCTACTATTATACCAAATACATGATCCCGATCCAGTTGGAAGGGAGTATAGACAGCACGGGGCAGATTACCTTATACGAATGGAATGGTGATGAAATAACCGGACAATTTTTACTGAATGAGGAGTGGAATGGGATTTGGAGCAATCCTGAAAAAACGAAAAACCATCAGGTTCATCTTCAGGAAAAATATCCCATTGGGTCCGTCCACTTTTCAAGTGGAGCAGAGCACACTTCCTTGCCCTGGAAAGTGGAACTTTCCAACAGCCCTGCAGCGCATTTAACGATGTTTTATCTGGACCCCGAATGGTATGTCGATGCACAAAAAACAGAAACATTGAAAAAAGTCTATATGAAAGGGGCAATGGGCGGCAGGTCCCAGTCCGATACTTGCTGCTCTTCGATGAGTGAATTTTTTGAAAAAATAAGATCCACTTCCTTTCAGTCTTTTGAAGATCGGTTCCGGGATATGGAACTCGACAGCATTCCTGAATATATGCAGTACGGAATAGTTGAGGAATTGCAAACGAAGGTACTATTCAACGATGCCCACTTGCTCAGTATGGGGTTTTATGAATACGAATTTTCCGGCGGGGCACATGGTATGTACCAAACCCGGGTTATGACATTTGACCTGATCAATCAACGCGTCCTGAAACTTCGGGATATATTCAAAAAAGGATTTGAACCCGAATTGATGGCGCTACTGGAACGCGTTGCCCGCAAGCGAGCAGGGCTTGATGAGGATGAATCGTTTGAGCAATATTATTTCACGCCTGATATTCCGGTTACAGATAACTTTTACCTCACCCCTAAAGGCATTGTATTTAGTTATCCCCCCTATGAGATCGCAGCATATGCAGCCGGACAAATAGAATTCTTCATCCCGTTTGCAGACATATCAGAATGGCTTCAGCCGGGTATTGGCGAGTAAGCACATAAAAAAAGGCATGTGACGTTTCACATGCCCTCAAATTAAAAATTTGAACAAACAATACTTACACTATTTAGGGTAGTACCAGAACCGTGCCAAGTAGTGTTAAAAATTAGTAAATATTTATATATTTTATTTTTTTTATGGGTTTTTACCTAAAAAGCCCATAATCAGTTGGATTTTGGGAGAATAAAATCCGGACTAAAGGAGGGAATCAGTCCTTTTGAAACAGCCATTTCAAACATGGACCGAACAGCATGCCGCCCTTCAACCCCCAGATCAATCGTAAACGCATTCACATATAAACCGATGTGGGCAAGCATCACCTCGTCGTCCATTGCCTGTGCAAAAGACCGCACGTATGGCATTACGGAAGTTTTATTTGCAAATGCAAACTCCACACTTCGACGCAGTACCCGATCCACTTTTTGCTGAAGTTCTAAATCCAGTTTATTGTGAACAACGATCCCACCAAGTGGGATTGGGAGTTTGGTTTTATCTTCCCAGAACTCGCCCAAATCCATCAACTTTACCAAACCCTTCTCCTGATAGGTAAACCGGTTTTCATGAATAATCAGTCCGGCGTCAAACTGGCCATTAAGTACCTTATCTTCAATTTCAGAAAACAGCACTTCTTCTTTTTGACTAGCCTGGGGCAGGGCTAAGCCCAGCAAAAAATTGGCCGTGGTCATTTTCCCTGGAATTGCAATCCGGCATGCATTCAGCGATTCGGGAGGGAGCGCGCTTTTTGCAACCAGTAAAGGGCCACAATTGGAACCCAGAGCACTTCCGGAATTTAGCAGGGAGTAGGCATCTGTCAGATGTGCAAAGGCGTGGTAGCTCAATTTGGTAATATCGACCGATTGAGCAAAGGCAGCCTGGTTGAGCGCTTCGACATCTTCGATGACCAGTTCAAATTCCAGGCCTTCTGTGTCCACCTTTCCATGGACCATGGCATCGAAGATGAACGTATCATTCGGGCATGGAGAAAATCCAAGACTGAGTTTCATCGTATTGTTTGTTGTTGGGTTTTAAAAAGAGCGAATCCGTTCACTAGCAATTAAACACCGGCACACGCGGTTTGGTTGGCGTACTATGAAAAAGCCCGAATGCACAAGTGCATCCGGGCTTTGTATCTGTGCGGGCAGAAGCCCGTTCAATGCATCAATTAACCTTTAGCCGCTTTGATTACCTCATCAGAGATGTTGGTAGGAGCAGCAGCGTAGTGGCTGAATTCCATGGTAGAAGAAGCACGACCAGAAGTCAGAGTACGCAATGCAGTAACGTATCCAAACATTTCTGCCAAAGGCACTTCAGCCTGGATTGCAACTGCACCACCCATACGGGTTTCTTGTCCTTTTGGAACACCACGACGGCGGTTCAAGTCACCAATCACCGGACCTACATACTCTTCAGGAGTTACGATTTCCAGTTTCATGATTGGTTCCATGATCTTAGGATCACACTTGCCGGCAGCAGCGCGGAAGCCGTCTTTTGCACAAAGTTCAAAAGCGATTGGCTTAGAGTCCACTGCGTGCATAGAACCGTCGAATACGCGAACCTTCATGGAATCAATGTTGTACCCGGCAAGAACACCATTTTTCATCATCTGCGTAAAGCCGTCAGTGATTGGCTTGATGTAGTTCTTATCGATGGCACCACCGACAATACCCCACTCAAACTGGAGTTTCTTCTTGCCTGATTTGTACTCATCGCTTTCGAGGAACGCCTCATCAGCAGGTCCGAGTTCAAATTCCATATCAGCGAAGAGACCCGCACCACCAGACTGCTTTTTCAAGCGCTCGCGGTGAGTAGTAGAACCGGTCAAAGCCTCTTTGTAGTTTACCTGTGGAGCACCCTGGTTGCACTCTACCTTAAATTCACGGCGGAGACGGTCAACAATAATTTCAAGGTGCAACTCACCCATACCGGAAACAACGGTTTGGTTGGTATCTTCGTCGTAACGTACGCGGAAGGTTGGATCCTCTTCTGCCAGTTTGGCAAGAGCCATACCCAACTTGTCCAGATCTTTTTGAGTTTTTGGTTCGATGGCCAGACCGATTACAGGCTCTGGGAACACCATACTTTCCAAAACGATCGGAGCGTCAACAGCACAGAGGGTATCCCCGGTACGGATGTCTTTGAAACCTACTGCAGCACAGATGTCGCCAGCTTCAACCACGTCAATTGGGTTTTGCTTGTTGGCGTGCATTTGGTACAGACGGCTGATACGCTCTTTGTTGTCGGTACGAGTATTCAAAACGTAGGAACCTGCGTCGAGTTTACCAGAGTAAACGCGTACGAAGCACAGACGACCTACGAATGGGTCAGTAGCAATTTTAAACGCAAGTGCAGCGAATGGCTCATCAACAGATGGTTTACGGCTGATTTCCTCTTCAGTTTTTGGATTGGTACCTTTTACGGCTTCGATATCCAATGGAGAAGGAAGGAAGTAGCAGCAGTTGTCCAAACAAGCCTGAACACCTTTGTTTTTAAATGCAGATCCACACATAACCGGAGTCATGCTCATATCACAAACAGCAGCACGTACTGCGGCGCGCATTTCTTCTACTGTAATAGAGTTTGGATCATCGAAGAATTTTTCCAACAGGGAGTCGTCGTAGGTAGCAACCTCTTCGATCAGCGCCTGACGGTATTCCATAACGGTATCAACGAGATCTTCCGGAATTGGAATTTCGCTGAAAGTCATACCGTGGTCTTCCTCATTCCAGATAATAGCCTGGTTGGTTACAAGGTCAACAACGCCCTGGAAGTTGTGCTCGTTTCCGATTGGCACCTGCAATGGAATTGCGTTGGAACCCAACTTTGCCTTCATGTCTTTAACAACATTGAAGAAGTCGGCACCTGCACGGTCCATTTTATTTACAAATGCAATACGAGGCACTTTATAGTTATCGGCAAGACGCCAGTTGGTTTCAGACTGTGGTTCAACACCGTCTACTGCAGAGAACAGGAACACCAGACCATCGAGTACACGCAAAGAGCGGTTTACCTCCACGGTAAAGTCAACGTGACCTGGAGTGTCAATGATGTTAAAATCGTAATCTTGACCTTCAACGCGCCAAACACATTTGGTAGCAGCTGAAGTAATGGTGATTCCGCGCTCTTGCTCCTGCTCCATCCAGTCCATGGTAGCAGCGCCTTCGTGAACTTCACCGATTTTATGGTTTACACCTGTGTAGTACAGGATGCGTTCGGTGGTTGTTGTTTTACCGGCGTCGATGTGGGCGGCAATTCCGATGTTTCGTGTAAACCGGAGGTCCTTAGCCATGACGTATAATTACTTAAGAGTGAAAAAGAGAATTTAATTAATATTTTGCCTTGAATTGAAATTTTACATTTCAAAGAAGGAAATTTGGAATTTATGGTTTTGGCTTTTTTAAATTTTGAAGAATTAACTTAGGTTTTCTTCAAAAACTGTTGATAAAAAACCAATACCGCCGTCAATTGTCTTTGAAAAGTAGGAACTTAACATCGACAACAGGCGGCGGTACCATGGGCGCTATACAGCAGGGAATTAAACCCTGAAGTGAGCGAATGCACGGTTGGCCTCGGCCATCTTGTGCGTATCTTCGCGTTTTTTAACGGCGCTGCCTTCGCCTTTGCTTGCAGCAATAATTTCGGCGGCCAGTTTTTCAGCCATCCCTTTGCCGCTGCGAGCGCGGGCAAATTTGATCATCCACTTCATTCCAATGGAAATCTTACGGTTAGCAGGAAGTTCCGTTGGAATCTGGAAGGTCGCACCACCAATTCGGCGAGAACGAACTTCAACTTGTGGCATCACGTTGTTCAACGCTTTTTTCCACACAGCTAACTCGTCTTCCTCGTCGGTGCGGCTTTTCACAATATCCATGGCATCATAGAACAGTGAAAATGCAACGCTCTTCTTGCCCTCCCACATCAGGTTGTTCACGAAACGTGTTACCAACGTATCGCTATAACGCGGATCCGGAGCCAATACTCGAGGTTTCGGTTTGTGTTTACGCATTTAATTTTGTTTTTAAAATATTGCAAGAACAACGCCAAACTCTTGGCGCTGAAGAAATAAGTTGTTCTTAAGATTTTGGACGCTTAGAACCATAGCGGCTACGGCTCTGCTTGCGGTCATTTACACCGGCAGTATCCAATGCACCACGAACAATTGTGTAACGTACACCAGGAAGGTCCTTAACACGACCTCCGCGCACCAATACGATTGAGTGCTCCTGAAGGTTGTGTCCCTCACCCGGGATGTATGCAATTACCTCAATTCCGTTCGTCAAACGTACCTTGGCTACCTTACGAAGCGCTGAATTTGGCTTCTTTGGAGTCGTAGTATATACACGAGTACATACACCACGACGCTGTGGGCATGATTCCAGGGCACGGCTCTTGCTCTTAATCTCAACTTTTACGCGGCCCTTGCGGACCATTTGATTGATAGTAGGCATAAATGCTTTGAGTCAAAAATGTTATAAGCTATTCAATATCAAGGGAAAAGAAGCCCAAAGGAGAACCCTTCGCCCAAAACGAACGCAAAGATACTCTTATTCAGGCGTAAAAACCAAATAAGTATAAAAAAAAGATGGGATTCTAATAGGCGTAAAACTAGTAGTAAGTAGTAAGTGGTAAGTTATAAGTGGTAAGCCAGCTACATGCCGACTTACCACTTACCACTTACCACTTACTACTTACTACTTACTACTTACCTAAAAAAACTCTTTCAAGTTCGTGCCTACCCCAAAATGCAGGACGCCACCGGCAAGGTGGTAGGAACCATATCCAACATCGATTCGGAACCGGCTGATTTTGATACCCAATCCGGCAGAGAAACCTGCCAGGCTGCGGTAACTGCCTACCGACAATTCCCGCTTGAGCAAATGATTGTAACCCAGCCGCAATCGGAAGGATTCTGTTTCTCCAAAAAGAAATTCTCCATTAAATATAAAATGGCGGAAAAAATTATCCAGGCCTGGATTGCCATTGTTTGAACCCTCCCCTTCACCGAAAAGCAATACGGCATCCTCCTGTGCATTCGGATCATCATACCGAATATCCCATTGGTGTAGGTGGTGCATGATCACTGAAAAACGGAAGGGCAAATATTTCAATCGTTTGCTCAGACCAATCTGCAGGTCAAAGGGCATATCCTCCCGGTTGCCATTGTACGTTGCCAGTTGAGAACCATAATTGCGGAGCACCAATCCCGCAGAAAACCGCCGGGCTGTATCCGCATACATCACTCCGGCATCAGCAGCCAGTGCGCTGGCCTGATACACATCCAGGGTTGACACGGCAAACCGCAAATTCAAACCCAAGGAAATACGCTCGGAAAGTGCGCGGCCCGCACCGAGCGTAAAAGCCGTTTCAGAAGCCTTGACACTTCCCAAAACATTCCCAAACACATCGGTTTGTTTAATCTCGCCATAGCCCATATACTGCAATGCACCCTGTACCGTAAAACCAACCTTGGGCAAATGTTGTGCATAAGCAACATAGCCATGTTGAATATCGCTCAGAAAAAAATTGTGATTGAAACTCAACCGACCGTCCATACTTGGGTTAAGAGCAGCAGGATTGTTGGCTGCAAATGCTACATCATCGTCCTTCACACTGATTTGCGCGCCCCCCAAACCAGTGGTCCGGGCAGTTGGAGAAATGGTCATAAATTGAAAAACCGCCTGTCCACCGGTAATTTGTGCCGACAGTTGGCTCACTGAAACAAGCACCATACAACAGGTCAACGCAAGCCAGGTAAATTGATGTAAAACATGTCTGCGCAAGCTGACAGATACCGTATTCCGGGTGCGCACAACCGGTTGACTAATCATTGTAATTCGTTGGTTCATAAAGGCGATGTATATTTCTAAACAATGTACTTCTTCGTTGGCATTACAAGCCGATTTACAAAGGTTGATGTTAAAACTCGCAATTGGGCTGCCTGCCTGTCAATATTTTTGATCGTTTTGGCTGAAACAAGCACTTCATGCTGTTTTAAAAGCCCCCCGGAGCCTGAGGAGGGCGGGTACGTCCGGTTTCATTCATGCTTGTTTCATCAGCACCCGGGCCGCCATACAGTACAAAGTACATGGCAATTGCTCCTTTGTTTTTTGCTTTCAACTCTCCCCTGAACGTGCAGGGAAAAATGTCCTTTATCCGCTGGTAGGTCGTTTCTGAAACATTGATTTTACCCGCCTCACTCCCCTGTTCCAAACGCGCCGCAGTGTTCACAGTGTCCCCCCAGATATCGTACGCAAATTTATGCGAGCCTACGATACCGGCAACAACAGGACCGGTGTGAATTCCAATCCGCATTTCAAAAACCGGTTTTCCCTCTGCTTCCTTCTTCAGCATCAATGCTTTTAGCGAACGCTGCATATCGATGGCTGCACGGACCACATCTTGCGGATGCGTATCACTCGGTTCCGGCAGTCCGCCAGCGCACATGTAGGCATCCCCAATAGTTTTGATTTTCTCCAGACCGTATCCATCAACAATCCCATCGAACAATCGGAAATACTCATCCAATTCATGCACCAAATCCTCAGGCTGCATCTGTTCTGCAATGAGGGTGAAATTTTTGAAGTCGCTGAATAATACAGTAACCGAATCATAGCGTTTAGGTTTTACCCGATTATTCGCCTTCAATTCGGCAGCAGTAGCGGAAGGAAGAATATTTACCAATAAGTCATCGGCGCGCTGACGCTCACGCTCTACATCTTTATTAATTGCGGCCAACTCCTTGTTTGCCCGCGCCCGAATCCGGTTTCTGTTGTACAGCAAAACCACAATTAAGGCCAAGGCAATAGCCCCGCCAATCAATGCCCGGGTCCGCAAAAGAGACTGTGCAATTTTCGCATCCTGCAATTTAAGCGCCTGCTCCTGCCGCTCAATTTCCTGCTGCTTTTTCTGATCCGCAAACAAAGCCTCCTTGCGCGCAAAATCCCGACCGATTTGTTCATTCAAGCGTGCATACCGAAACTCATCATACCGCACCCGATAATCATACGCTACCTTGTAGTTTCCCATAGCAGCATATAAAACAGAAAAGTCCTTGTACGCCCGCTGGATATACTTTCCATCCTGAATGGAATCAGCGATGCTGAAATAGGTTTGCGTATACACCTGTGCTTCTTTCATCCTGCCCATACGCCTCAATACATCGCCTTTGGTATTGTACACTTCCATCACACCCTGCAAATCATCCAATCGCTTTCGAATGGCCAGGCTTTTATCCAGGTAGTTCAAGGCCAGTTCATAATTGCCAAGGTGTTTATGCGCATCGCCCAGATTCACATAGGCAGTTGCAATCCCGAACTCATCTTCCAACTCTTCCCACAACCCAAGTGCTTTGGTGTAATAAACGATGGCAAGTTCGGAAGAGTCTGTTTCATCCAGTGCATTGCCGTAATCATTCAAGGCGTCTGCCAGCCCGGATGGGTCATCCAGGGTTTCGCGGATTTTAAGCGAGCGGGAATACCAGTCTTTTGCTTCAGAGTACCGATCCAATTCAAAGCGAATATGGCCCATTAAGGTATAGGCTTTTGCAATTCCCGCAGGATCATTCCCCGCTTCCAAAACCAATCGGGCATCGTTCAAATGGGTTTGCGCCTCCGGGTATAAGCCCATTTCCTGATACGCACCTGCAATATTAAAATGGGCCCTTGCAATACGAAGCGTATCGCTTGCCTCTTCCACAATCCGTAAGTTTTCCTGGTGGGCTTTCAATGCCTTTTCAAACTCTCCCTTAAACTCATACAGCAGTCCCAGGTTGTTTAGGGTTGAAGCCATGTCCGGAGCATACCCTACCTCCTTCCGTATATCCAGCGCCTTTTTATAACTGTTTTCTGCTTTTTCAAAATCACCGCTGATTTCCTCCACATTTCCAATTCCGTTCCAGGCAGCCCCCAGGCCTTTTTTGTAGTTCAAATTCTCAGCTAACGCAATGGCCTCTTGAAATCGGGCACGAGAAGCATCTGTTTCTTCAAACATCAGTTCCCAGGCGTAGTCAACCAGCAGATTCACACGCTGCGTATCTTTCGGCGCTGTTTTCAACGCCAATTCCAGGGAATCTGTCAAACTATTTTGTGCAAATGCCGTTGAAGCAAAGGAACTTGCAACAACCAGAATGAATATGTAGCTAAGGGTTCTTTTAAAATACATTTTCAAGTGCAAATTAAGGCATTGCTTACTTTTTTTGCCCTATTGGTCCAAGAAAGGTAAAATTGGAAACGTAAATCGTATATCCCGTGTATTTTTGTCCAACTTTCCGGATAATAGTTTGAATTCGGATCTAAAAATTGCACGAGCACCGGATACGGGCCTGCATCAAATTGCGTTTATTATCTACCCAGACCAAATCGCAAAATCTAAGTCCAAAACACTCCAGGCAACCATAAAATTAAATAGTTATGATTCGACGTATTTTAATATTCCTGTTTTTCGCGCTTGCAGCAATTGGCCCGGTGCGTGCCAGTTACATGCTGTTGCCAATGGACGAAGTGAGTCAGCGAAACCACCTCAAAGCCTACGGCATCACCTATTGGGTTTTATCAGAAGGGGTAGAAGCATACTGGTTGCTCAATTACCGCGGAGGCAGTTTTGCTTTCGTGTACACCCCCACCTTTGAACGGGAATGCAAAACACGGGATGTGAGTTTTGAAATCATTGCAGATGCACAATTTGCGGCCATCCAAAATGAAATCCTGGATCCGGAAGTAAATATGGATGTGATCAAACTGGAAAAGGCCCCTAAAATTGCGGTATACACACCCGACAAAAACGCCAAAGGCGAACTGATCCAGCCCTGGGATGACGCTGTGACCCTGGTACTTACCTATGCCGAAATCCCTTACGATGTAGTTTACGATACCGAAGTCCTGCAAAATAAATTGCTGGAATACGACTGGCTCCACCTGCACCACGAAGATTTCACGGGACAGTTTGGAAAGTTTTATGCCTCGTTCAACAACCAGCCCTGGTACCGCCAACACGTCAGCATGATGGAAGACCTGGCCCGGACCAATGGATTCAGCAAGGTCAGTCAACTGAAACTGGCCGTAGCAAAAAAGATTTCGGAATATGTAGCCGGCGGTGGCTTTATGTTCGCCATGTGTTCGGCGACCGACACCTATGACATCGCATTGGCAGCGGAAGGAGTGGACATTTGTGCCCAAATGTTTGATGGTGACCCGGAAGACAAAGACGCACAGCAAAAACTCGACTTTAGTAAGACTTTTGCTTTTAAAGACTTCATCATTGAACGCAATCCTTACCGATACGAGCACTCGTCTATCGACAACAATGATCAGCGCAATGTTAATGCCGAGCAGGATTATTTTAATTTGTTTGACTTTTCAGCAAAATGGGATCCAATCCCCACCATGCTGACTCAGTGTCACACCCGTACAGTCAAAGGCTTCATGGGACAAAGCACTGCATTTGTAAAAAAATACATCAAATCAGATGTACTCATTATGGGTGAAAACAAACCCGCAGGAGAAGCCCGGTATATTCACAATGCATATGGCTTCGGATTTTGGACCTTTTACGGCGGCCACGACCCGGAAGATTACCGCCACCTCGTGGGCGACCCACCGACCGACCTCAACCTGCACCCCAACTCGCCCGGATACCGCCTTATCCTGAACAACATTCTTTTCCCGGCAGCTAAGAAGAAACATCAGAAAACCTGATTACTTTAGCGTCTGAAGTGTATAATCGGCACTTCAGACGCTAACTTGTTTTTATAGACATCCGAATCCAGACTACTCGTATTCCGGAATTTCACTTCACCTCTTGAACAATCCGCCATGAGCAAGCCCGTTACCCTCCTTTGCATTTCAAGTTATTTTAAGGGCAGCCGCTTTCTGACAGCCGCCAAAGCTGCAGGTGCAAAAGTCCTTTTTGTAACCTCAAAAAAACTTGAAAACAAACCCTGGCCACACGATTCCATCGATGAGATTTTCTACGTTGAACAAAACGAAGAAAACGAATGGCACATGCCTGATGTAATTAGCGGTCTGGCCTGGGTAATGCGCGCCAATAAAGTGGATCGGATCGTTGCACTGGATGACTTTGATGTTGAAAAAGCAGCAGAACTCCGGGAACACTTCCGGGTTCCGGGAATGGGTCAAACAACTTGTCGGCACTTCCGCGACAAACTCGCCATGCGCATGAAAGCCCAGGAACAAGGCGTTCCTGTCCCCGCTTTCAGCCCGCTTTTTAACGACGATGAAATCAATGCTTTTGCAGACAGCGTTCCGGCACCATGGATTGTCAAAGCCCGAACCCTTGCCTCAGCAACGGGCATGAAAAAGGTGTATTCAAAAGAGGAACTGTGGGATCACCTGAATTCTCTGGAGGGCGAACGCCATCAATACCTGGTGGAACAATTCAAGCCGGGAGATGTATATCACGTAGATGCACTTTCTGTGGGCGGCAAAACAGTGTTTGCCAGCACTTCCAAATACCTGGCTACCCCCTTCGAAGTAGCGCATGGCGGAGGCATATTCCGAAGTGCTGTACTTCCATTTGGCGGAGAAGAAAATAAATCGCTCAAGAAACTGACCGATGACGTTATGAAGGCTTTTGGCATGAAATACAGTGCCAGCCACACAGAATTCATCAAGTGCCATGAAGACGGCAAATATTACTTCCTGGAGACTTCCTCCAGAGTAGGCGGAGCGCACCTTTCCGAAATGGTAGAGTACTCAGCAGGAATAAATGTTTGGGAAGAATGGGCTAAGATTGAGGTTGCAGAAGCAGGTGGTAGCAGTTATTCCCTGCCCAAAATAAACAAAGACTATGCGGGCATTGTAGTCTCGCTTGCCCGGCAGGAGTGGCCCGACACCAGCCAAATCACCGACCCGGAAATTGTGTGGAGACTTACAGATATGAAAAACCACGTGGGGCTGATTGTTCAATCGTCAAAGCACGAACGGGTGCTTGAATTGCTGGATAAATACGCAGACATTGTCGCTCGCGACTATCATGCCAGTGCTCCAATCCAGGATAAACCCAATACCTAAGCATGGCCAAGAATACCTATAAACTGGAAGGAACCATCGGGAACGACCATTACCAGACAAAACTGGTTACCCGCTCGCATCATTTGGTGGCTGACGAACCCAACGAACTGGGTGGAGAAGACCTGGGACCCACGCCGGATGAACTGCTGCTGGCCGCACTAGCCAGCTGCAAACTCATGACCATGAGAATGTATGCCGACCGAAAAGAATGGCCATTAGAAAAAATTGATGCCCTGCTCGAAATGGAGGTGGACCGCAGTGAGTTGCCGGTACAATCGCGCATTTCTTGCCGCCTCAAACTGACAGGCGCGCTTGATGCTGAGCAACAAGCGCGCCTGGTAGCAATTGCAGACAAATGTCCTACACACCGGGTGCTGACCGGCCAAATTGAGATTCAATCGCATTTGGCCTAAGCCTCCTTAAAACCTGGGAGTTTATTGTCCCACAGCACGCATGTTCAGGAACATCTTGAACCCAAATGTAGCGGCGGTAACTTTCGATTCCGGATAGTAAGTTCCACGCAGGAAGACTTCATGGTTGCGGAAAATATCCCGGATAAAGAAGTACCCGAATTCGGCTCCTACACCAAAATCAAATCCTTCCGCGCCTTTTGTTTTCTCTGTTTTGAACGTGTATCGAGTGCCTACTACTGCCATGGCAGTAAACGCATTTGATTTGGTTTTAGCACACTTATTTCCGTTTGAACGATACATACCAACTCCCGCTTCCAAAAGTGCAAATGGGGAAGGAACAAAAGACTCGCCAACATCATCCGCATTGGGATCAACGGTAAACGTAGATCCGCCACCAATACGTACAGTGTGCCAATGTGATGCGACGTTAAACGCGATATCGGTTCCAGCGCCCAACTGATTTTTCAGATTACTAACGTCCGGAGCAACCGCATAAATCACCGGTACATCCAGGAAAAGACGAGGCCCTGAATACTGAGCAGAGAGGCTCAGAAAGAGCATGGAAAAGAATAGGGTAAATAGTGTTTTTTGCATAATTAAGCAGATTGTTTTTAGTCTATATGACAACATGCATTCGGTTCGACATATCGGATAAAAAAAAATTCAGAAGCCCCTAAACTATCCGTAGCCATACGTTGCATGTATGTACATATACTTGAGCATTGCATATCGACCTAAAGATACGACCTTGTGAGCAATCGCTGCCCACAAGGTCGTATCTTTTGAATTGTCTAAGGAGGGTAGTTTTCAGTCTACCGAACAAATTCCGGACAACGGATTTGGCCGAAATAATACAGGAAACTAACTCCTGCAAAATAGTACATGTCGTTGTTTTTTCCATTTCCACGCTGTCGGCCCGGGTCTCCGATTTTTGGCTCGATAGAACGGTCGGCAAGTTCAACAGCGATGTCCCCATTCAGGGTACGGATATCATCGGCATCAGCATAAACTCCACTCACATCATCGAGGTAATCAGTCAGCAGTTTGCGGCCGCTGAGTTCAACGTTGATGCTCCAGCGGTAGCTCAGGTCGAGTTTGAAGCCTACCCCATAGGCGAGGGCGCCCTGCGAAGTATTGTATTCCTCTCCGCGAAACTGGCCTTCGGTACCGTATTCACGCAAATTATACCAGGTGCCATCCAATTCTGCTTGTGGATTGAAATTGTAAAAAGCCGGTCCAAGGAGAACATAAGGAGTATAGTAGTATTCACGATGGCCGTGAACATAAGGCAGGAAATTAAATTCCAGTTGACCTGTCACGTCAAAAAGCAAACTCCGGAAGTGGAGGTTTCTGCGCTGCTCAAATACATTCTTGGAGTCGGAGTCAAATGCCTCTATTTTACCAGCCGACAACCCGAATTTGAAAGCGAGTCGGTCATTAAAGTTGTACCGCACAACTCCACCGCCAGCCAATTGGGTACGGTCTACACGCCATTCCGTGTTGAGGTCACCAAAATAATTTGATCCTCCAACCCAGCCACCAAGTTCCCAGCCCTTCATTTGTGCTTGGGTTGCGGAGGATAACAGGAGAAATCCTAAAAGGAAAAATACTTGTTTGATTTGATTCATTTTCTGAAAATTAGGCCGCAAAAGTAGGGCACTTTGGTCAAAAAAAGGCAGTTTATGTTGATTAAGAGTTTTTTCAGTTGCTACCGAGTACCGAAAGAAGCATTGGAATTCCCTCCAGGCTCAGTCATGCCGTTGCTCTTATTAATCTAACATCCAATAACCAGCTGTAGCAGTGAACGATCAATCTGCTCCTGGTGGTATTTATTCAAGCTGGTTTAACGCCAAAATATACCGTGAACAGAAAAATTGTGCCACTTGTTTTTAGAACCAGGGAATCAGTTACTCTTCTTTTCCCGTAACTGCTCTCCAGGTATAACTTTTATGTACAATTTTCCAGGAGCCTTCATATTTAAGCAGCAAAAAATAGTCGGTAAATACCCTCCAGTTGGGTATTTCAATTTCTGCCTTGGCTATTGCAGCATCCTTTTCAAAGTCAATAGATATTATCCTTCCTATCCGATTTGACTTTTCCCCTGCTTTCACATTTGAGATATACTGTTCGCCCGAGCGAACCCGCAAACTATCTTCCTCGGTAACGGTATACAAATTGAAGTCCGGATGGAATGCTTTTCTCAGCCTTTCCGGTTCGCCAGTTGCAGTGCCTTCAATGTAATCCATCAGAGTTTCAGTAATTTGCTCAATTTCCGACTTGCTATCGTGCGATTGAGCATTTAAACCAACCGTTAAGAGGATGAACAAACCTGCTATTCCGGACTTTTTGAATGATTTCATCTGATTTTTTACTATTTAATAATGAAATTTGGAGTTAAATTCCGCTCAATCTACTGGCAGCAATGCCGGTCGCTGGGAAATCTCATGAAAACAAAACGCATTTTTCCCATAATAATGACAAACAAGACTCCTTCTTGTGGCGCCCTCCCGGCGAATCGGGTTGCCTCCATGCAATAAATTTGCATGCCATATTAACACATCCCCTCTTTTTGCCAGGAAGTCTCTTTTTTCAAATGGCTGGCCTTCCAGCCTTGCAGCAATTGCCTCTTCGTACCGTTTATTGCTCTCAGCACCAATGGTAAAAAATGTATTGCCAGATGGGTAATCACTGCTCATAACATAAGGCATGCGGTGGCTACCCGGATAATAAAACAGCGCACCATTTTCATCGGTACAATCTTCCAGTGCAATCCAGGCGGCAATCAAATAGCCCATCGGAGCGGTGGTCATATGGATTGAGTCGGAATGCGCCCGCTGTTCGCTTCCCTGGATGAACCCCAGGGTTTGGAAAGGGATCAGTTCACTCCCCAGCAAAAACTCCATGAATGAAACCAATTCCGGGTTTTTCAAAAAACGCTCTTTAGCCAGCGTACTCTGTTCGTGAATATTGAATAGTTTTCGCCCGGTGTAATTGAAACCACTTTTCCCACTTGCAATCAGCCGATCCATTTCCCGATTAAGCTGATCGGTTTCATCCTGGCTAAAAAAGCCTTCCAGTACGCAATACCCTTCGCCGATAAACTGCCTCGCCTTTTTCTGGTATTTGGGCCCAAGCGACTGGAACCGCTCGTGGTGATCCAAAGATGAAAGCGCATCGGGTTGATCCAACCAGGGGCGCTCCGTTTCATTATCCGGGAAATCCGCAGCTCCAATTGGAGCAACGACACTTTTTTTCACCCCATATTTTTTATACCACGTCTTATTCGGTTTCAATCTGGAATACTGAAACAGGTTGTTCAATACATACACCAATTTAAGGCTGCGCAAAAAACCGGTGTACCGTTGAAATAGTCGTTGCAACATGGGAAAAATTCAATTTGTGCTCTGAACGTATTTGGATTTTTAGTTTGCCTGCAAAACAAACTATTGCCGCGTTATACAGCAGAGACAAAGGTAGAACAAGTATGGAAATTATATCGTGGGACTGTCGTTTTAATATGTATTTGCAGGATACCCACATTGAACCACACATTGACCAAAAGCACAAAGTCCATGTGTATCAAACAGCATGGACTTTGTGAAAAAATTAAAGAGTGTGTTTGGTCTTTTGTTAGGCCGGGTTCGTGTCTTTTACCAACAACTGGAACCCGTTGCCGTGGATGTTGACGATTTCAATACTCGAATCCAGAGCCAGGTATTTGCGGAGTTTGGTTACAAATACATCCATAGACCGGGCGGTGAAGTAATTGTCTTCATGCCAGATTTTGGTAAGTGCCTCCGAACGAGGAGTCACATCGTTCATGTACTTGCAAAACATGCGGAGCAATTCCGCCTCCTTGGGGCTCAACTTCCATTGGTTCTCTTCCCCTTCTTTAGCTGCGTTGAACGTTAGGATACGCAGGGGATAATTGAAGTGGTATTTCCCAATGGTGAACTCCCGTTGCTCATCGCGTGGATCGGCCGCTTTATTCAAGCGTTTCAGGATGGCCTGTATGCGCATGAGCAGTTCTTCTGAGTTGAAGGGCTTTGCCATATAATCATCGGCTCCGATTTTGAAACCTTCCAACACATCATCTTTCATTGTCTTTGCTGTCAGGAAAATAATAGGCACCTCGGAGTTGCGTTCACGGACGTCCTTAGCCAGAGAGAACCCATCTTTTCTCGGCATCATTACATCAAATATGCAAAGATCGAATTGGTTCTTCTTGAAGGCTTCCAGTCCAAGCACACCGTCGGTGGCCAGCGTTACCTGATAATCGTGCATCTCGAGATACGAACGGAGCACATCGCCAAAATTTTGGTCGTCTTCTACTAATAGGATTTTGTAGTTCGTATTTGCCATAATCGAAGCTTCGGGTTAGTGGTTTTTTATCCGGTTCTGAAACCAGGGAACGAACGAAATACCATACAATAGGATATAGGTATCCAGTCTTTCCAGAAAATTATATAGGATTCATAACGCAGATTTTATCGGTGCAGTATGCAGATTGAAAATTGAACTATTTTTTTTGTAAAAAATCAACAAAACAAACATGGACCTAAAGACAACTTAAAAAATTAAAAGCGTGGTTGAAAACGCACACATTCTCAGGCCATCACTCACTTATAAATTGGTGGAACTTACACATTAACAAGCTACAAATGGCAGCTTATTTGGTATATTGGCTAGACCCAAAAGCCGTATGTTTTCAATACAGTTGTATTACAAAATGAAAAAAAGAACTCTTCATCCCTTGTTGCCAAATGCCTTTGTCTTTTTGACTTTGGCTTGGTTAGTATTGCTCCCCGTTCTAATCACTGCCCAGGATTGTACCTATCCCAAGGCACAGGCTACCTTGTTTGGAAACGCATTGAGACTTCAGTTTATTCAGCACGGAGGTGTGTTGCAGGACATCTCGAATCCAGACGGGAACTCACCTGCTTTGACCCACAATTTCCAAGGAGATGAAATGCCACTCCCAGCTGGTATATATAGTTCCACATTTTGGCTGGCTTGTAAAGACTCTGCCGGAAACTATTACGGAAACGCTCCTTTTTATCCGCAGCCATATGAACCCTATTCGTTTAACCCTGGCCCTTTGAATCCTGCTGGCAACCAGATTGATTCCAATTGTGTGTTCTGGGATCGCAGTTGGTCGGTGCAGGCATTTGAACTCCAACAGCATCATGCTGACTGGCTGGATGGCACACTGGATAGCCCCGCACCGGCTATTTTGGCCTGGCCCGGAAAAGGGAACCCGTATTTTGAAACCATACACGGCTTTCCGCTGCCCAATCAGGATTTGGCCCCTTTTTACGACTACAACAACGATGGGGTTTACAACCCATTGGATGGGGACTTTCCGCACCCCAATGGAGTGGACCCAGACTTTGAAATAGGCCAACTGGTATGGAATATTTCCAACGACAAAGTCGAGCCAAATACCATTCAGTCGAACCCTCCCGGCCTGGAATATCAATTTACATACTGGGCTCCTGCTTGCCTCGATACCGCCTCGGTATTAGCAAACGCGGTTTTCATTTACACCAAAATAAGCAACAAAAGCACGCAAACATTTGATAGCCTTCTGGTTGGAAGAATGAACGACATTTCATTGGGCGCTTGGGGCGACGACTACTTTGGCACAGACTCACTCCGGTCTACCATCTTTGTCTATAATTCAGATAGCCTGGATGGATACCCCGGAGGACCAACTAAAAACTTCGGCAATCGCCCTCCTGTATTTTCATCTACCCTATTAAACCACCCCCTCCATGCCTGCGGTGCATTTTGGCGCGGTGCATTTTGCGATGGCCCTTCTTTTTTATACAATGTAGATACACCGGAAGAAATTTTCAATGTCATGAACGGGCGATGGAAAAACGGACTTCCGATTACCTACGGATCCACCGGATTGATTGCGAGCAACCCACCTACAAGATACCTTTTCTCCGGAGATCCGCTTGACCCTTATGCCTGGTCAATGTACAGCGAACAGATTGGCTGTATTTCTGAATGGATTCCGGTATCATCCACTTATCTGGGCACCCTCGCCCCAGGTGAAAGTAAAGAACTGCACATGACTTTTGCCTACCATAAGGGTGCGGAGAATTCGCACCTTGAAAATATTCCATTGATGCGTGACCAGGTGGATGAACTCCGCCAATATTACGATACCAATTTGAGCGGACAATCTTGTCCAGGTGATCCACTCTGCCTTTCAGATTGTGTATGGCCTGGAGACCTGAATACAGATGGAAGAGCCGACCATCTGGACATCCTGCCACTGGGTGTAGCCTGGAGTGAGACTGGAACCGCCAGAGCAGGCATTAACAACTGGTCGCCCCATCAATCAGACGATTGGGGTATTTTGTACAATCAGCAATTTGACAGAAAACACATCGATGGAAACGGTGATGGCCACATTGATTCCCTGGACCTTCAAATGATACTTGCCCATTACCAATTAAGTCGCCCGGATTATTTATCAACAAACAGCTATCCGACTGGTGACGCATTTTATTTTCAGGTCTTCCCAGGTTCTGTTGATCCGGATGCTATTCTACCTGGACAAGAAGTGATGGTCCGTACGCTCATCCAGACGATCCCGGATTTATACGGCCTGGCATTTACCCTGGAACTGGACACGGCATACTGGGAAATAAACGACCATCAACTTACGCTAAATACCGTAGTTCCCCTTCGGTTCAGTCGGGCAGAAGGTAGCCAACAGCCCTTCGCAGCAGTACACACAAATGGTACGGGCAGTATTCCCGAAGGAAGCCTCACCCTCAACTTT
>JAWKLR010000025.1:0-58664 GCA_041392625.1 Saprospiraceae bacterium | reverse complement strand
GTCTTCCATGTTCTGCTTGAGCCAGGGCATAGTATCTGTTTTGCCAAGTAGTTCTGCTATTTCCTGATCGTTGGCAATTCGATAATCCAAATAGGGTGCATAGCCTGCCTGAGTGATTTCACCGTTGGCATTGAGTTCTACGAAATGCACTTCACGGCTTATGGTTCTACGACCACCGGATTCCAATTGCCTTGCGTCCTGAATGCTGTTTTCCAAATAGAAAAGCACTCTTGGTTCGCTATCAGGGTTAAGTTCATCAATTAGGATAGAACCTTGTTTCATCAAGCCCATTTGCGATTCGAGCAGCAAATCAATGGTTGCATCCAGCAAAGGGTGACCAGGACAAACAAAGGCAGCCAAAGACTTGCCTTGCACTGAAATCAATTCTTTGTGGAAGGTAATGCGCTCGTAGTTTTTGAGAATAGGTTCACGAGTGCCAATGATTCTGTCACGGTTGCGAATGGCCGCAGGCACATGAAGCACCTGATAGCGGCCTTTTTCTTTCTCGGTAGCTGAACCACCTAATGCTTTAAAAGCAGAAAGGAAGAAATCTGCAATGAAGTGGGGTTGTAGTTTACGGGCAGCAGCACGATCCATTTCTTCACGAATCTCCTGCACACCTGATTTGGTCATGGTAATGGAGTGTAGCGACCTTTCCTGCAACAGTTTTTCTAACTTGCCATGGTCTAATGCTTCATCCAAAATGCGGTCAAGGAATGCTTTGCGTTCTGGGTCGCTACCATAGCGAATGGCTTCAATGAGCAAGTCTCTTAGACTTTTGTTTTCAAAAGTCATTTCGCCCAACACATCAAATACTTGTCCACCCAATGCTTCTCTTTCAATTTCCAACTTGTCGAAAAGCCTTTGCCACACTTCACCTTCACGGGTTTGGTGTGCTATGATATTCCAAAGACGGCAAACTTCAGTTTGACCGATACGGTGGATCCTACCGAATCGCTGTTCTAAACGATTAGGGTTCCAAGGCAAATCGTAGTTCACCATTAGGTGTGCCCGTTGGAGGTTGATACCTTCTCCAGCTGCATCAGTTGCAATAAGCACCGATACATTTTTATCTTGTGTGAATTGTTCCTGGGCTTTTCTGCGGTCTTCTCGGTTCATGCCGCCCTGAATAGTAACAACGGCTTCCTGATTGCCTAATAGAGTGCGGATTTTTAGCGTGAGGTAGTTGAGGGTATCTCTATGCTCTGTGAAAATCACGAGTTTTCTTCTTCTGTCTGCATCATCAAACATCCATTCATTCTCTGTAAGAATGTTGGATAGTTCTTCCCATTTCTTATCCGTTCCAGACCTTTTAACCGTGAGGGCAATTTCTTCCAATCGCTTTAGCGTATCAATTTCCGCTTGTAGTTCCTGAATGGTTCGGGCGGTTGTAGCACGATCCACAAAGTCATTAGCAACCTGCTCTTGCTCTTCTGATTCTAAATCATCTACATAATCTTCGATTTCATCTTCATCATCAAAGTCGGGTAGTTGTTCAGTTCTTAATTCAACACGTTGGAATAAACGTTCTTCTTCCAATCGGGCTTGTAGTCGCTCTTTTCTCCTTCTAAGTGATTGGTAGATTGCTTCAGGAGAAGAAGCCAACCTTCGTTGAAGAATAGTTAAGGCAAAGCCAACAGAACCACGTCTTCCCGAATCAAGATTATCAGCACGGTTAAATTGTTCCCGAACGTAGTTGGTAGTCTCTACATAAAGCAGTTCTTCATCAGGAGTGAGCTGATAGGGAACTGTAATGGCAATACGTTCAGGAAAAAGCGGTTTGCCGTCAAACTTCACCAATTGCTCTTTGAGCAATCTCCGCATTATATCCGATACTTCAACGGTATGTACTCCGTCACGGAATCTACCTTCAAAGCGGTCACCATCAATCAAGGCAAGGAATAACTGGAAGTCTTCTTCTTTACCATTGTGAGGTGTTGCAGTCATTAGTAAGAAGTGCCTTGTTCTTCTTGACAGCAGTTGACCCAAGCGGTATCGCTTGGTGAATTTTACTTCACCACCGAAGAAAGAAGCAGACATCTTGTGGGCTTCATCCACAATAACCAAGTCCCAATCAGATACGTTGAGTTTTTCCTGTAAATCTTCATCCCGACTTAATTTGTCAAGGCGGGCAATGACCATGTTTTCTTCGTTGAACCAGTTGCCCGATTTGGAAGCATTTACCTTGTCATTGGTGAGTATCTCGAAAGGCAATTGAAACTTCTGATACAATTCATCCTGCCATTGCTCGGCTAAAACACCTGGACAGACAATCAAGCATCTTTTTACATCACCACGAATTGCCAATTCTTTAATGAGCAAACCCGCCATAATTGTTTTTCCTGCACCTGGATCGTCTGCCAAGACGAACCGAAGGGGTTGTCTTGGTAGCATACTGTCATAAACAGCGGTGATCTGGTGAGGCAATGGCTCAATCATAGAAGTATGAACGGCCATCATTGGGTCAAAAATGTATGCGAGCTTTATTCTGTATGCTTCGGATACTAACTTGAACTTCTCAGAGGAGGCATTGAAGCTCCATGGAGCGGAAGAAGTGACAATTTCAAGATTGGATTCATTATCACGGTAAAGTATTTCATTGTTAGGATTGCCCTGATTGTCTTTGAAAGTGATCTCAATTACATCCGTTCCATGCCAAACCGCATCAATGACTTCAACCATTTGGTTTGGAATGACACCATTTAAGTATGTCCCTTTGGTAATGTTTTCGAGTTTTGTCATCTACCGAAGCGGTTTATTATATTTATTCAAATCGGCTTCAGCGACCTTTAAAGCATTGGAAGCAACATCTTCATTTTTTATTAAATCATAAATTTGTTCAGCGAGCCTTAGCGTCAATAACTCCTGCACATCTGCATTTAACATTTCAGCCAATAAAATTACTTGTTCACGTTTCGCACGTCTCTTACCACGCTCAATTTTGCTAAACATTAGGTGTATCTATTTCAAGGTTGGCCGCCAACTGCCGTTGCAGTAGTTCTTTTTTTCACGTAACTCCCGAATATGATCGCCGAAACTTATGGCTTATTAATTTATGACTTGTCAGATATTGACAAATATAAGAAAGGAATGCTGAAAATATGGACCTTGCCAACAAGGTAAGTATTAAGATATATTTGAAACGTTAAAGTGTTGTGTTTTAAGTACACATGAAATTGATAAGGCAACAAATCTGAACTCCTTAATCTTTATATACACCGAAAACGGTACAATACCAAAAGAATTCATTTCAACATAAAAGCATTTTCGTTTTTGGGGGCATTTTTGAACAATTAGAATTAGTTACTGCTCAAGATTAACTTGACTTCTTCTATTCTGCGAATGATGAGCACAAAAGCAATACCCCTACTTCCCAATACAAAACTTCCCAAAAATATTCCCCAGCAAATCCTCCACGCCGATTTCGCCGGTGATTTCGCCGAGGGAGTTTAGGGCGTGCCGGATGTCCTGGGCGATGAAGTCGCCGGTGATGCCGGTGTCGAGTCCCTGGAGGACATCGCCCAGGGAGCGGTCGGTTTTTTGCAGGGCTTCGAAGTGGCGGGCATTGGTTACGACGGTGCTTTCCAGCTTCAGACTGCCGCCGAGGGCCAGTTCCAGCAGGCGCTCCTTGAGGTAGCCGATGTTTTGTTCGTTTTTAGCGCTGAGCGTTACGATGCTGCCGGGCTCCTGAAGCCATTCGGGCGATGTGAGTTCTTCCGGCTGCGCATCTTCTGTCAGGTAAGGGAATACTTCCGGGCTGGAAGGGTTGAGCAGCCAGTCGGGATCAAAGTGCGGATTGCGGTCCATTTTATTGCAGACGACCAGGGTCTTCATCCCGGGTGTGTGCAGGGAGTTCAGGTCTTTATACAACTCCGCCAGGGTCATGCCGGTTACATCCCACACATAAACCAGCACGCTGGCTTGCTGGATTTTTTCCAGGGTGCGCTCCACGCCAATGGCCTCAATGGTATCCTGTGCTTCGCGGATGCCGGCGGTATCAACCAGGCGAAACTGCACGCCACCGATGTTGAGTACTTCCTCGATGGTGTCGCGGGTGGTACCGGCGATGTCGCTCACAATGGCCCGCTCTTCGTTGAGCAGGGCATTGAGCAGGGTGCTTTTTCCGGCATTGGGCCTTCCTGCAATTACGGTGGAAACCCCGGTTTTCAACACATTCCCGAGGGTGAAGGATTGCAGCAATTGCTGCACATAGCGGCGTATTTTTTCTACCAGCTTCCGCAGGGCATCGCGGTCGGCAAACTCCACATCTTCTTCGGAAAAATCCAGTTCCAACTCGACCAGACTGGCAAAGTGAACCAACTCCTCCCGCAGGTTTTGGATTTCATTTTTAAACCCTCCCCGCAGCTGACGCAGGGCCACGCTGTGGGCTGCCTCGCTCTCACTGGCAATCAGGTCGGCTACCGCTTCGGCCTGACTGAGGTCCATTTTTCCATTTAAAAATGCGCGCAGAGTAAACTCGCCGGGCTGTGCCAGACGCGCACCCTTGTCGAGCAATAACTGCAACACCTCCTGCTGAATATAGGGAGAGCCGTGGACAGAGAACTCCACCACTTCCTCTCCGGTGTACGACTTGGGTGCCCGAAACAGCGTGGCCAGCACCTCATCGATGGCCCGGCCCGCCTCGTTTTCCAGGCGCCCGAAATGCGCGGTGTGGCTTGGCTGATTTTCCAGGCGTTTGCCCCGAAATACCCCATCGGCAATGATGATGGCCCGCGGACCGGAAAGCCGGATCACCGCAATGGCACCAGTGCCCGGAGGCGTGGCCAAGGCCACAATCGTGTCGGAGAGGTTGTGCTGCATTAATTTTTAACAATCGTTCGAACGATCCGCCCTTCGCTGGTTTGTATGTGTAAGAAATACGAACCCGCAGGCAGAGCGTGCAAATCTATGGTTTTTGTGATGGATTTACCCTGCACACTCTGATTGAAGATCTGTTGGTTGGCTGCATCCTGCAGACTGATCCAAACCTTGTCTTTCTGTTCCAACTCCAGTTTCAACACCGCGCTGTGAGTCGTTGGGTTGGGGGTAATTTCAAGGGAAAGAATCTGACTGGGCTCGGAAGTTCGGCTCACCATTACTTCTGCACCGGCGATGTAGGTACATCCGTTGTCGGAGGTGAACTGGCATTCGTAATAGCCAGACTCCGTTGCCGTGTAGCCACTCTCGGTTGCTCCGGCAATGAGTGTGCCTCCAAAATACCACTGATAAGCAGCCCATCCCGGTGTGCCAATGAGGCTGTCACCCAGGGTGCCCACTGCCGGTGGGATCACTACCTCCTCGTCGATGAGCTGGATGTCGGAACTAAACACGCCACAAACACCACTCAGGCTGACGCTGTATTCGCCAAATGCATCCACGATCAGGCTGGCATCGCTGACACCGGCAATGGCAACACCGCCGTTGAACCACTGAATGTCATAATCCGCAAAGGCAGATACTGAAAGGGTCGCGGTGGCTCCGGGACATAAAATTGCTTGTCCGGAAGAAATACCAATCACCGGTTCAGGTACAGCCTGCACCGTAACGACTATATCGTTGGAAGGGGCCGACTGACACAAGGCGCCTTGGTAATGGAGCGAGTATGTGCCCGCTTCAGTCGCGGTATAGTTTTGCTGATCGGCACCGGCAATTGCTTCGCCGTTGAGCAGCCATTGATAGCCGTAATCGGTCGGTGCTTCGGTAGCGGTCAGGGTGATGGAAGTTCCCGGACAAATGCTGGGGTCCGCTCCGCCCATTGTTTCTGCAAGCGGTGTTTCAATCTGCATTTCAGCACCCACTACAAAACTTGCACTGCGCTCGCAGCCATTTGCATCTTCGCCCACCACGGTATAGGTGCCGGGATCAAGGTAAATGATCGAGGTTTCGTTGATGGCGCCGTTCGACCAGATCAGGTCCACATTGCCCGCTCCGCCGGTGATATCGAGTTCGATGCTTCCGTTTAGGGTGCCATAGCAAGTGGCATCGGTGACGGTACCACTGATCTGGAATGCGGAGCAGAGTTCGGTGAGTTTCTGAATGCGGCCTTGCGATAAGAGGGCAACGTACAGTTCGCCCTTGTAATCCTCTCCCAGGCTGCTGTATTGGAAGTTGCTCAGGTCGGCAATCTCCTGGGTGGTGTAACCGCCGGCTCCATCGTCTTCGGTAACCCACCAGCGACCGCTGCAGTAATCGGTGTAAATGTATTTTCCAAATAAATCCGAGTAGGTGTCGCCCCGGTACACAAAGCCGCCTGTGATGGAGCATCCTTTGTTCGGATTCGGGTATTCGTAAATAGCAGAAACAAAATTATTGGCAGCCGGACAACCGGAAGTATTGTAGGGGTGATTTCCTTCATAACAGCGCCATCCGTAATTCAAACCACCTGTACCGGCAGCCTGCACATAAATGGATTCCCAGGCATTTTGGCCGACATCGGCTACCCACAAATCTCCGGTTTGGCGGTCAAATGAAAAACGCCATGGATTGCGCCATCCGAGCGACCAGATTTCCGGCAGGTAGCCTGGAGTATTTACATAGGGGTTGTCGGCAGGCACGCTGTAGTTTGCGCCCGGAGTATCCACGTCGATGCGCAAAATTTTTCCTAAAAAAGTTGTGGTATTCTGGGCATTGCCCTGCGGGTCGCCGCCCGAACCACCATCACCCAGACCGATGTATAGATAGCCATCCGGGCCGAACTTGATACAGCCTCCGTTGTGGTTGGTAAAGGGTTGGTTTTGGGTGAGGAGAATGACTTCGCTGTTGGGGTCGGCAAGTTGCGGGTCGCTGGCATCGCGTGAGTACCGCGCTACGCGGGTGTCGCCGTCGGGCTCCCGGGTGTAGTACACATAGAAATAGCCGTTGTTTTCATAATTTGGGTGAAATGCCAGTCCAAGCAAGCCCTGTTCATTTCCGCTGGACCGAACGGCCTGGTCGATGTTCAGGAATGCTTCAGAAGATTTGTTTCCCATGCTGTCGACGATCCATATGAGGCCGCGTTGTTCGACTACATAGAGGTCGCTGGTGCCGTGATGGGCAATGTCAACCGGACGCACAAAGCCGGAGGCAAAGTTTTCCAGTTGAATTTTAGGTTGAGCATACAGTGCAGCGCTCACAAGCGCAAAAAGCGAGAGAAACAGGAGTTGCTTGGTTGTTTTTTTCATGGCAAGGAAGTAAAAATGAAGGATGGCCTAAAAATAAGCTTGACAGACCACTAATAGCATTGGAATGAATAAAAATGGCAATCCTGGACAAAACAAGGGCGAACAGGCATCTATTTTTCAACTGTTTCACCCACCATTTTAAGGATGTGTTCTACAAAATCGCGGTGATTGGCCAGACGGGGTACTTTGTTTTGGTTGCCGAATTTTCCCCGGGCTTTCATCCAGCGGTGGAAGGTGCCGGTAGGGACTTCGTGCAAAACCAGTTGTGCCAGGGCCAGGTTTTTAAAACGCTTTGCTTCGTAATCAGAGTTAATGCGTTGTAGGTTGAGATCGAGCGCCTGGGTAAAAGCCGCTTTATCCCGGGGTGGTTTTTCAAACTCAATGATCCACTCGTGCCCGCCTTTTCCGCTGGCTCCTGAAAAGTACACCGGGGCTGCGGTGTATTCGGCCACCACAGTTCCCATTTCCGCACAGGTTTTGGCCAGGGCCTTATCGGTATCGCTCGACATGACCTCCTCACCAAATGCGTTGATAAACTGTTTGGTGCGCCCGGAGATTCGGAAGCAAAATGGATTTTTTCTGGTAAAAATAAGCGTGTCACCGGGCTGGTAGCGCCAAAGTCCGTTGTTCGAAGAAATCGCGATGGCGTAGTTTTTTCCCAGTTCCACATCCGTGAGCGGAACGGTTTTCGGATAGGGTTTATCCCATTCTTCCATGGGGATAAATTCGTAGTAATTTCCATTGTCGGCCAGCAGCAACATGTCGTTGCGGTCCAGGTCGCACTGAGCACCAAAGAAGCCTTCAGAGGCGTTGTAAATTTCCTGATAAACAAAATCCGAACTGGGGATCAGTTCCTGAAAACTCATGCGGTAGGGATCGAAGCCCACGCCGCCGTGCATGTATGCCTGGAGGTGCGGCCAAACCTCCAGCATGTTGTCTTTCCCGGTTTTTTCCAGGATCATCCGAAACAGAACGATGAGCCAGGTAGGAACACCGCCAAACATCACGATATCGTCGCGCTGGCTGGTGAGTTCGGCTACCCGCCGCAGTTTTTCTTCAAAATTGGGAAGCAGGGAGGTCTTAAAATCCGGAGTATAAAAAGCGCGCCCAATGGCGGGCATGTGTTCGGTGAGGATGGCACTTACGTCGCCAAACCGGGTGGCCGGGTTTTCGGCAAAGGCTTCGTGGCAGCCGGGTAGCACGAGGTTTTTTCTCCGAAAAATTTCCATGTCCGGCCGGTTGTAATACAACAGGGCGATGGCATCCCAGGTGCCGGCGATGTGGTTTCCAAACAGGTTGGTGTAGGGAACGGGAATAAACTTGCTTTTATCGCTGGTCGTTCCGCTGCTCTTGCTGTACCAGCGCACCTGGCCGGGCCAAAGCACATTGGACTCTCCCAGCATCATTCGGCGAATGGCGGGCTTGAGCGCATTGTAGTCGTGCACAGGCACTTTGCGCATGTAGTCGTGGTGGTCGCGGATTTCGGAAAAATGGTGTTCCTGGCCAAAGGCGGTGTTCCGGGCTGTATACAACAACTTTTGGAGCCAGCGTTCCTGCGCTGGCCCGGGGTCCTGCATGTATCGCTCAATGCGTAAAAGGCGAAGGCGCAGGTACTGTTTCACCACCTCATTGACCATCCATTTCATAGGCAGACTACATTTGAACTCGCTTTAAAAACAGTTACCTGATTTCATTGGCTGCCCAAATGCAGCTCTATAGCGAAGGTAACAAAAATGCACAATAAGCTGCATTGCACATTTTTATCATAGATGAATTGTTGATACGCCCTACGGGCTAGGTTGATTTGTTGAAATTGTTTATTCGTTTAGATCGCCACTTCGAGGCTCTGTTTATTTGTTTATAAAAAATAGGTATCCATATACCAATCAAAACTCCAATCGGAAATCGGAAATCATGTAATCGGAAATCAGAAATCATTTAGTTTACCACTTCTTCATAAACAAATAAACAAGGGAAAGCGTAGCGTCCCGAATAAACATCATCAAATCATCCTAGCCCCGTCAGGAGCGCATCATCAAATCATCCATCCTATACGCGTTTATCTTCATTTTGTTCTTATTTTGACCACTCACAAAAAAACAAGATCCCTGTTATGGATAAAATACACATTCGCCCGGCGGTGAAGTCGGATATGGAAGCGATGCATGCCCTGGTGTACGAATTGGCGGTTTATGAAAAAGCGCCGGAAGAAGTTTATACCAGTCCGGAAGAATATGCAACTGATTTTGAGGCCGGTCGGTTTGAAGGCTTGATCGCAGAGGTGGATGGAGAGGTAGTCGGCTGCATGCTGTTTTTTATGATGTACTCTTCCTGGAAAGGCAAGATGCTGTATCTGGATGATTTTGTAGTAAAAGAAGCCTGGCGCCGCCATGGAATCGGACAACTATTGTACGACCGGCTGCTACAGCTGGGGCGCGACCGGGGTTGCCGCCTGGTCAAGTGGCAAGTGCTCGACTGGAACGAGCCGGCAGTTAGTTTTTATGAAAAAAATAAGGCCACCATCGAAAAAGATTGGTGGAATGTAAAAGTGGTTTTTCAGGATTTGCTTTAGTCATTCTCCTAAGCTGGACTTTAGCCAAATAGAATACTTAAAAATGTACCTGCTGTGTATATAAAAAAGGGAGCTTATTACATGTTGAACCTCCATGTTGAAATTAGATGTTACAAAATTTAAACCTACTCTTTTCCCAGATCTAGCTCATTCCAGTTCAATCCGGTTAATATGGGGCGCTAGCCCTATTATCTTAGTAGCACTGTGGATACGTATCATTTTTGAGGGGCGTAGCCCTGACATCTTATTGTCTGTAATCTCAGTTTTTTTACCCAGTTAGGTTTTATCAAAAAATAGCATTTTAAGATGTCAGGGCTACGCCCCTCAAATTAGCTATCCTGTTCGGGCTACGAAGATATCAGGGCTACGCCCCTAAAATAGCTTTAGTAATGAGTCGAATGGCTACTCCGTTTTTAAGCATATAAAGAAGCCGAGAGGAGACTCAACGTTTTATTCTATATGGCTAAAGTCCAGCTAAACAAAAAAGGGACGCGCATGGTGCACGTCCCTTTTTTATTTTTCTAAAGTCGCCTGACTTATTCTTCGCCTTCAAATGCTTCGAAGTCAAACAAGAGGGAGAAGCGGAGGGTGTTGTCCAGCGGGTTACGCTGGTTGGTTGTTGGTACCAGGTAAGAGAAGTTGATACCAAAAATGTTGTACTTGATGCCCAGACCGAGGTTGAAATATTTCCGGTTTCCTTTTGAGTAGTGCTCAAAGAAATAGCCGGCGCGGATGGCAAACTGATCGTCGTACCAGTATTCTGCACCGATACCGGTAGTGATTTCTTTCAGTTCTTCGTTGAAACCACCTGGAGCGTCTCCAAAAGATTTGAATACACCTCGGATCGGAGCGTACTGCTTGTAATCCGGGATGTTGTCTTGTGGGTCCACGTCAATTTCCGGACGAGGAGTTGGCACCATCAACTTGTTGAAGTCTGAAGTAATGGTGATGGTGTTGTATTCGTCCATTTGGAATTTCCAGGCCAAACCAATTCCGAGGTTGGTTGGGATGTAATCCCGGTTCACAGAGTTGGTATAGGTGATCTTGGAACCGAGGTTGCTGATAGCAGCACCGATAGTCAGTTCGCTTTCTTTTTTGGTAAGGTTTACCGGAGTGATGTAGGTGATCGACATATCCGCAGCACCGGCTACACCCGGGCGGATTTCGTTGCCTTCTACACGCTGGCCGGTAGCCAGGTTGGAGTAGATGAATTTAGCACCTACCGCAGCAGAAAACTTTTCAGAAAGTTTACGGGTATAAGCGCCGGCCACCTCGAATTCGTTGGGGCGACCTTGTCCGAGCGACTGGCCGTTCTCGTCCGTAAACTCAATGTCTCCCAAAGAGAAGTAACGGAGGCTGAAACCCAGGGCTTCCTGGTCGCTCAATTTGGCATAGCCCGCAAGGTATGCGAGGTATACGTCCTGAAGGCCAAGTGCGCGCATCCAGGGAGTATAGGTTGCTGCAATACCTACTTTTTTATTCGCAAAAGCCAGTTTGGATGGGTTGTAGTGCATGCCATTCGCATCTGCTGAAGTGGCAATACCAACGTCTCCCATCGCACCGCCACGGGCGTCCGGAACAATCCGGAGGAAAGGAACTGCTGATGTTACGGCATTGGCACAACGCTCGCCAGTAATTGGGTTAAAACCGTCAACACACTTCGGGTCAAGCTGCGCGTACACATTGGTAGTTGACATGCCAAACAGTGCGAGGAGCACTATTGAAAAAAGGCTTTTTCTCATGATCTTATGCATAATTTTGGTGCAAAATAAGGATATTCAGGGGGACTAGGGTTGCTATTTATGTTAATTGAATGCTCTTTATAGAATTGAAATGGTTTCCAATTGGGGTGTTTACATGGTGTCAAATTGCATAAATATAAACGTGCCCGTAATCCTGGCCCATTTCTTCACTACAAAAAGCGTGCAAAAATAGGCATTTCATCCTGTCTATTTTAATATTACTAGTTTTTCGAAGTCACTTTCTACGGTAGTGGTGTTCCCTTCCAGGCTTGCACCTCGGACTTTTATCCGGTACAGATAGACCCCACGGGCCAACTGATCGCCGTATTCATCGCGGCCATCCCAGGCGATATCGTCAACCCGGAAGCCATTGTCGGTAGTGGTATGCAAAATGGTTTTAACCAGTTTTCCACTCACCGAGAAAATGCTGATCTGAACATCGAGCAGTTGTCCGGCCAGGTTGTGTTCAAACTGGAAATACGTATTGGTGCTAAATGGATTTGGATAGTTCAGTACATGGGTCAGCGCGGAAGCGCCGTCTTCTGCTACGATAAACTCGGTGTATCCTTCCCCGGAGTTGTTGGCAATATCCCAGCCTTTTGCGCGCAGGGTATGGCGGCCCGGAGCGAGGTTGCGCAACGGATAAACCGCCTGTCCAACCTTGGAGTTGTCCTGCTCGCTTTCGTAAAAATCATTCAGCACAATTTCTTCCTGCTGGTTGTCGTCGAGAATGACCGTCAGGTCGTGTCCAAGACTTACGCCGGTTACGTTCATCCCGTTGTCATCCGAACATTTAATCAAAATGTTGGGGCTGTTGTCGGTAATTCCTCCCGAAACAAAGGCATCTGTATTCAGGAAGGCCTGTACCAGCGGTGGCTGATCGTCCTGAATAGCATTTGCGTTTCCTCCGATTACAATGGTTTCATCGGCTCCGGCTGCATCCAGGTGGGTGCCGTTTTCAGCATAGTAACTAATTTTGCCAAAACCATAGGTATAGTTGATGTCGCGTGGGACAATGAAGTTTACCTTGAATTTTCCATTGGTCACCGTGGCACTGCCCTTAAAGAGGATGTTGCGCTGCAAACCAAAGGTCCGCACGATGCTACCCGGATCCTGGCCGAGTGTCTGCAATTGCTGCTCTTTGTCGAACAGTGAAACGTACACCTTTCCGTTGAAATCGCTGAGCAAATTGCCAAGGGTATCGGTCACCTGCCCTTCTATCTCTACAGGCATCAGTGCCTGAATAGTATCCTGCTGAGCGCTGCCAGATGGATTTCCGTTGATAGAGGTGGTTTCCACCCGGTACTCCGGCAGGGCAAGGTACATGGCCGGGTCGCCCAGCAGGGTAAATCGCCGGGCATTGTCTTCGGTTCCCCCGGAAAGGGTATTTTTCCCGTCTTTCAAAATATCTCCAATGGTGCGGTACCAGCCATTTTGCCGATCAAAAATTACGCTCTGAACGGCATCGGTCAACTTGTTGTTGCCATCAATGTACACGGCCCGAACCGTAGTGAAGAGCGCAACAGCTCCCGACTGCACTTTCAGCAGGGCTTGCTCGCCACCGGTCAGGGTTTTGTAGTCATCATACCCGCCAAACGAACAGGTGGCGGTGATGATCAGCGGGTACCGGTTTTCGTTGTTCCACTGCGCAATGTCGTTGTTGTCGATTACCCGTTCCTGGGCCCATCCGCGGGGACCACCGTGGCCGATATACTGACTGATCAGCGCCCCCTTGAAAATATTGGAATTGATGGCGGCATTGGCATCCGGGTAGCGGTCGTCTCCAATGGTTGCTACCTGCTGGTAAGCATCAAAATAGATTTTTTCCAGGTTGAACCAGTCCTCGGCATTTTTGGATACAGCAGCGAGTTTTTCAGCCTGATTGATGTGGGCATTGGAGTCTTCGTCGTCGGCAATATAGAGCAGACGCAGGTGCCAGTCACCCAGCGTTTTGGCCTGGTTGTCGTAATCCAGAATTTTATTCACCACAGCCTGTGCTTCAGCCGGCGTACGGGATGTGATCCGGCCCACCGCAATGTCGAGGGCCCCGTCGAGGGCACTGCCTTCGCCATCGCTCAAGAGTCCGAAATAGTCATCCGAAGGGTAGGCGTAAATTGGGTGGTAGGATTCATAGGTTTCAAAAACGGGAATAAAGTCGATGTTGTCCTGACTTCCGCTATTGTTTTTTGGGTCAAAAGAGCCATCGCCAAACAGGAGCAGAAACTCGAATTTATTCGGGGCCCGGTCGTACATCATGCGGGCAAAATCCCGGATTGCCGAAGGGTCTTTTCCTCCGGAAGAGAATTCATTGTACAGCTGGTCGATGCGCACAGTTGCGACATCCAGTCCACTGAAACTCCGGCGGTGATCGGCCAGTTGCTCCACGGCTGATTCAAAGTCCGGATGGTACAGGATAACCATGTCGAGGTCGTCCAGTCCGTGTATGTTTTGGTTGGGAATGTTGCCCACAACGGTTTCAGGCTTTGGAAAATCCTGTTGCGGATAAAATGCAATAAAGGTGCGCAGGGTATCGGTTTCCACGCCGAATTGCACAGATCCGGAACCGGTGCTTTCCTGCTGAACGGCAGCATATGGATAGGTGATATCCCAGATGTCCAGATTGCCGTTTACACCGGAAATACGGAATCGGGTTTCGGGGTGGTTGAGGCTTTCCAGGTCGCGGAATGTCATGCTGTTGCCAGACATGATGAGTTTTCGGCGGACATTTAACTCCAGGTAATCCAACCAGCCTTCGCTCGATTGGCTCACTTCGGGATAATTGACGACTGCCGTAATTTTATCCGATTCTGGCTGGAAGTTCGCGTTGATGATCCCGGAAGCAGCAAAGTTCGATTCGTTGTTGGTGATTGACACGCCGCTGATGTTGCGTGAAAATTGGTTGTCGCCAATGTTCAGTCGGATGGAAGTGCTGGTCGCGCAACGTCCGGCAAATTCGAGTCGTGCCCTGGCAGTGCTTCCTGCAACGGCATTTGGAAAATCAAATTCATAGCTGCGCTGTCGGGTTTGCAAAAAGTAATCGCCAAACCAGCGTTTCCCGGAGCCTTGTGCTGAAATGAAAAAATCGAGCAGGTTCACTTTTTCATCTTCAATGCGCTGTACATCGTCAAACTCATCGGTGGTGTAGCTGGCCTGAATGTCGGCCCGGCTGGCAATGCGGGCGCCGCTGCCTCCTCCGGTTTTGATGAAATACCAGGCGTGGTCTTCGTACAGGTTTTGCTGCACATTCAGTTCGGTAGCAGAAGATGAAGGGTTGTAAAAAACAGGCTTGGGGCCTAGCGCATAAAACAGGATGTAGTCGCCGCTGTTGAAAACACCGTCGTCCTCTCCAACCACCTGAATGGCGTTTTCAACCAGGTCGTCGTGACGGGGTGCATTCACGAGTTCGGGGAGCATTGCACCACCGTTTCCATAGAGTCGAATGGTGCGTGGGTCGATGTTGTCGAGGTCGCTGATGCCGAGCTCGTTTTTCAAAAAATTATAATCGAGTTTGTAAATGCCGGAGTTCTCCACGCCAAATTTATAGATGGAGCCGTTTGACAATACAGAGGTGTAGGTATTCGGGCCATTCCGATCGAGCGCAGGTGTGGGGATCGGCTGTGTTTCTACTGCGAGTGAAAAGCGTTCCAGTTTTTCAAAAGAGCTTCCGTTTTTGCGAATTGGAAACAATTTGATGCGGGCAAAATAGCGGTTGCGTTCCTGTTCCAGGCGGGCATCGATCACCACCGTTTCCTGAATGAGGGTGGAGTTTTGCAATGTCTGATTGGCTGAGAGGGCACTGTATTGTTCATCCTGAAGTTGCACCTGGATTCTGGCTGGTCCATCCAACGGGATGCGGGTAGTAAACAGGGGCAGGGTAGGGTCGAGGTCGCTTCGGCTGCACGATTCAAATGCATATACCTCGAGTTGGTTCCCGCTTGCTGTTTCCAGGCGTTGCGTCTGCGCATCCCAGTTGAGTTGGAATGTTTGGGTCTGAATAGTTTGGGCCCGGAGTGCAAACGCACCAAGGATCAGAAACAGAGTAAGACAGTATTTCATATGCATTTATTTGTGTGTTTTTGGCGCAAAAAGGAGGATTGGGGTTGCCTGCAAGCGTTTGATTTGTCAATTAGAGGACAAAAGTTGTTCGGTTTTCCTTTAAAAATAAAGTTCTTGTTTTGCGACGCACCATTTGATTCGACGTATTTTCACCATGTAGGTGAAATTCAGAACACATTCAAGCCGGCGAAGTTTGGAAAAATACGCTGAAAAAATCAGCGCAACAATTGTGGATGTGAACTTAAAATTAAAAACTGCCGCTTTTGCTCCTGCTGGCACTTTGTGATTTCCTAAAGCTGCCCTACTTTCGCCTGAGAACAAGTCCTTAGCCAATATTGCCATGAAAAAAACAAGCGTACTTATAATTGGGGCCGGTGGCCAGATCGGATCGGTGCTTACGGAAGCCCTTCGAGCAGTGCACGGTTCCGACCAGGTCGTCGCCACCGATCTTCGCGAACTGCCCGCACAAGATGGGCCGACAGCAACCCTCGATGCCCTCGACCGCGAGGCTCTGGGTGCATTGGTTGACCAGTATCAGACAACTCAAATTTACCACCTGGCAGCCATCTTGAGTGCGACCGGGGAAAAGGACCCCATGTGGGCCTGGGATATCAACATGCGCAGCTTGTTTAATGTCTTGGAAGTAGCACGGGAAAAAGCGTTGGACAAGGTATATTACCCATCTTCGATTGCTGTTTTTGGTCGGGAAGCATTGAGCGAAAACACCCCACAGCACGGGGTGTTGATCCCGGAAACGGTTTATGGCATTTCAAAAGTGGCCGGTGAAAACTGGGCGAATTATTATTTCCGCCGATACGGAGTCGATGTACGCTCTGTCCGGTACCCGGGGATCATTGGTTACCAAAGCATGCCTGGCGGAGGGACGACGGATTACGCCGTCGACATATACCACCACGCTGCTCAGGGCAAGCCATTTACCTGCTTTCTCAGTGAAAATACCCGCCTGCCCATGTTGTACATGGACGATGCCATCCGCGGAACCATTGAATTGATGGAAGCCCCTGCGGAAAAAATCAAGATCCGTACCAGCTACAACCTGGCCGGAATGAGTTTCACGCCTGCCGAAATTGCAGCCAGCATCCAAAAAGAGCTTCCTGATTTCCAGATCAGTTACGAGCCCGATTTCCGCCAGGCCATTGCCGATTCATGGCCCGGCTCCATCGATGACAGCCATGCACGGGCTGACTGGGGCTGGAAACCCGCCTTCGACCTCGATGCCATGACCCGCGATATGCTGGCGCATTTGTAAAAGGACCAGGCACGTAAGATTACATCTGGTTTTTATCAATGCATTTTCAATGTACAAGCAACAGAGCAGTACTCTGTATTGCTTCAGTGCGTATATCCAGTTACCAAAATGAAATAAAATGCAGTTTTCTCCGATCACCCACACCCTGAAAAATGGAAAAACCGTCCACATTCGGGAGGCCCGCGTTTCGGATGCTGCGGCTATTATCGAACTAGTGCATACCTACATTGCCGACAGTGACTACATCCCGCAAACGCAAGGTGAGTTTCAGCCGTCGCTGGCCCAGGAAACGGAGTGGATTCAATCTTTTCAAACAAAAGACAACTCCCTCCTGCTTGTGGCCGAATGCGATGGAAAATTAATCGGTAATATCGACCTGACCGGGCATACCCGCATCATGATGCAACACACTGCTGTAATCGGGATGGGTATGCTGTTAAAGTGGCGTAATTGCGGCCTGGGAACCGCCTTGATGCAAGCCGCCATTGAATGGGCAAGGCAACAGCCTGTGTTGGAAGTTTTATGGCTTCAGGTATATGCTGAAAATGAACTGGGGATAAGCTTGTATCGGAAAATGGGCTTTGCTGAGCATGGCATAATCCCTAATTATTTTAAGAGGGAAGGAAAATATTTTGGTAACTTGACCATGAGTTTATCTGTGATAGAATAGAAGCTTCAGTGCATTTATTTTTAAACAGGAGCATGCACTCCATTTAGCCAGGTTTGGCTCCTCATAAAGTTGATGAAACATGAAACCCGTTTTAGTTTTTTGTCTTTCTGTTTTTGCCCAGGTTCTGATTGCACAATCGTTTACAGAAGTAGTTGGAACCCCGTTTTCTCCCGCTTCAAGTGCTGCGGTTGCCTTTTCCGATGTAGATGGCGATGGAGATGAAGATGTACTAATTACAGGGTTTAATTACACTGAACAACGAATTTCGAAACTATACTTGAATGATGGTGCTGCTAACTTTACCAATGTACCAAATACTCCATTTGTTGGTGTTCTAACAGGAAGTATTGCATTCGCAGATGTAGATGGCGACGGGGATGAGGATGTTGTTATTGCAGGCTCAACATTTTCGGATGGTTCAAAAGCAACTATACTCTATATCAATAATGGGGGTGGGGAATTTACAATGGATTCAAGTGCCACATTCATTTCTGTTATCGGTGCAGTTGCGTTTGCTGATATTGATGGAGATAATGATCAGGATTTAATTGTTTCGGGAACAAAAGCAAACAGTGTTCGAGCAACAAAACTTTATTTGAATGATGGGTCTGGTGCGTTCTCTGAAGTTCAGGCTGCTATGTTTACCGGAGTAGCGGGTGATGCAGTTGCTTTTGCTGACGTAGATAGTGATGGCGATCAGGATTTAATGATTTCTGGCTTTGTAACTACCGGTTCGGGGTCAGATAAACTTACCAATCTTTACTTAAACAATGGTGCAGGGAGTTTTTCGATTGTTTGGGGGACTCCATTTACCCCTGTTTCCGGGAGTGCAATTGCTTTTGGTGATTTTGATAATGATGGAGATGAAGATGTAGTGGTTGGCGGAGCAACGGGGTGGTCTGGTAGTAATACCTCGTTGTATTTAAATGATGGTTTTGGAGAGTTTATGTTAAAGGAGAATACGCCCTTTCCTGGTATTTCAAATGGCGAATTTGCTCTTTCTGATGTTGATAATGATGGTGATTTGGATATTATGATGGTCGGCAGTGGTGCTGGTGCCCGGCTCTATTTAAATGATTCGCAGGCAAATTTCTCACTAGTTTCCGGAACTCCTTTTTCGTCAGTTATTGAAAGTTCAGCTGCTTTTTCTGATGTAGATGGTGATGGAGATGATGATGTTCTTATAGCAGGTTATGGCCCACTTACCAAGTTGTACAGCAACAACGGTGAAATCATTTTATCGAATGAAAAGCAGGGGTTACCCAACGATGAAACGTATATAAAGGTTTATCCCAACCCAAGTATGGGAGGACCCATTTTTGTAGAATATGAGTCAGACCAAACAAAGGCATTGAACCTGGCAGTTTATGATATAAATGGAAAAATGCTGCATAGCCAAAAAACAACAGCCGCAATTGGTTTGAATAAGTTGACAATTGAAACAGGCCACTCGCTTACCGGGGTTTTTGTAATTAAGGTGGATGATGGAAACAGTACTAGCGCAATAAGGCTTGTCGTCAAGTAATTATTTCGTCTGATTACTGCGAGATAATACTCGTCAGGTCTATGATGTTGTATCCCGCAAATTTTCACCCGTTTGTTTATCTGGAATTTTTCGCTAGCAAGGGACAAGCCTTGCCCTTATTAAATAATTCTTACCTCTGATATAAACAAATAAACAAGGGCACGCACAGGGGCCCGATTAAATAGTTTCTGACCACTGACCACAGTCCTGCTAACCACTATTTCGTATCTTGGGAACAGTTTTTTAACAACCATAAAATCCAAAACAATGAAATTAATTCAAAACACATTTTTTCTCCTGATTTTAGTGAGCGGCATTGCCTTTAGTTCCTGCAAAAAAGAAGATTCCTGCACCCCACCGGATGTTACGGAAAACATCGTAGGAACCTGGGACCTCCGGCTCTCTGCCGGTACCGTTGAGTTTAAGGCCGATGGTACGCTGCTTGATCCTTCCGATGCACTGTACGGCGTGGAGATCAATGGCGTAGTATACGATCAGAAGAGTTATTCCATCAGTGGTTCTACATTGACAATCACCGCTATGCCGAGCGCAGGAAATGGGTCTTCTTCAATCGATTTTGAAATCACCGGGAACAAATGCGACGAGATAAAAATCGAAGTATTGGGCTTTACCGAAACCATGGTGCGGAAATAATAGACCTCATCAGACGCACCCGCCAGGGGTTCAAGATGAACCCCTGGCGGGTTTTAATTTTAACGCAATACAACCCTTAACATCAAAATACGATTTGAAAATGAAAAAAATTGCAAGTACACTGCTCGGAATTCTGGCACTTTGTGTCAATATGAATGCACAGAAAACGACTGCTAATTCGGATTGGCAGGTGATCAGTTCCGATGCATATTCCATCCAATGTCCGCCCGACTGGAATGTGGACAGAAGCGGACAAATGGGAACCGAATTGCTACTCACCAGTACTGCCCTGGACTCACAGGATGTATTTACCGAAAATGTAAACCTGCTCGTGCAGGATTTGAACGGCTACGAAATGACCCTGAAAGAGTTTGTTGAACTTTCAGAATCCCAGGTCCTGGCCATACTAAAGGATCCGAAAATTCTCTTCAGCGAGGAACAAAAAGATGGCCCGGAGCCCTACCATAAAATAATTTACACCGGCAATTTCGGCGCCCTCGATCTCCATTTTGAACAATACTACTGGGTGCAGGAAACCAAGGCCTATGTACTTACCTTCACCTGCGCTGCCGACCAGGCTGAAGCCCACCAGGAACTCGGCGAGAAAATTCTGGATAGTTTTGAGTTGAAGTAGGGGGCTCTTAATTAACTACAATAAACTTCGCACTATACAGCGTATTGTTTTGCTCAATTTGTAAATAATAAACTCCAGGAGTGGAATTGCTGATTTCAATTGTGTTGTTTGTGGACTGGAAGGTCTGAAGCAATCGGCCTACTGAGTTGAATATTCGTACTGTTGAATTGAAGTTATTGGTACAGGCCAAATGAAGAGATTCTCCGTTTTTGAGAATATTTGGATAAACCTGACATGGTTGCATTTGAGCATCCTTCACCGCTGTGCCCATAGTGCCATCCAATATTTCCATTAAATATATATCGGTCAATCCAGCATTACTAACATCAATCGAGCCGTCTTGAATGGTATTTATTGAAAAATCATCTTTAAAAACTCCAGTGACAATTAATTTTTCATTGCCCGCCGAGCGTACGGCCCCGCCACTTACCGGATATTTTTCAGCCCAAATGAATTGCCCATCTTCATCTAGTTTGACCAGAAATAAATTTTGAACAACGGGGTTGTCTGACTGGAGATAAACCTCGTTGTCATCATTTGGGTCGACATCCATAACACCGGTAAATACCCCGCTAAAAATAAGTTGATTGTCATCTGTAATATCAAATGACGACAAAGTCCCAGAACTTGGGGTGTCAATATCTTTTACCCAAACAAGTTCTCCATCTGATGAAAACTTCTGAATGACAGTCCCGCCCTGAATTCCGTGATTTAGGGTTACGGTATTGCTCCCGGTTCCGTATTCTACATTCCCAACAGACCGTGCCAGCACATAAAGATTACCCATTGAATCAACTTTTGCAACCCTGGGAAAACAGGAATAAATAAAACTGGTCTGGTCCTGCAAAGAGCCATTATTAATAATTTTTGCATCAAGTAAATTCCCGGAACGATCGGATTTTACCAAAATATTCGAAACTCTGTAATCTATATCCTCGTAAAAGTCGCCCTCACCTATTGGAATGCTTTGTCCCCATTCTAGCACGACTGAGCCATATAAAGTACCGATATACCAAATTTCATCCCCCAGTTCATCGTATGGCCCAAATGAGATAAACCCCAGATCGTCATAATTGGAATAGTTTTGACTCACGGTATTCCCGTTTTCATCAAAAATAACAACAATGTCGTCACGGTCAGAGTTGATGGTATACAAGGAGGAGTCCGCATCAATTACCACGATTTCCGATTTTATTTTATCCGGTTGATAAATCCCTACATATCCGTACCAATCGAGTTCCTGCTCAAAAAGAACATTGCCATTTGGAAGGAATTTTTTCAACCGGGCATTGGTAAGTCCTTCATCGTTGGGCACGTAGTCCTCAACGATAATATTTTCATTTTGATCTGTGGTAATGGAAGGAACACTTATTACATACACACCCAGCGATTTGACCCATTGAAAATTACCATTTGCATCCACTTTTAGCATGTAGTTGTCTATGAAATTGTCCGACTCCAAAATATGGGTGCCAGATCCAAAATCAAAATCTACTGCGCCGCTAAAAGCTCCCGAGAGATAGATGTTATTCATGCCATCAATTGCAAAGTTTGATGAAAAATCATCTCCACTACCGCCTGTAAATTTTAGCCAATTGACAGCCTGAGCCTGTAGCTTGAAACAGGAAAAGAAAAGGATAACGCAGAGTACAAATTGCTTTTTCATTTTTTGTTTTTTAAAAAGTAACTTCTGGAAAGCGACTACTTTAAGAGCAAAACCAAGTCAAGTCAAAAGCAATTATTTCCAAAAACGGGCTTGTAAATAGAGGTGTTTACAAATATGGGAAAAATTTGAAACCTATTAAATTAAATTATTGTCATTGGAGATATTCGAACCTTCCAGAATCCGCTCCCGGTCCTGCCAACTCAAATATTGTTGTGCAATCCGGTTTTCTGGCTTGGTGTCAAATGTGTAGAGTGTCAGGATGAAAAAGAATTCGAGGGGTTTCATTAAAATGTAGACCAGGTCGGCGACATATTTGTTATTAAAAACATGATAATGTCGGTGGATTGTGTTTCCGATTTTGACGCACCGCCGCCATCTTTCGTTGCTAACAACCCGTGCGTATCAAAACTTAAGAATGTGGATGAAGAAGTGGTGCCGATCAACTCTTACTTTCCCGTTCCGTTGCCTTGACAATTCTCCAAATTCTGCTTCCTTCATGAGATTCATACTTATCATCACGTCCATTTTCTTTTTGATACCGTCTGGCTTTTCCCAGGAAAGTAACTACAGAAGGCTTCCGGCAGATTCTACCTTGGCCTGGTTGGCTGAAAATTATATAGCTAATCCGGAAAATTTGCATGAAATAGCGCTGGAAGCACTCGCCCGGGCTTATCAATTAAAAGACGATAGATTGATGGCTGAATCGCACCTTTTGTTGATGCGCTGGCACGGATACTACATTCCGTTTACCATTGATTCCATTTTTTATCATGGAGAACTGGCTATCCCCCTTTTTGAAAAATTAAATGATCAGCATAACCTCGCAGCAATCTATGCAGAGTTAGCCCTCAGTTACATTTATGCCTCTGATCTGGAAAAATCCGAGACATTGATTTTTAAAGCATTAGGCATTTACGAAACGCTGGAAGACAGATGGGGAATAAGTAGTTCCTTCTGTAAAATGTCATACATTTTCTTTGCACAACAAGATTATGATTTGGCGATTAGATACGCGCTTAAAGCGATTGAAATAACAGAGAAAAATCAATATTACTTTATTCAGGAACAGGCATTGTTGAACCTAATCAAGTCATATCAAAAAGTTGGGAAATTAGACGAAGCGTTAGAAGCTGGAATCAAATGCAGTGAGACTCTGAATGCTCATCTCCCCGACGAAGTTTATGATCTAGCTCGTGCATATGGCTACTGCGGTGATGTGTGGACAGAAATTGGAGATTACCAAAAAGCACTGAAAGATAACTTAAAGGCATATTCAATCGTTGAAGCTGAAATGGGTGCCGATAATCCCAATGCCAAAACATATCGCGACGGTATAGCCAGAGCCTATTTTTTACAGGGTAAGTATAAAGATGCAATGCCGCATTTAAAAGCGTCATTAGAGGGTTTTGTTGAATTAGGCCATTCATATAAACCATACATGCAGGAGCTATATAATAATCTGGCCGAATGTTATTATCAGCTCGGTGACTACCAAAAGGCTTTCGATAGCCAACAATTGGCACATGCGGTATTTGACTCCCTGGTGCAAAACAGGATAGCCAACCTGGAATCAGAATCGCTGGTAAAATATGAATCCGGTAAAAAAGATCAGGCGCTTGCCGAACAGGAAACCATCATTAAACAGCAAAATCAATTTCAGCTTTTGGGAATAGGATTTATTGGTCTTCTCTTGTTGTTTTTAGTAACCCTTATTTATTATTTCCGGCGGAATCAAAAAATATGGCAGCGCTATCAGCAAAAATAAAGAGAATGAGTTGCTGCTCAAGGAGATCCATCATCGCGTCAAGAATAACCTACAGGTTATTTCCAGCTTGCTAAATATGCAGTCGCGCAATATCGAAGACAAGGCGATTAAGGATGCCATTCTGGAAAGTCAATCCAGGGTGCAGTCTATGTCCCTGATCCACCAGAAATTATACCGTGGACAAAATCTGGCAGCCATTGAGATGAAAAGCTATTTGCAAACGTTGGCCGATAGTTTAATCGACACCTTCAGCGATGAAGATGTCGTAAACATAGAATTGGATATGCAAAATCTGGAACTGGATGTTGATTATGCCATCCCGCTGGGATTGATTGCCAATGAGTTGATTACGAACTCCCTGAAATATGCTTTTCCCGGGCGAAAAAAAGGAGCTATCGAAATCAAGATGAAGCAAGATCAGGGCGAAATTATTTTGGATGTCCGGGATAATGGCGTCGGTACGAAAACGCCGGAAGTCCAGGAAGACAGTAACGGATTCGGGAGTGAATTGATAGCCCTACTTACCATGCAGCTTAAAGGTAAGCTGGAAGCTAAAACAGAAAATGGTTACCACACCAGGTTACGTTTTCCAATTTCAAAAATTACGCAAGCAGCTTAATATCATGCGAAAAGTAAAAGTTCTGATCGTTGAAGACGAAATGATCGTTGCCAAAGATATCTCGTATCATTTAGAAGAGATTGGTTGTGAGGTCTGCGGATTATTAATTGAGGGAGAACAGGTAATACCTTTTCTGGAAAAGGAAATTCCCGATATTATTCTGATGGATATTATGCTAAAAGGCAAATTGGATGGAATTGACACCGTGCATTTGGTCAAAAAAGACCATGATATTCCAATCATTTTCTTGACAGCCAACACGGATGACCGATCTTTTGAACTTGCCAAAGCGACTAAGCCCTTTGCTTTTATTGAAAAACCATTCAAGAAAAAAATTCTAAAACGAACCGTAGAATTATTGATTGAGCAGCTTTCCGTCGAGCAAGCAACCGAGACAGATTCATTCATTCTCAAAGACCGGATCTTTGTACGGGAGAAGAACAATGTCATGGTAAAGATCGACCTGGAAGACATCACCTATATTGAAGCGGACCGGGCTTATTCAACGATCTATACACCTGATAAATCAACTGTAATTACATCTTCTCTTAGCGGGCTTGAGCAAAAACTGTCCAGTCCCTACCTGATGCGAGTACATCGTTCATTCATTGTCAATCTTCACAAGGTCGAAAGCTTTGAAGAAAACATGCTGACTATTGGTTCCAAACGCATTACTGTAAGTCGTTCCTACTGGAAAGAATTCCTGAAAAAGGTTAATATTATTTAGAGCGTGTTTGGGCTTTTGCCTCTAACCAAAATTCCAAACACGCTCTTAGATTAGAATTACTAGAAAATATTTTTAATTCCCTTCCCGCAACTATTGTTACAAGAAGGGAATATCCAAATATTATTCAGCTGTACGTTATGATCCACATCCACCTACAAGCTTTGTAGGGTTCCCGACTTTTGTATCGAGATTCACACCAGTTACCCCATCAATTGTGCCCTTTTGAACCATAGTTAGGTTAATTTCCTTTGGGAAAATTTGTTCTATATTTTTACTCCCAAATGTCTCTTTATAAAATTCATGATCAAGCACTTCAGAAGTAGCTTCGGGGATTAGGTGCAGCGTATATGTTCCACTGAATGGAGCTCTGGTAATATCTATCTCCGCTTCCGTAACTGAACATGGGGGAACATCGACATTGACATTAACAGAATGAGTCAATCTCTTGCTGTTCGAAACAGTTTGGCTAGCCTCAAAGTTGAACTCTGCTGAAATCGAAACTTCTGCGTTGGCAACGCCAATATCAAAACCAACCTTCGCACTTGCACCAATTTTGATTCCTTCTTTAAACCCAAATGTGATTTCTTCATCAAACTCGACGATATCCTTAAATTCAAACGATTGCTCGTTTGTGGAGTTATTATTTTGAAAACTACGCTTGGTTAACGTAACCCCTTTAGGGTCAAGTTGTTGCACATCTGCTTCTACGCCTCCAGAACGGAATTTTAAGGGCCGAAAATTGGGGTTTTCCATATTCTGGACGGAGATAGTCATCACTACCATGTTAAACTTTGCAAGGTTTTTAGAAGCATCATCCTTTATTTTTGAATTAGGAAGCTTTTGGATCTCTTCGGAAATGTGTGTAACTAATTTGTTAAATGTTTGGATGCTTCGGGTGTAACTTTCAACTGTGTTATTCATTGTTTTTTCCATGGTTAAGCAATTTATTAGAATATTTAGTGGATAATGGTCTTACAGGAAGACCGTTTACGTCCATAAATATCAAGGAAGCCAACGCATAAAATCAGGGCTGATTTCCGAACGACAATAATCTTTTCCGAATGACAGGGATGTTTTCCGAGGAGTTCTCCAGGCTAATGCGTTCTCTGCATTTTTTTAAAATATCCAGTAGTTTGATTTAATTCCTAATTACCAGGTCTTCAATTTCACGTAATTCCCCGTTGCTCAAATTTATATAAACGTGAATTAAGTCGTTTATTCTACTGGTATCATTTAAAGATAGTGTAAGTGGAACTACTCCGTTTTTTTCAGGTAGTCTTTGACCATTGTACTCAACATAGTAGCTTGTGTACAAGTGAAAATCGGTAGGGTAAATGATGTAATCAATGCTGTCTTTCAATTCACTGTTTCTCATTACCAGGGCTTTGGGGGTAGGATAGTTTGCGCGGTCAAGGATGTCCTTAAAAACACGAACAAACTGTCCTTTTTCGGGGGAGTCATTATCGAATAAACTCGTGCAAAAGACTACTTTTCTAAAAGCCCCTTTTTTAACCGCAAGCGTGTACATATTCCCGTCAATTTGAATGCCTTTTGGCCCCACCTGGAATGGCATTTCATAGTAATTAATTTGATCTAGCAAATCCAGTATTTCTACATATTCAGAATCTGGCAATATCCGTTCTTTATACATGAAACTTGTCTCTCCCGGACTGATGTCATTACCTTGATAAATCAATTGAATCCGTTTATTGTCATCATTATAAATCGAACAGATGATGTCGAAATCACCCCAACCCGACTCCCCTCTGAGCCTAATGATTTCATTCCAATTGTTCATTGCAGGAATCGTCAGTTGCTCACTTTGAATATTGGCAAAGAGTGCCAGGGAGTCAATTGTATACTTAAAACCAGGGTCTTGTTCATTAAGGTACGCGCTTTTTACAAATTGATCCGATGCAGGATCGCATGCAGCAAATAGTACTGTCAAAAAAAGTATTCGTATACTGCAGGGCGTTTTTAAAAATCGCATGAATTTTAGTGGCTAAATAAATATGGAAAAATCAATTGCAGTCTATAATATAATCAGTTTGCCAGAACAGTTTTACAATCCTGAAAACAAACGATCTGCAGCCGAACTGTTGAAGGGTTCCGGTTTTTTTGAATTTTGTAATGAGATTGGTCAGAATGAAATAGAACATTTCCTAAGGGAAAGCCCAAACCTAATTGATCGATGGTTAGAATGGTCCGGTGATAAACGAACAGATTCCGGTTGGTATTTTGATTTGGATGCGAATCACCGCTATGTAGTTGGGTTTGTAAGTTCCCAAAATACACGTATTGCCCCCATGATTTTTAGTGATAAGTATGTTGCGTGTGCAACATATATTTATCGGGAAATAGCGTCAATCAGCGAAGGTGCACTGTAAATTCTTAAGGACTTTTCCTGTTCCTTTTGGCTTATCGAACTAAGTACCTTTTTTGCAATATGCCAATGTGCCGGTACTATATGTGCCGCGCTCCACAGCCCCTAAAACCCCCAATCCCGTTTTGCCTCCCTGAATAAAGAATCCTCCAGCTGATACACGCGTACATAATCCACATACATTCTAGCTGGAAATTGTGTGGAGGAGTCGGGCTGCACCCACTCGTATACATTGGCGCTGATGTTCAGGCCCATCCAGCGGTTTTCGCCATCGGGAAATGCGGGGTTTCGCAAGTAGGTTTTTTCTTTTTGAAACCGGGAAAAATCTACGTTGGAATTATCTTCCGGGTCGGTAAAGCAGTGTTCGGTATGGAGTAATTTTCCATCAAAAAACCAGCGGACTTCCAGGGGCGTCCATTCGCAGGCATACAGGTGAAAGTCGGCAGCGTAGTCCGCTTTTTCCGTAAATTTTTTTGAAACAACTTCTCCTCCGTGGTGCATGCTGAGGTGCTGCGTGCCTGGGTCGCCAAAAAACTCGCACACCACCAATTCGTCGTGGTGCCACAACCAGAATACGGGATACATGCCCTTGCCCGGACTGGTTTTTATTCGGGCTTCAAAATATCCATAGTTGTATCCCTCTCTGGAAAAAACGGAGCCGGATGTATAATCCAGGTCGATCTGAAATGAATCACAAGCGGTAAACCCGCAAGGGTGAACTTCTCCGCATTTTCCGCCGGTGATGCCGGTATGCCGGTAAGGCTTTTTTTGAGTCTGGATAACTAACATCCCGTTTTCAAGCCAGACATTTTCATCCAAAAAAACTTCCGCACCCCCAAAGTTACACGATGAACGCGGCGGTACCCGGTCGTACGGCGCCGGATTTCTGGAGTGTGTTGCCCAGGAGAGGGTGTCGAGGGTAGCCGCCTCAAATTCATCTTGCCAAACCAATGAATACGGAATGGATGCCCACTGCAAGGGGCGATTTTCCGGAGGCGCAGCACAGGAAAACAGCAAAAGGGCATACCCCACAGCCATGCATTTACCAAGCAACGAAGGTGTATTCATACCACGCCCCTTAAAAATCAATAGCCTTCAAATCCAGTACTTCAAACCCGTCCTTGCCCTGGTTTACCCGAATGTGTTTATCCATCGGAACACCCGATAGGATGGTGTGTGCAGTTCCGGATTTGGGCCAGCTGATTTCGACAGATTGGATTTCGGTGGCGTCGCCAAGTCCGATTTCCTGGCGCAGACTGGCCGCGCCAAAACTGCCGCCGGTGTTGACACTGGCGTAAATGGTTCGACTTTGCCCGTTTGCCTGTTTTACCGTCACGGCAATTTTGCCGCCAATGGCATCCTTATTGACGGTTTGTCCAACCAGATCAACCGAAAGCCAATGGCCTTGGGTGCCCGGATTTTCAAACAAAACATTGTTGCCCAAATCTCCCTCATACGCCCCGCCCATGATGGCGTAGATGTCCTGATCGCCATCGTTGTCGATATCGCCGAAAGCGACGCCGTGGCCTTTTTGCAGGTGGCCAAAGCCGTTCATCGTGAGTTCCTCAAAGCGCTTTCCCTGTACATTGCGAAACATTCGGTTGGGCAACAAACCCCGCAAATCCGGGATGCCGGAGCCCAGGTAAAAGTCGATCCAACCGTCGTTGTCGAGGTCGCCAAAATTGCAGCCCATGGCAAAATTCACTTTGTGCAAGCCCGCTTCCCGGTGCACATCGGTAAAGGTTTCATCGCCGTTGTTGCGATACAGACGAAGTACATCGGCATCGGAAGGTTTGCCCAAAATTTCATTGATGTAATCGGGTAGTGCCTCGGTGCCGGATGCCATGATGTAGCCGCAGACTAAAATATCTTCATACCCGTCGTTGTTGTAGTCGAAAAACCAGGATGGGAAACTGCGCAGCGGGTTGCCCACGCCGGCTTTTTCGGATATATTCTCGAAGGCCCACTGGTCGGGAGCGGTTCCTCCCCGGTTTACCAGAAGAAGGTTGTAATCGGAAAGGTTGCTGAGGTAGAGATCGGGTCGTTGGTCGTTGTTGATATCGCCCCAGACGACAGCCTTAAAAAAGCCGGTCAGGTTGAGTTTCAAGGCGGCGGCAACATTGGTAAAGGTTCCGTCGCCGTTGTTGTGGTAGAGTTCGTTGGGGTGGGGTGTCTGGTTGCGCTTGCTTTCGTTAGCGATGTACAGGTCGAGCCAACCGTCGCCGTCGTAATCCGCCCAGGAAGCGGCCTGAGTGGGGTGGAAGGAAAGGATTCCGGCATCGATGGTTACGTCGGTAAAGGTTCCGTCGCCGTTGTTCCGAAGCAGGGAGTTGGGGTGTGTTCCCCCGTCGAGCCAGCCGCCGCGAAGCACCAGAATATCGCGGTCGCCGTCGTTGTCGTAATCGGCATGCAGGGTATTTAACCCGCTGACGATGCCGTCGAGGTTTGCTTCATGTGTTTTTTCAGTAAATGTCCCGTCGCCCTTGTTTTCAAAATAGTGGCAGGGGTCGGTAAGTCCGTAGGAAGTCATGAACAGATCGAGGTCGCCGTCCTGGTCAAAATCCTCCATACAGACGCCACCGGAGAGTCCGGTCAGGTCCAGTCCGAGCGGAATGGCAATGTCTTTAAACCGGATGTTTCCCTTGTTTTGAAAAACTTTGGTTGGGATGAGGTATTGCGGCGGTACGTTCTGTGGGTACTGGCCGAGATTCATGTAGGCGATGTTGAGCAACCAGCGGGAATCGAGGTCTTTGGGGTACTGCTCCAGAATCCGCTTGTACACCTTGATGGCGTTTTCAGGACCGGAAGGCAGGCTGTACACGCCTTCTCCCTGGATGGGCAGGATACAGGATTCTGCGGTATGCTTGTCGATGCAATTTTGTTGTTCCCCGAGGCGCAGGTAGGAGAGGGCCAGGTAGTCAAAAATGGGTTTGGTACCGGGTGTAATCTCGTCACCAATCAGTTGAGATATTTCTGACAGAATCATAGTAGCCCGCTCGGTCTTTCCTGCATACAGCAATTGTTCGGCGACTTTAAACTGGCCCACAACCCGTTGGTTGGGGTCGGTGATGGAGGCGAGTTGCGCCTCGTACTGTGCGGCCATTTTGCTGTTGAGGTTGTAACAGGAATTGGGGTCGGCATTCCGGGCAATGCTGTCGAGCAGTTGCACCATGCGTTCATGCCCGTTTGCAGCCGTCTGGCCCGCTTTTTTTATGGGTGAAGGAGCATCGTTACACATCCACAGGAAGCTAGCGAGGAATACCAGAGTCAGAATACGGGCCATATTGATTTTATTTTTTTATGAATGCAAATTTAGCAGAATACCCCCGTAGAGACGCGATTTATCGCGTCTAATGTTCATTCCCCATTTCCAGCACATACATCGAGCTATCAAAGAGACGCATAATCATGCGTCCTGTACGATTGTGGCGCGAATATATCTTAGTTGTCAGTAGTCAGTTGTCAGTAGTCAGGGAATTTGATTGTTTTTTAAAAACTGAATTACCGACCACTGACTACTAATTTCAACAAATAAACAAGGGTAAGCGCAGCGTCCCGAATAAACAAGCCCGCAGGGCCGAATAAACAATTCTTTACGGGCTGCCAATTTAATTTTCTCCTACCCGATGCAAGTTTTCTCTCAAATCTTTTTCTAAACTTGTTGCTGAAAACAACTAAAGCACTCTACCATGTCTACTGCCAATTCCGGATCCAAGAATCCGTATTTGATTCCATTTGCGCTGGTTTGCAGCCTCTTTTTTCTTTGGGGGTCGCGCCAATAGCCTCAACGGTTCACTGATTCGCCACTTCCAGTTTGCGTTGGATATTCAGCGTTGGCAGGCGGGTATTGTCGATTCCGCGTTTTACATGGGGTATTTTGTCATGGCGCTCCCGGCGGGCTTTTTTATGCGAAAATTTGGCTATAAAAAAGGCATTTTAGCCGGACTGCTGCTCTATGCGGCGGGGGCTTGTTGTTTTATCCGGCGGCCGGAATACGGGTGTATGCGTTTTTCTTTTTGCCCTGTTTACCATTGCATCCGGACTGGCATTCCTTGAAACTGCTGCCAACCTGTATGTTACGGTGTTGGGCGATAAAAAAGATGCGGAATGGCGCATCAACTTCGCCCAGTCGTTCAATGGCATCAGCATTATTCTGGGGCCGGTGATCGGGAGTTTGTTTATTTTTTCCAAAACAGAATACACGCCCGAACTCCTGGCTCAGATGACTGCCGAGCAGATTGAAAGCGCCCGTGTGGATGCAGCCCTATCGGTCCAGGCACCCTACCTGATGGTTGCCGCGGTGGTGTTGTTGGTGGCTGTTTTATTTGCTGTTACCAAAATGCCGGAAGTAGGTCGGGAGGAAGAACTTGCCGAAGGCAAGGTCTCCGTTTTTGAGCTTGTTTTCCCGGCAATGTCATCGGTCGCTGCGTGTTGGCGCAGTTGCTGCAACGTGTAGCGCGCAGGCTACTTTGTGGGGATATTTTGTTGATTTTAAACTGATTTTGCAAAAGACGAGCACCTTGGGATAGTCAACAGTCTGTACCGGGTTGCGGAGTCGATGACACCCGAACAGATAGCCGGTTTCCATGCCTCCTTTGCCTTGGTGCTGTTTATGCTGGGCCGTTTCGGGTACGTTCCTGGATGAGTCGTACGGAGGCCCGCAAAGCGTTGTTGTACCATAGCATTGCTGCGTGCGGGTTTGGTGATTGCAGCTTGCTTACCGGCGGCTTATTTGCCATCATTTGCATTATGCTCACGTATTTTTGTCAGAGCATTATGTTTCCAACCATTTTTGCGCTGGCTACAAAGGTACGCGCCCTGCGGAGCAAAAGTTGTCTTCCAGTCTGGTGATTAGGGCAATTGTTGGCGTGAGTACTATGCTCTGATGGCGGGTTTGTTGTCTGAGTTTGGCGGCATGCAAATGGCCCTGATCGTGCCGCTGGTTTGTTTTGCCTACGTTGTTTATTACGTGATGAAAGGATATGTAATCCGGCCGGCAACACTCTAGGTAGAGATGCGATGAATCGCGTTTTATAACCAGAGCGATCGTATCTTGCAACAGGAGGGATCGCGTCTCATAACCTCAATAAGGCATCTCACAACTCCATCCAATCGTATTAACATTCTGCTGGAGACGCACTGTAGTGCGTCTGTACGGGTGAGAGGAGATCGTTAAAAAACGTGCTACCATGAAAAATATCGTTGTTTTAATCGCTGTGCTCTTATTTTCCTGTACCGGCTCCAAAAGCACCATTGGCGATCGGCGGAGTTGGGAACTGAGGCCTATTGACCGACTGGATTCTGCAAACCCGGTGCTGGAACCCGAAAAGGACTTGGTAGTTTGTCGGTCCCATCGACCGGAAATCCATTCGGTGGGAAGAGAAAGCGGTGTTCGGTCCAGCGACTGTGGTGAAAGCACGGCCGGGTCTGGATGCTCTACCGGCCAAAAGATAAAAAGAGGAAATACAACGGAACCTCCGCATCGGTCTGGCCAACAGCCGGGATGGACTGGCTGGACTTCGGCAAGGTGCCCACTCCTGCAAGCTATCCCGACAACGACTTCATGAAAGAACGCCGAATGGGAAGGGGCTGCGAAGACTCCAGCAAGGTGAAGGGCATCGACGGTAAATACGTGATGACATACACTGCTTTTGACGGGAAAACCGCCCGACTCTGCATCGCACTTCGGAAGATTTATACACCTGGGAAAAAAAGGGCCTGGCTTTTACCGATAGAAAATACCGCAAACTCTGGTCGAAATCCGGAGCCATTCTCTGCCGCGAAGTGGATGGCAGCATGGTTGCCGTAAAAATCCAGAATAAATACTGGATGTATTGGGGCGATCGGGATATTTACCTGGCTACCTCCGACGACCTTATTTCCTGGGAGCCGTACACCGATCGGCGGGGCAACCTGACCCCGGTACTCCGGCCCCGAACCGGCTTTTTCGACAGCGGTGCCGTTGAGCCCGGGCCCTTCGCACTGCAAACACCCAACGGCATTTTACTGCTGTACAACGGATCCGGCAATGGGGCGTGCTCGGTAGGGCAGGCTTTGTTTGATGAAAAAAAACCGGAGCGTCTGAATGCCCGTTCCAATACCAATTACCTGCGACCGGAAAAGTCGTACGAAACCCGCGGACAAAAAGACAATGTCTGCTTTGTAGAGGGCATGGTGTATTTCAACCGCCGTTGGTACCTGTATTATGGAGCAGCAGATGAAAAAATTGCTGTGGCAGAAGTCCGCTAGCCGTATTTTTTACACTTCAAAAATATCGTCGTAGCGGTTGTCGTCGGCCTTTTTGTTCTTCGGCTCAATGGGCTCCGGTGGGGGAGGAGGATTGATGGGAGTGCTTTCCAATTCCTCAAAATCCACAAACTCGTCTTCTGGTGGTGCAGTCTGTTGGCCGGCACCGGGCCCGCCAAAATTTCCAAACATACCACCAAACTGCTGGCGCATTTGCTCCATTCTCTGATAGTTCAGAGCTGTTACAAACAGGTAGAGTGCGAGGATGGGAAAGCCCACAACGCCCAAGATTCCGGCGAAAATACCGCCGAGTGGATTGGTCTTCAACAGATTCAGAAACCGATTGCCGGTATCGGCAGCAGCCCGCCAATTGATGAGCAGGGAGGCAATAAACAAGACGGGAGCAGCCCACCACAACAGGATGTAAAGCCCCTTCAAAATATAAAACAAGGCAATCAAGCCCAGGATGCTGAAAATCAGACAGCCGATGGGGTTGGAACCTCTATTGGTTACGATCATAGTATTTTTTTATTTCCAATCAAATATCGGTCTTTCCCATCTTAAGAAGCAAGGAAAACTCGTCGAAGGATACGGGCATTACCGACAAACGGCCGTTTCTGACCAAGCCCAGCTCCTGCAAACCCGGTGTTGCCTTGATTTCTTTGAGCGATACGGGCTGGTTGAAGCGCTTGTATGGCCCCAGGTCGACGGCCGACCAATCGCCTTTTTCAGCAGTGGTGTCGGGATAATGCTCCTGGAGTACCGTGGCGATTCCCACGACTTCCAGTCCTTCATTGGAATGATAAAACAAAACCAAATCGCCTTGTTGCATCAACCGCATGTTGTTTCGGGCCTGGTAATTGCGCACGCCATCCCAGGGGGTGCTCCCGTCTTTTTCCAGTTGATCGTAGCTGTAAACAAATGGTTCGGATTTGACAAGCCAATAGTTCATAAGTAAGGTGTGGTGTTTAAACGAGCCTGTTTGGGATTTTGGTTTGAGGCGAAAGCGTGCAAAATTTGTTTTAATTGAGGCAAAATTTGCAGTCGTAGTCGGGTTCTACGGCGAAAATTTTAACAAAAAGTAAAACAAAATTTGCCGCTTGCAGCCCAATCATAAAATCCCAAACGGGCTCGTACATAAGTTCATTTTTCGCAAAAATACCAAACATGCTTTAAACACATAAACGGCGGTGTATCCGCCCAAAAATCCGTTTCATTTTGCTGTTTAACATGGAATGGTCGGATTTGGTCGGTGTGTTGAAACAGAGAAGGCTGCTTTTGCGTTAATTTCCAATACATTTGCTGATTGGAACTGCCGTCAACGACTGAGCGGCTGTTTTGGTAACAAGAGAAATTTAACATTGTTGAATATGAAATGGAGGTGTTTATCATCCGTACTGCTGATTTTGTTTCTGAGTGCACCTGCTCTGGTGCATGCGCAGGACCCAAACCTGGCGAGCCAGTACTTTGCCAATGGTGAGTATGCAAAAGCCGCTACGCTGTACGAACAACTGTTTGAGCGGGACGGCCGCAACGAGTATTACCTGGGCCGGTATGTGGATTGTATGACCAATCTGGAGGAGTACGATGCCTGTGAAGTTGTGTTGAAAAAACAAATAAAAAAATACCCGACTAATACCCAACTGTACGCGATGTACGGAGGGATGCTCGAGCAGCAGGGCAAGGAAGAAGATGCAAAAAAGCAATACGAGCTCGCGCTCAATAAAATGGCACCCGACTACATGTCGGTCAACCGCCTGGCATCTTTTTTTGTAAATAAAAACAATTACGAAATGGGCATCGCGGCCTATGAACGCGGATCCAAATTGCTCAACGACTCCAACCGGTTTGCATTTTCTCTGGGTGAATTGTACCGGAGAAAGGGCAGCATAGACCGAATGATTGAGTACTACCTGCTGACCCTGGAGAGCGATCCATCGAAGTTATACACCGTGCAAACCCTGCTGTCGCGGTATTTGTCGACCGACGATTACGTGGAACTACAAACCCAGTTGTATGCCAAAATCCAGGAAGACAACAATCCGGATATGATCGAGTTGCTGGCCCGGTCGTTTGTCACACAAAAGGATTTTAAAAGCGCCCTGCGCTGCACAAGCGCTGGATAAGCGACTGAATGGAAGTAGGCCACCATCTTGAAACTCGGTCGGGATGCCGCGAGCAACAAGGATTTTGATACTGCCATTGCTGCTTTTGATTACATCATCAACGAAAAAGGCCCGAACAACATCTATTTTTTTGATGCAAAGCGCGATGCGATGGAGTGCCGCCGAATTAAGATTACCGAAGGCTACGACTACACGCAGGAGGACTTGCGTATTCTGGAATCCGAATACGAAACCTTTTTCAGCACTTACGGTAAGGGAAAACAAACTGCGGAAATTGTCTTGCAATTGGCCGACCTGGAGGCCTACTACATCAACAACCTGCCGAAAGCAATTACACTGCTGGAAGACCTGAAAAGTTCGCCCGGTGTGTTTCCTGATCTGGTTGCTCGTGCCAAAATCAACCTGGCAGATTACTACCTGATTTCAGGAGACATCTGGGAGAGTACGTTGTTGTACAGTCAGGTTGACAAGGATTACAAGGAAGGGGTGATTGGTCAGGAAGCGCGTTTTAAGAATGCCCGTCTGGCGTATTTCAACGGAGATTTTCAATGGGCTCAGGCACAGTTTGATGTGCTCAAGGCGAGCACCTCCAAACTCATTTCAAACGATGCCCTGGACCTTTCCGTGTTTATCATGGATAACCTGAATTTGGACACTACTTCAGCGGCGGTGACCCTGTACTCCGGAGCGGAATTGCTGGTTTTCCAAAACCGGTTTGATGAAGCATTCCTGAAACTGGATACCCTCCAGAAAGAATTTCCTGAGCACATGCTTCAGGACGATATTTTGTATTTGAAGGCAAAAATTCATCAGAAAAAGCGGGAATACGAACAAGCGGCTAGCCTGTACGCACAGATTGTAGAGAAATTTCCGGAAGACATTCGGGCCGATAATTCCCTGTACGAATTGGCAAAATTGTACGAAACCAAACTCAACGATCAGGAGAAAGCAAAAGAACTCTACGAGAAAATATTCCTGGATTATTCCGGTTCTGTTTTCGCAGTGGATGCCCGCAAGCGCTTCCGGATATTGCGGGGAGATAAAATTCAATAAGCGGCATATTTGTACCTTAGCCAAGGGGAATATTGAGGGTGCACCTGCACCTTTCCCTGACCTATCCATTCCAGTTGAATCCAGTTAAAATGGGGCGTTAGCCCAGCCCTATTATCTTAGTAGCACTGTGGATATGTGCCATTTTTGAGGGGCGTAGCCCTGACATCTTAATGTCTTTAATCTCAGGGGGGCAGGTGAGTTTTTTCAATAAATAGCATGATAAGATGTCAGGGCTACGCCCCTCAAATAGGTTGGAGTCGATTGACCGCTCAGTTTTTGAGTGAATAAAGAAGTAAGGAGGAGTCAATTTTAGTGGAACATCCCGAAGGGATAAACTAATTATAAAAAGGAATAAACCACAGGCTAAATCCCATAGGGGTGACATTATTTCAATTGAATTTGGCTAAATTCTGGCTTCGCTAAAAGAGAAACGCCCCGGTTCGGAATTACCGAATCGGGGCGTTTTTTATCTGATCAAAACGGGCTTAAAACTTCGTTCCAAACCAGTATTTCACTCTGTGGCCCAGCAGGTACATTACGGGCAGGATGATCAGGGTAACAAAGGTTGCGAAAACCAAACCAAAGATGATCGTCCAGGATAATGGTCCCCAGAATGCTACAGAATCACCGCCAAAGAAAATGTGCGGATCGCCGTGCGCAAGGAGGGTCTCAAAGTCGATGTTGAAGCCAACTGCCAATGGAATCAAGCCAAGTACCGTTGAAGTTGCAGTAAGCAATACAGGGGTCATACGGATTTTTCCTGCTTCGATGATGGCATCGCGGACTTCCATTCCCCGCTCGCGGAGAATGTCCGTAAATTCAACTAGCAGAATTCCGTTTCGAACCACAATACCGGCAAGTGCTACGATACCAACACCCATCATGATGATGGAGAAGTCCATATTGAAGACAGCCATACCCAGAAGTACCCCGATAATGGAGAAGACAACCTCGGTAAGAATGATGATGGTTTTTCCAAACGAGTTGAACTGATTTACCAGGATGAGCAGAATGAGCAGCAATGAAATGAGGAGCGACCTTCCGAGGAAGTTCATTGCGTCGATCATTTCGGCATCCTCACCGGCAAAGCTTACGGTTACGCCATCCGTTTTCGGATAATTGGCCAGAGCTGCTTTAACGGCATTGACTACCTGGGTCTGTTTCGGCTGGTATTCTGCCGTGATGTTGGAAGCAATGGTTACCATACGCTCCTGGTTCAAACGGCGGATACCACCATAGGTGTTGCCGTATTTCACATCGGCCAAAGCAGCCATTGGAACCGAACGCAGGATACCACCCATGTTCATATCGCGGAAGGTAATGTTGAGGTTCTCAACCGCATTTACATTGCTGCGCTGATCTTCTTTCAAGCGGATAACAATTGGAATTTCCTCCTCGCCGTCTTTAAACTTACTGGCTTCTTTTCCGAGAATTGCCGTCCGGAATTCTGTTCCGATGGTGGCACTGGAAATGCCTTCGCGGTTGGCGCGCTCGCGGTCGATCTGAATGTTGATTTCCGGCTTGGAAACAATCAGGTCGCTTCGCAGTTCTTCCACACCCGGGATCGCCAGAGAGTCCAGGTAGCGTTTTACCTTGGTTGCTACTTCTGCAAGTTGGATCAAATCATCGCCCCGCACTTCTACCGAAATCGGTTTTGGTGTGGGTGGGCCGCCCTGCTCCTGGTCGACAGTAATTTCCGCGCCCGGGATAAGTCCGCGGGTAGCCTCGCGGATATCGTCCATGTATTTTTTGGTGCTCACGCCGTTCCGTTTTCCGTATTCAACAAACGCAACACCTACTTTTCCTTTGTTGGAAGTAGCCGAACGGTCAAACTGGTCTTCCGAAGCATTGAGTGCCACGTTTGAGATCACAGACTCCACGATTGGGTTGTCTTCGCCCAGTGTTTCGACTACCTTTTTCTCAATAATCTGTGTGAGCGAGTCGGTGATTTCCACATCGGTACCCACCGGCATGTTCATGTACACAAAGATGAAGTTGGGGTCCGCTTTTGGAAACAATACAATGTTTGCCTCTCTGGATGCAGTAATGCCGCAGGAACCGATTAGCAGGAGGGTCATTGCTCCGAGCATCGTCCACGGGCGACCCAGGGCAAACTTCAAGAAACCAGCATAGGTTTGCTGAACACCGGGCCATGCTTTTTCCTGAAACCAATCAACGGCTTTGTACAATACATACTGATACAAGACTACCAGGAGCGCAATCACAACGAGCAGGTTGCCCATAGCGATGTTTCCATTGGCGTAGAAGTACAGAACCGCAAGGCCAAAAATCACAAATGCAGCGATTTTGCGGCGGCGGGATTTTGCAGAGTCAATTGCCATGCTTCGGTCGCCATCCCGGCGCATAAACCATACTGCAAACACCGGGTTGATGATGTAAGCCACCAGCAGGGAGGCCGTCAGTGTGATGATGATGGTAACCGGAAGGAAGTGCATGAACTTCCCAAAAATACCGCCCCAGAAAACCAGTGGGAAGAAGGGTGCAAGGGTAGTCGCCGTACCGGAAAGTACCGGAAGGAAAACTTCCCCTGCCGCTTTTTTGGCGGCCTCTATGATGCCCAGTTTTTCTTCATTGTATATCCGGTGCGTATTCTCGACAACAACAATGGCGTCGTCCACCACAATACCCAAGCCGAGCAGGAAGGCGAACAATACGATCATGTTCAGGGTGAAATCCAAGCCAGGCAAGACCATGAACGCAATACCCATTGAAAGTGGTACCGCAAGGGCTACGAAAATGGCGTTGGTTGCGCCCATAAAGAACATCAGTACGATGGTAACCAGGATAAAACCAATGATGATGGTATTGATCAGGTCGTGAAGCGTTACACGTGTTGCAAGACTCTGATCGCCGGTAATGACCACATCCAGGTTGGGTGGAAACTCATCGGCTTTCATCTGGTCTACCAATGCCTTGATGTTGTCGGATGCATTGATGAGGTTTTCACCACTTTTTTTGATGACGTTGAGCGCAATTACATTTTTGCCGTTGAGGCGCGAGTAACTTTCCTGTTTTTCATAGCCCATACGCACATCTGCGACATCTTTCAGGAAGACTTGTGCTCCGGACTGCGAAGAAATAACCAGGTTTTTGATCTGCTCCACATCGGTAAAATCTCCGCGGATTGAAACCGAACGGGTCATCCCGCCGATATCGACGTTACCGGCCGAGATCGTCATGTTTTCAAATGCAATGGCATTCTCAATATCGCGGAAGCTGAGGCTGGCTGCAGACATTTTGTATTTATCAACATCCACCTGCACTTCTTTTTCCAGAGCACCTACAATGTCTACGCGGGTAATTTCGCGCATCTCTTCAATCTGGTCTTTGAGTTTGTCGGCGTAGTCCTTGAGTTTATCCAGGCTAAAATCCCCGCTGATGTTGATGCTCATGATGGGGATTTCCGACACATCAAATTCCGAGATCACGGGATCAGTAGGCATGTCGGTCGGCAGGTCGCGCTTGGCTTTATCCGCTGCGTCCTTTACTTTTTGCTTACACTGTACAACATCCAGGTTGGTGTTGAATTCCACGATGATATTCGAGAAATCCTGGATGGAGTAGGAGGTAACTTTTTTTACCCCGTTAATCCCTTTTAATTGTTTTTCAATGGGTTTGGTAACGAGCTGCTCCATGTCGGTTGGCGATGCACCGGGGTAGACACTGGAGACAAAAATGGTAGGCACCACCACATCGGGAAACTGTTCCTTTGGCAGTGCGTTGTATGACATCAGGCCGGTGAGGGTAATGATTATCGTGATGATAAAAATACTCGTCCGGTTATCGATGGCCCAACTGGTTGGTTTGAATTCTTTCATGGTAGCCTTCCCTTGATTTCCTCCGTGGAGGACTTCAGTATATGGGTGAGTTTATGATTGTAGAATTAGGTGAAAAGAATGTGTTTGGGCCGGAGTTCAAAGAAAACAGCCCAAACACATTCGGGGAGCTTAGAATGCGACTTCTTCGCCATTATTTACATCCTGGAATCCGGTTGAGATGATCCAGTCGCCTGCTTCCAGTCCCGACTGCACTTCTACCATACCATTATAGGTCCGGCCCTGTTCGATGTCTACTTTTTTTACAGTTGCCTTGTTGTCGCCGGTTTTTTGAGCAATCAAAACAAACTCACCGGTTTCAGCGGTTTGAATATAATTGACCGGAATCACGATGGCGTCCTGTTTTTTATAGTCGATGATTTTTACCACTGCAATCATGTTTGCCCGGTACTGGCTTCCTGCTGGCAGGGAACACTCCGCGGTGAAGGTTCGGCTTGCCGGGTTGATGCTGGAACTCACATAGGTCACGCGTGATTGCACTTCGGAGTCGAGATCCGGGAAAAAGAGCATCACCTGATCACCGTTTTTCACCTTAGCGGCATATGCTTCGGGTACTTCTACGCTGATTTTGAGTTTGCTCATGTTCACCACATTGCACAAAGGAAAACCCGGGGAAATTGCTTGTCCGGCTTTCAGCATAACCATATCCACGTTGCCACTGATGGGAGCGTAAATTTTGGTTTGGTTTACCTGCTCCTTCATGGTTTCCAGGGTTTTAGTCAGTGCATCCAGTTGAGTTTTAGCCTGGATTACCTGGATTTCAGAGCCGATTTTTTGGTCCCAAAGCCCTTTCTGACGGTCGTAAACATCCTGTGCGGTGGCCAGTTGGACGTTCAGTTCGGCAATGCCTTTTTGCATGAGCTGGTCGTCAATCTGAGCCAGCAGTTGACCGGCTTTCACCCGGTCGCCGTTTTTCACAAGCACCTTGGTCAGGATGCCCGGCATTTTGGCTGTAACCGGAACATTTCCTTCCGGGTCTACGCGGCCCTGCAGGTCGATGTAGTGTTTGAAAGCAGAAGTTGTTAATTCTGAAATCCCCACTTTTTTCAAGCGTTTTTCAGTTGGGTTTTCTGCTGCCAGTTCTTTTTCCAGCGTTGCAATCTGGGTTTCCAACTGGGATTTTTGTTCTTTCAAAGCCGCGAGCTGGGCAGCTTTGTCGCCACCTTCCTGGCCGCAAGCGGCAAGTAAAAGTGGAAGTACAGCCAGGCTGATGAGACGGGAGAGCGTTCGGTTTGACATCGTTTTATACATTGGGTTTTGTACCGTGTATGGTATTTTTTTGTTGAGAAAAGGTAGTTTTCTAAGATTGGTTTTTAGAGTTGCCCGAGGGCCTTCTTAATAGATATCCGGGTATTCAGCAGGTCGTATTGTGCTTGCAGCAAACCTTGCTGTGCTTCGAAGACCTGTTGTTCGGCAGTGACCAGTTCGAAACTGGAGCCGATACCGGCATCGTATTTTTTTCTGGTAGTTGTATACACCCGATCAGCCAGTTGCAAGTTGCGCTCCTTGTTTTCAATGCGTTCGAGAGCGTTCATGTACTGTTTTCTGGCGGAGCTGAGTTCCAGGCTAAAGGCATTTTCCAGCATATCTTTCTGGATCTCGATCTGGCGCTCCTCAATCATGGCGCGTTCGCGTTTGGCTTTGGTACCGCCTCCATCCCACAATGGAATGCTTACGCTGACGCCGGTAACTGCGGTTGGAACCCAAAAGAGTTTGTCGTTCCCCTGGTATGAGCCGGAAGCAGAAACAAATCCGGCCACGGTGGGCAGCCAGGTCTTTTGGTAGAGGCTGGTTTGGATGGAGCCCAGTTGCCGTGCTTTCAGGATTTGCAGGTACTCTGGGCGGGCGCTTGGGTTGAGTTCAGAAGTCAGGTCGGCATCCGCGTAGGTGTCCATGAGTTGTTCCAATTGATCGGAAGGCGTCATTTCTTCCTGTACCGGAAAGCCGATGGTAAACTTGAGTGCATCTACTACGATGGCTTGCTGGCGTTGCAGGTTGTCGCGTTCGCTCTTGAGCGAGTTGAGTGCGAGTTCGAGCCGATCAACATCCAGTTGCTCCGCAAATCCCGCCTTGAAAATCTCTCTGGTGTCTGAAAGCATTTTTTCCAGATTGCCGATGTTTTTATCCATCAGGCTCAGGTTTTCGGTGAGCAGGAGGGCAGGCAGGTAGGCATCAATTACCTCATTGCGGGTTTTGTGGCGTGCTGCTTCCAATTGAATCTGAACATATTCCCGGTAGTACCTGGAAGCCTTGATTGCGAGGAGGTAGCTGTTGCTAAACAGCAATTGGCTGTATTGCACATTGCCGCCAATGGAGTTTCGGAGTTGAAAAGCCAGTTTGGTGCCGGGAGGCGCCTGAAAGCCCAATGCTTCGGCAGGAAGTGCAGGCACTTTGAGGAAGTGCTGAAAATCGATTCCGGCAGAGAGTTGTGGCAATCCGGTTGCGGTATTTTCTTTCAACTGCCATTCAGCATCCTGAATCTGCAGCTGGGCCAGTCGCATTTCGGGGTGGTTGTTGTAGGCATATTGAATGCATTCGGATAGGCTCATGGCTTTTTGTGCCCGGGCTCCATACGGCAGGAAGGCGAGCATCATACTCGCCACAAACAGGGTAGTGTTTTTAAAGCAGTTCATGTCAGGATAGTTTTGCTTTCAAGCGTTTTCGGCCTTCATCATTTAAAATGCCGTGTAGATATTGAAGTATGTATTCCCGAAAGAGGGTTTCTCTGGGATAAACATCCAGAGGGAACCAATTTTCGTCAAAAAGTAAAAAAGTATGTGAAACGTGGAGCCGGGCCATGATGTCCGGATGGATGTCGTGCCGATACAGACCTTCCCGGATTCCGCGTTCGAGATTGCGTTTTATTTCTTTGAGCAGGTGGATGCGTATGTGCTCCTGAATGCTGTCCCATGCTTTCCGGTGGTATTTCTCCAGATCGTACATGATGTTGGCTTTCATTAGCTGCATATCCTTACTCGCATTTTCGATGACAAGCAGCATTTCCTCTACGGCATCCGTGGCTTCGTTGGCGAAGCAGGCATCTTGATTTTTTTCCAGCGTCAGGTGGTACTCAATCACTTTCATGACGAGATCATCTTTGTTGTTCACAAATTGATATAAGGTCTTCTTAGAGATACCCAACTCCCTGGCGATATCGTCCATTGTCTGGCTTTTTATACCGTATCGCAAAAAGAGCTCGGCTGTCCGCGACAACCATTTTTCCTGCTGCTCTGTAATCATAGTGCAAAAGTAACAGAGGAAACGATTTTTGGTTTAATCGTTTCCATTTTTTTTCAAATTTTTCGACGAACGCAAATAAAATTCCAATTTGGACATAAAAAAATCGGCTAAACGGGATTATCTTCCGTTTAGCCGATTTTTTCTCAGATAATTTTAATCTTATCTCACAATTCTTATCGCGGCGTATGAAATTTCATTTTGTAGTCCGCCTGGATTTTGCCGGTCCGGATGTCGTCTAACTTGCGGCGGATCAGGCGTTTTTTAAGAGGTTTGAGTTTTTCTGTAAACAAAATTCCCTCTATATGATCGTACTCATGCTGAATAACTCGTGCATTGAATCCGCTGTACGATTCTTCGTGGGTTTCAAACTTTTCATCCATATACCGAATCCGGATGTCAGACTCCCGCTCGACATCGCCGCGGATAAACGGAATGCTCAGGCAACCTTCTTCCATAGATACAGGTTCGCCGGACTCATCAAGCATTTGGGCATTGATAAAAACCTTCTTGATTCCTTTGTCACCTTCCTCTTTGCCATCCTCCTCAATAATGGTAGAGTCGACAAGAAACAAGCGTATGTCTTTCCCGATTTGCGGTGCGGCCAGTCCCACGCCATCTGCATGGTACATGGTTTCCCACATGTCGGCAATCAGTTCTTCCAGGCCGGGGTAGTCTGGCTCAATGTCTTTTGCTTTGCGTTTTAGAACGGGCTGGCCGTAGGCGAAAATGGGTAATATCATTGTGTTAATTCTTTTGCGTATCTGCACTAGCGGTTTGTTGTCCGTATCCTAGTTCCAGTGGTGTTCTTGCATAAACTGTTCGAGAATCAGCGCGGCGGCGACTTTATCCACCAGCGATTTATCCCGTCGTTTTTGTTTTTTTGTTCCGCTTTGCAAAATTATTTTTTTTGCATCGTTGGATGTATAGCGTTCGTCCTGTCTGAAAACGGAAATTCCCGGAAACAGTTCACGCAATTTTTCTGCGAAGCGATCAATTTCGGGAGCCAGTTGAGCAGGGTTGCCATCGGGATGCAAGGGCATGCCCACAACAAAAGCCTCAATTTCTTCGGTTTCGCTATAGGTTTTCAGGAAAGAAATCAAGTCCTCCGTGGCTACGGTGGTCAGTGCGCTGGCAATGATTTTCAATGGATCGGTGACCGCAATTCCCGTGCGTTTTCTTCCGTAGTCAATGGCTAGAATTCTTCCCATCAGGGCGCAAAGGTACGAAGTAGTTAGTGGTAAGTGGTAAGTAGTAAGCGGTAAGTTTGCAAACCTTCTCACAAGCGACTTACCACTAACTACTTACCACTTACCACTAAAATATCCTTCCCAGAATATTGCAACGAATCGGGGATAAGCCTATTTTCGCCTTCCCTACCAGCAGAGCCACTCTATTTGATTGATGGATTCGCGCCCTTGAACTGTACTTGTGCAGTGGCCCGACGCCTATTGATATTGTACGGTTATGTCGAAGAAGTTTGTTTGTATACACGGCCATTTTTACCAGCCTCCGCGCGAAAACGCCTGGCTGGAAACGGTGGAATTGCAGGAAAGTGCCCGGCCTTTTGCCAACTGGAATGCCCGCATCAATTTTGAGTGCTATGCACCCAATGCTGCGGCCCGCATCCTGGACGGCACGCGGTGGATTTCGAAAATTCGGAACAATTACAACCGGATTTCCTGGAATTTTGGCCCCACCTTACTCTCCTGGATAGAAGAAAATGACCCCGGAGCATACCGGCTTATTCAGGCCGCCGACCAGCGGAGTGCTGAGTTGTGCAGCGGCCACGGAAGTGCAGTGGCGCAGGTGTACAGCCACCTGATTATGCCCCTGGCAAACTATCGGGACAAAGTAACACAGGTGTACTGGGGAATCCGCGATTTTCAGCATCGTTTTGGTCGCTACCCGGAAGGCATGTGGCTGGCTGAAACGGCTGTAGATACCGAAACCCTCGAAGTACTGGCGGCCCAGGGAATTCAATATACCATCCTGGCACCGCGGCAGGCAAAAGCCGTTCGGCCAGTTGGCTCAAAGGAATGGATCGAAGTGGATACCGGCAGCCTGGATACCCGCCGGCCCTATTGGTGCGTGTTGCCTTCCGGCCGACGAATTGCGCTCTTCTTTTACCACGGCGGACTCGCCCAGGGAGTGGCATTCGATGGCTTGCTAAACAATGGAAAACGGTTTGCCGATTACATCCTGGGTGCGCTGGACGAATCGCCGGAGGAGCCGCAATTGGTACACATAGCAACCGACGGGGAAAGCTACGGGCACCACCACCGCTTTGGTGAGATGGCTCTTGCCGCCGCCCTCAATGAAATCGAAGACGGAGGACAGGCCGAATTGACCAACTACGCTGAATTTCTGGATCGGTTCCCGCCCACATGGGAGGCCCGCATTCACGAAGACTCCTCCTGGAGCTGCGCCCACGGCGTGGAGCGCTGGCGCAGCGATTGCGGCTGCCATACCGGCGGCCATCCCGAATGGAATCAGGCCTGGCGGAAGCCCTTGAGAGAAACCCTGAACTGGTTGCGTGATCAGTTGATTCCGTTTTATGAAAAAGAAGCCCGCCGTTTTTTCATGGATCCATGGGCTGCACGGAACGACTACATTCAGGTCGTGCTAAACCGGGAACAGGAAGCAGTCGATGCCTTTTTTAAAAAGCATGCCCGCCGACCACTCAGTCCCAAAGAGGAAGTAACTGCCCTCAGCTTGCAGGAAATGCAACGTCACGCCATTTTGATGTTTACGAGCTGTGGCTGGTTTTTTGATGAAATTGCCGGGATTGAAACGAACCAGATTTTGCAGTATGCTCTCCGGGCTATGGATTATGCATTTGATTTGGGCGGAAAATCCCTGCACCATGAATTTATCAAGCGCCTTGCCGAGGCTCCTTCCAACACCTTCGCGGATGGTGCGGCAAGTTACCTGCAAAATGTAGTGCCCACCAAAGTGACACTCGAACGGGTAGCCATGCACTTTGCCGTGGCTTCGGTTTTTGAAGAGAATCCGGAGGATCTGAACCTGTTTATCTATTCGGCTTCACCGGAATTTATAAAAGTGCTGGAAGGAGGCAATCAGCGATTGGCCATCGGGCGACTGAATATCCGTTCGAAACTAACGCATGCGGAAAAGAATTTCTCCTACGCGGTTTTATACCTGGGGCAGCAGCACATCATCGGAAACATTTCTTCGCTGATGAATCGAACGGTTTTTGACGAAATGTTTGAACGCAGCAGTCAGGGCTTCCGTTCTGCAGGACTTGGAGAACTGATCGGGATTTTGCAGGAGTATTTTGGTCCCGAAAAATTCACCTTAAGCAGTCTGTTTACCGAAGAGAAAAACAAGATTATTAAAGAAATCACCGAACACAGCCTTACCCTGGCAGAGACGAGCTTTCGGTCGGTATTCAACGACAACTACCAATTAATTACCGAAATGGCAGAATCGGGCATTGAAGTGCCTGATGCCTGGCGAAACATCGCGGGCTACATACTAAACCTCGACTTAAAACGGTTTTTTGAAAATGGCAACTTGCGGGATATCCGGCAACTGGAACAGGTTTTGCAGGATTTAAGCCGCTGGAATCTTACTATTTCCGACAAAGAAGCTCTGAATCTCACCATTAGTGAGCGGGTTTACCGGGAGATATCGGATATTCAGGACGATGTTGCCAGCCTTTCCCGGATTCAATGGCTTACACAGGTGCTTTTATTGGTACAAACCATGGGCATCGAGCCGGATATTTGGCGCAGCCAGAACGTTTTTTACCTGATAACCAAGGGGTATCGAAAAAAACAATGGGAATTTTTGAACGAGGAGTGGAAAGAAGTGTTCGAAGAATTGGCTTCTTTACTCAAAGTACGCCTGGAAGCATAACACCCTAAGAGGATGTCTAAATTTCGATTTTGGGGCGAAGTCGAGCAAATTTTGTTTTTATTGAGGCAAATCTTGCAGTCGCATACGGGTAATTCGGCGAAAAATTTAACGTAGAGAAAAACCAAATTTGCCGAATGTAGCCCAGAAATTGAATTTTAGACATCCTTTAAACACAGAAAGATAAAACCCAAGATTATGGATGAACAAAACAATGTGCCCGAACAAATTCAAACAACGGGCAATATGCAGAACATGAAGAAGTGGAGCCGGATGAAAGGCGAGAATGCCTGGACGATGTTTAAAGTTATGGCAGAATTTGTCGACGGCTTTGAAATATTGAACAATGTTGGTCCCTGCATTTCTATTTTCGGATCAGCCCGAACCAAGCCCGGTACTTTTTACTATGAAATGGCTACCAACGTAGCTTCACGCCTCACTGAAGAAGGATACGGCGTGATCACCGGAGGAGGCCCCGGCATTATGGAGGCCGGCAACAAAGGCGCCTGGATGAAAGGTGGCACGTCGGTGGGCTTAAACATCGACCTCCCGTTTGAGCAGGGCCACAATCCGTTTATTGCGCCAGCGCTCAACCTCAAGCACCGATACTTTTTTGTGCGTAAAGTGATGTTTGTAAAATACGCCCAGGGCTTTGTGGTTATGCCCGGTGGCTTTGGTACGCTCGACGAACTCTTCGAAGTGCTCACCCTGGTTCAAACCAACACCATTACCCGCCTGCCGATTGTATTGATGGGCACCGAATTCTGGGAAGGCTTGCGCAACTGGATCGTAGAGGTAATGCTGGAGCGTCACCACAACATTTCACCAAAAGACCTCGATCTGATTCACATTACCGACGACCCCGAAGAGGCCGTTCGGGTGATAAACGATTTCTATGCGGAAGGCTCCGAAGCCCTCACGCCCAATTTTGATTTGTAAGTGCGTGTTTGGAAATAGAAATCAAATCCCGGATGCAATACTGTGTCCGGGATTTTTTTTGCAAAAAAATAAAAGAGGATGTTCACACTGGGCAGGCTGAAACCATTAATAAGCGACCAAATGAATTTTCCGCTCTCAATCCGCCTTCGATTTTTCGGTTTCCCCGCTGATACTCATAATATTCCCAAAATTGCGGTAATACTGGATTGTTAGGTTTCCAGCGGCCCGGCTTGCATGCGCATCCGGGCTTTTTTGCGTCTGCACCTTATTTCAGGGCATAAAAAAAGCGGCCTGAACGGACCGCTTTTCTCTCTTTATGTGATCTCTCATGGAAAAGCATTGCTTGTAATGCTTTTGGTAGGAATTGTCAACCGCCCAACATTTTGATGCGGCTTGTGCTACAAATGTAAAACGGGATTATAGCCTGCGCCATGACAGAAAACATAAAATATTGCACGTTAAAATGGGGCTTTGTGTGATAATTTTTTTATTAAAAATTTGATAATCAATAAATTGCGTATATTGAATTTTATTTTTTATTTATCAAATCCAACATTTGTTTTGCCTCTTTTTTAAAGGAACTTTCCTGTTGATTTTCCAGGTATTGTTCTGCAAAACGGATGGCTTGATCGTTTTTTCCGGTTTTATAGTAGGCAAAAGCGAGGTACCATTGGGCTACGTGAGGAATCCGGTCGTTGTCGCTGATTTCTGCCAGCGGGCTCAAAATAGAGATGGCTTGCTCGTATTTTTCAGAACCAATGAGTGAAATGGCTTGGTAGAGGGTGTAGTTCGGATTGCCGGGCTCTTGCTCCGCCGCTGTCGCAAAGTATTTGGCGGCCTCCTGATAGGCTCCGGACTTGTAGGCATCTGTAGCCTGATTGACAACAGGTGCGACCTCATCCCGAAAGATGAATGTATCCGGATATGGGGAAAACGGAAGGTCGGAACTTCCGGAGTGGGGGAGTACAAACCAAATGGCAGCAGCAAGCAGGGCGAGGGTTGCCGCAATCGAGGAAAGTCGGCGGTAACTCAAACGCGGCTGTTCTGCCGGTTTCATTCGGGCTTCTTCTTTTTGAAGCAGGGCTTTTATGCGGCGGTCTTCTTTTAGTTTGATTCCTTCCGCTACGTTCTTTTGCCATTCAAATTCCGTTCGCAGTTCCGGGTCGGCTTCCAGGCGGGATTGCAGTAAAGCCTGGCCCTCGGCGTCGAGGGATTTAGCAAAGTACTGTTCGATCAGTTGTTCGTCGTGGTTTTTCATTGTACGTGTTGTTTATGCGGAAAAAAGTTTCCGCAGCCGGTCAAGGCACCGTTTTTTTTGTGTTCGGACCACATCATCGCTTGAATAATTCATTTGTGCAGCAATTTCAGCGCTGCGTTTGGATTCATAAAAAGAAAGTTTCAACAGGGTGTAGCAAGGCTCACCCAGTTGCTCCAGTTTGTGACTGAGCATTTCAGCGTCTTCATCTTGTATCATTAGGTTTTCGATGCCGGGATCCCAGTTTTCTGCGGCTTCGGGGAGTGCCGCGTCTCCGAGTAACTGGGTCCGAGCCATCTGTCGGAATTTGGATAAAATAAGTCTACGCCCAACGGAGAAGACATAGGTGTGGCTGGCCGCTTTGAGTTGGGTGAGCTTTTGCTCGCGGATGTTGTTCCAGAAAATAACAACTGCATCCTGGAAAATCTCCGCCAGTTCGGCTTCATCCAATTTACACCAGCCCCGGGCCCATTGCACAAACCGTCCCCGGTACGAGCGGTACAGTTGGGCAAGTGCTTCATCTGGGTTTTGCCTGAACTTTTCGAGTTCAGCGCTTTGTTCTTTCATACGCGTCATGCCTTTGTAAGACGCTAAGTTAACCATGGTCATCGTTGGTTAATGGGATATTTATTAAAATTGTGAACACTTGTACGAGATATTTTTCGAAATTTGCTAGAAGGCAATACTCAATTCCGGTTGAAACGGCCTTTAAAATGCATACTTCATGAACTGCCTGCTTTACCCCAGCGCCCTTAATCCCACCCACAGTATGTTCACCTAAACCCATCAAACTCCCATCATGATGAGAACCAAACCGATTTTTCTGACCCTCCTGTTTTTTGCAAGCGCTCTTTTCTATTTGCCTGCCCAGGTTGGGCCCTGCCTCAGTTTACCCGGAGATGCTAATTCCTGCCCACAGGTTCCCGATACCATTGCTGTGCTCGGAAGCCCGACAGTACTGATGCGGGTGTTCGATGAACCTTCCGAACTCCAGGAAGTGGAGTTTGCCCGCTACAAAGCAGCCTGGATTTATGGCGATGGCAACTTTGATTTCCCCTCAGATGGCACCTATGAACAGGACCTCGCCACCTTCCAGCGCAGTTATACCTACCACGGCGTTGGACGCTACGACCCATTTGTAATTTTTACCGAGAAAAAAAGCAATTCCGAGCCGCCTGCATATGCCCGACGAGGCCTGAACATCCAGCCGACCGGCGGAGCCGCTGCAGCCGCTCCTTCGCCGTTTGTAAAGCGATTGGAAAACAACATGCAATCGGCTGATGTATTTGAGAGTGCTCCCATGCGCCCAAAATACCCCACGGCCTTTTCCGTGTCTACATCACGGACCGACCAACTTATCGGGATTTATTTTTTCTATAACTCAAAAAGAGATTCCGGCGCAACCCGGTTTACAGCAGATGAGCTCCATGTAGTCGATACACTTTTGTTGCCTAATTATCTGGCTAGCAGTCAGGTTGTATTTGGCTCTACTTTGGATACAACTCCGGAAATTAAAGCCATAGGTTTTATGCGGGAGATTATTAGCTCGCAATACCGGAATTACATCCTGGTTGTTATTCCTCCGGATGGCCTAAGTTCCATGCCGGCGGATTTTGATGAAATCCGAATTTTCCCTGTTCTGAAAACAATCTGGGAAAAAAATTCACTGCCGCTAACACAGTTTATGACTCTGGTAATCGGCGGAACAACTCCGGGCTTGAAGGGGAGTTTTAACAGTTCTAAGCCTGCGGGAGTTGTTTCGGATTCCACCTTTTACACCGAAGAGCGGTTGGATAGCCTGCTCAGTGAAGTACGTGCCTCCTTCCCCGGCCTGGACCTTGGTTCCGACTTGCTGATTCCCGGCTCCAATGGATATTATTTGCGCGGATTGCACACCCAGACGGTGGACATGGTCGGCAGCATCGACCCCAATGAGCTGACGGTATTATCTATTTGCCCTTCCGGGTTGCTGTACGATGTGGAAATGGAAATGCAGGTGTGCAACAAAGGCTATTTGGATGAATACAACATTCAGATTGAATTGACAGATCTTATCGGCTCTATGCAGGACCTGGTTTTTGAGGATTCTTCGTTGATCACCAATTTTGTATACAACCCAGGGGCTAAATCCTGGACCTTCAATTGGGGAGAAAATTGGGGTGGTGTGCCAAATCCGTATCTGGACGAAGCCAGCTATTCGCCACAATGCCACGCAATGAAGTTGCATGTAAAAACCAACTGGGCTGGTGTTCAGGCACTCAGTCAGGGAGAAGGCCTGGAGTTTTGTGTAACCTTCAACAATGCAGTAGGCGATCAGGTAGAGTGCAACAATAATTTTTCATTGGATGATGCGTTTGTATTGCCGGGAGTAGGGTATAAATGTGGTGATCCGGATGGCGATTGCCGTGCGCTGTATCTCGTTTTGTTTATCCTCCTGCTCTTGTTTTTGTATGATTGGTTCAATTGGAAAAAACTAAAACCCAATCCAGACGCCTGCTAATGCACATCTATTCCAACCTGTTTTTTAGCAAAAGCTTCCGCTTTTGCCTAATGGTCTTTGGCCTGCTGTTGCTAATCGGTCAGCCGACTGTCCGGGCACAGCAACCGGCATCCTCGGAACGGCTGCTGGGAATTGCAGATTCCCTCAAACAAGCAAAGAGCTATCCGGAGGCACTTAAGCTAACCCACAAGGCCATTGGACAGGCTTTAAACGAAAAGTCCCTGGCCCTTTGGCTTGCCGGATACAGGACCCTGGCCTCCATCCACATGCGGTTGGATCAGCCCTTGACGGCCCTGGCTGAAATTGAGGCTGCCATGGGAAAAATGCCTTTTGAGGCAAAAAACAAAGAGGAATATCGGGCACTATCCAGCCTGTACATGTACAAAGCCTGGATTGAAAAAGACATTGGTGACTTTCCCAACGTCAAGCACAGCCTGGAAACGATTTTGCCTGTTTTTGAAAAAGAACTCCGTGATTCATTCCCGGAACACGGTTCCTTTATCTACCTCCAATTGGGCAATGCTTACGCGCGTCTCGACAGGGAGTATGAGGGGGCTCGTCAGTTGTTTGAAGCCAGGATCAAATACAGTCTGGAGCAGGGAAAGCCGTCTATTGCAGTACAACGACTATGGGACCGTAGCTACCAGTCGCGTGGACTGGATTCCCTGGCACTGGAGATTTTTCGGCGTGGACAACCACCCCGGACAAAGTCCGTATGAGCGCATTTATTGCTGCTAAACGAGGCCCGGAATCTCTGGCGCGTCTGGGCCAAACCGGGCCGCCCGGGCGGTGAATAGCTGGGCGGGCACTCAAATAGAAAAATCCCTCAAAGGCAGTTCCTATTACCATTGGTGTAAGTCGGGATGGCTTGAAAACGGGGGCAATCCTTGCCGAGGAGAAGGCCAATTGCCCGAAACCCTGCGCTTTTTGTCAAAAGCCAGAGAAATTACCGCGTCCGATCAGATGGGCCAGATGAACGGGCCCTTGCCGGATACACAAGCGCGATGGCAAATATTTATGTCAAGGGCAGGTCGACAAGGCCCTGGAGGCCTGTTCCGAAGCCCTCAACTACCTGCTGCCGGGGGCGGGAAACAGCCGGGATTATCCCATCGCCGATGAAGCAAGCAGAGAACATGCTGATTCGGATTTTGAAATCAGTCTGAATGTTTTGAAAAGCAAGGCAATCCGGAACGGGCAATTCAGGCATATACGCTCATTCCAATTGTGGAAGCGCAGCTTCGGGCGACTCACGATTATGAGCGTTCTTCCTACAGGCGTTGCAGGAAAGCCGTAAGCGTTTTGATAAGGCCATTTCTCTGGCCTGGGAGATGCATGCAGATGGTCAGGATCGTTTTGCCGCCATGGCATTTTTCATTTTCCGAACAGGCGCGCGGCATTTGCTCCTGCGAAGTTTAGCCCAGGCCCAGGCAAAATTCAAACTGCCGCCCACCCTGGCGACTGCGGAAACTACCCTCATCAATCGGGTGGCCTGGTGTCGAAAGAATTGGCTTCTGCCCAGGAAAACGGAGAAGAAGAGCGGGTGGATAAACTGGAAAAAGTTTTGTTTGACCTCAAGCGGGAACAGGGGCTTTCCTGGAATCGCTTTGCGCGATAAAAACTCCCGGATTACACCACCTTGCAGTCGAGGTCCCGATCCTATCCAGGCCAGTGAACTTTCCTCGGTTTGTCTGGACGGCCAGGCGCTGCATCTATTACCTCACTGCCGAAGACCTGTATGTTTTTTATTATGAAAAAAACACCGGACTGGCATTCCGGCATTCGGATTTGCCAGACCATTTCCGGGAGGATGTCACCCGGTTTGTAGGCTATTTAAGTAAGGTGGATGATGCTTCATCCGAGCGCATGTGGTTTCAGGGTATGGCGCATCAATTGTATGAACTGTTGTTGGGGCCTGAATTGTCGGGCTCTGAATCCAGGCGCCTCATGCTTGTTCCGGATGGCTGCTGACATTTATTCCGTTTGAAGTGTTGTTTCAAAAAAATGAGACGGGCAACTGGATGAAAATGCCCTATCTGTTGCGAAATTATTCCATAGCGTATGCATACTCACTCTCCCTCTTAAAGCACCAACAGGAAGTCACCGGCAGCAACGTTCCGGGCTGCGAAGTTTGCCAGGTTTTGCTCCCAACTATTCCGCTTCGCCGATTGGTGCGGTACAGATGCCGACGTTGCGAATCTCATGCGCGAGAAGGAGTGTATCAGTTGGAGGCACACCTGGCGACTGCGCCAGGCCCGCAACTTTTTTGGGCGGTCAGCCATTTGATGGACAGGATACGGAGGCAAATTTCAAGCGATTCGCAGCGCGATGCCGGGTGTTGCTTTTATCCATGCATGGATTTTCAAACGAAGAAACCCCGGGCATGGCCGCGCTGTTGGCGACCCCGGCGCGGAACCCATTGATGGAGAAGACAATGTTTTGTATGCCTTTGAACTGCAAGCCTGCAAGTTGCACGCAGATCTGGTGGTGTTAGGCGCTTGCCATACCGGGGCGGAAAACTTCACCGGGGTGAAGGAGTGTACAGTCTGGCCCGGGCATTGCTGCCGGAGTCCCGGCGACGATCATGAGTTTATGGCGCTTGCCGGATCAGACGGCTCCAATTTTAGTGGTTCTTTTTTAAAAAACTAAAAGATGGGAAGGGCAAAGAGATCGGGCCTTGCAGCAAACGCAAAAATTGCCTTCCTTTCCGACGATGCCAACAGCCCCTATGGGCACCCCGCTTTTTGGGCAGGGGTTGTTTTGCCAATGGCGATGTAAGTGCGCTCGCACTCAATAACTATCCCGGATGGTGGGTGCCTGGCGCGATATTAATCCTGGTGATCGAGGAGGAATAATCGTTGCCGCCTCCGGCAGGGCGATTGCGCAATCCAAATGTAGACTTTCTTTGATGATTTGTTGATGCGCCCTTCGGGCTAGGATGATTTGTTGAGTTTGTTTATTCGTTTAGTTCGCCTCTGCAGCTCTGTTTATTGTTGAAATTTCGAGAGGAGGGCAAGAGAACGGAAGCCTTTACAAACACCAACATAAACAAATAAACAGGAAAGCGCAGCGTCCCGAATAAACAAGGCGCAGAGGCTGAATAAACAATTTCTGACTACTGACCACTTGCCTGCTGACTACTAACATAAAAAAACCTACTTTCACGTTTCGAATTTCTTAGCAACCAATCCATCCCTTCATGTATTCAGTACGGTTATATTGGCTTTTTCTCTGTGTGTTTCTTACTGCCCAATTGGCTGCCCAAAGCCCGGTCAAGTCGCCCGATGCGTATTTGCCCCATAAATTAGGGGAGCAGTTTACACCCCACCACATGCTCAACAGCTATTTTGCATACCTGGCCAGTCAGACAAGCCAGACCTGCAAACTGGAGCAATATGGCATGACGAATGAGGACCGGCCATTGCAAATAGCCATTTTTTCTTCACGCCGGAAAACATGCGAAAACTGGAGGAGATTCGCACCAACAACCTCAAACTTGCCGGCCTGCTTCCCCGGCCCCGCAATGCACGGAATCAGCCCATTGCAGTTGTTTGGTTAGTATGAGTGTGCATGGCAACGAGCCTTCTGGCTCGGAATGCAGCATGGAATTGGCCTACCGGCTCGCAACCCAAAGTGATCCGGAGATAAAAGAGTGGTTGAAAAACACCGTAGTGATCATCGATCCCTCCCTTAACCCGGACGGCTATGACCGCTACACCCACTGGTACCGGATGGTGAGCAATAAATTTAAAACGCCACAGGCAGCATCGGGAGCACCGCGAGCCCTGGCCCGGTGGCCGTACCAACCACTATTACTACGACCTGAACCGCGATTGGGCCTGGGCGACCCAGGTGGAAACACAACAACGGCTAACAGTATATCAATCCTGGCTGCCCCACATCCATGCCGATCTGCACGAGCAATACATCGACAACCCCTATTACTTTGCCCCAGCTGCTGAACCATGCACGATTACATCAATGCCTGGCAACGGGACTTCCAAACTGAAATTGGTAAAAACCACGCGCGGTATTTCGATCAGCATGGTTGGCTGTACTTCACCCGAGAAGTATTCGATCTGTTTTATCCTTCCTATGGCGATACGTATCCGATGTTCAACGGGGCAATTGGAATGACCTATGAACAGGCCGGACACGGCTCCGCCGGCCGGGCGATTGAAACCAGCTCCGGTGATACCCTTACTCTCCACGACCGGATTGAACACCACCTCACTACCAGCCTTTCAACCATCGAAATGGCCAGCAAAAATGCAGCCCGGGTAGTTGATAATTTTGAGCTGTATTACAAAAAAAGTCAGACCAATCCGGAAGGACTCTACAAGAGCTTTGTAATTCCGGTTGCCAACAACGACCGGAACAAAATAAATGCCCTGTGTGCCTTGCTTGATCGACACCAGATCAAATACGGCATTGCCGGAGATGCACACAACAAGGTGAATGGGATGAATTACAACACCGGTAAAGACACCGTCTTTTCAATTGATCGGAGGGATTTGATCGTCAGTGCCCACCAGCCACACGGTGTGTTGGTTCAGGTATTGTTTGAGCCGGCCCCCAATTTGAGCGACTCACTTACCTACGACATCACCGCCTGGGCCATGCCACATGCCTACGGACTCAATGCCTACGCCCTCAAACAACGGATGGAACCGAAGGAGGCCGCAAGCATGTATGTCGCCCGTCCACAACCGGTAGCCGAACGCCCTTATGCCTATTGTGTCCACCGCAGCGGATTGGCGGAGTCAAAATTTTTGGCTCAGTTGCTGTTAAAAGACATCCGGGTGCGCTATGCAACCGAACCGTTTGATTTAGCCGATCAGCATTTTATGTCGGGTGCGCTGGTTATCACCCGGGGAGATAACTCCCGCTCTGATGCCCATTTTGATGCCCTGGTTGCCGAGGTAGCAAAGGAAACAAACGTCCCGCTGTATCCCATTTTTAGTGGGTTTGCAACGAAAGGCCACGACCTGGGCTCTGAATCGTTCGAGTTGATTTCCAAGCCGGAGGTTGCCGTAGTCTATGGCGAAGGAGTGGATGATAATTCCTATGGCCATGCCTGGTTTTTCTTCGAACAGGAATTGAACTATCCGGTCGCAAGCCTTACGGTTGAACAATTGGATGGCTTTCACCTGGATAATTACAATACCCTTGTTATGCCCAACGGGTATTACCGCATCAACGACAACACCCGGGAGAAACTCAGCGAATGGATGCAACGCGGCGGCCGGATTATTGCCTATGAAAATGCCGTTCGCGCGTTTGCCGGAAAAGATGGTTTTGTGTTGAAAAATAAGCCGGAGGAAAGCGCAGATACGACGGATAAAGACCCGGAGCCCTACCAGTCGCGCAAGCGCAGTATGATCAGCGAACAACTTCCCGGGGCGGTGATTAAAACCCATGTGGACAATACCCACCCCCTCGCATTTGGCATGGCTTCGCATTATTTTACACTGAAGACAGGCCCGTCTGCCTATGAAATCCCGGAAAAGGGTGAGACTCCGATCTGGATTGGAGAGGACTACTTGAGTTTTGGTTTTATTGGCAGCAGCGTCAAACCGCAATTGGAAAAGTCTCCGGTTGTGAGCATCCAGCATGTTGGGCAGGGCGAACTCATCTATATGGTCGACAACCCGCTCTTCCGGAGTTTTTGGCAGGAGGGGAAAGCCCTGTTTGCCAACGCCTTGTTTTACTGATTTTGATCCGATACCATGAACTGGCCTGCAGCCATAAAATCCTTTCACGCCTACCTGATGTTGGAGCGTTCCATGAGCGCCAACACCCTGGAGGCCTATATCCGGGATGTGCAGCGGTTTGAGCGGTATTTGGATATGCATGAACTAAAAAAGGGGCCCATTGCGATACGCAGGGAAGACCTGGAGCAGTTTGTTCACTGGGTAAACGAGCTGGGTTTGGAAGCCAGTTCCCAGGCCCGGATGATTTCCGGACTCCGTGCGTTTTATAAATTTCTGTTGGTTGAAGATCTGATCGACGATGACCCGACCGATCTGTTAGAGGGGCCGAGGCTCCGTCGGAAAATGCCGGAGGTCTTGTCAGTCGGCGAAGTGCAATCGCTTTTGTCTGCCATAGATTTGAGCGAGCCTTTGGGTATCC
>JAWKLR010000024.1:0-60450 GCA_041392625.1 Saprospiraceae bacterium | reverse complement strand
AATTGGGTTAGGAAAAAAATAAAATCTTCCACTAACTGTTGTTGTATCAGTTCTTAGAGCAGATTTATATCGAGCTTTTATGTCGTAAACCCCTGAAGGGTTTTGAAAAATATTTGAATTAACTAGTTCAATTAATCTTTCAGTAGACAAAGACTGAGAAGTGCTTGAGATAGGACTAAATACAACAGTTGATAACATTATGAATATCCACCTCATAATTTCAATTAATTATTACAATTTGTGACTCAAGAATAACACCACCAGAGGATAAGTTTAAACTACCAATTTTCATATCACAGTCCCCATCCTCATTATAGGGGAAACATACACATTCTGTACAATTATTTTCATCTACCTGCAGTTCACAATGGCTTTGACAACCTTTGTCAGTATCTGGAAAGCAGGTTGGATCATCAGTTATTCCATTAAGTGCATGTTTTATTTCAGTTGGATTAAATGGAATAAACCAATAGCTTGAATTAGAGGGAATATCTAAATAATCGCCTTGAGGGGCTAGATTCGTGTGATTATATATGCAAACTGGATCAGACGCTGTCGGCAGTTGTGTTCTTGTAACAAAAGTTGTATCACCTCTTTTTTCAATATCCATCCTGATATTTCCACTAAAATAAGATTCGAAATAACGTACGTTTTCTGCTTCTATAATAATACTTGATCCACTTTCACTAATTGTTTTTGTAGGATTACAAACTCTCCAATCACAATCTAAGCAGAATTCTTCATTTATACACCAAACCAAAAGGTTCCCATTTGACCAAACTCCTCTAGTGGTACATGACGAAGGGATTCCGGGGACTTCAGGATTAGGGTCAGCCTCCTCACAAAAACATTCTGCCTCGACGCCTCCCCAAGAAGTTATATTTACAACTTCATCTCCTGCCAAATTACTGTAGTAATATGATTTGTCTTGCATAAAAGAAATAAGTCCCAAAGATGTATGTGAGGCTTCCGAAACCAGAAATAAACCACCATTAATAATTGAATCAGTATTTGATGCACTAACCTTGCGTTTATAAATATTTATTGAATTTCCAACAGATTCGGAGTATATCGAATAAAAATGGCCATCACTACCTTTTAGTATTACTTCGTCAGTCAACGTTCGGTCGGAAATCCAACCATTAGTATTCAAATTATAGACTTGTTCCCTATCTTTTTGGCAAGCAAAAGCAATAAGGCATATACCAAAAGCGCCTAAAACTAAAAATCCAATTGTTCTTTTTAAATGCATAAGTAGTAAGGTTTATAGATTTACCATAGTTAATACTACAAATTTGGTCTTCCTTCCGAAAGAGTTTTTTATCATTTTATGGATCCACTCTCAAAAAATTCCATATTTTGCGGAAGGAACCACCTAAAAACTTAATATCATGTCTAATTCCCGGAAAAACACGGACCCCGTTGCTTATCAACAACACTTCTTTTCATTAATAACCAATTTGTTAGGAAATAAAAATATCATTCCTGCTCTTTGTGAAGTGCTGCATTTGAATAAAAGTGCTATTTACAAGCGTATTAACGGAGAAAAACTGCTAACACTAGATGAGTTTCTACTTCTCTCAGATACATTTAATATTAGCCATCAACTTCTTTCCTTTTCATCAGAGGACCAATCTGTTTTTCAATTTGACCAGCTAAGTCAAAAGGTTAAATCCTGTAGAGAGTATTTAGAACTAATCGTTAGTAACTTTTCTGAGTTCGGTAGATTTAGCGATCTTAAGATTTGGTTTGCAACAACTGACCTCCCCCTTTTTTATATATCGCTATTTAAAGAACTAGCCTTATTCAAAATGTTCACCTTTGCCAGAGTAAACTGGGAGCTTCCATATACCCTCAATCTAGATTTCAACCCAGACAGTTTCCCCGAAAAGGAAATTTATTATGAGTTACTTTACCCGATTGGCCAGTTATATGCATCGATTCCCAGCATTGAAATTTGGACAGATGAACTCTATACAAATACAGCAAAACAGATTCGACATTTTGCACAAAATGGCCAAATATCAAACCCGCAAGTTGTTTCAATTTTGTTTGAGCAATTAGAAGCATTAGCCGATTTACACAAAGAAATGGCAACCACTGGCACTAAATTTCTATCCCCAAAGTCAAAACAACCTGCTGCAAACCTGGACCTTTATTACAATCAAATTTCCGCCAGCAATATGGTCATTATTCTGGGAGAAAGTCAGTTCTTCCAGGGCACTTACATGGTTTTTGACGACCCCAATTATCTTTTCATTTCAGATGAAAAATTCTATAAATATGCATCTGAATGGCTGAAAGCACAGAGACAAAAATCTATTCGAATTAGTCAGGAAGGAGCGTTTATCCGAAACAACTATTTCAGGCTCCTTTGCAAAAGGATAGAACAAGAAAAAGCACTTCTTTAGGATTCCAACTCCGCAATCTTCTCTTTCAGCCAAAAATATTCGGCGTAGGCGGTGCTGGCTTCGAGTTTTTCCTTTAGTTTCTGAATGCGATCGGGCGAGACAGCCGTGCTGTGGTGGATGAGTTGACGCATAAAATCAACAAAGTTGCTGAACATCTTATTCTGGTACTCGGGCAGGAGTTTGTCGCGGTGAAAATAGACTTTGGCGGCCTCAATTTTCGCATCGAGCACTTCGCTCTGGAGTTCGTAAAGGGTTTTGATTTCCAGCACTTTCAGGGAGGCCTTGTACATAGTTTCGTTGTAGTTCAGGATGGCTAGTTGCTCCAATACTGCCTCAAAATTTCCCTTTTCAAAATGCAGACAAGCCAAGTTGTATTGATAGTAATACACCGCATCCTGACTGCCTTCCACCCGCTCCTTGTTTTCTTCTATAAACTGCTCAACCCAATCAAAATCTTTTTCGAGGAGGCCAACTTTGACCACCGATTGGTACTCACTTGCAACAATTTTTCCATGCGAAGTATAACAGCGTTGGCTCGCTACACGGTCTTTAAACAAGCCGTATAAAATGGGCTGAAAAACCGATTCGCCGTACCGTTTTATGCAATAATTAATCGCAAATGCCTCGAATTGATTGAGCGTATCCGAATTCAGTTTATCCTGATTAGCATGCAGTTTTTCTGTAAAATCAAAAAATGCATCGTCCTGGTTTTCTTCGCTGGAAAAAATGAAGAGCGCCTGTTGGATCATGGCAAACTCGATGCTTTTGCTGTATTCAGATGGGGGCTGGGCCTCCAGTGTTTTCAGGAGCGCTTCCTGCTCTGTTTTTTCCAGAAAAGGTGTAAGGCGGTTTAGGGAAAAGAGTTCGAAAATGCGGAGTGCTTTTTCACGCAGTGCAAACTGATCGAGTGTCGACAGGAGCTGCAGCAGGTTTTGATCTCCGTTTCGCCGGTAAATCTGACTTAAGAACAGCTGTTTGCAGCGGTGCAATTCCAGGTGAAGCAGTTGCTCATCGTATCCCCAGGTAGAGTCAAAGGTGATTTTATCCAGTCGGGAAAAGAGCCGTTTGGTGGTATCCACATCCGATTTTCTTCGATAAAAATCCACCTCGGCAAGCGGCTCCCATTTTTCATCAAAGCGCCTGAGCACATATTCTGTTCGGAAAAACTGGCGGACACTTTTCATCGTTTCAGAAAACTGTTTTTCCAATTTATTCCGCACCACTTTCGGGTCTTCCGGATACAATAGCGAATACAGATGATCCCGTTTGAGGCCGTTTTCAGACGCTGCGTTTATGTTTTCAAAAATGCATTCAACCAATCGGAGGGTCAGTGGATGGTTGTGGCCATCCTGGCAATACGGTGAGCAGAGGAAATCCAAAAACCGCTGTTTCTCTTCCTCAGAAAACAAAGCCAGTGTTTTTATCAACTCTGATTTAAGCATATGCAAGTTTATGACGACCCTACGCTGAAATATACAACGCTTCGGGGTGCTTTCGGTAAAATCTCAAAAATTTGTAATAACTTTTGAAATCACCGCATCGGATATTTGTATCAAATGAATTCTCAAACAGGCTTAATCGTCGCTTTTTTTATAATCCCATTGCGCCGAAACAAGCCACAACCTTTCAACTTATGAAGCATTCGAATTTTTTAGTTGCAATTCTCATCGTACTGGTGGCCTTGCTGGCGCTCTGCGTGCGACAATGCAAAAAACCTTGCCCCGATTGCACACCTCCGAACCCCCATTATACAATTAAGCCGGGCAATTTGATTATCGACCCACAGGCTCCTGCGGATGTCACTGGAGTGACCATTACTGCTTCAACCGCCGCGAACGACTCCCTTATTTTTCCTACACAAACCATTCCTGCCGGTCAGATACTTGAAATAGCTGTTGATCCCAACATTCAGGATGTACATGTGGAAATGGAGTACCAAACCGGACCGGATGGTACGAACTATTGTCCACACGAAGCAACTCTCCGCGTAAACGAAGGCATCCCGATTCTGGATGTTGTGATTATGTTCCAGGGGAATGCCGGACAGGGCACTGCTCAGGAGTCCCAATGTGCATCACCCAAATTTGGTGGTATGAGCACCTTGACGCTGAGTCCGGACGGAACCATTCCGGCATTTCAAAGTTATCATCTGCCATTATATCTCAGAATTTGTGGAGAGCAATTTACTGTAACATCCGTACAAGGCGCCCTGCATGTATATTCCTGCAAAGACCTGACTGCGGCCAGTTCCAACCTCAATGTAACTGTGAACAGCGACGATGATTTGGTGATTACCAATACCACCACAAACAACGTAATTACGGTTTCTGCAACCCAGACAAATAACCTTGGACTAACCCAAATCACAATAAATTCCAGCACGGGATCTTCAAGTGCGCCGTGTTCTGTAGAATACGCATTTGAGGTAGATCCCTAATACGGAATACCCCCAAACAGAGGCACCCGGAGCATAAACCACACAGCCGAAACCCGGCTCCGGGGCCCCTCATTTAGTTCCTTTATTGAACTCCAATCTGTACAAGCCTCCGGGCTTGTACCAGCCACTGGCATGCCAAAAGAATAGCCCCAAATTTATTCCTTGACATATGTTTTGAGAATCCATTTACCCAAATGGTGGCGGGGGATGCAGATCCCTCGCTTTTCTCAAAGCAACTAACTCATGCCTGAATAAAACTCACTCCCGGGGTGAAGCCATGTGAATTTTGCATCCAAGGACTGACAATTGTCCCATCTCTTTTGGATAAGAAGTAAAACTTCCCTAGCGCCACTTATCTATTGAGTTCCATCAGGCATTTACAAACACAATCACCAAAAAGAAATGAAACATGAAAAAATTATTTTTAGTATTTAGCCTGCTGTTGGTCTGTTTGCTCGGACCAAGGGTCCAGGCTCAAAACCCATCTTCGAACAGCGGATTGCAACTATCCTTACACGGGGGGTATGACCATCCGTTTTTCCAAAACAACACGCCCTACATCAAATACAAAGGAGGCCTATATCTGGGTTCTTCATTGGATTATTACTGGATGTGGTTTGGCCTCGGGGCAGATGTAGATTATTTCAGAAGTCAACCCCGGAGCACCTATCCAACAGCTAATTTGGTTTGGAGTGGCACTCCCTTGAACACTTTTGTTTTACAGGAAGGTCGGGTGGATCGTCTGTTTTATGGAATCGGACCCAATTTTCGTGCGATGAATAATTCCGTTTTGTCGATGGACTTTAAACTCCGCGGAGGCATAGCATCTATCAAAGGCGGAAACGTATTACACCAAGCTGTTACAGGCACCCCACCACCCTTGGACCTGAACTTTCATGCGGGTTATGATTTAAAAGCAGTTCCATCTGTAAAAGCTTAGGTGGATTTTAATTTTCATATAAACCAGTTTATGAGTCTGGGCTTGGGAGCTTACTATATCCACCATATTAATGCCAAGGAGGTGCTGGACCCCTCAAAAAACATATCGGCGGGATATCTGCCTTTTGATACCGATAGCACCGGCACATCAACCCCAACTAGCAACAGCATGACCGTGCGGAGCGAGCCCTGCGCATGCCAGATTTCATCTACCGGGATATATGCCGGCCTGCGATTCCGATTTGGATCAGGGCCCTCAAAAACAGGTTGTACTACCTGCGATAAATACGCATTGGTAGTGACGGCTAAAGACAAGTTTACCGGAGAAACCTTGCCCAACACGGATGTTGCTGTTAAGAACGTAGCCGGAGAAATTGTATACAGTGGCACAACCAACAATTTTGGAGTAGTCGCATTCAATGACATTGTACCAGACAATTACTCCATCGAGGGCATTTTGTATGAGATCGATTTGTCGGCCTCCAATGCAACAAAGGATGAATTCAAGCCGAATATTCCACTACAAAAACAGATTCTTTACGAGGATACCAACTTCATATTAAAAGGGAAATCAGTCGTGTGTAATTCAACGATCCCCTTGAAGGACGTATCTGTTGTGCTGAAAAATCAAGCTTCGGCTGAACAAAAGTCGACCATGACCGACATCAACGGGCAGTTTATTTTCCATGTAAAACAACGGGCCAGTTACGAAATTTATGGGAAGCGTGAAAACTACATTTCCCAAACTGAGCATGTATCTACCAATGAATACGACCGGAATGCAACCCTGTTTATCAAACTGGAAATTTGCATGGAAAAAGTTGATTGCGAAAACTCACTTGTGTTAAAAAATGTCCACTATGATCTGGACAGTTATGTCATCAAGGAATCAGCAAAACCGGAGTTGAACCGCCTTGCACAGTTTATGCGAGACAACCCTGGGGTACGCATCGAACTGCGCTCGCACACAGATTGCCGGGGCTCAGACTCATACAACCTGACGCTATCCCAAAACCGTGCAAATGCGGCAGTGGATTATCTGACAACCCAGGGGATTGACCGTTACCGCCTCACCCCTATCGGATTTGGCGAAACCCGGCTCCTAAACGAATGCGATGATGGTGTGCCTTGTTCAGAGGAGAAACACCAGGTGAATCGCCGAACGGAGATGAAGGTTGTTTGCCCAGGAAAGGAGTAAACACATCCTGTATAGCCCAGCCCTATGGCACATAAGACAAGAGACATCCACCATGTGCTAACAAATTGAAAACAACTGAGCGAGCATCAATTTCTCCCGCAAAAGAAACCTGATGCTCGCTCACATACCCCAATTCCAGTACAGGCTTCTTTAACCCAAAATACCTGTGCTCGACTTATTATTTTCAAATTTCTCAAAAAAATAACCAACATGAATACATTAAAAGGAAAAGCACGAACCTGGTTTCCACCACTTGGCTTCACTGTTTTATTTTCACTTCTAGTGGGCTCTGTTCTGTTTCAAAACGCCTGCAAAGACCCTTGTCCTTACGACATGGACCCAACCACTCCCCTGGGATGTGTTTTAACGGATACCCTCAACCTGAGTACGGGTTTGGATACCTCGGGAAACATCATCCCTCCAGGTTTTGGTGTAGTTGACCCCTACTGGATCCTTCTGAACAACCCTCCGTTGATCAACTGCACCGACCCTGTGACATCCACTATTAACGGAAGTGCTTACCTGATCAATTACAACAACTTTGGACCTACAGCATGGGCCAATCAGGCAGGCGCCGGCACCCTGGCACCGGTTGATTTGGGAACCACACAAACATTTGGTTGTAACAATGCATTTAATAGCAATGGTGAACAGGTGCCCTATGTTTTCGAGCGTTCATTCTGTGTTTTAAAAAGTACCATGATCGACTTTGCATTTACCTTAAAAGGCGACGATGTGGTGTGTGCTGAATTGATTGATAATTCAACTGGAACCGTGGTTAATTCCAGCAGTTGTACAACAGGTGCTTTTGCGGCCCCACTTCCATGGTCAGCCAGTGGGCTGACCTTGCCTACCGGGAGCTATAGCATCCGGGCCTACCTGACCAATACGCAATCGACCGTATTGGGATTTTCACTTGCCGGGAACCTGACGACTTCCAACGGTGATGAATCGCTCTCCAATAATGCAGGCTCTTGTTGTGAAAACAATACCATTAGTGTACTCAATATTTTGGAGGAAATCTGCGACGGACAGTTTGGGACAGGGGATCAGCCCGGTACAGGCTGGACAATCAATTTGTTTGACAGCAGCAATACATTAATTCGAAGCACAACAACGGATGTGAATGGTAACATCTTTTTTGCTGGATTGCCTGATGGAACCTATACCATCAGCATCGTACCGCAGGGAGGCTGGACACCCAATACTGTTAGCCAAACAGTCACCCTAAGTAATAACGATGTGCAAATCATAGAGTTCTATAATTGCCGATAACCCTCAAACACAGAGCAGCCCTGTACCAATCGGCACAGGGCTGCTTCTATTTTTTTTCAAAATCCACTCCCCCACTAAATCGCTACCAACGGCTTGGTTGCCGAAGCGCCTTCGGTACGAATCTGGAAGAAATACTGCCCGGGTGGCAGGTCCTGTCGCTCGATGGGTGCCAGGTGTTCTCCTGCGGGGAAATACACATTATCAAGCACCGTGCGGAGAATCCGGCCATTCATATCGATGAGAACCAAATTCACGCGGCCCGCTTCAGGCAGGGTAAACCGAACTGTACTGGTTTCCCGGAACGGGTTGGGGTAAACCGCCAGGCTCTCCAGTTGCTTGCCAGATTGAGCATGCGTTCCGGATGAAGGTGCATTGAAAATAGGCAATATCGGGAAGGTACCATTGAGCACCTGCTCCGGGTTGGTGATACCAAACCAATCTTGCAATGCGCTGGCATATACCGAACGGAAATCGTGCTGCATCGGAAGGTCTTCCGAACCAAACACCTGATTGGGAATGTTCGGATTGTCGCCAATGATGCCGGGAATAACATTTGTTCCGAATACAAACAGCGGTGCGGCTGCTCCGTGGTCGGTTCCCAAACTGGCATTGGAGGCGATGGTCCGGCCAAACTCGGAATAAGTCATGCCAGCCACCCGGTCGTCCAGTCCCTGCAAAATCATATCGTCCTGGAAAGCTCCAATAGCCTCAGAAACCAGGTGTAGCAGGTTGGCGTGATTGCCCACGGTCGGGTCATTTGGATTGGCTATCTGTTCGCTGTGGGTATCGAAGCCACCAATTTTTACGATGTAAATCGGCGTTTTCATTCCACCACTTATCAATTGGGCCACAATTTTCAACTGATCGGCCAATCGATTTTCCCCTTGCGCCGGATACATGTTCGACAAGTTGTATCCCAGATCGGCTGCATTTTTGATGGCATTGTAATACACCTGCGCTTGCTGGGTAATCAGTCGGATATACTCCAGTTCATCGCCATAGGGTGTATTTGGTGCTGGCTCCACCAGGTCATTTACAAACTGGTAAAACGCATCCGGGTCGTTGATGGCAAAGCCCATTGGCAATACCGAGCCCATGAGTGACTGGGATACCAGGGAGCCAATTTCTACAGCCAATGGATCGGGCATGTCCGCATTGGGATATCCGGTTGGGAAGCCGGGATATTCCAGTTCCAGGAAACGACCCAACCAGCCTGTATCCAGGTATTGATCAGAATCGGCTCCGGTCATCCAGATGTCCATTGAGCGGAAGTGGGAATAATCCTGATCCGGATAGCCTACGTTTTGTACCACCGAAACCAGGTTGTCGTTGTACATGTTGCGCAGGTGGGTCATGGAAGGGTGTAAGGCATTGTTTACCGTTCCGTTCAGACTCAAGGTCTGGTTTTCAGGAATCAGCAGGTTGGCGCGTGCGTTGGAAAGCGCATTGTACTGATCCAGGGGGATAAAGGTATTTAGGCCGTCGTTGCCCCCGGTCAGCTCAATCAATACCAGGACCCGGCCATTCGGATTTCCTCCTTCAGCGAGTGCTTTCAGGAATGGCAGGCGAGGCATGGTGTCGAGCGAATAACCATTGAGGGGGAATGCGGCAGCGCCGGCGGTAATTCCGGCATATTTTAGAAAATTTCTTCTTTTCATACTTTTTGAAATTCAGCCCGCAGGGCGGTTTGAAAATACGATCAAATCGTTTGGATAATCAAGCCAATTGATACTCTGGCAAATTCATGATGTACTTATGCAAAAGAGCCAGTCGGAACCGGACCGTTTCATAGGCCATCTGGTCGCCTGGATTGTTTACATAATTGTTCCAGGCAAGTGTCCAGTAAAAATCATTGGTTTGCCCTGAGAGCAGTATGGATTTCAAAAGCGTCTTTTTGGCCAGGGAAATTTCCTGAGGCAGCAACAGACGCAGGATGTCATCGAGCAACATATTGGGGTCGTCGGGTGAGTCGAATTGTTCGGCCATTGCAACACTGTCTACATTCAGGCGGTCGTTGGGCGTTTCGTAGTAGTACAGAGTCATGGTATCCGAGAAAATATTTCGGTTTCGGATGGTATCCGCAGTCACCCAAATCCGGTAATACACCGGAAGTTGGCGGTATGCCGACCAGCCGGCCACATTCGGTGGGTCGCCGGGCAGCATTTGCATGCTGTTGGCGGTATAGTTGAGGTATAATGGCATTAAGAAACTGTCCAGCAAGGTGGAGGTCTCAATATTTTGATTGAAATTTCGCAGCACACCGGCCATCAGGTCGATTGGATTTTTGATGTAACAGCCAGTGTTCATCGCATCAAAAAAGTGCTCGCTTTTAAACAGCGTTTCCAACACCGGTTTGATGTCGTAATTATTATCCCGGAAAACCTGAGCAAGCGGCTGAATGATGTCATCCTCAACCGTCTGATCAATTTTATAATAAATGAAGTAGCGGTAAATTTTTCTACAAATATAGGCTGCCACTTCGTTGGTATTAAAGATCATATCCAGCAGGGCATCCAGTTCGGCATCTCCGTTGATGCTGCCCGTAATCACGGTATTGTTGTAAAACGAGGAGAACTGTTTGTTGCTGGTATCATGCGCCGTAAAATCCAAAAAGACATCGGCAGTACTGGGGTTTATGCGCCAGCCGGTAAGCACACGGGCTGCGGCTACCACATCGTCTTCGGTATAATGGTCGAGTGTATCTTTACCTACGGTAAACAACTCCTGCAATTCCCGCGAGTAATTCTCGTCCGGAGCGTCTTTGTGGTTGAGGTAGCCATTGAGATACACCAGCATCATTGGGTCAAGCGTAACTGCCCGAACCAGGGCCTTAAAGTTACCCAGAGCCATGCTGCGCAGCAATGCGTTGTTCTGGTAAGCCAATCGGCCGATAAACACTTCAGAAGTTTGCGTAGCAAAATGGTTGTGCCAAAAGAGCGTCATTTTCTCGCGAATGTGCGGCTCACTTTCCACCATATGCTGAAGCCACCAACCGCGCCAGCTTTCTATGCGGAAGCCTTCGGCTTGTCCGGTAAAATCCGGCAGGGCATTGACCCAGGTTTGTCCGGATGGAACATCCGGATCCGTGAAGTCCGGATTGTTGTAATTATTGATCGGAGGAGCCGGAGCATCCACCGGAACATCCAGGATAAAATCAACCGCAGCATCTGCGCTGCCTAAGGCAACCAACTGGTCGACATCGCCCTTACGAACCCCAAAGGTGGTACGACGAAGCAAGTGCGCAGCCTGATCAAACCCCCAGGGACCGTTATACGGAGTAAGGTCGCCATTCAGGGTAATCGTTGCCATTTCCGGAAACTGACTGGCGGGAATGTCCGAATGGATGGGCTCCACGGGCAAATCCACCATGCCGGATAGTTTTTTCAAAAACTCTCTTCGAGCGTAATTGTAATTGGGCATAAGCAAGGAATTAAAAAAATTATCGTAGTAGCCCTGCCATGCCTGGCAGGTAGTGGTCAGTGGTGTAGCCCTGCCATGCCTGGCAGGGAATGGTTAATGGTCAAATGTACAAGCGCGAAAACCCGAAATTTATTTCACAATGGTGTGTTAATCACCTACGTGGATCAATTTAGGCGTTCAAAAACCTGCTTTTAAGATACACTATTTTACAAAGACCAGATACTGCCAGGGTGTTAAATCCATGCCAGAAGCAGACAAGGTGTATTCTTTTCCCGAAAAATAATCAGTGTAGGTGCCGAATACAGCATTGTTGGTCAGCTCAAGCGACTGGGGTGCATCGGACAGGTTAAAAATCCCGATCACCTGATTGTCACCTGCGGTCCGGACAAAAGCCATTACCTGCGGGTTGTTTTCGATGGAAACGGGGAAGCCCCCAGCATCTCCGGCCCACAAGGCGGGGTTTTCCTTGTGCAAAGCAACCAGGGATTTATAAAAGGGCTGTAGTTTGAGTGAGTCCGTCCACTCAATGGGATCTCGTTCAAAAAACTGAAGCCGTTTGGAAATCCCCATTTCCTGACCGCTGTAAATCAGTGGAAATCCATACGCTGTAAACACCATCGCCGCGAAGGTCTGATGGCCTGCTCCCAGGCGTTCGAATACCGTTCCATTCCAGGAGTTCAGGTCGTGGTTGGTGGTGTAGGTCATCCGGTATGCGGTACGACCAAACTCAAACATATCCGCATCAATCCATGCAGTCAGATCATCGGCGGTTGCCTTTCCAGAGGCTACATCGCGCATAAGCACTTCAAAGGCCACGGCGTAGCTGCCATCGAGAATGAAGGTTTCGTGTTCGCATTCGGCCAGCCAAAACAGGTCGCGAAGTGGATCCAGTTCAGCGCGCGCTTCCTCCCAGAGGTAGAGCGGGATTTTGTCGCCACATCCGTGGTCCAGCCGGAACCCGTCCACGCCGAGGTCTACCCAGAAGCGCATGGCGGCAATCATGGCTTTGCGTGTTTCGGGATTGGAATGGTCGAGCAGGGCGGTATCCCACCAAACATCGGTTGGGCTCATCGACTCATAGGTCACATTGCCTTCGGCATCACGCACATAGTAATCCGGATGTTCTGCTATCCAGTGGTGATCTCTTCCGGTGTGGTTGGGCACCCAGTCGAGAATTAGGTAAAAGCCCATTTCATGTGCCTTTGCAAGCATGGCTTTAAATTCGTCGAGGGTACCAAATTCCGGATTGACATCGGTGTAGCTGCTGGGGGCGTAATAACTTCCCAGCGTCCCTTTCCGGTTGGTTTCGCTGATCGGGTGAATGGGCATCAACCAGAGCACATCCACACCCAGCTCTTTTAACCGGGGCAATTGATCCGTAAACGCCGCAAAGGTTCCTTCAGGCGTGTATTGGCGGATGTTTACTTCGTAAATAGTAGATCCCGCAAGTTTTTCGGGAAAATGGTGTGCAGGAAAATCCTCTGTAACTGCATCGGATGTTTTTTCCGCAGGCTGTGTCGTACAGGCTGCCAAAACGAGGCTCAGGAAAATAAGTAGGTTCTTTTTCATATTGTTTTGTTTTATCTCTGTTTAAATTCCAAATAGCCTTACAGTTTTCGCACCACCATATTTCGCTTCAAGGCTTCGCCCCGGTACCCTTCAATAAATTCAACCGGGGTAGACTTCATTCCATCGGATGTGTTTACCGGAATCAGACAATTGAAATGGAGGTGTTCCACATCTGTTTGTCCTGTTTTTCCAGAAAGCGCAATGGGCATTCCCTTTTCGACCCGATCTCCCACCTTTACCAAACTCCCTTCATGACAAAGATGAACATACTGCGTGTAATAGCCTGAAATAGGATCAAAAAGTGTGATAAAATTACCAAAAGGGCGCCACTTTGCATCCGGTCCGCCAAACTTATACCCATCAATTACGCCCACAACATAGCCATCGGTAGCAGCGCAGATGGTGTCTTTTTCTGCCAGGGCAAAATCAATTGCAAACCTCGACCAGTCGGACCGGTGCGTGGGCTTGGAATTGTTGCCTTGAATGATTTTATACCACCGCCTCCGAGGGAACGGAAGTTCTAGTGCAACCGGATTGATTTCCTGTGCCGGGTCGCCCAATCGGGCAGCAAATCGAATGGCTGCATCCGTATTTTCAAAACCGGAAAAGACAAAACTAGTGTCGCACAACGGAGGTAGCAGAACCGGATTTTTTTCACTCAAAATCCGCTGCTGAAGCGTGTCGGTCGATTGGATCCAAACCCGCAGCGGGCAATGCAGCGGATTGATAATTTCCACATGCAAACTGTCTCCTGAAAACCGATATTCCTTTTTGTATTGAAACTGTTTCAGCGTTTGCTTAGGCAGTTTTTTGTATGTGCAGGAAAATACAAAGGAGGCAAAAAGCAGAAGGGTCAAAAGCCTGAAAATCATGATAGGAGTTTTTGAGACAACAAGCGATTAAACTTTTATCAACGTAAATCATCGAACAATCCCCAAATTTACAGGATATTACATTACGAACGGGTGAACAATTGCCGATTACATGATATCCGATTTATTAATTGTTTATTCGTTTAGTCCACCTCTGCGAGGCTCTGTTTACGCAGAAGTAGTAAGTTGTAAGTGGCAAGTGATAAGTTGACCTGTAACATGTCAAAAATATACTTACTGCTTATCACTTACAACTTACCACTTCTATATAAACAAATAAACAAGGGAAAGCGCAGCGTCCCGAATAAACAAGGCTCGAAGAGCCGAATAAACATCAACAAATCATCCAAGCCCGAAGGGCGCATCAACAAATCATCAATTCATCAACTCCAATAAACAAATAAACAGAGCCTCGAAGAGGCGGACTAAACGAATAAACAATTTCAACAAATCATCCTAGCCCGAAGGGCGCATCAACAAATCATCAACTCCCATTGCCATGAAACCCATTTACACCCTATTTTTTGCATTGCTTTTTTCGCCTTTGTTTTCTCAAACCAACGTCCGCGCCTGGTATGCAGATGGCCAGGTTTGGGTAGTTTGGAATATTGAGTTGCCCCTACCCGAGACCTATGCCGTGTACGCCAGTCCAACACCATTTACCAACACGGATGATGCAGTGCTGGTCGGACGCTTGTTTCCGCAGGAATACCTCGGTGGTGCACTGAAGGAGCAGGTGGACACAAGCGCAACGTTTCGCATACCCGACGGATCCGGAGGCATTTATCCGCTTAGCCTGACGGAAGGTTTGTTTGTGGCGACTCCGCATCAGGCCGGAGCACTGTATATAGCCGTTGTGGCCTGGGGACAAACCAGCGTCACCCCCGGAATAAACGGCACAGAAAATCCGGTTTCCTTTGACTACGACCCCGTGAATGATCCGGTAGAATGCCATTTGCAGGCGAGTTTTCCTGCTCCGAATACGCCTGGTTTTATCTGCTTTGCTTATTCTGTTTGGGTGGACGGTCGACAAAATCATTGGGAAAACAGACCCGATTTTCCCGTCATGGGAAATGCTGCAAAAAATGGGATGCCCGCGCTGTTTATGGTGAGTGTGCCTACAAGCATTGACACAAGCCAGGCTGCTCCACTGACCGTTTGGCTTCACGGTGGTGGTGGCACTGCCCAACAATCGCTTGCAGGGCGCAGAACCATCGTAAACATCGATCCGGCCGAAGGCTTCCTGGTCGCGCACAACGACGATGTAGTGGGCTATCGCATTGTCAACCCGCCCTCCCTTCAAGGCCCAAGCTGGCATTTTGGGTATCGAAAAAACTGGAATCCCTTTGCGCCCAACCTTCCCACCATGCAAGTGGATACGGTGGTTAACTACACGCAGCGCAGGTACCTGTGGGTCGATTCCTGGCTCACGCGAACATTCAACATTGACACCAACCGAATCAACATCAATGGGCACAGCATGGGAGCCGCCGGTACCAATGCGCTGACCAAATGCAACCCGCGGCATTATGCCTCAGCCACCTTGCACAACAATGGATTTGGGGGGCCGGAAAGCGGAGAATCAAACGCCCTGTTTGGCGACCCAGCCAGCAATCCTCCCACCAACCTGATCAACCGCGCCGGAGAGGTCGTCCGGTTTTTAGATGTCTGGAACCTCATCGACAACTGTTCACCCGAACGGGACCTCCCGCTCATACGGAGTTACCACAGCAAAAACGATGAAGACGGAGTGATGAAATGGGATGAATTGGTCATTGAAAATTACCGGGCCGCCGATTCATTGGGGATGGGAATACAGCTCCTGTGGAGCGAACGAGCCCACGGCATCGATACGGGCCCGGATTGGAACGACCACTGGCTACATGGCGACGCCCCCGATCAGCAAACAAACTACGACAATACCGCATTCGAAGAAGCGCATTTTCGCAAAGACAGCTGGCTGCCGGCATTTACAAACCACCGACTGGAGCCCGCCAACAACGATCCGGGGGATGGTACACCCGGCACCGGGCCGAACAGCTCCGGCGATGACTGGGGGAGCTGGGGTGGATACCATCGCTGGGCAGGATTGCAAATAGGTGGAAACTCGGGAGCCCCTTCTTTTTCCGGGATTTTCTGGTTGGAAGATGGTGCGATCTTTCCAAACGACAACTGTCCAAACGATTCGCTGACCGCCGATCTGTTTATCCGAAATTTACTGGAAGGTATCTCTACCTCGTGCACCACCGCGTCGTGGGTTTATATCCTGGTTTCTCTGGACGACAATTACAACACCGCCGGCATGGTGGAATGTGTGGACGGCGAAATTCTGGTGCTGCGAAATGTCAAATTGTTCAGAAAAGGAATTCGGCGTCTGGCACTTTCGGTACAGGCAATTGTTCCAACCAGCACCATTTCAGCTACCGGACTCACCGCCCGGGTATACCCCAACCCTGCCATTGGCAACAGCACCCTGGAAGTCGACCTGCCGGAAGCGGGTACACTCAGCATCCGTTTGCTCAACAGCATTGGCGTGGAGTGCAAACGCCAAACCCTTACCGGTCAGCAGGGCGAAAATCAAATTCCGTTAGAACTCGACGGCCTGGAGCCTGGAATGTACTACCTGGATGTCAGCACCAACAACGTTCCGCACACGCTGTTGAAACTGGTAAAAAAGTAACGCCTGACTAAAATCCCCAACAGGCGCTAAGTGCCATACTGTTCTGCATACCGCGTAATCTCCCGATCGAAACTGGTGACCAGGGCGGGCGACATCTCGCTGGCGACCGTGGCATATTCCTCAAGCACAGAATCATCGGCGGCGCCTTTGTGTTCGAGTTGGTAGCAAATCATATTAAACAGTCCAAAAAAGCGGATGTAGGGAAAATCGTCTTTCAGCAAAATTTCAATTTCGCTTTGCGCGATGTTTTTGTAGGAGCCATCCCGCGAAAACTTACCCAGCATATTGAGCAAGGCCACTTCCACATCCCGGTCTTTACCCGGTGTCACCAGGCGTTGAAACCGTTTTCTATCGGTAAAAAACATCCCTGTACGGGAAGGAATGGTGGTGGCAAAAAACATGGCAACGGAGACCAGTCCCCCGGAATAAAACACAAAACCCAGGGGCTTGCCCAGCGGGCCGATCAGCGCAAAACAAATCGCTGCAAAAACCAGGGAAGCAATGGGGCCGGCCAGCAGCACCCAGGCAAATTTTCGCGCATTGTCCGGATTATCATCTACCGGTGAGGTGGCGGCCACCCCTCCATAATATCCCAGGTTTTTATTCAGAAAAAGTCGCACCTGCCCATCGGGTTCGCGCCGAACACCGAACGGCCCAACCACAAACAGTTCAAACCGAAACCCCTGCACCAAGCCAACAAGTAAATGCCCCAATTCATGAGCGGCCATCACGACAAAAGTGATGACAATAAACCCCACCACCATAATCACTTTTTCTTCTCCGGTTTCGGGGCGAATACCCTCGGTTAGTCCCAGCCGGTCCATCGACTTGAGGAATACAAAAACAAAAACCGTTAAAACAATCCACTGCAGGTACTTAGCCCAATTCGATTTTTCTCCATTTGGTAAAAATAAAGATTTAAACGGGAAAGCGGTGTTAAGGCTCCGAATATAAATTTGGGAAACTGGAAAAATGGGATATCTTTGTAGTAACCCCCTTGGGGCTTCCCTTCCCCCTATGAAGTCTGAAGACTATTTTTTGAAATGAAAACGAATTTACGGAGATTGACTTATTGGATAATTGGAATCCTGGCTGGATTTAGGCTTGGGAGGGTGCATGGAGGCTTTCTGGTGATTGGTTTCTTAGAAGTAAGGTATGATATGGTGCTTCAAATAACCTCTAGTTTGGAGGTACATGTGAAATGGAGGGTGTATAAATGCTAGTTACATACAAACAGAGAAAAACAAAACACAGGATAAATGAGTAAGAATGCATATTTCAAAGTTGATACTAAACTTGCTGAGTTATTAGGCGAAACATATCGGTCAATCGAATTTGCCATAAAAGAATTGGTTGATAATGCATTCGATGCTGATTCAGAAAATGTCAAAATTCAATTTCCTAATGAATTAAATCCAAATCCTATAATTGTTGTATCGGATGATGGAACAGGTATGAAAGAGAATGAAGTTAGAAGCGAATATTTGAATGTTGCGAATAGTAGAACTTCAAGAAAGGGAAGTAAAACAAGAGCAAAAGGAAGAAAAGGTAAAGGAAGAAAAGGTATAGGCAAGTTTGCAGGTTTGATGATTGCGGATTTAATGATACTTGAAACATTTGCTGGAGGGAAAAAGACTATACTATCAATTGACAAAACCGAACTTGCAAAAAGCAATTATGATTTAGAGAAAATCCCACTTCCAATAAGTTCTGAGAATTGTCTTAAACAAAAAAAGGGTACAAAAATAACTTTGCAAGGGCTAAATCAAAACTTACATTTTCCCAACCCGGAAAGAATGAAGGAAATTTTAATGTGGGAATATGGTCGTGAATTAGATTTTGACATTTATATAAATGGGCAAAAAATTGGCGTGCTTGATTTACAAGGTAAGTCATATTCAAAAGTGGTGGACATAGGAGGGAAAAAAGCATTGGTGAACTACACGATTACTAATAAGCCAATAAAGCAAGCAGGGTTAGTTACCAAAGTTGGAGGCAAAGCAATTGGAAGGCCCATAAATTTCCTAAAAGATGATGACTTAATTCCTAAAAAACTTCAAAACAGGGTTTATGGAGAAATAATATGTGATGATTTAGAAGACGATGTAACTGCCGATTGGGGTGCTATTGTTGAAAACAGTAAACTTTTTTACATCAATCCAAGAAGAAACAGCCAAAGAGTTAAAAACTTCTGTTGATGAAGTCTTTGTAACCGATATGAAAATGGCACGTGCTCGGTATCAAAGGAAAATAAATAAAGAGCCTAGCAAAACTGCCAGAATACAAGCAACCTTTTGCTAAAAAAGCATTGTATAGAACATTAGAAAAATTTTATGGAGAGACAGAGGACAGGATAAATGCTGTGATTTCTGTAATGATTTCAGCAATGGAAAAGGACCATTATTGGGACATAATTCAAAATATCGAAGAAACAAGGAGTAGCGATGTTGAAAAATTTGCAGATGCTTTATCAGAGTTCGGTTTCTTGGAAATGAGTATTGTTACAAGTCAAGCAATTAATCGATTAAGGTTTTTAGATGAAATTACCGTTTTAGTACAGAATCCCAAAACCCTCGAACGAGATATACATAAAGCATTAGAAAATAATACTTGGATTATTGGTGATGAGTATTCAGTAATATTTTCAGATACAAACTTGAAGGACTGCAATAAAGAACGTCTTAGATAAAAATACAAAGGCAAAAAGCAGTTAAATAGACCTGATTTATTACTTGGAAAGACAACCAGTAGAAATCTGGTATTAATTGAATTTAAGAGACCAAGTTTTACATTAAATAGAGATACTGAAAGACAAGCAATAGAATACAAAGATGAACTAGGTGCATATTTCGGAAATCAACCTATTGACATTATCCTAGTAGGAGGAAAAATAGAAAAGTCAATTAAATCTGTTCAAGAAGGTATAAAATACCTAACTTTTTTAGATATGATTAGTGTCGCACGAAATCGCCTAGAGTGGCTAATAGATGAATTAAGAAAATGAAGCCTATTGGGTAACCCTTACAATCATGTCTGCGTATTGCAGCCACGTTGCATATGTTGACCATCTGATTGTTTAAAAGCCACATCCTTCGAAAAGCATTGAAGTATTTAACATACAAAAAGTAAACAATAAAGAAACATTCTCTAATTTCAGAAAATATCCACCCCTTCTAATTTTGTATATAGATTCGATTGCCAGGCAAGGGAGTATTCCATAAAGTGAGGAGTACTCCATCGCATGGAGACACAATTATTATTCCGTCTATTCGGCTTTCAAACGAGATTCAACAAATCATCAGCAAGGGAATTAATTTCGCCCCTAGTTTTCAGGCTTCTCTACAAAGGTTTTGTACTATCTTTGAATGGGAAAACGTTTTCTCCATTCGAGGCACACAAAAAGGCTAAAATATCAGAAGCGAATATCCGCTGCAACTGCATATTGGCAGGCCGGTAATGAAAAACAATTAATAATCTGGAAAAGATTCAACACTGATTGTTATTTGAGTATTTTATTCCGATATCAGGTCGAATATTTAAATTAGAAATGAGAATTAACTATTAATTAGACATCCATGAAGAGGACTTTTATTTCTTTTCACTATTCAGATGACTTCGACTCAATAGATCGATTGTTGCCAATCGTGTTGATGGATTATTAAAAGTCATGGACTTGAGCCTATGACCGGTGAAGTTTTAGGAGGAGGGGACCATTGACTGAGGAAATTAAAGATTTAATCGAAAACAGTCATGCGTTAATTGCAATTATGACAAAAAGGGATGAAAAAACTAATGGTAATTGGACAACGCATCAATGGGTCCAAGAAGAGTTTAATCATGCCAAAAGTAAAAATATATATGCCATAGCCTTAATAGAGAACGGAGTTGAAATCCAGGGAATGTATAAAAATAATGAGCATATAATCCTTTATCCTGATAATCAATTACCTGCGTTTTTAAAATTATCTGCGACTTTAGGCTTTTGGAAAAAAAGATCTGGTAGGCAAGTAAAACTTCTAGTTCAACCAGAACAAATCGTTCAAAATTATGGAGAATCATCTGAATGGAGATACAGATTTAACATTGAAGGTGAATATACTGAATGGCTTAACGTTCAATTAACGACCGAACCAGGTGGTCGCTTTTTGTACTTACCAAATGTTTCAGATGAAGCATTAATTCAAGTACAAGTAAAATCAAACATTAATGATAACTCAGCAAAGTCTGTATGTTGTCCACAATGGGTTTCTGTGAACCTAGAAGAAAATAACAATGGATAATTTAATTTTGGTAAACGACTCCAAATATGATGGCAATAAGCGATGGAGTTGGAATATATGGCTTGATGGGCCTTCATCTGAACTTGAAAAAGTCAGATCTGTAAAATATTTTCTACACCCCACATTTAAAGACCCGATTGTGTTGATATCAAACAAGTCATCAAACTTTATGCTTTCAGGGAGTGGTTGGGGTGAATTCAATATTAAAGCAGAAGTTAAATTGAATTCGGGAATTAACTTAGAGATGAATCATTGGCTAACCTTTGATGCAATTGAAAAAAAGAGCATACGCGACAAAACCATTGGACATATTTATATATACCATTCAAGTATAGATGGGCCACTTGCAAGTATAATAGCCTCCATGCTAATTTCAAAAGACTATATGGTTACAGCTGCTGCAATTTATGCCCCTATAGACATCGAAGAAGACATAACAAATATTCTCAATAAAACAGATTTGAGTTTAATACTTATTTCACCAGGTATGTCTGAATATATAGAAACTTATTTAGCACATAAAATGGAGTTTGAGGAAAAACATAAAAACAAATTGCTTTTTGCATTGCTAGGCAACGTAGACATAGAATTAAATTCAAGCATTTTTAAAACTATAAAAATTAATTCTAAAAATGAGTTAGAAAAAATAATTGAGGCAGTAGTTACATTAATTTCGACTTAACTCTTATTTTAACACCTGGCAACGTAAGACAAAGTTGCCCTCAAACATTTCAAGAAAGCCCTCCATATATTTAACCTTAGGGGAATGTCTGCGCTTGCGAAGCAGAAAACTATCCCCCCTCAAGCAATGAACCAATCCCATCCTCCAACAATTCAACCAACTCCGGATCGAGGTATTCGTATTCATCGGGGATGTCCAGCACATGAATGGTGGGCAGATCCAGGGCTCTGTATTCCTTTACAATGCGGGCGGATTGCCGGTATTCCATGACAACAACCAGATCGGCCCAAACCAGATCGGACTCCCGGATCTGGCGTGGACTTTGCGGGCTCAGCCCCACCGAACGGATGGACATGCGGCTGTCGTTTTTGAACACGTGCTCAGCAGTTCTGCTTCGCCGTTTATTGCGGCCGCAAACGACCAGGATATTGGGTTTGGATGGCATGTTGATCTTCTTTTACAGCTAAACGACCTCCAGCACTAAAAAAGTTCTCGACGACTGAAAAACGTGCATTTTCCTTACCACTAACACTCCACCAACCCCAAGGTAAACTGCACCGCCAGACCACCATCAGCGGTTTCTTTGTATTTGTGGTTCATGTCCTCGGCGGTTTCTTTCATGGTTCGGATAACGGCATCCAGGGTGATTTTGGCCTTGGTAGGATCGCTCTCCAGGGCGATGTGGGCCGCAGAAATGGCCTTTATGGCACCCATGGTATTCCGCTCGATGCAGGGCACCTGCACCAGCCCGCCAATGGGGTCGCAGGTCATGCCCAGGTGGTGCTCCATGGCGATTTCGGTTGCCATCATTACCTGTCCGGGCGAACCACCCAGACTCTCGCACAGAGCCCCTGCTGCCATGGCAGATGAAACACCGATTTCAGCCTGACAACCACCCATTGCCGCCGATATGGTCGCGCCTTTTTTAAACAAACTTCCCAACTCTCCGGCTGTCAGCAAAAAGCGGACAATCGATTCCGGACCTTCGTATTCCTCGCAAAACAACACCAGGTGCATGAGCACCGCCGGTATTACCCCGGCAGCCCCATTGGTTGGCGCTGTAACGACCCGACTAAAGGCTGCATTTTCTTCGTTGACAGCCAGGGCAAAACAACTCACCCATTTCAGGATATAGCGAAACTCGCCGCCTGTCTTGCGGATCAGGCGCATCCACTCCTCTGCATTTTCGTATTTCTGATCACCCAGCAATTTGGAACTGATGCGGTTGGCCCTGCGGGCTACATTCAAGCCTCCAGGAAGCACGCCATCGGTATGGCAGCCGGTGTATACACAGTCCCGCATCACCTCCCAGATATGGAGCAAATCCTTTTCGATTTGCGCCTTGGAACGCCAGGTCAGTTCGTTTTTCAAGACCACATCCGAGATTTTACACTCCTGGTCTTTGCAGTATTTGGAAAGGTCGCTCCCGCGGTCAATCGGATACGGCAGCTCCACCGTTGCAGCGGATTCGTCCTCACCTTCCTTTACCACAAAGCCACCTCCTACTGAATAGTAGGTCTGACTTACTCCGGCGCCATTTTTCAAAAAAGCCCGGAAGGTCAGTGCATTGGCGTGAAACTCCAGGGCCTGATCCATGTGAAAAATCACATCGCGCTCGGGCACAAAGGAGATCAATTTTTTGCCTCCCAAATTTACCTCATGGGTCTTTTCAATGCGCTCAATTGCGGCCTGTACTTCGGGCACCGGAATGGTAACCGGGTCGTGTCCGTCCAGTCCCAGCATGACCGCAATGTCGGTTCCGTGGCCTTTCCCCGTTTTAGCCAGCGAACCAAACAACTCCACCTGCACCTGTTCTACCCCGGCAAACTCCCGGTCTTTCTCCAACTCGCGCAAAAAACGCTGCGCCGCCCGCCAGGGGCCCATGGTATGCGAACTGGACGGGCCAATACCAATTTTAAATATATCAAATACACTGATGCGCTCCATAATGTGGCTATACTAAATGACAGGGAAAATACCCCCGCTAAAATAGGGGCTTCATCCGGAATACAAGCTGCTACTGCCCGAAGTTTTTTACTGCAATCCCCATTCGTACAGACGCACTACAGTGCGTCCCCACGCCAGGATGAAAAAGGATTGGGGTGAATGTGGGAAATGGTGGTTAAATGTGGGGCACAGTAGATGGATGTGGAGAATGGTGATTGAATGTGGGATTTTTGTTGGATCGTGTGCATTCCATTACCTTTGCCGGGCCGCACTGGCAAGCGCCTTTTTTCATAACAATACACGAAATGAGCGAACACATTGTATACACCCACTGGTCGGGCAAATTGGGCTTCAAAAGCCATATCGGGAAGCACATTGTCCCTGTCGACGGAGAACACGAACCGGAATCCGATACCGGTCCCGGCCCCAAGGCATTGCTCCTAACCTCGCTTACCGGTTGCGCCGGAATTGACGTGGCGATTTTTTTGAAAAAATTGCGGCAAGACTATCAGGAACTGGTCATTGAAGCCCGCGCTCCGCTGACCGAAGCCCACCCACGGGTTTATACCGAGATCCACCTGCTGTTTCGAGTTGCCGGAAAAGACCTTTCGGAATCCTCTGTCCGAAAAGCCATCAGCCTCTCAATGGATAAATACTGTGGGGTAGCAGCCATGTTGCGCGCGCACTGCCCGGTACATTGGGAACTGGACCTGATCGATTCCGACGACTGGGAAGGATAAGAGCGTTAGTCTATTTCCGACCAAAATCCGCCGGGATTTCGCCCCAGTTTTCCGTATCCCATTTGATGATTGGATTGGAAAAGGTATTGACCGAAAGCCATTTTTCGGCCCGGTCAATCATGTCAAAAATGGTTTTATTCCGACTGGTTTGGGCGAGTTTGGTCCGGCATTTTTTTGCCTTGATCCACAAGATCGCATTTCGGGAATCCGAATAAACGGGCATATTCGGTTTGCCTTCTTTTTGAAGCAATGCCAGGCCGTGCACCAGAGCCAGAAATTCCCCCACATTGTTGGTGCCTTCGGCCAGCGGACCGATGCGAAACAATTCCTTGCCCGTTGAAATGTGGACCCCACGGTATTCCATATCGCCGGGATTTCCGCTGCAGGCTGCATCCACTGCGAGGCTGTTGAGTTGTACGCCCAGTTGCCCCCAGTCGGACTTGCTCCGGGTTACGGTTTTGGTTTGCTTCCCGACATAGGCCCAGTAGCTGCCCTTGAAGGCTTTTTCTGCATCCTTTCTGGACCCAAAACTTTTGTATTTGGCAGACGGATAGCCGGCAATCTGCTCCTGCGCATCTTTCCATGTTTCAAACACTCCGGGAACATGTCCTTCCCAGACTACATAGTATTTCTTTTTTGCCATGCTTCCGTCTGCCGAATAAGAGGAGTCCCCTCCGCTTAGAGTTTTAGTAGATTGATGCTGTAATACACCGAGACTGTTTGCATGGCCACGCGGCCATTGCAAAATGCCGGGTTGTTGCAGCCCCGATCGTAGAGGTTGTCGATGTTCGACAAGCCCAGGGTGGCGCGCACCCCGATTTTGGCACCGAGGTCCTTTTTCCCGCTTAAGCCCAACTGGAACCCGCCCAAAATGCCGAAGTCCAGTTTATTGAAATCGTTGTTGGCATCAAACAGTTGGTTGTCGCCCCCGGGTGATTCGGTTCCGTTGGCCCGGTTGAACAACAGGCGGGAAACATAAGGCCCGGCGTACATGGAAAACTTTCCGTCGCGCTTGAAGGTAAGTTCGGGATACACGCCGAGGCCAAGCCATATCTGGCGGTACTTCACATCGCGTTCGTAAAACACAAACACCTCTCCGGTATCCGTTGGTTCAAAGGTAGGGAAGCTGGAAACAACGCCTACATTTCGCGCCAGCAAGCCGACGTCCACATTGAGTGTAATAAATCCGCCGCGACCATTAAAGGCAAAGGTGGTGCCCAGTTCCCAGCCGGGCCCGGGTGTAAACTCCGGTTTGGCGAGCAGGTTTCCGGTTTGATTCATATTGGCAACGTTGAATCCGGCACGCGCACGGAACTCTACTGAACCGGGTGTAAACTCCCGTTCAAACACATATTCCCGGCTTACGGTGCGGCTGCCGCGCAAGCCTTCGGTTTGCACCTGCATTTCGCGGTTGCCCAGCAGCTGGTAGCGGATTTTGTTGGGATCCTTGTGTTCCGGATTTTCAAACAGGTAGCCGTCGTAATCAACGGTAGTCAACCCATACACAACCGGTTGGTTTTCGTTCTGGCCGCGCACCACTACGGTATAATCGATGCTGTCCAGTCGACGCTGGAGGGTCATGTACTCCAGGGTTACGGTATCACCCGTTTCAACCCGGATACGCACATGGCGGCCGGTGAGGGTGCTGTCATCCTGAACAGCCCAGATTTCGAGGCGGTCGCCCCGATCAGTTGGCATAAACCAAACGCCGTCGAGGGCACGGAGTTCACGGAAAATTTGTCGGGCATCCTCATCGATTTGAGAAAAAGCAAATACGGGGATCAAGCCCAGAAGGCCGGTAAACAAAAGTGATTTTAAGGACATGCGTTTTATTATTTTTGACAAAAAAACGAAGAACAAGGCGCTTGTTCATATGTTTGACGCGTTTTATTCTCATTCGGGTTGCTGATTGGCTGTTTTTGTACATTTTTTTTAAAAAAAATTATACAAATGCAACCCGGAAGCAATGAACTTGTCTATACAATCAAATAGCAAAATGGACGCCACACAAACGCACCGCGACCTTATTGAACGATGTAGGGAAGGTCGCCGGGAAGCTCAATTTGAGCTGTATCGGTTGTATTCCCAGGCAATGTATAATACGGCATTGCGCATGGTTCGGAATGCTCATGATGCTGAAGATCTGTTACAAAGTGTTTTTGTCGAGGTCTTTACCAAGATTCACACCTTCAGGTACGAAAGCAGCATAGGCGCCTGGATCAAACGCATAACGGTCAATAAGAGTATTAATTTTCTAAAAAGCCGAAAATTGGTTTTTCAGGAATTAACGCAACAAACCCAGCTGGAGGAACCGGCTTCTGAACTTGATCCGGAAACCCGGTATTCGGTTCAAAAGGTGCAACATGCAATCCAGGAACTTCCAGACGGGTACCGAGTGGTTTTTACGCTCTACGCATTAGAAGGGTATGACCACGAAGAAATCGGCCAAATCCTGGGTGTTACAGAAGCAACTTCCAAGTCGCAGTACAGCCGGGCCAAAGCCAAACTCCGATCGATGCTCAATTGATGCATTGATTTGCCCAATCGCCAAACCGCAGCAATGCGTAAGGTGACAAACAACTTTGTGAACGTCTATTCAACAGCAGAATGAATCAGAACACAATAGAACAATTCATCAGGGAACACCGAGATGCCCTGGACACGCACTTGCCGGATGCACACATCTGGCAAGGAGTGGAAAAAACGCTCCAACGTTGGCCGGATTCCGACCAGGCCGAGCGCTTTATCCTGTCCAACCGCATCTTGTTTGATACTGAAACGCCGGCCTCGGGTATATGGTTGAACATTACCCGGGAACTGGATGCGCAAAAAACCGATTCCCTTGAGACTTTTATCCAGCAAAACCGGGAATCCTTTGATATGGAGGTCCCTCCGGCATTTGCCTGGGATGCACTACCAGCCACAACAGCACAAACCGGCCGTGTAATCCGAATGAGCTGGACCCGACAGCTGGCCCGCGCCGCCGCCGCCCTCGCCCTGCTCATCAGCGGCGTAGGGATTGGCATGTGGTATGCCCAATCGCAAGCCGCTGCCCCGGGCATGGCCATGAGCGAACTCTCAAGCGAATACGCCGAACTCGAACAGTACTATCAAACCGATATTGAACACAAGAAACAACGACTCGCCACCTTCGCAAGTTACCACGATGCCACGGTTTTGGACGACCTGGACCAGATGGACCGTGCGATGGCCGAGTTGCGCACCGAACTTGAACATGTTTCCCCCGCAAACCGGGAAAAAGTAGTTCGGGCAATGATCGAAAATTATCAGTCAAAAGCTGCAATACTACAACGCGTCTTAAAACACATCGAAGAACAAACAAAAGATTCAAAAAACAGTAGTAACGATGACACAGAACGTATTTAAAAGCATCTTCTTCGGAATGCTTGCGGTATTGCTCATGGGCAACGGATTCTCTGCACAGGCTGCAGGCCCCGAAAGAGAATTTGTCAAAACCATCAACCGCGAGTTCAGCACCAGTGCAAAGGGCATGACCGCACTGTACAACCGCAATGGAAAAATAGTGGTGAAAACCTGGGATCAAAACAAGGTTAAAATCGATATATCCATCGTAGTAAATGCAAATAACCAGGAGACTGCGGATAAGATTTTTGACCGCATTAAAGTGAATTTTGCCAACACCAGCGGCTATGTAAAAGCTGAAACCGTCATTTTGGAAGACAAAAGTGGCTGGAACAAAAAGGGCTGCGACTATAAAATTAACTATGAAGTCTGGATGCCAGCCGGCAACAAACTCGATCTCAAAAACAAGTACGGCGACAACTACGTGGACAAACTCGACGGAAAACTCACCGCAGAAATCAAGTACGGTAACATCCGCGCAGAGGCCATCAACAACGACGTAGACCTGATGTTGGGCTACGGTGAGGCTTCGATTGCCCATGCCGGGAACTTGTTTGGCCAGCTGAGTTACAGCGAACTCCAGGTGGAAGAAGCCGGAGACATTCAGCTCGATACCAAGTACTCCGAACTAAAAATCCAGCAGGCCAAATCGGTGCGCATTACCTCCCGGTACGACGACTTCAACTTCGGAAGTATCGGAGAACTCCGCCTGCAAACCAAGTACGCAGATGTGCACATCAAAGATGCCAAATCGGCTTTCCTGACAGCGCAGTACACCGATATCGAATTGGGCAACCTGTCGAACCTCCTCGATGCTGACCTGACCTATGGAGATCTGAAAATTTCTCAACTCGGGCGAAACTTCAAGGAAGTTACGCTGGCCACCAAATATGCCGATGTGATTGTGCATACCGAAGAAGGGTGCGCCTATCAGTTCAACACCACCGGCCAGCACTCCGACCTGGCTGTGCCAAGTGGCGCTACCATCAAGAGTAAAAATCAAAATGGAAGTCAGAAAGCCATTGCCGGATATGTTGGCAACCCCAATGCCGCCGGCGTTTTGAAGGCCACTATGAATTACGGCGAGCTGGTGATCAAGTAAATTTTCAGCCCGTCTTAGAAATAAAAAAGCCCACCCGGTTTCACAGTTGAAATTGGGTGGGCTTTTTGTTTTTATTCCAATTCTGCCTAGCGCGTCAGTACAATAAAGTCGCGAAGAATGGTTTTGACAAACTCTTTGCGATCCATTGGCCGGACTTCAATTTGCAGTTTGGGCATGAGTTTGGTGACTACATCTTCGAGCAATTCCTCGTGGGCATCGTTGGGGTATTTTTGTAATCGGGTCAGTACCGTTTTGATGTAAATCATGTCTTTCTCACTCAGGTTTTTAACCTGCGGATACTGCGGCTGGTAAGTATCCAGCGTGGAGATACCCAGAATATCTTTCAGCTGAAACTGGAAGTGATTTCCCTGAATCCGGATCACCGTGGTGTGGGCGGCGATATCCCCCAATCGCTGGCTTTTGGCGGTAGTTTTCACCAATAAAGAACCAATAACACCGGCGGAAAAAACGATATCCACCAACAACATCACAGCCCGGAGCAACACATCGGCCCACTCGGGAGATTTCCCGTCGAGGCGCACCACTTTGATGCCGATGGCCCGCTTGCCCAGCGATTGTCCGTTGTTCAGTATTTCGAACAGGATGTTGTAAATAAAGAGCAGCAAAAAGGGAAAAAGAAAAACCATAACCAGCCAGCCCCACTCATCGTCGCTGATCAGACGCTCCAGGAGCGGAAGCAACAAACGAATGATCACCAGGTAGCTCACCCCGATCAGAATCACATCAATGATCCAGGCCAGGGCACGATCCCGCAAACGCGCCAGTTCGTACTCGATGGTCACGTTTTGGGTAGTGGTGATGTCAATGGTTTTTGCAGCCATAAGGCAAAATTACGGGGATGGCGAAGGCCCTTCAAGGCATCCGGGTGGAGTTTATACGGCCACCTGGAAGTCCCGAAGAGCGTCGTTCAAAGATACCTTTTTATCTGTACTTTCTTTTCTTTTGCCAATAATCAGCGCGCATGCCACCTGATAGTCGCCGGCAGGAAAAGACTTTGTGTACGAACCCGGAATCACCACCGAACGCGCAGGAATACGGCCTTTGTACACAACCGGTTCCGGACCGCTTACATCAATGATCCGGGTGCTCTGGGTAAGCACAACATTCGCGCCCAACACCACTTCCCGTTCAAGGTGTACACCCTCAACGACGATGCAGCGCGAGCCGATAAAGCACTCGTCTTCAATGATGGTCGGGGTTGCCTGTGGCGGTTCAAGCACACCACCAATCCCTACGCCACCTGCAAGGTGGACATTGCGACCAATTTGTGCACAAGAGCCAACCGTTGCCCAGGTATCCACCATAGATCCCGCTCCAACCCATGCTCCAATGTTCACATAGGAGGGCATCATGATTGCTCCGCGCTCAAGGAATGAGCCGTAACGGGCAATTGCATGCGGCACTACCCGAACACCTTTCTCGGCAAAGTTGGACTTGAGTGGAATTTTGTCGTGAAACTCAAACGGCCCCACTTCGATGGTTTCCATTTCCTGAATCGGGAAATAGAGAATAACGGCTTTCTTCACCCAGTCGTGGGTAATCCAGTTTCCATCTGTTCCGGGCTCAGCAACACGCAGTTGGCCCTGGTCTAGTTGATCAACAACCTCCCGGATAGCAGCACGGGTTGATTCTTCTTTCAGCAGCTCCCGGTTGTCCCAGGCTGCCTCAATCGTTGCTTTCAGCACTGTATTTTGTTTTTCTGAAAAAAGTAAATGGTGGCGACACACCCGGATTAGAAAGGCAGATCGTCGGTATTGTCAGAGGCCGGTGGAGCATCCGTGTAATTTGGAAACGGATCATCAGCCGCCTGAAAGTCATTGCCGCCTGCAGCAGTTTCAGAACCAGCGCGCTCGATACGCCAGGCATTCAGGTTGGTCAAAAACTTTCCGTTCCACTCGCGACCGCGCAGGTCAAATGAAACCTTGATCTGATCCCCTTCCTGGTAGGAATCCAACATGGCGCAGCGATCCTGTACTGCCTGGAATTTTACAAACTGCGGGTAGTTCCCGTCCGGAATTTCCAGGACAAACTCCCGGGCCTGAAAGCTTGCTGTTTTTTGTTCTGTTGGAAATATTCGATGGACTTTACCTTGTACTTCAAGAGCCATTTTATCTGTTCTTTTTAATCAAAAAATTACAATGAAATCTGAGACGCCGATGCAGCGCCGTCAGGAGCCGACAAAGGTAGTGGAATTAACCAGCTGTTCAAAATCCAATCGCCGCAAACCGGATTCTAACCCGATTTGCGGCGACTGATTTGCTTGTCTATTCCTGTGTTTCCTTTAATTTGAAAAACTGCTCATTAAACCCGGGGCGGTCAGATGAGATTACGTAATCAAACTTTTTGGCTACGATGTACCGTTGTTCCGGCGCGTACAAATACAGTTCCGGCGTTTCGTCGTACAGGATCTCCTGGGCTTGAACGTATAGGGGCGTCCGGGCTGCGGGGTCTTCTGTATCCCGGATTTTATCCAGCAATTCATCCAATTCTGCATTCACCAGGCCGCTTCGGTTGTCGCCATTGGGAGCGAGCATGGATGAGTGGTATAAAGGAAAAACCTCCGCATTGCCGGGGAACATGGCAGCTGCAAGCAATGCTGCTTCAAAATTGCCTTCCCGGGTTGTTTTGGTAATGTTGCGAATATCCATTGGTACCAGGTTGATCCGCACACCGCCTTGTTGCATGGTAGCAGCCAGCGAATTGGCAACCATTTCAGTGGTATTGCTATTTGGCGAATACAATACATCCAGTTCCAACTCTACTTTTTTGCCGTCAATCATTTTATCGACAATCCCGTTTCCGTTGCTGTCTTCCCATCCAGCCTCTGCCAGCATAGTACGAGCGGCTCCCGGATCGAGTTCATGTGTTTTTATGTCTTTTGCATAATACTCTTTTGCCGGAGAAATCGGTCCTACGGTGCGTTCTGCCATTCCGGCGGAAACGGTATTAATGAAATAGTCGTAATCGGCAAGTTTAGCCAGTGCCTGCCGTACTTTTTTATCCTCCAGTTTGGGAGAGCGCATGTTAAAAATGCAGCGGGAGAAGGTAGATGTCCACCGGGTTTTAAAGTCGTACAGCGCACTCAGGTCCGGGTCTGCCTGCATTTCTTTGAAGTGTTGCCCGTTGATATTCAGCGCCACATCCAATTCCTGGGCGCGCAACATACTTTCTACTGCATCTTCTGCTTTCACCACACGGTATTCCAGCGTTTCGGGGAATGCACGCAACAAAGGGTTTTTATTTGCCACTTTATCGCCCCACCACTTGGCTTTGCGCTTGAGAGTAAGGCCCCGATCCCCATCGAGTTTTTCCAGGCGGTATGCAGAGCTGCCATTGATGAACTTGGGATCAACCCCATACTTGGGGTCTTGGAATTCCGTAGCAAATTCCTTCTGCGCGGGATCTTCTTCCAGCGATTTGGACGACTCCGCATTGATGAGGTCTGCCAATGCAATCTTGCTCAATGCGCCCTTGGGGTCGTAATGGTATTGTGGGTACACCGGAACCTGGCACATGCTTTCCAGACCCAGGATGTAGTATTTGTTGGTATAAATCGTAAACTTCTTGGGGTTCGCCTCGTCTACTTCAACACCAGCCAGGTCTTCAAAATAGCCTTTCCAGATGCCTGCCGGCAACAGTGGGTGGTAGATCAGTTTGAGTGTAAATTCGTAATCTTTTCCGGTGATGGGTGAGCCATCGTCCCAGGTTGCTTCCGGACGCATTTCAAAATCAAAAGCCAATTTTCCGGCAAACGGACCATCCTCCACTTTGCGGCTCTTGGGGAGATTGGTTACCAGCAAAGGGGCGAGTTCCAGCGTCTCGGGATCAAGCATTCCCAGCGTCTGGAAGATTTGCTGGGATGCATACCGGGAATATCCACCGGGCCCGGCGACATACGGATTGAGGTTGGTCACTGCGCCTTCATAGCGAATGAACACCGTTCCTTTGGGCACGATCGGATCCGGGCCACAAGCGGGGAGGGTGAGCAGGAAAAGCAGGAAAAAAAGAAAATACGTTTTCAAGTGTTTGTTCAGATTCATATTCATGGACTTTAGTGTGATTAAAATATCAATTTGGTCTTCTTTTCTCATCAAAGTACGCAAAATAAATGCCTCTAAAAAAGATCAATCGAGAAACCGGGCTTTCCATTCGGGTTGGGGCATCATACACTGTTCTGATTTACCAAACCAACGATACCGGTTGCGGGCAATCCATTTGTACACGGCATTTCGGATAAACCGGGGCACCAGGTAGAAAACGCCCGCCAACACCCAGGGAAAGCCCAAACGCACCGCCACACCAAGTGCAGCATCGGATTCGATGTGCACTTTCCCGTCGGCGATAAGCACAACGGAGTCTATAAGATTCCCATCCAAACCGAAACGCTGCAAATAGTCTTGTCCGGTTTCTGATTGCAAGCTGGCAAATTGAAACCGGGCTGATTTATCCCGCAACAATACCCATTGAACCGAGGCGTTACAGAGGTTGCACACACCATCGAATAAAAGAACTGTTGAATTTCCCGTCTTTGTCATTTCTTTGTGGTATATTTTGATCCGGATGCAGTTGTCCGGATCTTATTTTAAACGATAATTTTTGTTTCCAATTGCCACGCCCCATTTCCAATTGAACGGAGGCCGGAGCCAAAGTTATCCAACCAATTTGATTTCTCAGCCTATGCCAACAGCAATCACCATTGTATCCGTAGGAGTAATCATTTTCCTGTCGCATTATTTCGCCAGCCTGTTTATCCGCACCAAAATCCCGGATGTGTTGTGGCTGGTATTAATCGGCCTGTTGATTGGTCCAATCGGCAAGGTGGTTACTCCGGAGGATTTTGGCGTAGTGGGTCCGGTTTTTACCACCATCACCCTGATTTTTATTTTGTTTGAAAGCGGTCTGGACCAGCGGCTCGGAACCCTCATTCGTGCCTTGGGTGGAACTGCTAAAATTACTACATACAACTTCTTTGCTTCCACTCTGGTTGCGGGATTGATCGCTTATTTTTATTCTGATCTTGGAATCATTCTTTCACTGCTCCTGGGGAGCATCGTTGGGGGAACCTCTTCGGCGGTGGTTACAACCCTAGCCCGACAATTCAAACTTTCCCAGCGCAGTCAAACCATCGTTGTTCTCGAATCCGCATTTTCAGATGTTTTCACCCTGGGTATTCCCCTTGCATTGCTTTCTGCATATCACATCGGCAAACTGAATGTTGCCTATGTCACGGGCCACATGCTGGCGGCCTTTATCCTGGCTGCACTTCTGGGTATGAGTGCTGCATTTGCATGGAGCATACTGCTGAACCGGATGCGCTCCCTCCAAAATACTGTTTTTACCACTCCGGCTTTTGTTTTTATCCTGTACGGAACCGTTGAACTTCTCAACTACTCGGGTCCGATTGCAGCCCTGGCATTTGGAATCACCCTGGGCAACATCGACGTACTCGGACCGCCCATTATGCGCAACTGGCTGGTGCGCAGACCCATCTCGCTGAACGACAATGAAAAGGCATTTTTCTCTGAAGCCGTATTCCTGCTCCGAACCTTTTTCTTTGTGTACATCGGCTTATCGGTTCGTTTTCAAGACTGGTACTATTTCATGTTGGGCGCCTGTATTACCGGCGTTCTGTTCCTGATCCGCATTCCCGTTGTACGGCTCGCGGTGCCAAAAGGGACCACGGCCAAAGATGCTTCGTTCATGGCTGTGATGATACCCAAAGGACTTGGAGCAGCTGTTCTGGCCTCCTTGCCGGCCCAACAGGGGATCGTTGGTGGAGATGTGATTCAATCCGTCGTGTTCTCCATTATTCTATGCAGCACCCTGCTGACAACAATTTTAACGTTTTTGGTGGACAAAACTTTCCTTTCGCACGTTTATGGGTGGATATACCGCATTTCAGGATTGCCAACCGAAGAAACAGAAGTAGAAGCCCTGCCTGAACAAGTCCAAACTGATGATCAATAAAAAACCCTTTTTCAATTTTACCCGGAAACCCGGAGCATGGCCACTTCAGCTCGTACTTGGTCTGCTCCTGATGTTCCCAGCCCTGCACAGCGCCGCACAGAATCCGGCACGCGACAGCATCGGGAAACTTCGGATTGAATCCTCTGAAACCGGAGAAGCATTTCTAAGCGCCGGAAGGGAATTGCGCAAGCTGAGCGGAACCGTCCGCCTGCGGCAAGACAGCACCTACATCGCCTGCGATACGGCCATTATCGATGGGAACAATGCCATCTTGATCGGCAACGTCTTGATAGAACAAGGAGATAGTGTGAAAATATTTTCCGACTCTGCACGCTATTTTGGAAACGAGCGCACGTGTGATCTGTATAGTCAGGTTGTACTTGTAAACCGAGGAAAAGAACTCTTCACCGAAGAACTCAACTACGATTTAAATACCAAACTGGCCACCTACCACAAGGGCGCCCGGCTCAACAACGGACAAAGTCAGCTGACCAGCCAACACGGCTACTATTTTGTCGATGATAAAAAAATCTTTTTCAAGGGGGACGTGTTGATAACGGATCAGGACTTTACGGTGCGAACAGACACCATGGGCTTTGATACCGAAGGACAGATCGCAGAGTTTTATGCGCCAACCCTTATTAGCCAGCGCGATGCCCGGGTGTATTGCGAAGGAGGATACTACGACATCCAGAAAGATTATGCCGAGTTCAATGTCAACCCCCAATATGAAAAGCAGGGCCAACGCGGACGGGCTCAAATTCTTAAATACACCGGCCTGACCAATGAATACATCCTGGAAGGAGATGCCGTTGTGGAAGAGGCCGAAGCCGAGCGAATTACCAAAGCCGACATCATTCGCTACAACATTGATGAGGAAACCGCGGTGCTGACCGGCAATGCGTACTACAAAGACAGCACCCAGGAAGCCAGCGGCGAAAAAATCCGATACGAAAGCCGGACTAAACGCTTTCAACTATTGGGTAGAGGCCGAGTCAGCGACCCGCCCAACATCATTGAAGCCGATTCTATTGATTTCAACGACGTGCTGGGAAATGGACTTGCACTGGGCAATGTGATCCTTAGGGATACTTCGGCAAATTTCAGCATCCACACCTGGCGTTTAGACTACAATAAGCAAAACAGTTTCCTCAACGCCTTTGGAGGGTTTGGAGATTCGGAAGCCGAGGGCCGGCCGCTTTTTAAAACCCTCATCGAGGGGGATACCTTGTATATGAGCGCAGACACGCTGAGTTCCTTTGAAACGGACACCCTGGGCGAAGAACGGCTTTTACTGGCATTCAAGGATGTGCGGATATTCAAAAGCAACCTGCAGGCCGTCTGCGATTCGCTTTCGTTTAGCACAACAGACAGTATTTTTCGATTTTATCAATTAAGTCAACTGCCCATTATTTGGTCGGACACCTCGCAGTTTTCTGCTGATACAATTTTTATGGGAATGAAAAACAGCCAGGTTGATCGCATTTGGCTGCGCAAAAATGCCCTGGTTATCAATTCAGAAGACAAGGTGTATTTCAATCAGATAAAAGGCAAAAACAACACGGCTCTTTTTAGGGAAAACGAACTCCGGGAAATGCTGGTGGAGGGAAATGCTCAAGCGATTTATTATGCCCTGGATGACGACCGTGCGTATATTGGGATGAATGAAACTACCTGTGCTGAAATGCGCCTTTATTTTGGAAATAATAAAGTGGACAACATCCGATTTTATGCGCAACCCACCGGTAAGTTTACCCCAATGGCCAAAATAAGAGAAGGAACCAAACTGGAAGGCTTTTTCTGGGAAACCAAACGAAGGCCCCGACGGATACAGGACTTGTTTTAACTAAAAGCCAAAACCCCAAATACGATCTAACATGAAACGCAGCCCTGACTAAAATCAGGACTGCGTTTCAAATAGCATGCACATGCTTACGACACATGGTACCCCGGAAACTTTGGTGTGAAATAATCGACCATATTGATATCCGTCACATTGGCGTTAGCCGAGGTGTAGGTGGTTCGGTCGGCGGTCCACTCCATCTGAACGTTCCAGTCGGCATGGTCCTGATTTGCATCATCCAATGCTGCTTGTGCAGATAATCTTCCGGGACCGGTATCAGGTTTGTTTCCATAAACAATACTAGAAGCCATAATTCAAAAATTTAAATGATTTTCTACTCTGTTGAGGCTTTTCGAATTCCGCCTTTCGATTTTATTTAGGTGTAAAATCGAATACAAAACAAAGTTCCCGGAAATACCGGCATCACAACAGCGAAGAAACACCCTACTTGGAAAACAGGTATTTTTACTTAATAGTAGTCAGAAATTGTTTATTCGTTTAGTCCGCCTCTTCGAGGCTCTGTTTATGCAGATGTGGTAAGTTGTAAGTGGCAAGTGATAAGTTGACTTGCAATATGTCAAAAATATACTTACTGCTTATCACTTACTACTTATCACTTCTATATAAACAAATAAACAAGGGTAAGCGCAGCGTCCCGAATAAACAAGGCCCGTAGGGCCGAATAAACAACATCAACTTATCATCAACACTTTGCCAAGCATGGCAAGGCTACAAAAAAATAACAATGCAAATTAAAACGGAAATCAAATGGGCGGCCATGCTCTGGATGGCGACCTTACTCTGGATGGTATTTGAAAAAGGAATGGGCTGGCACAGCAGCCAAATTTCAAAACACGCCTTGTTTACCAACCTGTACGACATTGGCTTTATCGCATTTTTTGTTTTTGCCTTAAAAGACAAACGGACCAGCGATTACGGTGGTAAAATGGACTGGAAACAGGGATTTGTATCCGGCCTGGTGATTACTATTTTGATGACTGCAATCAGTCCGCTTACACAATTTATCATCCACCGAATCATATCTCCCGAATTCTTCCCCAATATGATCCAGTATGCGGTGGAGAATGGCTTCCTGGGCCAGGAGCAGGCTGAAAGTACATTCAATCTGAAAAGCTATATCCTTCAGAATTTATTCGGCACCATGACATTGGGCGTTGTGGCATCGGCAATCGGAGCATACTTCACTAAGAAGGCGTAAGCGTTTATTTTGAACGAATTAATGTTAATTCGTTCAGTTGATTGAATGAATTAACGTTAATTTGTTCATTTAACTGAACGAATTAATGTAATTTTGTTCAAAATTCTACATATGGACTATATTCCAAGAGACATTGAATCTCAAATCAAGCAGTTTCTTCGCCCAAACAAAGTTGTAGTGCTATTGGGGCCGAGGCGGGTCGGAAAAACAGTATTAATTCACAAGATACTTTCTGAATTATCAGAGCCTTATGTATTGCTGAATGGAGAAGATATAGGTACTCGTGAATTATTTGAACGACGAAGTATCAAGTCGCTGGAATCAATCCTGGAAAGCAAGAAACTATTGGTAATTGATGAAGCACAGAAGATTCCAGATATCGGCAATGCACTTAAGTTGATGGTTGACGAAATCGTTAATTTAAAAGTCCTGATAACCGGTTCTTCTGCTTTTGACGTAGAAAACTATACGGGAGAGCCTTTGACTGGAAGAAAAACCACCTTCAAACTGTTTGGTATCTCCGAAAAAGAGATTGCAGCTAAAGAGCATATAACAGAAAAAAGAGATGGCTTGAATGAGCGCCTGATCTTTGGAAACTACCCTGAGTTATTACAATTGGAGACACAACGTGAAAAACATATTTATCTGCGTGAACTACTAAACTCCTACTTGCTTAAAGACATATTAACATTTGAAACGATTAGAAACTCTGATAAAATCATTGATTTACTCCGACTAATTGCATTTCAGGTTGGCAGCGAGGTTCGTATCCAAGAAATTGCAAATGCACTGCATATAAGTAGAAATACAGTAGATAAGTATCTTGATCTCTTGACCAAGGTTTTTATCATATATAAAGTTGGTGGTTTTAGCAGAAACCTAAGAAAGGAAATAAATAAAAGCAGTAGATATTATTTTCTGGACAATGGCATCCGAAATATCTTGATTGGTAATCTCAATCCAATTCACCTAAGAAATGACATGGGTATACTTTGGGAAAACTACATGGTTTCTGAACGCGTAAAATACCAACACTATACTGATATGTTGGTTTATAATTATTTTTGGAGAACCTACGACCAACAAGAAATCGATTGGGTTGAAGATCGGGAAGGTACGCTATTTGGGTATGAGTTTAAATGGAATCCCAATAAGAATAACAAACCACCAGAAGCATGGTCAAAAGCATATCCTAATGCCCAATATCATATCATAAACCCCGATAATTACCAAGATTGGCTTTTGACCTAAAATGCGTATCATTGCATACCTGCACTAACGACATTTTATGGAAACACCTACCGCTGTACCCGTTCGCAAACGCATACATTCGCTCGACATCCTCCGGGGGTTGGTGATTGTACTGATGGCAATTGACCACATCCGCGATTATTTTGCGATGACACCTCAATCGCCTGAACTCATGGATCCGCTGCAACCCAGCTGGTTTTTCACCCGGTGGATCACCCATTTTTGTGCACCGGTTTTTGTATTCCTTGCAGGTACAGCCGCTTTTTTATATGGTAAAAAAACAAATGACCGGGCAGCCCTGAACCGCTTTCTCATAAGCCGGGGTCTGTGGTTAATTCTGATTGAATTGCTGGTCATCAATTCGAGCTGGACCCTGAGTTTGCCTCCCTTAGTAGGTTTTGTTTTCGTTCAGGTGATCTGGGCCATCGGCTGGTCGATGATTCTTCTGGCCGGATTGATCTGGTTACCTCAGCGGCTGGTTGCCATTGGAGCGCTTGTGCTCATTGCCGGTCACAACGCTCTGGACGGGATTCAACCGGAGTCCTGGGGCGCCTTTGATTGGCTGTGGAAATTTCTCCACATGGGATTTTCCTGGGTGCCGGTTGGAGAGCATTTCGGCGTTTTGGTTGCTTACCCACTGATCCCCTGGATTGCTCTTATGCCTTTGGGTTATGTTTTTGGCAATGTGATGAATTGGGAACAGGCCCGTCGCTTTGATTTTATTCGAAAACTGGGACTGGGACTCATTCTCCTATTCATTCTGCTTCGCCTGAGCAATTGGTACGGCGATCCGCGGCCATGGTCGGTTCAGGATACAGCCCTTGGCACCATCATGTCCTTTCTGAACACCGTAAAATACCCCCCTTCCCTGCTCTACCTGCTTATGACTCTGGGCCCAGCCTTGCTGTTGCTGATTCCGTTTGAAAAAATGCAAGGGCGGGTAGCCGAATTTTTCATCACTTTTGGCCGGGTTCCGTTCTTCTTTTATGTCCTCCACTTCCCCATTCTTATGCTTACGGCAGTGGGTTATCATTACATTCGTTATGGCATATACCTCAACCTGTTTACAGCGGGAAGGGATGAAGTGCCGGAAACATACAGCCCTCAACTCTGGATAGTGTACCTGGTCTTTTTCCTGTTTTTACCGCCCATGTATTTCCTGTGCAAATGGTATTGGCGGTATAAGTCCACCCACGATTATTGGTGGTTGCGGTATTTGTAGCCGAGGCGCAAACGCTTCGAACAAATAAACAATATGCCCTACCTTTGGGGAGAACCAAGCAAGGCAACTATGTTTCAAATCCGATTTCAATCCCGCAGTTTTTTATTTATTCTCCCCTTTTTTCTCGGTACAGCGCTCTGGCAAAGTCCGCCTCCATCCGGAAAAGCCGTCAACCCTTTGGCCTACGTTGACCCATTTATAGGTACCGGCGGACATGGCCACACCTTTCCCGGAGCTACTACCCCGTTTGGGATGGTTCAATTGAGCCCGGATACCCGCCCCGATCCCAGTGAATGGGACGGATGTTCCGGATACCATTACAGTGACGAACAGATTTATGGCTTTAGCCACACTCACCTCAGTGGTACCGGGGTGCCTGATTACTGCGACATTCTCGTAATGCCCTATACCGGTAAGGGTTGGCTAAACCCGGAAGATTATGCCTCTTCTTTTGATAAAAAAAATGAACATGCGGAAGCGGGTTATTACAGCGTCTTGCTTGATCGCAACAACATCCAGGCGGAACTAACCGCAACCGAACGGGTGGGTGTGCACCGCTACACCTTCCCGGATGCAACCGAAATTGGCCACATCATGTTTGATCTCCGACACCGGGATCTGGTGCAGGAATCCAGCATGACGGCCACCAGCGACCGCGAAGTAGTTGGCTACCGCTTGTCCACCAGCTGGGCTGAAAATCAGTATGTGTACTTTGTTGCCCATTTTTCCAAGCCGTTTTTTAGCAGCAAAATCCTGGATATGACCATGGATCCGCACATCTCGCAACGGGCAGTCAGCAGCAAAGCGGTGGTGGGCCTGCTCGACTTTTACACCGAGGGAGAACCGCTGGTAGTTACGGTAGGGATTTCGGCGGTAAGCATCGACGCGGCACGCAACAACCTTCGGGCAGAGTGCCCCGATTATGATTTTGATAGGGTTAAAAATGAAACCCAGGCAAAATGGCTGGAGAAGCTGTCCAAAGTCAATGTGGAAGCCGGCACTGAAAAACAACTCAAAGCCTTTTATACCGCCCTGTATCATACCATGATTGCCCCCAATACATTTTCCGACTCGGAAGGCTATTACCGGGGGCGCGATCTCAAAATCCACCACTCCCGCAGCACCGTGTATACGGTGTTTTCTCTGTGGGATACCTACCGGGCCTGTCACCCGCTATACACCCTGCTGGAACCCGAGCGGGCGAACGATTTTATCCAGACTTTTTTGCTGCAATACAAACAGGGCGGAAGGCTTCCGATCTGGGAACTTGCTGCCAATGAAACGGATTGTATGATTGGCAACCACGCCATTCCGGTCATTGCAGATGCCTACCTCAAAGGCATCCGCGATTTTGATGCAGACCTCGCGCTGGAGGCAATGATCCACAGCGCCATGCAAGACCGGCTGGGCCTGGAATATTACCGGGAACTTGGCTATATACCTTCCGATATGGAATCGGAGTCTGTCTCAAAAACACTTGAATACGCGTTTGACGACTGGAGCATTGCCCGAATGGCTGAAGCCATGGGGAAAGACAGCATTCGTGCGTATTTTGATCAGCGCAGTCTGCAATACCGCAACCTGTTCAATCCGGAAACGCAGTTTTTTCAGGCCAAAACCAACGCCAGCTGGCAAGCCAATTTTGACCCCTTCGAGGTGAACTTCAATTTCACCGAAGCCAATGCCTGGCAATATCGGTTTGCAGCACCACAGGATGTCAGTGGGATGATGCAACTGCACGGAGGCCCTGAGGCTTTTACGCAAACATTGAACGAACTCTTTGAGGTCGACAGCAAAATCAATGGCCGGCAGCAAGCAGATATTACCGGACTGATCGGTCAGTATGTACATGGAAACGAGCCCAGTCACCACATGGCCTACCTGTACAACTTCACCGGGGCTACAAGCCAGACGCAGAAACGGGTACGGCAGATTATGGACAGCATGTACAGCGACCAACCCGACGGGCTCAGCGGAAACGAAGATTGTGGCCAAATGTCGGCCTGGCTGGTTTATTCCGCTCTGGGCTTTTATCCGGCTGTTCCGGTAGGTGGCGTGTACACCATTGGAACGCCCTGGTTTGAAGAAACCACCCTGCAATTGCCCAACGGTAAAGAACTCTTAATAAAAGCACCGGGCTGTTCTGCAAACAAGCCCTACATCAAAAGCCTGCAGTTCAATGGAAAACCCTGGACACAAAACTGGATAAGCCATGCAGATTTGATGGAAGGAGGAACGCTGGTGTTTGAAATGAGTGCCAAACCACAAACCTGGGGAAGCGAAGAAACTGCCCGGCCAGTTACCCGAATTGAAGATGCACAGTTTGTGCCGGAACCCTACGTCACACAGGGCAAACGCGTATTTGAAACGAGCCAGGAAATTCAGCTGGGTTGTCTGGACGGAAGTGCTAAAATCATGTATGCACTGGTCCCACTCGACAGCAGCGAAGAACTAAAATGGAAGCGATACCGCCGGCCTATAGTTCTTGAGCAAACCAGCACCATCCGATTCAAAGCCGTTCGGGAAAAAACAGAAAGCCGGGTAGCAGAAGCTATTTTCAGTCAGCTCCAGCCCAACCTGAAAGTAGTGCGGTACAACACACAATACGACAACCAATACACTGGCCGGGGTGAGAACGGGATTATCGATCTGTTGTACGGCGGAGCCGATTTCCGTTCGGGTGGCTGGCAAGGCTACCAGGGCGTAAACGTGGATGTGATTCTGGATCAGGGCTCTTCAAAACCCATTCATTTATTGGCAGCCAATTTTTTTCAGGATGAAAATTCCTGGATTTTCTTTCCCAAACGCGTCATTTACGAAGTATCAGAAGATGGGGAAAACTTCACCCAGGCGGGTGTAGTAGAAAACACGGTTTCGCCCAGGGAAAAAGGGATGCTGCATCAGGCGTTCGAGTTCCGGCCGGAATCGGAACTGACAGCCCGGTATATCCGGGTTGTGGGTGAAAGTTTACAAAAATGTCCGGAATGGCATAAAGGCGCGGGCTTGCCCTGCTGGTTGTTTATAGATGAGGTGGCGGTGCAGTAAGATCTACTAAAACCGAATCCAGTGGCATGTCGTGTGCTTCCAGGGGAACTGAATCCAGTTTTTGGAATGGATAAAAAATGCCCAGTGTATGAGCGTTTGGGTGGCTTTTTAGAAAGGCATCGTAATAGCCGCCACCGTAACCCAACCGATTGTTGGCAGCGTCAAAAGCCAGTCCGGGTGCAATGATCAGGTCGATGGGCCCGGTGTAGGCCGTATCCGCTATGGGGTGGCGGGTTCCAAAAACACCGGACTCCAGCTGGTCGAGAGCGGTCAAAACCCGATTTTCCAATTGCCGTTTGGGCAGAGTTTTCGGGGCAATCAGCACGCGTTGGGTAGCGAGCAGTTCCTCAATCAGCGGCCAAATATTGATTTCGGTCCCCATGGGTAAAAACAGGTGGATATGTTGAAAATCATGTGCAGAAATATGCTCCATCAGCGCATGGCAAATCCATTGGTCGTATGTTGCCTTCCAGTCATTGGGCAGCCGGGCACGTTGCACCAGCATCTGCTGCCGTATTTTTTTCTTTTGTTCTGAAACAGACATAGAAACAGTTTAAAAACCTTGCAATGAATTTATCCGATTATTTAAAAGATTCCGACAAGCCTCTGGCTGTTGAGCACATCCTGAAAGAACTGGGGCAAGCAAGCCTAATCCGCATGCAGGAGGGTGCCGAATTGGCTAAACACCAGAGTAAAACGAATGCTCTGCTTATTTTATTAGAAGGCGAAGTTGTTTACAAGGAAGCCGAACGAAGCATTGTTCTTGCGAATGTACACGACTTTGTAAATATCCCCGAGCTGGTGCTTCACGAACTCCATGCAGAAAAGAATGCCTTGCTTCTGTTGGTAAAATAAGCGTTGTTTATTGGGGCCTGTTGCCCAGTCATACCTCGGTAGGGGCAAGGCTTGCCCTTGCCCTAAACCCAAAATATAGCCAATACCCGCCGCCTCGAATAAACAAGTATATTTACCAAATGGAACAAGAACCACGTATTGAAGTTTTTCCGGAAAAGCGGTTTGTTGGGAAACGCATTTCCATGTGTATTTCTCAAAATAAAACACGGGAGTTGTGGCAGGGTTTCATGCCTCGTCGGACTGAAATTAAAGACGTGATTGGCTCGGAGTTTTACTCCATCGAAGTGTACCCACCAGGCTATTTCGACCATTTTGACCCGGAAATGGTTTTTGACAAATGGGCAAGTGTTCAGGTTGCCACCGCTGAAGCCATCCCGGATGGAATGGTAGCCCTCCTTGTACCCGAAGGGCTGTATGCCGTTTTTATTCACAAGGGCCCCGCGAGTCTCGGGCCAGAAACCTTTTTATACATTTTCGGCAGTTGGATCCCCGAGTCGCAATACGAAGTCGACGACCGCCCCCATTTTGAAATTATGGACCACCGCTACAAAGGCGAAGCCATCGATTCAGAAGAAGAATTGAGGATTCCTATCCGGAAGAAATAGAATTCCATTAAAAACGCATCCTTCGTACAGACGCACTACAGTGCGTCTCCCCCGCAATCATTTTATAGGATGGATGGGTTGAAATTGGGATACAGATTTGCCAGACGTGATATGGGAAGCAAGAGACGCGGTGTGGGGGGCAGGAGACACGGTGCGTGGGGGCAGGAGACGCGACGCGGGAAGCAAGAGACGCAAAATCTTGCGTCTCTACGGAGGAAATAATAAACCAATATCCAGGCATTTCATGCTGGAATAAATCGACTGAATATGAACTACCCTGTACACATTTTTTATGCATGGTTGCTGCGCCTTGGCCGGACCTCTATCTCCTGTTTTTTTATTCTGACCGGGCTTTTTGCCTCCAATAATGCCCAGGCACAGGGGACGTTCAGTTGTTCTCCCGACGCCTTTGATGAAGTGCATCTGAACCAAAACCTGAACGACGGCTTTCTCTATTTCCAGATGGAAAGTTTTCTGTACAACACCGGAACGGATACGATACAGGTGGATTGGGATCGGGTTTTGCTGGACGTACCGCCACAATGGGATATATTCATTTCGGATATCAACATCAGCTACCCGCCGAATGTAGATTCTAGCCACATTCCGGTAACGCTGTATCCGGGACCAAACGAAGCCTTTTTTTCCGCAACGGTCTTTCCCAACCAATTTGCTGGCTGCGCTCATTTTATGGTAATCTTCTCCGATTTAGGCAGCGGACTCGCACTTGATACCATCCAATATACAATCAAGATCAACGATTCGCTGTGCATCGCTTCAGGACTGGATTCTCGCTTTGTGCAGCCTGAGCCGGTGAAATTATACCCGAACCCGGTTTCAAATACCGCCTCCATCCAATCCGGACTGGAATATGACCAGTGGTTTGTAAGCGACCTCCTGGGCCGGATTGTTCTGGACCGGAAATCAGACGGGAGTTCGGAATTTGATTTCAGCGCCTTGCCGAAAGGATCGTTTATTCTGCATCTGTTTCACAACGGTCTGCCGCATGGGCAGGTCTCCTTTATCAAGTTATGATTCTACGCACCCTGTTTTTGTCGGCACTGGCCTGGCTTTTTTTCCTGCCAACTGCAGGAGCCACCACCTTTTACCTTGATCCCATAAACGGAAGCATGGCCAATACAGGCACTGCTAATTCACCCTGGGGCAGTCTGGAATCCGTAATCGCTCAGGGATTGATCGAGAGTTTTCGGTACAGTCCCCTACCCTATGGTCCGGTGGGCAGCAGCCTGATTCCAAAAAACGCCAATGCGCCGGTAAAAGCGGGCGACACCCTGATGCTACGCAGCGGACTGCACGGGGATATTTTTCTTCAAAATTACAACAACCCTATTCCCATTTTTGTGATGGCGGAACCGGGGCATACCCCCATTTTAAAAACCCTGAAACTTCAGGCATCCTCCAAGTGGCATTTTGAGGGCCTGGAAATCAGCTCGGAGCCTTACGGAACATACATCGCCGGAAGCCTGGTTTATTTTGAAACCCACAACTGGCAGGGCCCCAGTTCGCACATTGAAATCCGGGATTGCTCCGTATACAGCGCGGCCGTTCCCTGGGCGGATTCCAGCAGCTGGATTACCAAGGCCAGCAACGGGATTTACCTGCGGGAGGCCGATTCCGTGCGGATCATCAACAACCGGGTGAGCAATGTAGATATGGGCATTCTTTGTTGGGGCGATTACTGCGAGGTGATTGGAAATGAAGTTGCCAATTTTTCCGGCGACGGGATGCGCATCCTGGGTTCATACGGATTGTACGAAGGCAACACCATCAAAAATTGCTACGATGTGGATGACAACCACGACGACGGAATCCAATCGTACACCACCAATGGCCTGGTGGTCGACTACAACATTGTGCGCGGCAACACCATCATCAATTACGAAGACCCCAACCAGCCACTGGTGGGTCCGCTGCAGGGAATTGGGTGTTTTGACGGCTTTTACAACAACTGGATTGTGGAGAACAACCTGATTGTGGTAAACCACTGGCACGGAATCACCTTTTTGGGTGCCAACAACTGCCTCATTCGAAACAACACCGTGCTGGACCCTACACCCAATATCACACCGGGGGCATCCTGGATCCGGATAGACGACCACAAAAACGGACAGCCCAGCACGGGTTGTGTAGTAAAAAACAATGTGGCCAACCAATTTGTGGTGGACGGAACCCTGAGCAACAACCAGGTGTTATCCAATTACGCAGCGTATCAGGCCAATTTTCTGGACTACGCGAACACCGATTTTCACTTGCTTCCCGGCAGTGTGCTGATTGATGCCGCAGAAACCAGTTCGGCCCCTTCTGTAGACCTGGACGGAACCATCCGCCCGCAGGGCCCCGAGGCAGACATCGGTTGCTATGAATGGGTGGATGCACTTGGCACCGCTGAGGAAGAAATCAAAGATGCTGGAATACAGATCTACCCCAATCCGGGACCGGGCCTGCTTCAACTTGCTTTTGATAAAAAACAGAGCATTATTCGCATAACAGTAATTACATCCAATGGGCAGCGCTTGAAAACTATTATATACCGGGAGACAGAACGGGCGGAGCTCGATCTGTCGCAGCTACCCGAAGGCCTGTATTTCCTGCATATTATCCTGCCGGATTCCGGAGTGCGTGCTGTGAGGAGTTTGGTGTTGGAGCGGTAGGGGGAGTGGGGCCATGAAGTGGCGTTTGTAACTTATTTTGACCGTAGTTAGCAGTAATCGCCCAATCTGGTCAATTCATAAAAAATAGCTAGTAGAAATATATTTTCTAAAATCAATCTTCAACTGAGCCAACTATGGATTTTAGCAGATTCGTTCCAAATGTCTATTATCAAAATATTAATGACGGCCTAAAGCTATTTGTCGATTGTCTTGGATTCAGAATTGGACATGAGGAATTGACATCAAAAGAACCGTTTTGTGTAATCGAAAATAATGAGTTCCATTTAATGCTTTTCGAACACGAAGAATTGGCGAGGGAACATCAACCCGAGTTTAGACTTGTGACAAGCAACATAAAAGAGGTTTTTAATTCGATCAGCCTATCACATCCAGAATATTTGCATCCTAATCTAAGTAAAATTACACTTCGGCCTTGGGGAGCACAAGAGTTTGCCTTGAGGGATGGGCAGGTCTGTCTTATCATTCAGCAATGGTGAAGCCCCAAAAGAAGTATGAAGCGGAACAACGAACTGTTAACACTGTACATGCGAAAATACCCCGCCCAAGGGTCGTACTACGCATACATTAAACCTTCAGGCGCAATAAGATAAAATGGGATTTAAAGTACCAAAAGATACTCCACCTATGGAGAGAGAATTAATTTATTTCCTCACTGACCTTTGCATCAAGTGGGGCTTCTGTCTTCCCTCTGAGAATACCGAGCAGATTTCGCAAATGGACAATTACACTGCAAGAGACTTCGCAATGGATGTAGTCAGAGCCGAAGGCATAGATACCAGTTCAAGTTGGGTAAATCGGATAACAGAACGTTTCATAGAACGATTTGGAACAGACCAAATTGATTCTTCAACGTTTGTGGACCGCGTGAGAGGCATAAAAGAAAATTGGTGAATTTGAGTGTATTTCGCAGCCATGCCCTTGTGTATCTTTCTACACTGGCCGCACACTTGAACTTGAAGCAAAGCCCATAAGGACAAATTGAAAATAACCATGGAGTTGATTAACGCATTGATAGAAACACAAAAAATCACAAATTCATATTTTGAATTGCCGGAATCCGATTTACAAAAAAGGTACGGTCCCAATAAATGGACGGTCAAAGAGGTGTTGATTCATCTTGCGGATGCTGAAAGTATTTTACATCAACGGATTAAGAGAATAATTGCAGAACCTAAACAGGTAATTTGGGCATTTAACCAAGACCATTGGTGTGAAAATCTGGAATACTCTGCAATGCCTATTGAACTGGCCAAATCTCTTTACCTTGTAAATCGAAATGGCGTGATCTATTTAGTAAACAAGTATCTTGGTCTATTTGGAGACAAAGAGTTCATTCACAGTGAGACAGGCAAGAGGACCTTACGTGATGAAATGGAGAAAGTAGCCAATCACAATCAGGCCCACATCAATCAAATTAAAAAAGCATTGGAAAAATGATAAAAAGCAGAGGTGGTAGGCTAAGGGAGTATTCCATAAAGATTCGGATATCCTTCCAGGCTATGTACTTCTTGCTGTTGCGGATTTGATGTACTACACAGAGTTGCACCTCAGCTTGGGGAAAGATGCTTTCTATGGCTTCTCCAAAGCCGCCCATATTGTCGATACAAGCAATAAAAATATCGAGACTGTTACAAAAACAAACAATACCCTCTTTCAACCTATAAATAGCACTATTCCCTCATGAAAAACAAAAAGACCCTAGCCCTTTTAATCCTGCTTTTTAACGCGATACTTTGTTTTGGCCAATCCGACGGGCTTAAGATTCGATTTATCAGTAATTGTGGGTTACACCTTACCGATGGAGCAAGCAATATTTATATAGATTTCCCTTACAGATCCGGTGCGTTCAACTACGATGAGTACGACGAGTCGGAGCTGGACCGTATTGAGCCCAATGCTATTTTTATATTCACCCATACACACGGAGATCATTATTCAAGCAAAAACATGAAAACTGTTTTAAAGAATAAAAAGGGTAAAAAGTATGGCAAGTGGAACATCCCGGAATTGGAAAAACTCGGAGAAACGATCCCCGGTTTTGAAATAAAGACCTTCAGGACCAAACACCGCTTTTGCTTAACACACTACTCCTACCTGATCACTTGGCACGGGAAAAGAATATTTCTTTCCGGTGATACGGAACATGCGGAAACAATCGGAACGATGAAGGATCTTGACTGGGCCTTTATTCCGGTGTGGCTTTTGGTAGATTCCATGGAAAAAGAAATAAAAATCGACTCCAAAATGATTGGCATCTATCATATCGGCCCCAAAGACAACATCAACATTACCGGCGATAAAGTCTTGATGCTGAATCGCCAAGGACAGGAAATTATAATTTCAAATTAAAAAACTTTGCTGCGGCTATTGCGGTGTGTTCGTTTGCACGTCCAGTCGCTAGCCCTAAAAACACCAACCCCATGAATGATTTTGAAAAAAACATGAGCAGGTATTGGACGGATTATTTTCCACAAACCTATTCGTTCTTGGGATCACCAGAGGAGGCCGCAAAAATCCTAACTTCTCATAAAGATCAAATTCATTTTCTTGATGCCGAGGGGACTGATCTGGTCAAGACATTTATCTACAGTACGGGAATGGGTGATAAACTTTTTATTCAAAAACCATTTGAAGGATATTTTTCGACCATAGAAACTTATGCGGTGGGTGCGGATGAAAAAGCCCTAAAGAAGTGGTTGTATCAACGTGGAATTCCTTTTAACAGATGGGTTTATCTGGACCTGGATAACTTGGCGCCGTGCGTGATGATGACCTGGAAAATGGTAATCAAATATTGTGGTGAACTGTTTTATTCTATGGATGCACTAATCAGTGACAGTACCCTTAGATGGGGACTGTACTACTTTCACTCAGGTCAGTTATTTTTTGGCAAAGACATTAACTACGATAGAACCATAGCGGAAGAATTTGAATTGATAAAGAACGAATTCTTTAGAAAAATGAATGAGCGGTAACAAGGAGAACGCTGCCTTTACCCAACAGGAAGAAATGCAACTGACAAATAAGGGTATACATAACCAGTTCGGCGATGTGCACGCTGGCATTTTCCGAAATTGTATTGTGTAGGGACTCTCCCCAAATACCATTTAATCTGAATAAATAGTTTCAAATGGGACGAGAAGTATGGATTTATAAATTAAAGAATGAACAAGTTAAAAATGGCCTGCAACGGTTATCGAGCAACGAATTTGGCTTCAATTATACATTTGAAAACTCTATAAAAGATAGACAAACTGTAGATGTTTTAAATTTTCTGAACAAAGAAAACAATACTGTAACACCAGAACTTTTATTTGAAATCACGTATTGGCTTTCTGAGCAAATTGGCCTACAGGATATAGAAAAAGACCTTTTTTTGAATAGCGAACTCGGTATTTCGCAAATTTTTGAAAGCAACACAAAGTCTGAAGCAAACAGTTTTATGATTGCTTACTATAACTACCTTGACTCAATCGAGCAGTCAGAATCATCTTGTAAATTTTTTGATTCTGGTATAGTAACAAACACAGAAGCATTTCTTGAATTCCTAAATTTTTTTATCTTATTATTAAATAAAATCAACACCCTGAAAAATGAGCCGAACAAGTACACCCAAGAAATGAACAATGAAGTTAATGCCGCAAAAAAAGAAAAGAATGCAGATACTGGGTTTAAAGATATACTCAACTCTGAGTTTAAACTGTTCAGGTCTCTGTATGAATCAACCTTTGAAAATGAACAAAGTTCAGACCTCAATAACTACCCCGAATTTGAATTAATTATTAGAAATTTTGAACTACTGAGCAAAGCCATTGAAATGAAAAGACAAATAAAAAATGAAAGTATGCACAACACAATCGTGCTGATAGACTCCAAATAGAATAGGGAAGCAAAAGCCTACCTAAATTGTATTTTAATCGACTTTGGGATTTTTATGTTTGGGCCAAAAGTGGCAATTTTTATTTTCCCCTTTACCAACCATCAACTAAAACTGTATGAATAAAATTTTGACCTGTATTCTAAGCCTGACTCTGTGGTCGTGTGCTGCTCAAACCGATTTTAATTCGACCATTCAATTCACTTCAGATTTAGAACAGTTTGAGAATTTATCGGGATTAAAAGAGACCTTAAAAGGGGTAGAACTAATTGCACTGGGAGAAAATACCCACGGACTTGGGAATGTATTCGCAGCCAAGACAGAACTGGTCATGTTTTTACATCAGGAACTCGGGTTTGATGCAGTGTTGTTTGAATCGGGATATGGCGATGCCGCCTTAGCCTGGGAGCAACTGGACTCCCTGCCAGCCAGCGCGTTTACAAATCTGTTTAGCTCAAATTTTTTCTACCATTCAGAGGAAATCGAACGGCTTGTTAGCTATGCAAAAGCACAGGATAAGGGATTACAAATCCAGGGCTTTGATTGCCAGCCACAGCAAGATTATCTTATAAAGCGAATGGCCGAAATTGTGCGGCCGCTGGATTCCACATTGGCAAAGTCGGCTTCATTGGAAATGAGAAGTTTCAATAAACTGTATCAATTTGAAAACGACCAGGACACAGCAGGTTTTAACAACCAACGAGACCGGTTTATTCGTTTCCTGGAGGTTTACAACGCTTTTATAGATCAAAACAAAAAACAGTTGCTTGCTTCCGGAGTTACAGCAAATGAGCTTGCTGCCTTAAAAAAATCAAATGCGATTTTTTTAAACACGTATTCGGCAATTCAACTTGGAGAAATGATGAGTTGGCCTGCCTCCTACAACCTTAGAGACAAGGCGATGTTTGAAATTGTGAAATCGTATAAAGAAGAAAACCCGAACTCAAAAATCATTATTTGGGCACAAAACAGCCACATTGAAAACAAGGCAAAACCCAATTACAATGTTAATTGGATGGGGCATAGTCTCAAAAACACCTTTGGAGATAAATACTACTCAATCGGGGCCGTTGTTTACAGCGGAAAAGACCTCCGGTATAACGGAACGTTTGAGTTTGAGCACAACGACAGCAGTTATCTGGCTTACCACCTCAACCAGTTTCAAAAAGAAACGTATGTGCTGGACTTACGAAATTACCATAAAACCGATTTCACCAGCGAACTCCATTCGGGAATGGAAAACAATGGAAACACCGCTGAGTTCGTCGCCAAAGACCGATTTGACGGGCTGCTGTTTATTAAGTACAGCGATATACCAACATTGATTAAGAAGGAGTAAATATGGAAACTAGATTAAACTTCTTGGTGGGCTTAATAAATAAGTACCCCGTAGAGTCTATTAGCAAACTGTATAGAGATACAGAAGTAAACGCAGTTGTCGATTATTTCACCAAATATCCAAATGTCAAATGGTCAGAAGCACTTAAAAAGAAAGAACTTCAAAAAGCCCAAAGGCTACGAATCTCTCCCGGCAGAATGCTGTATTTACAGGAACTTATTGAAAACATCAATGCCTTTGAATTTGAAGCACATATTGAGCCTGTAAAATTGGACATCAACCGGTTACTTGCTGCAATTTATGCCTCCGGTGTTGAGACGAATGCAATAAGACGTATTTTGATTGGATTTTCAACTTACACTCAACGTGGCTACATCCATTTATATGGGGATTATACAAAAGAATGGTGGGAAAATAAGTTGGCGGATTTTGCGCTAAATTTTGAATCGGTAAAAATCTGGAAGTTCCTTGAATCAAATAAGTTTTACACGCTATCTGAGTTGCTGGAGGTTGTCGAAGTGGAAGGAGAGGAATACCCTCAATTATTTGTGGAGATTTGGGAACTTCGTGTTTTTCAATTGTTCAAACTGGCGTTCAACGAACCAGAAATAAGAAATAAATTATTTGACCAGCGTTTCAAGAATCTAAAGATTGAGGTAGGAATACGAGGGAATAATTTTAATTTAGTTTTGGATATTTAGGTTGCAACAGTGTAGCCTTTCAGATTACCTGACAACCGCATTTGTCATAAACCACAAGAAAAAACCATGAAGGAATTACTTAAACAATACAACAAACTGACCAAATTCAGTTGGTTGACGAGTGCTGTTATCTTGATCATTGGCTTTTTGTTCCTGCATTTTGACTTCGTGGATTACGGCGCCACCTTTTTTATGATATTTCCTTTTGCGGTAGGGTTTTCAATCGGGACATTAAACAAAAAGGAACGTCAAATTTCATACTTGCTTTTTGGCTTGCTCATATTTTTTGGGTTTCTACTTGCAGGTGCATTGGAGGGCTTGGTCTGCGTTTTGATGGCCTCGCCAATATTTGCTTTAATGGTTTTTCTTGGATATAAAGTACAGGAAAAAGTATTTCGGAGGGAGGTTGGCGAATCAAAAAAACTGCTTGTAAGTTTTTTGCCATTGCTTATTTTATTGGCAATTAATCCAATAGAACAAATGATTTTACCGGAGCCTTCAGTTACAACGATTGAAAACTCCATAACCTTAGATTATGCACCGGACCTGGTTTTTGATGAGGTCAAGCAAATGGATAAACTGGATGCAAACAAACCGCTGGGGTTAATGTTGGGGTTGCCCACTCCTTATAAATGTGAATTGGAAGCAGATTCAATTGGAGCAAAAAGAAACTGCCTGTTTAGCAATGGAAAAATAATCGCCCAAATCACCAAATTTGAAAAAGGGGTGGCTCTTGAAATGGATGTTATCGACTACACATTGACCGGGAGAGACTGGTTTGAGTTTGTGGATGCACAATATACCTTTGAAGAAATTGATGGAAAAACCAAGATAACAAGAACCAGTTCATACAAATCAATTTTAAATCCCAGAATCTACTGGGAGCCACTTGAGCGTTGGGGAATTGAACAAGAGCATGAATTTGTATTGAACAGTTTAAAAAAGAATTTAACTGAAAAATACGGTAGGTAAGATGCGTGTTTGAAGAATGGGAGGATGAAGACGATGATCAATCGATTGAGCAATACGTATTTACTTTCTTTAGATAGGACGGGATAAGTAACATACTTGACCTGTACACATAGGGAGTTAGTCAATACCACCTTCACATACATTGCGAAACAAAACCAGATGATTCAAAGACAATTCCCAATTGTCTACCCGCAGTCACCCGCGACACCCTTGCGGCTTGCTAACTGAATTCGGCAACTCACCAGCAAGAGACTTTCAACCTCCAGTTTTCAGGCTCCCATTCAAATTTTTTAGATTATATTTGGTAAGGAAAACTGATGTATCCATTCTGGGCACACACAATGACTAAAACGTTCATAGCCCACAATATCTGATTACGCCTGTTAGCCGGGACGTTATAGCCAATTTTAAAAAAATGAAAGTTACTCTTGAAATTATATTAAAAGAAAAAGATAAAGGAATCAGCGACGGTGACTTGGCTCTGAAATATTCAAGTTGGTTGAAAAGGTTTTCTAAGAGTGAAATCTTCTTGGATATTATTTCTGAAAACATTTCAAAATCAACTAAATTAAAAAACTTTAATCGCTTCAATTTTATAGTGTTTATACTTCAAGGTTTTGGCACTGACTCCCAAAATCAAAAGACTGTTTATTTGAAAATGATGGAGTTTATAAATGATAATATTCAAATAAATGAAGGGCCAAGTCAAGAATTAGACCTAGTTTTCGAATTAGTATTAGATGTTTTTTGGCATCAAGACAAAGGCCTAAATGGTTTGGATAAAGAAGGACAAGAAAGTTTATTTCATACTTTGAAGAAAGCAATAAACTATAAATATGAACGGTCGGTGAATGGAGACGAGCCGTTTTTTGCAATTAACAAATCAATGGACTTGATTAAGTACCAAGATGAATACGGCAACACTGATGAGCTAAAAGAATCATATTTGAATCATTTTGATGAACATGTAAGACTAAGAGCAACTGAAACAATAAAAAGGCTATAACACTGTATATAAAATCATTGTTGCCTATCGGCAGGCAACATTTTATACACTAACCGTTGTACTTAATCCAAGAAAAAAACAAATGACACTTGAGGATTTAGGATATAATTCAGAATTAGAAAATTACAGAAAAGACCAGAACCTCGATTCGTATGGGGTCGGGCGGGTTATCTCGGAACACAAGGAACGATATGTTGTAAAAACCCCTGAAAAAGAATGTGATGGTGAAATAATTGGCCACCTGCGTTTCTCCGCACATACCAGGTCTGATTTTCCCGCGGTGGGTGATTGGGTCGCAATTTCTGAATACGACGACAATAAGGTGCTTATTCATTCTGTCTTCCCAAGAAAAACACTTATTGAAAGGCAGGCCGTTGGGAAACAAGGTGAAAAGCAAATTATTGCAACAAATATTGATTACGCCTTCATTGTTCAGGCGGTTGACAGGGATTTTAACATCAACAGGATTGAACGATATTTGACCATTTGCCACACAGCCCATGTAAACCCGATTATCATTCTCAATAAAATTGATTTGATACATGACAGCGAATTATCTGAGTTGGTTAGAACCGTGCAGGAAAGGATAAAACAAGTACCGATAATTCCCATAAGCAATGCGTCGCAAAAAGGATTTGAAACGCTCAAAGAGCATATCGAAAAAGGTAAAACCTATTGTTTACTGGGCTCATCAGGAGTAGGAAAATCTACCTTATCAAATACCTTGTTGGGTAAACAGGTAATGAAAACCAATACGATTAGTGCCAGTACCAGTAAAGGGCGGCATGTAACAAGTCACCGTGAATTATTAGTCCTTGATACCGGTGGAATTCTGATTGACAATCCGGGAATGAGAGAAGTGGGAATTGCAGATTCTAATGATGGAATAGAAATTACATTCAACGCACTAATTGAATTGTCCAAAGACTGTAAATTTAAAGATTGTACACATACTACCGAATTAGGCTGTGCAGTTATACAGGCTGTTGAACGTGGAGAACTTGACAATTCATCCTACGAAAACTTCTTAAAAATGGAACGCGAAAAAGAGCACTTTGAATCAACGGTTGTTGAAAAACGCAGGAAAGACAAGGATTTCGGAAAAATGATGAAGAATTTCAAAAAGAACAATTACAAAAACTACTAAGTGCGTGCTTGGACTTAGAGCCCCCAATTGCGCCGTTGGCTATCATGAAAAGAAAAACAACAGTCATGAAAAAATACAGTCTTCCTGAAAAAATAATTGAAAAGTCATTCTATTTATCTGTTTGGACAATTGAACAATTTTCAAACACAGAAAAACTGAAAGAGAAGGTTGAACAATTGGATAAACTGGAAGAAGGAACCTTGGGGAAAGAAATAGCCAAATGCCTAAAAGAGAATAATCTACATTTAGTCCCAAATTACGAGAGTCATGATTTGAAACACTCCCTGCTAAATTTCAAAATGACCCCATTAGATGAAATCAGAATGCAAGCGTTTATGATTGGAAACGGGAACTGGTCAATTCCAAGTTTGGCAATTTTCATGTACGGGGCATTTTTACTGCCAAGCAAATGGAAACTATTTAAAAGAGACTTTCAAAATGGCAGAAAAGCAATTCCAATAAAAAGTTGGTCAATCGATGAGTTTGCCGATAAGCAAATTGATGAACTTCGAGAACAAGTATTTAACCAAAGAGAAGAAAAGTTGAATCCGATGAAGAATTTAACAATCAGAGCAATAAGCCAATATGGAAGTTTTGCAACGATTGCTGCTGGAATTTTTGGAATGTTATTCTGCCTTCCCTTTTTATGGTCGTCAAATATTGCAGATTTAGTCGGAGCAGGGTTCCCATTTGTTGCAGGAGCAATCTTGACAATCGGAGGATTAATAAATCTTTCAATTCTGTCCCGACAAATGCAAATAGAAAACTAGGAGCCTGTTAACCCACCCACTACATGGACAAATCAAAAAAAGCCGTGGAACTCTTTGATGAGTACGCCCAGCGATATGCCGATAAATTCATGGATCAGAGCCGCTACCACGATGTGCTCCACCAATTTTGTATGGCCATAAATCCGGCGGATGCACGGGTGCTGGATGTGGCCTGTGGACCGGGCAACATTACCCGGTATTTGCTGGACCAAAAGCCGGGACTCAAAATTTCAGGACTTGATTTGTCGGAAAGAATGCTGGTGATTGCTCAACAGGCAAACCCTACTGCCGACTTCCGCCTGTACGATGCCCGGCAGATCAGCGGACTAAAGCAGTATTTCCACGCTATTGTGTGTGGGTTTGGGCTTCCGTATTTCAACAAAGAAGAAGCCATTGATTTCATTGCCCAGGCTGCCCGGTCGCTGCACCCGCAGGGCCTGCTCTACTTCAGTACTATGGAGGACCTGTACGAAAACTCCAATTGGAAGGGCCCGAGCTCCGGGGAAGACCGCAAGATTTTTATCCATTACCATGAAGCGGATTATCTGACCAGGGCATTGGACCAAAACAACTTTGAAATACTTAATCTAAAACGCCAAGCATTTCCCGAACCGGATGGCAGTGAAAGCACAGATTTGATTGTATTAGCACGAAAGGTCGGATAGACTGCCGTCAAGATTCCTATGGTCCATTGATTCTACTCACAGGATGTCTAAACTTTGATTCGGAGGCGAAGCCGAGCAAATGTTACCGAATGTAGCCCAGAAACTGAATTTTAGACTTTCGATCAGATACCAAGTACAAAAAAGTGGTTCTGCTGCTTGATTTTTATGAATTTTGTAAAAAAACATGAGATCACTTGCATTCCTCCTTCTTTGCATCAACATCCCAGTCATACCAATTCATGCACAAAGTCCCCTACCCCAGGTAGTCGGTGGAAAAATTGAGCGGATTGAGCAGTTTCAATCTGAATTTATCAGTGCCCGAACTGTTGATGTCTGGCTGCCCGAAGGGTACTCCGATTCGATACAATATGCTGTGCTGTACATGCACGACGGGCAGATGCTGTTCGACCCGGAACAAACCTGGAACAAGCAGGCCTGGAATGCCGACGATGTCGCGTCTGAACTCCTTGCCCAAGGGCGACTTGAACCCTTTATCCTGGTGGGCATATGGAATGGGGGCGCTACCAGACATACCGACTATTTTCCGCAACAACCTTTTGTTGATTTATCGCAGGCAGAGCAGGATACCGTTACAGCCCAGCTGAAACGGGCCGGCCGAACCCGCGAGGCCTTCATGCCCCAATCCGATGGGTATCTGAAGTTTATTGTCAATGAACTCAAGCCATACATCGACACCAGGTATTCTGTTGCAACCGGGAAGGAACACACCTTTGTGGCTGGCAGCAGCATGGGCGGACTGATTTCCATGTATGCACTGTGCGAGTACCCGGAGGTTTTTGGCGGCGCAGCCTGCTTGTCTACGCATTGGATTGGCACCTTTTCGCCGGAAAACAATCCGGTTCCAGACGCATTTTTAAGGTATTTAGAAAACAAGCTACCTGATCCGGGCGAGCATAAAATTTACTTCGATTGTGGCGACCAGACCCTGGATGCATTTTATCCGGAAATACAACAGCAGGTAGATGCACTGCTGATTGAAAAGGGCTACGACCAAACGAATTGGCTCACCCGGTATTTCCCGGGCGAAAATCACAGCGAAGATGCCTGGAACAAACGCCTCCATATTCCCCTCGAGTTTTTGCTAAAAAAATAGAGTTGTAAAATTTTTTCACTCAAAACTTGTGAAACCGAGTGGTTGCGCATATATTTGCAACCATTCGGTTTCACAACTAGCCTATACCGTTCATGAGACGAGACGTTTTTCAAGGAATTGCAGATCCAACCCGCAGGGCAATTATTGCGTTGATTGCCGTTCAGGCAATGACCCCCAATGCCATTGCTGACAACTTCAACACAAGCCGACAGGCCGTATCCAAACACCTGCGCATTTTAACTGAATGCGAATTGGTGAAGCAAGAGCAGCAGGGTCGGGAGATTTATTATTCACTTGAAATCGACAAAATGAAAGAAATTGATCAATGGCTGGAAGCGTTCAGAGCAATCTGGGAAAACCAATTCAAACAATTAGACACCATTTTACACACCCTTAAAAAGAATAAAAAATGAGCGAAGTACTGCCATTTGATTTTACCGTCGACAAAGCGACCAACACCATCCACGTAAAACGCGCATTTGCAGCCGAACTCGAACTGGTTTGGGATGCATTTACAAAGCCCGAAATCCTGGATCAATGGGGCGCACCGGAACCCTGGACCTGCCAAACACATTCCATGGATTTCACGGTTGGTGGCCGGAGGCTGTATTCCATGTTTAATCCGGACGGGCAGGAACACTGGTCGGTGCAGGACTACACCGAAATCACTCCAATGACCAAGCTAAAATACCTTTCCGGTTTTTCGGACAAAGACGGAAATACCACGCCGGAATTTTACGGCACAATAAACAGCCTGGAGTTCAGCGAATCCGATGGAATTACCACCGTAGTCATCACCCTGAAATACACCAGCCTGTCCGTTTTGGAAATGATGGTTGAACGAGGGTTCAAGGAAGGATTCACCATGACCTTGAATACGCTTCAGGGCTTGCTTGCAAAACTGTCTGAATAAATGATTTGCGAGTGCCGATTGCATGATTGCCGATTGCCAATTGAATTGTTGATTGTATAATGGATGGATGTTTTTTAAAAGGTCATCCGTAGGGGCAAGGCTTGCCCTTGCCCTTCTCACAGGCGGTGCGTCAAATGTAAGGCTGGGCTAAAATAAAAAAGGACAATCCGGAAAGGTCATTATCTTCATAGTGACCAAACCAATCAAATAATGCTCTATTGTCCGGATTGTCACAGTCACAAAGTAAAGAAAAACGGCCGAACACATTATGGAAAACAGAACCATAAAT
>JAWKLR010000023.1:0-60897 GCA_041392625.1 Saprospiraceae bacterium | reverse complement strand
CACGCCGGCCAAAGGGAAGGCCCTGATAAAAAAAGCACTTAAATTAGACCCGAATAATGTGGATGCCTATATCTATTTGGGAAGCATAAACAAAGATCCACACCAGGCTGCTGAGTATTTTAAGAAAGGCATGGAACTTGGGAAAGAGCAACTAGATGAAGCAACATTTGAAGAAATGAAGGGCCATTTTTGGAATTTTCATGAAACCATACCATATATGGTTGCAAAAGAAGTGTATGCTGAATGCTTGTGCGCTATTGGCAAGATAGACGAACCAATAAAACAATTTAATGAACTCCTTGCATTGAATGTAAATGACAACCGGGGAATCAGATTTCGACTGGCAACACTCTTACTCATCGCCGGAAGATATTCTGAATACGAAACGCATTCAAAAAACTATCATGAAAAAGGATCTGCCCCCTGGTTGTTCCTGAATTCCATCTACCTTTTTCTCAAAGAAGGGGAATCCACGAAAACCAAAAAAACGCTCGCAAAAGCGCACAAAGCGAACAAACACGTCTTGGCCATGATCGCTGAGGATGAAGACCTTCCCGATGATGAAGATATTCCAGATTCTTATTGGGTTGGAGATGAAGACGAGGCTTTGGTTATTATCATGATGTTAGGGGATTTATTGATCCAAAATAAACCGTTCATACAATATATTCTGGATTATTATTTTTCCCTGGAACAGAACGCTTAGGGTTGAACGTTAGTCCTCCTCTTACCTGGTAAAGCATTTTTTGGGCTCCGGGCAATAGCTGGAACCCTTTGTATTCATTGCATCAGGCCAATCCCAAAACATGAGACTACTAATCCTGTACACCTTGCTTTTTTTCGCATTCCACTGTGCTCCACAACAGGAAGCAGCATCAAGCAAGCAAATCCCCTACCCTGCTTACCAGACCTTGTTGGATTCAGCCCAGGTTGCAGGCGCCATTCTGCTGTACGACCCACAGAAAGACGCGTTCTACTCCAACGATTTTGAGTGGTGCGACAAGCGCAGGCTTCCGGCATCGACGTTTAAAATCACCAACTCCATCATCGCGCTGGAAACCGGTGTGGTGGAAAACGACAGCACCCTGTTTAAATGGAATGGAGAAAAAAGGGCCCTGAAAAATTGGGAGCAAGACCTGACGCTCAAACAGGCTTTTCATGTATCGTGCGTACCCTGCTACCAGGAAGTTGCCCGGAAAGTTGGTCTGAAACGCATGCAGCATTACCTCGACACGCTGGCCTACGGAAACATGCAGTTTGATTCAAGTTACTTGGATAAATTCTGGCTCGAAGGGGAATCGGGGATCAGTCAGTTTGAACAAATTGACTTTCTACATCGGTTTTACACATCCCAATTGCCCATTTCCGAACGGACGGAATCCATCATGAAAGACCTGATGGTTATAGAAGAAACCGAAGCCTACAAACTTTCCGGAAAAACCGGCTGGGCCATCCGCGGAGATAACAACAATGGCTGGTTTGTGGGGTACATCGAAACGCCCGGCAAACACTATTTTTTCGCTACCAATATAGAGCCCGGCGACGGCTTGGATATGGATTTATTTCCCGCTGCGCGAAAAACGGTTACGTACGCGGCATTGCGGAAAATGGGAATAATAGAATAAGAGTATTTTCAAATAAAATCACCAAGTACCATGAAATACATATTATCCAGCATCCTCTTGTTTCTCAGCCTGGGTTTATCCGCTCAAACCAACAGCGAACTGTCGCAGTTCATTGACTCCCTGAAGCAGGAAGACCAGAAATACCGAAACGAAGCAACCCGGCTTCGGAACGAAAACCCATCCGACACCCTGGCTGTAAAGCAAGCCTATGCGAACATGCGGAAAGTGGATGGCCTGGTGCAGCAGGAAGTAAAAAAAATCTATGCGCAATACGGATATCCCGGCATTGATCTGGTTGGAAAGGTCAGCAGCCATAACTTCTGGCTCCTAGTGCAACATTGCGACACCGATCCGGAATTTCAGGAAACCGTGCTGGCCTCCATGAAAATTGAAGTGGATAAAGAAAACGCCTCTGGCCGAGATTATGCCTACCTGATCGACCGGGTAAAAGTGAATACACAGGAAAAACAGATCTACGGAACCCAGATGATTTTGAATGCAGATTCAACCAGTTTTATGCCCCAGCCCCTCATCGACCCGGAGCAGGTAAATGAGCGCCGGGCCAGCGTTGGACTGGGTATAATCGAGGATTACATCGAAACCATGAACACCCGGTATTTTGGGGTGCTGAAGGGGAAGGATTGAGCGAGTGTATGGAAGTGTCAACTGCAAATAACCGGATGCTTTTTTCATGAGCACCAGATACTATCATCAAGCATGAATTGGGCGCGTTTTGATAATTAATATCCAACATGTTTATTCGAGTTAAAGCATAACTATCCAGGATTTTCGACTCTTTCCTCTTTTATAAAATCCGTTGAAAATGCCATAAGCATGGATAGCAGAGCGAATAAACCTATGATCCAACTCATGGTCCAGGGCTGACCGTCTCCGTGACTAAAAACTGCCAACAAAACGGTGGACAGAATTCCGCTCCCGTACTGCAAAGACCCCAACAGCGCGGCACCAGCACCGGCCATGGTGGGTACCTTATCCAAGGCAGCGGCAGTGGTGCAGGCTGCAATGATTCCGTTCATGGAAAAGAAGATCAATACCGGGAGGATGATTGCAAGAATGCCACCGATCTCAAAATAAACCAGGAAGGTGAGTACAGCACCAGCAAGCATTGCAACGAACGACGCGCGTTTCAATAAAAAATCCAGCTCGTATTTGCGCACTAAAAAGCGATTGAAAAAACTCACTACTGCAATGCCGACGACATTCAATCCAAACAGCCAGCCATAGTGTTCCGGGCTGACCCCAAATAAAACATGTACACCAGGGCGAACCCGCAATGAATGCATAGGCGCCAACATAGAAAAAGGTGACACAGAGCGTATATGCCATAAAGGCCCGGTTTTGAACCAGCACACCATATTTCTTAAATGCGGAAACAAGTCCCTGCTGGTTTTCTGCCTCTACTCCAGGGGTTCCGGCAGCAACATAGAAGCCAATAGCATTAAAACGCCAATTATTGCCAACAGCCAAAACAGGGAATCCCAGGAATAGTATTTCAACATTTGTCCACCCATCAAAGGGGCTATGATGGGCGCTATGGCCATTAAAATCATGAGGGTGGATAGCATCTCTGCGGCCCGGCTTTTATCCAGCACATCACGAACCATGGCACGGGAAAGCATGGGCCCGACACAGGCTCCAAAAGCCTGAAACACCCGAAACAATACGATTTGGGTGATGGTAACCGACAGAGCACACCCCACCGAACCCGCAATAAACAGGATGAGGCCTATGGTCATTGGTAGTTTACACCTTATACCGATCGCTGATTGGGCCCCAAACAATTGTCCGATAGCAAACCCAATGAGGAAGCCGGTGATGGTCAATTCAGTATTTTGCCACGCAAAATCTGACTGCATTTGGGGCATGGCAGGCAGGTATATATCGGTCACGACAAAGACGTATGCGTAACAGAGCGAGTTACCCCAAAATAAAACTCCGCAGCACGGGTGTTGGATGATTTGCACGTGTTTGTGGCATCTTTCTATAGTTTGCAAAGCAAAGGTAGGCTGGAACAGTGGTGACTTATAAACATCAAACCAATACGTATAAAATTCAAAGCATACAATTAAACCACCATATTCCAAACACGTCAAAAATTTCAATTTTCATTTGCAACTGAATTCAAGCACGCGTATGAAAAATGTGTCTGCTGATAGTCTCTATTTAGCATCCTTGCAATGGCTGTCTGTTTGTTACTGCTTAGTTGCAATCGCAAGGAGAGGATGATCCCGAAGATCGATGACTCCTTCGGATACCCCGGACCTCACCCACTTGCCGTTTGGCGGTATCGCCCCTGCCAGCCAACTCCTGATTCCGAAACCAGGGCCAACCTGGCCGACCTGCTTTCCCTCTGGCTGTGGACTTCCATCCGGACAGGCCGGCAATTCGGACGCAAGCGACTGGACCAACCCCGATGGCAGTTGGGACTACAACCACCAAACCTCAGGTCCAGGGCAATGTAAACTGGATGAGTGAATTCAATGTGACGCTCGACGGCAACAGCAACGCATCATTACGGCAAATGCCCTCCCAGCCACCCCACCGAATTTTCCCGATTACACCGGCAGTGCCGCATACAAGTACGATGGAAACCCCAACATCATTACCGAGCATGTGATCGATTACACACTGCCAGCTACCCGAAGTGGCCCCCGAAGCCGGCTGCGTATTTTTTGGTCGCTTCCGGAATTTCACTCGGTGGTGATGCCATTTACCACGGTGCTTTCACCTGGGCAACTGATGCAGCCGCGCACGAAATGCTGGACCGGTTTGGCGGACATACCGACGGAACCGAACTACCTACCATTTCCCGGCAGAAGACCTGCAGGGATCACATCCACCCACACGAATCAGGACACTCCGCACTGATGGGCTATATGCTGGATGGATTCGGCATCTATGGCTTCATGGCGAAAACGGCGAATTGCTCACTTCGGAAGATTTGGATGAATGTGGACACGCACCCAGGTACTCTGGGATGGCCAGCTCATCGACCTCTACCATTACCACTGGACCTACGATTTCCCCTACAACATTGGTTGCTTCAAGGAACCCCACAATAAACCGAGTTCTGCACATGTATAAAATTCATTCCGGTTTTTTGGCTTTTCATATTGTTGGAATACTGCTCTCTGCTTCTTGTTCCAAAGGCGGGGATGTACCCGCAAGACAGCACCAAACCAAATATCCTGCTCATCATTGCCGACGACCTGGGAAAAGACGCCTCGGGCTTCTCTGAAGGCACAATCAAGCCCAATATAGAATCATGATGCATTCGGAATGAAAGAGGCTCCCCTTTACCAACTTTTGGGTCAACCCCACCTGCACACCCCACCCGTGCGGCCATTCTGACGGGCAAATACGGATACCGAACCGGCGTAAGGGTGTTTGGTGTGCTTTCCTCCGTGAGCAATCCATACAACACTACCTGCGTGAAAACACCAACGAGGCGTATGCAACGGCACTTGTTGGAAAATGGCATTTGTCGGGCAACGATGCCAGTGTAAATCCGGAATCCTTCGGCATTGATTACTATGCGGGATTGATTCGCGGAGCCGTGGATGATTACTACCAATGGCAACTCACCGAGGATGGCACGGGCAGCATGCAAACGGGCTATTGTACGGAGGTTTTTACTGACTTGTCGATCGACTGGATCAAAGCGCAATCCAAACCCTGGTTTCTTTGGTTGGCCTACAATGCGCCGCACACCCCGTTTCATGTTCCGCCGGGCAATATGCACTCCCAGGGCAATTTGCCGCCCTACACCAATGGCTTGGACCCCATGCCCTATTACATGGCAGCCATTGAGGCCATGAGGTTATCAGATCGGCAGGCTGCTGGATGAGATTCCGGCAGATGAACAGGCCAACAGTAGTTATCTTTCTGGGTGATAATGGATCGCCCAACCAAGTATGGAAGTCCGTACACAAGCAGCACAGTAAAGGCACCTGTACCAGGGAGGTATCAACACGCCTATGCTTATTTCAGACAAGAGTCATCGTACTGAACGAACAGTAACCTGATTTACGGCACCGACGGTACACAACCATAGCCGAATTAGCGGGCATCAACCTGAGTGAAATAAATGACAGTAAGAGTTTCAAATCTCTTTTCACTCCAAAACAACCGGATACGGAACTACCAATACAGCGAACTCAAAGACGGGCTGCAGAAGGCTGGACCATCCGGAACGAGCACTACAAACTCCTGGTGGATGCAAACGGAGACCAACTCTTGTACAAGCTGGCGGCAGATCCCTACGAAGCAAACAATTTACTCCTGGGAAACCTTTCTACCAGCGATTCTGATGCAAAAACAGAATTGGAGACGGAACTAGTGCGGATTCGGCAATGATGCGGGTCTGCCTCGATCTATATCGGGTAATTATGGTAAATTTTAATGCAACTCCATCCCCGCTTTCACCCCATTTTGTCGAGGGTTCAAACAGAATCTTCGATAATAGTTAGAATAGCACACCAGATTAGCATACTTTTGCGGCGAATTTTGGCTTGAAATTAGTCTGGCTGAAAGTTCAATTTCCGGAGGACTCCCGACCCAGGTTTGTACCTCCTATTCGTTTGATTGTTTGCATTAGAATTTGAGCCATACGACAATGGAAGATAAACAGAATAATCTAGGCACCTTTATTGGTTTGGGATTGATCTTTGTCCTGCTGTACCTCTGGATGCAGTTTACTGCTCCCGAACAAAAGCCGGAAGTACAGCAAGTTGCTGATACCGAACAGGTTGATGATAAGAAAGCAGAAGACAAGGGAGGCGAACAAGCCGCCAGCCCAACAGGCTCCGGCGCCCGGTGCCTGACTCCGTAAAAACAGCCTGCAAATGGCCCAGTTTGGAGCATTCGCCAGCGCTGCAAACGGACAGGAAGAAACCCTTACCCTTGAGAATGATCTGGTAAAAATCCAGTTCAGCACGAAGGTGCCCAAATCAAGGAAGTGCTGTTGAAGAATTTCAGCAAAATCCATTTAGACACCTCCACGCACGAAGAAATCAAAGGCCCTCTGCGGATCATGGCCGATAAGAAAAACCGGTTTGACTACGCGCTGCCAGTCCGCAAGTAAACTCGGTGAAGTCCACTCCAGCGACCTGTACTACCAGGCCAGCAAAGAGGGCAACTCCATCGTTTTCCGCGCCCCTACCCTCTCCTGGTGGCTATTTTGAACAAAAATACACCTGCGCCCCGACCACTACGAACTGGACTACCAACTGAATATGAAGAGGCTGGAAATAGCCGCGGATGCCAGTAAAAATCAACTTCAGTGGATAAACTACCTGAGCAAACTGGAAATCAACCAGACCTACGAGCGGACCATGTCGAGCGTTTATTTCAAATCGAAAGAAGGCTCTCCTGACTACTGTAATTGCCGCTCAGATGAGAAGAACTGGAAGGCACACCGGTTGAATGGTTCTCCCACTTAACCAGTTTTTCAATACCACCCTCATCGCCCGCAACTGAAACACGAGCAATTTGTGCCGAAACCAAGACATGCTGACCGATGCCGATGCCGATGCCGACCCTGAAATTTTTGAGAATCATATGCCAAAAGCCTGCCAGTCAACAACAACCTGCAGATGACCATGTACGCCGGCCCCAATGAGTTCGACCGGCTCCGCGAATACAGCAATTCCATGGAGGAAATCATCCCGTTTGGCTCCAGCATTTTTGGCAGTATCAACCATGGATCATTCACCCATTGTTTGAGTTCCTTTCGCGGTTTATTGGAAACAAGGGGCCAATAATTCTGTTGCTTACATTCTTGGTAAAACTGGTGGTATACCCACTTACCTACCGAATGGTGTACAGCCAGGCGAAGATACAGGCACTCAAGCCACGTATCGATGAGTTGAAAAGAAGATTGGCGACGACCAGCAGAAAATGTCGGTTGAAACCATGAAACTTTACAGCGAATTTAGGGTCAACCCCATGGGTTCCTGTTTCCACATATTCCTACAGATGCCGATTTGGTTTGCCCTCTACCGATTCTTTCCGGCTACCATTGAGTTCAGCAAGCATCCTTGCATGGAGCAGCCGACTTGTCGAGAAACCACGATGTGGCATTTTACCTGCCCTCTACGGTTCCGAACTTTGGCGATCACATCAGTTTGTTTACCCTGATCTGGGTTGTAACAACCTCTGGTACTCCTGGTATTCCATGAAACAAATGGACACTTCCGGCATGACCAATCCGGCCATGAAATACGTACAGTACCTGATGCCTGTAAATGTTCATGTTCTTCTTCAACAGTTTCGCATCTGGTCTTACTGCCTACTTGTGTTTCAGCAACATCCTGAACATTGGACAAACTGTGGTTGCAAGAAATTCTTTATCAAGCCACGATAAAATCGGGAAAAACTGGAGGCCAACAAGCAAAGCCCAGAAGAAGGCAGGTTCCGCCAACGCTTCAAGCAACAATGAAAGAACAGCAGCGAGTTCAGGCAGAAAAAAGAAAAACAACAAGAAGAAAAAGAAATAACCGGCAAGGCTGATTTTCTTATCTTTGCCCCACTTCCGCCCGGATGGTGGAATTGGTAGACACGAGGGACTTAAAATCCCTTGGCCGTTTAGGCCGTGCAGGTTCGATTCCTGTTCCGGGCACGATCCCGCTCCAATCGGAGCGGGATTTTTATCCAAACAACTCTGCATGGATAATCTCCCGCAAAATTTCAGACTGGTAATACACCATCATGTGATTTCCATTCTCAACTACATGGTTCACATCATTAAGTTTTGAATGGGGAATGTCTGGTCATACGCACCACATGAATCTGGCAAACGTCCACAGGCTCGGTTGGGCCTTTCCATATTGCCAACTGGTATAAGGCCCACTGCAAATAACGGTTATCCTGCCGGACACCATCCGCAGAAACAAATCCTGAGCTGCTTTTTCGCTAAAACCAAATTGCCGCTTCCAGAATGGGAGAAACCGAAGATGAGTCGCTTCGTAAGCCTTCTGTAAGCCCAACTGACCGATCTGATCGAAAACGCAGTGGATTTTCAGACCCCGAGCGGATGCTTGAAATCAAATAAATGGAATCCGCGTCTACGTGCTTGTGAATCTCTGGTACCAGCCCGCCAAATGAGTAGGCTACAATGGTTTCCCATCGAATGCAGCAAGGCCTTCAATCAATCTCAGGGAATACATGAACTCTCCCGGTGCATTGGAGCCTGCCACTCTACTGCACGACCTCGGAACCTTCCGGGTGTAATGACCCAAACACCTCGCAGGTGAAACCCAATCCGGGCAGGTAGACAAATCGGTAGGTTTGATTTTTCATTTTAAAAACAAGACTATTATTTGCCAATATAACACGTCTTTTTGTTGTTTTGCGACTGAAAATGGTATTACAAAAGCATAAACAGTATTTCGCCCCGACGCGTACTAACCACTGACTACTTTTCATGATGACATCCCTATTGCACCGGATTGCAGAAAGCCGGTTTTTCAACAATTTATCCTGGCTGTAATCATTGGCGCAGGTGTAACGGTAGGCGTTCAAACCTATGTGCAGATTTACCAACCCACTGCACCACACACTGGAACAGATTGATTTCATCATTCTTCTGATTTTCACGGTCGAGATTGTCATCAAAATGATGAAGGCGCCCAAACCATTGAACTATTTCAAGAACCCCTGGAATATTTTTGACTTTGTGATTGTGGCAGTTTGCTGGCTGTCCCACCTGATCCCAGCAATGGACGCCGGATTCATGTGCAGTCATTCGATTGGCGCGGGTACTTCGGGTGATGCGCCTGGTGAAACCTGCTGAATTGAAGATGCTCATAAATGCCATGCTGAAGAGTATCCCATCCATGGGGTATGTAGGCGTTATGCTGCTTTTATTGTATTACATTTATGGTGCTACGGGCGTTTTCTGTTTCGCGCCAACGATCCCATTCACTTTGGCGACCTGCATACCGCCATGCTATCTTTATTTCAGATCAGTACCCTGGAAGGTTGGGCCAGAAGCATCATGTTTGTCAATATGTTTGGATGCGTGTAATGTAGAATGAGGCTGTATTTATTTGCAGCCGACTGTACCAATCCTGAAGGACATGGCTCGATTGCCGTGATTTATTTTGTTTCCTTTGTTCTCATAGGAACCATGATTGTATTGAACCTGTTCATCGGTGTGATTATGAACTCTATGGATGAAGTGCGAAAAGAACACGCTCTGGAAGTACGACACATGCGCCAACTCGACGGCCACTCACTTTTGGAAGATGAGATTGGCATCATGCACGATCAATTAGATGCAATCAAAAAACAACTGGATTATGTGGCATTCCGCTTGAAAAAGGATGATTAAAAAAGCCTCCACTAAAATGCAACAGGCCCGATTTTCATTTATAGAAAACCGGGCCTGTTGCGTATCAGGAACGTTCAATAAAAGCCTTACCTCAGCAGCGTAACATCGCCCTTAAACTTCCGTTCAACGCCGTCACAAACTACGACCAAATACCAACCGTAGGAGTCGGGTGAAGCCTCTTTACCGCGAATGCGTCCGTCCCAACCGGTATGGTTAATATCAAATGTTTCATATACCTTTTCACCCCAGCGACTGAACACCATAAAATGCAATTCCGTCACTTCAGTAGTCCGGGCAATCAAATAGTCATTGCTTCCATCCCCATTGGGTGTAAAGGCTGTAGGCACATACACAAATGGTGAGTCACAACGGCATTCAACTGCATCAATTGAGATGGAGTCTGTGGCAAAACACTCGGTAAGTTGATCCAGGGCAGTGACATAAAATACCGTAGGTCCGTCGGGCACAGCAAGTACTGAAGGTCCGTCAGCCGGATCCAGAATTTTATCTATAGGTTCCCAGAAATACGTGTATTCAGTGCCTCCGTTTGCAACAGCGATCAAGCCGAGCGTATCTCCAATACAGAGTTTATCTAATCCGCCGTCCAGGCTTAAATCAACTGTAATTACAGCTACCTGAACCGTGATAAACGCAGTGTCCACACAGCCAAACTGGTTTTCAACTACAGCGGTATACGTAGTAGTTACCTGAGGATTTACCATTGGGTTTTTCACACCAGGCAAGCTTGGAGTCCAGGTATAAGTCAGCGTATCCTCCGGATTTAGATTTTCTATCTCCAATTGAATGGTGGCAAAACTACAAAGCGTTTTTTCACCATCGTAGGCAATGTTCACCTGCTTATTTTCAACAAGAACAGAATCCATTGCTTCGCATCCGTCTTCGTTTGTAATCCGCACATAATATACGCCGTTCGGCAATGGTGTCACCTGAATGCTTTGCTCGTCTCCGATGATGTTGGAGAAGTCAGACACATTAGACCATTGGTAACTCACAATATTGCCTCCAAGGGCTTCTACGGTCACCAACTGATCGTTGCAGGTGAAGGTATCCGGAACAGCCTCTACATTTGCAGCTTCTTTTGGAGTAATAACCGCAGTATCCAGGACCACACAATCTCCGTGCGTAATAGTCACGTAATAGGTTGTCAATTCCATCGGCAAAACAACCGGATCCGGAGCATCGGTATCCAGGTTCGGATCTACCGGATCAGAAGACCATTCGTAGGTGTATTCCGAATTAAATACCGGATTCAGGTGTACAGAATCGCCAGGACAAAATGCATTGTCATCGATTTCATCCAGAACCAGATTTACTTCTATGGTTTTAGTCAATGTATCTGAACATCCATTGATGTCAGTGATGATGAGGGTAATGGATACGGAGTCCTCTGTATAGAAAACAATCTCCGGGTTCTCATCCGTAGAACTTGCTGGGTTGCCTGCAGGGTCAAATATCCACTGATACGTCGCTGGGTTTACGTGGAAACTCATGTTGTTAAACAACCATACAGCCGTATCACCACATTGCACCAGTTCGGCATCAAAATCTGCGATGACTGCAATGGTATCCAACACTTCTATTTCTGTCTCGAAATCTTCCACACAAGCAGCATCTGTATCAAAGGTAATGGTATAGATGCCAGCCTCTTCGTACACAATTACGGTATCATTGGCGGTGCTGGTTTGTCCGTTTCCAAAATCCCAAACTCCATCGTATGGGCTGTTATTGGTAAATCCGACAACCAATCCATCACAAAAATCAATATCGATGTATCCAGCCAGGCTATCCGGTGTACCAAACTCAATCGGTATATCAATGGTGTCGGTACACATGTTTTGGTTTGAAACGATCAGGGTGATAATCCAGTTCCCCGCAGGGCCTTTCACCGTTGGTGTCGGGCTAGTTGGGTTCATGATATCTATGGAAGGATCGTTTGCAGACCAGTTGTATGTCAAAATATCTCCCGGATTGTTGTTGATGGCTTCAAGTGTCAGAAGTGAATCTGCACAAAGTAAGGCCGGGTCAGGAACGACCACATCAATATCCACTCCAATCCCAATAACTACTGCGGTATCGCTGCTGGTACAACCCAGGCTATCAATCCCAACAACTACATACGTGCTGGTATCGTTGGCTGGGATTGTCAGCCAGATGGTATCACCGATTGGGTTTCCATTTACATCGTACCAAATCACATCAAACGTACCATTTGGCACCAGTGATAGCGTCACTGAATCCAGACAGGTAATCTGTGTACCACCGGGCAAATCAATTTGAACTTGAGGAGGGCGAACTATGGTCACAAAAGCAGTATCCGTACAGCCATTGCTTTCACCAACCACATAATACGTTGTGGTTGTATCCGGGTTGGCAACCGCAGTGGTTCCGTCCGGGCCTACAACAAGGCCATCCAGCGGAAACCAGGTATAGTTTAGCGTATCCAGCGGGTCATTGTTGATCACTGTCAGCGTGATTGAAGAATCAGCACAGAGCACAACCGGGCCCATAATATCCAGGTCGATATCTACCCCATTGCCAATAAGCACTGCGGTATCGCTGCTGACACAACCATATGCATCAACACCCACTACAATATAACTTGTGGTATCGTTGGCAGGAACCGTAATCATGATGGTTGTGCCTAGTTCATTTCCATTTTCATCATACCAGGTGACATCAAATGTTCCGTTTGGAACCAGATTAAATGTCACTGAATCCAAACAGGTTTCCAAAACACCACCCGGTATGTCAATCATCACCTGAGGCGGCCGAATAACCGTGACAGAGTCCATGGCTGGGCATCCGTTGTTTTCAGCCATCACATAATAGGTTGTGGTGGAGTCTGGATTTGCAATTGCGGTTGTTCCATCCGGACTGATGGTCAACCCATCCTGAGGGGTCCAAACATAGGTATTGTTCGGGTTGCCCGATGCAACCAAGGTGATGGAATCACCGTGACAAACGATGGTATCCCCTGTTACATTCAGGTTGATAGAAATTGGTTCCGGCAAGGTAAACGGCAATCCAATAGAGTCAACACAACCGGAAGAAGTTGTCACCTGAAGGGTAACAATTCCAGATTCCAGGGCGGGCAGTGTAAGTGAAGGAGGTGTTTGTCCCTGGAAGGTTTCAAAACCATTACTCCAGGCTACAAACCATACCCAACTTACAATACTGCAACTGGAATCAGTCAGCGTAGACTCATCTATAAGATCAAATGTAACCAGGTTGGAATCCGGGTCACAAATATCAATATCAATACTAAAATTGGCCATAGCCGCACAACTATCGCCTATGCTTGCTGCGCTTTCAGTGGTACACCCCCGATCATCCGTTACCAGAACAGTGTAAACATTTGGGCTCAGGCCTGTGATTGTGCTCGTTACTGGATCAACAAAGGTTGATGTTGAGTTGTCTGGGTAGGTCCAAACAAAGGTATACGGTGGCACCCCTTGTGAAGCGGTGGCCGTAGCGGTTCCATTGGCAGTTCCCAGGCATCCTGCATCCGTTGAAATAACATCCACAGAAACCTGATTGTGAGATGCGATGACTCCACAGGCAGTACCGGTACAACCGGAAATCGTTTCAGTAACGGTAACACATACATATGTCCCGGCAGCAAGCCCGGTGATTTGTGGGCCATTCCCACTTCCCGGGATATTCCATTCATAGGTATAGGTGCCTACAGGTGGATTTATGATGGCCGTTGCCACACCATTATCCACGCCTGCACATTCGGCTTTTGAAAGGACAAGCGAAACGTCCAATGAATCCGTTTCAGGAACAAACACAGAAAGGGAATCCAGGTTATTCGCTGCATCGGTCACAGTAACCGTATAGGTTCCGGATAGCAGGTTAAAAATGGCAGAGCCACTTCCGTTATTGCTCCAGGCATAAGAATAGGGCGCTGTACCACCAGAGGCAGAAACAGCGATTGCGCCATTTGGAGCTCCGTTGCAGGAGCCAGCCAGCGCATCGACAACAATGTTCAAACTTTGAGACCCATTGCTTTGTGCGTAGACTGCATGGCTGAGCAGGCCTATAAATAAGACCGACAAGTAGCGTAGCAGGGTTTGTCCTTTCATCATCTCTGAACGTTGTATGGTTTTAATTCATCAATTTTTGGATAGATTGACCTCGATTATTTCGGTGCGCCGCTCTCTGGAGGCTTCCAGGCTATACACCGACATCCGTTTATTGCGGTAATCGTCACTCACCGCTTCCGGAGCCTCCAATTCACCCAGGGGTGCACTTTGAATTTGCAGTTGACCATTGCTGATGTATGCCGCGTAAACCCCATTTTCATATTTTCTAAAATAGCTTTTCACACTGGCAATACGTCGTTTTGTCAAAGCAAGGTTGTATTCTGAATTGGCCAATGGACTTGCAAATCCTTTTACCAAAATGGTTACTTCGTATCCGTTTTCTAAAAACAGGTCCAGGTTTTCGGCAAAATATTCCAGTTTCAAATACCCACCTTCCACATCTTCGCTGAAGAACCGATCGAGGCGTTCTATTGCGCCCTGCTGTTCGGCTGAATCCATTCCGGCCGTAAACGTTGCCAGGAACTTTTCTTTCTGAGTCAAATATTCTGAAACAGCCTGATCGTATGATTGAACCCGCCTTCCTGGCTTAGGTTGATCGTTGTCAAAATAAAGAGACAGCGGCAAATAGCCGGCCAGGCTTGCAGGAGTCATAAAGAAATTCCGGTCCAGTTTTGCTCCGGGTTCCATCGAACGCAACTCTTCCTCTGTTACCATCAAGGTATCCGGATAATAGCCTTCCTTTTCAGCAACCAACATGTATTGCTTTTTAAAATCAACAGAAACAGTTCCGCCACTGCCCGACTCAATTACCTGATCCTCACTGCGTCCCCGAACTTCAATCAAGCGCACCGAAACTCCAGCCAGTAGCTCTTCAGATAACTGGTTATATGTTTGGACGGCAAGGGTGATGTTTGGTTTCAAAAATAATTTTTTCATATACCGGCGATCTGCTGGTATCCGTTGGGTCAACAAGGTCACGGTATCCGGAAAGTATCCTTCCTTATGCGCAACAACTGCATATTCTTTATTTTTTTGAACCTCCCAACTTGTGGCATTTCCCTCATTGACAAATCGGGTGTAGCTGGGTTTCTCTGCTTCAATCAGGCTAAACACAACTCCGTCGAGCGCCTGGCCAGTCATTTCAGAATAGGCCATCGTTTCCAGGTTTACCGGCAAAATGGTGGCTTTGTACACATCGTAGCAACAAGCATCTTCATCTATGTTGGAAGATCCCACCCGGTTGGATGAGAAAAAGGCCCAATTATCTTCCTGGGGTGCATAGTAAATGTCATTAAAACTGCTGTTGACCGGAATGCTAAGGTGTTCCGGGTCAGACCAATTGCCTTTTTCCAGCCGACTTTTATATACATCAAAACCACCCAAGGTTGGGTAGCCCGTAGAACTGAAATACAGGGTGTTTTCAGGGGCAAAGAAATAAGGCGTCAATTCGTCATCCGGTGTATTTAGCAGGCGGATATTTTGTGGCGCGCTCGCTTCCCCGGTATTGGTGATCCAGGTTTGCCACATATCCATTCCACCGACTCCATCCGGACGATCACTCACAAAATACAGGAGATATTGCCCATCTACTTTTTGCGCAATGTGCGGTTGGGTGCTTGTGTAGCCCTGCATATTCACCTGCTCAGGCAATGGCAGCGGATCGGACCACACGGCCCCATCAAATGCACTGTAATACAGGGTACATTGAATGTCGGTTTCTCCGGTATACTCACAGTAATTGAAAACAGCCAACTGGCCATCCTTGCTGAAATTCAGGTGAGCAGTATGCTTATTGGCTGCATTGAAAAGTGCAATTGGATTTGAAGTTCCCAAATCCATTTTCATAATGCGCAACAGTGGGCGTTCCGGCAAATGCTTGTCGCCCCATGGGATGTTCTGAAACGAAGAGAAATAGGTTTCATTTTTATACCGGAAGGTTCCAAACTCCGAGTTCGAACTGTTGATAGCCCCCGGCATCCGCTCGATGAGCATGGTTACATCCGGATTATTTATTTCTTCCAAAGCCCATTCACAAACATCAATTTCTTCCACAGCGCGGTGGCGAAGGACTCCGTCTCCTGTTTTTTGGGCTAAAAAGCCCTGATAAAACCGGATCGCCTCATCGTATTTTCCCAGTGACTTCTTAACGTCTGCGAGCCAGTAATTCAAATCAGGAAACTGGGCCTGTGCTTCTTGCCCCGCCAGATAGGCATAGTTTTTTTCAGCAACCTGCAGGGCACCAAAGTGCCGTGCCGACTCAGCGTATCGATACAGGATCGTTGGTCGACCGGGTTCTACCTGCAAAGATTGCTCGTAGTACTTCATGGCCGAGTAAAAATCATTTGACTCAAAAGACAATGCAGCAGCAGCATCGTATGCCTTTGCTGTCTGCGATCGGGCGGGAACGAAGACCGTCAAAATGAGTGCGTATGTTAATAATATACCCTTCATGATGAGGAAATGGTGTTATTAAATGAGACGTTGTTGATTGGATTATTGGATTAAATAACTTGACTTAGGGTTTTTCATCCTCCTCTTTTTCCTCACCTACGGCGGGCGGGCGGGCGGGTAAACGCTGGGATACAGCACCTACAATTTGTACACGCCGTTCCTTAGATGCTTCCACGCTGTAGACCGACCAGTCGCGGCCAATGCCGGGTCCGTCAATTTTAGCAAGCGTAGACGGATCAGACATGGCTTCGCCATTTGGAATGGTATCAATCTGTAGCAATCCGGAGCCCGTAGGCCCAAACTGCACCAGCGCACCCCCGCGATACTCTCGCATAATGTAGTTCTCAATGCAGTAAATCCGTCGTCGAGTCAAAAATTCATTGTATTTTGGTTTAGCCAACGGAGATGCAAAACCTTTCAGGGTTATCTTGATCGTAGAATCTGCTTCCAACTGGACGAACAAAATTTCCATAAACTTATTCAGTCGATCACCATTTCTTTTCACTGAATCCTGGAAGAATGTAAGAATTCGCATCTTGGCATCTGCCACTTCATTGGGGTCGGTCATGTTGATGGTATGCAGGCTGTCATAGTCTGGCCGTAACCGGAGGTATTCTGTCCAGGTATTGAAATACTGTTCATCGGTTTCTCCTGGTTTCCCTGAACGTATACTAGGCACATTGTTATGGAAAAACAGGGTGATCGGCAAGTATTTTTCCAATCGATCAGGGTACAAATAGATTTTTTTATAAATGGTGTCAAAAGCAGCCTTAGGTTGACGAGGAGCACGGAAAAAGCCCGTCGAGTCCGCATAATAGCCATCGCTGTTAGCCCAAACCTGATACACATCACCGAATGCTACTGCAGTATGGATGGTATTACCATCAACTGTTTTGGCAAGGTATGGAGTGGATTCATTTCGTTTATCAATGCGGAAAGAAACGTTTTGGATAGGGAGGCTATCCAGTCCGTCAAAGACCTCGGTCACCAGCATCAGGCCGCGTTCGATAAACAATTCCTTTTCGATTACTGTATCCTTTTCCGTGTAAAAATCGGTTCGAATATCGGTTCTGTCCGTGGTGTGGCCAGGTTTGGAGACAAACAATTCATACTGTCTTCCAAAATCAAGATCGTAGGTATATACATGCGAAGTTTGACTGTTTTCGGTTGGCAATGGATTGGTGATTGGATCATCTACCTTTCCGAAGTCAACAAAACGCATAGTGGTTGAGTCCATTGGCACTTTGCGCTCCTCCTCGTCCATGAGTTTTTTATCATACACAGAGGCAATCACCTTTACATGGGCCGGGTCCAAAAACAAACGGACAAGGCGTACAGTATCTTCCAAAATGGTAAATGGAGCGATATCTACGGTATCCGGACGGTGATAAGGCTTCTTGGCAATCAGGCGATATTCCTGATTCAGTTCAACTTCGTAATTCCGACTGGCATCTGGAGTAAAGTTCTCTTGCACGAGGATGGGCACACCATCCACTATTTTATACAACTGCATCGTGGTTTCACGCAATGAATCGCAATCCATTCGGGGTTGCTTGCAGGTTTCTTCATTAAACGTCATGGCCAACAAGCCCGGCTTTACAAGCAGTGCCTTGAATATGTCATAGCAACAACCTTCTTCTGACTCATTATACCCGCCAAGGCGATTGGAAGAGAAATAAGCCGACCGACCATTGGCGGTTTTGTAGAAAAAAACATCGTTATAGCCCGAGTTGATGGCGCTTCCCAGGTTTTGTGGTTTTTTCCAGCCTGAGCCTTTGCGCTCGGATGAAAAAATATCCAGTCCCCCCATATTGTCGTAACTATCAGAGCTAAAATACAGGGTTTGAGAAGCGGTGTGGTAGTTTGGTGTTACCTCATCTCCTTCCCGGTTTATTTTCTTTTCATTTTTGGGTTCTCCATACCCATTTCCTTTCAGTTCAACCGACCAGATATCCCGGCCGCCGGCACCACCTTCGCGGTCGCTGACAAAGAACAGGACTTCTTCTCCTTCCTCTATTTGGGCCCAGCTTGGTTCGGTAGTTGTCACATCGGGCAAATTGATCGGTTCAGGCAACTTTTCGGGTGCCCCCCAGGAGCCATCGGATTTGCGGCGGCGCAAATAAATGTCGCACCGTAGATCTGCTACGTTTTTAAACTCACAAATTGAATAATACATCCGTTGACCATCCGCCGAAAACGTGGCATGTGCGGAATGCAGCTCATTTTCATTGATGGGCAAAACCCGGGCTGACAGCGTATCGGCATTGGGAGTTGCCGACATAATCTTAACCAAATTCCGCTGGGGGTTGTGCTTGTCGTTTGCAAATGGGAACCGGTACGATGAAAAGTAGAGTCGGTTTTCAAAGATAACCGGGGAATATTCAGCAAAATACTCCGTATTTACTTCAGGGCTGAGCAGCAAGGGTGCAGAGATGGGCAGCGTTGATGCAGAACTGTCGCGAGCCCATTGTACCCGGGCTAGTTTCCGGTTGAGGCGATTGAGTTCGCCTTCGGTAAGTACCTGAGAGTTGCGCAGTGAATCCAGGAAAAACTCGGCATCTTCATATGCGCTCTGACGTACCTTTACTTCGGCAAGTTTCAGGAGCATGTCCTGATCAATCTTGTTGGAATCCCGAAATGCCAGGTAAGTGTATGCATCTTCGGCACGTGGTAGGATGTATAATTCCAGACCAAGGTCTGCATATGCTTCAAAGGCCTTGATCCGGCTGCTGTCCAACTGTATCACCTGGTGATAATACTTCCAGGCAGTAAACACGTCCCCTTTTTTGCGGGCTTTTTCAGCAGAACGCTCCAGGTCTTGGATAGACATCGCCCGATTCAACCCTGCACCAATTTTATCAATATTGGTATTATCGTTTTGAGCACAGACACCAGTCGCTGCAAAAAATGTAACTATCAGTACAAATATGGTAGAAATAAATCGCATAATGAGGGGCATCAAATGATTGGACAGGATTTGAATGGGAGGGGCTTTACCCGATACAATCGGTATCGGAAGGTAAGTTCAGGGCCGCCGCGGAAACTGGTAGCAGGTTTGAAGTCTGAAATATTGAAATCCCAGGATCCACCCAGAATCCAGGTGTTGTAATGCAGTTCTAAATATGGAATCACCGCGTCGTTGTACCGGGCACGGTATCGAATACCGCCTTGTACCGACATTTCCCGATAGCGGCGTTCCGGAGTCAGGTAAATCTGACCTCCAATTCCGTAAATAATTTTCTCATAACCGCCCTGGCGCTGGTACAAACCCTGCAAAACAAGGTCCAGACGTTTGGGGGTAAGCTGTATATTTCCCAGAGCATAAAGCGAGAAGCGGGATGAAAGCCGAACATCATCACCCTGTGTCCAGAAATCGTGATCAGGACGATTGATGTGGTGCAGTGCTGCACCGACATCCACCCAATCACGGCGTTCGATGGATTGGTAGCGGTAATTTAATCCGGCACTCAGGTCAAAATATTTCAGGTTGTTGTTCACAAACAGTTCGCCTTCCCGTGTATCGCCAAACGGATCAAAAAACAAACCATTCCATTGCGCGTCTGTGGTCAGTTTATCAGTTCCAAATGAACGTTGGCCAAAAGCCGGCATAATCCCCAGGGTGAGGTAATGTTCCTTTGCGAGTGGAGCAGTATAGCTGATTGGAATTCCAATGTTGAGCGTAGTGAGTTCGAGGCTGCCCTGTTTATCGTAGTTCAGCACCAGACCACCAGTGAAGTAGCGGTTGTATTTTCCGCGCTCATGGTAAACTTGTTCTCAAACGTAGCAGCCAGCGTAGTAAACGGAACCGAACGCTCTGCCACTGATCAGCTAACTCGACGCCAAAGCGCATGTCCGAAAACACCATTTAATGCAGGATTCAGGTTAAGGGGTGCATTTCCAAATTGGGAAAAAATGGATATCCTGCGCCTTTCCCGGAAGAAAGGAACCGACAAGAATGCACAAAATAAAATCGTCGTATCGAGAGTAAATTCTTCACAAATTCCTGATTTTATGGTTCATTTACATTACGGCAAAACAAACTATAACAGTTTGGATATACCAGATTAACTCCAAAGACATATACTACGCCATGAAGAGGCAACAAATATTATGCCTTCTTTCCAAGCGAGTTAGTTAGAATTGAGAGGATGAAAATAGAGATTATTGAATATGGCCTAAGGAAATAATTCCTTTAGCAAAGGACCAAAAGTGGGAGGAAGATGCTGTAAATGTACAATATTTTCCCGTTTAGTATAGTCAAGAGCCATATTTTTAAGGACAAAAAAAGACATAGAAACAGATAGTAAGTAAATTGTCGGAAACCGCTTCTTCCAAGATGATGATTCCTACATAAAAAAATCGAATAAAAAACGGCCTGATGTCTAGTTGTCTAAAAGACCTAAGCCCACTTTATTCAAACAAGGATTTGGGTCATTGTCAAATTACTCCCAATCAGGACAAAAATCCCGGAAGCAAACAGCCTTGCTTCCTGGATTGAACGTAAGCCCAAGGGGCCGAGTGCTGTTTAGGACAACAGCAGTTTGCTCCATATCCACCCGCTCGCGTACGATGGCCGGAACTTCATCAATTGGACACGCGAATCTGTTCCATGAAGGTCTCGTTCCCGAATGGTTACGGTATCGTCTTCGAGGGTATCAAAATCAATCGTAATGCAGTATGGAGTACCAATAGCATCCTGTCTCTATAGCGGCGGCCAATGGCATCTTTCTCATCGTAATTGGCACTGAAAGTCCAATTTCAAGCGGTCAGAATGTTGCGGGCTTTGGCAACCACTTCTTCTTTTGTTTTTTACCAAAGGAAGGATTGCAACCTTTACAGGAGACAGAGCCGGATGGATACGCATAACTGTACGGGTTGTCTCCTCACTATTGGCATCAGCAACGGTTTCATCTACCAGGGCATTGCTGACCACTGAGAGGAACATACGATCGCATCCAACCGAAGTTTCAACCACAAACGGCACATAACTTTCATTCAATTCAGGATCGAAAAACTGCTTGCGGCCAGAGAGTAGTCCTGGTGTGCACTTCCAGGTCAAAATCGGTCCGGCTGTGGATACCCTCCAGTTCGCGGAACTGAACGGAAACTTAAACTGAATATCCACCGTTGCATCTGCGTAGTGAGCCAGGTTGTCGTGATCTTTGTATTGCAGGTGATCCTCCGGAGAGACGGCTTTGTGCCAGGCCATGCGTTTTCTTTCAGTACTCGTACCATTCCATTTCGGTACCTGGGCGAACAAAGAATTGCATCTCCATCTATGTTCAAATTCACGCATCCGGAAAATAAACTGACGAGCGATGATTTCATTTCGAAACGCCTTACCAATCTGCGCACCTAAAAGGAACTTTCTGACGGGTTGTTTTTTGAACATTCAGGAAGTTCACAAAAATACCCTGTGCCGTTTCAGGGCGCAGGTACAGTTTGCCATCCTCACCGGCGATGTTGCTCATCTGAGTGGAGAACATCAGGTTAAACTGGCGTACATCCGTCCAGTTTTTTGATCCTGTTTCCGGGTCAGCAATGTCCAGGTCTTCAATCAGGGTTTTCAGTGCTGCCATGTCGTTTTGAGTCATGGCCTCAGCCAACCGCTTGCTGATTTCCTCTGCTTTTTGAGCATAGCCCAAGACCCGTGGGTTGGTATCACGGAACATGGCTTCATCAAAATCATCAAAGCGCTTCTTGGCTTTTTCTACTTCCTTCTGGATTTTGTTTTCCAGTTTTTCGATTTCACCTTCGATCAATACATCCGCGCGATAGCGCTTCTTGCTGTCTTTATTGTCTACCAGTGGATCGTTGAACGCATCCACGTGTCCGGAAGCTTTCCAGATTTTAGGGTGCATAAAAATTGCCGTGTCCAGGCCGACAATATTTTCATGCATTTGCACCATGGCCTTCCACCAATATGTCTTGATGTTATTTTTAAGCTCAATACCCATGGGGCCGTAATCGTAAATACCGCCCAGGCCGTCATATACCTCTGAAGATGGGTAACAAAGCCGTATTCCTTACAATGGGAAACCAGTCGCTTGAAAAGATCTTCCTGCATGCTGCAAATTCTGATTATGAATAGGTTATTGGTCAGAAAAAAGGGAATTCACTCCCCCCATTTCTAAAACGCCGCAAAGTTGCGGAATTTTATGGATAAAAGGTATTTGTATCCGAGGAACTTATGCGGTAAAATGGAATTCAATGGCCATATCTTTAATTTTTTCAGGGACGTATGATTTCACCCCGATGATCCAACAAGCCTAAAAACCACTATCTTGCATGCCTTCATTAAACTATCCAGCTATGCCGTACCGTTTGATCTTTCTGTTGTTTTTACAACCCTTGTATTTATTTGCCCAGCAGCCTGCTCCAGCAGTGAAAAATTGCAGGGAGTTGAAACAGACAAGTTCCTATTTAAGCCCGGAGGCTGATCCGCGAATGGATTCAATTGACCTGTTGATGGGTGATATCCACCTGAACCTGGATGCCCCACCCTACCTGAGTGGTTCTGTGCAATACGAATACACTATATTGACCGACGGTGTGTGGGGAATTTATTTTGACCTGGTCGGCATACACGTGGACTCCGTGCACATTGATGGAGTGAATGCGGTTTTTTATCCAAATTCATATGGCACTCAAATAAAGTTTAATACAGTTCAAAATACCGGTCCGGGCGCTCCAATAACCATTTTCTATTCCGGGACTCCGATATTGGATGCCACCGGCTGGGGCGGTGTATACCACCAGGGCGCATACTTTTACAACCTGGGGGTTGGTTTCGATGCTGATCCACACAATTTTGGCCGGGCATGGTATCCCTGTTTCGACAATTTTATCGAACGCTGCGCTTACCGGCTTACTGCTACTACTGCTGCAGAGAATCGGGTTTTCGGTTGCGGAACCCGCCTATCAGAGGAACTTGATACAATAAGTCAAAAACTGGAAACCGTATGGGAAATTAACGACCCAATTCCAAGTTATCTGCTGTGTTTTGCTTCTGGCCCGTTCACTGAATTTAGTCGGACACTTCAGGGAGAAGGAGGTGCAACGCCGGTACAAATCGGAGTGCATCCATCCGACAGCGTTCAGTTGGCCAACTCATTCATTCACCTCCCCGAGGCCTTTGCTTGTTTTGAATATTGGTATGGCCCTTATTTATGGGACAAAGTTGGATACTCCGTTGTTCCCTTCAATGCAGGAGCCATGGAACATGCTACCAACATTGCATATATGGCCGCTGCCGTCGATGGAACAACCAGTTTTGAAACCCTGATGGCGCACGAGCTCAGTCACCACTGGTGGGGCGACCTGGCAACCTGTACCACCGCAGAAGACATGTGGCTAAACGAAGGTTGGGCCTCTTATTCTGAACAGTTGTTCACCGAATGGGTCTACGGCGAAACAGCCTACTTGGATGCTGTTCAAGCCAACTTTCTACAAGTGCTTCAAAACACCCACCTGGAAGAAGGGGGCTACCGGGCAGTTTCCGGTGTTCCGCACGCATACACCTATGGATCTCATGTCTATGACAAAGGCGCAGTGCTCGTACACAACCTGCGAACCTATCTTGGAGATTCGCTGTTTCGAACAGGGTTACGAATGGTACTAAGTGATGCAGCATTTTCAGACTGGAGCAGCGAGGAATTACGCGATGTACTCGGTGCAGCAACTGGGAAAAACCTGGATGACTTTTTCGATGACTGGGTTTTCCAGCCCGGATTTTCTCATTTTCAAATCGACTCTTTTCATCTGGTATCGTCTCCCGGAATCCCGGACTCGCTGGAGGTATTTGTTCGACAAAAACTTCGCGGGGCGGAACATTTCTACCATGGAGTTCCACTGGAGCTGTGTTTGGTGGATGCTGATTTTAATCGGACCTATGCGGTCATTGAAGTCTCCGGAGAAACCGATTCAGCCCGCATTCCATTGCAGGGAACACAGCCTATGTTTGTATGGAGCAATACCCGGCACCGACTAAGCCTTGCCCGGGCCGACAAAGAACGCATGCTGTATACGGCGGGGAATCAATCATTTACCCCGGCTAAGTTGACGATCAACATACCGGCTCTGGATGACTCCCTGCTGGTTCGCGTGGAGCATCACTGGGCCATACCCGATACGTTTGGCCAAGCGAACCCCAACAACTACCTATTCACAAACCGATACTGGACTATTGCAGGAAATATCCCCGCCGATTTTGAAGGTGCCGGAAGCATTTTTTACGACGGGAAAGGTCAACAAGATGAATTAGATGCCGAACTTTTTGCACAAACCAGTCCTTCTGAAGACAGTATACTGCTCGCGTATCGTCCCGGGCCTGGCGCTCCCTGGATGGAGCATCCGGACTATCAGGTAAATAAACTGGGTTCAGGCATGGACAAATTTGGAGGCATCCGTATTAATAAAATTTGGGCCGGAGAATATACCATTGTAAAAGGTGTTTCAATGGCCTCGTCAACCAAGGCAATCCGTCAGGATACGGAAGTTCGACTGACTCCCAACCCCTCCTCAGACAAACTGCGGATCGAATCAGATCACCGCTTCTTTGAAGCCCAGATATGGGATGTACAGGGAAAACTGATAAGAACCATTCCGGTGCAAGACCAAAAAGTGCTGGAGATTCAAGTTAATCACTTATCCCCCGGAAACTATCAACTCGTATTAAAAGGAAAGTCCGGAGTCTGGGCATCGGGCTTTGTTGTTGGCGAATAAGCAGGAACGGAATCTAATACGTGGAATCCTGATTCCAGAAAGGAGGAAAAAAAGTGTTGTTCTGCTGTTCCCGCAGCCGTCTGGCCTCCTCCTCTTCAGCGATGCGCTGAGCCTTGGTTTTGTCAAAAATATCCCTGGGCAGATAGTGCTGTTTTGCAATCAACCGCTCCGCAGCGAATGGTTCTTCGCGATGGTCGAGCTCATCGTCTTCCAATTCGCCTTTAAACCAAAAGGATGTAAAAATCCCCATCAAACTACCCAACAAGTGGCTTTCCCAGGAAACCCCCTCCTGATCGGGCAGGATGCCAAAAAACATACCGCTGTACAGCAAAACAACAATCAGGGCAAGAATGATGGAGCGAATACTTCGGCGGAAAACTCCATTCCAAAAGATAAATGCAACCAGGCCATAGACCACACCACTTGCACCAATGTGGGAAACATGCCGGGCAAACAGCCACACAGAAGCCCCCGTCAGGAAATAGATCATCCAGAAAGCACGGTAGGCTACCTTGCGGTAAAAATAGATGGAGATAACACTGAGAAACAAAAGTGGGAAGGTATTGGAAATCAAATGCTCCCAACTGCCATGAACCAATGGCCCGGTGACAATCCCCATAATTCCATACAGTCGCCGCGAAATAATACCAAAATTGACCGGATCCCAGCCCGCCATCACCTGATAGCCATGCACCAGCCAAAGGATCAAAACAAAGACAAGTGGAAAGCGAATGCTCTCAAGGAAATGACGACGGGACATTTCAAAACTATCGGATTCACTTTCGAAGACTGCACGCAAATTTGTATGATTTTGAGTTATTCAGACCAAGGTTGCATTATGGCTGTATCAGCCGACTCCTGCCTGAACCCATAGTTTGCCCATGCAGTGGAATAGATATCCCCAATCCGATTGCTGGTTGACCCAGATTGTTTGGAATGGCCCTGGGACGCAGGTTGAAACTCAGGTCATCACTTACATCAAAACTATTCAAATGAGCATCAACAAATGCATCGGTTGCGACTAGCACATAGACCAAACCCAAAACAAGGGAACTTTGTTCAAGCGTTCTGCGCGCTTCATCCCGGTAAAACTTGGTTTGTGTAGCATTCAGGTAAATATACGGCTCCTCAAATGGATTGGTATTGGGGTCATCATCCACCAAATACTTGTAATTATCCCGCAATTTGGTGTATTGCCGGATGTTGTTTGCCTCAATCCAGGCTACGGTGCCAAGCGCACCATATACCAACGGAATTTTCCACCATTTTTTATTGTAAGCCTGGCCTGCACCTGGAAGTACAAAGGAAAGGATCAATGCTTTTTTGGGATTGGGATAATCTTTTGCAAAAAAACCGGCCTTCTTTTCTGCAACCGGCTCTTCAAATAGTTGCAAAGAGTCTGTCGTCTGTGCATGGCTTTTTTGACCAAAACCTAACAACAGAATAACTAACAAAATGAACGAAAAAGGATTAGCAAACATTGGTCTTGCCTGAAACAACCTGCCTGGGGCTGACTGCTTCAACCAGTTCTGCATCGCTGCATTCATTGAAATATGTTTGTACATGCTAACCATTTCCTAAAAAACGCAAAAGAATTCCAAACGTTGCGTTTGGAATTCTTTTGCACTCAAAATAACTGAATTTATTCGATTTCGATGTTGTCAAAACGCCAGGTGGTGGTGTTGGTAGTTGTGTTTCCACTGTACTTAAACCCAACATACCCTTTGCCGGCAAACACAGGCAAATCAATCGCTCCGGAAGGAACGAAATCGGTGTAGCCATTCGCATCTCCGGCTGGCTTGTTGAAGGCGAGCTCTGTCCAGGTAGCACCGTTGACATCCTGACCGTCAAAATCGGTTGAAACCCATACAGTTAGACCATCGTGGGTGTAGTATCCGGAAGAAGAAGTGAAGTTGAGGGTCAGTTGTGAGCTCAAATCCAGTGCAGGAGTGATCAGCCAGGTCTGCATATCAGCCAGGTTGGAATTGTATGCTGTTGCAGAAGCAAAGGTCGAGTTGGAGAATGAAGATGCGCGCCAAAGCCGGTTGCCCGCAACGGCTACATTCACCCAGCCAGACAAGTCGAGGTCCTGACCGGAACTTGCGCCTTCAAACGATTCAAACAGACTGGTCAGCCCATCGCCACCGCCAGGGATAACACCACAACGGAGGCTATCCATTTGTACATCGTTCAAGTCACGGATGTACATCTGGAGGGTATTTCCATACACACTCAATACACCGGTAATGGTGCCTTTACCGCCAGGAGTCAGTTCACCTGCAAAATCAGCATAGCCGCTGGTACGTACGATCAGTTCGAGCCCATTGCAGTCTTCCAGGGTGCGGTTCAGATTGAAGTTGGTAACCGGATCCGCGTAGGTCATTCCGGTGTCAGCCTTGATAAACTGCACATCCTCCAGGCGAATCAGCGTGCTGACATCCTGAGAGGAAATCTGGCTCAAAGTCACAACTTTCGGTGCAGGAGGAGTTGTACTGATTGCACCCTTCTCAACTTTTGCACGAACCTGTGACTCTGTCAAACCAACATCATCCAGTTGGCCGCCAGAGGAAACAAGGCTACCAGTCAATTGAATAAGGTTGTTGTAGTCAGTCAAAACCAAATCCTGACAGTGGATATAAATGGTACGGCCAACAGGGAACTGGTTGAACAGGTAGCCATCATTGAATTTTACTTCAATACCACCTGTTTCATCCTGGATCACCAGGGTTTTGTAGTAGTTGCCAGAACGGTCGTCCATGATCACAACACCACCAATCGTGAGGTCTTCTGTGATTTTATCATAACCACCACCTGTGATGTGCAGCGCTTTCAGTTGTGCAATGGTAGTATTTGGTGTGAGCACAACCGGATCACCGCCCAAAGGCGGCTCATCAAATTCCTGCTTTACACACGAAACAACGATGGTTCCCAGCAAAGCAACCGGGAGGAAAATTTGGAAGAAAAACTTCGAAATACGCATGATATAGTTTTTAAGTTTTTTAGATACGGACACTCAGGCTGACAAAGTAGTTGAAGCCCGGAGCATAAATCAATTCACTGGTGTACAAACGTACATCCGTTGGGTCGTTGGCATATCCGTTGCGATACGCATCGCGACCGGATATAATTACATTCTGGTTGTTCAGGATATTGTTCAAACCAGCATTCAAGTAAAGGAAGTACTTCCGGCCAAATCGCCAGGATTTTCCACCAAAAAAGTCCAGTGTATATGCTGCTGGTGCCTTTTGCTGATCCAGAGCAAGGTTCCATGCATCGGATTCAGGAACAAAAGTTTCCACAAATCCTGCAGTGCGTCGTGTACGGTCAAAGTTATACCACAGATTGTCTGCCCAGTTGAGCGTCAGGGAAGCAAACCAGAAACGTCGGCTTTCGTATTTGAGACCAAGTGAGGCGGCAGTCTGTGGAGTACGCGGTACGTTGTAATGCTTTTGGTAAACGGTCACACCATCCAGGATCAACTCCGCGGTGTTATCGAGTGTCAGGTATAGTTTAGGACGGTTGGTATAAATATATTGTCCCAGGTTTGTAGCAGCAGAAACGGTCCAGCCAACAAATGGCTTTGCTTCAACCGCCAACTCCACACCTGCGTGCTGTCGGTTAATTCCGGTAGTCAACTGTGTTCCAAAAACTCCAACACTGGGCTGGAACAGCATGTATCCGTCAATTTCATTTTCAAACTGGGTGATGTAGCCTGTTGCCCGTGCGCGTATTTTAGGAGCGCGCAACTGGTAGCCACCTTCCAGGCTTTTGATTGTATATACATCAGCGCCCTCAACGTATTCGTTGCGAATACGAGGCGACAAATAGACATCGCGGAACTGCGGTGCACGGGTTCCGTAAAAGCCGTGTACGTAAATGTAGTTCCGGCCGTTGAGTTTAAAGGTAGCACCACCTTTTAAGCCGTACGTGGAAAACAGTTGTTTGTCTGAATCCCCCAAAGACTCATTCGGGAATCGGCCATTTTGCATGTTGCCGGTTCGCCAGAACGTGGTGTTGTTCAATTCGCCTCCGGCAAAAAGGGAGAGTTTATTGATATCGTATTGGAACTGCAACCAGCCACCAAATTTGCGAATATTTTCGTCGTAATTGTACCCGTAGGTTTCACCCTCTTTCACAATGTGGTTTGTGATGCGCAGGTCATTGTCACGAGCATTCGGGTTGTCCGGTTGATCTTGCTGTGCAAACCGGTCCCAATCCACGATGAAATCACCACCGAGAATATCATCAACTACCTTGAAGTTGTTGCCGAGGTAGTACTGATAATCCAGGCCTGCATTCATAGTAAAATGCTCATCGATGCTATGGCGCAGGATCAGGTTTGACCCCAACTCCTTGCTGTCGGAACGGTTATCAGAAATCACATATTGGCTCCGCTTTCCAGTCACACTGTTTCCGGGAATGCCGTTTGCATCCTGGATGGTTTCTGTGTTGATGGTATTGGCTTCATACATTGAAGCCCAATTGAGTTGGCGAAGCGATTCATTGTCCTGCAATTCCTGTGCCCAGGCTGCTGCCAGTTCCGGATCTTCAAATGCAGATGGCAAACGACGGTTGTAATCCGGGTTGGGGTTGTTGCCCTGAAACCAATCCAAACGGGTGTAGCCATTTTTACCGGCTTGTCCATATGTTGAAAATATGAGACTGGTATTGTCGGCAGGACTCCAGTCATACCGCAAAATCGCAATAGGCTGATTTGAGCGGGCCACATTGGAATTTCGCTTTTCTCCATTCCAATATCCCCAGAACGGGTTGTACCGAATGGTGCCAGCGAGGTCATACATTTCCTGGAAGGTATCACCTGCGCGTCCACGACGAGTAGGTGCACCCATCAAGGTAAAGTTCAATCCATGGCGACGGGCAAACTGTTTTTCTACCGACAAAAAGTACGAGTAGCCATCGTAAAAGGTACCGTCCTGGTAACCTTCCTGTGCCCAGCGACGACTTGCGGAGGCGGAAACCGCCCAACCACCTGGCATCAGTCCGGTGCTGGCGGTGACCATTACCCGATTGGTGTAGGTCCGGTTGCTCACCGCATAGGATGCACGCACCTGCTTGCGCTGTGCAGAAGCACGTGTGTCAATAAAGGTTGCGCCACCAATTTCAGAAAATGTAAAATCGGTAACTTCCATTCCGATAGCACTCTGACGCCGCCGAAGGACGTCGTTCAAACCACCGATTTCGCCATAAAATGCGATGCCGGTTTCAGGGTCATTGATTCGAACTCCGTTGAGGAGTAATGGGAAGTGCTCGGAATCGTAGCCGCGTTCCCGAAAACGGAAATAGAACCAGCCAAAGGCAGAGATGTTTTGGAAGACATCCCGGCTTGCATGCAGCAAGTTGGCTACTTCCCCGGCTCCATCTGTTTCGGCTTCAGCCTCAGCCAGGGTAACCGTTGGAATATCCGAAGTCCGGGTTTCGGTCGACAGGTTACGAGTCATCGAAATCCCATTGAGATCAAGCATGACACCTGCACGAATGTTGACTTCGCGTTCGATGGGTTGATGACCATTGTGGGAAATAAGCAATTCGTAAGAGCCTGGGGCCAGGCCGTCGAGTTCGAAACGGCCTTCAGAGTCACTGGCTACAACTACCCCTGTACCACTCAGAATAATTGTGGCGTTGGTCAAGGGCGTGTTGTCTTCGGCATCCGTGAGGGTGCCGCGCAAACCAGTATTTTGCGCACTAAGAGAGATGGCCAGCAAAGAAAGCAGGCCCAGAAAAAGTGGTCTTAAATTCATTAGCGAATTGAAAGCTTAGTGAAGTTGAAAAGATTTTCATTTGGCCTGCAAAATTAGCAAAAGATACCCCACCACAGTGAAAAAGTCCTTGTTAATTAATTGCAAAGTGGCAGGAAAGCCTCCGGAAATGTTTTTCCTTTGCAGAAAAGCAAACCAGAGCAGTACTTTTCTGCTCGCAATCCATTTTATGAAGCATATTATCCAATACCCAATTACAATGAAAAAACTCCTTACGCTAGCGCTCCTTTCCATCCTTAGCCTTCCTGTTTTTGCTCAGGATACTGATACTGATGCCTACGAAGTTACCGCCATTGGTTTTTACAACCTGGAAAATCTGTTTGATACCATCGACACACCGGATGTAAATGATTGGGACTACCACCCTGAGAGCCGCCTGAAGTGGAACACTGAACGGTATTATGCCAAACAGGCCAACATGGCCAAGGTGATTGCACAATTGGGAACTGAACTCACTCCGGACGGGTTGGCAATCCTGGGGGTTTCTGAAATTGAAAATGAATCCGTACTACGCGACCTGGTCAAGGAACCACTGATCCGGGATCGCAATTATCAAATTGTACACCACGACTCACCCGATGAACGGGGAATCGACTGTGGTCTGCTCTACCAGCCCAAGTACTTCACTGTAATCTCTTCCAAAAACCTGCCCGTAGAACTGGTGGACCCCAAAACCGGCAAACCGGATTATACGCGTGATGTACTGTATGTGTACGGCACCTTCCAGGGCGACCCGATGCACATCATGGTCAACCACTGGCCCTCGCGCGGTGGTGGCGAAAAGGCAAGTGCCTGGCGGCGCGCCAAAGCAGCAGAGGTTTGCCGAAGCCTGGCTGACAGCATTCAGGCTGCCGACCCTGCCGCCAAGATCATCGTGATGGGCGACCTGAACGACGACGCGAACAATAAAAGCGTAACCAAAATTCTGCGCGGAGTTCCGGATGCTACTCAAATTCAGGATGGTGAATTGTACAATACCATGTACGACCACTACAAAAAAGGCAATGGCACCCTGGCCTACCGCGATACCTGGAACTTGTTTGATCAAATCCTGATTTCTCAGCCTCTGGTTTCAAAAAATACGGCGGCTGGCAACTGTACAAATCAGTAGTTTTCCGCAAACCCTGGATGATCCAAACAGAAGGCGCCTTCCGCGGATATCCCCACCGAACGTTCGTAGGCGACATCTTCCTGAATGGTTACAGCGACCACCTTCCGGTGTATATCTTTTTGTTGAAAAAAAAGGGGTAATTGAGTGGTAAAACCTACCCGTACAGATGTGATGAATCGCGTCCGTACGGGTGGGCGGTAATTAGAATTTATCGTTTACCCCAATATGTTTGAACTGGCCATCTTCCAGCCGAAACAGGCCACCGGAAAACCCAAACCAATAGGTTCCCGACTTATCCTGATGCATGCTCTGGATACAATTCATGGTCATGCCCCCGTTTTCACTGAATAACTTGAAATTTTTGCCGTCAAACCGGTAGGCCCCGTAGTGCATGGATGCCACCCAAATGTTTCCAGATTGGTCTTCTTTGACAGACCAAATATTGCTTTGGTGCAGCCCCTCAATTTCCGGGAAACGGGTGAATGTTTTGCCATCAAACCGACTTAGTCCGCCATCCCTGGAATCAACATAACTAAATGCGTTTTCTTTATCCGGAACCCGGGTATTGAACGAGCCAAACCACATGGTTCCATCCCGGCCTTCACAAATGGAGCGAATCTCGTTGTTGCACAGGCCATCGGCTTGTGTGTACAGTGTAAATGGTTCAGCAGCGCCGGGCGTGTATTTGCAGACACCCAGACCATCCCGACCAAACCACATGGCGCCATTCCGATCTTCCACGATACTCAACACAAGGTTCAGATTCAAAAGAAAGCTGGGGTTTTCTATTGCTGGCTTGGGCAACGGGAATGGCTGAAACCGTTCGCCTTCCAAACGAAAAACGCCCTTGTTATTGCTCGTCCATACGGTACCGGAGCGATCAACATAAATACACCAACAGGGATCATCGCCCAGCCCTCCGTTTTCTTCATACATGTAAAATTTTCCGGATTGATACCGGGTCACTCCCCGGGCCGTGGCAAACCACATGGCTCCGGATGAATCCTGCGCAATGGCATTGACCTGGTTCGAAGTCATTCCTGCGTGCTCATTCAGATACATCAAGGTTCGTTTGCCTTCAGGTGCTGCTTCCAGGTAGGCAACACCTTTTTCAAGGGTAGCAAACCACAATCCACCATTCCTATCTTCAAAAACATCCCGGATGTACTCCCCTACTTTCTCCATGGAGTCCACCGTATGACCAGCTTCCAGTGGGAACAAAAAGGAAGAACCATTCGGTGATTCATTCCCTATTTCAACTCCTGGGATCGACACATTGCTCATGGTTTCCTTTTCTGAAGCAGGCACTTCCTGACCACTACAGGCAGTAAAGTAAAAACAGGAAAAAACAAAGTAACTAATCCAGGATGCAGGATCGATCAATTTCATGCGGTGTATTTTTAGAAAATGGGTATAAAAACTAAAAAACAATATCAGATGAAAGGTAGCAGTACTGCAGCTGCCCCATCATTTTGAAATGTAAATGTTTGTAAAATGGCCTGTAAATCATTTCAAATAGCATTGAAATAAAATAGATTTGCATGATGCTGAGCAAATTAACCCACTTAGCCTGTTTCTTATTTTCCGGACTCCTGTTTCCTTCCTTGCAAGCTTCTGCTCAGGATGGACAGAAGCACCTGCTGGTGGCCATGCGCATGATCGGACACGAACTGCTGCTGCTCGAAGGCGACAGCACCTCTCGGGTATTGCCCATCCAACAGGAAGGAGATGAATTTACCATTCAGTTTGAAGCTGAGTTGGGTTTGCATCCGGGAAAGTTGGTTAAAACCGTTGAGCAGGTATTTGACAAAAGCGACATCCATGGCCCTTACACGGTTGAAGTTGTACAGTGCGACTCCAAGGTTGTGTGTTACAGCTATGAAATGGGACCAGCAGGGAGCAAAAACCTGATCCCCTGTGCAAAAAGAGAAATGCCTCGCAGTTGCTACCAGGTACGGATCACCCTGCGCGCACAAAGTGAAGAACTTGGGCTCTGGGTGACTGCTCCACCAGATCAATCACATCCTAAAAGTTATATAGCCGGGGTCCTCCTGACAACAGGCATATTCCTACTAATCGGCCTGTTTGGTTTTTTTCGTTTTAAACGACAAAAACCGGAAGACCTGCCTCACAGTTCACGAATTGGTGCCTTTGTTTTTGATTCAAACCTAAACGTGCTCCGTATTGCAGATAAGGAAATCGAATTGACAGACAAAGAATCAGAACTCCTGACCCTGCTGCACCGGGCAGCCAACACCACCTTAAAACGCGACCACCTGCTTAAGATCGTTTGGGGAGACGAGGGTGCCTACATCGGCCGCACCCTGGATGTTTTTATTTCAAAGCTGCGCAAAAAACTGGAAGCAGACCCCAACGTAAAAATTGTGAATGTCCGGGGCATCGGATACAAACTCATTACCAATTTGCCTGCGTAATAGGCCCATCGAACGTGCCTATTTTTTCAATACTGCTTGCAGCGCGCTCAGTTGTCCGTCAACTTCTTCAGGAACCGGAATATCCAGGATTTCACACATCACCGGATAGATGTGAATGTTCTTGACAGATGGCACGGTTTGGCCCATATTAAATGCAGGGCCATTGCCATAAAAGATCCCGTGCATTTCCTTAAATCCCGGATCAAACCCATGTTCTCCATACACCTCTTTGGAAGCATTTTTTTTGTAATCCAGACTGCCATTCGTGACAAAATAGTAGCCTTTTTCAGGGATAATCTGGATTGTGCCCCAGTCTTTGTTTTTGGGTTCATACTCATACATCGGGGTATCCGCAGTTTTGTATACCGTGAAGTGGTCCTCTTTATCTTTTAGCTGCACATAAATCTCCTCCGTTTCATGCGGTCGATTGGGATGAATGCTAACCATCGCACCATTGCTCACCGTCCGGTACCGGGTATCATCGGAAACAAGATCCAAGGACATGTACTGGTCCATAGGGATTTCCAGCATTCCATGATCGGATACAATGATGATATTGACCGGCAAGCCTGTTTCGCGCACCCCATCAAACAGGCTTCCCAGAGCCGCGTCCAAATCAAACAAGGCTTGTTTTAATTTTTCATCGTCGTTGGGGCCATAGGCGTGTCCGGCATTGTCCATGTCTTCAAAATACATGGTGATCATGTGCGGCCGCTGTTTGGCAGGCAGGCGCAACCATTCCAGCACTCCGGCAACCCGCTCGGACTTTTGCACCTCGCCATCATACGGGTGGTAATAGGTCGGATGAATACCCTGAATATTTGCCTCGGAGCCAACAAAGAAGTAGCTGGCCGTCACCATCCCATATCTGGCGGCTTGTACCCAAATAGGAGTGCCATTGTAAAATGTTCCGTCTTCCACATAGGCCCGGTTGCTGATTGTATACAGGGCATTTTTCTTATAACTGAAAAATGAATTCCCAACCAGCCCGTGGTTCTCCGGATACATCCCGGTTGCAAGGGTGTAGTGGTTGGGAAAGGTCTTGGAAGGAAACGACGGGATCAAGGACTCAGCCTGTACTCCTTCGGCAACAAACCGACTCAAATTCGGTGGCTGAAACCGCTCCACATAGTCCCAACGAAATCCATCCAGGGAAATCATAATCAGGTAGGGCTTTTTCATAGCCGCCCGGGTGTTTTCTGTCGGACTGGCAGTCAAGGTAAGTGGCAACTTCGGTGCACAGGAAATCAGGCTAAAAAAAGCAAGTACCAGAAGAAGTGGGAATAAATTTCTGCGTCGTTTCATCCTACAAAGTTTTGTAGGGGCTAAGTTAGAGCATCTATGGTAGAGAATATCTAAAATTCAATTTCTGGGCTACATTCGGCAGATTTTGTTTTTGTCTGCGTTAAATTTTTCGCCGAATTACCCGTATTCGACTGCAAAATTTGCCTTGATAAAAACAAAATTTGCTCGACTTCGCCTCAGAATCGAAATTTAGATATCCTCTTAAATGAATGTAAGGATAGCCAATTTAGCCTGGAAAGAAAGAAAAACTTCTCACTCAAGACACTCAATCCTGATTCAGAAAGACGTCAATTTTTTCCGATAACTCCTGGCGCAAGTTCGTTGAAAACCCGCGTTGCATATGTACAATTTTTCCGGAGAAAGGATCAACAAGTATAAATGTAGGATACGCAGTAGTGCCCAATGCACCTGATAGTTTATGATCAAAATCCAGAAGTACCGGATTGTGTATCTCACGCTCAACCACAAAATTTTTGAGGTCTTCTTGATCCTTATCGCTTACGTTTACGCTATATACCGACAAGCCATTTGCTTTATAGGTTTGGTACAAACTATCGACTGCCGGAATGGCCATCAGGCATGGGGCGCATGCTTTGTACCAAAAATCCAGCAGCACCAATTTCCCAGGCATTGCCTTCAACGAAAGGCTGTCGCCCGATAATACCGGCAATACCAAATCCGGAATGTATGAAATAAGCAATTCAGGCTCCTTTTTCCTTTCTTTTTTTACCGCATCCCATAGGGTAAATCCGGCACCGATCAGGGAGTCCAACTTAAAATAATCCTCAAAACGACTGGAATCCGGAAGTCGGTAAACAGGTGAGGTATATACCTCTTGGTGCTGAGGGCTTCTAGTAAACTCCGCGTGAGAAACATACGATTCAAAACTTAAATCAGAAGCACGAAATTTCCAAGTTAAAGAATAGTGAATTGTTTCAGGATCACTAAAATGAAACTTCCTTTCAGATTTTGTAGAATCATTAAAAGTAAACTGAATAATCTCTTCTTCATTGGCGCGAACCCTCTCTTTAAGAATAATATATTTTTCGCTACAAATTACTTCAAATATCGGGCGAACACCTGCCAATAAATAGGGTTTGAAAAGTAGATCATTTTCGCTATTCCCATTCAGCAGACTAAGTAATTTGTCATCATCTTCTATTGGAAGCATAACAATTCGTTGGCTCGCGGGCTGCACTTCGTACAGTGTGCTCCCATCATATGCCCGCCAACGGCCTTTTGGCCCCTGTAATACAAACGCAGGATATCGTTTCGGACTCTCCTGACTTCTAAAAAAATACACACGACCAGAATTACGAATAGTATCTGTTTTCAAAGCAGACTTCCACAGGTAGGAACAGTCAAACCAGCCCTTTTCCACGGAAAGCAGGTTTGCTTCGACCTCGTCAATAAAAGCCTGCCGCTCTACGAGGGTTTGGGAAAAGGTGGTGAATGGAAACAGAAAAAGAAGCAGTGTTTTGATTATGGGTTTCATAGAATTTAATTTAATAAGTTCAATATCTTTTCCTCTAACATATGTTTTGATTCATCTCCAAAACCGGAATTAACATATACTACTTTTCGAGTCTTAGCCTCAATTAATATAAATAATGGATAAGCCCTAATATTTAAGAAAGTAATAAGTTCCTTTTCTTGGTCTAGGAAAACAGGAAAATGAACAGATCGTTTATTAACAAATTCATTTAGGTTATTTATATCCTTATCTATACCATTAACTGAAATAACCGATAATCCTCTATCCTTATAATTGGAATAGAGCGTATCAATAAAAGGATGTGCTAATAAGCAAGGAACACAGCCCTTATACCAAAAGTCCAATAAAATTATTCCTTCTGTAACTTCATGTAAATCGAACTGATTACCATTTAATCCTAATAAATTAAAATTAGGAAACGAGTCCCCAACCGAAATTGAACAAACAGGCTCTCCTTCTTTTTTTATTTCATTTACATTAATCAGTTCAAAGCCAACTTTTAACAAAGAGTCTATATTAAGAACATCATTAAACCCTAATTTTTCAGGAATTGGATTTAATTTAGAAAATCTTCTTTCTATAAAAAACGGATCATGAAAATGATCAATCCAGGTCCGAAAAACAACCAAGTCAGCGGAACTTGGTTGAAACTCATATTCTTCCTTTATTGTTACTAAACGATTATCTAACTCATTTGAATAATAGGGATTAGGTAAAGAGTCTAGATATGTTACCCGCATCATTCGGTTACCGGCATCTGTGCTAAAAGAATCAAGAATTGCAGATGCAAACTTGTTCAAATCAAATGCAGGATATCGTGGATTGAATAATAACTGTGTATATGCGGCATCTAAAGAGCTCTTTTTGTTTAATATGTCTGATTTATCCTTTGGTTTTTGAACATAGACTTTTTTATCTACAAGGTTTAGATGATAAAACTGCATACCATCATAACCAACTCCCCCCAACTCATCGAAAGTCAGAAACGATGCAATGGTGTCATATGAACTTTCACAATGGAAGACAAATGTTTTACCTTTCTTTTGAATTGTATCAACAGAAAATGGTCTTTTTATGGTAATAGCACATTCAAAACTAAACCTATCAAGGCCAGCCACATACTTATTTAATGAATCAAATACCAAAATTGCCGAGTTGGGGCACTGGCCCCAACTCGGAATACTTGATACAATCAGAACAAGGCCTATAATAAGCTGTTTCATAGATGTTTTTTAACACCTGATTAGTTATTCTATGACAGATAAATTAGGAGAGACAAGTATTACCCCAGAACCTACAGAAACTTTATTTACGCGCATATCACAATCGCCTCCAGAAACACTACAATCACACTTTAAACAACCCGGATGTGCTTCGTCTAAATTTAAATCGCAATCACCAGAACATGGGGGAGTTCCAGAATAACACTCAACTCCAGGACCTGAAGCAGCATCGACCAAAATAGGTTGACCTCCAACCTCAAAAGGAATATACCAACAACTCACACCCGTAGGAAGGTCAACTCCACTATTTGATATGTTTAATTCTGAATAATTATAAAGACGAGTACTTGAATTTAATGCATTTCCATCCAGAACAGTTCGTATGAGAGTTGTTCCTACACCATCATCAATTGCAGTCAATCGAATACCATCATTAATTACTGTAAATGTAGGCGATTGACTCGTAACAATTATTGTATCCGCCTCAACAACAATCCCACTTCCTACTGAGTTACAATCAGCAAGGACTTCAGGACACCAAGATAAATCGCAGTCTGTACAACAAACACTCGTACAATAAACAGCAGAACTACTCCAAGCACTTCCTGTTTCTACGGAACACATAGCTATCCCATTATCACAGAACGGATCTTCAGAATCATATCCCCCCTCACAACGACAAATGAATGAACCTCCTACAGCTTCAGGGCTTCCACCGCCATCAATCGGAATATACCAATAAACCCCATCATTAGGAATTGGAATTGAACCGTCGACAATTTGGTAGTCAAACGCAAATGTCAATCTTTTTCCAAATTGATTATCCGACGAACAAGGGACAGGAATTTTTGTGAGTTCAACTGAATTGTCCGCATTCCGCTTCAGAGAAACAACAAAACAATTGCCATTTGCATCCGTAACCTCAAAGGCCAAATCTGAATCATTTGTTCTTTGAGTACTTTGATTGGTTTGGGAACCAATTTCAACATCAGCTTCTTTCTTGCAGGCATTAAAAACCAAATTTGCAGCCAATAGCAGAACAATAATGGCCAATCCGGTATTGATTAGTGATTTCATGTGGTAAAAATTTTAAAATGAAGAATGAATGAATGATAGGACTAATCTACCACAATCTATTTAACAATGCAAATACATTTTTTTGAATAAATCAGGTTTCTGATACACAAAAGCCGCACAACTAATTTATAATCAATTAATTGTGCGGCATAAATACCAAATCAAATAAAAATAATTTTTTACTTTTTTATTCCTACTACTCCCCTACCAACTAAACACCTGCATCTTGTCGTTATTGTTTCCGACTAACAGCATGGGCTTCCCTCCGGCTTGAATCAGTGCCAGGGAGCGGACTTGTTTGTTGGCCCAAAGGCCGGATTCACGGGCGGATACCGGGCGGAATCCACCTTTGCCATCTCCGAGCAATAAGGTTCCGTTTCCGGAATCTACACGGCCGGTTTCTACCTGCTGGCCGTAATCGTTTCCAGCCAGAATTAAGTCCATTTTACCATCGCCGTTGACATCTGTTGTCACGATGGCGTGTACCGGTGCAATCTGGGCTTCATCTGGCAGGTTTTTCATTACCAGTTTTCCGTTTTCATTTATCAAAACTACGGAAGCCAATACCTCTGCTTTGAGGTGGTAGCATTTATCGAGCTCCTCTTTGCTGTAAATCTTATCAATGGTAGCCCGGGCAAACGGTGTGTATCGTACAAATTGCTTTTTCAATTTTGGTATCTGCTTGATCAGCAAATCGCGGGTAGCCAGCGGGTAACTGCCTCCGTTGAAGTAGCGGGTCATGATCGGGTCGATGCTTCCGTTGCCATCAAAGTCATTGGCATATACTTCAAGCGGTTCGGAAGATGAAGCACGGAATCGGGTGTTATACCCCAGGTTTCCACAAATCAAATCCTGATCGCCATCGCCATCCACATCGGCGGCCTGAACGGCATTCCAGAATCCGTTGGTTCCGTCCAGCCCAAACGAACTGCTTGCATTGGTGAACTTGTCGTCTTTAACTGTAAAAACAGTCACCGGGGTCCATTCTCCCAAGACCACCAATTCATCCCGTTTGTCGCCATTCAAATCTGTCCACACCATATCGCGCACCATACCGAAGGTGGCAAACTCCGGACAAGCCGTTCCTGTTGCATCGGCAAAAACGCCTTTGCCGTTGTTTTGCAAAATATAACTCGCCGGCGCCATGGGATAAGCCCCTGGAGTACAGTAGCCGCCGAGAATCAAATCCTGGTCGCCATCGCCGTCGTAATCATGTGCTGAAATGGATGCAATGCTGGTAGTGATTTCCGGAGTCGCGCCCACGCTAGGAGAATATCCACCGGCTCCATCGTTTCGGTACAAACGCAGCCCGTACAAGGGAGAACCGGCTGGCTGGGTGTTTCCACCGCTTGCAACAACAAGGTCCTGGTCGCCGTCTCCATCAAAATCCACAAAAACCGCATCTGCATCTTCGTATCCAGCCTCGGCAGCCCATAAGTCCTTTGATTTCTCGCTGAACGTACCGGCAGCCGATTGAACCATCAAGGCTCCGGGAGATCCGGTTGCACCACAGATGTAAAAGTCTTCACGGCCATCGCCATTGGCATCGCCTGTGGCGATTTCCGGCCCGGGTGTAGACAAGCGCCAGGGAAGCAAACGCTCCCGGTCAAAATCAAAGAAATCGTCTTCGTTGTGGGCATACACCAAACCACGCGTATCGCTCAGGTCCTGAACAAAAGCCTGAGGTTCGGGCAATGGACTCAAACGCCCGGGCTGGGCATTTTCAAAATCCAGGGTGAGCCGTTGGTTGGCTTTTATGTTGGTTTGAGCAAGCAAGCGCTGACCAGGAAACTCCACTTCGAGTTTGTCGATTTTGTCAGCATTTCCCAAGCCAAAATGAAAAAGTGCCTCAACGGAAGACTCAAACCCGCGGGTCGGGTTCAACTCCTGGTACTGAACCTGACCACCCACGGTAATGCGGGCCTTGGCTCCGGTTGCAAATGGGTTGGCTGCACTTCCTTTTAGTTTGACCTGAAGCCAGTTTCCATCCTTTTTATCTGCACTTGTATTTTTATAAATAAAAGCTTCCCGCTCGATGTTGTTTACGATCAGTTCTAAGTCGCCATCGTTGTCGAGGTCGGCATATGCCGCGCCGGTAGAGTACGTTTTTTGCACCAATCCCCAAGGGGTAGATGCATTTTCATATTGCAGGCCGCCTGTATTTTTAAACACATAATTCTGCAACTTGTGGCTGGGGATCATCTCATAAAACTCATAGATATCGTCAAATGTTTCCGGGCCCAATCCACCATTTTTATTGATTGAATCCGAAGTAAACATCATGTAATCGGCGTTGGTAATATCCCGCCGATAGCCATTGGTTACAAAAATATCTTTCCAGCCATTGTTGTCAAAGTCCTGCGCCAGAACACTCCAACTCCAGTCAGTCTGAAAAACACCTGCGAGACAAGCAATATCGCTGTAGGTTCCGTTTCCGTTATTCAACTGAAGCACATTGCGTTCCTGTTGATGTCCGTAGCCATAGCCATTGAGTGTGTTGTAGCGCTCATTGGTGCGCGAGGTTAGGCGTTCTTTTTGCAATACATAATCTTCAGAGAGCATATCCACTGAAACCAGGTCCAGCAATCCGTCGTTGTTGAAATCCGCCAAATCAGAGCCCATGGAGTTTTCGCTGGAATGGTTGAAGGTGCTCAGGTTTTTGTCTTGAAAGTAGCCCTTCCCAGTATTGATGTAGAGGAAATCGGGTTCGATGTAGTCATTGCAGACATAAATGTCCTGCCAGCCATCGTTGTTGAAATCCGAGATGTTGATGCTCAAACCAAATGCGCGATTCCAAATACCGGCAATCTGGCTGATGTTGCTGAATGTTCCGTCGCCGTTGTTTCGGTATAGGCGGTCGGAGTGCATGTGATCTTTGGGCTCATTAAAACGCTGAATAACACCATTACCCATGTCGCGTGCAAGCACCTGATTTACCAGACTAAAATCATCCGGATATACTACGAGGTACATATCTAAATCGCCGTCGTTGTCGTAATCGAAAAAACTGGCGATGGAACAGGCCGCCGGATCGTTCAGTCCATAGGCTGCCGCTTCTTCTTTGAATGTTCCATTTTTTTGGTTGACGAAAAGCAGGTTTCTCCGGTCGTCATTGGCCTGCATGCCGGATCGACACACGTAAATATCCTGCCAGCCATCTGCATTGATATCCACCACGGTTACCCCTGTCTTCACTCCGGTTGATGCTGCGACGCCCGCCTGTTCAGTAATGTCTTTGAATTTTAGGTTTCCTTCGTTCTGGTACATTTTGCAACTACCGGTAGTTGAGATAAAGTAGACATCCTGCAAGCCATCGTTGTTTACATCCAATACGCCTACACCACTGCCATTGTACAGATAGGCAAAACGGATGACGTTGAACATAAAATCTTCTTCAATGACATTATTGAAGTCAATCCCACTTGCCTCCTTTGACAGGAGTTCAAAGCGCGGATTTTCCGGAGTCGGCAAATCGTTGTCGTTGTGATAGGCATCAGCAGAAGCCGAATTGTCTTTTCCACACTGGATCAGGAATACACTAAAAGAAAGGAAACAAAGTGCAATCAGTTTCTTCATTCTGAATGGATTTTCTATGCCAAAACTGGCTTGAAATAAATTATACACTCTGGGGTTGAAAACAAGTTGCATAAAGAGCACACCAAGATTAACCCCCTTACAACATCAAGCGCAAAGAACGGAGTAAAATCATAGTTACCCAAATAATACAGACAAAGAGCCTGTTTGGGATTTTTTGTTTGGGCTGCAAACGGCAAATTTTGCTTTACTCTTCGTTAAAATTTTCGCCGTAGAACCCGACTACGACTGCAAATTTTGCCTCAATTAAAACAAAATTTACTCGCTTTCGCCTCAAACAAAAAATCCCAAACAGGCTCCAAAGCCGTATTAGAAGCTTGCTTAGGAGCAACCCAACTTCTTCAAAGACTCTTCCAGGAATTTGATCCGCGATTGCGCATCGGCCATCTTCTTACGTTCTGCTTCCACAACCTGTGCAGGAGCGCCGCTCACAAACCGCTCATTCTTGAGTTTGCCTTCTACCGAACGCAAGAACCCCTGCTGATACTTCAGGTTCTCTTTCAGTTTGGCACATTCGGCTTCAACATCAATTTCGAGGTTCATCTCAACATAAAACTGATCGGTCCCGGAAATGAACGACTTGCTGTTTTCCAATTCCTCGGTCACTTCCTCAAAGGAAGAGAGAACCGCTAGTTTGGTGATCATCTCCTGCAAGCCATTTTCGGCAAAAATCTTGGCGGAGCCGGCTCCCTGCATAACCCCCAGACGCAATTCCTCCTTGGGTTTGATCTGGTTTTGGTTGCGCAGATCGCGTACATTTGAAATGATGTCTTTTGCTTGTTCCATGGCCGCAACCAGGGACGCTTCCGCACCACCTGATGCAGGATATGCCTGCAACATGCAATCTTCACCCTCACCGCGGGACCGCAGTTGGTGCCAGATTTCCTCTGTGATAAAGGGCATAAATGGATGCAATGCAATCATCAGGTCGGAGAACAAATCAATGGTCGCCTCGTAAGTTTGCTTGTCAATCGGCTTTTCATAGCCCGGCTTGATCATCTCCAGATACCAGGAACAGAAATCATCCCAGATAAAGCCATACAATGCCAACTGTGCATCGCTCAAACGGTAGCTTTTAAAATTCCCCTCCAAATCAGCCAGGACGGCTTTCATCTTTTCACGCATCCAACGGATGGCAAGTGCATTGCGTTTTGCATCGGCATCATTCTCCGGGGCATCTACCTGTTCCCAACCCTTGATCAGGCGAAGCGCATTCCACAATTTATTGCAGAAATTCCGGCCGTTCTCACAGAGTTTTTCATCAAATAAAATATCGTTTCCGGCGGCTCCGCATGACATCAATCCGAAACGCACACCGTCTGCACCAAAGTCTTCAATCAACTTGAGGGCATCGGGTGAATTGCCCAATTGCTTGGACATTTTCCGGCGCTGTTTATCGCGCACCATACCGGTAAAGTACACCGCCTCAAACGGCCGCTTTCCTTTGTATTCGTATCCCGCCATAATCATACGGGCTACCCAGAAAAAGATAATATCCCAGCCGGTAACGAGTACATTGGTTGGGTAGTAATAATTGATTTCTCCATCCGGATTTTCAAAACCATCAAACACGCTGATGGGCCACAACCAGGAAGAAGCCCAGGTGTCGAGCACGTCTTCATCCTGACGAAGGTCGTCCAGCGTCAAAGCTGTATTTCCGGTTTCTTTTTGTGCAATGGCAAGCGCTTCTTCTGCTGTTTCGGCAACAAATGCGTGGTTTTCCTGACCCAGTGGTTCATTTTTCAGATACCATGCCGGAATCCGTTGTCCCCACCACAACTGACGGGAAACGCACCAGTCGCGCAGGTTTTCCATCCAATTGCGGTACAGATTTTGAAAACTCGGTGGATAGAATTTAACTTCTTCATCCATCACCGCTTTCAATGCCGGTTCGCCCAATGATTCCATTTTTACAAACCACTGCAAAGACAACTTGGGCTCAACTACGGCATTGGTCCGCTCAGAGCGACCAATATTGGTCCGATAATCTTCAATTTGAACGAGGTCACCACTTTCTTCGAGGGCCGGCTTCATTGCCTTCCGGGCAGCAAAACGATCCATGCCCACAATCGGCTGGTAAGCACACTGCTCGTTCATGGTTCCGTTATCGGCAATGGTATCAATTACCTCCAAATTATGGCGTTGCCCTACCTCGTAGTCGTTGGGGTCGTGGGCCGGCGTAATTTTCAAGGCACCGGTTCCGAATTCCAGATCAACATAGTCGTCTGCAATAATCGGAATTGGTCGATTGATCAGAGGGATAAGTACGGTTTGACCAACCAGGTCTTTATAGCGTTCGTCCTTGGGATTGACGGCAATAGCCACATCCGCAAAAATGGTTTCCGGACGCTGGGTTGCAATCACGATTCCTTTGGAGCCATCTGATTTTTTATAATGAATGTGGAAGAGTTGTGCGTTTTCCTCACCGTGAATAACTTCCTCATTGGAGAGCACTGTCTGTGCTTCCGGATCCCAGTTTACCATGCGCAAACCGCGGTACAGTTTGCCTTTTTTATGCAAATCAACAAATACGCGAATTACGTCCCGGTAGTAGTTGGGATCCATGGTAAATGCAGTTCGGTCCCAGTCGCAAGACGCCCCCAGCATGCGAAGTTGCTTGAGGATGATTCCACCATACTTTTCTTTCCACTGATACGCGTAGTCCATGAACTCATCTCGGCTGAGATCAGATTTCCGGAGTTGTTTTTCTTCACGCAACCAACGCACCACCTTGGCTTCTGTAGCAATAGAAGCATGGTCGGTGCCGGGTACCCAACAGGCATTTTTCCCGTCCATCCGGGCTTTGCGCATCAGAATATCCTGGATGGTGTTGTTGAGCATGTGTCCCATGTGCAACACCCCAGTTACATTCGGAGGAGGGATTACAATTGTAAAAGCCTCCCGTTCGTCGGGAGTTGATTTAAAGTAGCCGCGGCTTTCCCAATGTGCATACCAACGCTGTTCGGTATCATTCGGGGCATAACGTGAAGATAATTCCATGGATCGTTCTTTGAATAAGTGCGCAAAGGTAAACACTTGGGCAGAATTATCTAGGGAATCACCGTACGATTCATCCGGCCCACGAATGAATTCGTGGGCCGGATGTGGATTCTTTTAATCGTACCAATAAATATGTGCAGCGATCAAATTATTTGATAAGTTCGAGTTTGAATTCTACGCGGCGGTTCTTGGCCCGACCTGAACTGGTTTTATTGGAAGCAATCGGCTTGCTTTCTCCAAAGCCCTTGGAACTGAGCCGGTCTTTTTCAATCCCTTTTTCAAACAGGTAGTCCAGACAACTTGCCGCCCTGCGCTCAGAGAGTTGCAGGTTGGAACTCGCCTTGCCCACACTGTCTGTATAACCTTCGATACGTACCCGGTAATTGGGGTATTTTTTCAAAATAGCAACCGCTTTATCCAGGATTACAAGCGAATTGGCAGTGAGTTTGTCGGACCCAGTTTCAAACTGTACTTGTTTTACTGATAGGTTCAATTCCTTTTTGTCTTCCACTGTTATTTCCGGACAGCCCATGTTGGCTTTTGAACCACGCGCTTCCGGGCAACGATCTTCTCGGTCCTCAATCCCGTCGCCATCCGTATCCGGACAACCATTGAATGCATACGTCCCTGCTTGTTCCGGACAGGCGTCTTTTTCATCTTCAATGCCATCGCCATCCGTATCCGGACAGCCCATAAATGTAGCCATTCCCGGTACCTCCGGACAGGCATCCCTACTGTCTTCAATCCCGTCGCCATCCGTATCCGGGCAACCATTGAATTCAGCAATCCCGGCTTTGTCAGGACATTGATCCAGGCTATCCACCAATCCATCCTGATCCGCATCCGGGCAACCGGCAGCATTGACCAATCCTCCTTCTCCAGGGCAGGCATCCCGACCATCCGGCACACCATCGCCATCGGTGTCTGGACAGCCCCCCTGTGAGCGGAGTCCTGCAGTATATGGACATAGGTCCACTGCATCGCGGATGCCATCCTGATCGTAGTCTGGGCATCCAAATGTTTTTACAGGCCCGGGCACTCCTGGACAAATATCCAGGCTGTCCTGGGTGCCATCCCCATCCGCATCCGGACAGCCTCTGGCAGAAGCAACACCGGGAATTAATGGACAGGCATCATCGCCATCGGTTATTCCATCTCCATCCGCATCCGGGCAACCATCCATGTACCGGGGGCCGGCCAGCAATGGACAGGCATCCTTGTGATTTGGAATAAAATCCCGGTCGGAATCCGGTTGGTATAATCTACGCGTAATGGATATACTTCCATACATAAACCAGTCGGGCACAGCGGAGTTTCCTGAGGCTGCCACACCGTCGAGCATATCGCTTTTTACTTTCCGCAATCCAATGTCCGCAGCCAAAACCACTTTCCTACTTAAATCCAACTTGACACCGCCGCCAAAAACCCAGGAAAGCTGGTTGCTAAAGCCCGAGTGCGCTGCATCCTGCGCGATCAATTCTGCACGAACCACCGGGTTGGGCTCCTGCTGGTTGTTGTAATCTGTTTTTGCATCAAAAAACACCCAGCCGGGTCCTCCATACAGATAAGGAGAAATTGTTTTGTGAAAAGCCATATCCCGGGTACGACGGTGCGCCCATACATCGTATTCGAAGAGCAGGTCCGCTTCATAAAACGTGGTTTCGAATGAAAATCCGCGTTCCGGACGCCAGGAGGGTGCCGAGAAATGCCCCTCATCACCGGCAATAATGCCACCAAGCATATTGAGCCGAAAGGCAAGGTTGGGATGCACATTCCGGCGCACCAGTGCACCGTAGGCACCACGACTCATGGAAACATCAAAAAAACGCTGGGCATTCAGGTCGCCAGTGTAGGCTGTGGCACCGCCCTGGATGCCAATTTCCCATAGCGTTTGAGCTTGCATTGCAGGAGCTGCAAGCAATAGAAGGCAGGCTAAGCGAAGGAGTCGCATAGAATCAAGTGTTTGGACACCCCGAATAAACCGAAAGAAGTACAGGGTGTGCGATTAAATCAATATTAGCGCATTTGAGTGGACGAGCCTGTGATTAGAAACTGTCCTTCATGAGATTAAATACGCGTTGCACAAGACGCAACGGCGAAACCAAAATCAGACTTGTTCGAGCCTGTATTTGCTCTGCAAATCTAATTCATATAAAAACAAATTTATATTAATATTAAATAAAATATTAAGTTTTAACGTACCAGTATTTTGGGATAAATCTCAGAGAAGCCCTGTTTTTAGGGTAAAATGTGGATAACTTTCGGTTGGACCTTGGCGCAGTTTCCCTAATTTTGTCGGCTTGGATTTAATTTGGTCCAGTGAAATGAAGCAAATTGCCATTGTTTTATTCACCACGACCACTGGTCCTACGCTGTTTTTTAAATGATGCCTGATCAATTATGCGATTAAAAACCCTGGAACTGAAGGGCTTTAAGTCTTTTGCCAACGAGACCATCATCCACTTCAACTCGGATGTAACGGGAGTGGTAGGCCCCAATGGCTCCGGCAAAAGCAATGTGGTAGATGCTGTGCGGTGGGTTTTGGGCGAGCAGAAAAGCAGTCAGTTACGCCTGGATAAAATGACCAGCGTAATTTTTAATGGCACTAAAAAACGGAAGGAGGCGCCGGTTGCTCAGGTAACCCTCACCTTTGAAAATACCAAAAACATCCTTCCTACCGAATACCATACCGTTGCTGTTAGCCGCATCCTGTATCGAAGCGGAGAAAGTGAATACCGGCTCAATGGTGTTTCCTGCCGACTGAAAGACATTACCTCTTTGTTGATGGATACTGGTGTTGGGTCGGACTCCTATGCCATTATTGCGCTGAATATGGTGGAAGACCTCCTCAGCGACCGGGAGCAGGCACGCCGGAAGATGTTTGAACAAGCGGCAGGTATCAGCAAGTACAAAGCCCGTAAACACGAAACGAAACAGAAACTGGAAGCCACAACGGCAGACCTGGATCGAGTAGAAGACCTGCTGTATGAAATTGAAGGGCAGCTCAATAAACTGGAAAAACAAGCCCAGCGCACCCAGAAATACTACGAGCTCAAAGAAGAGTACAAACAACTGAGCATCGAATTGGCCGTGATCAATATGGATCGGCACAAAAAGATATTCAAAGACCTCGAATCCAAGATCAAAGGCGAAGAAGACCGCTACCGCAAAATGGAAGTGGAAGCCCACCAACTGGAGGCAGACAACGAGGCAAAACGCAAATTGCATGTCGACAAGGAGGTCTCCCTCAGCGCCCAGCAAAAAGAGGTGAATGAACTAACCGGAAAAATCCGGGGTAAAGAAAATGAGAAGGGCATGCTGGAGCAAAAACGCTCCTACCTCCAACAGGATGCCCGCCGACTCAACGATCAAAATGAAAAGGCACAGGAACTTATCCGGCAGGTAAAAAATGAACTGGAAGGATACCAGATTGACCTGAATCAGGAAAAAATCCTGGAGGAATCCCTCGAAAAAAACCTCACGGAAGCCAAAGAACGGCTGGAAGCCGTTCGGCAAAACCACAATTTGCTCCAGGGCAATTTGGAAGAATTCGTCAATGCACAACAAGCCATTGAACGCGATATTGTTGAATTGGAGAAACAAAAAGCCGTACAACATACTCAGATTGACAACCTGCGCCGCGACGTAGAACGGACCCTGAACGACGTGGCAACCCGCAAGGATGAAATGGGCGCCCTGGAAAAAAACATGCTGGCACTCCAGCAAACTGAACAACAGCGTGCCACACAAATCAAGGTGCTTGAAGAAGCCGAAACAAACCGTCAGCTCGAAATACGACAGGCAGAAGATCAGATTGAAAAACTGAGCAAAGAACACGCCGACCAAAACAGAAAGCTGGACTCCCGCCGGAACGAATTTAAACTGACCAAAAGCATGGTGGAAAGCCTGGAAGGTTTTCCTGAAAGCATCAAGTTTTTGAGCCAGCAAAAAGACTGGGCACAACGCTGTCCACTCCTCTCTGATTTGCTGTATGTGAAAGAAGAATACCGGATTGTCATTGAGAACTATCTGGAGCCATACCTGAATTATTACGTCGTCCCGGATGTCGCTACTGCAGTTGATGCCATTAAACTGCTTGGGCGAAGCCAAAAAGGACGTGCCAACTTCTTTTTACTCAACGCATTTGCGGGATATCAGGCTCCGCTGACCATGCTGCCTGGCGGAACCCGTGCAATTGACCTCGTTGAGGTGGATCCGCAATACCGCCCATTGGTGGAATCACTTCTGGAAAATGTGGTGCTGTCGGACGACGACTCTCCGCTTTCTCCGGATAATACCGCAGGGTCTGAGTCCCTGATTTTTCTTTCAAAATCCGGCACCTTCGTCCGAAAGCGGTACAGCATCTCTGGTGGTTCGGTTGGCTTGTTTGAAGGGAAAAAAATCGGACGGAAAAAGAACCTGGAGATCCTTGAAAAGGAGATTAAAAAACTGGAAAAACAGGAAGCCGAAATCAGCAACCGACTTTCCACTCAGCGCACGCATTTTCATGCCCTAAAATCGGCAGACCAAAGTGCTACACTGAACAAGGAACGCGAAAGCCTCAATCAAATCCAGCAGGAACTGGCCGGCCTGAAAGCCCGTTTTGACAACATTGCAGTATTTGTCGCCAACTTTGACACCCAGGCTGTAGAGTCGGGCAAATTAATTGACCAGCTCAAAGAAAGCAACCAGGCCATCGAATCGGCCCTTAAAACCAAACAAGGTGAAGCCGATCAGATCAAAAGCCGGCTATCCAATGTGGATGGTTCGTTCAGAGAGGTGGCTGAAGAACTCAGCCAGGCAAGCGCTGCATTCAATCAACAAAATATTGAGTTTATCCGGCAGCAAAACAAAGTCGCTGCCCTGCAACAGGAATTGAACTTCAGGGAAAAACGCTTATCGGAACTCCAGTTCCAAACCCAGCAGTTCGATCAGCAAAAAGTCCAAAATACTCAGGAGTTTGAGTTTACCGTTCAGGAAATAAGCCGCATTGAGGAGGAACTAAAAATCAGTTACCAAACCAAAAAAGAACAAGAAACTGCGCTCAGCGATGTAGAGCAAACCTACTTCAAGGCACGGAATGAGATCCACGAAGGCGAAAACAAATTGCGGGAACTGTACCGCAAACAGCAGGACCTTCAGATCCTGATTAACCAGCTGAAAGACAAATTTAGCGACGCCAAATTTGAAATGACGGCCATCAACGAGCGTCTTCGGGTTGAGTTTTCTCTCAGCATCAACGAAATCATCAACCGCGAACCAAACCCCGAATACCAGCGGGACAAACTGGAACGCGACGTATCCAACCTGAAGCGACGCCTTGACACCTACGGTGAGATCAACCCCATGGCTATTGAGGCATATAATGAAATCAAGGAGCGATACGATTCCATCGCCAAACAGCGAGACGACATTACCGCCGCAAAAGAGAACCTGCTGCAAACCATTCAGGAAATCGAAGCAACGGCAACCGCCCGCTTCCTGGAATCCTTCGAACAGGTTCGGCAGAATTTCATTCAGGTATTCCGTACGCTGTTTACGGAGGAAGACACCGCAGACCTTCTTCTTACCACGCCGGAAACTCCCCTGGAATCTGCTATCAATATCATCGCCAAGCCCAAAGGGAAAAGGCCACAAACTATTGCGCAATTGTCGGGAGGAGAAAAGACACTGACCGCCACGGCGCTCCTCTTTTCGCTTTACCTGCTAAAGCCAGCACCCTTCTGTATTTTTGATGAAGTTGATGCGCCTTTGGATGACGCCAATATTGAAAAATTCAATCGCATCATTCGTCAGTTTTCCAAAGACTCCCAGTTTATTGTGGTTACACACAACAAAGCGACAATGGCTGCTGTAGATACGATTTATGGTGTCTACATGCCGGAACAAGGGGTCAGCGCCGTAACGCCGGTAGACTTCCGAAAACTCAATCACGAGGCCATGACATTTGAAGGGTAGGCCCTTTTTACCGCTCGACCTCCAAAGGTACATTCCGAACAAATGCTGTTTCAAACGAGATGGTGGAGTTGGTCCCCTCTACCCCATCGATTCGCAAGATCTGATCGTAAATCACATCGCGTAGGTGGCGGTTATCGTACGCATAAATCTTGACCAGCAGCGCATACCTTCCGGAAATATTGACGCACTCCACGATTTCCGGGATTTCTTTCAACTGCTCTTCCACGTTCCTGTGGTGCTGTGCATCCGCTAGTAAGATCTGAGTATAGGCAGAAGTCTTGTATCCCAGTCGCCAGGGGTCCAGCCTGAAACTGGCCTGGTTAATAATGCCCGCTTCCTTCAATTTACGCACCCGCTGGTGGATGAGCGTGTTGGATACCTTCAATTTCTTGGCAAGTTTTACAAAAGGAAGGCGAGCATCCGATGTCAGTTCCTCTAAAATTAGTACATCGATTGGGTCAAGTTGATTTGTATCCATATTTTAAAATTAATTTCACTTTCAATTTACCAACAAAAAACACAAATATAAATCATTTTGACTCTGTGAGACCACACCCCTTTCATTATAACCTTAATGAGCATAATTTTGCGTCAAAATAATTTATATAATATGAATACCTCAGCAATCCTTTCAACCAGCATCATTTTGTTCTCCGTAATCGACATTATCGGTTCGCTCCCTATCATTATCAATATGAAAAAGAAGGGGGTCCACATCCATGCGGGTATGGCCACGGTAGCAGCAGCAATCATCATGCTTGCCTTCTTGTTTTTTGGCAGTTCAATCCTGGGCTTATTTGGAATTGAGGTCAGCTCCTTTGCTCTGGCTGGATCGCTGATCATATTCTTCATTGGCCTGGAAATGATTCTGGGCATTCGATTGTTCCGCGACGACAACGAACAAGGAAGTTCCGGGAGTATTGTTCCCATTGCATTTCCGCTGCTGGCCGGGGCTGGCACCCTGACTACCATTATTTCGCTAAAGGTGGATTATGACAATACGGCTATCTCAATGGGAATTGCAATCAACCTGTTCATCATGTTCCTCATTTTGCGTTCTACCGACTGGATCCAGCAACGGATGTCGGCACAATTCACCAATACCCTGCGCAAGGTGTTTGGTATCATTCTTATTGCGATTGCAATTCAGATGACAAAGGATAATTTGTTGGTGTAAAACCAAGTTGTTCTTTCCTGATAAGAAAACAGCCGCGTTTTGATGATTCAAAACGCGGCTGTTTTCTTATCAGGAAATCCCAATCTGTTCAGAATTTCTCAGAGTCAATACATTACAAGTGTAACGCGGCTTTTTTCTGCAGCAAGGCATCTTCACTTTCTTCCCGATCCGGGTCAGGCACACAACAATCTACCGGACATACGGCAGCACACTGTGGCTCCTCATGGAAGCCAACACATTCGGTGCATTTATCCGGAACAATGTAGTACAGATCATCCGAAATAGGAATCTGTCGCGCATCGGCATCTATAGCCGTTCCATCCTCCAGGGTATAACTGCCTTTTACCGTATTTCCATCAGAAATAGCCCATTCAATGCCACCTTCATAAATCGCATTGTTGGGGCATTCGGGCTCACATGCTCCGCAGTTGATGCATTCGTCGGTAATAATAATAGCCATATTAAATCTACTCGTTTTGGGAGGTTATTTTAAACAGGATAGAGCATTTGCTCAATTCGGGCGCAAAACTAGGAGTTTTACAAAGGAAATCCTAAAAATGAATGTTTGGTTTTTGTAATGAAAAGCGCGTAAAGTATCCATGAAACACAAAACAGTCAAAAAAGATCATGAAAAAGCCGCAAAACAAATATGTTTTGCGGCTTTTTCAATCAATGCATTTACCTGTAAAGGCCTTTTATTACTGAGGTGGAGCCACCGCACGAACAAATGAATCTACCCCGTGCGTTGATTTCAACTCTTTCTTAAATGCAGCTGCATCTGCTCGTGAAGCCTTTTTGGCTACACATACAGAGAAAAACTCGGCCCCTTCAAACTGAACAATTTCCGCATCGGTGTACCCCAATTCCTGGATATTGCGCAACTGGTTCTGTGCGTTCAGTTCGCGCAGGAATGATCCCGCGATTACAAAGTATTCCATTGAACCACTTGAACTTACTGCAGGCCGAACAGAAGCGTCGCCGGCACTTGGCTCGTTGATGTGGTCTGGCTCCGGACTGTCTGAATTCGGGTTGTCATCTCCTGTACTTACTGTAAGATTGGCACCTTCAGCTCCTGTAAGTACACGCAATTCGGTACGACGGTTGCGAGCATGCTCTTTATCTGTGCACGACACACCATCTGAGCAGCCATTGCGTAGCTGTGTTTCACCATAACCAACCGGCTTAAGGCGATCGGCAGCAATGCCATTCTGAACCAGGTATTCAACAACGCCATTGGCGCGGCGCTGGCTCAGGTCCTGATTATAGGTATGTGTTCCGCGGCTATCCGTGTGACTGGCCAACTCAATAGTAATGGTTGGATGCTGGTTCAGCAGGGCAACTACCAGATTCAGGTCTTTGCGGGCATCCGGGCGCAGGGTTGCATCGTTGAAGTTGTAGTAAATATTCGGCAACTCAATAGTCGAACCCGGCAACAGGGGTGATACTGTGATGTTTTGATTGATGGTATCTCCGGGCACGTACCCGCGGGTATTAACTGCAGAGTTTCCAACATTCCGGTCTGCCTGAAGAATATCTATGGTGTAGTCTGTTTCCGGATCGAGGTAGTATTCCAGATTTCCTTCTCCATCAAGAATTACGGTATCCTTCATACCTGTACGCTCATCGGTGAGCACCAGTGTCCCCCCAGCCAACGGGCTGTTTGTAGCGCTGTTGAAAACAGAAACGAGCCAGGTAACTTTTCCGGTAGCACGTTCCAGTTCCACTTCAATTTTATTGCCTGGTTGACCAATCTGAAGTTGTACCTGCTTGGTTTGGAAACCTCGCTTGCTTACGATGATTACATAATTTCCGGGTTTTACCGTTGTGCTGTACTCTCCGGAATTGGTTGTAGTTCCTTCTATTCCTTCATCCGGAGGAAGGGACTTCATGACTTCCTGACCATCAACGTTTACAATGGTAATCAGGTTTCCATCCTCATCGCGGCCAATTACATTGTTCCGCTCAAGATTCAGGATACGCACCTTCGCAGCATCAACCGGTACTTTGGATTCCATTTCACGCACCTGTACCATCAGGTCCAGGTCCCGATCGGGAACGCGCTGGTTTTGCAACAGAAAATCATCCAGGTTGCCGTTGTTAACATGGAGGTTGTGAATTTCGTCACCACCTGCACCTCCGCGTCCATTGGAAGAAAAATAACCGTTGATTTTATTCAGGTCTACGATTAGGCCAAAATCATCCTTTCCAGAGTTGAATGGTTCACCCATATTCACTGGCTTGGTCCAGCCGTCATCGGTCATTACTGCATAAAAAAGGTCAAGTCCTCCTGAACCAGGATGCCCGTCGGATGCATAATACAGGGTATTGTCTGCATGGATAAACGGGAACACTTCATTTCCGGAAGAGTTGATCTCTGGTCCGAGGTTGACAGGCTCACTCCAGGACTCCCCTACTTTATACGAAACATACAGGTCCATTCCACCCATTCCTCCGGGACGGTTGGAGGAAAAGTACAATTTATCACCGTCGATGCTGATGGCCGGATGGCAATCATCAAACTCGTTGTTGTTGAAAGGCAGCGCCACCGGATCGGTCCATGCATCACCAGTTTTTTTCGCCTGATACAAACGCATTTTTTGCAGACCATCCTTAGCCACTTTTTGCTTCCCTTTTACAAGGATGTTTCGTGAAAAGAATACGGTTTCTGCTGTGCGATCAAAACATACCGGCCCTTCGTTGTAAAGAGAAGTAAGTTCCTTTGCAAAGGGTTCCGGAGCCATCAGTTGACCTTCTGTATTCCGACGAGAACGAAGGATGGAAAGCGCATTTGCCTTCAAGTTGTCATCCTTCACTTTTTCATCCCCACTGAGTTTGTGGAAATAAAAACAATCCCATCTTCATAGAAGGTTGGGCTAAACTCCAGTCCTTCGGTATTGACATTAAGTTCGTTGTTGATATCAACGGTAACTTCGGTATCATCCTGAGCGCTTACAGAACCGATGGTCCAGATGGCGCACAATAATGTCAGTAGTATATGCTTCCTAGCAATCATATTGAATTTATTGTAGGTGTATTAAAAGAAATGATGCGGTTTTTTGTGCACTTACATAAAGAAGCGCGGGTTGGATAGGTTTTTTCTTTCCTTTTCAACCTTTTTGATATCAAATTGAAGCATAACCTCCACCGAACCGGAGTTGTAATCCTTTACGTTCGAGAGGGTGAAATCATAGGCAGCACCGACACCCACTTGTGGCAAAGCCTGCCAGAAGAGCAATAAATCAACAGAATCACCAGGTCCGTCACCACCCAAGCGGTAGGATACACCGGCTGTGAATTTCTGTTTGATATCCAGGTTGATATTCAGGTCCATATCAAATGGAGCATTTTCAACGTATTTCGCCAACAGGGCGGGCATCAGGTTGATGTCTTCGCTCAGTGGAAGAATTGCCCCGGCCATTGCATAATAGTGGCGGTATTCCTTGGCTGGTTTTACGGTAGGGTCTGTACTGATGCCGAGTTTATTGGAATAAATCCGCGGCACAGACACACCAATGTAAAACTGATCTGCAATTGTGGTGTAAATACCAGCACCTACGTTTCCTAGGAAATCGTTTGTGCGCTGCACATCCAGTGAGTTGTCACCATTTACATCGGGCTGCGCATTTGCAAAGTCCATGCTAAAAGAACGCAATGAACCCATAATTCCCAGACGCAATGAAACCATGTCGCTGGCAACGAGATCATAGGAATAAGCCAGGTTGGCAAAGAAATCGCGCTGCAAGCCTATTTCCTGTCGAGACAAGGTCAATCCAACCCCTACCCGTGGCGTGAGAAATGGAGAATTAAAACTCAAAAGTGCAGAAGTAGGGGCACCTTCAAATCCAATCCACTGGTTGCGGTAAATTCCCGTGATGGAAGGGACACCACGAGCACCGGCATACGCCGGGTTGATAAGCAGTTTATTGTACATAAACTGCGTGTAGTGGTGCTCTTGCTGACCAAATAGTTGGAGACCAGTGGCCAACATTACCAAAATTAGTATTCCTTTTTTCATACTAGTTTATTTTGGGGGGTGGAGCATGTGCCCCACCCCATATTTTTTATCGATAAATTTCAATAAAGCCCTTGATTGGTGCATCGTTCGGACTCGGAACAAAAATGTAGAAATACGTACCGTCAGGCAGATCCTTTCCAGGCTGATTTTCGAACGTACCCGTCCAGGCTGTTGGCATGGTATTCTGGTAAGGAGAAGCCATAAAGACCTGATCTCCCCACTGATTGTATATGTACAGTGAATTTTGTCCGTAACGACCGGAATCAAGGCAAGGGATTCGCAGGTAATCGTTCACATTATCCCCGTTTGGAGTAAAGATGTTTGGAATAAAACTGCAATCCGCCTGATTTACCGTGATGGTTACCGTCGCCATATCACACAGATCGGGACAGGTTTCAGAGCAAATTTCGTAGACAAATGAAACTTTTCCGGCAGCGGCATCTGTAGCATCGTATGAGAACAGGCCGTCGCCAAAGTTGGTCAATCCATTGATTGGATTCAACAAGGTAATAATCGCATCGTCTGGTAAGAAAATATCGTTGAGTGTTACATAGAAGCTATCCAGCATTTCACCTGCAACGACTTCAAAATCAAGATCGTCTTCGGCAATTGGCTCGATTGCAACCTGAACTTCCACTGAATCAACCGGCGTGAGACAGCCATTGATTTCAGCCTGTACCGTGTACAAACCGGCATTTCCTTCACTCAAACTTACAATCGTAATCTGATGAGAGTTTGGATACGACATCTGTGGACCCGTCCAGGTATAGGTTGCACCGGGGAATGAGTCTACAGTAAGCGTCACAAAATCACCGGGACAACCAGGATTTGGTGTTACCACAGCATCCATCAATCGCAATGGAAGCACCGTTACCTCAAAGGCACATTCAGCAGTATTTCCCGAAATATCGGTGGCAAGGTAAGTCACGGTGTAAGACCCAATTGGGTAATCCTCCCCTGGCGCCGGGCCGGTTGTTTGAACCAGTGCGACAGAGTCACAGTTATCGCTTGCAACCGGAACATCAAGAAGCATATTCACACCGGAACAATCACCCAATGTATCAATGCTCAACACAAATCCATCCGGATCTGACAGTACTAAAGCACCCGCGTTGACAACAATTGGTTCCGGACATGAGACAACCGGAGGTTCCGGGTCAGTAACGGTTATGGTAAAGGAAGTCGTATACTGTAGTCCCAATTCATCTACCGCCGTGTAAATCACAGTAGTTGTTCCAATTGGGAAGGTATCTCCAGGCATGTAGTTGGAGTAAATCGTATCCGGAGTTACACAGAACCCAACAGCATCGGGCTCTGTCCAGTTTACGATGGCATCACAACCCATGAATTCCATATCCATTGGCACATTTGCAAAACCCGGAGTCACATCTGAAATGATGGTAACAGAGAATGAACAGGTATCGTAATTTCCACTCAGGTCACTACCAATAATCAACACATTGGTCTGCCCTGTAGTGAACGTATCCGTTGGCATATGTGAGGAAGACAAAGTTGGGTTTGGATCACAGTTATCCGTGATGGTCGGCAATTGCCAGTCCAACACAATACCACAATCTGCTACTCCGGTAATCACCGTGTCGCTCGGACAATCCGAAATAACCGGTGCAATCTGATCCAGAACAGTGATGTCAAATGAGCAAGAATCAATGTTTCCGGAAGCATCTTCAAACCAGTAGGTAACAGTTGTTGTTCCCGTTCCAAACGGATCACCAGGCATGTGGCTGGAATACGTTGTATCGACCCCACAATTGTCTTCGGCCAGTGCAGGTGTCCATGTTACCATGGTATCACAGGCATTTACCGGCAAGTCAATGAAGAAATTATTCGGGCAGGAAATTACCTGAGGAGCCAGGGTATCTGCAACTGTAACTACAAAGGAACAGGAGTTAACATTGCCAAAGGCGTCGGCTACTAGGTAGGAAATTGTATTTGCACCAAGTGGAAGGAATTCTCCTGGCATGGCTGAGCCGGAAGGATTCAGAGAATCCGGGTGTGTACAGTCGTCCATAACGGTTGGTGCATCCCAGAATGGGAACGCTCCACAGGTATCCTGTGCCACATACACCAGGGTATCCATTGGACAGATAATTTGTGGAGACAGGGTATCTACAACAATTACGTTAAACTGGCAGGTTGCACTGTTTCCAAAGTCATCTACAACGGTAAACTCTACAGCACTTGTTCCAACAGGGAACTGTTGTGCCAGTACCTGGGTTGCTAAATGTAAGCAAATCCACATCACAATTATCGCCTACAGAATCAACTGCGAAATCAACAATTGCCGCACAGTTTAGTGTATCGGATGCAAAAACGTTTACATCGGGTGGACAAATCACAAACGGTGCAATAGTATCACTAACAGATACAATAAAATTACAGGTACCAGTATTTCCGGAGAAGTCTGTTACCAGGTAATCTACCTGAGTTATTCCCAATGGGAAGGCATCACCAGGCTGAAAGTTGGAGGTAACAGTCAGTGCAATTGAGCCACAACCATCCACGCCTACAGGTGGCATCCAATCTACCACTGCCAAACAATTTGAATCGACTGAGGCAAAAATGGTATCCGGACAGTTGATAAACTCAGGTGCAATATTTTCAATTACAGTTATTGTAAACGAGCAGGTGGAGGAATTTCCGGCACTGTCGATTGCGGTGTACATCACAATGGTCTCACCAGTATCGAATACATCGTCGGTTTGGTCGTTAAAAATGGTATCCACACCGGTACATGCATCCGTTGCAGTGAGCATAGGCAATGGGAAATTGGCATTACACTCATTTGCAACTGCATTGATGGTTGTATCCATAGGACATGCATCAAAAACCGGTGGTACAAGGTCTTCACTTTCAAATGCACCGTTGAAGGTCACAAAAGGAACCGATTGGAATGAGCCGTTCACGGCATCAAACGGTGGAATGAAATTGATGGTAGAAATGGCATTTGCATCCAGAACCGTAAAGTTGATGGTAAAGAACGTGCCGCCATCCGGAATCATTGGCCAACCGGATGTCGAGTTACCACCCAGGAATCGAAGAATACCGTCTCCGGTAGTAGTAAAGCCAAGGAAGTTCACCGGGCTCAGACCCAATCCAGGGAATTCATTGCTTACAGATTCAAACTGCAACACGGTTTCATCCCATTCAACAGAGAACTGAAGTCCCCAGACATCTATAAAGTTCTGAACTGAAATATTTACGGAAACCATTTGTCCAGTACCCTGACAGTCTACACTGACTGAGTCCAGGATAAGCGTTAATACTTGTCCTGCGTCCACGGTAACTGTAAACGAACACGTGGAAGTATTTCCGGCGCCGTCTTCCGCGAGGTAAGTAACTATGGTTGAGCCCGCAGTATAGGTTCCATCTGCGCTGCCTGTTCCGGATCCGGGAGTTGACCCGGTTGCGGTCCAACTGAGGTCCAAACCGCCTGGGCAGTTATCGCTGAGCATTGGATCTAGTCCGGTTACCATAGCAGTGGTTTGTCCG
>JAWKLR010000022.1:0-61399 GCA_041392625.1 Saprospiraceae bacterium | reverse complement strand
GCTCAATACATCCGGAGCGCCCTTGCTCAAAAACACGTTCCGGGTGTCCGTCGGCACGCCGGATGAGAATGAGTATTTCATGGCCTGTCTGCGGGAGAGTTTGATGGGATTATAGAAAATGGCCAAAGATAGGTTCGATGAACCCCGAAGGGGTGATGTTCATGGCAAGGCTCTACAAAATTGGAGTGCCCGCAGTGGCTAAAGTCCACCTAAAACCAAATGAAACAATAAAAAGCCAGATTCAAAAGAACATGCGAACATCGTTAAATGGCCTAAAAGGGGCGTAGCCCTGTAATCTTCGTAGCCAACAAAAGCCCAAAAATCGGAAGGGGCGCTAGCCCTGACATCTTTAACCTACCCCCTTCGAAGATGTCAGGGCTACGCCCCTGATAACGGACGAAGCCTTTAAAAAACGGTTCGTTTTGATTTTGCCACACTTCATTTTTGATCTGCCCCTGTTCAATTAAAAAAGCGTTGATTCAACCTGTCCATTACGTACCTTAGCCTGATGCATTCCAAACTCAAAATATCATTGATCGGATGGCTGCTTGTAACATGCACCTTAAATGCCATTGCCCAGCAGGAATATTTCCTGAGCTGGGATCCGGTTGGTGAAAAAAACGGACTGAATGCGCTTGCGATCAGCGACATTTACCAGGACTCCAAAGGGTTTCTCTGGTTGGGAACCTGGGAGGGACTGGTTCGGTTTGACGGACATGCATTTCGTTATTTTCGAAATATCCCGGGCGACTCAAATTCCATTTACAGCAACAACGTTCGCTGCATAACGGAAGACGCTGCCGGAAACATTTGGGTGGGACTTGGCCGAGGCGGCGTAAGCCGATACGACCGCAAAACCGGGCAGTTCCGCAATTACCCGTTTACCGAAAAACTGAACATCAAAACCTCCTCCATCTGGCGTATTTTTTTCGACAGCAAAGGAGAAGCCTGGGTCGGACTGGCCAATTACGGAATGGTACACCTGGACAAGGAAACCGGGGCATTCAAGGCGTACGACCTGGTGACGGCGCAGTCGGCACCCCACCTCACTCCCGAAGAAATTCAAACCTACAACGCGGCCGTAAATTTTTGGGAAGATGAAAATGGACTGTTTTGGGTCGCCACCTCCAACGACCTCTACCAGTTTAATCCAAAAACGGGAACGGCCGTTTCCCATCGTTTTGATAAAAGAGCCCCCAATGGTGTCTGGCTAAACGAAGCCTTCGAAATGTATCCGGAAGGTGAGGGTCTGTGGGTGGTTGGTTGGGCCAGCGGGCTCCGATATTTCAACCGCAAAACGGGGGAGTGGAAACAGTATTTGTTGGAGGAATACCCGCTTTCTTCGGCAAAAGTGAATGTGATCCATGAATTTGCCCCAAAAGGAAGCGATGAATTTTGGATTGCAAGCGAAGAAAAAGGGCTCTGCATTTTTAATAAAAAAACTGGCCAGTTCACGAGTATTCAAGACGATAAAGAAAACTATCCGGATTTTCCCGGCGGGGCGATGATCCGAATCTGTGTAGACCGGCAAGGAAATGTGTGGCTAAACAACGAAAACAAGCTCCTGCGCGTGCAGATGAACAACAAGCAGTTTGTTTTCAATCCCGTCACTTCGAAGAAGCCGACCATAAAAGAGCTGGCTGGTGTCTCCGGGATTTTTGAAGACCGGGAGGGCCGTTTCCGGTTCACCGGTCTGTGGGGAGGAGATGCCCTGCATGTTTTTGATAAAAAGACCGGCAAAACAAGCAGTCCCCAGTTTAGAAACCAGGCCCATGAAGCGCTGGAGAACCAGCAGGTGCGCGACTTGCTGCAGGCTAAAGACGGCACGATCTGGGTACTGAGCAGGCACTTCCTGTACCGCTTCAACCCCGCGACCCTGGAATTGGACGTGCCGCCCCAACCGCCGGTCTATTCGCCGGAATCGGGGTCCAATTTTTATTTCCAGGTAACGGAAGACGGACAGGGAAACCTCTGGCTCGGTACGGCCCTGTATGGCGCATTCAAATACAAGCCTGCAACGGGCACGACCGTGCATTTTATGCCGGATTCCACGAAGGCGGGAGGTCTGCCAACCAACATCCTCGGGCGCTGGAGAACAGACCGGCTGGGCAGACCCTGGTACGGCGGCAGCACGCGGGGCACCTATGGATACTACCTGGCCAGCGAAGACCGGTTTGTGTATCTGGATGCCAACGGAAAGGTCACAACCGACCTGACATCCATGCAGGTGAATGGACTTTTTCCCGATAAAAAAGGAAATATGTGGGTCAGCTCTGAGCAAGGCCTGCTGCATTTTGATTGCTCCACTGAACCGGCTCAACTCCTAAAAAAATACACCCTAAACGACGGGCTTCCATCGGATTATGTATCCGGTGCAACGGAAGATGATACTGGAAACCTCTGGATAATTGCCGGGAAAAACCTGTGCAAACTGGATGTGCAAACCGACCAGTTTACGACCTATGGAAAAAAGGATGGATATCCGGCGAACAATATTGGCATTGGGAAACTGCAGCGTGATTCCATTTTTTTGCTCACACATGCAGGCTATTACGCCTTTTCTCCTGATTCTTTTAGTCCCAAAAATCAGTCGGCTCCGGTGGTGCTGTCCTCCTTTCGGGTGAATGACGAGGAGCGGCATTTTGGCAGCGAACTAACCGTTTCCGAACCCCTCATCGTACCCGCTGATGGACGGTATTTTTCATTGGAATTTGCTTTGCTCGATCGCCCACCCCGACCGGCCAATGCGAATACCGCCTGGAAAGGCTGGATCATCAATGGGTCAAGTCGGGCAGTCGGCGCCTGGTCAACTACACAAATGTGCCGGCGGGCCATTATTTTTTCAAGGTAAAACCGGAGGGCAGGCCCGATTCGGAGGCACTGGTCGTGCCGCTCGTGGTTCATGTTTCCTTTTACAAAACGAGCTGGTTTTGGGCTCTGGTTCTGATGGCTGTTTTAGCCGTGGGTTTTGCCTATTACCGCAACCGCCAACTTCAAAAACAAGAACTCCTGAACCTGCAAAGCAAGGCGCAACTGCTCGAAAAAGAAAAGGCTTTGATGCAGTACGAAAGCCTGCGTCAACAACTCAATCCGCACTTCCTGTTCAACTCCCTCACTTCGCTGGGTAGCCTGATTTCGATTGACCCCAAGGGGGCATCTGCCTTCCTTGATAGCCTGAGTAAAACCTATCGGTACATTCTCAAAAGCAGCGAACTGGAGGTGGTGCCACTGGTGGAGGAACTGAAGTTTGGAATATCGTTTGTGAACCTGCAAAAGACCCGGTTTGGCGAAGGCTTGCAGGTCAACTTCCGGGTAGATGAAGCCGATTTTCACCGGAAGATCGTGCCCGTAACGCTGCAAAACCTCATTGAAAATGCCATCAAGCACAACATCATCGACCTGGATGAACCCCTTGTAATTGATGTATGGGTAGCGGATGGTTACCTGATAGTCCGGAATAACCTGCAAAAGAAAAAGTTTGTAGAAACCAGCAATAAACGCGGCCTGGCAAACCTGAAATCGTTTTATAAATACCTGTCGGAAAAGCCCATTGTGGTGGAGGAAGACGGGGCGTTTTTTACGATAAAAATACCCTTGATATGATACATGCAGTCATTATTGAAGATGAGGCGCTGATCGCACGCGAGCTGCAGGCAAAAATTGCTGCTGTGGCAGACGATCTAAAAATCGTTGAAGTCTTGCCCAGTCTGAAAACAGCCAAAAAATGGTTTTTGCAAAATGCGGAACCCGACCTGTTGTTTATGGACATCCAGCTGAGCGATGGCGTAAGTTTTGAAATCTTTGAGCATTTCAATCTTTGTTGTCCTGTTATTTTCACCACAGCCTACGATGAGTATGCCTTGCGGGCATTTAAAGTCAACGGGATTGATTACCTCTTGAAGCCTATTGATCTGGACGAATTGACTGCGGCCATAGAGAAATTTCGGAACCAACTTGAGGGACAGATAAAGCCGCCTACGGATTTTCAGGAACTGCTCAAGGCGATGCAGGCTCCGGCAGCGAGCCGACCGCTCTACAAGGAAAAATTTGTCGTCAGTGTCCGGAATACCTGGGTGCCGGTAAATGCACAGGACATTGCGGCCATCCTGCGGGATAGCCTGAATTACATCCACACATTTGGTGGCGACCGGTACATGCTCGATTTAAATACCCTGGAAGAGGTGGAGGAATTGCTGGATCCCAAGCAGTTTTTCCGCGCAAACCGGCAGAGCATTGTGCACATAGAGAATATTCAAAGTGTGAAGCCCCATGAAAACCAAAAACTCACCCTGTATTTGAAATCCCCTGAAAAAACAACGGTGGACGTGAGCCGCGAAAAAGCACCGGTTTTTAAGAAGTGGTTCGACCGATAAATTGCGCATAAATTTGTAGAAATGACCTCTGCACAAATCAATCTTGTAAAAAAAAGTTGGAATTTGCTTCGACTGGTGTCGCCGGCACTGGTTGCAGATGTATTCTACAGCAAGTTGTTTCACAAGCACCCTGAGCTACGGGCCATGTTCCCTACCAATATGGAGGATCAGTACCAAAAACTCATTGACATGCTTTCGTCCATGATCGCCCGACTTGACCGGCTGGAAGGATACGAACAAAACATTGTAGATTTGGCTAAACGTCACGAAGGCTATGGAGTCGTCCCAAAACATTATGAAATGGTAGGCGAAGCCCTTCAGACCCTGGAAAAGGCCTCGGCGACGACTGGAACGAAGAAACCGCCGCCGCCTGGCAAACCTGTTATGCCTTGGTCGCAAAAAAAATGCTCGGGAGTGTATGATGGGGTAAACGTTGTGCGTTTGAACTATACCTGGAAAGAATGAGTGGAGCCTCAGGCTTTTTGCCTACCTTTAAAAAAGGTATTGCTTCCAAGCTTCCCAGGTTGCCCAAAACGTATTTTCAAACCCTTAAAAGACCATTCAGATGTGCTCTTTTCTTGCAGCCATTTCATGCACACTTCCTGGTCTTCGGCAACCTCTTCCTCGGTACATCCCCCTCCTGTTCATTTTCTTTTCATTCATTGCATGCAAAGGGCAATACCCCTCGAATTCAAAAAACCTGGCGGATTTAACCATTGCAAATCCGAAATCTGGATTTAATAGCGGACTGTTGGATCGGAATGGCAACATGTGGTTTGGCAGTTTTGGTACGGGGCTTTATCGGTTTGATGGAGAGCAATTTCGGATTGTAACGGAAGCCGACGGGCTGTGCTCCAGCGAAATAAATACCATTTTTGAAGATAAAAAAGGGATGCTGTGGCTGGGCACTTCCGATGGGTTGTGCACCTACGATGGAGAACTGTTTTTCCATATTTCCATCCCCTTTCAGGATACTTCCAGCGTGTGGCTGGATCAGGTGTATCCCGTTATCAACCCCAATGCGGTGCACGCAATTATTCAGGATAAAAAAGGGAAGTACTGGCTGGGAACAGGTGGCGGCGGTGCCTTTATGTATGACGGAAAAACCTTTACGTCGATGCTTGCGGATGAGGGGCGTAAATACGCAGACAGTCTGTACCACAATTGGATTCCCGACATAGCCGAAGATGCAAGCGGGAATATTTGGTTTGCCTCCATGTCGTATGGCGGGCTCAACCGGTTTGATGGCAAAACATATACCAGGTATCTGCAAAAAGATGGTCTGAGTGACGATATGATCCGCAAAATTCACGTTGATAAAAACGGGAAAATATGGCTGGGCTTTAATGGAAACAGAAAAAGCGCGTTGACCGTCTTTGATGGCGATGCATTTCATATTTTTACAGAAAACCGGGATGTCTGCCACAGAAACATCCGGGCCATGTATGAAGATAAAAATGCGAACCTGTGGCTGGGGGGCGAAGACGGGATTTGCATTTTATCCAAGGGCCAATTTTCTGAATTTTTAAATGCAGACGGACAATCTTTTATGGGCATTACGTTTATTCTGGAGGACAAAAATCAGCGCATCTGGTTTGGCGGCCGATTTGGACTTTGGGTATATAACGGAACCGAACTTATTGAACTGACTAGGGGATAGGGAAGGTCTGATTATATACAGGTGATCACGGTAAAAAAATAAAAATAAATGATAAGAGTATATATCGATACCAATACTTATAGTTTTATAAAAAATGCGAAGTCGGACTTTTATGTGAGACTTGGTAGCGATTTAGAAAAGTATAAAGACAGGTTTATATACTACTTTTCTCATGCGCATTTATTAGACTTAAAAAGGGACAAGTCGGACAAAAAGGAAGAGGACTTGAATTTCATGGAACAGTTCGTTGAGTCAAATTATTTGGCTTTGGGGTGGAAGGAAAAATTCGTAAACGTTCAGATTGCAACCCCAAAAGAGGCTTTTGATGGAATTGATGATGAAAAGCCTTTGGCAGATTATTTCAATTTTGAGGAGATGTTCGGAGATGACATTATTGACAATTCGCCCGAGATTAAACAAGCAAAATCAAAATTGAAAGAACTAATGTCAATGCCGTTAAATCTGGGATTGGCAACTAATATTTCCCAACATTCGGAAGAAGATAAAAAAGCATGGGAAAATTTAATTCCAAACATCAAAGACGAATATACATTTGAAGAGTGGTTGCACCAATTTTCAAAAATGTATGATAATCTTTTTAACAACCCAAGCACATACAAAGAATTAAGGCGTTTTTCAATTGAAAAATTGAGTCTTACCCAAAAATACAATATTGATATTGAAAAAATTGACTTCAATGAAGAATTAAAGAATACGCCATTGCAACTATCATTTATTGAGTTTGTAAATAAATCACTTGAACATAGTAAAAATACTGAACAAAGACAACACGAATTTTTTATTACGGCTTTTAACTCGCTGAATATTTTAGGTTTAGATAAAGAAAAAAATAAAAAAGCAAAATTTGCAAATACTTTTCATGATGGGCTGCATTCATTCTATTCAGCCCATTGTGATTATCTAGTTTCAGATGACAATGGCTTTCTTTTAAAATCGAAGGTTCTTTTCAAACTACTTGGAATAGACACGAAGGTGATTCATGTCGAAGATTTTGCACAGCAAATTGCAAGTATTGCTGGTTTTTTAGATGAAACTCCTGATAGTTATCTGAAACTTTTGGAGTACGATATTGCTCACGGACTTGTCATCAACACCAAGCCTTCGTTCCGATATAACAGAACCTACACTACCATAAAACCTTCGCAACCTCACTTTGCATACTTCAATCAATTTGATAGCATACAGGATGAGATTGACGGTAACATTCTCGTGTTTTACCGAAGGATAAATAATTACTCCAAGTTTGATTCATACAAGGAATTTGAGGGAGTAACAAACAAGATTGTAAAAATTTTTGGGATTGATAATAATCTGCGAGGAAATTATACTCAAAAAGATACGGAAGAAATTCAAAACGGTGATTGGCTTGGTCGTCTTTGGAAAATCGGGAGAGTAAATTTCCATTTAGAAATAAATGAAGGTACTGGGCGATTCAATTTTGCAATCGTTGTCTCTCACTCCAGTAACAAATAATAACACCGAGAACAACGCACTGTCGCCAACCCGCAAAGCCAACGCAAGGCGGCGACTGCGGCAGTACAACCGATCTCTTTTAATAAAACACCTGGCATTGCCGGATAGCATGCATGGATGAAGTCCCCCTACCCGGCCCAAACGAAAAGTCAATCACCACTCAATACATTTTATGAAGTCTTTTTTACTCCTGTTTTTCTGCCTGTCCACCTCCCTGCTTACAGCCCAAATTGGCGTCAACATCGGTTTGGCGGAGCGGGGCGGAACCTACATCGATTTAGCAAAGGAAAATTACCGCTGGAATGCATTGGCTACGGGCAGTGCACTGAATGCCACGCAGGTGGACTCTCAGGGTTGGCCGACGGTTGATGCACAATATGTGGTCGATTTTCGTCCTGTGGCGGAATGGGCCGGTTCGATCGACGATCCGGAAGTGTACCGATTGGATGTAAGCGGTACCTGGAAATGTTCTTTTCAGGGGCAGGGAGTCGTTGCAGCTTCGGTTGGCGGGAGCGTGCAAAACCTCCAGTATGCCATGGCAAGCAACCTGACCACCTTCGATTTCGTTGTTCCGCCCGCGGGCAATGGTTTTTTCCTGATCAACTTTAGCAATACTCAGCGTACACCCGCCGACCCGGTCAACTCCGGTTTTACCAACTTTAAAATGCTGCGGCCCGGATATGCCGACGACAGCCAACTTTTTCACACCCCGCTACTCAACATTTTTGATTCGATTAATTTCAGCGCCATCCGGTTTATGGTGTTTACCGGCGCCAATGGTACCGACCCAGATTATCCGGCTGTAACCGAATGGAGCGACCGAAAGTTGCCGACAGATGCCTCGCAAGCGGGCGTCCCTACCATCGGAAAAAGAGTGGGTGGCTGCTGGGAGCATGTCATCGACCTGGCTAACAGAACTGAAACAGATGCCTGGATCAACGTTCCCATTTCTGCAAGTGCAGATTACGTCATCCAATTGGCCAACCTTCTGAAAAACACCCTCGACCCTTCCCTGAATATTTATGTTGAAAGCAGCAACGAAGTTTGGAACACTGCCCCCGGCTTCGAGCAGTCGCAATACAACCAGGCGCAGGCTGCTGCGCTGGGTATCGGCGAACAGGAGAACCACGCCCGACGCACGGCAGAATTGGCTATGCTCTTTTCTTCGGTTTTTGGTCCGGATATGTTGAATGACCGGGTGCGGGTTGTTTTGTGCAGCCATGCACCCATGCTCAAATGGTGGGTTGAACCCATGCTGCAATACATCAACACCAATTTCACTGCCCCATCCAATCTGATCTATGCAATAGGTTGTCAGACCTATTTTTCAGGCGGAGCCCAGAATGGTGAAAGCGTCGACAACATACTGGATGATTGCCACACCAGTATTTTCAACCAGATTTTTGATACTGGCGTAAACGAAGCCGGTCGGATGCAGTGGATCGCAAAAGCCAATGCCTGGAATCTGGCCGGAGGATTTGTCTCCTACGAAGGCGGGCCGGACCACGGAGGCGGCAGTTTGACCAACATCACAAACCGGATTTTAGCGGAGCGCAGCGAACGGATGTGCGAAGAAATGCGCTACAACCTGGACGATGCGTTTATCCAATTGGGTGGAACACTGGCCATGCAATTCACGCTCACCAGCAGCTACAACCGCTACGGATGCTGGGGATTGACCGACGATATAAACCTCCCGTACCGCAATTTCAAAATGGCTTGCATCCAGGATCTTTTGCCGGATGACTCTACCTCAACAGCCATTGACTTCTCAGGTGAGCTATTGCCGGAACCTGCTGTCCGTATTTTTCCAAATCCTGCCTCGGATGTGGTGCAGATTACCTGTGAATTGCCCGAAGCGGCCCCTGTTCAGCTTAAAATATCCGACCTGTTGGGGCGGGAAGTATATCGGGTGCAAGCGGAAAAAATGGAGGCCGGAACCCATCAATTCAAGTGGCAGGCGGCAGAACAAACAAAGGGTGTTTATTTTTATGAAATCAAAATGGGCCGATTCTCTAAAAGTGGTTTGGTGGTTTTACTGCAATAAGTTTATGAACTATTTTTTCAACAAAAAAAATAAACAACACACAATGAACAACCAAAAAATCACCCCCTGTCTGTGGGTAGAAAAAGATGCTAAAGCAGTTGCTGAATATTACCTCTCCATATTTAAAGATGGTGTGCTAAAAGACTATCAGGTTTTTGAGGATGTGCCTACCGGCGATGAGAACGGCAGCGTGCACAGCTTTGATACCGCGGTCATGGAATTGGCGGGCGTGGAGTTTTCCATTCTCGCTGCGGGCCCGATGTTCAAATTCACTGAAGCCATATCGCTCGTAATAAATTGCAAAGACCAGGATGAAGTGGATTACTACTGGGATGCGCTGACTTCAAATGGCGGCGAAGAAGGCCCCTGTGGCTGGTGCAAGGATAAATATGGCCTGTCCTGGCAGGTTGTCCCCCTGGAATATTTTGAACTGATACACAGCAAGGATGCGGCAGTCAGAGAAAAGGCCTTAAGAAATACATTCAAGCAGCAGAAATTGATTTTATCGGAACTTAAGTGAGGGCTATAAATCATATGCATAGAAGAAAACCCACATCCTCCAAACTCCTATTCTTCCTGCTACTCGCGTGGTGCAGTATGGTGATTCCTTGTATGGGGCAAGAAAATATTGGAGCGCTAAACGAGGGGAAACTCATCTTGTCAGATTCAGTGTCTGAAGCCAGTTAGCGCCTGTCAAAAATCAGGCGCCTTGTTTATTTTCCAAATTTTAAAAATCAGACTGGTGATGTTGTCCGAACGGTATTTCAAGACAGCAAGGGGTTATTTGGTTTGGCACTCAAAATGGGGGCGTTTTGTTACAACAGAACGAAAATTGCGCTTTATTGACAGCATCCAGGTGAACGAGGTCGAAATGTGACGATAAAAGACATAGCGGAAGATAGGGATGGTCGAATATGGTTTGGGCATACTGGTGGAGTCATGTGTTGATGGCAATACCGTCACAAACTATTACGAGCGCGATGGTTTGGTTAGCAATGATGTGCGGTGTCTTGAAACAGATAAAATTAATTGGGCTTTCTGGATTGGTACTCTTGCCGGGTTTGTGTATTTGACGGATCACATAGTTCAGCTTTGAACTTCCAGAAGCCGATTGGATACGACTGTGGGTGTTTCAAGCGCCAGAATGATACACGATATATCTTGGAAGATAGTCGACGGATGTGGCTTGTACCAATGGAGGCATTATCAAAGACCAGGATTCACTCACACATATCTGAAACGATGGGCTCAATACCATAAATCAGGTTCTGGAGTCTAAAAAGCGGTGATTTTTGGATATCCACATCAAAAGGTCTTTTCAATTGAAAGGATACCTCATCAATACAACCGAGCCTGTTTTTTCAGGGAAAGCAAAGGCGCCGGAAGTATTGCAGAAGACTCGGAAGGTGCTATTTGGTTCAATTGTTCACGCAGCATCTACCGCTCATGGAAGAACTTAAGGGAGCGTCTCTGATTGTAGAGGGAAATTATGGTCCGTCAGTTGTTTCACATTTATCAGATCGTCAAAAGAGGTTGTGGCTTAGGGTGGGTGGTGGCGCGTTTCGGTATGAACATGGAGCATTTATAAATATTACGAAAGACGGACCGTTTTAAGCAGTGCAAACCAGGAGCAAATGCCGGGTCGTTTTCGCCTCCAATAAAATTCCTAAAATAGGCGATACGTGCTAAAATCCTTTTTTAATAAATACAGCAAAAAATGGATATTCTTCAAAAACCGATGATTCTTGTATTTTTGTTTGGGACCATCCTATGCCAGGCCCAAAGCGAGGATCGCCCCCTGATTCCGGAAGACACTACAGGCATTGTCTTTAAGGACACCCTGTTCAATATTGCCTTCGATTCGGTTGCGCACAACCTGGGGCGCATCCAGCCTGTAAATAAACAAAACCAGTTGGTAAAATACTTCAAGTATGTGGGCACCGATCCAGTATTGATAACCCGGGCCTGGAGCGGAGATCCGCATTATATATGTGACTATCCAAGAGAACCGTTGGTGCCAAATAAAATCTATTCGTACACCATTTGCTTTTGGCATAAAGGCCGACAGGGTAAATTGAATAAATTAATGGGCTTCAATTTATCCGATGGCAACACCATTTTTTTGAGGTTTACAGGGGAATATGTGGATGTGGGAAATAAGGAGTGAGAAATTAAAGCATGTTTATAACTGCAAACCATGAAAAAACTACTCATCCTTGGCGGCACAAATTTTATAGGAAGAAATCTGGTAGAAAGACTTCTGGAGTCGGGTGCGTACGACATAACCCTCTTCAATCGCCAGCGTACCCATTCGAATTTATTTCCAGCGGTAAACAGGATTAAGGGAGATCGGGAAACCAACGACATAAAGCAAATTGCAGGGAAAAACTGGGATTGCATCATCGATTTATCCTGCTACTATCCGGATGCCCTGGAACGTGTGTTGGACTCGGTGCACGGTGTCAGTAAATACCTGTTTGTTTCTACCTGTTCTGTGTACGACAATGCGGATAAGCGCGCGCGCTTGCGGGATGAGCAGGCGACTATATTGTCGTGCAGCCCGGAGCAGCGGGTAGACCGAAGTCCGACCAGCTACGGCAACCGAAAGGCGGAGTGTGAGCGCATCCTGCAGGGCTCGGGGATTTCCCATGTGATTTTGCGCCCGGCCCTGGTGTTTGGAAAATACGACCCGACGGACAGGCTCTATTACTGGCTCTATCAGGTAAAAAAGAAAAACGAACTGCTGCTTCCCGAGGCTGGTGAGCGATTGTTCTCTACTACCTATGTTTTTGATCTGGTTGAGGCCATCGTGCACTCAATAAAACACGATGTCGATTCGGAGGTATATAATGTTATTTCCAGGCCGGAAACTAGCATCGGGCAGTTGGTTGCGCTGGCAAAAGAATTTTTGAAAACCGAGTGTTTAGTTGTCAACGGCACTGCGGATTTTCTACTCAAAAACGATGTTACCCAGTGGACAGACATGCCCCTGTGGATCAACGGAGACCATTTCACCTACAGCAATCAGAAATTGGAGCGCGACCTGGGCCTTAAAATGATCCCATTCGAAACAGCCCTGAAAGAAACAATAGCCTACTATGAAACTCTAAGCTGGCCGGAACCGCAGTACGGAATGAGTGAAGAGCGGAAAAATGGCTTGATTGGGGTTTTGGAGGGGGGATGTTAAACTTTCAATTTCATTTCGTTTATTTTGTATGTTTTGTTTATTTTGTTTATGTTTGTATTCAAAATATATACTTGAATATTGAGCATGGAACTTTTAGAAAATATCACCAAGCCATCGAAGCAGGAGCAAAAAGTGGCTTTGGAATCATACTCGGCCCTTTCAGAGGTGCTTGAAAAAATACATATAGAAAACCCGGAAATTGAAATTGAAGGGACGAATGTAAAGATTCGGGTACCCCTTAAAGCATTAAAGTTATTGGCTAAAATACTAGAGATAACCAGCGAGGGTAAACAAATTTCCATTGTACCTATTGCTACAGAAATGACCACTCAGGCAGCTGCAGACTATCTTGGCTGTTCCCGCCCACATTTGGTTAAACTACTTGAAGAAGGAGAAATCGAATATACCAAAATAGGCAAGCACAGGCGGGTGAAATTTGAAGATGTAAGTGATTACAAGAAAAATATGAAAGCCAAACAGCAGGATCTTTTAATAAAAATAATGAACGCAGACGAAGAATCCGGGCTTTATGATACATAGTATTCGATTCACGTGTGTTCTTGATACAAACGTACTTATTCCCGTCGAAATCCGCGACTTGCTTTTTTGGTTTGCTCACGATGAGCTATACACTCCGAAATGGAGTAGGCATATTTTTGATGAATGGAGGGGTGTGTTAAAAAGGAAGGGTGTCAATGAAGCAGAAATAAAGAAACGGATAGGCTGGGCAACTTAAGCATTTCCCGATGCAATGGTAGAAAATTATGAAGAGCTTATTAATGGATTGTCCTTGCCTGATGAAAAAGACCGCCATGTCTTAGCAGCTGCAATCAAGGTCAACGCGAATATTATTGTCACCAATAACTTAAAGGATTTTCCCAAAGACTATCTTTTAAACTTTGGTCTATCGGCAAAAAATGCAGATGATTTTTTAACGGAGACAATTGACCTCAATCCGAAGGTCGCCATTAATTCTTTCCGAAAACTAGTTATGAATAGAAGAAACCCGAACCTAGATCAATATAAAGTCTTGGATTCCCTGAGAAGAAATGGTTTGAATGAGGCTGCCAATTATTTACATGCGTTGATTTAGCCTACCCACTTCCCTAAAAAAACAGAGTCCCCCCACGAAGAAAGAACTCTGTTTTAAACACCCTCTAATCTTTAGGAAGCAACCGGCCACTAACAGGTTCGAGGTCGTACATTACGAAGGTGTCGATGCAACTCATGTCTTCGTTTTCTCCATGGTCGTCTTTTCCCTGTTCCGTTTCCAGAAAATTGTAAAGCGTTTCTTTTTTATCAAAAGTTGCCCAAACAATTACTGTGTTGCGCTCCCGATCAACTCCAACCTGACGAGCGATCAGCCCATCGACCTTTTCATCCATTTTCTCAGTTGGAGCTTTAGCGATACGAATCAATTCATCCAGTTTTCCTGGTTTTGCGGTAGACACGGATACAAACGTGTATGTCGGATTGTTCATTTTAATTGTATTTTAAGTTATTTATTATGTTTCTGATGCAAATGTACAAATAAATTTCAAAACCATAGTTTATTTCCTAAATTTGTTCATTGAAGAACTAAATCAACAAGATGGACTTTACGCTGCTGAAGGAAACATTGGTGTATATCGAAGCATATCAAGAAGAAAATACATCCCAAAAGATTGAGGATTTCACCATTTGGCTCAACAACAAACTGTTCGAAAACCAGGTCACAGGAGAACATGCTGTCCATGATGAGCTGCTGATCGCTTTTAAGTTGATGTACCTGAATAAAAAATTGAAAAAACAGACGAAAAGCATTTTGTCGGAATCCAATGTTTCTTCAATGGATGAATACAGTTTTTTGCTTCACCTCGACTATCAGGACAGTTTCAGAAAGATGGAAATTGTGGAGTTGCATAACCTCGAAGCTCCAACAGGGATAGAAATCATCAAGCGCCTCCTAAAGAATCAGTTCATTGAAGAATTTCCGGATCAGGAGGATCATCGGGCAAAAAGAATCAAGATCACCGCTAAAGGAGTCGACGAACTCAGAGCACTCAAGCCAAAAGTTGATTTGGCTTTTAGTAAGTTTACGGAGGCATTGAATCTGAATGAAAAAATCAAGATCAGCGGGATGCTCGATAAACTTATAAAATGAGCGTGAGTAAGCTGATGCAATCTGGCATACCTGCAACACATATCGGTTATCCTGCCAAGGTACAAGCCGCTTATGCGCGTGTTTAGGCTGTCATCAGCAAATTTTATTTTACCTTTCGATAGAATTTTGATTTTGGGGCTCGTCCTCAGCGTTTAAATTTGCCTGGCTAAACTGAATTTAGCCCCCCGTTCCCCCAAATAAAAACAAACCCACGCCCCGGGGCGTTTAATCTGAAAAAACAAACTAAAAATAGCGTTATGTTCAATCGAATGATATTGCTGGGTGCTTTGCTGCTTTTTGTTGTAAACAGCAGCCTGGCCCAAGGCATTGATTTTTTTCACGGCAGCTGGCCGGAAGCCTTAGAGAAAGCCAAGGCTGAGGAGAAGCTAATTTTTGTAGATGCATTTGCAGTCTGGTGTGGACCCTGCAAGCGGATGGCCCGGGAGGTGTTTCCCGACGAGGAGGTTGGCGCCATGTTCAATGCCAATTTTATCTGCATGAAAATCGACATGGAGAAATCGGAAAATGCTGAGTTTGCAAGCAAGTATCCGGTGTCTGCCTACCCAACCTTGTTTTTTATTGATGGCGACGGGAAGGTGACGCTCAAAGAAGTAGGGGCCAAACAGGTAAAAACCCTGCTCGATATGGGCCGCCGTGCGATGGGCAGTATGGACAACCTGGAAGAACTTACCCAGCAATACGATGCGGGCGAACGCGACCCGGCCTTTCTGTATAAATACGTGCGGGCACTGAACCGGGCCGGACAACCGAGTCTGAAAGTGACCAACCACTACCTCATGACCCAAAAGGACCTGAGTTCCAAGTTCAACCTGGAGTTTTTGTTTGAGGGCGTTGTGGAGGCCGACAGCCGGGTATTTGATCTGTTTATTGAAAACAAGAAGGGCATCACTGCACTGGTCGGTGAAGAAAAAGTGGAGGCAAAAATCCGAAGTGCCTGTATGGCAACGGTAAAAAAGGGAATCAAATTCAGAAGCCTGGACCTGATCGAAGAGGCCAAAACCAAAATGAACAGCGGACTGCCCGATGAGGCCGATGCTTTTGGGTACCACGCCGAACTGGAATACTATGCCACGGCCGACGACCGCGACAACTACATTCAAACCGCAAAAAATTTCCAGAAAAAGAGCATCAAAAAAGACCCGGACGGACTGAATGCACTGGTGAAAGAAATGCTTCGGCGCTATCCGGTGGATGAGGAAATCCTGGATCTCGGTGCCAAGTGGGCTGAAATGGCTGCCAATGCATCCGACAATGCCCATCATTACCTTACCTTAACGGAGGTGCTCACGCGACAGGAAAAAACAAAGGAAGCCTTGAAAGCAGCCCGAAAAGGATTGGACGCTGCAAAGGATGGGCCGGACGATGTACGCTCAGTCCTTGAATCCCTGATCCGCAACCTGGAAGAAAAAGAACGGCGCCAGAAATAAGAGTACTCTGGATACCTGCTTATACACCACAATCCGGCATTTTGCCAACTAAAATCAGAAGATATGCCTATTGCTAAACCATTTAATCTTCAAGCCTGGATCGATGATAACCGGGATCTACTCAAGCCACCCGTAGGCAACAAACAAGTTTACATGGAGGCTGACGACTTCATTGTGATGATCGTCGGCGGACCCAACGGAAGAAAAGACTACCACTGGGAGGATGGAGAAGAACTTTTTTATCAACTTGAAGGTGATATTCAGGTTAAAATAATCAATGAGGAAGGCAAGCCGGAAACCATTGATATTCGCGAAGGCGAAATGTTCCTGCTTCCACCGCGGATACCCCACTCCCCGCAACGTCCGGCCGGCACGGTAGGGCTCGTACTCGAGCGCGTTCGCCGGGCAGGCGAGATTGATAAACTCATGTGGTTCTGTGATAACTGCGGAGAAAAACTCCACGAAGCAGGATTCCCGCTCAAAGATATCGGAACCCAAATCAAACAAGCCATTGGTGAGTTTATGGGCAACGAGCAAGCGCGTACCTGCAAGCACTGCGGAACGGTCATGCCACCATCCTGATAATACACTTTAAGTTGATTAAATAGAATCCCAAATCCCGGCTTTGTGCTGGATTTGGGATTTTGTTTTTCAGTCGGAAAATTCAATTTCATCGTGCTGTTGTGCTTGAAAAATAGACTGCAATAAACACACTGGATGTGCACATAAATTTATAGCCATTCCAAACAGTGGGGAAATAGGTAATAAATGCCATCAAATCCAGAACAAGTGTGTTTTAAGTCGTGATGCTTCTTCGGTTCTTTGTGCCGAAAATTTAAAACATTGGATGGTTTGGGGTAGGCAGGCACTAAGTGCAGGTAAAGCCCGGATTCATTCGCAATGGATTAGCCCATGTCAGTAGAAATTCTCTCCCGTTTGCAGTTTGCTTTTACGGTGGCCTTCCACTATTTGTATCCTCCGCTGAGTATCGGATTGGGGGTGATGCTGGTGATTATGGAAGGTATGTTCCTGCGTACCAAAGATCCCCACTGGGAGCAACTGACCCGTTTCTGGATAAAAATCTTTGCCCTGATTTTTGGTATTGGTGTGGCGACAGGCATTGTAATGGAATTTGAGTTCGGCACCAACTGGGCAGCCTATTCCCGCTATGTCGGCGATATATTCGGTTCGGCACTTGCAGCCGAGGGGATTTTCGCCTTTGCCCTGGAGTCCGGCTTCCTGGGAATCCTGATTTTTGGGTGGAACCGGGTGAGCTCGCGGGTGCACTTTATTTCAACCATTATGGTGGCGCTGGGGTCCATGTTTTCGGCCATCTGGATTGTTGTAGCCAACTCCTGGATGCAGACTCCCGCCGGTTTTACCATTGAAGGCGAAGGGATGCAGGCCCGGGCGGTAGTGACCGACTTCTGGGCTATGGTATTCAACCCTTCTTCGATCGACCGCCTTACGCACGTGCTACTCGGGGCTTTTCTGGCCGGGTCCTTCCTGGTTTTGAGCGTGCATGCCTGGTACATCCTGAAAGGCCGCTTTGTTGAGCCCTCCAAGAAAGCGTTTAAGGCAGCGTTGATTCTTGCGGGAATTGCGGCAGTAGCCCAACTGTTCAGCGGACACAGCTCCGCCAAACTGATTGCAGAACACCAGCCGGCCAAGTTGGCGGCTTTTGAAGGCCATTACGACAGCCTTGCGGTAGGCGATCTGTATATTTTTGGTTTTGTTGATCAAAAGAAAGAAGAGGTCCGGGGGATTGCGATGCCGGGTATGTTGTCGTTCCTGACCCATGAGGATTTTGAAAAGCCTTTGCCCGGCCTGCGCTCGTTTCCGGTGGAGGAGCGCCCCAAGCAGGTAAATTTTGTTTTCCAGACCTACCATTTTATGGTGTTGATCGGGATGGGCCTGATTGGGCTAACCCTCCTGGCCGGATTCCTTTGGTGGCGGGGCCGCTTGTTTGATTACCCCTGGCTGATGCGGATTTTTGCCATTTCCGTGGTATTGCCGCAGGTGGCCAACCAGTTGGGCTGGTACTCTGCGGAAGTGGGCCGACAGCCCTGGGTGGTGTACAATTTGCTACGCACTTCGGATGCACTTTCTAAAGCGGTTACGGCTGAGCAAGTTTGGTTTTCACTCATTTTATTTACGCTGGTGTACCTCTTGCTGCTCTTTCTGTTTTTGTATTTATTGAATAAAAAAATAAAACACGGCCCGGCTTTTTCCGAAAAAGAAGAAGAAGTGCCTTCCTACTCTAAACGCTATTAATTTATGGAAACCTTTTTGTCCATTGATTTACGGGTTTGGTGGTTCCTGGTGGTAGGAGCTGTTTTTTCGGGTTATGCCATCCTGGATGGCTTCGATCTGGGAGCCGGAGCCCTGCATTTGTTTTTTCGCAGAGAAGAAAGTCGACGCATTGCACTCAATGCCATTGGCCCGGTTTGGGACGGCAATGAGGTGTGGCTGGTAATCGGCGGTGGCGCCCTGTTCGCAGGATTTCCGGAAGTGTATGCTTCGGTTTTCTCGGCCTTTTATATCCCGTTTATGCTGTTTGTGGTAGCCTTGATATTCAGGGCTATTAGCATTGAATTTCGAAGCAAAGAGCCCATGGCCTGGTGGCGGCTCACCTGGGATATAGGGTATTCCGCAGCCAGTATTGTCATTACCCTGTTGCTGGGTGTTTTATTGGGCAATTTGATCCAGGGCATCGCCATCGGCCCAGGGTTTGTGTATCAGGGCACCACCCTGGATTTTATCAACCCATACTCCCTGCTGACTGCCGTTACGACCCTCGCATTATTTACCATGCATGGTGCGATTTATCTGGCAATGAAAACGGAAAAAAGACAGCATGCGCGGCTGACGGTGATGGTAAAAAACACTAGCCGCTTCTTTGGGATTACTTTTATCACCCTGACCATGGTCACGCTGATTTACATCCCGCAGATGGCAGACCGGTTTCGGGAGCACCCGATTTTGTTTCTGGTACCGGCTGTGACCATGTTATCAACCATCAATATTCGGCGCCTGGCCGAAAAACGCAAATACTGGCAGTCGTTTTTGTTTTCGGGAATGGTGTCAGCCCTCTTGCTGGTGTTGGTATCCATTGGCTTGTTTCCAACCATCGTGCCGAGCACCATCGATCCGGCCTATGATATGACTGTGTACAACAGTGCATCTTCTTTTCCCTCACTGAAAAATATGCTGATCATTGCCGCAATTGGGGTTCCCATTGTGGCGACGTATACCATATTTGTTTTTTGGACATTTAGAGGAAAGGTGCTTCTGGATGAAACGAGTTATTAGAGGATGTCTAAATTTCGATTCTGAGGCGAAGTCGAGCAAATTTTGTTTTTATTAAGGCAAATTTTGCAGTCGTATACGGGTGATTCGGTGAAAAATTTAACGTAGAGAAAAACAAAATTTGCCGAATGTAGCCCAGAAATTGAATTTTAGACATCCTCTTAATACGGGATTTATCCGTTTATAGCGATCGAACTTTTGGGGTGTGGCGCTGGTAACTGCTAGTCGAAAATGTGGAGTTATCAGAGCTACGCCCCAAATGAGTTTTCAAATCTCTTTTAAAACTCCTTCCGGCGTTCCCAGTAGTTTTGGTCTTCGATTTCTTCCAGCAGAGTGAGGTAGTTGAGGTAGCGGAGTTCGCTGGCCTCCCCGTTTTCAATGGCTTTTTTAACTGCACAGCCGGGTTCATTGCGGTGCAGGCATGCTCCGCCAAAACGGCAATCCTGCGACAACTCAAAAAACTCCCGGAAGCTGTGGGAAAGGTTGATGGCGTCCATGTTGTTGAAGCCAAGGGTTTTGATTCCCGGCGTGTCGATCAACCGCCCACCGAAATCGAGTTCAAACATTTCGGCAAAGGTTGTCGTATGCTGGCCTTTTCCGGAATAACCGCTGATTTCTCCGGTTCGGAGTTCTAACTGAGGTTGAATGGCATTAATCAGACTGCTTTTGCCTACGCCCGACTGGCCGCTTACCAGGCTGGTTTTTCCCTTCAAAACTTCTACCAATCGGTCTAGTCCACCCTCATCCGGAACGGAGGAGAGCATGACATCGTAGCCAATTTGCGTGTACACCTTTTTCATGTGTTGATACATGGCCAGGTCTTTGTCTGCGTATAAGTCGGCTTTGTTGAAGACGATGGTCACTGGGATTTCATGTTTTTCCGTCATCAACAAAAAACGGTCGATAAAAGCCGGCTTGAGTGTGGGGTGTACAACGGTTACAATCAGAACGGCCTGATCGATGTTGGCTGCCAGCAGGTGCATATCGTGCTTGCGGCGGGGAGATTGCCGAACGACGTAATTTTTTCGTTCAAGGATGCCTTTTATAAGCCCCTGATCCGTGCCCTCGGGCTCTACCTCCACCTGGTCGCCTACTCCGACAGGGTTGGTCAGGGGAATATCATCCAGACGAAATTTGCCAATGATGCGGCATTGCAGCACCCTGGAATCGGATTCCATACGGACACTGTACCAACTGCCGGTAGATTTTATTACGGTTCCTGTTTCCATGATTAGGACTGGTCTGGAATGAGTTGCATGAGTTCAGAAATGAACGCCGGTTTTTTTTCAATGGCGTTGCCCACAACCAGCAGATCGGCTCCTGCATTCCAGGCTGCCTCTGCATCTTTTGTGTCGCGGATACCACCACCAACAATCAAAGGTACAGAAATAGTTCCTGCAACTTTTCGGATTAATTCAACGGGTACCGGGTTGTGTGCGCCGGAGCCGGCTTCCAGATAGATGGTTTTGAGTCCGAGCATTTCGCCTGCCAGTGCAGTGCAAGCCGCAATGTCGTTGTGCTGAGCCGGGATGGGCAGGGTGTTTGATATGTACTCAACCGCGCTGCGTTTTCCGCCGTCAATAAGCATATATCCACAGGATATTACTTCGAGTTTACTCTGTTGAATAAAGGGCGCTGCAGCGACTTGTTGTCCGATTAAAAACTCCGGATTACGCCCGCTAATAAGTGAGAGCAGCAGCAGGGCATCGGCTTCCTTACTCAGTTGTCTGGTGCTTCCGGGAAAAAGTACCGTGGGAATACTGCACCGTTCTTGAATCCGTCGGATGGTTTCATCCAATTGGGTGTTGAGCACAAGGCTCCCGCCAATAAACAGGTAGTGGATTTGATTTTGCACACTTAGCTCAAGCACCTCCCCGAGTTGCTGGGCGCTGAGCTTGTCGGGATCCAGCAGGACTGCCAGGCGTTTTTGGCCAAGCGTTTTAGCCCGCTGCAAATCTTCGTATAGCGTGTTTGCGTTGCTCCTCATAGACGGTGCTTAAGCCAGATCTTTGCAGGCCCGGTACAGGTCCTGCCAGTCTGCTCTTTTTCGTACGATGGTTTCGAGGTACTCCTGCCAGATGAGGGGGTCGGTGTTGGCATCCTTAACCACCGCTCCGGTAATGGCAGCTGCCAGGTCGTGGGCTTTCAGTTCCCCGTCTCCGAAGTGTACGGCCAGGGATTGTCCCTGATGGATCACAGAAATGGCTTCAGCAGTACTGAGGGTAGCAGTCGGCGATTTTATTTTTTCCTTGCCATCCTGGGTTTTTCCGGATCGCAGTTCTCTGAAAATAGTCACCAGTCGCTGGATTTCCTGGATGGGGGCCGCTTCCGGAGGAAGGTTCAGGCTTTTGCCCAAGGCACTTACCCGGTTTTGCACGATGGCGACTTCCTGTTCAATTGTGTCTGGTAGGGGAAGAATCACTGTGTTGAATCGGCGCTTGAGGGCCGATGACAGTTCGTGTACGCCTTTATCGCGGTTGTTGGCAGTTGCGATCAGGTTAAATCCGGGCCGGGCCTGCACTTCGGTATTGAGTTCGGGAATGGGTAAGGTTTTTTCAGAGAGCAGGGTAATGAGGGCATCCTGTACATCTGCCGGAATCCGGGTGAGTTCTTCTGCGCGCACAATTTTACCCTGTCGCATGGCTTCCATCACCGGGCTGGCAACAAGGGCACCTTCTGAAGGGCCTTCTGCCAGGAGTCGGGCGTAATTCCAGCCATAGCGCAGGGCTTCTTCACTGATGCCGGCAGTTCCCTGGATGAGCAGGGTGCTGTCGCCACTGATGGCTGCTGCCAGGTGTTCGCTGACCCAGGTTTTTGCGGTTCCGGGAATACCGATCAGGAGCAGGGCCCGGTCGGTTGCCAGGGTTGCCACGGCGATTTCCATAAGCCGTTTGTTTCCGATGTATTTCGGACTGATTTCGGTTTTGCCGGCTTTGCCGCCCATCAGGTAGGTCACTACAGCCCATGGCGAGAGGGCCCAATTGGCAGGTCTGGGATTTTTATCAATCGCTTTCAGCGCATTTAATTCGGCCTCAAAAGCCTGTTCAGCATGTGGGCGCAGGACCTCCATGGTTAGGGTTTTTTGTCGGTTTGTTGAAAGGTTCCCCAGTTTTCAAATTCGTTGTTGTTCCAGAGTTCCGGAAAGAAAATAATGCGTTGGAATTTTGGGGGTAGGTATTGTTGCCAGTTGGTGCCGCCGGTTGCTGCAATTTCTCTGGGTTTGTTGTCGAGGTAGCGCACTGCCGAGCGGTAGTGCGACAGCGCCCAGCGCACATTGGTATTGATATCGTATTCGCGCAGCAATTGGCAGAGATCGGGGTCTTGTTGTTCGGATTCGGGCAGGCGGAGGTACAGTTGGCGCAGGTTGGTATTCTGGAACTGCTGCGCGTAGCGAACCATTTCGTCGCCGTATTTGGTTTCGAATTGCCGAAGGGTGAGGGTTTTCTTTCCCGTTGCCAATTCGGTTGCCCCTGATTTCCAATACAGGGAGTTGTATTTGGATTGCACATCACCGTCTTGTCCGATTTCATCCCGTTTGCTGTGGTGAACCAGTTGGAAGAGGTCGGTGCTTGCAATTTCAATTTTTCGGTATTGTACGCTCTGAAAACCGCTGGCGGGCAGGAGGCTCATTCGAAATTTGAGGAACTCCTCTTTGTCCATGCCGTCAACCATCACATCGAACGACGTAATGAGGTTTTCGAAGTATCGGTTGATGCGCGTGAGCTGGCGCTTGAACAGGGTTAGTGACGGAGCGCCTTCGGCTTGGGCCAATTGCTCAATGGCATCGAGGCTGAGCCTGAAAAACAATTCGGTTATCTGGTGGTACAGGATAAAAATCCGTTCGTCGGGAATGGGCGTCCGCGGATTTTGCAGACTGAGTAGGGTGTCCAGGTGGATGTAGTCCCAGTAGGTTAGGTAGTCGGCGTACAGGAGTCCGTCGAGGTAAGACGACATGTCTTGTCCCATCGCGCTGTATTTTTCCTCCAGTTTTTTTACCCGTTCGTGTAATTCGTTGCTTACTTCCATAATTTGATTGGCGGCTAGGTGATTTTCATGCCCAAAAGTAGGCAAAGAACACCGATTGCCAAACTCAGAACGATGTTTAGCACGGCCTCTGCGGTTTGTCCGGCCTGAAACAAATGCCAGCTTTCGGAAGTAAAGGTAGAGAAGGTACTGAATCCGCCACAAAAGCCGGTAGCAAGCAAGAGGCGCTTGCTGTCGCTCAATAGATGGGCTTGCTGCCAGGAGATCAACATGCCGAGTACAAAGCAGGCCAGTGCATTTGCAAGCAGGGTTGCCAGCGGAAAACGGGGAACCAGGGGCTGGATCGCCAGGCCAATACCAAACCGGCAGAGGCTTCCGAGTCCACCTCCCAGAAATACAAGTAGAAAGGGCATAGTTTAAAATAAAAAAACCCCGACTCATTACAGCCGGGGCAACAACTAAAAAATTAAGCTATGAAAACAAAAACTTCTTTGGTCAAATACAAGTGGGAGTTGTAGTGAACTCCGGTTCTATCTGCAATTTTACATACAAAAAACGGCCTGCACAAGTGCAGACCGTTAAAAAAGTTATTTTTGATTGCAAGTGAATTGCAATTTTACGCTTTGAATTAGGCTTTGGTATCGCGACCGCCGTCCAGTTCATCCTGGAGTGTCTGCAATTCGTCCCATTTGCCTTCTGCAGCCAGTTTAGCCTGTTGTGGCCAAGTGGTTGGGTCGTGCATTTGGTAACGAGAGCCAGCAGCAGCCAGGATTTCTTTGAGTTGTTCCGGATCTGCATCGGCAACTTTCGCCCAGGTATCCAAACCAGCCTCTTTCATCAGGCCTTCGATTTTTGGACCAACGCCTTCAATGATTTTCAGATCATCCTGCTTAGGAGCTTTCTTCTTAGCAGGAGCCTTTTTTTCTTCTGTAGCCTCAACGGTTTCAACAGGAGCAGTTTCAGCAGCAGGTGCCTCTGCTACAGGAGCAGTTTCAACAGCAGGTGCTTTTTCTTTTTTAGCAGCAGGTTTTACCTTTTTCACCGGAATATCGGCAACTTCCAATGGAAGGATGCTAACATAGCGGCGGTCGTTGCGGGTACGTGTGAACGTAACAACGCCATCAATTCCTGCGTGAAGAGTATGGTCGCGGCCCATGTATACATTCTGGCCTGGGTGGTATTGAGTTCCACGCTGGCGCACGAGGATGTTACCTGCTTTGGCTTCCTGACCACCAAAAAGTTTTACACCGAGACGTTTACTTTTACTGTCGCGGCCGTTGTCGGTACTACCTACACCTTTTTTATGTGCCATTTTTAATTCTGTTATTCAGTTTGAAAATAAAGTTGCTGGCCAGTTTTGTCTGGCCCTGAGCCATTATCCGGCAATCGAATCAATCTTGATTTGAGTGAATTGCTGACGGTGACCGTTTTTCACGCGATAGCCTTTGCGGCGTTTCTTTTTGAAAACGATGACTTTGTCGCCCTTAACGTGGCTGATGATACTGGCTTTAACGCTGACGCCCTTTACATTTGGCTCTCCAATGCGCACCTTGCCGTCGTTGTCAACAAGATGAACGTTGTCAAATGTAAGCGAGTCGCCTTCATTGGCTGCCAGCCGGTGGACAAAGATCTGCTGACCTTCCTCAACTTTGAATTGTTGACCGGCGATGGAAACAATAGCGAACATGCTTTTTTCAGTTTTAATTTTAATAAAATAACCCAAATAGAATTTGGGCCCGCAAAGGTACATTAATGTTGTGAGAATAAAAAGCTGACCGGGAATGTTTTTTAGTGGTAAGTGGTAAGTAATAAGTGGTAAGTAGTCAGTTTAACTTAATCACTTATCACTTATCACTTATCACTTATCACTTATCACTTACCACTTACTACTTATCACTTACACCCTCAATCTCCGATTTTCACGAGTATTTCTCCGTCTGCCTGCAATTCCGGGGCCCAATTGAAAAAACTGGGGAGCATGGAACGGTCGGCATGCAGGGCAGCCAGCAGTTTGGGCCATGCTTCTTCGCGTCGATTGAGGAGAAACAGGCAGGCTGCCCAGGTGTACTGGAGTTGCGGGCAGGCAGTGTACTGGTTGGCCTCTTCCAATACCAGGAGTGCTTCTTCCGTAGCATTGTTTTGCTTCCAATAGGAGGCCAGTTCAATCCAGCCCAGCGATTCGTCCGGGGCGAGGTCAATAGCCCGACGAAAGCAGTGCAGCGCATTGGGTTGATCGCCGACCTGATTGTATACTTGAGCCAGGGTGCGGTGGAATTCCTCTCGGGATTCTTCCAGTGCCAGCGCTTGTTTGATAGAATGGATGGCCTTGCTGTATTCTTGTTTTTTTAGTTGGCAGAGTGCAAGCCGGAACCGGGCATTGGGGTTGAGGGGTTCCAGGGCACATGCTTTTTTAAAATGCCTGGCAGCTGCCTGGGCGTTGCCTAAGTACAGTTGGGTTTGCCCCATGTATTCGTGCCACTGACCGGTAGTTTTTTCCTGCTGTTCAATTTCATGCAAATAGTGCCAGGCTCGTTGAAACAGGTTTTCCTGCCAGGCCAGTTCAACAAAGGCATAAACCGGATCTGTACAATCGCCATTTGCCACAATCGCAAACTCAAAGGCTTCCAATGCCTCTGTCTTTTGGGAAGAGAGCAACAGGTCCTGTCCAAGATAAAACCAGGCAAGCGCCTGGTACGGGGTTTCGTCGAGAATTTCCTGAAGGAGTTGTCGATAGGTGCTCTGCTGTTGGCAAAGGGTGGCCAACAACTGAAGTCGGGGGTAGAGCAAAGGGTTGTCCGGCTGGCTGCGCAATTGGTTGCACAGTAAGCTGAACTGAAGCAGCATATTTTTCATTACCGAGGCGGATTATTATCAGGCAAATTTACCATTTATTCGGGCATTCCTATCCTCTAAAAAGTTAAACGCAGAGGCCGTGTTGGGTCTTAGTGTATTTGCTTTGCATAAAAGTCTAATAATCAGTGCCATATATGTTATTTTGTCTTTGAATTGGTATTAAAAAAAAGTGAAAATTAAGGTGAAATACTAGCGGTGGTGTACTTCGGGGTCTGGTGCGGACAGACCTCCTCCCATACCGATGTTTTGCCTGGCCAAAGAGACATTTATGCTTGCCTATTGTCAAAAAATGGGATTAGTAGTACCTTCGTCGAGAATTAGAGTTGATTGAAGAAACCGTTTACAATGGCGATCAAGCCAAATGCCGGTAGAAAATCGATCCGTGAGGCAGGGATTCTGCTTCCATTAAAAAAACGTACGTTGGAATTTTCAGAACTCGGCTTGCAGCCGGAATTATTAGATGGCATTGCAGCCATGAATTTCAGGGAGGCTACTCCTATCCAGGAACAGTCGATCCCCATCATTTTAGAAGGAAAGGACTTAGTAGGCATAGCCCAAACCGGTACAGGTAAAACAGCGGCATTCGTGCTGCCTTTGCTCGACCGGCTTTTGGAACTCGGGCCTGCCAAAAACCCTCAGGCACTCATCCTGGTACCAACCCGGGAACTGGCGATTCAGATCGATACTGCCATTGAGGCGTATGCCTATTTTACAGGCGCCAGCTCCGTTGCCGTGTATGGCGGCGGCGATGGCAAGGATTTTAACAGGGAAAAAACGGCCCTTACCGGCGGTGTGGATGTCGTCATCGCAACCCCGGGCCGATTGATTGCCCATATGAACATGGGCTACGTGAATTTTAAAGAAATCCAGTTTTTGGTGCTCGATGAAGCCGACCGGATGCTGGACATGGGTTTTTTGCCCGACCTCAATAAAATTATCCAGTCTACCAACCCCAACCGGCAGACGCTTCTTTTCTCGGCAACCATGCCCCCTACCGTTTTTACGCTGGCCAAGAAATTGATGAAAGACCCGGAAACGGTCAACATCGCACTTTCCAAACCGGCAGAAGGGGTAACCCAGGGTGCCTACATTGTGCGTGAGGAACAAAAAGTGCCGCTCATTACCAAGATTTTGAAGGAGGCTACAGGAAAAAGTGTGCTGGTGTTTTGCTCTACCAAGCAGAATGTTTCCAAAGTGTACTCCAAATTGAAAAGCAAAGGCCTGAGCGTTGGCAAGATCAGCAGCGACCTGGACCAGACGGAACGAGAAGAAACCCTGAAGTTATTCCGCAATCGGCAGGTAGACATCATTGTTGCAACCGACGTCGTAAGCCGCGGCATCGATATCGACGGCATCGAACTGGTGATCAATTTTGATTTGCCCCGCGATGCGGAGGACTATGTGCACCGGGTAGGCCGAACAGCCCGGGCTGCACGGAAAGGTGAGGCACTCACACTGGTTGGTGAACGCGAGCAAACAGGCTTTGGCCGCATCGAGGCGCTCATCGGATCTGAAGTAAATAAACTACCCGTGCCGGAGGAATTTGGCCCTACACCACCATACCAGCCCGGACGAGGGGGAAATCGCGGTGGTAGACCAGGCGGTAAAAAGGGCTCGTGGAAAGGGAAGCGCAACCAGCGCAACAGCGGATCCCGGTCCGGTGGGTCATCCCAAGGAAAATCCAGGCATAAATCGGGCAACAACTCGGGGAAATCCGGTGGCAACCGGCCTCCAAAAGGTCGGAAGCCGGAGTAATTTCAAAATCAATTTGTCGTGCTGTTAGATCGGTAAGACCCTGGCAGTAAATCCTTCCTGGGCCGCTTCAGCCAATTGCTCGCAAGTTTGGGCAATGGTCTTTTCCATTGGGGTGTAGCTAAAGCCGGGAATTTTCAGCGATTTTTCATTCCCGTAGGTGTAGTTGTTCAGACTACTTCGGGCGCTTTCGCGGGTTACAATCGGCTCAGCACCCAATAATTTTTCCTTCAACCATTCTACCCGCCAGGCAACTTCAGCCAGCAAGGGGGTCACTTTAATAACCGGTGGCTTTTTGCCGGTAAGTGCTGCAATCTGGTTGAATAAATCCCGGTGGAAAAGATCCTGTGCGCTCAATACATAGCGTTCGTTTTCAATAGGCTGTTCCATGAGCAGAATCATGCTGCGGGCCACGTCGCGCACATCCACAAACCCGGAGCGCCCGGGAGGCCAGAATTTGAGCCCCTCAAATACCTGCTTGAACAACTTCGCAGAACCTATATCCCAAAAACCACTTCCCAAGATAATGGAAGGGTTGACTATGGCTGTTGACAAGCCTTCGGCCTGCCCGCGCCAGACTTCCTGTTCCGATTGGTATTTACTCAGGCTGTAATTGGTGGTTCCTTTATCCTGGGTCCATTTGGTGTTTTCATCCAGGTGTGTTTGTTCCTTGGATCGCCCCAGCGATGCAATGCTGCTCACATGCACCAGTTTTTTGATGCCCAAATGCAGACAGAGGTTTACCACATTGGCAGTGCCCTCTACATTGACCTGCATCATGCGCCGGAGGTCTTTGGGGTGAAACGAAACCATGGCGGCAGTATGAAACACCACATCAACACCCTGCATGGCTTCTTCCAGGGCGATTACATCGGTTACGTCGGCTTCAGCCCATTCAATTTGGCTTTCTATCCCGTCGAGCAAATCCATTTTGCTGGATGCCCGCCGAAGTCCGCGCACCTTATATCCATCCCGATGAAGCATTCGAACGAGGTAGGAGCCCAGGAAGCCCGTTGCTCCGGTAACCAGAATTGTGTTGTCTTTCTGCATATGCGATTGTTGCTGCTTGCCTGTGGTAAGCCCTCAAACAGATTCTTACTTGTTTTGGCCAAAAGTAAAGCTGTATTCCACAACCGCCTCAATCTCTTCTGCGGAAAGTACATTTTTAAAAGGCGTCATCAGGTTTTTGCCATTGATAACGATCTCCAAACGTTCGGCTGTGGTTTTGGTGCTTTGTCCGAGGTCTTTGGCTCCGTTTAGGCCGAGTTTTCCATCTGCTCCATGACAAATCACACAGTTTTGCTTGAACACCTGAGCACCGTCGATGGCTGTTTGGGCGGCTGTCTTCGGCTCACTCTCCGGATCTGAGCAGGCATGAATCAACAGCATGCCGAATAAAAATGCCCCCAAAACGACATTTTTTGAAAATATTAACACCTTTTTTAAGAAAAATTTAGGAGAAACAGGGGTATTAAAAAAGTTTGGCACGCGTTTAGTATTCATATTGTTACTTCATACAATAGAAATGGTTTAGTGAAAAGCCCGGTACAGATGTGTACCGGGCTTCTTTTTACCATTTCCAAATTTCAGGAAATTATAAATCTGTTCGTTGCTTATCGCAGGAGGGTCAGACTGCCTGAGAGCGTCTTTTCTTCCCCCATCGCAATCATACCGCAGGCGGAAAGAAATACGCCCGGGTTTGCGGGCTTGTTTTGATGGGTCCCATCCCAGGTATCAAAGGCCGAGGCGGCATTGAACACCCTGCCTCCCCAACGGTCAAATATTTCAAATGAAATAAAGTTGCTCACCGCAAAGGGATTGCTGATGCCAAACCGGTCGTTTCGGCCGATAGAGCCCCGGGTGTGAAGGGCATTCGGGATAAAGATTTTGGTACAATCCAGCGTGTCCGGGTCAATTACTGTTACCAAAATCCGGTCGATGGCAGTGCATTCGTTCTCGTGAACAAAGGTCAGGGCATATTCCGTAGTTTCGGTAGGGGCAATAGTGGCATTTGATTGCTTGGGTCGGAAACACCAGTTGTCGGCGACCAGCTAAACTGTGTGGCACAGGTCTGAGTGATATCCACATCAAAGGAGTTGCCGAGGTAGATCAGCGTATCCGAGTTGATAATTTTATCCGGGCGCAGATCGACCTGGAGTACCTCATCCTGGTTCAGGGCTTTGTTGTAAAACTGCAGTTCGTCGAGGTCGCCGCTGAATGGCCGGTCGGTCGGGCAGATGGGTTCACCCACTTTCACATTGGAATTGGCCGTCAGGTCCAGGCGTTTTGGCGCATTGTTCGAATCTTTCAAAACACCGTTTACGTACAGCGAGTAGTTGGTGTTGTTGCGCACCAAAACGATGTGCTGCCAGCAGGGGTCCGGATCGAGCTTGGCGGAAACAGTAACCAGCAAGGTATCATTTTCGCTAATAGCCGAGGTAATGGTTTCAGAGGTGAAGGAGTACCGAACCCAGAAGGCGGCATTCAGGTTACACCCGCTTTGTTTCGACACGATCATCTGTGTTCCACCGTTTCCGCTGGGCAAAGCCAGGGTTTCATGTAAAAGCTCACAGAGAAGTCGCTGGTGGTAAATACGTCGGCTACCGGTCCTACCATGAAAATAGCGTCGTCGATACCGTCGAAGCGCATGGCCGTGTCCTGTGCGCCGCACGCACATTCTGGCATGCCAACCAGCGCACCGGCAGAGCCGTTTCCGCTTTCATCAAACCCGTCGCAGTTGTCAAAACTCAGATAGGTGGAAAGGCGGTCGGGTAATTGGGCCTGGGAAGTGTATGCAAAGCCTAAGAAGGCGAGAAAAATGGTCAGAGATAAACGCATGCTTAAAAAAGTGTTGATGGGAATGTAAGAAACCATTGGTTTATTAAACGCTGTCTGTCTCAGGAAATTTTACATCAAAAGACAGACTGTCAAAATTATACGCAATTGGGCAGACTCTAAGAGGATGTCTAAATTTCGATTCTGAGGTGAAGTCGAGCAAATTTTGTTTTTATTAAGGCAAATTTTGCAGTCGCATACGGGTAATTCGGCGAAAAATTTAACGTAGAGAAAAACCAAATTTGCCGAATGTAGCCCAGAAATTGAATTTTAGACATCCTCTAAACTTTGAAGTGTACCAAATCAGCGAATTCCTGTACACGAGCGTGGATTCGCTCCTGATCCAGTTCTTTTAGCCGGTCGATGCTGAATTTCTCCACACAGAAAGAGGCCATTGCCGATCCAAAGATAACTGCGCGTTTGAGGTTGTCAAAGTTCACATCATCGGTTTGTGCGAGATAGCCCATAAATCCACCCGCAAAGGTATCTCCGGCACCAGTTGGGTCGGTTACTTCTGCCAGGGGGAGTGCAGGTGCGTAGAACATCAGTTTTTCGTGAAATAGCAGCGCGCCGTGTTCGCCTTTTTTTATCACCAAAAACTTGGGCCCCATTTTATGGATAGTCTTGGCAGCGTTCACCAGACTGTGCTCTCCTGACAACTGGCGTGCCTCTTCGTCGTTGATGGTCAGCACGTCTACCCGTTTGAGTACTTCTTTGAGATCGTCCATGGCGGTGTCCATCCAGAAGTTCATGGTATCAATGGCGATCAGTTTGGGTCGGCTTTCCAGTTGATCGAGTACGCGGAGTTGCACTGCAGGAGTGAGGTTGCCCAACATCAGGTATTTTGGATTGCGGTAATCCGCCGGCAAAACGGGATCAAATGTTGCGAGTACATTGAGTTGGGTGTCGAGGGTGTCCCGGGTGTTCAGGTCGCGGTGGTATTTTCCGGCCCAGAAAAAAGATTTTTCTCCCGCTTTAATTTGGAGGCCTTTTAGGTCGACTCCCCGGCTTTCGAGGTAATCGAGTGTGTTTTTGGGAAAATCATCTCCAACGACGGAAACAATTTTTACAGGCTTGGTAAAATAGGAAGCTGCCAAAGAAATGTACGTACAGGCACCGCCAATGACGTTTTCGGCTCTTCCGGTGGGCGTTTCGATGTCGTCAAAAGCGACTGTTCCTACTGCAACTAGACTCATGTGAAAATTTTTTTTGCACAAAGATTGTATTTTCTAATTAGGCGGCATAACTTTGCCCCGCTTTTTAGGAAAAGCACAGCCGAGACTGGCTTCCTAAAACAAAAAGCCTCAGTAGCTCAGTTGGTTAGAGCGGCGGACTGTTAATCCGTAGGTCATAGGTTCAAGTCCTATCTGAGGCGCAAAAGCCATCCCGAACGGGATGGCTTTTTTTGTGCCTGTATGTCCGCTTTGTTTTAGGTTCAATCGGGATGAATCAGGTTTGGAAATGACCAAAATCAGCCGGATACATGAAAAAATCCATGATTTTTGCAAGTATCCACCTCAAAGGATACTTCTATTTTCAACTAGCTGAGTCAATCCTGTCATTATGAAGTTTAATCCGGATCTCTTATGTGATTATGGTGCGGTTCGAAAAAACTACAGAAAGGGCAGTTTCCTTTTCCAAGAAGGCGGGCATGCCTTCTATTTTTTTCAAATTGTGCAAGGCATTGTCAAAATGGTCAATGCAGGTGATGCCCATGATTTTATCCAGGGCATCTTTTGTGCCGGAGAGAGTTTCGGCGAACCCCCTATGATTAATGAAAAGCAATATCCTGCTGCGGCAATTGCGCTCACAGATGTGGAGGTGTTGGCCCTTCCCCGAAAACATTTTGTTGCATTACTCAAAAACAATTTTGATCTGCATCTGGAGTTCACCACGGCGCTTTGTCAGCGTATCCAATACAAGGCACAATTGTTACGTACCTTTAATTTGGGTGATCCGGAAGAACGAATTCTCAATGTTATTGATTTGCTTCAAAAGAAGCTGCCTCGCACCCAGTATGGTATGGATGACTATTTTATCGTTCCTGCAACCCGACAGGATTTGGCTGATTTGACAGGCCTTCGTGTAGAGACTGTAATACGCAAAATTGGCCACTTGGAAGAAAAAGGTGAGGTTGTGGTTCGCGAACGTAAAATTTTGCGCCTTTATCCCCGGCAGTCAGATGCGGTTTTGGCCCAGCACCACGAATAAATTGGTGTGAAACGACATTTCATGACAATTTTATGACAAATCTCCTGCCCGTTATGATTCGGATCATAACGGGCTTATTTGATTTGTCTGAAACTTGTACCATCAATTTTTTACAAGGATTCAGATAAATCAATAGTTGTATGAAAGTCAAATTATTTTCTCTGTTTATGGCACTTGGCTTCCTTCTTTCGGCAGGTGGAGGAGGGGGTAACGATTCCGGTACTGCTGATAATAATGCTGAGCCGGTCTTAACACCCGAAGAAAAAATGCTTGCTGAAGGAAAGGGTGTCGGTGAGGTAAAAGCGGTCGAACTTACTACTCCGTTGGACCAAACCCGAATCACCAGAGGCAAAGATGTTTATGATATGAAGTGTGCTGCTTGTCACCGGTTGGATGAGACCAGGGTGGTCGGTCCAGGCTGGAAGGGCCTTACCGAAAAACGGAAGCCGGAATGGATCATGAATATGATTACAAATGTAGAGGTTATGCTTGAAAAAGATAAAGAAGCACAAGATCTGCTGCAACTATGTCTGACACGCATGCCTAATCAAAATGTATCGATTGGGGATGCACGTGATATTCTGGAGTTTATGCGAAAAAACGATGGTGTCGAATAATAGCCAATGCCTCAGACCTTAACCAACTTCACCACTAAATTTTATCAATAAAAACGAAATAATATGAAAAAGCTTCTGTGGTTTGCCGCTGCATTCCTGTTTGTAATAGCAGCGTTATGGCAATGTAAGACAAAGGGCGCTGTTGCTTCTTCCTCGGAGGATGCAGCACAAAAGGCATATGTAGCTCCGGGAGAGCACGATGAATTTTACAATTTTGTTTCTGGTGGTTTTAATGGAAACATTTCAGTTTATGGCTTGCCTTCAGGGCGTTTGCTCAGGATGATTCCAGCCTTTTCTGTACACCCTGAAAGTGGATATGGTTTTAGTGAGGAAACCAAGCCCATGCTGATGACTTCCAGAGGATTTATTCCCTGGGATGACCAACACCACATCGCATGTTCTTTGACGGATGGTATGCAGGATGGACGTTGGGTGTTTGGAAATGCGAATAATACACCACGTGTGGCACGGGTAGACCTAAAGGATTTTAGAACACATGAAATCCTGGAATTGCCTAATTCTGCGGGAAACCACTCCTCCCCGTTTATTACTGAAAACAGCGAATACATTGTAGCCGGAACCCGTTTTGCCATTCCACACGATGACATCGGTGATGTGCCAATTTCTTCATTTAAGGAAAATTTTAAAAGCACAATTTCATTTATAAGCGTCGAACAAGAAACAGGCCGCATGGATGTTGCATTTCAAATTATGCTTCCCGGAATCAACCTTGATCTTGCCCGAGGCGGCAAAGGCCCAAGTGCAGACTGGTTCTTCTTTTCCTGCTACAATACTGAACTGGCACACTCTCTTCTCGAAGTAAATGCTTCTCAAAAAGATAAGGACTTCATCGTGGCAATTAACTGGAAAAAGGCAGAAGAATATGCCAAGTCTGGAAAGGGTTTGGTCAAAAACACGCGGTATGCCCACAATATCTGGAACGAGAACACCCATTCTGCAGAGACAACATGGGGAGAAAAAGTGCTGATCCTCGATCCGGCTAATTTACCTGATTTTGTGTATTTTATGCCATGCCCAAAGAGTCCGCACGGCTGCGACGTAACCCCTGATGGTAAATACATTGTGGGGTCTGGAAAGCTTGCCGCAGTGCTGCCTGTTTTTTCATTTGAAAAAATGCTGGCTGCTATTGAGAATAAGACCTATGAAGGAATGTTTGAAGGAATACCCGTACTGGACTATGAGGCCGTTTTGCATGGTGAAGTACAAAAGCCAGGCCTGGGGCCTTTGCACACCGAGTTTGATGATAAAGGGAATGCATACACGTCTATGTTTGTTTCTTCTGAAATCGTAAAATGGAACCCTGTAACCCTGGAGGTTCTGGATCGAGTGCCAACATTTTACTCAATTGGGCACTTGTGTGTGCCCGGGGGCGATACAAAAAAACCCTATGGTAAATATGTAATTGCCTACAACAAGATTACAAAAGACCGCTACCTGCCAACAGGTCCGGAACTAACCCAGTCGGCACAACTGTACGATATCAGTGGCGATAAGATGAAGTTGATTCTGGACTTCCCAACAGTAGGAGAGCCGCACTACGCCAATGCCATGCCTGCAGAACTGGGCGCACAAAATCAGGTAAAAATATACCGTCTTGAAGACAATGAGCACCCCTATGTTGCCAAAGGAGAAGGACAGGCGAAAGTGGAACGGAAAGGAAATGATGTACATGTTTACATGACCTCAATACGCTCTCACTTAACACCTGATAACATCGAAGGTGTTCGGGTTGGTGATGTTGTCTATTTCCATATGACAAATCTTGAGCAGGACTGGGATATTCCGCACGGCTTTGCTATTCGGGGTAATAACAACAATGCTGAATTGCTGGTTATGCCCGGGGAGACAGCTACCCTGAAGTGGGTTCCAGACCGCCCTGGTGTTGTGCCATTCTATTGTACAGACTTTTGCTCCGCCCTACACCAGGAAATGTCTGGATACGTTCGGGTGGGACCTTCAGGTTCCAATACTCCAATCCGATATTGGACTGGTGACATGCCCGAGGAACAATAAACCTAGCACTCCCTATGGAGTTTCATGCTGCAGGAGTCTGAAAATATAGCAGACTCCTGCAGCTCTTACACAAGTTTTTCGTCACAGAGACCCAATAACATGTTCAAGATATCCAACTTGTCTAAAGCCGTATTGGCAATAGGCGCACTACTCCTTTTGGCCATGCTCAAACTCCCTATTTGGAAAATTGTGCTTTCTGCGCCACAATATCCGGAGGGCCTGCAAATGGAAATATGGCACAATACCTTTACTGGAGATGTCAAGGTGATTAGCGCACTAAATCACTACATTGGAATGCGGGCTATCAGCCCAGAGATGTTTCCGGAGTTTGAGTTTCTCGGGAATGTCATTATCGGAGTGGCAGTACTTTGTTTTGTGCTTGCCTTGATTGGCCGTTGGTGGTCATCCGTGGCTTACTTTATGGTACTTGCGATAGGTGATAGTGCTGCTTTGTATGATTTTTGGAAATGGGGGTATGACTATGGACATAACCTGGACCCTACTGCGCCCATTGTTATTCCTGGAATGGCCTATCAACCTCCGGTTATCGGGTACAAAAAACTCCTGAATTTTGAAGCCTGGTCTTTGCCCGACCTGGGTGGATGGATATTGATGGGGGTGAGCACTATTGCTTTTTTAGTAATGGTTTATGAATGGTGGAAAAACCGAAAGATGCAAAGGAATCCGGCTGTTGCAGTTGCCCTCCTGTTGCTTTCTGTTGGGGGGACGTCCTGTGCTTCCGGGCCACAGCCTATCCGGATTGGTGAGGATAGTTGCCAGTTTTGTAAAATGATATTGATGGATCAGAAGTATGGAGCGGAAATCATTACAAAAAAAGGAAGGGTCTATCTGTTTGATGATGTGAATTGTATGATGTTGTTTGAACAAGCAGATGATTGGAATTCCGCCAAGGTCGCAACCCGGTATATCGTGGATTTTCTTTCTCCGGAAACCTTGATTCCGGTTGAAACGGCTATTTATCTGGAAAGCAAATCTCTCAAAACACCCATGGCGTCCGGTATCGCGGCTTTTGCAAACCCTGCTGGCCTGGACTCAATAATAGGACAACTCGGAGGAAATGTATTGAATTGGGTAGATGTAACGAACCGTTTTAATTCAGATAAATGAGAAAACTTGCCTGCATCAGTGGTTTCTTTTTCTTGCTGGTTCATTTGGCCCACGCCAGAATCATTGAGGTGTATCCCGGCAATGCCATTCAGACAGCAATAGATAAAGCCACTCCATTTGACACAGTGCTGTTTCATCCCGGCCGGTATAAAACCACCGGGTTGAAGATTCTCAAGCCTATTTCAATTCAAGGCAAAGGATTTCCGGTGCTGGACGGTGAAATGGTATGTCAGCCCCTATCTGTTGAGTCGAACTATGTGAGTATTTCAGGCTTAAAAATAGTCGGGACGGGCAACAACTCTATTGAAGACTGGGCAGCAATTAAAGTGTATAATAGCCATCATATATACATATACAACAATCAGTTTGAAGCAAATTTCTTTGCTGTGTATTTGTCGAATTGTGAAGATGTTGTGGTTTCCGGGAATAAAATGCAGGCTGAAAGCAGTTTGGAGCAAACTTCCGGAAATGGAGTACATGCCTGGAAATGCCAGCGATTAACCATCAAGTACAATCGAATCTCCGGCCATCGGGATGGCATCTATTTTGAGTTTGTGGAAAACTCTTATGTGAAAAATAATCATTGTGAAAAAAACAATCGGTATGGACTGCATTTTATGTTTTCACATGATGACCATTACGAGGGGAATGCATTTATCAATAATGGTGCTGGTGTGGCTGTTATGTATTCCCGACATGTTCAAATGAACAACAATATGTTTGACGATAACCGAGGAGCATCGGCTTACGGACTTTTGCTCAAGGAAATGTCAGATTGTTCCATTGTGCAGAACAGGTTTAAGGGCAATACTACAGGAATTCTGATGGAAGGGTGTACCCGATCGACGTTGAGAAACAACCAGTTTTCTGCTAATGGTTGGGCTATAAAAGTGCAGGCAAGTTGTCTTGATAACCTGTTTGAAGCCAATAATTTTGTAGGGAATACATTCGATGTAGCGACCAATAGCAAAAAGTTATACAACACGTTTTCCAAAAACTATTGGGATAAATACGAGGGATATGATCTCAATCGGGATGGAGTCGGGGATGTCCCGTTTCGGCCGGTTAGCCTCTTCTCTGTTTTGTCGGAAGAAATGCCCTACTCGATGATGCTTTGGCGAAGTTTCAGTGTGTACTTGTTAGACAGGGCTGAGAAAGTAATTCCGAGTATTTCTCCGGATAATTTATTGGATAACGAACCAAGAATGCAAGCATATGATTCAGTTTCAGGAAATAAATAAATCCTTTGGAAAACTTCGGGTACTTAACAACCTGAGTATGGAATTGCTTCGAGGACAGTCTGTGGCGATAGTTGGTCCCAATGGTTCTGGTAAAACAACCTTGATAAAGACTATTTTGGGAATGGTTGTTCCGGATAGTGGCTCCATATTATTTGATGGGCAGGCAATTGGATTAGATGCAAACTATCGAAGCCGAATTGGGTATATGCCACAAATTGGACGTTACCCGGATAATATGTCAATTGGTCAACTCTTTGAAATGATGCAGGATTTACGCGATCAGCCTTCCTCTCATTTAGATCGTGATTTAATTGATGCATTTAAGTTGGAGCATTTGTTTCACAAAACCATGCGGACCTTATCTGGTGGTACACGACAAAAAGTAAGTGCTGCACTTGCTTTTATGTTTAACCCGGACGTCCTAATTCTGGATGAGCCTACTGCAGGCCTGGACCCACTATCCTGTGAACTGTTGAAAGAAAAGGTGCTGCTCTGTCAGCAACAAAATAAATTGCTCATCCTGACCTCCCATATTATGAGTGATTTGGAAGAACTAAGTACGCACATTGCGTATCTGTCTGATGGCAACTGCTTGTTTTATAAACCTATAAAGGAAATAAAAAACGAAACCGGGCAAATGCGTTTAGGTAAGGCCATCGCTCAAATTATGGCAGGCGAATATCAATGTTAACTCTAAATGGAATTTGTATGCAAGTTATAGCAACCCAAGACATGACATTAGGAGCTATTGTTGCTAAAAACCGCAATGCTGCATATGTATTTTCTGCTTATCAACTGGATTTTTGTTGTGCTGGCAAACGCAGCTTAAGTGCTGCCTGTGCAGATTTGGGGGTGCCACTTGAGGAGGTTTTATCCCGTTTGCAAAAAGTGGTGCCGGAGCAGTTGGTCTCCTCTCAGCGTGAATTTGACTGGTCATTGGATTTTCTTGTGGATTATATTGAACAGGTACACCATCGGTATGTCAGAAAAATGATCCCGGTACTTCAACGAGCCACTCAAAAAATCGCAGCGGTTCAAAGACCAATTTCCTGAATTTGAGGGGATAAGCGCACCAGTTTGATCTGCTTGCAACGGATTTATTAGAACACATGGAAAAAGAAGAGCGGGTTTTGTTTCCATACATCCGTGAATTGGTGCGAACCGAGGTCCGCAGTTTACCTTCTGTACATGCTCCTATCTATGTAATGGAACATGAACATGAATACGTTGGCGAATTGATAAAGAAGATTCGTACCCTGTGTAAGGGTTTTACCTCCCAGGATGGACATTGCGAACAAGTGGCATTTGCCTTTAATACTCTATCCGAATTTGAGCAGGATTTGATCTGGCATATTCATCTGGAGAACAACATTCTTTTCCCAGACTATTGAATCTTGACAAAACAAGTCCGGGGCAAGCAAGAACAAATTAAACCCAAGCAAATGGATTTTATAATAAGCACTAAGGCAGATCAATCTACAGCAGCATCCAGGTTTTCTAAGATGGGTACAAATAAATTATTCAAAATTGCAAAATATGTCTTGTTTGATATTCTGCGAAACCGATTTGTTCTTGCCTACACCTTGCTGCTCCTGGCACTTTCCATGAGCTTTTTTAATCTGGAAGGTGATCCGATTAAAAGCCTTATGAGTCTTTTGAATATAGTACTCATAGTGCTGCCAATGGTGAGCATCATTTTTATAACCATTCATAGTTACAATTCCTATGAGTTTGTAGAACTGCTTTTAGCACAGCCCATGAGGCGTAGTTCCATCTTGGCCGGACTTTACATTGGCGTTGCAGGTTCATTGAGCACTGCCTTTTTAGCTGGAGTAGGATACCTGTCTTATTATTTGGCTTTAGCCGCCAGGGACTTACCCTCTTGTTGGTGGGGCTTTTACTGACACTTGTTTTTGTTTCAATGGCTTTTCTGGTTACTGTTTTATCCCGCGACAAAGCCAAGGGAATTAGTATGGCCTAATCACCTGGTTTTACTTTTCAATCCTCTATGATGGGTTGATTTTGTTGGGAATGTTTGCTTTTAGTGACTACCCTGAAAAGCCTGTCTTGATTGCCAGTTTTTTAAATCCGGTGGACTTGGGAAGAATAGCCATGCTGATGCAATTAGACGCGGCAGCACTGATGGGTTATACCGGTGCCATGTTTCAACAATTTTTTGGCTCGGCTCTAGGCCATTTTGTCTCACTTGTTGTGATGAGTTTGTGGGTGGTTCTTCCCATTTACTTTGCCAACAGGGTTTTTAATAGAAATGATATTTAATTAACTTTCTATACGCTGGGCTATGACATATCCCTCGTAAAAAACAGCACCTAATTCTTAAACTAAAAATTTTGGACAATGAAAAAGTATAATAACCTGCTTTTCTTCGGCACCTGCTTTGCTGTGCTTTAATTACATGGGCATTGCAATGGAGCAGATAGTGGTTCAGGTTGCAACTGTCTCTGAAACTAACATGGACATGACGTGGTCAGTCTGGAGTACAAGACGAAGATTCTCAACCCAATGTAGTTCAGGTTGCGGTAGGGTCAAAAGATCACACAACACTGGTAGCAGCAGTAAAAGCTGCGGATTATGTTGATGTTCTGGTGAATGCAGGCCCATTTACGGTTTTTGCACCTACCAACGCGGCGTTTGACCAACTCCCTGCCGGGACATTAAACGACTTGCTTAAGCCAGAAAACAAACTGACCTTACAAGACATTCTGGAATATCATGTTTATGTTGGGGTTATCAATTCGGATGCAATGAAGGATGGGCAGCGCCTAAATCAGGTAAATTTGAAAAATGTTCAGATTTCCGTTAAAGAGGATGGTTCAATCATGGTAAATGATGCCAAAATCCTGGCCTCAGTCCCGGCATCAAATGGAGTGGTGCATGTGATCGATAAGGTTTTGCTTGCAGAATAATTGCTCCGTTGTATTTATACCAATAAAAAAGCCATCCGGAATGCAGCAATTGCTACAATTCCGGATGGCTCTATTTTTTGGATGGCAGACCGGCGAGCCTGTCTGCCAGGCGATGTCTTTTTATATCGCGTGCCAGGAACTCATTTGTGAAATGGAATGGACTGCAAGCAGATCCAATCCGCATTTCCCCCAAAGTGTGTTCTTAAGCTTCCTTGAGCATGCGGCCACCGAAGGCCAAAACTACGAGCAGAAGTACTGAAAGAATCAACATGGATTAAAGTTTTTGTGTGTTAAAAAATTGGGTGATTTAAGAGGTTAATCGTGTTTACGATGTATGCTTCTTTTTATATAATGTCCAAAACAGTGCCAATGTGTACAAAGGATGTGTTAAAATTTTCATAATTTTAGTTTAAATGCCTCCGGTACAGTTTTGGTTTCTATGCAAAAACGGCCCTCAGGGGTCCTGAGAGCCGTTTTTGTGTGGTCTGGTTGATTCCGATTTTTTTTTATTTTTTATCGAAAAAAAGTTGGAGCAGGGAGGCGAATCCCATCACAAGGCCGCAACCCAGCGGGTTGTACCAGAGGTAAGCATCTTTGTCAACCAGGAAAAAGAGGTAAAAAATGATGGCCTGGGTACATACCGCTGCCCAGAAAACCGCCTTCCCTTTTACCCGCTTCAGGAAAAAAGCCGTAAAAAAGATTCCGAGGATGGTGCCGTAAAAAACTGAGCCGATCATATTCACTGCCTGAATCAGGTTTTCAAACAGATCGGCATAGGTGGCAAAGATCATAATGAAGGCTCCCCAAAGCAAAGTGGCCACCCGCGAGGCCTTAAAGTAATGGGTGTCGTCGCGGTTGGGAGCGATGTTTCTCCGGTAGATATCCGAAACGGTGGTTGCAGTAAGTGCACTTAGCTCAGAAGCCGTAGTGCTCCAGGAACCGCAAAAAATCATGGCGAGCATGAGCCCGACCAGACCCGTCGGAATGTGGTTCAGGATGAAATTGATAAAAACAAAGTCCTTGTCTTTTGCATCTGCACCCGGCACGGCCTGTTCGATAATGTCTTCAGCTTGTTTCCTCAGGCCCTTGTGTGCCTGGTCGAGCTGGTACAGTTGTTCGCTGGCGGATTCTATGGCTGCGTCATCCCCGTTCTGACTCGCAAGCGTAAATGAACTCAAAGCCTGCTGGCGTATATCAAACAGGCTGTCGGCTTGTTGTTCAAGCAAGGCGTATTGCACGCCTTGTTCGGTGCCTTCGAGTTTGTTCGTATTGGCCTGATTAAAGTGCAGCGGTTGTTTGTTGAACTGGAAAAAGACAAAAACCATCACCCCTACCGATAGTACCAGAAACTGCATCGGGATTTTTACAAACCCGTTGAACAACATACCCATCCGACTCTCACGCAGCGATTTCCCGGAAAGATAGCGCCCAACCTGACTTTGGTCGGTACCGAAATAGGATAAAAAGAGAAAGGTCGCTCCCAGTACGCCCGACCAAACATTGTACCGGTCGTGCCAGTCAAAACTCCAGTCAACAGCCTGTGTTTTTCCGGTGGCCCCGGCAATTTGCCAAGCTTCACTGATGCCAACTCCTGTCGGTAGTTTGTCGAGCACCAGAAAAAATGCCAATACCAGGCCGCCCAACATGATGCTCATTTGCAATTCCTGGGTTCGGCTTACCGCCGAGCTCCCTCCGGTTGTAGTGTAAATGATGACAAAAATTGCCATGAGGAAATTGGTAAATGCCAGGTTCCATCCAAAAACAGCACATAAAATGATACTTGGAGCATAAATGCTGATGGCTGCGGCGACTCCGCGTTGTATAAGAAATAAAACCGAGGTAAGTGAACGCATGCGTACATCGAAGCGTTCTTCCAGGTATTCGTAGGCCGTAGTTACTTTGAGTTTGTAGTAAACCGGCAGGATGAACACAACCAGAATGATCATGGCAATGGGCATGCCGAAATAAAACTGGACAAACTGCATACCATCAGAAAAGCCCTGGCCAGGTGTGCTCAGGAATGTAATGGCACTCGCCTGGGTTGCCATAACGCTGAGGCCGATTGTCCACCAGGGGAGGTTTCTGTTGCCACTTAAAAATGATTCGCTTGAAGATACATTTCTGCTACGCCACATGCCATAACCAAAAATAAAGGCAAGGGTGCCAATCATCACAATCCAGTCTATTCCTGTCATATACCTATGAAATTGGGAAAAATAAAGGTTCGATTAAGCCGCTTCAAAACGGATAAAAACGGAAGATAATGGCTTTTAAATGCCTCCCGGTTATTTCTTGACAAATACCCGTTCCAACACACCAAACAGCAATGGAAATGCTTCTTCAGCCCGGGGTTATCCAACAGAAAGCCATAAAATCACAGCCAATACCACGATGAAAAGCAGCCAGGCCCAAATACTGATGCTGTTGTCCCGCCACACGTTAAACAAGCGCTCCATGATGTTGCGCCAGTCGAGCTCGCGACCTTGCGACATGGTAACCGGTTCGTGGGCCAGACAAAAATATTTGCGCTGCCCTTTCCGACCCTGGTCTCCATGCTTGGTCATGACCATAAAATCGCCATTCAAAAAACGGAGGTCAAACAACTCGCTCCGCCCGCCAACTTCCAGAATCAGGGTATTATAGCCTTCAAGCCTGCGCCAGGTGCCGCGCAGCACATTGCCGTCCAGAGAAAGCATGTATTCATTGCCACCATTAAATATGTGAAGAATGGCCTCGTGAAAACCTTCGTCGTCACGAACTTCTTTCCAGCGGCGACCAACCCAGAATTCTTCTTCACGAAGGTCCTCGCCAAACGGAATAACCTTGGGGATGATAAAATCCAGGTGCTGATCCATGGTGCCCAGGTCGTTGGGCAGGTCCGGACTAAAAGCCCTGCCAATATCTCGTATAATATTGAATGCCATAGTGCAGTTGGTCTGGGTTGTTTGCAGAAGCATAGGGCATAAGCCAGAAAGGCCAGATGCTCCGAATGGCTCAAAAATACTAGAGTCTACTTGAAAATCCTAAATTGTTTGTTCGGCCCTGCGGGCCTTGTTTAGTCGGGACGCTGCGTTTTCCTTTGTTGATTTGTTGATGCGCCCTTCGGGCTAAGATGATTTGATGATGTTGTTTATTCGTTTAGTTCGCCTCTTCGAGGCTCAGTTTATTTGTTTATTAAAAAATCATCCATTAAAAAATCCAATCAACAATCGGATATCATGTAATCGGCAATCGGCAATTTTAAACAAGGCTCGGAGAGCCGAATAAACATCAACAAATCATCCTAGCCCGCAGGGCGTATCATCAAATCATCAGATCCTAGCCAGGCCACGTACTGTACACTAAATTGTATTCTCGACTTGGACTAAGGCTATGAATTATTTTTTGCAGTTTTGCAGAGATGAAAAACCAACTTCTATTTCAATCAAAAAAACTCAGCTACTATCGATCCGGAGTTGAGGATGGATCCGTGGCACTGGTTTTGGTGCATGGACTCTGTGAAGACCACCGGTGTTGGCTTCCTCAGTGGACGCATTTATCGGATAAGTTCCCAATGCTTTCCATTGAATTGCCCGGATTTGGTGGGTCTGAACCAAGTTCTGAAAAAGGCATGCGGCAGTATGCTGAAGCCGTTCGGGCTGTACTGGATGAGGAAAACCTGGAAAAGGTCGTGCTGCTCGGCCATTCTATGGGGGGCTACACCGCACTGGAGTTTGCCAGCCTGTATCCTGAACGCTTGCAAGGGCTGGGACTGGTTCACTCGCACCCTTTTGCAGATACTGAAGAAACCAGGGAAAACCGGCGCCGGGGTATTCTCGTTTTGGAAGAAGGGAAAAAAGACAGCTATGTTGCTCAATTATTTCCCAAACTGTTTCCTCCTGATTTTGCTGCCGAACATCCGGATATTTTAGCCCGGTTTACCCAGTGGGGAAGGGAGCAAACCGCAGAAGGAATCATTCGTGCACAGGAAAATATGATAACCCGCAGCGACCACCTCAAGACTCTGCAAGAAATAAACGTTCCGGTTTTATATGTATTGGGAAAAAAAGACGAACTCATTCCCCCTGCGTTTTATCCACCCATGCTCGATGCCCCTGCCTTGCTGGATGTGCACATCGTTGAACACATCGGACATATGGGTATGGTGGAGGCTCCGGATTTGTTGAATTCAATTTTTGCGGAATTCTACACCTGGTGTATCGCGCGTTCCCAAAAACAGCAAACTTCAGATTGACCCTATGTCGCCTCTATTGGTATTAACTGCCGTAATTCCGGGACTGCTGATTTGTTATGTGGTCTTCCGACTCGATAAATACGAGCGGGAGCCCTTTTTGCCTATGCTTTATAGTTTCCTCCTGGGAACACTGATCACTCTTCCGGCAGTTTTTATTGAAATGGGGGCCTTTTCTCTGGATCAGCACATGGATTTTCTTTTGTGGTTAAAACCCTTCCTGCTGGCCTATTTTATTATTGGTTTGGGCGAGGAATTGCTGAAGTACCTGGTGCTCCGCTTCTATGCCTTCCCCCGGCCTTTCTTCAACGAACCCCTGGATGGTATTGTATATGCCGTATTGATTGCAATGGGTTTCGCAACGGCAGAAAACCTCATATATGCAGAGCGTTTTGGTATGGAAACAGTCGTACTGCGGGTATTTACTGCGGTGCCTGCGCACCTGGTTTTTGCGCTGGTGCAAGGCTATTATGCGGGTTTGGCAAAATTTCAAACCGGAGAAAAACGGCAAAAACTGTTGATGAAAGGCTTGGGTATTGCAGTATTGCTCCACGGCACCTACGATTTTCTGTTGCTCCAGCGCTGGCTCGACTGGCTCTTTGTTTTTGCAACCACTGCGGTGTATTTAAGTCTGTACTATACCAGTAATTTTATCCGGGAACACCAGGAAAACTCACCATTTAAATAGCGGTCGGAATGCGCATACAATTTCGATCGGCAGAAATAGATGTATTGGGAATCCGGCACCACGGCCCCGGCTCCGCTAAAGCGGTTAAGGAGTATTTAGAGGAGCGACAGCCCGACCTGATTCTCATTGAAGGGCCACCCGATGCCGATAACATGTTGGCTTTTGCCAATGCCCAGGCAATGGAGCCCCCGCTGGCACTATTGGTCTATAATCCGAAAGAACTCAGTCAGGCTTCCTTTTTTCCATTTGCTAGTTATTCTCCGGAGTGGCAGGCAATCCAGTTTGCACTGGCAAATTCGATTCCCGTTCGATTTTTTGATCTGCCGATGGCCCACCAATTTCGCATGCGCGATGGGGAATTGCCGCTGGAACAACATCGGGAGCCGGATCCATTTGTTGAAATTGCGGCTTTGGGCGCTTACACAGATCCTGAACGCTGGTGGGAAGCACTGATTGAACGCGGAGCTGCACAAGATACTACCCGGGTTTTCGACATCATTCACACCCTAATGCAGGCACTTCGGGAAAGCAAAAAACACCCTGAAACAAAAGAAACCCTGCTGCGGGAAGCCTGGATGCGCCAGGAAATTCGCAAGGCCGAGAAAGCGGGTGCTCAAAAAATAGTTGCGGTTTGTGGGGCTTGGCACGCTCCGGCACTCACCCGGATTGAACAAATAAAACAAGCCGAAGACCTCGCTTTGCTGAAGGGATTATCCAAGGTCAAAACCGAAGCAGGCTGGATCCCCTGGTCTTACCGTCGCCTGCATTCCGGGAGTGGGTATCGGGCAGGAGTCCTGGCACCAGCATGGTACGATGTAATTTGGGAAAAAGGTATGGATGCAGCCAGTACACATTGGCTGACGCTGGCCGCCCGACTACTTCGGGAGGAAGGGCTGGAGACAGCCTCCTCCCATGTGATTGAGGCAATTCGATTGGCCGAAACCCTGGCAACACTGCGAAACACGCAGGCTCCAGGCATCGAGGAACTGATGGAATCAGCACGGTCTGTCTTGTGCCAGGGGGCGGAAAAGCCGCTGGAACTGCTGGAGGCACAACTGGTTGTTGGCTCACAACAAGGCGTAGTTCCGGATACCGTTCCACAGGCACCGCTGCGTTCGGATTTTGAAGCCCAGGTGAAAAAATGCCGCTTGAAACTAACGGCTTCACCCGTCTCACTCAGCCTGGATTTGCGTACGGAAGCGGGACTCCGGAAGAGCCACCTGCTACACCGGATGTTGTTGTTGGGAATTCAATGGGGGAAACGAATGCCGGTTTCAGATGGAAAGCAAGGCGGATTTCATGAGGAATGGACCCTACAATGGGAACCGGAATATGAAATTCAACTCATAGAAGCAGGTGTTTGGGGGAATACGGTCGTACAGGCTGCCACAGCCTGTGCCCGCGATAAGATTCAGGACTCAGATAAGTTGGCTGAACTGGCTCAGATCATGAGCGCATTATTGATGGCTGATTTGCCGGGGTTAATGCCCGGACTGGTTCGCAAGTTGCACGCACTCGGTGCTCAAGTGTCCGACGCCTTATTACTTGCGGATGCGGTGTTGCCATTGGTTGAAGTGCTTCGATACGGAAGCGCCCGGAAGATGAATATGCATTCTGTTGCGGAGTTGCTGGACGGACTCATACCCCGGGTCTGTATTCAATTGCCAGCAGCATGCGTCGGCTTAAACGAAGAAGCAGCACAGGCAGTCCTTAAGCAAATCGTGGGACTCAACCGGGCCGTGGGCCTGTTGGATCAACCGGTGCACGCTGAACGTCTGGTTCAGGCATTGAACGATATTCATGCAAATGCGCGCTGTGCCCCTATGCTTCGTGGTCTGGCTGTCCGCATGCTTTTCGATAAAAAAGTCATGCCACTGGAAACAGCGGCTACCAGGTTTCATTTTGCATTGTCAGACAATCAGCCGGCAATGGAACAAGCCTTGTGGCTGGAGGGCTTTTTGTTTGGAAGCGGGTTGCTGTTATTGCATCATCCGGCTCTTTGGAATGTATTGAACGATTGGGTTCAAGCCGTAGGCGAAGATTCTTTTGTGGCGATCCTGCCCATTTTACGGCGAAGTTTTGGAGCATACTCCGGACCAGAGCGGGCTAAAATGCTGGATTTGGCAAGGCAATCCGGACAGAAAAAATCAAGCCCGTCAAATGCTGAACCAGAATTGGATGCACATCGGACGGGCTTAATTCAGGAAGTCTTGACAAGCCTGTTTGGACCTGCCGGTCAGGACGACTGAGTTTCTCTTACAGCTTACAAACCGTATTTATCGAGCAAAAAGACAAGGGCTGCCATACTGGCTGCGCCGAGTTCAAGTTCACGCTGGTTCACTACATCAAAGGTGTCCGCCGCTGTATGGTGGAAATCAAAATACCGTTGCGAATCAGGGATGTATCCGCTCAGCAGGCCCTTCATGCCTTTCAGTGGCCCAATATCTGCTCCGGAACCTCCCTTTGAAAGTTGAAGGCCGTAAGGACTCAGGATTGGTTCAAACTGAGCAACTTTTTCAAAAAATGGATCAATCACACTGGCATCCCCATCAAATGAAAACCCTCTCGGGGTAAATCCTCCGGCATCGCTTTCTATTGCACACAGGTGGTATTCGTTTTTTCGGGCCGCTTCCTCAGCATATTTGGTGCCGCCCCGAAGTCCGTTTTCTTCGTTCATAAACAATACACAACGGATGGTATACCGGGGTTTGTATGCTATGTTTTGAAGCAATCGCAACACGTCCATACTTTGGGTGCAGCCGGCACCGTCGTCGTGTGCGCCATGCCCTACATCCCAGCTGTCGAGGTGCCCTCCAACCAGAATAATGGTATCTGGTGCTACACTCCCCCGGATTTCTCCGATAACATTGTACGAAAGCACATCCGGATAGGTTTGGCAGTTCATCTTCATCCTGGTTTTCACGGTCTTCTCCACCTCAATGAGTTTGCTCAGGATTTCAGCATCATTGGTACTGATGGCACATGCCGGGATCAATGCGTAGGTTGAATCGTACCGCAGCGTGCCGGTGTGGGGGTAGTCGTCCAGGGTAAGTCCCATTGAGCGGACCAGTACCCCCACGGCTCCATACTTGGATGCTCTGGATGCGCCATATACACGCTGGGCGACTGCACCGCCGTACGCATGAAAAGTTCGGATATGGGTGGGGTCCATGGGGCGGTTGTAAAAAACGATTTTCCCCCGGATACCGCGCTCTCCCAGCGCGTCTAGTTGCTCCCAGGATTTTACCTCGACTACCTCTGCTTCCAGCCCGTTCTCCGGGGTAGCCACAGAGCCACCAAGAGCGAGCGCACGCAGGTCAAGTGAACGCCGTTCATCGGTGCCCAGTACCTGAACTTTCTCAGGGTTCCCGCGCACCCATTTTGGAACCATAACGGGTTGCAACCATACCGAGTCCAGCCCCAGTGTGTCCAACATGGATTTTGTGTAGGTCACGGCCTTTGCAGCGCCTTCACTGCCGCTTAGCCTGTGCCCGATATGCAGGCTCAGATGATGCAGCCAATCGTAGCAGCGGCTGTCGGTGAGCGCCTCATTATACAACTGTCGAACCTGCGTTTTATCCGCTTCAGTCTGTGCCTGCAGGCTGATTGATAGTGTTGCAAAAACAATAAGTAAGGTGTTCTTTATAGTCATGCGCAAGGGTGTTATTGGTTTATTTTTCAATTTTTAGCTGGTGTGAAATTTTATTTCAGTCAAATTGCATTTTTATTTTTTGCATGAAAAATTCAATTTTCACAAATAAGGCGCTCAAAAACAGTGTTATGGGCGCCTGTTTGTGTTAAAAATGCCTGTTTCGACCGCAAAATAAAATTTTTAAAAAAAATTAAGGCACTTCTTGTATTTGTAACACAAACCTTCTTATCTTTGTATTACGAAGAAGGAAATTATCTTTCAACTATAAGAATAATTTGGTTTTATTTGGTTAGGGCTGAGGTGGTGCTGTGGTGGCACTGCCTCATTTTTTTTGCCCCTACATAAACCCAGGTAAAACCTGTTCGAATGGATGCCAGCACGCATAGTGCATCTCTGGCCAATCCAAACAGGTTTTACATCCCGATATTATTTCTGAATATACTTTTCTACCAGTTGTGCATCGCTGGGAAACGGCAAGGTTACCTGCAGGTCCGGATACGTTTCCATCGTGCGTCTGATTGTGCTGTCGGCATGTGCATTTCGAGCCCAGGCCCTGCGGGCAATTCCGTTGTTTACATCCCAGAAAAGCATGGATTCAAGCCTGCGCCGGGCATCCTTTGTTCCGTCGAGCACCATACCAAATCCACCGTTTATTACTTCACCCCAGCCTACGCCACCACCATTATGCAGGCTCACCCAGGTGGCTCCCCGGAAGCTGTCGCCAATCACATTGTGTACGGCCATATCTGCGGTGTATCGCGAGCCATCGTAAATGTTGGCTGTTTCCCGAAAAGGCGAATCTGTGCCTGAAACATCGTGGTGGTCTCTTCCCAACACAACCGGGCCTGCCAACTCACCCCGGGCAATGGCATCATTGAAGGCCTGAGAAATTCGGATACGTCCCTCTGAATCAGCATACAAAATCCGAGAAAACGAGCCCACAACCGGCAGGTTGGTTCCCGCGTTGCGGATCCAAAGGATGTTGTCTTTGATCTGGCCCTGAATTTCTTCCGGCGCTTCCTGCAACATTTCCTCCAGTACATCTCCGGCAATTTGGTCGGTTTTTTTCAAATCCTCCGGATCACCGGAACAACATACCCACCGGAATGGTCCGAAACCATAGTCAAAACAAAGTGGTCCCAGAATATCCTCTACGTATGAAGGGTAACGATATGGTGATTCCATCACACTGATTTCTCCAGGAGCTGGGGGCGTTTTTCCGGGATGAAAAACTGCAGCACCCACATCACCGGCCTCTTTCAGGAATGCATTGCCATAATCCCAGAAATACATTCCCTGATCGCTCATCTTATTGAGTGCATCGGCGTGCCGGCGAAGGGTTTCAGCCACGGCCTCCATGAATGCAGGCTTGTCTTTTACCAACAAGTCCTTCGCTTCATCAAAACTGTATCCAACCGGGCAATAGCCCATGTCGTGAATGTTGTGGCAGGAGGTTTGGTCGGAACCCAATTCAATCTGAATCTTGTCCTCCGCAAATCGCTCCCACAGATCGACAATATTTCCGTGGTAAATCAATGCGACCGCCTCCTTGCTTTCCCTGCACGCTGCAATCCGCTGGATCAGCGAAGTCAGATCGGTATAAACATTTTCTTTCTGAATGTATCCATCGGTGATGCGCTGCTGAACAGCATCGCCATCTACTTCAGCGATCACTCCAATACAACCGGTAATCACAGCGGCCATCGCCTGCGCGCCCGACATGCCGCCAAGCCCGGAGGTAACGAACACGCGACCAGCGAGGTTGTCGGCCCCCAGTTGCATGCGGCGCCCTGCATTGAGTAGCGTAATAGTCGTTCCGTGTACGATGCCCTGTGGACCAATATACATAAAGGACCCCGCAGTCATTTGTCCATACTGCGTAACGCCAAGTGCATTGAATCGGTTCCAGTCTTCTTTTCTGGAGTAATTGGGGATCATCATCCCGTTGGTTACCACAACACGGGGTGCATCCGAATGGGAGGGGAAAAGGCCCAATGGATGACCGGAGTAAAGTACCAGGGTTTGCTCATCGGTCATCTCCGAAAGGTATTTCATGACCAGCAAGTACTGAGCCCAGTTTTGAAAAACGGCACCGTTTCCGCCATAGGTAATGAGCTCTTCCGGGTGTTTGGCAACCTTAGGGTCCAGGTTATTCTGGATCATGAGCATGATGGCAGCAGCCTGTTTGGACCTGGCCGGATAATCTGCCACAGGCCGGGCATACATTGGGTATTCCGGCATAAATCGGTACATGTAAATGCGACCGTATTGTTCGAGCTCACGGGCAAATTCCGGTGCCAGATGTGCATGCCACTCCGGTGAAAAGTAGCGCAGCGCATTCTGAACCGCCAGGACTTTCTCTTTCCGCGACAGCACACCTTCAATTACCCGCTTAGGGGCATGGCTCACTCCGGGAGTCGGACTTTTGGGTTTTGGCAAGGCAGCAGGAATGCCTACACGAATTGCATTTTGGAAAGGATTGAGTATTTCTTGCATAGCAAACGTTCAAATTTGCCATAAAGGTACTTACTTCCATTTTGTTCGCCCACCTTCGGGCTAGGATGATTTGATGATACGCCCTTCGGGCTAGGATGATTTGTTGAAATTGTTTAATAACCAATCTTCCATTTTCCGATCAAAAATCAATTCGGAAATCGGATTTCATGTAATCGGAAATCGGAAATGATTTCGTCCGCCTCTTCGAGGCTCTGTTTATGCAGAAGTAGTAAGTTGTAAGTGGTAAGTGATAAGTTGACTTGTAACATATCAAAAATATACTTACTACTTATCACTTACTACTTACCACTTCTATATAAACAAATAAACAAGGGAAAGCGCAGCGTCCCGAATAAACAAGGCTCGGAGAGCCGAATAAACATCAACTTATCAACCAAGCCCGAAGGGCGCATCAACAAATCAACAACTTATTAGTGTTTCCCCCAAAGATGAAGGGTCGCTCGTTTGCCGGCAAAATTTTTGGTGTCATACCAAAAAACAACTTTCTGGATGATGCGGCGATTTCCCTGCAGGTCGATGACTCGGCTTTCTCCACCGGCAGGAATGTTGTTGCGAAGTGCGATTTCCTGGCTTTGTCCATTCCGGAATACAACCTTCATTTTGTGCATATTAATAGGTGCTCCCTCGGCTTTAAATTTCAGTTTTGTAAACCGGCCTTCTGCGGCTGTGACCAGAATTTCATCGCGGTCGACTTTGTAGTTTACTTTGCGGGAACCCAAATGTTCCCACCCGTTTACCAGGGTGCCGGAATTGGTGAATGACATGCTGACCAGTCCAAATACTAAGAAACTAAGGCAGCTGAAAAGAATCGTTTTCATACGAATTGGTGTTTGTTTATTTAAAAAATTGATCCTTTGACTGCTGCCTGGATGCGGGGTTTAAAAAGGAATGGATGTTTTTTAGAAAAAAACACTGGTTCCTCTGACGCCTGCAAGGTTGACAGGATCGCTTGGGAAACCTATCTTTGCCCGTATGTACCTGTTTTGGTATGTACATTTTTATTTTTTACCTCAAAAAACCAAACCATGACTGACCCCCAACTGTCGGCCATTCGGGCCTGGGCAGAAGAAGACCGTCCACGAGAAAAATTTTTAGTTAAAGGAAAAGCCGCACTCAGCAATGCGGAACTATTGGCCATTTTGCTTGGCTCCGGCTCTCGGGGCGAAAGTGCCCTTGCATTGGCACAACGCATGTTGGCATCCGTAAACAACAACCTGCACGATTTAGGTCGGCTGCAGGTTGCAGATTTTACCCGATTCAAAGGAGTGGGAAAGGCGAAGGCCATCGGATTGGCTGCAGCCCTGGAACTCGGAAACCGGCGGCAGCTGGCCGAGGTCAATAAGCGGCCCCGAATTTCCAGCAGCAGAGATGCGTATGTACAAATTGCGCCGACAATCAGTGCGCTCTACCACGAAGAATTCTGGGTGCTGTATCTGAATCGGGCCAATGAACTAATTGGCCGCGAACAGCTGAGCAGTGGTGGAACTGCCGGGACGGTAGTTGACATCAAGCTGTTCTATAAAAAAGCCATTGATGCCCGGGCTTCTTCGGTTATTGCGGCTCACAATCACCCCTCGGGCAATCTGCAACCCAGTCAGGCTGATCAACAACTCACGGTCAAACTGCGCGAATCAGGGGCCATTTTGGATCTTCCGCTATTGGATCATCTGATTGTATCCGAAAAAGGCTATTATAGCTTTGCAGATGAGGGCCGTCTGGATGGATAAAAGCTATGTGCTGCTCAAGAATCTGCATGAAAAGGGGTGAGCAGCCCCGCAGATAGAAGTTGCTTATGATAAAAAAATCTACACGTGTTTCAGGCCTGGGCCTGAGTTTTCTGATGCTTTGTTTGCTCGCTTGTAGCGGAAATGAGTGCCGGATGCCGGAAGGTGCCTGGGCAACGGGCGAAGGCCAGATTCTTCAATTTGAAAAAGGGGGGCGCCTGCTCTGGCTCACCCGCTTTGGAAGCGATTACGATACCATACAATCTCAGTATAAACTGGATTGCACATGCACACCCATGCGGATTGATATAGATAAAATTCAATCCGGAGCATTTGCTGACAAACAACTTCTGGGCATCTTTGAATGGACCGGAGAAGATGCTTTCCGGGTACAACTGGAGGTTGGATCGGAGGAAACCGATCGCCCAACAGCTTTTGACAGCAACCTGACCCAGAAATACAGCAGGAAAAAGGAGTGACCAAATCCCCTGCGCGCTCTTAAGTTCCCAAAAGAGCTTATGCCTGCCCGGTAGGTGTATTGAAGTTCATCTGTGGGAAGGCCTGGTCTGGCTCGTCAATGCGGCCAAATTGTTGCTCGTATTTGAGCACATTGTCTTTGAGAGCCGACAGCAGCCGCTTGGCATGCTGAGGGGTAATTACAATGCGAGATTTTACCTTGGCCTTGGGCACATTGGGCATCATTCGGATGAAATCGATGACAAATTCTGCATTGGAATGCGAAATGATGGCCAGGTTGGAGTAGATTCCTTCAGAGATTTCTTCTGAAATTTCAATATTGATAGCGGGCTGTTGCGCTTTTTTATCTGACATAATGTGTAGATCTGTAGTGGTTGATAAATGGATGTGGAGTCGGTTTTTACCAGTGTCTCCACAGGGGCAAAGGTATTATCCAAATCCTTAGATTGCAAATCGGATGAAAAGGAATGGGCAGACTGTTTTGGGACACGGATCAAAACCGGATAATGTCGTGCAGAATCACCCCTGCAATGATTCCGGCAGGTATATAAAAGATTCGGGTACCGATCAGGGGGAAAACAGCAACGCTCACAACCGCACCCAATACAAAGCTGGCCATGAGAATGAGTCGAAGCAGGGCCTCCCGCTTTATCATGCGCTTCTTTTCGCCCTCCGCATGGAATATCTCTGCCAGGTCTACTCCAAGCGCATTGACGACACCCGTCATCTGACTCGCTTTCAACAACGATGACGCAGTCAGGCTTACCATAGCATTTTGGATTCCCAAGGAAAAAAGCAACATAGCCGGGAGCCAAAACGGGTGTCGGGTGGCAACCGATGCAGTTGAACTGGCTACCAGCGAAAATAAGATGCCAACCACCAACAGGGGAAATAAATGCAGGTAGCGCCAATGCCTCATTTTTTCACGCTCGACACACCAGCCGGCAAAAAAGCCGCCAAGGAAAAATGAAAACAACCACATAAAAATGGAAGCCGCAGTGGTGATATCTCCCTCGTACAAATCCTGCGCGATCCGTGGCAGCAAACTCGTTATGTTGGTTACAATTATGGAAAAAGCCATCAAGCCGGCATAAATGACAATGCCAGAACTGAACGGATAAACAAATGCATAAAACATTTTTATCCGAAACGATTTCCTCCGTTGCTTTTGTCGGACCAAATCCACCCAACGCCTCAACATATTAGGGCGTTTGGGCTGGACTCGCCGCCGACGGTGCACTATTTGACGCGGTACACGAACTCTCACAATACTTTTACTTGTAAACTACGCGAATTTACGAAAATAGTGGTCAGCGGTCAGAAAATGATGATAAGTTGATACGCCCTTCGGGCTAGTTGATTTGTTGATGTTTATTCGGCCCTTCGGGCCTTGTTTAATCGGGACGCTGCGCTTACCCTTGTTTATTTGTTGATATAGAAGTTATAAGTTGTAAGTGATAAGCAGTAAGTATCTTTTTGACATGTTTCAAGTCAATTTATCACTTGCCACTTACAACTTACTGCTTCTGCATAAACAAAGCCTCGCAGAGGCGAACTAAACGAATAAACAATCTCAACAAATCAACTAGCCCGAAGGGCGCATCATCAAATCATCAATAACTGACTACTGACCCACTGACCACTATTATTGGCAAGTTAGAAAAGTATTTGCGACCTTTGCAGCAGATTCAAAAGGCCCGCTAATACAGATGTATTGACGTCATTTTCAGGCCATTTTTTTGCGCAGGTAGTTTTGCTTGTGTTTCAATACAAACCAAATTATTCATGAAGTCCTGGTTACCAATTTCTCCTGATTCCGATTTTTCATTATACAATTTACCCTATGGTGTCTTTGACACCGGGGATGACAATCCGCGGCCGGGTATCGCCATTGGCGATCACATCGTCGATCTGAGAGCCGCTGCTGAAGCCGGCTTGTTTGGCAAAAAACGTTATTACAAGAACCTATTTGCGCCAGCGACCCTGAATGACTTTATCCGGGAGGGAAAGGCTCATAGCAACCGCATTCGGAAAAAGGTACAGAATTGGTTGTGCAAAGATGAACGCCCGGAAAATGCCGAGGCTATTCTGGTTGACCGCCTGAGCGCCAACATGTACATGCCCATTGAGGTGGGTGACTATACCGATTTTTACAGCAGCATCGAACACGCAACCAATGTGGGTAAGATGTTTCGCCCCGATAACCCCTTATTGCCCAACTGGAAATGGATTCCGGTTGGATACCACGGGCGTTCTTCTTCCATTGTTGTGAGCGGAACTCCTATTAAGTGGCCTTCCGGACAAACACTTCCGCCCGGAGCAGAAACACCGGTTTTTGGCCCGTCTAAACGGATGGACTTTGAGCTCGAAATGGCATTTGTAGTGGGTAAGGATAGTCCAATGGGAGAACCAATTACCGTCGAAAATGCCGAGGAACATATTTTTGGAATGGTGCTTTTCAACGACTGGAGTGCACGCGACATTCAGCGTTGGGAGTATGTGCCGTTGGGGCCATTTTTGGGAAAAAACTTTGCCTCATCCATGTCACCCTGGATTGTGCCGCTTGAAGCCTTGAAACCGTTTAAAGTTCGAGGGCCAAAACAAAATCCTGCACCTCTTGAATACCTGAAACAAGATAAAGCCGCAAACTACGACATCCATTTAGAAGTGGCTATTCAGCCGGAAAACACTACGGAAACCGTCGTTTGCCGCTCCAATTTCCGCTACATGTATTGGTCGATGATCCAGCAATTGGTACACCATACCGTCAATGGCTGCAATGTACGTGTAGGCGACCTGATGGCCTCCGGTACCATAAGCGGAAAAGATGCCAGCAGCTATGGTTCGATGCTCGAACTTTCCTGGGGGGGGAAGAACGAAATGACCATGGCCGATGGAAGCAAACGCAGCTTTTTGCAAAAAGGAGATACCGTGCATGTACGCGGCTGGGGAGCTAAAAAAGACCTTCGGGTCGGTTTTGGCGAAGTGAGTGGAAAATTGGTGTGATTTTTGATTTATAGTTATAAAAATACCCAATAATTAAAAACCCTTTACACGCACGCGTCGCAAGACGTTTAATCTTACACTATGAGAAAACTTATTATTCTCAGTGCATTCCTTGCACTGAGCACGTCACCTATATGGGCACAAATTTCTGTTACTGCAGGTTCGCTTACCTATAGTCAGAATTTTAATAGTCTTTCTAATGAATTTGGAACGTCTACCAACTTTATTCAAAATGGTACCTTGCCAGGTTGGTATAGTTCGACTTCAACCTACCTTCCTGATGATGGTACGGGCTTGGAAAATGCCCACAATCATTATGCTTTTGGATCAACAACTTCATCTGAAAGAGCGTTCGGAATGCATTCAAACAATTCAAGTTCTCGAATTGGAGTACGTTTTAAAAATGATCAGCCAACAGATGCATTGGGGTGCCTAACCATTGTTTTTACTGGCGAGCAATGGAATAACGGAAATAATGACCCAGACTCAATTTCTGTAGGCTACCAAATTTCCAGTTCAGCAATTACCAGTTTGACTTCAGGAACATATACCCCAATATATTCACTGACATTTTTATCGCCTGTTTCTGATCCAACCAACGCTGCTTTAGAGGGCAATTTGCCGGAAAATCGAACTACACTTCGGGCATCTTTGTCTGTGAGTATTCCAGCCGGACATGAAATCATGATCCGATGGACGGACCATGCTGTGCAAACAACCGATGATGGCTTGGGCATCGACGATGTGTACATCAGTTTTGCTGCACCCGGTACTCAGGCTTTTTCAGTTTCTACAGTTTCTAGTGGTAGCAATTCAGTGGATGTAGCATTTGGCCGGGGAACTGGTACATCCGTTATTGCCCTGATGAAAGCGGATGCAGCCGTGGATGCCGACCCCGTCGATGGGGTTTCATACACCGCAAACAGCACCTTTGGTTCCGGTTCTGAAATCGGAACCGGAAACTACGTGGTATTTATTGGCGATGCCAATACCTTTAGTGTAAGTGGACTTACCAATGGCACCACGTACCACCTTGCAGTCTATGAGTTTTCAGCAAGCTGCCTGCTCTACAAGACGCCGGGAGCAGTTACGAGCTTCCTGCCCATAGAACTCCGCTATTTTTCTGTTTTGCCAAAAGACAAACACAACGAATTGTCCTGGGGAACTGCATCGGAACAAAACAACGACTACTTCAGTGTCGAACGCGGCAGCAATACCGCTGAATTTTTGGAAATTGGAAAACTAGCCGGGGCCGGAACCTCCCACAGTCCAATTGAATACAACTTCACCGATGAAAACCCGCTTTCGGGCATTAATTACTATCGCCTGAAACAAGTGGATTTCGATGGCACATTTTCATACAGCCCAATTCGTGCCGTGCGCAATGCTGCAAGCAGCGCTCCGGTTGTATATCCAAGCCTGGCCACTGATTTGGTATATGCTGATTTTGGAAGTACGCAGGTTGAAGAAGGCAACTATCAACTGTTCGATGCGCAGGGTAAATTGGTTAAGCAGGAAAACATTGATGGACAAGCAGGGCTGCTTCGGATTGAAACGACTGCTTTGCCGGCAGGACCGTATTTCATTCATTTTATCCTGGATGGAACCGTTTCTACAGCACGTTTTATCCGGAAGTAAATCCAGAAAAAGCAATATAATTGGTATTTAAATAAATTTGTTTGAAGGGGTGGTTTGGTATGTTGACTGAGTTTACATTTGGAGAAATCCTGATTTTAAACTCAAAGAACCACCATGCACCACCCCTTCAAACTCTTGTTTTTAGCCTGTTTCTTTTTGTCTCCATGCTATCTCCAGGCTCAACTTTTTTCCGAACAATTTGATGAAACCGGCACCTATGGCAACTCTGCAGAGGGCATCAGTTGGTCTTGTTCGGGTATCTGCAATCCTTCCGGAATTTTTGAAAGTACAGGTGCTGCGCTGTACTGCAACAACCCCAAATCGGTTGCCAGCTGGGTGACTGACCCAATTTCAATTCAGGGCTACGACGAAGTGTTATTGGTTGTCCACCTGGCAGTAACCGGAGATATTGAAGGAAACTGCAACATCGGCGCCACTTGCCCCTGTGCACCCATTCCAAATCTGAACGATTGCGGGACCTATTCCGGATTTGATTTTATCGACATTGGTTACCGCTTGGATGGCGTGCCCTATACCGTGCCAGACCAATTGGGATGTAGTGCGGCTTATGTCGACTGCGACCCGGCCTGCGGCGCAGGCCCCTACGGAAGCTGCGATGTTTCCGCGGGCGGGTATCACACATACTATGGCGATTGCAGTCTGGCAGGTGAAGTGGACGACAACGACCTCAACGGCGGCAATGGAACCGGCGTACTCACATTGATGTACACCATTTACACCTATGGTGCCAGCCAGTTGATTCTGGATTTTTCCATGATGAACAGCGCGGTGTCAGAAGCCTATACCATTTCCAGCGTCGTGCTCAACGGTACGGTTTTGCCCGTTGAATGGAGTCGTTTTGATGCGACCAAAACAGGCGACGACATTGAATTGGTCTGGGAAACCCTGGCAGAACAAAACAGCGATGTATTTGATGTGGAATACAGTAAAAACGGTGGCCCCTTTTATCCCATTTCCAGTATGCCCGCTGCCGGAAATGCATCGCAATTAAATCAGTACCACTATCGGCATCCGAAACCAGGAGGCGGAGTTCATTCCTACCGGATTGTACAGCGCGATCTGGACGGGGCATTTGGCTACAGTCTTATTCGGAGTGTACGGATGGAGGAAAGTGGGCTGGTGCTTTATCCAAACCCGGCCACCGACCAATTGCATTTTTTAATACCGGATCACGTTTCCGAATCGGGAAGTTTTTCCGTTATAAATGCAGCAGGAAAGGTCTGCAAAACGGGCCCCTGCAATGAAAACGGAATCCCGGTAGCCGACCTGCCCGAAGGGTTTTATGTGCTACAGATTCAGGATGGCCGAAATTTGTGGCAGGAGGTGTTTTTAAAAAATTAATTGCACCGCGGGGATTTTTTGTTTTTATCTTAGGCCAGAATATTGAACACACGACACCCAAAATTTCACCTCAATTAAACCACATGAAAAAACACGTCATTGGTCTTGCCTTTTTACTAATTGCATCCATCACCAATTATGCCCAGGATACCATCCCACATGTTGAAGGAAGCATTTCAATTTCAATCAAAAAAGGAACCATTGAATGCGACCTCACCCTGTCAAATATGCCGCGCCTCAGCGAGTATTATTTGCGATTAAATTCGGGAATGAATATTCGGTATATAAAAATCGGGGAACCATTTAACACCCAACTCAAATACGAGAACTCACTGCATGACACCCTGTCTTCGGGTGAGTCCACCGCGTATTTTATTCCGCAGCCTGGAAATTCTGAAAAGAAATATCTTCCCAATACCATTCGCATGAATTATGTGGGAATGTACCCAGTATTTTCCGACACCTCCTGTATACAGGATTGGAGAGGAAATATTGCATTCAATGGAACAACCCTGCGGGCAGATGGTCTGCAAAGTGCATGGTGCCCGATAGTATATGACATCAAAACAGATACCCGTTATGATCAGGTTACATACGATCTGGATATCACTTGTCCGGATTGCAAGGTGATCTACATGAATGGGAGTGAACCGGTGTCGGGGACGCATGCCAAGGTGCGTAGCAATAATCCTCAGGACCTTACCTTGTTTGCCGGCGACTATGAATATGCTACCGCAAATGGAAGTTATTTTTTAAACCTGGATGCAACTGATGAACAGCTGACGATGTTGGGAACGACTTTGCAATCGTACCAAGACTATCTGGAAGAAAAAACAGGGATTTCCTACAAAGGCAAGCCGG
>JAWKLR010000021.1:0-60723 GCA_041392625.1 Saprospiraceae bacterium | reverse complement strand
TACGGTGATCGTCCACTGACAACTTACGCTGTTGCCGGCATTATCTGTTGCATGGTACAAAATGGTATGCGTTCCTACGGCAAGTGCCGTACCCGATGCAGGACCACTTTCCTGAGTCACTGTCACTTCACAGTTGTCTGTTGCCTGTGGCAAGGACCAGGTCTGTACACTGCTACACTCACCTACATCTGTTGTAACTGTGATGTTTGGTGGGCAAGACAGGAATTCCGGAAGCTCGTCATCCGCTACGGTTACAACAAATGCACAGGTATTCGTATTTCCATGTACATCATCAACATAGTAGGTGATCGTTGTATTTCCTATTCCAAAGTTGTGGTTGGCAAGCGGATTGATGGTGCCATTGGTAATCTGCCATGCATCATACGGCCCATCAATTGTTCCATCAGGGTTGGTGTAAACTACGCTGTGTGCAGCAACACCACAGTTATCATCCGCAATTGGATGCTCCCATTCGTATTGAGCGAAGCAATCACCTGTTGTTCCAAGGTTGCTGGTGTTCAATGTAACATTTGCAGGACATGCAATGGTTGGAAGTTCATCATCTGTTACGGTTACAGAGAAACTGCATTCGGCCGTGTTGCCAGATGGATCTGTTACAATAAAGTGATTCACGGTAGTTCCGACAGGGAAGGTTGAGCCGCTAGGTAAACCTGCTACCTGCATCAAACCAGAAACATTGTAACTGATGGTTACAAATCCATTTCCTGATTGCGCACCCATCGTGGTAAATCCATTGTCTACACCGCCAAGGTAAGATGAGCCACCACCGGCATTGTTTCCGGCACCACCGCCGTACCAACCACCACCGCCACCGGCAATCGTGTTGGAACAACTTGTTGGTACAAAACCACCTGCACCAAAGGTTCCATTCGGGTCGTTGCTTGGATCACAACAGCAGCCTTTCAGACCACCTGAAGTTTGGGTTCCGCCGCTGCCATTGATAGAGCCGACTGTGCGCTGGCCATCCTGACCAACTAAGCCACCACCGGCACCACCGGCACCACTACAACATGCACCACCACCGCCGCCGGCAACAAGTACCCGATCATTCAGCGTGCTGCCACCCTGACGTACATCGGATGCTCCGCCACCGCCGCCGCGGTTTCCATTGTCTCCACCATAGGCATCTCCACCGCCATTAAAGCCGCCACCACCGTAGTCGCCTGAGGCCTCTACACTGGTTCCTTCTCCACCTACATAGATATAAATTGTTTCTCCAGGGGTCACTGTAAGGTCGCCATTTGAACGGCCACCCAAACCTCCGGTTCCAATGTTTCCAACAAAGTCACCATCGCCACCTGAAGCACCCCATGCATCGATATTAATTTCTGTAACGCCTGCCGGAACTACCCACTCCTGGACACCACCTGTATAGTCAAAGGTGATCGTTTCCATTGTGTTGGTACTAACAGGACAGTTGTCATCAATCAAAATGTCTGGATATTCAACAATTGCACCGCAAACCTCAGGGTCATTGGTCACATTGATATCATCCGGACATTCGATCGTCGGTGCGATGTTGTCTACTACAGTTACTTCAGCCACACAAATGGCCGTATTGCCACCTGCATCTGTAACCGTCAGGGTAACCTGGTTGTCGCCTACATTATCGCAATCGAACTCGCTCATGCTGATCGCCAAGCCTTGCAAGGCACAATCATCGCTTGAGCCGCCATCGATATCATCAGGAATAATGCTCGCTTCGCCATTTTCATCCAGGTAAATCGTAATGTCCTGACACACTGCAGTTGGATCTTGTGTATCCACTACGGTGATCGTCCACTGACAACTTACGCTGTTGCCTGCATTGTCTGTCGCATGGTACAAAATGGTATGCGTTCCTACGGCAAGTGCCGTACCCGATGCAGGACCACTTTCCTGAGTCACTGTCACTTCACAGTTGTCTGTTGCCTGTGGCAAAGACCAGGTTTGTACACTGCTACAAGCACTCCTCACCTTACATCTGTTGTTACTGTGATGTTTGGTGGGCAAGACAGGAATTCCGTGAGCTTCGTCATCCGGGTTACGGTTACTGTGAATTGTATTATACTGGTATTGCCATGAATATTGGCACATAGTGTATGAAATGGTTGTAGTACCAATCGCAAACTAAGAGTTACTTCGTGTGACAGATCATCACTTCCGGATCAGGTTGCCATCAAACGGACCATCAATTGAATTGTCCGGACAGTATGAAGTCATACTGATCGATTCACAGTTATCTGCTGGTGATGGGTGATCCCAGGTGTATTCACCCAAGAATCACCGGTACTTCCCAGGTTGCTGGTATTGATCGTCACATTGGCTGGGCACGCAAGTGCAGGAGCCTGATTATCTGTAACCGTTACAGTGAAAACTGCAGGTTGCGGTATTTCCTGATGGATCTGTTACCTGGTAAATGTTGGTAGTTGTTCCTATTGGGAACTGGTTGCCGCTCCTGCAAGTCCTTCAGCTGAACCAGGGATGAGTTATATGAAATTTGAATAAACCCTGCTCCACTGTTCACTCCACCTGTGGTTGAGCCACTGGTTACTCCATCAATGTACGAGGAGCCACTGCCGCCACCGGCATTGTTGGCACCACCGCCACCGCCGTACTGTTGCACCGCCACCGCCGCCGCCGTCGTTGCCGTCTGCCGTCGCCACCGATACCAAATACGCCATCTGTTGCCACACTACAGGTATGATTTGGGAAGAAGGTTCCTCCATGCATACCGCCAGCAGTTTGGGTACCACCTGTGGCTGGTACGCCGTAAGCGTATGGTTGGCTACCACTTCCTATAAGTGCGCCACCGGCAGCACCTACTTTGCCGCTACCGGCTCCACCGCCACCTGCGGCTACAAGCACCGATCATTCAGGCTATTTCCACCCTGACGAATGTCAGAAGCCCACCGCCTGATCCGGCACCGTTACCGGCATTGCTACAACAAACAGCGCACCTGTTAGCCGCCACCGTTGAAGCCGCCTGGCATGTTACAGTCCTGACCTGATGGTCCATCTTCGCCGACTCCTCCAACATAAATATAGAGGGTTTCACCTGGTGTTACAGAGAATTCCTGTTGAATATCCTCCCATTCCACCCGGAGTTCCATTGTTGTATCCTCCTTGTGCGCCCCATGCATCGATCGTAATTTCAGTTACGCCTGATGGCACTACCCATGTCTGCTCAGAGCCGGTAAACATAAATTCTTCTACCGAGTTAACTACTCCGTCTAAGCAGTTATCATCAAATGTTATATCTGCGTGATCTACTACCGCACCACAAATGTCCGGATCGTTGTTTACAGAAATATCTGTAGGACATTCGATTGTTGGTGCGATGTTGTCTACCACCGTTACTTCGGCTACACAAATGGCAGTATTGCCACCTGCATCTGTAACCGTCAGGGTAACCTGGTTGTCGCCTACATTATCGCAATCGAACTCGCTCATGCTGATCGCCAAACCTTGCAAGGCACAATCATCGCTTGAGCCGCCATCGATATCATCAGGAATAATGCTCGCTTCGCCATTTTCATCCAGGTAGATTGTAATGTCTTCACATACTGCAGTTGGATCTTGTGTATCCACTACCGTGATCGTCCACTGACAACTTACGCTGTTGCCTGCATTGTCTGTTGCATGGTACAAAATGGTATGCGTTCCTACGGCAAGTGCCGTACCGGAGGCAGGACCACTTTCATGGCTTACTGTCACTTCACAGTTGTCTGTTGCCTGTGGCAAGGACCAGGTTTGTACGCTGCTGCACTCACCTACATCTGTTGTTACTGTAATATTCGGTGGGCAAGCCAGGAATTCCGGAAGCTCATCGTCTGTTACAGTTACCGTGAATGAACAGGTATTTGTATTGCCATGCTCATCTTCTACGTAGTAGATCACCTGGGTTGTGCCAATTTCAAACTCTCTGTTGTTAGGAGCAAGTCCTACAGGGAAGTTTGGAAGGCTAAACTGGTATACATCCTGTGGACCGGAATTGGTGTTGTCCGGATTAATAAATACTACATGGTACTCTTCAAGTTCACAGTTGTCTGTTGGTGTTGGAGCAGTCCACTCGTACTGACCCAAACAATCACCTGTTGTTCCCAGGTTGCTGGTTGTAATGGATACCGGATCCGGACAAGCAATAGCAGGAATCTGTGTATCCTCAACAGTAACATCGAAGCTACATTCTGCTGTATTTCCGGATGGATCTGTTACAACAAACGTATTGGTTGTTGTTCCGATTGGGAAGGTTGAGCCGCTAGGCAAACCTGTGGTCTGTACCAGTGTAGCATTGCCGCTGTAACTGATCACAATCAGACCATTGCCGGAACGTACTCCTGTAATGCTGGATGACATGGACAGTGTTCCAAGATAGCTGGAACCACCGCCGCCGCCGCCGCCGGCAACACCAGAACCATTGCTGGCTCCACCGCCACCGCCGCCACCGTAGTAGCCACCACCGCCGCCGCCGCCGGCAACGTCATACAGTCCGTCTGACCCATCTCCTCCTTGTCCAAGTGCACCATCGGTTCCGGTGTTGGTACTGCCGCCATCCTGTGGACCGCCAATGCCACCCATTCCCTGAGTCGCTCCGCGACCATAGTTAACACCTTGACCTGTGTAACCAAAGCCACAATTGTAAGCTGCATCACCGTCTTCGCCCAACAGGCCACCCGCGCCACCACCGGCACCACCACAACCACATGGCTGGCATGTGCCGTTGCAGTAGTCACGGCCACTTCCGCCGCCACCGCCGGCAACTACAATGCGGTCGCTGAGGGTATTGCCACCAATACGGATATCAGAGGCACCACCGCCACCGCCGGCATCACCGCCTGAACAGGAACTTCCTGCCTGACCGTAACCGCCATCGCCGCCGCCGTTGTAACCACCAGAGCCATTTACATCACCTTCTCCACCTACATACAGGTACAAGGTCTCGCCCGGGGTAACGGATAGTACACCTGTCACATATCCACCCAATCCACCGTCTGAGTTATCCAAACGGTCATCGGGTTCTGCTCCTTGTGCACCATAAACTTCTATTGTTATTTCTGTTACACCTGATGGTACAACAAACTGTTGCTCAGAGCCTGTGTAATTGAATTCTTCTGTTTCCATACCTGAGAACAGATCACAGTTGTCATCCGCCAAAGGTGTATCGTATTCGATCACTGCACCACATACGTCAGGATCATTTTCTACATTAATATCAGCAGGACATTCAATCGTCGGTGCGATGTTATCTACTACGGTTACTTCAGAGACACAAGACTCTGTATTGCCGGAGAAGTCGGTAATTGTAAGAGTTACATTTACATTACCAATATCGTCACAATCAAATGCGTCGATGTTGATGGCCTGGATAGAAATTCCGCAATCGTCGGTGCTTCCTGCATCAACATCCGCAGGAGTGATTGAGGCTACACCATTTTCATCGAGGTAAACGGTAATATCCTGACAGATTGCTGTCGGATCCTGTGTGTCAACAACCGTAATAGTCCATTGACATGTAGCAGTATTTCCGGCAGGGTCTGTTGCAGTATATAAAATAGTATGTGTACCTACTGCCAATGCAGTACCAGAAGTAGGGCCTGAGGTTTGTACAACTGTTACATCGCAGTTGTCTTCACCTATAGGATCCGCCCAGGTCTGTACAGAAGTACACTGACCAACATCCATTGAAACGGTATAATTCGCGGGGCAATCAACAAAGGTTGGTGCCTCATTATCGGTTACAGTTACTGTAAATTCACAGGATTCTGTATTTCCATTTACATCGATAACGTAATAAGAAATGGTAGTTGTTCCGACTGCAAAATTACGATTTGCTGTATTCGGGTCATTTGTGTTGGCAAGTACCAGGTCGAACGGACCGTCAATTGTATTATCGGGGTTTGTATAATTTACAGTGAATTGATTAACTACACAATTATCTGTAGCTGTTGGGTGATTCCACTCGTACTGACCAAAGCAGTCGCCGGTAGTACCCAGGTTACTGGTTGTAATGGTCTGATTTGCAGGGCAGCTAATAGCAGGGGCCTGAACATCATTTACTGTTACAGAGAAACTGCAAGAAGCGGTATTTCCTGACTCATCGGTTACAACAAAAACATTTTCAGTTGTTCCGACTGGGAAGAGTGAACCACTTGGCAATCCACTGGTCTGAGCGAGTTGCAAACCAGCCTCGAAGGAAAGAATTACTTTTCCATTTCCTTCATTCACGTCTGAAAGGGTACTGGCCATTGCCAGTCCGGTGATATAACTTGATCCACCGCCACCGGCATCAACACGACCGCCGCCACCGCCGTACCAGCCGCCGCCGCCGCCGCCGCCGCCGTGCGTGAAACCTGCGCCACGTCCACCTTCACCAAAGGTTCCGTCAGTTGGAATTGGGTAACCAGAGAATGGAGGAGGATTTGAAGCTCCGCCACTTAACTGTGTTCCACCTTTACCATTTAAATCTGAACCCCAGAATGGAGGTTGGCCATCCTGGCCCACCATACCACCGCCGGCACCGCCGTTTCCGCTAAACCAGCCTGAAGCACCGCCACCGCCACCGGCAACAAGTACACGGTCATTCAGTGAATTTCCTCCAACCCGAACGTCGGAACCTCCGCCGCCTGTTCCTGGTCGCCTGTTGTCATCCGAGGTTGCCTGTGTTCCACCACCGCCGTTGAAACCGCCAGTAGGAGTATCCAGAATAGCATCCTGGCCTTCACCACCTACATAGATGTACAGGGTTTCTCCGGGAGTTACGGAAAGAACACCGGTTGCATAGCCTCCTTTTCCGCCTATTCCGATTCCACCAGGTGTATTAGGGCCTCCGTCGCCGCCCTGGGCTCCCCAGGCTTCCACCGTAATTTCAGTTACACCTGAAGGAACAACAAATGTTTGTTCTGTACCGGTGAAATTGAATTCTTCAATAATCACCTGCGCGGCACCATTGTCACAGTTATCATCCACAAGCGGATCATCAAAAATGATTTCTGCGCCGCATTCATCCAGATCATTGTTTACAACAATATCGGCCGGACAATCTATGGTTGGAACTTCATCATCCACTACCGTCACCTCAGCCACACATACTTCTGTGTTGCCCGCAAGGTCGGTTACGGTCATTGTCACCTGTACGTCGCCAAGATCGTCGCAATCAAAATCGTATTGACTGAGTACTCGGGATGCAATACCACAATCGTCGAAGCTGCCACCATCTACATCGTCCGCAACAATGCTGGCTTCGCCGTTGGCATCGAGGTAAATTGTAACATCCTGACAAACTGCTGTCGGATCCTGTGTATCATTTACAGTAATTGTCCACTGACACGTTGCTGTATTTCCTGATGGGTCCGTAGCAGTGTAAAGAATTGTGCTCACTCCGATTGGGAGGGCTGTTCCGGATACTGGCCCGGAAGTCTGTACAACCGTAAGATCACAGTTGTCGTCTGCAACCGGATCGCTCCAGGTTTGAACAGAAGAACACTGACCTACATCCACCGTAACGGTAACATTGGATGGGCAGTCTGTGAAGGTTGGAAGTTCATTATCCGTTACTGCTACAGTAAAGGAGCAAGTGGTATTACGTCCGTTTACATCATCAACATAGTAGGTGATGATAGTTGTACCCACTTCAAAATTCCGATTGGCTCCTGGATCCAGTGAACTTCCTGTTTGAAGCACGTCGTATGGTCCATCAATGGTTCCATCCGGATTGGTATATACAACGGTGTAGTTTGAAACACCGCAATTATCTGTTGCATTTGGATGATCCCATGCAAATTGAGCGTCACACGCATCTGCATCGGTATTTAGCGTTTGGTTTGCAGGGCAAGACACCATTGGGTCTTCATTGTCTGAGATATTTACTGTAAAGCTACAAGTTGCAGTATTGCCAGCAATATCAGTAATCAAGAAGGTATTTACCGTAGAGCCAACCGGGAAGTCAGACCCGCTTGGAAGCCCTGCAATCTGAACAACATTTCCAGTAGAACTGTAAGAAATCGCTATTATTCCATTGCCAGTCTGTACACCCGACATGGTGCTTCCGTTGATTACACCGTCAATGTAACTCGAGCCACCACCACCGGGCGCACCATATCCGGAACCATGATCCTGTGTGGACGTTCCACCGCCGCCGCCGTAATATCCGCCGCCGCCGCCGCCGCAGCCCCATGCTTGTACATTGGTTCCTCCCTGACCACCCTGGCCAAGTGTACCGTGCGTAGCGCCTCGTGTCAACAGACCGGCCTGTCCCCCCATCAACTGGTCTCCGGCACCACCCGGGATGGAATTACTAAATACCATACCAACTCCACCGGTTAGTCCGCCACCTTCTCCTCCGGCTCTACCCACAGAACCGCCACCGCCGCCGGCAGCCACAATTACTCGATCGGCCAAACCAGAACCACCCTGACGAATATCGGAGGCTCCGCCACCACTACCACCATTTGCTACCTGACTATGGGCATCAAATCCGCCGTCTCCACCGCCATTAAATCCGCCAGGAGCATTCTCATCTGCGATATTCGTCCAGGATCCCTGTCCACCTACATAAATTTCAAGGGTTTCGCCAGGCGTTACAGCAAGTGTACCGGAAGCAAATCCTCCCTGACCACCTGGTCCATTTGTATTCCCAAAACTTCCACCCTGTGCGCCCCAGGCTTCGATCTGAATTTCATAGACACCAGAAGGCACTGTCCAATACTGAACACCTCCGGTGAAGTTAAATGTCTCATTTCCGGAAACTGAATTTACCGTTACCGAACAGTTGTCATCAATGATTACATCTGGGTAAACAATCTCTGCGCCACATTCTCCCGGGTCATTAACCTCGGTAATATCGGATGGGCATTCAATGGTTGGAATAATATTATCTTCTACGGTTACTGTCGCATAACAAATCTGCTCGTTGCCTGCAGGATCTGATACAGTCAGAGCAACTGTGTTCATTCCAACATCCTCGCAATCAAACATACTCTCATCAATGCTCAAACTTACCACATCGCAATTATCCGTGCTACCGCCATCAACATCATCGGCAACAATTGATGCTTCACCGTTTGCATCCAGTTCAACCGTGATGTCTTCACAAATTGCATAGGGTGCCTGCATGTCCATTACGGTTACTGTGAAGTAACAGCTGGATGAGTTTCCACTTTCATCTACCGCTTGATAGGTAATCGTCACCGGGCTGCCAACCTCCACGACAACGCCGGAGTTAATGCCGGAGATATTGCTTACTGTTGCCGTTCCACATTCGTCGGTAGCGATTGGATCTTGCCAGGTTGCTACGGCAGAACATTTGTCAATGTCATTGTTGAGTTGCATATTGCCAGGACAGCTCATCAATACAGGAGGTGTATTGTCAACTACCTGAATCGTAAAGGTCTCTGTGTCTGAACAGGCACCAAGTGTAGCGGTAACAGTTATGGTCCATGTACCTTCTGTAGTTCCAGCTGTGAACCCTGGAATTGCAGGGTTCAAACCGGTTGTATTTCCATCACTAAGGCCAGCGCTTGACCCGCCGGTCCATGAATATGTTGTTGCTGGGTCAGCCGGTAGGGTTGTTAAAAGAATATCGGCGACACTTCCATCCGGACAAACCACCAAATTGGCAGGATCTTCCAGATCCAGCGTTCCATCTGAGCTAATTACAACACCCAGAATTGTAGCAGTACAGCTGTTGGCATCGGATATAGTAACAGAATAGGTACTCGCAGTCAGGTTGATAGCAGTTGCGGTTGTCTGACCGTCGTTCCATGAATACATATATCCTGTTGTTCCGCCGGTAGCATTTACCGTTATAGATCCATCTGCGTTTCCATCACATGTTTCATTGCTTTGAGAAATAAGTTCAGCAACCAAAAGTGTTGGCTGCAGTACTTCTGCCGTAGCGATTGCAGAGCATCCGCCTGGTTGAGAAACAGTTACGGTATAAATACCTGCACTCAGGTTTGAAATTATACTGGACACTCCACCATTGCTCCAAGCGTAACTTACGGCTCCTTGTCCACCCGTTGGTGTTGCAGTAAGTGCACCATTCGTTCCTCCATTACAGGTAACGTGCGTGATGCCGGTAATTTCAACATCCAAATCACTTGGCTGAGTGAGCAGTACAGAAGCAACTGCTGTACATCCGTTTCCGTCGGTTGCAGTTACGGTGTAGTTGCCGGCAGACAAACCGGTGATCATAGCGGTAGTTGCACCGGTTGACCACTCATACGTGATAGAGCCTGTGCCACCTGATCCTGTAGCCGTAGCGGTTCCATCTCCACCACCTGCGCAGTTTGGTCCCATGCTAGACGAGATGCTCACTGATACTGCAGATGCTGGCTCATTAACCGTTGCCATATCGGTATCGGTACATCCGTTAGCATCCGTAATCGTTACAGTGTAGGTACCTGCCAAAAGCGGCATGTTGGTTTGATCTGTTTTGCCATTACTCCAGCTGTATGCGTACGGCGCTGTTCCACCACTACCTGTAGCGTTGATGGAACCCGTCATTTCACCAAAACACAATACATGATTGGTCACGGTTGCTGCCACATCCACCGCAGAGGCTGGTTGGCCAACGGTTGCTGTGGTTGTAATTGTACACAGGTTGTTGTCGGTAACGGTTACTGTATAGGTAGTGCCTGCACTCAAACCAGTGGCTTGGGCAGTTGCATCTCCGTTACTCCACAGATAGGTGTATCCAGGAGTTCCTCCCAGGCCAAGGGCCGTTGCTGTTCCATCACTGCCACCGAAGCAACTTACATCTGTCGTTGCAATAATTGCAGCAGAAAAACGCGGAGGTTGCTGAATGTTTACAGAGGCAATGGATGTACATCCATTATCATCGGTTACGGTAACAACGTAGGTACCGGCAGCAAATCCATCCTGTGTGTTTGTGCTGGACAGGCTGTTCAGAGTATTTTGTGTACCAGGTGTACCCCCACTCCATGAATAATCAAAAGGAGACGCACCGTCGGTTACGGTCACGGTTGCTTCCCCATCTGTGCCACCAAAACAGGTAACATCTGTCTGAGCCGTAATGGTTGCAGTTGGACCGTCGGTTGATTCCAGGTTGCCCTGCGCCACTGCGGTACATCCATCAGCATCGGTTACGGTAACAAAATAGGTACCACCGGTCAGGCCTGTAACCGTATTGGTGGTACTTGCTGAGTTAAGCGTTTCATCGCCATTACTCCAGTTGTAGTCGAAGTTGGCGGTACCGTTGCTAACTGTAGCAGTAAGCTCGCCATTGTTGCTTCCACAAGATGGTTGCGCATCAACTGCAACTGCTACACTGATCGCGGAAGCTGGTTCCGTGATGGTTACGGATTCTGTAGTGGTACAGTTGTTGGCATCGTATACCGTTACGGTATACGTACCGGCGGCCAATTCATCGGCTACCGGCCCAGAGTCTCCATTACTCCAGTAATAGATGTAAGGAGCAGTACCATCGGTTGCCGTCGCAGTTGCGCTACCGGTAGCAGTACCGGCACACACTACATCGACTTTGACAATGCTCACATCAAGAGCTGCCGGCTGAGTTACTACGCCTTCAGCCGAAGAAACACAACCGTTGGCATCGGTAACAGAAACCGTATAGGTGCCGGCCATCAGCCCGGCGATTGAAGAAGTATTCGCAGCATTACTCCAAAGATAAGTATAAGGCGGGGGCCCGGATGTTACTGCTGCGGAGATAGCCCCATTATTGGATTCAAAACAAGTCTCGTTGGTTACATCGAGCACAATACCCGGATTTTCATTTACAACGAGTTGTACAATATTGATTGCATAACATCCATTCGCATCTTCAACACGCACCCAGATGTCTTTTGTTTCGGAGTTATACGGTGAACTCAATGCGTTCACATCATTTCCTGCATCATCCGGAGAGTTGTGGTAGGAAATTATCAGTCCTGCCGGCACAGTTCCGTTTGGATCACCGGTAGTCACCTCTGCATCGGCTTCACTCAGGGTAAAGTCAGCAGTCGGATTACCCATGCTTGCACTGTTGCATTCCTGCAGGGTTGCAGTGTAACTTATCGGAAGAGCATTTACAGTGATTGTGAACGTGCAGCTAACTTGACAGCCGTCCGCATCCGTAAAATCATAGGTGATTGTATGTGTACCCAGGCCTGCAATTTCAGGAAAAAACACCCCACCTGAAACACCATCTCCAGAATATGTTCCTCCGGTAGGCATTGCCCCGGAAAGAATTACCGGATCATCATTTAAGCACATGACTGAATTGGCAGGACAGCTTCCGGAAATACCCTGCAAAGCAATCACCGCATCGTTTGTATAGGTCGCGGTGTTTACACAAAAGTTTTTATCAACAACTTCGCTTTGCAATACGGCATCTGAACCCAAAACAGTGACGCTTCCACCAGACCCAAGTACCTTCATGGAAAGGGTCATGATAACGGTGCCATCAACAAGGTCCTCACCGTCTGCACCAGCGGGATCTGCCCAGGAGTAAGACAACTCACCTATTGCTACATCGCCGGTGCCTATCACCGGGTCGCCACCAGCGCCGCCTATTTCTAATGTTGTATGACTTTGGTATTCCAATAAGCTTTCATCCCATTCCAAACCAAATTGCAAGGAGGAGATATTTAAAAATTCATCACTAACTTTTACTTCTATAGAAACAATATCACCACACGTGGCCATAGAAACCGGAGAAGAGGTTGTGATCGTCAGTTCAACAGGAACCGCCTCTACTACGATGTTATCCAAACCAAATTCATCCCGACTTCCGCTTCCAGATACATCATCCGTTTCCCAGCGCAGGTACAGACTGTTGCCATCTGCAAGCCCGAGGCCAGTGATGGTGGTAGTCTGAGGTACCGTTACGATTGGAAAACCAGTAGCCGCCTCAGGAGTAGTATAATCCAGTGCGGGAACTGCTGTAAAAGAACCTGGAAGTACACCACCAGGACCTGTAGCGTATGCTACGTTAAATGAACTTGCACGATTCTGATCATTCAAGACCAAAATATCATATGAAAGTGTGATTGAATTTACTGTATTACCCGTATTGTTTTGAAGTACCAGATAGACGTACCCCGTGGTCAGGTCTGTATCTGTGGGCTGCAACCACAAGGCACCGTTGTCCAGTGTATATACCCCACCAGTGGTCACACCGCCAGAAGTATTTCCGCGTGCAAAATCGCCCGCCGTGTGCATACCTCCAAGGGTGCCTGCTCCATCGCTCAAACCTTCGATAACCCAAGTGTGTGAACACAACTGATTAGGTGCAGGAATGTCGGTTATACCGGCACCTTCGTATCCGGCAAAATCAATGCTTACCGGTGGACAACCAAGCTCCGGTGCAGCACAAATCTGTGCCGATGCCTGAGAGGTAAAAACCAAGAGGGTGAATGTGGTCAAAAAAGATGCAATACCCAAACGCTGGGATTGCCCAAAAAAGGCAGGGAGAATAGAACTTTTCATGAGATTGGTACGGGTAAAAAGTAAATTCATCTATCGATAATAAGTATTAAACTAATATGCAATGCAATTCAATCCTGGGCATGAGACGGTTTTAAATTAACCGTCATACCACAGTTCTTGGAATAAATTCAACCAGTATGAGAAAGGAAAAAGTAAAAGCCATTGGGTACAATGGCGGAGACCAAACTTCCTCATGAGATTATGCAGGCCGGATAAACTGGCCACAAATGGATTAAAAAAAGGGTATTCAATTCGTTTCAATTGCAAAAAAAGATAAAAAACAGGGGGCCCCATTTTTTTTCATGGGTGAAAACCCGGACATCATGGGTGAAAATCCGGACATCCTTCCTTGTTTTCTAAAATTCCAGAAGTTTTATGGTTCTGGAACCTCTTTAATTAAAAATCAAAACGGAAGAATTGTTGGGTAAAAGAAAAACCCAACAATTCTTCCAAAAGTCATTTATGCTTACTTACTCATCCGAACCATCTTGCGCGTAATGATTCCGTAAGGTGTAATCAACTCAAGGTTCAATACACCCGAAGCAGTAATCTCTCCAAGGTTCAGTGTTTCTACATGTTGTCCTGCAGCCCAGGTCTTACTGATGCGCAACAACTCGCGTCCGGCCACATCACTTACACGCAATTGAGCATCACATGCCTGCGGCAAATAGAAGACAGCAGAAGTGCTGCTCTCAAACGGGTTCGGATTGTTGGTCAAACCAAGCAACTCAGCCATGGCAGTTTGTGTTCCACTTGCAGGAGCATAACTGAGCGAAAGGTCAGCCTGCATAAGCATTGGATCATATACCTGTGGAGCCAGTACCGTTGGATCCAGGTCAAGCATTTCACTCAACAGATCTCCGGAGGCCAATCCGGTAAAGTGCAGGTAGAATATCTCGGCCGCTTCGCTCAGGTCAATTCCTTCCGGATTGGTCCAAACCGAGCGGACCACTCCGTCTTCAATTTCGAATAAACCAAAGTCCTCGGCACTAAATGGCTGTCCGGCAGCAACAGTCAGGCTATCGAATTGAAGTACACTCGGATCAAAGCGCAAGGCAAACTGCCATGCGGCAAGGTTCTCCAGTTCATCCGCTGTGAATGCCACGGTATAGTGCGCACCTGCTTCCAGCATTCGGTCTTGAACGCGGAAGGTAAGATCTTCCATGCTTGCGATCAAGTTACCAGGATTCGCAAATGTTCCCACAACATCACCGATTTTCATACCAAAGAAATCATTGGCTGGTACGTTGCTGGCAACACCCGTCAATGCAATCTTTTCAGGGAAGCCCCAAGGTGGCATCATCATGGTGTGTGTTTGTGGAACAAAACGCCAGGACAAATCGAAGAAACTTGAAACCAGTGGATTGCCCAGCAAGCCTTGTTTCAACATCAATGCGTCAAAGGTTGAAATGTAATCGCTGTGGTCCACATCCGCTGCAACCATCACATATGGATCTGAAATTGGCATAGAGCCGGTCAGATGCAATTGGATTGCTAGTGCGTCATTAACTTGTATGCCGTTGTAGAAGTTGATGTTTTTGATCGGAGTAATATCCATATCACCACCCGGACAAATGGAGATGCTGTAATCCCCGTTTACATCGGTCACATCAGTGCCCATCACATCACCAGTAATCCCAACATCTGCGAGGTTTACACCCGACATGTTATCTGTTTTCCAGATGATAGTACCATCAATATCATAACCGCTTACAAAATTCGCTTCGTGGCAGTTACTAATCGCTTCACAATCCACCCCATTCAAGGTTGAGATGGTGATTCGACGGTAGTAACTTGTCATTGTTTGTGGCCCAACCGGATCATAGGTTGCACTCACTGCTCCTGGAACAGTTGTCCATCCGGTGTTGCAATCCGTTGTACTCACTTCCCAACGATAGGTAATGGTTCCGGATCCGGTGCCATCGCTGACAGAACCAATTTCACCTGGTTCAGGATCGCTGAAACAAACACCCTGCGCAGCCTCAATCATACCAGCGTCAACCACATTCGTAGTACCACGAACATCAAATACAAATGGATATTCATCACAGTCTCCATTGTTTTCAACCGTAATGGTTGCCGTAGTTACTCCGCCCATAGTTGGAGTATAGGTCAGATCAAATGTAGTGGTACCAGCAATTGAAATGGTTGCCGGGAACGTAATTCCACTGATCGTAAAGGCTGGATCTGAACTTGTAATATTTGTAATAATCAAGTCCGCCAGACCCGGGTTGTTGCGAATGGTAAAAGTATGGGTCACCGGACCATCTGCTGCACACACCACACCATAATCGGTATCATCAGAAGATGCTGGAGTGTCATCCATGTGGACGATATCCATTCCCTGTCCTTCGACTGCAATTTCAGGTGAAATGGCGTTATTGATCGTCACGGTTTCTGTAACGGTACACCCTTCGGTTTCCTTGATCACCACTTCGTACATGCCCGGAGGCAGGTTGTTGAAGATGTGTGCATTACCACTACCTACATAGTTCATTCCGTTGTCCTTGGAGAACACATAAGGGCTAAGGCCTTCTACAACATTGGAAATATCGATGATACCGTTGTTACTTGGCGGACAAGTTTCATGCGTAAGCGCCAAATCGTAAGTCATTGGAGCAGTGATTGGACAGGCACAGGTCGGTGTGAACATTTCAAACGGAACTGCGTCGATCATACCATTGTATCCATTACCCAAACCGCCATCGTTGGATGGGCCGGTTGGATCACCCCAGTAATTATCTTCCGCAGTCAGGTCGTAGTTTGACTCAACGGCTGCAACAATGTTGTCGTTGAAGTAGTTGGTATTAACCGTAATCATTCCCGGCTTAGCGCCTTCCAAATCAATACCGTAATTGTTCTCCTCAAATGCTGAACAAGTAAAGCTGTACACAGACTTGCTGTCTCCGGTAGCCCGGATACCCTGGTAGCGGTTGGAGAAGTATACTTCATTCACCTCCATGTTGTTACTAGGCTCAATCCACAATGCAGTTCCTGTTGGTATTGCTGCCGCAGAAGAGAGGTCGCACTGCGTAACAAGTCCACTGGAAATGTTGGACAGATAAATAGCCACACCATCAATGTTCTCCAGGTCGCCGTCTGCAAAGGTAACGTTGGTATTAGGTGCTGTACCGCGTGAAATTACGAGTTCGGAAAGCAGATCACCGCGGAATGCAGTGTAGCTTGTTCCACCAAACGTATTGCCTGCGATGTTCAGTCCTCCTGGCAGGATTCCTTCACCAACAAAACTCATGTAGATGGCCGGAGAGCCGGTGCTATTACCTGTATCGGTAAAGTCGTTGTTCAAAATAGTGTAATCACTACCTTGATTGTTGTACACACCAACCAGTCGGTTTTTAATACTGGAATTCTGAACTGTAAAGTTGTTCGAACTCTGATAGGAATTAGTGAAGTAAATACCATAGCCTGTTTTAGTTCCAGGGTAGTCAAGGTTTAGCGCATCGACAGTCATATTTGCTGTGTTCAGGAAATAAAGCACAGCCTGATCGACACCTTCCACTGTCGCAATACCACTTGCAGGCTCCAGAGAAATGTTGGTACCGCCCACGGTACCATCTGAAATCAGCAGGTTCTGCATGTTTTCAATGCGCCACCCAGTATTGATAGATGCAGTTCCACCGAAGGTATTCCCATAGGCTTCAAAGCCACCGGAAAGCATTTCCTCTTCGATGTTGTTGATCCAAACGATGGGCTCATCATTATCGAAGCCAGAATCGGTGAGGTCATTATTGATCAACCGGCAATCAGAACCACCTTCAAAATAAATACTGGAGCGGTGATTACTAATATCGCAATTCTGCACAAGTACATTGTTGCAATTCTGAATATACATGCCACGAGATTCATCAACAGGACTGGAAACATCAATATTGTCAATTATTAAATTCCGTACATCATTTGCCCAAATTACTCTGTATGCACTACTATAAACATACCGTGAAAAATTATTCAAACCGCAGGCATCTTCAAATACGATATTTGCTCCCCCTACACTTGCATCACCGACAGTGATATTCTCCATAGAGTTTAGATAAACGCCACCTAATACTAGATTTCCACCAAAGAGGTTTCCAGAAGCCAGAATACCACCGGTAAGTGTTCGACCCGAAATATATTCTAATTCAAGGGCAGATTCGCTAGGGCCGAAGCCAGACTGCCGCAAGTCATTGTCCTCAATAATCAGGTCAATGCAATTGTTTGCACGAATTCCTTCTCGTCGGTTGGTGGCAATACAATCCCGCACTTCAATATTCTCACAATTGTCCAAAGCAATCCCCGTCAGGTTCTGGCTCGTGGTGATTGGACGTGAAAGGTCCAGCCCTTCAATGAGTACATTATCGCAATTGTTCAACTGGACTACTTCATATGCATTGGTGTTGTTTATTCCGTTGACATTGTTGGCTCCGCTGGCATCTTCAAGTACGATGTCTGCCCCAACAAATTCATCCCCGATATGGAGGTCACGCATGTTGACAACATTGAGTATCTGGTCGACTTGTGTTCCACCAAAGCTGTTCATAGATGCAAGAACCGCTGCTGGCTGGAACTTAGCCTGAACTGCTTGGTAATACATGGCATAGCCATTTGCCCTTCCGCACTCCGTCAAATCGTTGTTGGTAACTGTAAAGTCGCTTCCATTTACTGCATATACTCCATTCCAGCGCTTGCTAAGGTTGTTGTTGAGAATATCTACATTGTGGCAAGTATTTGTATAGATGGCAAAAGATCTGCGTTCTGCACCCGGAGAAAAGGAGAAATCCACGTTCTCGATGTGCAGGTTATTGACACTTTGGGCAAATAGAGTGCCATTCCCTGTTTCACTATTACCATAGATACTATCCAATCCGGCTATGGCCAGGTTGATGTTGGTACCGGCAACACTTCCATCTGAAATGATGATATCATTCAGCCCTTGCAAGCGAATACCCATATCTGCGGAGAGTCCACCAAAGATGTTTCCGCTCACGCTGACTCCACCCGGCAATGTGCCTTCCTGGATATTTATTAAACCAAGTGCAGGCTCATTGATGGAAGCACCCGAGTGCCGCAGGTCATTTCCGGCAACGGTAATATCCCGTCCTCCGGCGCAATAAATTCCATTTTCCCGATAATTTACCTTGTTGTTCAGGAAGGTCATTCGGGTGCATTCAGCAGCATAAATACCATAGGCATCCCGGCGTGTGCCAGGATCGTAAGAGACATCCACATCCTCTACCTGAACATCAACGCAATTATTGAAATACAGCGGTCCGGCATTGTCGTCATTATTTCCAAAAATAGTATTAAATCCACTGTTATCTTCAATTACAATATTAGCTCCCACAACATTTTCATCCCCAATAAGCACATTGCACATGTTATACATGGTTATTCCGGAATGTGCTGTATTACCACCGCCCCACATATTTCCACTCATTTCAATACCGGCATCAATTGTCTTTGCTTTCAAATTATTGAGGTATACTGCTGGTTGGGAGTTATAACTCCGTCCGGAAAGTCTGAAGTCGTTGTCTAAAATTTTAGCATCAAATCCATTTTCCATTCGAATTGCTTCACGACGCTCCATGATGTTGCAATCCCGTATGGTCACTCCCCCATTCGTTGTACCATTACTTACATTAATGCCTTTACCATGACCGTTTGAGTTTGCATTGTGCAAATCAAGGTCCTGAATTAATACATTGGTTACATTGGCTAGTTGAAGGACATGGTAGTCGTCTCTACCCACATCGGTCAAGCCAGAAACATCTTCCAGTGTGATGTGCGTGCCGGGTACGGAACCATCTGAAATGATCAGGTCCGCCATATTGCTGATGTATACTGCAGTCCGGCTTAAGGTTGCACCACCAAATGTATTTCCATACATCAAAATACCTCCATCGACCTGGTCACCAGTCACATTAGAGACCTGAATGGCAGCATTGGTCCCCCCAGTCCCAGTAGTATCTACAAGATTATCATATATCCGAACATCCACAGAATTTACAACGCTTACCCCAGAAAACCGGTATTGAATCTTACAATTCCTGACTGTAACATCTGAACAGCCCGTAATATGTATTCCGTACCCATTTTGCCCAAGCCCGCATGAAGCATCTACCCCATCAAGGATCAAACCGTTTATGCTTGAAAATCTGAGTAAATCATGATGTGAATTCGGCCAAATGCCCCAAACATCGGTCAGTCCGCAGTTGTCTTCAAAGACAATGTGTGCATCAAGCACATTTTCGTCGCCAACAATCAGATTGTCCATGTTTTGAGCATGCAATACAGTTGAGGAACGGTAGTTTCCACTAAAAGGAGTGATTGTACCATAGGTATTATCCCGGATATCAACCCCACCTGGAATGGTGCAAGATTGCACATTATTGAGGGAAATCACCGGTGTGATGTAGTTTGCTCCGCAGCTTTTGAAATCATTACCCTTTATGGTTACATCTGTACATCCGAAATTCACCACAACCCCCTGTTGGCGCCAGTTTACCCGATTGTTTTCAAACCGGACGTTGCTACAGTTTGTAACCGACAAAGCACCACCATCATATCCGGAGTTATTCGCGCGGCTAAAATCCAGGTCGTGAATATTCACACCATCTACACCAGAAGCAGTCAGATACATGTTTTGGCGCCAGATACGCACGGCAGGATCACCCATACTCCAGCCTGGCTGGGTGGAACCGTCCATGGTAAGCGGCTGGGAAATGGTTGGCAGGTTGGATGTTGGCAAAATATCAAATGGTGCAGCACCAGGAATGTTGAATTCAATGATGTCGGCATCCGGGTTGCTGTTTGCCTCATTGATTGCTTCACGAAGTGAACAGTGTGTAGCGTCACAGGTGCCGTCATCGACATCGTTCGTACTGTTAACCACCAATACATTTTTGCCAGTCCCCTGTATGGTAAAATCAAAGGTTCCTTCATCGCCATCGTTGTTGGTGATGGTAAGTGTTGTTGAGCGAGGCCCGGTTGCACCTGGTGTAAAGGAGACATCAAAGGATGCACTGCCACCTGCCGGAATCGGACTGGCAGGACTGAGAGCCCCCACGGTAAAGTCGCCAGCGTCACCACCGCCTACGCTGATAGCAGAAACGGTCAGGTCAACACCACCAATGTTATTTATTGTAAAGGTGCGAGTGATCACACCGGTAGTTGTCTTGGTAGAGTTAAAATCGGTATGATCCTCATACGAAGGTGAGATGTCTCCATCTTCGATAAGGAGTTTATTTCCTACCACTTCAATTTCAGCAGCAGATGTAGACGGGCAACCCACCGGTGCAGCTACCAGGAACGGATCGGCATCTACGGTGGCCGTTACGCCGTTTGGAGTACCAACGGGCGGTGCTCCACCACCGAAGTAGTTGTTTTCTGCTTTGACGGTGCCAGACGCGTTGATGGCAAATAAGGTATTACCCACAAAAGTATTTTGCTCAACAGTCAACCGATCAACATTTACATTGCAAAAAATACCATTTGAATTGGTTGACAAATCACTGCATTGTAAGATGTGGTTGCTTCCTAAATTAAAATAGATTCCATTGGATCTACCAGCAACTATTAATGATCGAATTGTGTTCCCCTCGCCACCAAGCATGTAAAGGCCTTGTCCTGTCATTACTCCGGTAGCCCCCAAGTCCAGGCTTTCTACTAAACAATCCACGCAATCATCTATATACAATGGTGTGTGAATTATATCCTTAACCCCATCAGCCGTTTCAAGTGTAATATTTGTTCCTGAAGAGGTACCGTCTGAAATGACAAGCCCTTCCATATTTTCGAGATAAACACCAGAATGCGTTGTTCCACCAAAAATATTGTCGTCCATTTGGATGCCACCAGCGATACTCTGCCCTCGGATATTATTCATTCGAATAGCAGGAACTCCATTTGAAGTTCCACTATTGGTCATATCATTCCCAAGGATTGTGTAATCGCGGCCACCATTTATGAATATCGCCTCAGCTCGGTTATTAATCGTTGTATTCTGAATTGTAATGTCAGAATGATTTTCTGAATTACTGATGGAGATACCTGATCCAAACTTTGTAGCGCTGCTCAGATCAATATTTTCAATAACAGCATTCCGTATATTGATAAAATAAAGAACTGGGGTTTCCCCTGCTACATTTCCTACATTCCCAAGGCCACTTGCTCCATCAAATACCACGTTTACTCCTGCACCTGGAGCATCTGAAATATGCAGGTCTTCGAGCTCTAGGAAGACTACAGCCGTTTCAACACCAGCACCACCAAAAGTATTTGCACTGACGTCCAGACCTCCACTCAGGGTGTTTGCAATAATTCCACCGAGTAGTAGGGCCGGATACGATGTCGATTGACCAGTTCCCAAGAAACTATTTCCGGTTACGGTTACATCCTGGCCTCCATTTATTCTTGCACCTGCAATTCGGTTTCCGAAATCACAGCCAGTTATTGTTGTTGGCCCATTTCCATCGCCATTATTGATAAATATCGAACGGCCAGCCTGAGTAGCACCGGAATAGGACAAATCGACATCATCAATAGTCAGGTTGGTTACATTTGTGAAGTAGAGTATGGCTTGATTAGGATCATCACACACTCCCGTCAACCCGGAGGTTCCATCTTCCAGCACCACATTGGCACCGCCACCACCCACATTGGATATGTGGATATCCTGCATATTGGAAAAGCGCATGGCGCAATCAGTTGTGAGCGTGCTAAAGGTATTACCACTTATAGCTACCCCACCAGGAAGCGTGCCCGGCTCGATATCTTGGAGATGAATGGCAGCATTATTCGCATCAATGCCCGAGCCGGCGAAATCATTGTCCCTAATGGTAATGTCTTTGGTTGGAACGTCGCAATAAATACCGCTGCGGCGGTTTGCAATATCGCAGTTTTGAATGGTAAAATTCTCACATGCCTCATAACCTGCATTCACGAATGCAATGCCATAACCGTTTGGAGAAGCCGCGCCGGTAAAACTCAAATCGAGGTCATCAATTGTAACGTTCTGGCAATTCGCAAAAAACAATACATGCCCGCGATGCCGATCCGCATTATCGGCAACCTCCGTAAGTCCCTTGCCATCTTCAAGAATGATCGTGGCACCACCCACAGCAGCACTGTTGATGTTCAGGCCATACATGCGCATGAAGCTGACAGCCGAGCGGCACCAGCCATTTGTATTGCCAAAGGTATTGGCACTCATGGCTACACCACCTGGGATGGTATTGCTAATTACATTGTCAAAACCAATAGCACTGAATATATCAGTAGAATTATAGTATCCTTGATATCCGGAGTCGCTTACATCGTTGTTGGTAACTGTAAAGTCATACCCGTTTTCACAATAGATACCCCGTTGGCGTTTTTGTACCAAGCAGTTTTGGATGGTATTGCCCGGTCCGCAGCCATCGTGACGGACATAAATCCCCGTGGATTGTTGTAAAGAATTCGCTGGGTTAGTTGCATCAATGTCGTCGATCACGAGGTTGTGCCCATGAACAGAAAGTACTACAGCATAGCGAATATCAGTACCCGTAATGGTATTCAAGCCACTGTTGTCCTCCAGTACAACATGCGCACCCACCACATTTTCATCTCCAATGATCAGGTCCGCCACATTGGACAAGTAAACACCTTGATAGCAAGTTCCAGAACCAAAGGTGTTGCCACTCATGCGTACTCCACCCGGCGTAATATTTTTACCAATTACATCATTGAGGTACAGGGCATAGTATCCATTACCGCTACCACTATTGGTGAGGATACAATCTTCAATAGTAACATCATATCCACCGTATTCACCATAAATCCCCCGTTGGCGGTTACTGAAATTACACTGTCGAATGGTGATATTTCCATCCAGGTGGTCAGGATTATAAATGTGGATACCAAAGGAACCGGTCTGCGTTCCAGGCTGGAACGAAGCATCCACATTTTCAATGAGTACATCGGAGCATTGGTAAATGTAAAGAGGGCCCTGATTGTTTATATCGCCTCCTACAATTTGGTTCAGACCGCTCATGTCTTCCAGTACAATATTCACGCCTGGTGCAGCTGCATTCTTAATCACCAGATCCTGCATGTTGGCAAGGAGCAGACCTGAATTACACGTAGAAGCAAACATGTTCCCGCTTATGTCAACGCCACCCTGAAGATTTTTCTTGCGAATACCCCGAAATTCCAAGGCATAGGTATTGTTGTGTCCACTACCACTCAGGTCGTTGTTTTTTATAGTGTAATCATAACCACCAGAGACTTTGATCCCGAGTCGGCGATTACCGGTTTTACAATTCTGAATGGTAATGTTTCCATTTGGGGTTTGTATATTATTGTTCCATGAGGTGAAATTTTGAACATAAAACCCAAATGAATTGGAGGTAGAGCCGGAATAGCCAGCATCAATACCATCCACCAGCATATTGGAGCAATTATAAAGCAACATAGCTCCGCGATAATTAAGGTCATTGCCCTCTACGGTATTGAAACCACTGGCATCTTCAATGACAATATCCGCACTTGCTACATTCTCATCGCCGATAATCAAATCCGTCATGCGGTACACTGCCAGACCACCATTGCCACCGTTCCAGGTACAGCCACTTACCTGTACCCCACCGGGCAATACATCCCGGCCAACATCATTAAAGGTAAGTCCATAGGAGTTATTGTGACCACTATTCGTGAAGTCACAACCAGTAACAACAGCATCCTTCCCCCCCCTAATATACACACCGGCATACCGGTTTCCGACCTGGCAGTTGATAACCTTGGTATCGGAGTTGGAAGCTCCCATTTCTACATAAATACCACTGGATGAGACCAGACTGGGTGACTCAACATGCACCCCTTCAATATGTAACTTGGATGAATTATGAATACGAAGGCCATAATTTTTGTCAATGGTATTGAAGCCAGAAGCATCTTCAATGGTAATATGTGCTCCGGCCACATTCTCGTCGCCAATGATCAGACCAAAGGTATTGTCGATATAAATCCCGTTACCGCCATCCCAGGTGTTGGTGTGCATCAGTATGCCCACTGGCAAATTGCCTGGCGTAACACCAGCAAGGTATACAGAATAGTCATCAGTATTTCCACAATTGATGAACTCGTTGCCCGTAATGGTTATATCCTTTCCCCTGGTGACATAAATTCCCCGGGTTCGGTCCTCAATTTTACAATTCTTAACCGTAATCCCTGCATTTGCTACTTCAGCTCCAGAGCCATTGTAAACATAAACCGCGGTGCCTGCTTTCAAACCGCCAGGGGCATATCTCAGATCCAGATTATCAACGGTGACATTGGAAACATCCCTTAAGTAAACCAGCTCATAGCCATCATTATTCAGGGCCAGCGTATTCATTCCACTAGCATCTTCAAGGACGATCTGGGCACCTGCCACATTTTCATCACCGATGATGAGGTTACAAGTGTTTTGCACATAAAGAACCCCACGACAATCACCGGAAAAGGTGTTGTTCTTTACAGCACCAACTGCAAGTCCACCATCCGGAATATCGTAGAACCCTAGTGGAGTAAACCCATCGCTGCCATCGCCAACCTGATCAAAATCGTTGTTCTGCACAATATGCCCTGTTCCTCCACTAATCCGCACACCAATCCGCTTGTGGTGAATAATATTGTGTTGAAAATTCACATTATTGCAGTTGTTTATATTTACACCATACCCTGTCCACCCGGAAGGCCGTGAAAAGTCGATGTATTCAATACTTAAGCCATCTGCCCCATCGGCTCTCATTACCCATAAGTTATTGTTGCCGTAATCAACTTTAACAATGGCTGTTCCGCCAAAACCCGGCTGAGTAGAACCATCAATGGTAAGTGCTTCTGTGATCGTCGGTAAGGCTGTAATAATCGCAATGGTCTGGGCTCCACCTGCCCCGATATTGAACTCAATTACATCCGCTCCAGGGGCGGCGTTGGCATCAACAATAGCCTGACGCAAAGAGCCGGCCCCTGTATTACTGGTGTTTGTTACCGTAAACGTGGCAGCAAACATCAGGGATGGAAGACCGATAAAAAAGAAAAGGGTACCGAAGAACAGACGGCTGAATGAAGTAAAAGTACTTTTCATGAGAAAGGGACTAAGAGTTAATTTGTTGTGTATTAAACATAGCCTTAGGCCACCAGTCGTACGACTGGTGAAACCGGAATTTGAAATGTTCAATAAGAGTAATGGGAGATCGGACAGTGCCTATTGGGAAACCATATACTCAGAAGATTGCCAGCTGCTTATAGCAGCTTACAGGATTAAAGGTGAGCTTAGAATACCTTTAAAAAGGTAATTGATTGCAAAGAAAAAGACTCTATTTCTCATTTCCCTGCTGTTGTGGGGTGAAAATCCGGACATCGTGGGGGGAAATTCCCGACATATTGCCCTAATACTTGTTGCTAAGCAATTCAGAAGGGCTTTTCCCAAAACGGTGCTTAAACTCCTTGGAGAAATATTTTACATCCCGCATACCTACCAATCCTGCCAGTTCACTTACGCTGGATACTTTGCCTGTGTAAATCAATTGTCGGGCTTTTTGGAAGCGACATTCCTTGAGGTAGGCAGTGAATGTCAGGCCTGTAGCCTGCTTCAACCGTCGTTGCAATTGCCGACTGCTCATGTACATCATTTGCGACAAAGAGTCCAGCGACAGATTGTCTTGTTCCATTGCACGCTCTACCGCTTGTTCCAATCGGGCAAGCCATGCATGAATATCTTCACTCTGCTCAGCGACAATACCGTTGTGGTTTTCATTTGTTATGGAGGTTCCTGTTCTGGCCCTGAAGTTTTTTAACAAGCCTGCCAAACGGCTTAGCAACTCGCGAACCTGAAAGGGCTTGATTAAATAGTCATCCGAGCCAATACGCAATGCCCCCAACTCCTGTCGGACATCTGGTCGGGCGGTCAGCACCAGTACCGGAATATGCCGATATCGATTCGAGAATTTTAGATGCTCGACAAATTCCTTCCCGTTCATTTCCGGCATCATCAAATCGGTGATGATCAACTCGGGCAAATCGCCCGTTTGGTCCAACCATTCCAGCGCTTGTTTTCCGTTAGCAGCCTGTTGCAGTTGCATGCCTTCCTGCTCCAGTACACGGATAATAAACGATCGCAACTCATAATTATCTTCAATTAATAATATCCGCGCGTATTTGAGCACGTCCTGACCTTGCAATGAACCTTCTTCTGCATCCAATACCGGCAAAATATCTATTGTTTCCTGCACACCCAATTTACTCTTTTGAACTGGCAATCTCAGGTAAAAACTGGACCCCTCGCCTAGCTTACTTTCAACCGAGAGGCTCCCGTTCATGACCTGAGCAAGTTCCGAAGCCAGCGCCAATCCAATCCCAAATCCGGATTCTGGCTGCAAGCCTGTCTGGCTTGCCTGATAATACCGGTTGAAAATATTCGGAACATCGGCTTCATGAATGCCTCGCCCGGTATCCGAGACGATGAACTCCAGTTGGTCTTCCTGTTCGCGTACAGTTAGTTTTATTGAACCACCTTCCCCCGTGTATTTCAAAGCATTGCTGAGGAGGTTATCCAGTATTTTTTTTAATTTTTCCTCATCCACCCGGAAGATGCCAGTTGGATCCAATTCCATTTCTCTGCTTAAATTCAAATTCCGCAGCTCCGCCTCCAACGCGAAAGGGGTTATCCAAACATTCAGCCATTCCGAAAGATGTAGTTCCTTCCTGTTCAATTCCCCCGCCTGTACACCCAGTCGTTCCAGGTCGAGCAATTGGTTAACCAGTTGGAGTAACCGGTTGGAATTGCTTTGTGCAAGGTGGATGTACGATTGTGCCGTTTCGGGAAGGTCATTTTCCCGCATAGCCTGTTCCAGTGGTCCCTGGATGAGCGTCAATGGAGTTCGTAATTCATGGGATACATTGGCATAAAAACGGGATTTCAGTTCATCCAGGCTCCGGATTTCTTTTGATTGCTTTTCAATGGTTTCATTCTTTCGGATCAGGGCTTTTCGCTGCTGTCTTACTTTCCAACTAGCGGCCACAACTCCCACCAGCAGAAGGGTAAGGAAAATACTAAGCACGATAAACAGGTTTCGTTCACGCTTCCCCTGAAGCAATTCCAGCTCTTTTTCCTGCGTACGAAATTGCGTTTCCCACTCATTGATCTGGGCGGTATTTCGCTGATTGTAGTGTTTCAATTGCTCTTTAAAAGCGCGCCGGTAATAATCCACAGCAAGAGGAGCCTGATCCTGGCCGGCAGCCACCTCCGCACGCACCCGATAAACAAAACCGGCCGGAAAACGAGGATGCTGATAAAATAAGGCTGAGTCGGCATCCAACTGAGCCTGCAACAAATTGCCATTTGCCATATGAATATCCGCCAAAATAAGGTAGCAATTGGAGGTCAAGCCTTTCTGCCCGTATCGTTTGGACCAGGGCAAAGCCCTTCGAAGCCAGGGTTCAGCATCATCGGGATATCCGGCGACGTAAAAGCAAATTGCCATGAGTCTGGACACCTCATACACAATAGAAAGCGGAGGATCCGGCCCAATCCATCGAACTGACCGGTTCAGGTAATTGGCAGAGGTTCCAAGCGAATTAGGCAAGGCATAGTTTCCTCCCAACTGGCACAACACCTTTATAGTCCATTGGGTATCTCGCTTGCTTCTGAAATGCTTAAGTGCTTTTTTGAGATGGATCTGTGGTTGATCGGGGTGTACCGTGTACACATTGCGGGTAGCCCTGCCAATCAACATGGATAATTTGGCGCTGAGCAGTTGATCACCGGCATGCTTTGATTTTTCCAGGGCCTCCTCGGCATATCGAAAACATTCGTAAAAACGCCAGTTTTTTTCACTTTGAACAGCCTGTACATATCTGATTTCAGCCGCATATTCCTCATTTTCTTCATACTGAACCAATTGCTTGATCACCACATCAGAAGAATCTAATTCTTCGTAATGCATGAGGCCCAGAGCCAACTCAATCAGCCACTCAATGTGTTCCGATTCCTGAGCGGGATCAGGTTTTGTTTTTTCCATAAATTTAAAAAAACAAGCCTCTTCTCCTGCTGAAATGTAATCAGAAGCACGCCTGACGTCCACATCAGTAGTTTGAAAATCACAATTGACATTGGTTTTAGGAAATTCGATGCCTGCTATTTTTGCAGATAAGGCTGCTTCAATCGATTTAAATCTAAGATAAAGGGAGTCCTCAGGGATCACCTCTTTTTGCCCCCGGGCCTGATGCAGGCACAAGAGCAAAAGCCCCCCCGATAGGAGGGTTCTAATAGGAAGGATTGTTTTCACGATGTGCGTTCTCGATTTGTTTCCAAATACCAGCGCATTTTATGCCAAATACAATGAAGAACCATTGCGTTTGTCAATAGGATTTAACAAAAAACCTATCCCCAAACATAAACGCTTTCCTTTGTATTGTTTGCATTGAATAAAAAGTAAATGAAAAATCAGTTTTTTTTTAAAAAAAATAAAATTTAAGAGACAAACTGAAGTGAATTGCATTTGCATAAAGCACCTTGGAGATAAAGTTTGCACACTTCCTTTTGTCATTATCCGCAAAGGTGTAATGCTTTTGCCCCAGGTGTTTCAGCATTTTATCCGACCTTTGCACCAATGGAAATCAAGCCAAAATACACTTCACTTTCGCACGTCCAAACCGACCTCCGGGATGGAAAATACACGATGGAAAGTCTTGTTCAGCACTACCTGGATCAGGCTGAATTACACGCCGGATTAAATGCGTTCATAGAAATCTGGAATGATGAAGCGCTTGAGGCTGCCCGTAGCCTGGACGAAAAAATAAAAAAGACTCCCGAGCAACTTGGCAAACTGGCCGGTATGGTGCTCAGTATCAAAGACAATATTTGCTACAAAAACCATCGGGTAAGTGCCGCGTCTAAAATACTTCAGGGTTTTGAAGCGCCCTATTCTGCAACAGCGGTTGAGCGCCTGCTCGCTGCAGATGCAATCCTGATAGGCCGTACCAATTGCGACCAATTTGGCATGGGTTCCTCCAATGAAAATTCGATTTATGGTCCCGTAAAAAATGCGCTGGATACCGAACGAGTGCCCGGAGGCTCTTCCGGAGGAGCAGCAGTTTCTGTTCAAATAGATGCTTGTTTGGCTGCAATAGGCAGCGATACCGGTGGATCTGTCCGGCAACCCGCAGCCTTTTGCGGATTGTATGGCCTCAAGCCCAGCTACGGTCGAATTTCCCGACATGGACTGCTGGCCTATGGCTCCTCATTTGATCAGATCGGATTTATAGGAAGAAACCCGACAGATCTTGCCTTGCTGATGCAAATAGCTTCCGGCCCGGATGCATACGACAGCACAGCCATCCAACAGCCCCTCTCCTACCTGCAAGAAGAACCCAGCGCTACCAAACGCATTGCCTACCTTGCCCCCATTGCCAAACACCCAAGCCTCGACCCTGAAATCAAACGAATACAAGAGGAAACCCTCCAAAAACTACGCGATGCGGGCCATTCCCTTGTAGAGGCCGACTTTGACCTGTTGGAGTTTGTCGTTCCCACCTATTACGTACTTACAACAGCCGAAGCATCTGCAAACCTGAGCCGATACGATGGCATCCGGTATGGATACCGAAGCCCCCAGGCCCAAAACCTGGAACAAACCTATCTCTTAAGTCGAAGTGAAGGTTTTTCAGAAGAGGTAAAACGCCGCATTCTGCTAGGCACCTTTGTTCTTAGCAGTGGTTATTACGATGCCTATTACGCGCAGGCACAGAAAGTCCGCAGATTAATCCGGGATCGCTTACTCGCTATTTTCGAAGAAGCAGACCTAATCCTAATCCCGGTAAGCACCCAGGCCGCCTGGAAATTTGGCGAAAAAAACCAGGACCCTACCTCCATGTACCTGTCCGATGTATTTACCGTCCTTGCCAACCTGGCCGGACTCCCCGCACTGGCCTTTCCGGCAGGCACCCATTCCGAAAACCACATGCCCATCGGAATGCAATTCATGGCGGCCCCGGGCGAGGAATTGATGATGAGTTGATCTTGTTTATTCGTTTAGTCCGCCTCTCCGAGGCTCTGTTTATTTGTTTATTGAAATTGATGAATTGTTGATGCGCCCCTGGCGGGGCTTGGATGATTTGTTGATTTGTTGATGTTTTTGGAATTGGGCAAGGGCAAGCCTTGCCCCTACCCTCGTTCCTTCCACAAACAAGTGACGCACAGGGCCGGAATAAACATCAACAAATCATCCTAGCCCGAAGGGCGTATCAACAAAATCATCCTAACCCGAAGGGCGATCAACAAATCATCAAGGGTAAGTGCAGTGTCCCGAATAGATGTCTCCGGATACCGTACAGACGCATGATCATGCGTCTCTACTCTCTAAAGTAAATAAAAGACGGCATATGCCACAATCTAAATAAAACACAAAATGTTAATACCGAAAAAGCGCTATCTAGGTCAGCGCAGATAAATCCGAATTCGCAGTATGAACGCTTGAAGCGGGATGAAAAAATATCCAGGATTGGGCCTTGGAACTGGCGGACTGGGAAAACGAACGCTCAAATATCGAACATACAGAAACGCATCCCAAGACCATCCTGAATAAAGTAAGCAGTGCAGACATTCCTATGGAGTGGGAGCCTCAACCCATACCAGGTGGTTATGAACACGGCTGTGTGTATTATGCCTCCGAAATACCTATCCGTACTGGGGATATAGTGCCGGGCTGGATTTTGAACGAAAAATTTTGATCAAGAAAATGCCCGTTTGCTGGAGGAGCAACTTCGAAAAAAATCCTGGAAAGCAGCACCGGTAATGTTTGTGAGGGCAATACCGACGTGTATCAAATCCCGCCGAACGGAAATTTGGAATAACACGTGCTTCCGCTTGAGGGTAAAGTTCTGGAAATACCGACATCCGGTAGGAGTCATTACCAAGAACAGCCTGGTGCTCCGCGATCTGGACCTATTGGAACAACTAGCCGCAGAGCAATTGACCCAGGTAGCCATCAGCATGACACTGAACGAACCTCTTGCTGTGCCCTTGGAACCCCGCACTTTCGACCTAGCCCAGCGTTTACGCACTGTGGAAACCCTGTCGCAAGCCGGCATTCCGATTTTTGTGGATGATTGGCCCAATCATTCCAGGGTTAAAACGAACACGTGAAATTTTAGAACTTGCAAAAAAAAGAGTCGGCAGCAAGGGGAGCCTCGGGGCTTGGGGCAAGGTACACCATGGTTCGACTCAACGGAGATGTTGGGCCAATTTCTTGAAACTGGCTGCACACGATGCCCGACCGGGCAGATAAAATCCTGAATAAAATACGGAAGTGCATGGCGGCACCCTGCACGACTTTAAGGCAGGATTTAAGTGGATGCAAGGGAAGGGAAAATCGGTGATATCATCCGGGATCAGGTTCGCATTGCAAAAAAATTTTTAAAGAATCATCCGTGCCAGACTATCAACTCGACTCCAATGAGCAGTATAAATCAGGGCAATTGTGTTTGTTTTAAAAGGCAAAAAGCGAAAGAGCACGAGTATTTGGCTGATTTTGTCAAATCTAACCCAGAAATCACCCAATTAGAACAGAGGCTTGGTTAACTTTAAGCACCTACCCAAACCTGTCAATATTGATGGCATAAAAGCGCTTTCTGTGGCACTGCTCTGTGGAATGTGCTTATTCATTTCACAGGCTTGTCATGAAAAAAATAACTACCCTACTGTTTTGCCGTTCCTTTCTATTGTTTTTCCTCAGCACCTGATTACGCTTTCAACGATACAGCCTTTCTTCCGATCAATACAGTCCACTGAAAGACCGTTTCAAGGGCATTCCTCTCCAGTTTTCTTATGAGAACCGATTCTCTAAAAATTTCAGTTTTGGTGTCAATTTCGGTCTTCAGGGTAATCAGCCCGTTGTAACCAGCTATACCACCTACCGGGAGGTATATGTGTATACCATCCGCCAGAAACTACTGGAGTTCCGCCCCACGCTGCGCTATTATTTCAATAAAAATGAAGGGTGTACCGGATTCCACCTGGGCATAAATATGGGCTACGAATACCTGAGTATTCATACCGAAGACCTGCCCTTAATTACTCCGCTGGCCGATCCACTCGATAAATTTGGATTTGGCATGGGAGCGGTATTCGGCTTTCGAAAACCGATAAAAAAGAATGTCCTGTTCTCAGTGCACGGGAGCAGTTCGAGAACGCTCCTCGGCAGCCAAGACATGCTCAAGCGGAGCAACCACCAACTGTTTTTAGGCATTAGCTGGGCCTTTTAACAGCCAGAATGCACACTTTACAAGCAAATCGTCTTGTTTGATGGTTTAAATTATTGTGTTTCTTTTCAATTTGAGGATTTTTAAAATTCAATTTCTTGAAAAAAGCGCATGGATTGACGTACTTTTGCAGCGAATTTAAAAACCAAACAGAATGTTATTCTGTTATTGTGTCTTTAAAACATCCTTCCCAAAATAAAAACCGTTCAAGATTTAATTAAATACATCAATTTAAAATACATGTCAACAGCAACCGATTCACGTCCCCAATACAAAGTAAAAGACATTGCCCTTGCCGACTGGGGCCGCAAGGAAATTACCCTGGCTGAGGCAGAAATGCCGGGTCTTATGGCCATTCGCGAAGAGTTTGGCGCAAGCAAACCCTTGAAAGGTGCCCGGATTGCCGGTTGTCTGCACATGACCATCCAAACGGCTGTTTTGATCGAAACCCTGGTTGAATTGGGTGCCGATGTCAGCTGGTCCTCCTGCAATATTTTCTCTACACAAGATCACGCAGCTGCAGCCATTGCAGCAGCAGGAGTTCCGGTTTATGCCTGGAAGGGTATGTGAACGAAGAAGAATTCGACTGGTGCATCGAGCAAACTCTGCATGCTTTCCCCGACAACCAGCCGCTCAACATGATTCTGGACGATGGTGGCGACCTTACCAATATGGTACTCGACCGCTACCCGGAACTGGTAAACGATATTCGCGGTATTTCGGAAGAAACTACAACTGGTGTACACCGCTTGTATGAGCGTATGGCAAAAGGAACCCTTCCCTTGCCTGCCATCAACATCAACGACTCCGTTACCAAGTCAAAATTTGACAACAAGTACGGATGTAAAGAAAGTCTGGTGGATGCTATTCGCCGTGCCACCGATATTATGATCGCAGGTAAAGTTGCCGTTGTTGCCGGATATGGCGACGTTGGTAAAGGTTCTGCCGCTTCCCTCCGTGGTGCCGGCGCTCGTGTAATTGTTACTGAGATTGACCCGATCTGTGCACTTCAGGCTGCAATGGACGGCTTTGCGCTAGCTATGGAAAACGAACTCCCATGACACCTGACCCGTTCTTAGAATACAATGGAAAACAAGTCTAAAATATTCGTTGATATTATAGATCAGAGCATTGCGATGACCAGCATGTCTGAGCCTGCATTTGATTCACTCATGGAGGGTGGCTGGCGATTGCTTGGCAAAACCATTGTACGCCACAATTTTGCAGTTTGTCGCAGTGCACTATGCACCACTATTCCTCTTCGCATTCGGTTGCGTGATTTTACATTTTCTAAAAGTCAGCGTCGCTTGCTACGCCGTGCCGAATCACTTGAAATCCGAGAGGTACCAATTAAAATTAACGAGGAGAAAAAGGGCCTTTTTCTGGAACATACCAACCGCTTCAATGAGCGGCAGCCAGATGATGTACACCTGTTTATCGGGCCCAATGCGGCAGTTCTGCCGGTGGCAGGTAAAGGGTATGATGTGTATGATGCGGGAAAACTGGTTGCTTCCAGTTTTTTCCATCTTGGAAAGCATGCTTTATGCGGAACATACTGCTTTTTTGATCCAACATACACGCGGCATAGTCTGGGAACACTGACCATGCTAAAAGAACTGGAGTTTGCATTGGAAAACGGCTTCCAATATTATTACCACGGATATTGTTACGACGTCCCTTCTCAGTTTGATTATAAATGCAACTTCAACGGACTCGAATGCCGGGACTGGAAAACCGATCATTGGAATCCGCTTGAGCGCATTCCACCGCGCTCCTGGAAGGAGCTTCTGTAATAGAGTGGTAAGTAGTAAGTGGTAGGTGGTAAGTGGTCGGCTTATTAAAGTTTTTTGACGACAGATTACTGACTACTTATAACTGGCCACTGTTGAATCTTACTAAGTCATGTTAGGCAAAGTCTCGAAAAGTCGTGTCAATCTTTTCCTCCCAATTGAAGGGGATTTTGAGTTGTACGTTCGGGACATTGAAAAATTCAGCCCTAGATCCCATTAGCTGCTTTTTACCAATGCCTTTAATGGGGTACAAGGCGATCAAAAGTTCTTTGTCATTTTGGAACAAGAGATGTTGGCAATCTGCACAAAAGGTAATTTGCAACTGCTCTTTTGGTCTGGCATTTTTAACGTAATAGGCCTGCCCTCCGAGGAACACCATATTGTTCCCCGCCACCTGCCTAAACCATTTACCCTTGTCCAAAAAGCGATAAACCCGCTCCAGTCTGATCATATTTTCTTCATTTTGAAGTGTGTAGAACCTCTTGGAATGCCCGGCATCTGGTTGAATAACTAGTGGGGGTTGGCTTTCACAGGAACGGCTTCCGATTTGGCAATTCAGTGTATATCTTCTTTTTTGGCACTTGTTAAAGAGGTGTTCCCAGTCCCTAAAAGGCGTAGCCCCCTTAAATACCTGGTTGTATAAAATTTCATGGGACCGTTCCACCATTGCCTGGTCGGTAGGTCGACGGACCCTGCTGTAGAACAACTCTATCCCCAGGCCAACCAGCCACAGATGTAACCGGGTTGGAAAGGGCGATTTGGAACTATTGTCGCTAAAAACACTTGCATGGTCCACTTGGACCAGTTTGGGCAAACCAAACTCCATGAAGCCTAACCGAAGTGCTGTTTGATAATTATCCGTATCCGGGTGACCTTTCATGGAGGCCATCAGGGCAGGAAAACAGCCCACATAGACATGGCTAAAAACATCTTTTATATCAAGCAGGGCTATTGCGCCCACGTTCTCTACCCACTCGTTCCCCCGACCGTCCAACTGCCATAGATCATGTGCCGCCTCGGGCGCAACAATGACAGGTCTAGGTAATGGGTTGTGTTTTTCATATTGCCTTGTCAGCCCCAATGACTGTAAATAGGCGGCTACCCTGCTTTGACTTGGAAGACTGTCAGGGGCATAACCGTATTGGCTTACCAATTCGGCAAGTATGCTTTGGGCGCCAAAGCCACCTTCATTTTCCCGTATTTGCTTGATTAACTTTCTCAACGGTTCGGGGTGACTTGACAGAACACCTTTTACGGGACGGCCCATTGCGGAATGTAGTGCCCCCCTTTTTTGATTCGTTGCACCCATTTTCGGACTGTACGAATTTTTATATCAAGATCTTTAGATATTGCAGATGCGGTCTTTCCCTGCTCTAGGCAGGCCTTTATCCGATACTTTTGTTCCAAACTTATTTGTTTCATTTGCTACTTTTCGCAAAGATAGCACTGACACGACTTTTCGAGACTTTGGCCTAACATGACTTAGTAAGATTCAACAGTGGTAAGTAGTAAGTGGTAAGTGGTAAGTAGTAAGTTTTAAGTAGTAAGTTTTAAACTGACATTGCATAAATTACATCGATGTGGCCAAGTCAAAAATTTACTTACTACTTACCACTTGCTACTTACCACTTCTATATAAACAACCTTGTACTTTCAGAATAATTTTGCAAATTTGCAGTATGCTCTATGAACTCTTTCGATCCGTCCCTGATGAGGACCAATTTGAACAATTACTCCTGCTAACCTTTACTGAAAACGAGCGGGCAATGATGATGGAACGCTGGCGCATTTTTGATGCCCTGGATCGTGGGCTCTCTCAGCGTGAAGTTGCACGCGAAGTTCCATGCAGCATTGTCACTGCAACCCGAGGAGCCAAAGTGTACCGGGAAAACAAAGAAGCCATTCAAAAATGGCTGGCCTACTGGAGAAAAAAATAAAATTATTCTGAACGGGGTTTGACAATCCCGTTTTTTGTTTTCATCTTTGCATCATCGCACTAGTACATCAATACAAATTATATGTTTACCAATACACTCCGCCTTCCGTACACCGATGCACTGAAACTGTATGATGGGCTCCGTGGCAATGGCGCATCCTGTCTGTTTGAATCCAGTGCTGCCTCGGATAAAAGCAGTCGCATGTCTCTGATTGGTATTGATCCACTGATTGAATTTATCGGGCAGACCGACCAACTCAGTGTCCGTCTGATCGAACAACGGGGTGAACCATTTTTTAACTTTATCCAAACCGAATTCCGGGAGTTTATACAAACAGAAGATTCCACACAACTACAACTGTATATTCCTAAACTCCCCTTTCACGGACCGGAAAGTCAACGACTCGAACGCCAAAACATCGCCCAGCCACTGCGCGCCTTACTGAACGCATTTAAAACCGATGAAAAGAACTTCATGGGTCTGTATGGAGCCTTCGCGTATCAATTTGTATACCTTTTTGAAGATATCCCTGCGGCCAAACCGGGGAATAGTCCGGATTTCCATCTCTTTTTATACGATACCGTTTTACTTTTCAATCACCTCACCCACGACCTCAGTTTGTACTGTACCCGATCAACACAAGCCGACGCAGAACACGCAGTGAAAAGTATTTCCCAACGAATAAAAGAGGCTCAACCCGCAGCTGAAATGCAACCGGAAATTGGCCCGTTTTTTTCCAGCCCAAACGATGATCAATTTCAAAAAAACATAGCCAAAGGAATCGAGCTCTGCTACGCCGGGGAACTGCTGGAAATTGTATTGTCCCGGCAACTGAGCGCAGAAGTTTCGGGTGACATGCTCCCCTTGTACAGCCGGTACAAGCAGGTTAATCCAAGCCCGTACATGTTTTATTTTGACTTCGGCAACGAATTGCTCCTCGGAGCAAGTCCGGAGCTCATGCTCCGGTACGAGGATGGCAGAGCAGTATTACGCCCCATTTCGGGAAGTGTACGAAGGTCTGAAAATCCCATTGAGGACCACAGGCTCATGATGGAATTACTCAACAGCCCCAAGGAAAATTCCGAGTTGGACATGCTGATTGATCTGGGCAGAAACGACCTGGCCCGCATCTGTAAACCGGGCATTCAAATCGACGCCTACCGGATCATCGAAAAATACTCCCACGTCACCCATACCGTCGCTCAGGTAAGCGGTGAACTGGACGGAAGCTATACCGGCTTCGATGCACTGATTGCCAGCCTGAATGCCGGAACCCTAACCGGAGCCCCGAAACTTGCTGCAATGAATTACATCGAGCAAATTGAGGAACACCACCGCGGATATTACGGTGGGAGCATTGGCTGGTTGCATTTCAACGGAGAACTCAACACCGCCATTACCATTCGAACGGCCCACGTCAAAGATGGCCTGCTCAACTTCTGCACCGGCGCTACCATACTCTATGAATCCACCCCTGAAAACGAATTAAAAGAAACCCGAATCAAAGCAGCCGCATTCGAGCAAGCCATGACAAAATTTCAATCGTAGCCTTGCCATGCCTGGCAAGGGATTGATGATTTGATGATACGCCCTTCGGGCTAGGATGATAAGTTGATGTCAGTGGTCAGAATCTGATTCGTTTAATTCCTGACTACTGAACACTGACTACTAATCTCTAATAAAAATGTAAAAAGTGCCTAAATGGGAGGCTATTCAATTTTGAGAGCAGTATCTTTGCGGCTCCTAACCACCTATTGTGTTGGTGTGAATTTTGTTTTTGCCTACATTCCAAACAAGATTTACGCTGCACGGAAATTAAGTGGTGACATGCCTAACCATTTAAAGCAAATTTTATGCAAGAGTTTGGATTCAAGAATCCTTCCGCATCACTGGAGGATCTCGGATTAAAAAATCTCAAATCCGCCTATTGGAATCTCACCCCTGAAGAACTTGTTGAACACTCCATTAAAAAAGGAATGGGTGAACTTTCGGACACAGGTGCCCTTGTGATCAACACCGGCACATTCACCGGCCGTTCTCCAGAAGACCGTTTCATCGTGATGGACCGCAACACCAAGCACAAGGTGAACTGGGGTAAAGTCAACAAGCCTTTTGACAGCAAAAATTTCGACCGGCTCTGGCGCAAAGCAGCAAGCTACCTCCGCAAAAAAGAAGTGTATGTTCGCGATGTCCAGGCCTGTGCAAGTGAAAATCCAGACTATCGGATGCACATCCGCGTTGTAACGGAATACCCATGGAGCAACCAATTTGCCAACAACATGTTTATCCGCCTCAGCAAGGAAGAACTCGCTACCATCGACCCAAACTGGACTGTACTGTGTGCCCCAGGCTTTGAGGCCGACCCGGAAACGGATGGTACACGGCAAAAAAACTTCGCAATCATCAACGTCACCAAAAAACGCCTTTTGATTGGAGGTACAGGATACACCGGTGAAATCAAAAAAGGTATTTTCTCGGTGATTAATTTCATCCTGCCTGTTCGGGCAAAAGAATCCTTGCCAATGCACTGTTCTGCCAATGTTGGCCCGGAAGGTGACATTGCCCTTTTCTTCGGCCTTTCAGGAACAGGAAAAACAACGCTCAGCGCCGATCCAAACCGTCCGTTGATCGGGGACGATGAGCACGCATGGAGCGAATCCGAGGTATTCAACTTTGAAGGTGGTTGTTATGCAAAAACCATCGACCTTACCGAAGAAAAAGAACCAGATATCTACCGCGCAATCCGACATGGAGCAATCCTGGAAAATGTAGGTTACTTTGATGGCACCCGTACCGTGAACTATGCCGACCGGAGCATTACCGAAAACACCCGCGTTTCGTATCCAATCAATCACATCGACAATGCGGTAACTCCAAGCAACGCACAGGGCGCTCCTAAAAATATTTTCTTCCTTACCTGTGACGCATTTGGTGTGTTGCCTCCAATCAGCAAACTGACACCGGAGCAGGCCATGTACCACTTTATCAGCGGATACACAGCAAAGGTTGCCGGTACCGAGGTAGGTATCACCGATCCAAAGACTACATTCTCTGCCTGCTTTGGCGCTCCATTCCTTCCATTGCACCCGGCAAAATATGCAGCCCTTCTCGGCAAAAAACTTCGGAAGAGCAAAGCCAATGTATGGCTCATCAATACTGGTTGGAGCGGTGGCCCTTATGGCATTGGAAGCCGGATCAAACTCAAATATACCCGGGCTATGATCACCGCTGCACTCAATGGCGACCTCAAGGATGTGGATTACAAAACACACAGCGTTTTTGGTGTTTCAATGCCAACTACCTGTCCAAATGTTCCAGACGAAATCCTGAGCCCACGCAGCACCTGGTCTGACCAGAATGCATACTACGAGAAAGCCAATACACTGGCGAAACACTTTATCGACAACTTCAAGCAGTACGAAGACGAAGCAAAGACAGAAATTGTTCAGGCCGGACCAAAACCTCGTTCCTGATTCAGTATTAACCAGGCTTGATTGACCTGATTAGAATTATCTATATTTGTAGGGCTGTACCATGGGTGCAGCCCTATTTTTTTTGCATTCTAAAACCAAATCCATGCTTGCCATGAAACCGATTCTGCTAATCCTTCTTGCCAGTCTGGCCATTGCCGGACTAAGTTTATGCCAATCTACCCGGTATACAGCCGACCAATTGCCTGCAAAACAAATTCGCTGGGGAAGCGGAGGTGGATTTACAGGAATTGAATCCGGGTACATCCTGCTGGAGAACGGCCAATTGTTTAAGAAAGAAAAAACCGACGGGGCCTTAACTGAACTGCCAAAAGCAAAGCGAAAAACAGCAGAAAACTTGTTCGAACGCTGTTTTACCGATCAACTGCTTCGCATGGAGTACATGAAGCCAAGAAACACCTACTACTACCTCGAACTGGCTGACGGCGACATGGTAAACCGCATGAGCTGGGCCGGAGAAGACGGCCCGGAAGAAGCACTCCAGCTCTGTAAGGAATTGAACGCCCTGCTCCCTGCAGAATAATTCGGCATCAATTAACACAAAAAATTAGAGCGTAAACCGCAAAGACAAACGAGGGACAATATTTTTCCTCCAATCCGGATCACTGAGGCTTCCCCAGCGGTAATATACAGCTACACCCAGCCCCATATTGGCAACATTCACATAGTTTACCCGGAGCAAATCATCTAACTGAACTCCGGACTCCAAAATGGGTTTTGGAGCCGATTGTATGCCAACACCCGAGTGACTTTCGGGAAACAGCAAACTCCCCCAGGTGGCATTTTGATGCAGGCTCAAAAAGGGCGAAGAGTACTTTGTTTTATAAAAAACAGGACCCAATTCCTGGGTAAAATACAGGTTCACAAACTGATTGAATGCAAAAAGCGTATCGGGCAGCGATTGGAAGGTGTTGTCTAATGTAAAAATCCCCCATGCTGTATTTCCCGGCGGCTGGTTGAGGGTGAATAATTTATTCAGTGGCAAATCATCCGGAGTATACCCCATGTCAACACGCCAACTGCATCTGCCCAAGCGACGAATAAAAACCGATTGGTACAATGAAACAAGAAATCGCTGGTAGGCAAATGTACTTCCCCCGATTTCTGGGAGCCCTTTGGTATATGCAAATTCCAGAACCGGCCATTTTTGCACCGAGCCTAAATCGCCACCCAAAAACCGCTTTCGTTGTTCATTGGCCGCATACCGGAAAAAGAGCGTTGCTTCAGCAAACTGAAACAATTCCTTTGTCGTTGTATCTGAACGAAACCCATATGGATACATGGGTTCCACTTCCTGGTGTCGTATCCCTATTCGCATTTGGGCTCCTTTCCACAACCTGGATCCCGCTTCAACCCACTGTGTATTACTCATATCCATTCGGCGTGCATAGACTGCCCTCCCAACCAAGGCAGAATTACTCAACTCATAACTAGCCCCAGGCTCAGCCAGATCGCGATTGTATCCGGCTGACAGGTAGACTCCCCGCCCCCGGTGGATTCGCCAGGTTCCGGAAGCACCATATTTCCAGGCTTGGTCGCCAAAGCCATACGCTGCATAGCCCGCCAATTCTGCTCTTTTGGGCAAGCCAAAAGGCAGTGCCTGGGCCGTACTCAGGCCCAAGCCCAGTCGGGTTCGCTCATATTGATTGAAGCGCAGTACCTTGCTCACATCCAGGTTAATCGGCCCTAATACAGGAAGCAGCCCCGTTGTGCTGTAATCCATCAGGCGAAACATGGTTTCCAGGTTTTTCTTTTCTCCAACAGAGTCCAGCCAGGTATAGGTAGCAGCCTCTTTTCGGGTAAGCGGAGCAACAGTCCTCCAGGGACTCCAAATGCTATCTGATCGTGTATGCGCCTTTTCATCCAAAAGAATGGGATGCTCCACATCAAAATCGACATTTCGAAGACCTATATTTATTTGTGCATCCTGTATGTAGCTGTGGCCAACTGCCTTTAAACCCATGTATGTAGCCGGGTATTTATCAAAAGAAATTTCAAAGTTGAGTTGATCGGGAAACCAAAATCGCTCACCGGAAGTGGAGTCGAAAACCCGCTGATACGACTGCTCAATCATGATTCCCATTTTTCCCGCCTCAGCGGGCCAGGCCCGCACCTGCTGAACAGCATACCCATCGGAGTGGACATACAATACGCCCTCCAGTCCGGTAAACACCTTTCCTTTTCTCGGGTGAAATGAAACCACCCACACCGTATCGATCCCGGAATACAAGGTATCTTCCAACGCAAAAAAATACAACCGATCACTCTGTGGGCTCACCGGGTTGACAAAATCCTTATCGATGAGTTGAAGATAATCACCATAAAAAGAAAAGGGCTGAACGGCGCTGGCAAGGGTTACCAACCCGGCGTATTCTGTTCCACTCACCCGATTGAGCAGTACATTTTCCTTCAATAAATCTGGTCGCTTGAAGCTTCGCTCGGTTACGCTTTCCATAATAAAGCCGTGGTGCTCTTCCATACTTCGTTGCACGGCCTCAAAATTTTTGATCCCATCGCGAACGACCTGTTTGGATGTATCGCGCCCTTCCATCGTCTGTTCGAATACCGCCACATTGGGTTGCAAATCAAAAACCAGTTTATTGTAGGTATGGCAGCGATAACTCCCTTTTTTCTCCGGGTTATTCTCATGGCGTCGGGCTACTACTTTTCGCATGAGAATATCCGCCGGATTTTCACCGGCAATAATCCGGGCCTCCGGCAGCGCATACTCAGCAGTTTCCAAAACCACCACAATATCCCGATTGTATTTTATGGCATCTGCATCCAGCAACCTGGTTTTGTATCCAACATATCGAAACTCCAATGCCTCCACCGGAGACTTCATCTCCAGCCGAAAACGCCCGTCAATATCACTGAACACACCCGTATTTTCAACGCCTTTTACTACCACACTCACAAACACCAAGGCCTGCCCACTCGAATCGCGAACCGAACCCTGAATGGTATACTGCCCCCAGGCGGATGTATGGGAGAATATCAGAAGTAAAAAAACACAACAAAGGCTCCGCAATCTAATCACGCACCGAAACATCAATGAAAAATTAAAGATTAATTGAGAGGTACGAATTAATCGTGGAATAATAGGAACAGCAACAATAATTAATAAACTGATTTAATTGCATCTTGCGGCCAAATAGAGTTTTTAGGGTGTGACATCAATAGTAACACTATAAGAAAGAGAATCGCCACTATTGGTTTTTACAAATAAATCTACCGTCAAGGTTTCTCCTCCTGAACAAACATAGGGCTGTGAATTTTTTACCAAATTATCCAATTGCAGATAATATCCTCCAAGGAATGTGTGTGGATCAGAGGAATCAAGTTGTATTACGACCTCACCTTGTTCATTATCTATTGAGTAACTCAGGGTGCATTCAGCAAGAGTTTCATCGCCAACATGCAACCTATTAGCATCCACTGCAAAGGAGATTTTGACTTGGTCAGTTGGTGCAGCTGAAACAGATTCAAAGTTTGATACTTTCTGATCATTGACCTGAAAGTACTCAAGAAATAAAGAGTCTACTGAATCTTTTTTACATGAAAAAAAAGTTGTTAGCATTCCGATGGATGAAATCACAAGAAGAATTCGCATGATGGTAATGTTTAGGTTCTATAGAATTTAATAGTTTGATGTCTAAAAACATCTTATTGTAAAGAAAGCGGATCTATTTTAATCCAAATAGAACTAAAATTAAGTTTAACTGGAGTTTAACTGACAATCTACACTCAACTATGAGCGGACTTACCAGGTTTTGGTTGCTTGGTCGAGAAAAAATTGTGCTTGGTCGTCGTTGGAATACGCTTGCTCGTGAATTTTAATCGGCAGCTTGACTGGTCTTTATTTTTGATGTATATTTGCAATCATATTGATATCACATTAAAATCAAAATAAAACGACATGGAAAAAATATTTAAACCAATCTCCGGCTGGGCAATGCTTATCCTTGCACTATTGCTTTTGATTTCCGGACTGGCTCTGATTATCACAAAATCCATGATTCTGGTGGGCATTTTGTTGATTGTTGTAACCATTACACTGATCACCCCGGGCTTTATAGCCATTGAGCCCAACTCAACCAGAGTACTGACCCTTTTTGGTAAATACGTAGGCACGGTAAAAGAAAGCGGATTTTTCTACGCAAATCCGTTTTACACCAAAAAGAAGGTTTCCCAGCGAGCAGAAACACTTGACCTGGCACCTATCAAAGTGAACGACAAGCAGGGCAACCCCATCATGATCGGCGCCATCGTAGTATGGAAGGTAGACAACACCTTTAAGGCCACGTTTGATGTGGAGCGCTACGATTTGTTCGTACACAGCCAAAGCGAGGCCGCATTGCGGAAAATGGCGATGGCCTACTCCTACGACAACTTTGAAGATGCCACTGCTGAAATTACCCTGCGTTCCAGTTCGGAAGAGGTAAATGAATTGCTTGAGCGGGAAGTCACAGAGCGTCTGGCCCTGGCCGGAATCCATGTGATTGAGGCCCGAATCAGCCACCTGGCTTATGCCACTGAAATTGCCGGAGCCATGCTTCAAAGACAGCAAGCCACTGCCATTGTTGCTGCCCGAAACAAGATCGTGGAAGGAGCCGTAGGTATGGTTGAGATGGCACTGGAAGAACTCTCCAAGAAAGACATTGTCAATCTGGACGAAGAGAAAAAAGCGGCCATGGTGAGCAACCTTATGGTGGTACTTTGTGGCGACAAAAACGCCCAACCTGTACTCAATACCGGTACGTTACACCAATAACGAATCAACAGATATCCTGAAGCCCAATTGGGCTTCAGGACTATTCATTTGAACTACACAGCATTATGTCTCAAAAAAAATCCTTTGTACTGCGCATAGATGAAGCCACTTACGAAGCACTCGAAAAGTGGGCTGCTGACGAATTTCGCAGTGTAAACGGACAATTGGAATACATCATTCATCAAGCCCTGAAAAAAGAAGGCCGGACTCCGCAAAGAAAAGCGATTGACAAAGCAAAAAAAGCCAACAAAACTCCCAAGCAACCGGAAGATTAAGCCCTCCCAGGCCAACAAAACAGCCAACAGGACTCCTGCGCACTGCCTTTCCTCCCAAATTTTCATAACGGCTTGCAGACAATTTCATATTTTCACCACAAATACGTGAAATATGAATGCACTATACCGCCTCTGTCTACCCTTTTTGTTGTTGATATTTTTTGCCGGCAACAGCCTGGCTCAGGTGAGCCACCCGCAGGCAGCCCCATCCGACAACCGGGCCGAATGCTTTGCATTGACCAATGCAACCATCTTTACCGACTACAAAACTCAAATCAAAGAAGCCACACTGGTAGTCCGGAAAGGCGTAGTAGTGGCCTGTGGTACACAAGTTACAGTTCCTTCCGATGCAGTTGTCATTGATTGTGCCGGAAAAACCATCTACCCCTCTTTTATCGACTTATATGGCACCGACTACGGTCTTCCGGAAGTAAAAGCTGCTCCCAGAAACTTCCGTTCTGCTCCTCAATATCAAACCAGCACCAAGGGGGCCTATGCATGGAATGAGGCATTAAAACCGGAGTTTGATGCAGCAACCCAGTTTAGCAATAATGAAAAAGAGGCTGCAAACTACCGGAAAGCCGGCTTTGGAACGGTACTTACCCATCGTGCCGATGGTATTTCAAGAGGCACCGGCGCCCTGGTAACGTTGGGTACTCAGCCCGAACAAAAGGGCCTGCTTAAGACCCAGGCCAGCCACCACCTGTCCTTCCGAAAAGGCAGCAGCGCGCAAAATTACCCCTCCTCGTTGATGGGCTGTATTGCATTGATCCGCCAAACCTACCTCGATGGCACATGGTACCAACAAGAGGGAAACAAGCAGGAAACAAACCTCTCCCTGGAAGCCTGGAACCGGGTACAAGGCCTCCCCCAAATTTTTGAAGCGGCAGATAAACTAGATGTTTTACGCATCCATAAGATTGCTACCGAATTTGGTAAGAGTTATATCGTAAAAACGAGTGGCGACGAATACCAACGACTCAATGAGATCAAAGCCACCGGACAAGCACTCATCGTTTCACTTGATTTTCCAAATGCATACCCGGTTGCCGATCCATACGAAGCACTGGAAGTATCTATTCAGGAAATGAAACACTGGGAACTCGCTCCCGGCAATGCAGGTCGGTTGGAAGCAGCGGGTATTCCATTCGCACTCACAGCCGATGGACTTCGGGATAAATCCAAATTCTGGGCTGCAGTTATGTCGGCCGTGGAAGCTGGCCTGAGTCAGGAAGAAGCATTAAAAGCACTCACCTATCAACCCGCACAGCTTTTGGGGGTATACAAGATCGTGGGCAGTCTGGAACCCGGGAAAAAAGCAAATTTCCTGGTTTGCTCTGGCGACTTGTTCGACAGCAAAAGCAAACTCCTGGAGAACTGGGTACTGGGCGAAAAACACAGCATCAGCAGCCCCAAAAACGATGGAGAAGACCTTCGCGGTGAATACAAACTCACCGTCGATAACGTTGATTACAACCTTTCTGTAAAAGGTACTCCCGATGCACTTAAGAGCAGCGTGCTCCGACAAGATAGTTCTAAAGCAAATGCTTCGATTGAGTACGCCAATGGACTGATTCAATTGCGCTTTCCACCCGACTCTACCTCCAAAGAAATGGCAGCACTGAGCGGTACCATGAACCAAAATCAGTGGGCAGGAAAAGGCACAATGCCCAACGGCCGGTGGGTAGACTGGACGGCTCAAAAAACAGGTGAAGCCAAAGGAGACCGAAAGAAAAAAGACAAAGACAAAGACGAAGATGAAGACGAAACTGCCAGCAGCGAAATTACATACCCGTTTCTTGCATTTGGCTGGACCGAACAACCCAAAGCCGAAGAACTCCTCATCAAAAATGCAACGGTCTGGACAAATGAAAAAGACGGTATTCTTTCAAATACCGATGTCTATATAAGTGGAGGTGAAATCAAAAAAATTGGAAAAAACCTGAAGGTTCCAGCCTCGGTCCCCGTTTTAGATGCTACCGGCCGACACCTTACCGCCGGAATCATCGACGAGCACTCGCACATTGCTGTAGCCCGCTCTGTCAATGAAGGAACACAGGAGAGTTCCGCAGAGGTACGAATTGGTGATGCCCTAAATTCAGAAGACATAAACATTTACCGCCAACTGGCAGGTGGAGTAACCAGCAGTCATTTGCTCCACGGATCTGCCAACCCAATTGGTGGACAAACACAGCTGATCAAACTCCGCTGGGGATATGCACCGGAACAGTTGAAGTTTGAAAACCGGGATGGACAAATCAAGTTTGCACTGGGAGAAAATGTAAAACAAAGCAACTGGGGCGACAACAACCGCTCCCGCTACCCCCAAACCCGAATGGGTGTTGAGCAGGTGTATGTCGACTATTTCACACGTGCCCAAGAGTATGCCCAATTGAAGAAATCAGGAAAACCATTCCGGAAAGACCTTGAACTGGAGGCCTTGCAGGAAATCCTGGAAAAACGGCGGTTCATCACCTGCCACTCGTATGTACAGAGCGAAATCACCATGTTGATGCGGGTTGCTGAGCAGTTTAATTTTAAAGTAAACACCTTTACCCACATTTTGGAAGGCTACAAGGTAGCAGACAAGATGCGGGAGCACGGTGCAGGAGGAAGCACCTTCAGCGACTGGTGGGATTACAAATTCGAAGTATATCAGGCCATCCCCTACAATGCTGCGATGATGCATCGACAGGGTGTTACGGTTGCCATCAACTCCGACGATGCCGAGATGGCTCGCAGACTCAATCAGGAAGCAGCTAAAACCGTCCAATATGGTGGACTCAGCGAAGAAGAAGCCTGGAAAACGGTTACTCTCAATCCGGCCAAACTCCTCCACATTGACGATCGCGTAGGAAGCATCAAGGCTGGCAAACACGCCGACCTGGTTTTATGGAGCGACAACCCGCTTTCCATCTATTCCCATGCAATGAGTACCTGGGTAGACGGCATTCGCTTTTACGACCTGGAAAAGGATGTGAAAATGCGCAAGCAACTGACCAAAGAACGCGCTCGACTGATTCAGAAAATGGGCGCAGAAAAGAACGATAAAGGTCCACGCTCCCGGCCCGCCGGCCCGCGTAAAAACTACCATTGCGATAGCGAAGAGGATGAAGGGTAAAATACAGTCAGAGCCATAAACGCAATAAAAAAGTCGGTACAGGAATCTTCCTGCACCGACTTTTTTATTTAACTCAAACTGGAATTACTTGTTGCCACCAAAACGGTAACCAACGCCCAGCTGCCCTGGAACATAAGTTTTGACCAATCAATTTCTTCCCGATTGCCATTAGAGTCTTCGTATTTATTTTTATCAACAATGGCACGGCCAGCGCCTAAGCCAATGTCAAAAACGAAACCTCCTTTGGAAACTACTTTATAACCCAAACCAAAGCCTAAGCCAAAACGGTTGGAGGTAAAATCAGAATAACCTGAGTTGTCGTCGTACTTCCACTGACGGTTTACATAACGCAGGAATAGATCCAGATAAAAACGGTCAGTTCCATGGTTTGGTCCGAAGTAGTACTTACCAACTAAGTTGATTGGAATGTTCGTTCCTTTCACATCGAAAATTTCATTTGTACCTATGCCAATAGCAGCTTCAATACTAAAGTTTTCAGATATTGCAAAATCTGCTCCAGCACTAAGATCGCCAAAAAGCAATCCAATTGGGTTCAGAGTAACGTCAACCTGTGCCGTGGCAGTTTGCACAGTGAAGAGGCAGCCAAATGCTACCAGACAGGATAGAATTAATTTCTTCATACTTTTTTTGGTAATTAAATGGGTGATAGTTTAAGGTTTTCGGCGCAAAATAGGTAAAAAATTCAAAGTGGGTAGGATTAATTTCAAATCACCTGCGCCAACTTATTGATCCCGACATCTGTTATTACTGCCAGATTTCGTTTTTCTGAACATGATATACCCGAGAAAAATTGTGGCACTTGAGAAACTTATTCAGCGATTCAGGTTCTTTGATTTAGTACAAATAAGCAGACTCCTCATTCCAGAATAGTATCCGAGCCTGAGGTAAACCGTACCTTTGCACAAAAGGTAACAGAATGAAAAAGCGATTCACGAATAGAAATCAAATATATACTTCCGGGCTCTTGCTAGGCGTATTGCTCTTGTTAGCCCCAGGTGCACAACTAGCCAGTCAAACCTTGAGCGGAACCATTACAGATGCCGGTCGCGGCAATGTGATTTCAGGTGCCAGTGTCCAAATCCAATCCAGCCAGGGCCCCTCCTTTTCCCTTGTAACTCCCAGCGACGAGCAAGGACGCTATCTGCTTGAAAATATCCCACCCAACTTTTACACCGTTACTGTTGAAGCGCCTGGGTACACCCCACAGAAAATCAATCAGGTCTTGGTTTCCGCAGGGAAAGACCAGATACTAGATTTCCAATTGTTTGATGCCAATACCCTACTTCCAGATGTGCTCATTTGTTCCAGCCAACCCGGCGATCGCATGCTGCAACCGCTCGGAGAAATCCCGCTGACACGAGAACAAACGCTTCGATTCCCAGCGGCTTTTTTTGACCCCGCACGGCTTGTACGGTCCTACCCGGGTGTAGCCAATGCCGATGACCAGGCCAATGGGCTGGTGGTTCGTGGCAACAGCCCCGCCGCGCTCAAATGGCGATTGGAAGGCGTGGATGTTGTCAACCCCAACCACCTCAATAATGCAGGAACTTTCGGCGATTTACCAACCGCAGCGAGCGGCGGAGTACTGCTTTTTTCAGCCCAGTTGATCGACAATTCTTCACTCCTGACAGGAAGCCTGCCCACCGGCTACGGCGATGCGCTTGGTGGAATCATGGATATTCAACTCCGAAACGGAAACAACCGCCAGCATGAATTTACGGCCCAGGCCGGACTCATTGGTCTCGACCTTGCCGCAGAAGGACCTTTATCCTCAAAAAAAAGCAGTTCCTACCTCGCCAATTACCGATACTCTACGGTAGGACTTTTAGGTAAAATGGGCATTTCATTTGGAGGTGAAAGCATCGATTTTCAGGATCTTTCCGCAACGTTTTTTTTCCCGGGCAAAAAAGGCAGTCAATGGTCGGTCTTCGCGATGGCCGGACAAAGTGCCAACAGATTCAGTCCGCCAAGCGATTCCAGCGAAATTCAAAGTTATAAGGACTTGTTTACCATTGACTACGAATCAAAAACTGGGATAGCAGGTCTGAATTTTTACACTCCATTGAGCAAAAACTCCTGGGTGCAATGGAGCCTGGTGGGCTCCGCACAGGAAAACACCCGGGATGCCCAAAGCGCGCAGGTACTCTCCAATTTTAGCAACACCGAGCAACGCCTGGGAACCAATGTACGTGTATCCAACTACCTTTCGCCTTCCTGGCGATTGGTCTGGGGGGCAAACATCCAAACCATTGGGTACACACTGCAATTCGACGACCCGCAGTATGACAATCAGGACCTTGACCAACAAGCACTTTTAGCACAACCCTGGCTTTCTTTTGAATGGAAAAACAAGACGGGAGACTGGAGTGCCCGGGCCGGGCTACACAGCCTGTTTACCGACAAACCCTTCTCCGAACACACCCTTGAGCCACGACTTCTTGTGAGCAAACGCCTGGCAGCACGACATATGCTCAGCCTGGCTTATACCCAGCAGAGTCAGGTCGCTCCCTTATGGATCATGGCTTCGCAACTACAGGATAATTCCGGGCTTACGCAATCCCAACAAGTTGCCCTGCGCCACAACTGGACGCTATCCGACCAATGGGTTTTACGGAGTGAATTGTTTTATCAAAACCTATACAATGTACCGGTTGCTTCCGACCCTGCCCTGCCCTTTTCGCTGCTAAACAGCAGCGAGTATTTCAATGCCACCGCCTTGAAAAACGAAGGCAAGGGGCGCAATCAGGGCATCGAACTCGGACTGGAACGCTACATGCACCAGGGATGGTTTATGGTCGCCAGCCTGAGCATCTCAGATGCACAATACCAGGCTGCGGATGGACAATGGCGGGCAAGTCGTTGGGATTTGGGGCACATCGCAAACCTCACCGCAGGAAAGGAATGGGTACGCTCGCAGAAGGGTGAAAAAAGCCGTGCGTTCGGAGTAAATGCGCGCGCCGTCTGGCGTGGCAGTTACCGGGAGTTGCCAATTGACCTGGAACAATCCATTGCTCAGCAGCGAACCGTATTCAACCAGGAAGCCGGGTATACCGAAACACGTCCGGATTTTTTCCGGATTGATGCCCGGGTGTATTGGCGCAAAAATATCGGGCAACGCCGAAACAGCACGTTTGCTATGGAATTTCAAAACCTGAGTATGCAGGAAAACATCGCATACCTTTATTTTGATCCATATACCAATCAGATCGAAACCAAATACCAGTTGAGCCTGATTCCAAACATCAGTTGGCGTCTGGAGTTCTAGTGGCCTGTCAGGAATTGGGGAATGAGCGAATGGCTTCACCCAGACGCCAGACATCCTCGAAAGAATTGTAGAGTGGTACCGGAGCGAGCCGGATTACGTTAGGCTCCCGCCAGTCTGCCACAACACCCTGCGCACTGAGGTGGTCAAAGAGTTTTTTGCCGTTGGAATCCGTGAGGGCTGAAATCTGACAGCCGCGTTGCTCCGGGTCGGAGGGAGTGATGATCTCAAACAAGCGTCGTTCCTTATTTTGCGACAAAAGGACATACTCCAGATAAGCCGTCAATTCCAGGCTCTTTTTCCGAAGGGCCTCCATTCCCAATTCATAAAATGGTTCCAAACTGGCTTTGTAAGCTGCAAAGGAAAAAATCTGTGCATTGCTCAATTGCCAACCGTCTGCACCGATCATTGGTTTGAAGCCTTTCCGCATTTTGAATCGCTCTTCTTCATCATGGCCCCACCAGCCGGCGAAGCGGTTTAGTTCCGGCTTGTGGCCGTGGCGCTCATGGACAAACACGCCGGAAGGGCCACCCGGACCGGCGTTCATGTATTTGTAACTGCACCAAACGGCAAAATCGACGTTCCAATCGTGCAAATGCAAGGGCAGGTTCCCGGCAGCATGCGCCAGATCAAAACCCACCAAAGCACCCATCTTGTGCCCGGCTTCCGTGATCTGTTTCAAATCGTAAAACTGACCGGTATAGTAGTTCACCCCACCCATCATCACGAGGGCAAGTTGCTCTCCCGCATCTTCAATTGCCTGAAGGATATCTTCTTTGCGTAAAATGTGTTCACCATCCCGTGGCTTGAGTTCGATGATGGCATCATCCGGATTCAGGCCGTGAAAGCGCGCCTGAGTTTCCATGGCATATTGGTCGCTTGGGAATGCTCCGGCTTCCATTATGATCTTATACCGTGTAGACGTAGGCCGGTAAAAACTTACCATCATAAGGTGAAGATTCACCGTCAGGGTATTCATAATCACTACTTCATCTGGCTTGGCGCCTACGACTTTTGCTGCCTGTGGCTTCAGAAACCGGTGGTAATACATCCAGGGGTTTTCACCCCGAAAATGGCCTTCAACACCATGTTCTGCCCATTGATCCAGTTCCGCAACCAGTGCTTCCCGGGTTGCCTTTGGTTGCAGCCCAAGAGAATTGCCACAGAAATAGTAGACGGGGTGGCCATTATGTTGCGGAAAAATGAATTGCTGACGGTAAGAAGCCAAGGGATCCCTGGCATCACATTCCTGTGCAAATTGTAGTGTATGATTGAATTCCATGAATAAGTCAGTTTATCTAGTCGCAAAGTTCATAAATCAAAACCAAACAATCGTCTGTTTTACAAATAAAATCACCCCAGCGACTAGGCATATATTTTAAAATATCGCCAGAATTAAAAATATTTTTTGCAATCGAATAAAAAATAGCGATATTTGCGGCGACGGCCGAAATGATAAGACCGGCCACCTTTTTTTCACTAGCGAGTTGCAGTGTATTTTCTTAAGGGTTATTTACGCTTTGGGGTTGGCACAGGAACAGGGATTGCTTCCATACTTTTTGCCAAGAAAACAAAAATAATCGAATAGCAGGGATGCTTCGGGCAACTTCACACACGATTATATTTTAATGGTTAATTTTCAAGAACTGGGTCTCCGCGAAGATCTGCTTCAAGGCATTGCGGAACTTGGTTTTCAGCAAGCAACTCCCATTCAGGAGCTGGTAATTCCGGCTGCCCTGGAAGAAGACAATGACTTTATTGCATTGGCTCAAACCGGTACCGGTAAAACAGCGGCCTTTGGCCTCCCGCTTTTACAGCGCTGCAACCCCGACCTAAAACACCTGCAGGGACTGATTTTGTGCCCAACGCGGGAACTGTGCGTACAGGTTGCCAACGACCTGGGCAATTACGCCAAACACTCAAAAAAGATCAAAGTGGTCGCTGTGTATGGCGGCGCGGCAATCGAACCGCAGGTGCGCCAAATTAAGGCTGGCGCCCAAATCGTAGTGGCCACTCCTGGTCGCCTGGTAGACCTGCTCCAACGACAGGTTGCCAACATGGACTACGTTGAACGGGTAGTACTCGATGAGGCCGACGAAATGCTCAACATGGGCTTTAAAGACGCACTTGACATCATCCTCGAAGCAGTACCCGAGCGTCAGGCGATCTGGCTCTTTTCAGCCACCATGCCCAACGAAGTGCGCCGAATTGCGCGCGATTACATGGATGACCCCGTGGAACTCAGCGTAGGTGCTACCAACCAAACCAACACCGACATTGAGCACGAATACTATATGTGTCGCGCTGACTCCCGGTACATGGCCCTCAAACGCATCGTAGATGCCAACCCGGGCATTTACGGACTGATCTTTTGCCGGACCAAAAACGAAACCAAAGACGTTGCCGAACAAATGATCCGCGACGGATACAATGCAGATGCACTGCACGGTGACCTTGTACAGGCCGACCGCGACCGCGTCATGAACCGCTTCCGCGAAGGCAACCTCCAGTTGCTTGTTGCAACGGATGTAGCGGCTCGTGGAATCGACGTCAGCGACATCAGCCACGTGATCAACTACAACCTGCCCGACGAACCGGAAGTATACACCCACCGCAGTGGACGTACCGGACGCGCAGGCCGCAAAGGGATTTCCATCAGCCTCGTAACTGGCCGTCAGGAAGACCGGATCCGCCAGATTGAGCGCAAGAGCAAAGCCTCTTTCACCCGGAAGCAAATACCAACCGGACATGAAATCTGTGAAAAACAGCTCTTCCACATCATTAAAAATATCCACGACCAAAAAGTCGCGGAATCCGATATCGATCCGTTTCTGCCCAAGATCTACAAAGAGTTGGAAGACCTTTCAAAAGAAGAACTCATCAAGCGCTTTGCCAGTGTAGAGTTCAACCGCTTCCTGGAGTACTACCGGGATGCTCCTGAAATCAACATCGGCGGAAAAGGAGAGCGTGGAGAAAAAGGAAAAAGCAGCAAGGGCGCATCCGCAGAAGCCAAACGCAACGGGATGCAACGCCTTTTTGTCAACATTGGCCTGATGGATGGCGTTACCAAAAAAGAGTTCTTGAAACTACTGGCTGGCGACCTCGGTGTTCCGGGTCAGGCAATTGGTGAAATCGACATCAAGAAAAGCTGCCTGCACGTCAACATTGAATCCAAGTATGTCAAGCCGGTTTGGACCGGACTCGAAGAGTTTACCATCAACGGACGCCCGGTTCGGGTAGACGAAGCCCGCGAAACTGGCGGCAGCGGAGGTGGCGGTGGCCGGTTTAACAAACCGGACAGAGGGCACAAACGCTCCTACGACAACAAATTTGGAGGCAAAAAACACAAAAGCCGAAGGTGAGCTAATTCCTTAGCTCACCTTACACTCTAAGCCAAGTTTTTCCATTTCCATGGCGAAATCAGAGCCGGCATTTACCTTTCGTGTTCCCGACGCAAAATCGAGTGCATGCTTATTGGTATAGTCCATCAGTTTGACTTTCAACTGATGCTTTCCTTTGTGTTCTTTGCAAATTACTTCCAGACGGTCTAAAAACTCTGAAGAAAGCAATTCGATCGGAACCTGAATGGTTACACTGCTGATGTGTGTCCCGGTAACGGACTCCAGCAACTGTACCTGATCAATCCGGAATTCAAACTCCTCACTGTTCCAGCGTTGTTTCATCTGACCGGTGATAAACAAACTCTGACCTTCCTCGAAGAAGTGCTTGAACTGCGCATAGTCATTGCTGAATAGAGCCAACTCCAGGCTACCCGAATAATCCTGAATGGTGAACCGGCCCCAGCCGGTTCCCTTCTGGCTTATTCGGTGTTCCGCTTTGGTAACAAATCCCGCCACCTTTATCTTTTGTCCCCGGAAGTTATCTACCCGTTCCAGCCCGCAGGTAGTCAGGTTTTCTACTTCAAATCTGTAATCATCCAGTGGGTGTCCGCTCAGGTAAATCCCCACCACTTCGCGTTCGCGCTGCAGGCGGGTGAGCAGGTTCCAGGGCTCTGTTTTGGGCACATCCGGAGTTGGGATGCTTACGGTGTCCGATAAATCGCCGAACAGCGAATTCACCGACATGACCTTATCCTCCTGAAAGGCTGCACCGTATTTTACCAGGTGCTCAATAAAACTTTCGTATTTCTCGGTAGGTGCAAAAAAGGTCGACCGGTATATCGGGTGTTGTTTTTTGCCCTGTTCTGTTTTCAGTTCAACTTTTGCAAGTTCATCGAATGCACCGGCAAATGCCAGGCTTTCAAAGACCCGCTTGTTTACGGTGCGTAAGTTGAGCCGCTGCATCATTTCAAAAATATCATTGAAGGATCCGTTTTGGGTCCGCTCCTCGATAACGCTTTCCACAGCTGCTTCGCCGACTCCTTTTACCGCCCCAAGTCCATAACGAATGGCACCTTCTTTATTGACGGAAAAGTCGAGCATCGATTCGTTGATATCCGGCCCTTTTACATCAATGCCCATACGCTGGCACTCCGTAAGGAAGAAGGTAATCTTGTCAATGTTGTTCTGCGAGTGCGTCAGCACCGAAGCCATGTACTCGGAAGGGTAATGGGCTTTCAGGTAACCGGTTTGGTAGGCAACAAAGGCATAACAGGTTGAATGCGATTTGTTGAATGCGTAGGATGCAAATGCCTCCCAGTCGGTCCATATTTTTTCCAGTTTATCTGCTGCCAGGCCTTTTGCTGCGGCCCCGTCGATAAACTGCCCTTTCATCTTATCCAGTACGTGCTTTTGCTTTTTACCCATTGCCTTCCGCAGCACGTCGGCATCCCCTTTCGAGAATCCTGCCAGCTTCTGGGAGGCAAGCATAATCTGCTCCTGATAAACGGTAATCCCCAGCGTTTCACTCAGGAATTCTTCCAACTCCGGCAAGTCATACGAAATGGCTTCCCGGCCGTGTTTCCGTGCAATAAAGTTGGGAATATATTCCAATGGCCCCGGACGATACAGGGCGTTCATAGCAATCAGGTCGGCAAATTTATCCGGCTTGAGTTCGCGCAGGTATTTTTGCATACCGGCACTTTCAAATTGGAATGTACCGTTTGTTTCTCCGCGTTGATACAGTTCATAGGTTTTCGGATCATCCAGGGGGATGTTGTCGATTTCAATAGACACCCCATGATTTTCCTTAATCATACGCAGGGCATCCCGGATAATGGTAAGGGTTTTTAAGCCCAAAAAGTCCATTTTGATTACACCGGCATCCTCAATAATCGAACCCTCATATTGGGTCACCAACAGATCGGAATCTTTGGCTGTAGCGACGGGAATGATTTCGGTCAAATCCTTCGGAGCGATGATAATACCTGCGGCGTGAATTCCGGTTCCGCGCACCGAACCTTCAAGCACCAGCGCTTCCTTGAGAACCGTGCTTTCCTGCTCGCTTTCATCTTCCAAAAACTCCCGCAGCCTGCGGATATTTTCAATATCTTCCGAACCCAACCCTTCTTTTTCCTTCAAGGACCCTGCCCCATCAATCGGGGCTTTCAAAACCCGATTGAGCGAAATCCCCGGTTTTTCAGGCACCAGTTTAGCCAGAGCATTGGAACGATCAAGGGGCAAATCAAGCACACGGGCTACGTCTTTGATCGACATTTTAGCCGCCATAGTACCATAGGTAATGATTTGAGCCACCTGCTGTTTGCCGTATTTATCTACAACATAATCGATCACTTTCTGCCGGCCTTCATCGTCAAAGTCCGTATCAATATCGGGCATGCTCTTTCTGTCTGGGTTTAGGAAACGTTCGAACAGAAGTCCGTATTTAATCGGATCAATATTGGTAATACCTATGCAGTATGCAACAGCCGAACCGGCAGCCGAGCCACGGCCGGGACCAACAAAAACGCCCAGATTTTTACCGGCAACTATAAAGTCGGATACAATCAAAAAGTACCCGGCAAACCCCATGGTTTTGATGGTATGCAATTCAAAATTGAGTCGCTCCTCCACTTCCGGAGTAATCTCCCGATACCGCTCCCGGGCCCCTTCATAGGTCAGGTGACGCAGGTATTCATCCTGAGATGTAAACTCTTTTGGAATCACAAAATTGGGCAGGAGAATGTCCTGTTTCAACTTGAGGTGCTCGCATTTATCGACAATCAACTGCGTATTGTCCAGGGCCTCCGGAACATCCTTAAACAACTCGGCCATTTCAGCCTGAGTTTTAAAGTAAAACTGATCGTTCCAGAACGCAAAACGCCCTCCTTTGAATACGGAGCCCTCCTCGGCAAACTCACGAATTGCCGGTGTAGCCTGTTTTTCGCCGGTATTGATGCACAGCAAAATATCGTGCGCGTTCCAGTCTTCCTGATCCACATAATGGGAATCATTGGTACAGATAACAGGCACCTGAAACTCTTTGGCCCATTTGAGCAGCACCTCATTTACTTTATCCTGCTCCTCCATGTGGTGGCGCTGGAGTTCGATGTAGTAATCCTCGCCGAACAAATCGAGCCACCACTTAAATTCTTTTTTCGCCTCCTCTTCGCCTTTCCGCAAGATGGTTTGTGGCACCATCGCACCAATGCAACAGGTGGTAGCAATCAAGCCTTCGTGGTATTGTAGAATCAGTTCTTTGTCAATCCGCGGGTATTTTCCATACAAGCCTTCAATAAACCCGAGGGAACACAACTTCACGAGGTTTTTATACCCTTCTGCATTTTTTGCCAAAAAAAGTTGATGGTACCGCTTGTCCCTCCGCTCTTTGGTAAAGGTTCGCTGATGCCGGTCTTCCACCACATAAAACTCACAGCCAACAATGGGTTTCACGCCTTCATGACGAGCGGCTTCGGCAACAAACTGGAATGCACCAAACATGTTGCCGTGATCGGTTATTGCCAGACCCTTCATTCCATCTGCTGCTGCTTTTTTAAACAGAGCGGGAATGCTGGCAGCGCCGTCAAGAAGTGAATATTGGGTGTGGCAGTGGAGGTGTGAAAACTGTGGCATCCCCAAATATACAGAGGAAGCCGGGCAATCCAAAAACCTTTTTTACGGGAAAGTTTTCCACAAACCTATCCAAGCATATTCATAGAACATACCTTCCATCCATACTCAGCTGAGTACCAGACTAAATGAGAACGAAACAGGACAATCCTACTCGTTTATTTTTTCATCACCTTTTGCACCGCTGTCCCCTGATTTGTTTCCAAACGCAGGAACATCAAGCCTTGCGTAACACGCTCGGGAATATCCAGCCATTGTGTGTTTCGGCCAGCCGAGCCTTCCCCGGTCCATTGGGTGCACCGCTGACCATTTACATCAATCAGTGAAAGCACAACCGGACCTGAAGCAGGCATATCCCAACGTACCAGCAACCGGTCGACAACCGGATTCGGCGATGGCGCCAACAACCGGGCTCCTTGCATGGGCGAAACAAACCGCAAAAGCACCCCGGCGCCCTGCAATCCTTGGGTATAGGCAATGGCCGTGGCCTGTTCTGAATTAATTTGCAAGGCATCCTGCGTATTTCCGGCATCAAGTGCCTCAAAAACAAGCGTAAATGCGGTTTCGCCCTCCCCTTTTCCTTGAGCATTCAAAAGCGCCGCTTCATACCAGGCGCATGTGATGGTTCCTGAAGCATCCTGCCGGGCAAGTAAACCTTCCGGCACCAGGCCAGGTGATACGTCCACCAGTTGCAGGCGTGTTGCATCGTACTGGAGCGTAAACTGGAAAGCAGGCCAGGTACTTACATCCGGCGCATCCACCGGAATCTGAATAGTTTGTCCCGCCTCAAATGCAACTGCCGGAGCAGAAAAATACAGGTATTGATCTTCTTTCCGATCGGATGAATTGACCGCATCCAGGCTGGCAGACTGGTTCACATCTCCCGCTTTGAGGGCCACCATGTTTTTAGCAAAATCTATTCCTGGATCCAGGCAAAATGAAGCCAGCCAATCCTCCGACCAGGGGTTTTCCGGGTCGGAAAAAGTCAGGTTGGCATCCATAAAAATCCAGGATGAAACACCCGGAAATACATCTACCGCACCGATCCCTGCCTGAGCAATGGACATGGCATCCTGATTGTCGAGAGAACCAGACCCATCCACGTCAGCAGCCATCAGTTGATAGGGGCTGGTCAATGGCAAAATTTCCTGTGCATGTGCTGCTGTAAGCAAGGCATCCAAAACCGTTACACCTTCCTTGACTGGCAGGTCTAAATCCGGAACAAGGGTGTAATCACAACCAACAGGAATTGCTGAAAATTCAAACACGCCATCGGAGTCTGACTGAGCCGACAAGTTCGCTGAGCCCGCAGCATTTTTAAAAGCAACCTGTGCATTGGGAATGGGCTGTTGTTGCATGGTAAGCAACTGTCCGCTCAGCGAGCCGGAGACCGTGCAACTTCCCATATTGTCTTCTACCAGTACATAAGTCTGGCAGTAATCGGCATTTCCGTAGGCATCCTGTACCCATACCTCCACTTCCTGCAGACCCAATTCAAAACAATCAAATGTGACCGCATGCTGGCCCGCAGGGAAAACGCCGGTACTTTGTGAGGTTTTTACAATGCCCCACTCCAAATCAGAAGTAGGTGTACAATTGTCAAATGTATATTCCAGCAACAGCGAATCGGCAATGCTAATCATGCCCGTTTGCATGATGTTGGTACTTAAGCCCTGGATACAAACCACCGTTGGCGGAGAGCAATCTTCAACGGAGAAGGGATATTCGCACACGGTTTCATTTCCGCAATGGTCGCCCACGATCCATTTTATCTTGTGATTGCCATAGGGCAGTCCTACACCGGGAGGGAAATCCACTGAGGCCTCCAGTTCTGTACCGGTATCATTGAGCGCAATTGGCCAGGCTCCGGCATCTGCACTACTCACTTGCGTTTCCATTACCCCGTCGTTGTTCATGTCGAGAAAAAGCAGGTAGCGCACCGTCAGATCAGTTCCGCTGCAGGAATCGTTTGCAGTGATATGCAGGTCCACCTCACCTTCGCAGTAATCAATGTGGTTGTCGTGGTATTGATCCGGGTCGTTGGTGGAATAGTCGCAAAAAACCAGCGGAGTATCCGGGCAATCCAATACTACGGGCAGGTCGGTATCCAGCACTTTAATGATTTGCTTGTACTCCAGGTAGCCGCTATTGTCCCAGGTTCCTTCTACGGTTGGTCCGACATCAGTACCAATCGGATTTAGGATGATCCAGGGCGACCAGGATGGATCGTAATGGCACCAGTATACCAGCCGCCACCGACGAACGATTTTGTAACAACTCTGGCTGTCGTTTGTATAAAAGACCTGGTCTTTTACCGACACACCCACATTGAAGCTACAGCCAAAATTCTGGTTAAT
>JAWKLR010000020.1:0-70678 GCA_041392625.1 Saprospiraceae bacterium | reverse complement strand
ATGAATTCGTGGTTGTTGTCAAATAAGGTGATGTAACTGTCGTAGTTCGTGATTCCATAGTCTGTATTGATAATCACTTTGGAACGCTGAGCAATAGTAAATCGGTAAAATACATCGGGGCTGCTATGGCCTTCTGTGTTGGTCCAACCAATAGCAGGGCCTCCGCTAACATTTCCACCCGGGTCTGGGTAATTGGTTCCGTAATCTCTTTTAGTAACACCCATGGCAATGGTTCCAAAATTTAATGCATTATTCCATGTGTCACCTGCAGCATAGCGATATACAGATTTAACTTTCAAGTCCCAAAATTCTGCATTAGGAAATAGCCACTCACTAGCATTATTTGGGCCATGGTGTGTTCCCCAGCGGCATGGAAGGCCCGCATTTACAATATAGCTGATTTCTGATTCACCCTGAAATGGGAAGTCATCATTATCGTACCAGGTACACCATTCGTCGTTATCAGATTCATAGGCAAGCAAGTAAAACTTGACAAATGCATCGATGTCATCATATGTCCGCCAGTACCATCTGGTTCCATCAGCATAGCTTGGCGCATCTGCCGCCCAGGTGAAGCAGTTGGTGTCATCATCCCAGGAGTTGGTAGCCGATTGGTACATACTGGTTTGCATGCAAAAATCATCTGCACCTGAAAAGAAATCATCGCCATCGGCATTCGACCAATATTGATCAAAGCGAAGAAGCCAGTTGATGTCGGAATTGATGACGTCTGAAGTGGGTGCTTGTGCCCAGGCCTGTGAAAGTCCCAGCAAGAGTACAGTTGTGAGTACGAGTGTTTTCATCTGTTTCATGTTGTTTTGTTTAAAAGTTAATTTTTAAAACAAGTGGATAACAAGGTGATTGAGGAGTTTCCTGTTTATCCGGTTTTCATTTGGTATTGGTAAAATTTGTTTTGGCCTTTTGTTGGGACAAAGGTGCAGCAATGTGCAAAGCGGGCAAACCACATATTCATGTGGGAGGCCAAAAAATAGGCCTGTTTTGAAGAAAAATGCTCCAAAACAGGCCTATTTTATTAAAAACCTAGCTAAAAGAAGGGGTACGTTTTTTTGACTAACTTAAAATCAGTACAAAACTTTTTCAGGATTCAGGATCCCTTTGGGGTCAAATACCGCTTTGATCGAACGCATCAGCTCCAGTTCTGTATTTGAAAAAACAATATCCAGATAGGGTCGCTGAACCAGTCCGATGCCGTGCTCTCCGGATATGGTTCCTCCCAGTTCTTTCACAACCGAAAAGAGTTCCCGTATCCCTTGGGGCACTTCCTCCTTCCAGGCTTGGTCGCTCAGGTTTCCTTTTAAAATATTGACATGCAAATTGCCATCCCCTGCATGTCCGTAGCAGACCGATTCAAACCCGTATTTTGAACCGATGCTTTTCACTGCCCGCAAAAGCGCAGGCAGTTCCGACCGGGGAACCACGGTATCTTCTTCTTTGTAAATTGAATTTTGCTTGACCGCATGGCCTACATGCCGACGCAACTGCCAAAGCGATTTTTTTTGAGCCTCATTATCTGCAAAAAACACCTCGCCACAATCAAACGACTCCAATACCTTCCCAATAGTCTCGCAATCGGCATACAAACTTTCCAGATGAAAGCCATCGACTTCAATTAGCAAATGGGCCTCGTCGTCTTCTGCAATAGGCACCGGGGTCTCCCCCACGTATTTCATCGACCAGTCAATGGCATTGCGTTCCATAAACTCCAATCCGGAAGGTGTGACGCCTGCCTGGAATATCGCAGCCACGGCTGCACAGGCCGACTCAGCCGACCGAAAGGGCGCAAGCATCAACAGATTGTGGCTGGGATAAGGCTGCAGTTTCAAAACAATCTTAGTGATTACCCCCAAGGTTCCTTCGCTGCCAACCATTAATTGCGTGAAATTGTACCCGGTAGAGTTTTTCAAGGTATTGGACCCGGTCCAGATCACTTCACCGGAGGGGAGAACTACTTCCAGATTGAGTACATGGTCTTTGACCACACCGTATTTCACAGCCTTTGGGCCGCCTGCATTTGTACTGACATTTCCGCCAATAAAACTCCAACCTCGGCTGGCTGGGTCGGGTGGATAAAACAAGCCTTTTTCCTGGAGGGTGTTTTGTAAATGTTCAGTGATTACCCCGGGCTCAACTACAACCTGGTAGTTTTTTTCGTCAATCTTCAGGATAGAATTCAGCCGTTCCATTGAAAGTACCACTCCGCCACATACCGGAAGGGCCCCTCCGGCCAATCCGGTTCCTGCTCCGCGCACTGTAACTGCAACTCCGACATCGTTACACAAACGCATTACTTTGGAAATTTCCTCCGTATTGGCAGGGAGCAATACCACATCGGGTACAAACAGGAAATCCTCCGTTTCATCCTTGCCGTAATTGGTGCGCTGGGCTTCCTCGGAAAGGACGTACGCGGCTCCCAGAATCTGTATAAACAGTTCCAGCATTTCAGGTGAAACAGGAGGGTAATTTTTTGCAAAATCTTTCATTTTGCGAAGATATAGTTTGCCGGATCAAAATACACACATTTTGACCCGGCAAACTTGAAGTCCGTTTCAATGGACTACTCGTAAAGATGGCTTAAGGATTCATTTTCGCCAAAATCCAACCGGCAATTGAAGCCTGTACTAAACCGTAGAAAAACCAGGTAAGTACCATGGTAAGTGATACACTCATCGCACTGAAAGTCATCCAGGTAGATGGTAAGGTTGCAACGATGCCGTATACCAGGCCCAGCTCCAATCCACGAAACCAAATGGAACCTTTAAACAAATCCTTGAATCGTTCCCAGAACCAAGCAAGGGCAAGGCTCAAAATAAACGGGTGTAGGAAAAACATGGGTGCTTTATCCCAGTTCAAACTGAAAACCGGATTGTAATACTCCTCAGCAAGTGCTGGCATAAACTTAACTGTAAACACGAGCGCCAGATAACTAAATGCCAGGAGTACTACACCTGAAATGATAGCGGGAAGAAGATATTTTTTCATAATTGGAATTTTTAAATGCAATGAGGAATACGCGTGAGGAAACGAACATTTGTTTTTCGCCGGAAATATTTCAAAGCGTGCATGGGGCTTTAGTTGGTGATAAAATACCAAACACGTGTTTGATCATGCATCAATTATTGAAACATATAAATCAAACTGAATAGCAATTTCATTATCCACTTTAATCAACCCAAACATCGCCTCCGGTGGGTCCACATTGAAGTCCGTCATACGCAGTTCTTTTAACCCTTTAACCCGAACCTGTTTATCTGATTTTTGAAGCAATTGTGCTTTGATAGTTCGGTATCTGGATGTACCACAAATTGTGATTTTCACCTTAACATCAACATCAACCCATCCGCCTTTTTGTATTTGTTCTGGTTGGAGGCCACTCACCTCGACCAAATCGATTTCGATGAACGGGTATCGGTCGGCCTTCAAAGCTTTTTGCATATCCTGGTCGATTTTACCATTGTGGCAATTGAATTGCCGGGTACGAATCCGGATTTGCGTGTTGTGAAACTGGATGCGATCCGGAGGAATGGTTTCAAAAGAGACCTCTTCCTCGGGAAAGTAATCCTGACAATCGCAATCAAAGGTGTTCACATTGCTGCTTCCTTTCAATTGGAGTTTGCTATTCCGCTCAATCCGGTATTTCTGACGGAGGTTTGAATGGGCAGAACTAAAAAAAGCAATCATTCCAAAAAACATAAAGACAAACAGGACGGGTGAATGGAGCGGAGAAAAGCCAGGCATTTTATCGGGAATTTTCTGGTATTCTAAAAAAGCCCCATGGCCAGGTTTTGACCATGGGGCTGGGAGTAAAAACAAGTAAATTGAAGCGTATCAATTCATGTTAGAACCCTACAACTGCCTGGATTACGAAGCCGTTGAATTTACCTTCGTGGCGCATATCGGTTCCAGGGAAGTCAGTATAATTCTGAATTACATATTCACCTTTCAGCAAGAGGTTTTTAGTTGGGAACCAACCTGCTGCGATGGCAGTACGGTCGATGCTGATTTCATCTGCAAATCCCTGAAGTTCACCGGTTGCTTTGATGTAACGGGCACCAACGTAAAGTTGTTCGTTAGCAAGGAAACGGTAGATAACCTCACCTGAAAGTTGGTTGAATGTGCGGTCTTCAGTTTCAGCAAATGTGCGGCCTTTTGCAATTTCATAAGCACCAAATACTTCCAGACCTTTAAACTTGATGAATGGGTTGATCATGATAGACTGCACCACATTGCGGAAGTTTGGATTCAGACGGCCAGAGGTAAAGTTAGTTCCTGAAGCTGCTTCTGCTCCTTCCATTGCAAGGAAGTACTGAGAACCGGTACGGTCACCACCATACAATGTGCTGCGGTTGATACCACCATTCTTGTACATAGATCCAGACAGACGAAGCCGAAGGTCAGAGTTGATCTGCTTGTCGTAAGCAAGTTTCAAGGTGATAGAAGGCTTCTTGTCCGCATTGGTTGCGTTTACTTCTTTCACGTATCCACCGATCAAACCGGTAGTCATACCGAACATTGCCATGAAACCATCAGCAGGGAAAACATAAACCTCACCGCCAATCTCAGTTGTAAATGCATCCAAAATGTAGTTTTCAACAAATGGGTTGTACATCGCATTACCACCATCGTTGCGGCGGAATTGCATGTCACCATAGTTGGGCTGGAAGTGACCGATCTTCACGCGGAAGTTGTCGTCAAACCAACTGGTATTTTCAAACATTGGAAGTTTGTCGATCTGAATGTAACCGCCTTTTACCCAAAATTCAGAGTGGTGGCGAGAAGACATGTAGTTTTCAAGACAAACGCGGATACCATCTTCAATCTGGAAGTCCAGGTTCAGATTTGCCATAGCAAGGTTGAAGCCAGGGCCCAATGGGTACAGTGCGTTTACGCCTGCAGCACTGGTATCTGTATTTTCATGCGATAAACTTTGGAATGTTTGGGTGAAGGCCCCTCCAATCCGGATTTTGAACCCGTCGTAAGCAGGCTGATCTGCATTTTTGGCTGGCTCAAATACATTGATGCCTTGCTGATCCCATGGGCGGAAGTACTGAATTTCAGGTTGAGCGAATGCTACAGTTGCCCATACAGAACACAGGAGAAATACGAGTTGCTTTTTCATAACAGAAGAATTGGTTAATGTATGTATTGAGTTTTTAGATTTTATGATTTTGACCGAGGGTCAATCTCTACGATTTTTTAAGGCGGATATTGAACTTGATCTCTACATCATCGCCTGTAGTCATGGTCCCTAAAAGGGCTGTTGGAGGCTTGATTCCGTAGGAGGTCATTTTGAGTTTCTCAGAACCTTTAAAGGTGATGTTGCCATTGGAGTCCACAGTACCTTTAGCGGCCAGTTGAACGGTTTTGGTAACACCTGCAATGGTCAACTTTCCACTTACCTTTACATTATAACTGCTACCAGATTTGGTGTTGGCATCCACCTTGGTCATTTGGAATGTAATGTTTCGGTGCTTATCAGCTTTCAATGCATCGTAGGTTTTGCCATCCATGATGGAACCCTTCTCACTTTTGATTGAACGCACCGGAATTTCAACATACAAACTGCTGAGTTCCATGGTACCATCGTCTGCAAAACTGATGTCGGCATTTGCGCGAACTTCTTTTGCATTAGATTGCCACTCGTGCACGTTAGATGTACCGTGAATACTTAAATCCGAAGAAGCCAAACTGTACTTTTGAGCACATACACTTCCGGAGATCATTATTGCCAATGTGATTACTAAATATTTCATCTCTTATTGTTTTAGTGCAAAGGTAGCTGGGTTGACTTTTCCAGTTGGTGACTTGCATTATTCAACGATTTGATGTTAATCACCCAAGTCAATTACCAAAAACATCGGTTGAAACATCCCATATCAATGGAATATCAGCAACTGCCTCAAACAGTTTATACGAAGATGGAATATCCGACTGGTCACAAAAATGCCTGATCCATCGTTACACCTATTAATAACAGATTACCCCAAGCATTCCGCTAAAAAAATGCTTGCTCAGTGAAAGCAAGCATTGATCCCTGGAATTGGGGTAATTGATAGTTTCCTGCCCAGAAATAAAACACGATGAGCTACCTTTTCCCAATTGGGCACAGAAATCTGGTAACCCGCATGTCCCACAGGGTTCCATCAAAAATTCAAATGAGAACAAAGCCGTATCTTTACACCTTATTGTATATCCTAAATCCCTTTAGGAGTTTTAGTGTAAACATGGATTTGGATATACACATACAAAGCAATTGCTCCTATGAAAAAAAACCTGTACTATTTTTTGCTATGGATGCTGATTCCAGGCACCGCATTTAGCCAAAAATTCCCTGAACACAAAGAAGAAGTAGCCATCAACCGCGGCCCAGCTATTTTGGTAAACATGAGCCTGGGATACGACGAACCGGGTGGCGATTTGAAAGATCGATTTGGCTCATCCGGAAACCTGGGAGGTGGAATTGAATTCTTGACGGATAATAATTTCATTTTCGCGCTGGATGGTAAATTCCGATTTGGGAATACCGTAATCGAAGATCCATTGGAAATCCTGCGTACCGAGGATGGTTCCATCATTGGAAACGATCGGATTCTTGCCTCTGTATCCACCCGGCAACGGGGTGTGATATCTAATGTAACCTTGGGAAAGCTGTTTCCCATCGGCACGAATCGGTCGGGAATCCGCATTGCCGTATCTGGTGGATATTGGGTGCACTGGATCCGCATTCAGGATGACAACAACACCGTAACTCAGCTCACCGGCGACTACCGCAAAGGTTACGACAGGCGTGCTGCCGGGTTTGCAACTGGCCAGTTTATCGGCTGGCAACATTTGGGAGCCAATCGGCGGGCCAACTGGACCTTGGGCCTGGACTTTCAACAAGGATTTACCCAGGGCATTCGGGCCTGGGATTTTAGTTCTATGCAAACCCTGGATGCAAAACGCTTGGATTTGAGTTTTGGAATCCGCGCTACCTGGATCCTTCCATTCTATTTAAAAGGTTCTGAAAACATCTATTATTAATTGCTTTCCATGAACCCATTTTTATACACCCTGGGCATACGGCTATTCCGGTTTGGAATGGGAATCGCTTCCCTATTCATTCCCAAGGCCACCAAATGGGTTGCAGGAAGGCGGCGTTGGAAAAAACGGTATAGCAGCAAGTTTGAAAAAAAAGGAAAGGTATTCTGGATGCATGTTGCCTCTCTGGGAGAATTCGAACAGGGCCGTCCGGTACTGGAACGATTCAGAGCCCAGCATCCAGATTGGCAAATTGTTCTCACCTTCTTTTCACCTTCCGGGTATGAGGTGAGAAAAACCTATCCCTTAGCAGACTTCGTTTGCTACCTACCCTTAGATACTCCCCAGAATGCGCGTAAGTTTCTGGACATTTTCCAGCCGGATCTTGTCGTCTTTGTCAAGTATGAATTTTGGTACCATTTTTTAAACGAGGTAAAAAAACGAGCAATTCCATGCTATTTGATTTCTGCCTTATTCCGTCCGGAACAGGCATTTTTCAAAAAAAACAACGCATTCTGGTTGCGCATTTTACATTGTTTTGAATTCATTTTTGTTCAAAATGATGCGTCAAAGCAGCTGCTGGAACAAGTGGGAATATATAAGGTCCAAACTACTGGTGATACGCGCATAGACCGGGTGCTCTATCTGGCTGAGAATGCTGTTGAAAATGAGATTGTACAGCATTTCACACACGAAGCAGACCGCATATTGATTGTAGGAAGTAGTTGGCCTGCAGATGAGGACTTGCTTTTTTCTGTGCTGCATCAGGAGGCTTTTTTATCCTACAAAATTATCATTGCCCCACATGAACCCAACGAGCCTCATGTCAAAAGACTTGTTCGCAAATGTCGGGGTGAAGCCATACGGTATTCCCAGTATATGGAAGAACATGCTGCCCGTTTTCTAATTATTGACAACATTGGTATGCTCAATACACTATATAGGTATGGAACCATCGCCTACATTGGAGGAGGGTTTGGAAAGGGCATACACAATATTCTGGAACCTGCTGCCTACGGCTTGCCGGTCTTGTTTGGGCCAAATTTTCAAAAGTTTGATGAAGCCCGAAATTTGGTAGAAGTAGGCGGGGCCTATGCCGTTGAGGATGTAGGGGCTTGCGAGGAAACCCTGATTGCATTGGAAAATGAAGAAAACTACCAGCGGGCAGTATCTGCCATAAATGAATACCTGCTTGCAAATAAAGGGAGCAGCAAGCAGATCACCGCCTATATTTCTGCAACTTTTGATTCGATCTAAATTCGCATTATTTTAACCGGTTTCCACACTAAAAATCAGAAATATTGCGTATGCTTCGCTAACTTCGCGGCAAGCTAGATCATTTAATTATTAAATACTAAACCATATGCAAGGTTCACATATCACGATTGGACGTTCCGGGAAATTAAAAGTACCCAATGATCCAATCATACCTTTTATTGAAGGTGATGGAATTGGCCCGGATATTTGGGCTGCCTCTGTTCGCGTTTTTGATGCCGCAGTAGAAAAGGCTTTTGCCGGAAAAAAGAAAGTTGTTTGGAAAGAAGTGCTCGCCGGGGAAAAAGCATTCAAGCAAACCAACAGCTGGCTTCCTGATGAAACACTGGAAGTTATCAAAGAATATAAGGTAGCCATTAAAGGCCCTCTGACCACTCCGGTAGGGGGAGGCATCCGTTCTTTGAACGTTGCACTTCGCCAGCAACTGGACTTGTACGCATGTGTGCGCCCTGTACGTTGGTTCCGCGGTGTTCCAAGTCCGGTGAAGCAGCCAGGTCTGGTAGACATGGTGATCTTCCGTGAAAACACAGAAGATATCTATGCGGGTATTGAATACCTGAATGGTACAGAGGAATGCACCAAACTGTTGAACTTCCTACAGGATGAAATGGGAGTAAACAAAATCCGCTTCCCGGAAAGTTCTTCCCTCGGAATCAAACCTGTATCCAAAGAAGGTACAGAGCGTCTGGTAAAGGGTGCCATTGAATATGCAATCAAATACAAGCGCGAATCAGTAACGCTTGTTCACAAAGGCAACATCATGAAGTTTACCGAAGGTAAATTCAAAGACTGGGGCTATGAGTTTGCAGAAAAGGCATACGGAGATCAGGTATTTACCTGGGCCCAATACGACCGCATCCAGGCTGACAAAGGAACTGAAGCTGCCAACAAAGCCCAATCCGACGCACTTGCGAAAGGGGCTATTTTGATTAAAGACGTGATTGCCGACGCATTCTTGCAGCAGATCCTGCTTCGCCCTGCAGAATATGATGTAGTAGCAACCCTCAACCTCAATGGCGACTACCTCTCTGACGCCCTCGCGGCTCAGGTTGGTGGCATCGGTATTGCTCCTGGTGCAAACATCAACTACATGTCTGGCCACGCCATCTTTGAGGCAACCCATGGTACTGCTCCCAAATATGCAGGTCAGGATAAAGTGAATCCATCTTCTGTGATCCTCTCAGGTGTAATGATGTTTGAATACATGGGATGGAACCGGGCTGCAAAAATGATTGTTCGTGGTCTGGAACGTGCGATTCGCAAAAAACGCGTGACCTATGACTTTGAGCGCCTGATGAAGAACGCGACCAAATTGAAGTGTTCTGAATTTGGGGATGAAATCATCGCAAACATGTAAGCTTTTTTGCCTCCTGGCAGAATCTTCCAAAATTAAAAAGCCGGCTCACTACGTGAGCCGGCTTTTTAATTTTGGCACCATGAGAAGCCCTCTTTTTGCCGCATGAATTATTCCAGGTATTTATCTTTACCCACACTTTATTACCTTGTGGTGGAACCAACGACAACAGGCCATGCTTACGTTTGAAGAATACAGAAAACTGGATGCGCACGATCTGACAAATCTTTTCAAAACCGGACAGATACAGGCCAGTGAATTGCTGGAATCCGCGCTACACGCTGCTCAACACCTCAATCCGGAAATAAACGCGATCGTCGAACTACTTCCTGAAATAGGCCAAAAATTAGCTTCAAGCACCACCAAGGAAATGCCTTTTGCCGGAGTTCCTTTTTTGGTAAAAGATCTTGGTTTTGAAATCGCCGGTGCTCCGCTGCGCTCCGGATCACGGGGTTATGCTAACTATGTTTCAACAGAAGACAGCATTGCAATTCAACGAATTAAAGCGGCAGGCCTGATGATCTTTGGAAAATCCAACACCCCTGAATTTGGCCTAACACCTTATACCGAACCGCTAAGTGCGGGCATTTGCCGTAACCCATGGAACACAAACCACACGCCTGGAGGCTCTAGTGGAGGCTCAGCTGCAGCGGTTGTTGCGGGCATTTGCCCCATTGCCTCGGCCAACGATGGTGGCGGAAGTATTCGAATGCCCGCCTCCAGTTGTGGCTTGTTTGGCATGAAGCCGAGCAGAGGCCGGATTTCATGGGCGCCTTTTGCAGGCGAAGGTTGGAGTGGTGCAGAAGAAGAAGGATGTGTCAGCAAATCCGTTCGCGACTCCGCCCGCTACCTGGATGTTGTCTCCGGACCAACTCCATTTGACGTTTACCAAGTTCCCAAACCAGAGGTCCCCTACTCAGAAGAGCTAAAAAAAGAACCGGGAAAATTGCGCATTGCATTTAGCAAGCAACATACCCTGGGCCATGAAGTCCACCCAGAATGTCTGGCAGCAATGGACCACACCCTTAAACTGCTGCAGTCATTAGGACATGAGGTAGAGGAAGTCCCACTTCCATTTTTCAAAGAAGACCTAACAAAAGCCTTTTTGGTTATGGTGGCAGCAGAAGTGGCAGCAGAATTGGACCGGATGAAAAGTCACCTTGGGCGAAAGGTTCGACTGAGCGATGTGGAGCCCAATACCTATGCCCTGCATTTGCTCGGGCGCACGTTTAGAGCAGATGAACTGACTACTGCCAAGAGAAAATGGTATGAAATATCGGCACGATTGGTGCGCATGCATCAACAATATGATATTTTCCTCACCCCTACCCTCGCTAGCCCACCGATAAAAGTCGGGGCACTTCAACCCAAACCCCATGAAGCATTGCTGGTTCGGATCGTAAACACGTTCCACCTTGGTGGCCTGGCAAAGGCCTCGATTGATCAGTTGGCTGAACAGATTTATGATTACATGCCGTGGACCATCATGGCCAATATCAGCGGCCAGCCATCTATGTCTGTTCCACTTCACTGGTCTGCAGACGGGTTACCGGTCGGGTCATTATTTACTGCCCAACAAGGCCAGGAAGGACTCCTGTTCAGACTGGCGGCTCAATTGGAGCAGGCACAGCCCTGGAAGCACCGGTATGAGGATTTACCACTCTGGAAGTAAGAGCATGGTTGGGGTATTGAATTGATGCAAAAGCGGCTTTTAATAGTTTGAAATCCAGTCAAAGTGCTCCTTGATTATTTCTTGTTTGTGCAGTTGCAGGTAATCAAGAAATGCCTGTGCTTGTGGGCTCAGTTTTTTTCCGTTTAACCAAATAAACTGCCAATGAGATTCAATTGGAAGTCCTGGAACGGGAATAATCTGCAGAGCCTTGCTTTTCAACTCATTTTTGATGCCAATAATGGGCATGATGGAACAACCCAGACCGGCCAAAACAGCCTGTTTTACCGCTTCGTTGGAAGTTAGTTCCAACTTCTTTCGAACATTCAATTGCTTCTTTTCAATAAACTGTTCGACTACCTGACGCGTTCCGGATCCGGGTTCTCTATAAATGAGTGGTAATTGGGTTAGGATGTTGATTCCGGTCTTTTTGGGGATTTTAAGCTCCTTTGAGTTGACAACCAGATACAGTTTATTCTCCATCAATTGTTCGGAATTGACAGCAATCTTTTCTGGCATGACATACACCAGAGAGAAATCTACTTCATTTTGTTCCAGGCTCTGTTTAACCTTATGCTTATTGGTTACATCCATAACCAACTCAATCTCCTTATTCTTTCGCAGAAAAGCAGACAGAAAATACGGCATTACATATTTCCCGGTAGACACAACAGAAATCTTTAGCCTACCTGCGATGAACCCCTTATAGGCCTGAGTTTTGTAATTGATTCCATTAACCTCATTCAAAATCTTCTCTGCCGCAACAGCAATTTCTTTTCCAAAATCAGTGATGTAAATCTGTCTTCCAATTACCTCTGTAAGGGGTATATCAAACTGATTTTGAAAATTTTTAAGTTGAATGGAGACTGCTGGTTGGGTCAAAAAAAGATCATCAGCAGCCTTTGTAATACTCTGATACTGAGCAACTTTAAGAAAAACCTGAAGTTGATGCAAGGTGTAATTCATAAATTTTACTTATCCTATTCATAGCAAATATAAATAATTATTTATAAAAAAAACATAACACCTTTGCGGCACCAAATAAAAGAGAAGCACGCGTTGCCTTTTCTATCCACCCACAACTTAAACACAAACAGATGAATCGAATTACGATTGCAAAAGGAGATGGCATTGGCCCGGAAATCATGGATGCCACCCTGCGAATTTTAAAAGCCGCAAATGCACAACTGGAATTTGATGAAATCAGAATTGGGGAGCAGGTATATTTGGAGGGAAACTCATCCGGCATTTCAAAAGAAGCATGGGATACGATTCGTAGAAACAAGATTTTTCTCAAAGCACCCATCACTACCCCACAAGGTGGAGGCTACAAAAGCCTGAACGTAACCACCCGCAAAACGCTGGGGCTGTATGCAAATGTACGGCCCTGTATCAGTTATGCACCGTTTGTAAAAACCAAACACCAGGCACTTAATACGGTTATCATTCGTGAAAACGAAGAGGACCTTTACGCTGGAATTGAACACCAGCAAACAGATGAAGTAGTACAATGCCTCAAGTTAATCAGCCGACCAGGATGCGAAAAAATCGTCCGCTATGCATTTGAGTATGCACGTGCACATGGCCGGAAGAAGGTAAGCTGCTTTACCAAAGACAACATTATGAAACAGACGGATGGCTTGTTCCACCGTGTTTTCAATGAGATTGCTGCAGAGTATCCTGAAATTGCTACTGAACACCGGATTATCGACATTGGCTCTGCCATCATGGCCGACACGCCGGAGGTATTTGATGTAATTGTTTTGCCAAACCTCTATGGAGATGTTTTATCCGATATCGCTGCGCAAATTGCAGGGTCGGTAGGATTGGCAGGATCATCCAATATTGGCGAACAATGCGCCATGTTTGAGGCCATTCACGGTTCTGCACCTGATATTGCAGGAAAAGATGTAGCCAACCCATCTGGCTTGCTGCATGGAGCAATTATGATGCTCGACCACCTCGGACAAACCAAAGTAGCAGAAACTATTCACAATGCCTGGCTCAAAACCCTTGAGGATGGAATCCATACTCCTGATATTTATCGGGAAGGTATGAGCAAATCAAAAGTAGGCACACAGGCATTCGCAGATGCAGTGATTGCCAATCTGGGACAGGAACCAAATACACTTCCTAAGGTTAGCTACCGGGAGGGTTCAGCAATCAAATTGCCAGGATACCAGCGTAAAACTCCGGCCAAAAAAGAACTGAAAGGAGTCGACTTGTTTGTTCACTGGAATGGAACAAAAGCAGAAGAACTCGCACAGGCTTTGAAAAAGATTGAGAGTCCGGATGCACGCCTTACCATGATTACCAACCGCGGCATCAAAGTTTGGCCAAACGGATTTGATGAAACATTCTGCACCGACCACTGGCATTGCCGGTTTAGCAGCGACTCGAAAGAGCAAATGGACAAAAGTGAGATCATCAAACTGCTCCAAAAGTGCGCTGAAAATGAAATAGATGCCATCAAAACTGAGAACCTGTACTTTTTTGATGGAGCACAGGGCTTTTCCCTGGGTCAGGGCCAGTAAGCACAATTAAGATAAATGGTTTGGATAAAAATAGGGTGATGACCGGGGGATTCCTGGTGTGAAAAAATGGAATCCCCATCCAAACCTCTTTAATACATCCGCCTTTTAAAAATCAGTACTTATGAAAAATACAATATCAAATACCGCTATTGCAGAGCATGCAGAACAATTAACATCGCTCGATCCAGAGTTGAATGCCATGTTAATTGACAGCACATTTACCGCTGAAAATGCTGAACGTATTCTGTTGGATTTGCTTTCAAGCAAAATCAAATTCCATATGCACGAAGAGTTTCGCACTCAGGTAGTATTTAACGGCGACACATCGCATTCCCAAAAGAGAATTGCTGAACTGCAACAAACCAAACGCGAAGTGAAAGAATACCTGGCTCAGGCAAAAAAGGAGGGGTATTCATTGGAGATCATTGGAGAAGTACGCATCAAAGCGATTAAAAAATAATCAGGTACACGCCGCTATAGGCTGTATCCGCATGAAGTTTCCTTTTTATTATTCTGTTTGTAAGCCCTGACACAATTTGGGCACAATATGTCGAACCCGATAGTCGTACTGACTAACGGGTTCTTTTTATTTGTGTAGAGTTTCAAGCATTATTGGAAAAAAACATTTCTGCAACATGCAACTTGCGGTGATTCGCTCGTTTTTTTGTCTGGTGATCCTGCATTCGGTGAAGAATATCTGCCAATGCCCGGGTTGCAGTAACAATGTGTGCACCCTTGTTCAGCATAATACATTCTGCCCGTTGCCCCATGGCAGCATCTGTCACCTCTGATCGGGTACGCACCCCTGTTTTTGCCAGAGACTCCAGGACCTGCGTAGCCCAAATTACCGGTACGTGTGCGGCTTCACAAATCCATAGAATTTCCTCCTGCAACTCTGCTAAGCGGCCAAAACCACATTCGATTGCAAGGTCTCCACGCGCAATCATGACTCCGGGAACCTTTTCTAACTGCATGGCGGTAATCAACATATTGGGCAAATTGGTGAATCCTTTTGCCGTTTCAATTTTTAATATGATCCCAGGCAAAGGGCCTCCAATTAATTTCATTTCCTGAATCAAATCCTGTACATCCTCTGCGGTGTTGGCGAATGACAGGCCAATGGTATCTGCATACTTCATAGCAAAACGGAGCGCCGCCTTATCCTCTGCTGTCATCGCACGCAATTCATATTCTGTATCGGGCAAATTGATTCCTTTTTCGTTACGCAGTTTCATGGCTCCGGTTGGGGGAAAGTTGATCCGAATAGAAACCTCATCCGTTCTGTTCTCTTCCACAACCCCACCTATTTTACCATCATCAAACCAAATGGATTCACCTGGTTTTACCCGAGCAAGAACCTCAGGGATGGTACAGCCAACCATCAGGCTTTTCTGTGTATCAACTCCGTCAACGGATCGGCCTTTTTTCAGATGCAGGAGGTCTCCTGCAGCAACCAGCATACTCGCAGCAGCCCCTTCAAACGATTCCAGGACATACCTGGTCTTCTTTTTATCTAAAACAAACACCAGTCCCGGAATGAAGTAGGCAGTCTTTTCTAAGTGAACGATGCATTCATCCGATGTTATAGACACAACCTGCATACGCCGTTTTGAATTCCGGGCATCTTTAAATCGAATTGAATCGCCTACCTGCAGAGCATGCAACCATTCGGCGGACACGGGAAGGGCTGGAATGCTATTGGTCTCCGATGAAGCTTCCAATTCATTTGAACACAGACGGAGAACTGCCGGAGCTGTTACTACTCCGGTTTCATTTCGAGTCGGTTTAATCTTCAACACCGGAACCAGGGTTTGAATGCCAGCTGTACGCAACTTGGGGCCACCCAGATCCATATGTACCAAACAACTTTTTCCGGTTGTTTTCTTTGCTTCATTGAGCCGATTGATTATCTGCTGCCAAACCTCTGGTGTATCATGTGCACAATTGATCCGTGCTACATTCATTCCATCATTTAAAAGCGCTTCCAAAAGTGCACTATCAGCAGCAGCAGTTGAGGGCATTGTCACCATGATGCGGGCTCTCCTACCCACCGGCACCTGACCCAATAATTGCGCTGCATTGTTTTCAAGCAATTGACGACCTTCTTCAAAACAAAAGGGTGGTTTGGGGCTTGCATCCCACGCTTTGCCTTGCAACTTATGTAAAACAAATAAAATCATATCCAGTGTAGCCTGTACCTTTCGCTCAGCACGACTAAATGAAGAGAGACCCAATCGTGACAGGCGCAATTGTAAGTCGCGGACATCTTCGGTTCGAAAAGCCAGGTACTGAATGAGATTTCTTACACTCTTGCGATGAGCTGGCGCTGTGCTATCCACCAAATGAGCGTGAAGAACTTCAGCATCCAGCACTTTTTCCCGAAGAAGCAAAAGCTGGGATTGAAGCGGTTCCAGGTCGGATGTTGGACATGGAGTAGCCTCCTGTCCATTTGGAGTATTCATATTCGAATGTTTCCACAAAGTTACTGTGTATTTAAGTGGATTGAAATGATCCACATCAAAGGGATAACTTCTTAATATCAGCTTTACAATGAATTTGGCAAACTGGGTGAAAATATCTAGAGCGTATTTGGGATTTTAAAAATTTAAAAATCAAGAAAATCAAACTTCATAGTACCTTTGCAGATTATAAGCATATCGAAAGATGAATGCCTCATTCGAGCCAAGCAATTGACGGGGTCACAGAGCAGCAGTTCGGCAGTATTGCCGGATTTATCGATTCAACGCTTGTTGCAGATTTGCGCAATCGTCTACTGGAGTGCCACGAGCAGGGTTTGATGAAACCTGCAGGTATTGGCAAAGATTCGAGTTACAATCAAAATCACAAAGTGCGGGGAGATGAAATTTTTTGGCTGGATAAAGAAAACCATCCGGTGGAAAAAGCATTTCTTGAACGTGTAGAAAGTTTGATATCCTATTTAAATCAGACTTGCTATACCGGTTTAAACGGATATGAATTTCATTTTGCCCGGTATAAGCCAGGAAGTTTTTATCGCCGTCACCTGGACAGATTTAAAACCGATTCAGGACGTGTATTCTCTCTTATTTGCTATCTGAATGAGAATTGGACTCCGGAAGATGGTGGACAATTGATACTTCACCTGCCAGACCAACAGGTCACAGTAGTGCCAGTTGGAGGGCAGGCAGTTTTCTTTAAAAGCAATGAAGTAGAACACGAGGTTGTCGAAGCACACAGAGAACGGCTAAGCATTGCCGGATGGCTAAAACGCAATTAACCGAATACATAAACCGGGCCTGGAGACACATTCGATCCAGGCCCGGTTTTATTATCAGTTCACTTTATTACTTCGATGTTTGCAGGTTAATAGCCCCACCAAACTGAAACCATCTGCCTGGCTGTATTAATACCTCATCCTGATCGTATCGAATATCTCCATAGGTCGTATCAAACAGGTTGTTGACATTGAGAAACACCGAAAGCCCCCCCAATTTCAAATCCAATTTCCCATCGACAACGGTATAATCTGCAGTGCTGGTTTTATTACCTAAATAGCGATCGTTCCATCGAACACGCAGACTGCTCCACAAAGGCCCAAGTATCCGATATCGAACACTCCCGGTCAGTTGGTGCTTCAATTGATTGAGTTGATATTTTGAATACGCCAACTGCGTTTGGCCAATTGTTGCATCTAACCAGGTATAACCCAAATTCAAATTGCCTTTATTTCTTGAAAACGGGAAACCAAGAGAAACATCAAATCCCCGGGTTTCAACCACATTGAAATTGTAGGTTGACCATTTTTCCTGCGGGTTGTCCCGGCCCCAGTCAATTAGGTTTTTTCCATTTCGAACAAAGGCAGCGGCATTGAGTTGCAAACCGCGAAGGGTGTAACTCATGCCCAGTTCAGAACTAATTGCCTCTTCTGGCTGTAGGTTTGGATTGCCTATATTTCCGGCATCCTCATAGTACAAGTCTGTATACGTAGGAATGCGGTAGGTATATCCGGCATTTACATAGACCTTGAACGTCGAATTAAAACGCCATCCCAAATCAATTCCGGGATAGGCAAACCAGCCAAAATCCGAATAGTTTGAAACCGCACAACCAGGGATTAGATCCATTTTGGCATTAAAAAATTGAAACCGGTGTTCTACAAACAGATTGCTGGTTCCGCGTGTCCTGGTACCCAGGCGTGAACTGAACAGGCCCGTCTGATCATACCCTACCCCAAAGCCGGTTTGTCCAAGCGCGTTAAACCAGGAGAGGTTCATTTCGGCACCACCGACCTGGCTCAAATGGAAGTTTTGATATACAGCGGGATCATTTCGCAAAAAAATATATCGGTCCTGATTCCTTCTCCAAAACACCCTGGGTTTTATCAAAACCTGCCCTTTTTGCACCCTGTAATCCAAGCTCACAACATTTGTCTGCACCTCTTCGTATTGATCCTCAAATGCAAGGCTGGCATAAAATCCGTTTGCTCCAAATTTCCGGTTGCTCAGGCCCGCGGTAATTCGCCATTCACCTTTTTGTGAATTCCCCCATTTCATCTGGTAGAACAGATTCATCAGTTTATAATCCGTGTTGTAGCGGTATCCAGCAGACCGTTCCCGCTCAAATGAAAGTTGTTGCTTCACATTTTTTATCGGGATACTTACGCTTGCATTTACCCGGTTGTAATCAAAACTTCCGGTGGTAAGTCCTACCTCCAGACTTGGATCATCGGGAACATTCGTGACGATATTAATGGCCGCAGTAAATGCATTCTGCCCGTATATTCTGGCTCCAGGACCCTTCAGGATTTCAATACGTTCGATTGAATTCCACGGAATTGGCAGGTTTAGAAGATGGTGGCCTGTTTGCGGATCACTCAGGCGCACTCCATTGATCAGAACCAAAACCTGATCAAACCCACCACCGCGAACATGAACATCCGCCTGCACGCCAAAAGCCCCTCGTGGGCGGATATCCAAACCAGAGACCGATTGTAAAGCCTCGGCTATGGAATGGACAGGAAGGGCTTTCAATTCTTCTCGTGTCAGGATTTCAAGCGTCCTGCTTTTATCTGAAAATGGGAGTTCCAGGCGATTTTCCCGAATGACCAAGTCCGGTAAATTAGTCGATTCAGACTGACCAAACAGCGCAGCGGCACTAATAAGAAATACAAGGGTAGTTCGTAGTTTCATTCAATTTGTTTTGGGCACAAGATTAGGTCATCCCGGAGGTTCTGTGGGAAAATTGAATGTCACAAACGCATCATAAAATCCAAAGGAGGAAAGAGTAATAATTAGGTGGCCGGATTAGATTATTACGCACGAATTACCGTGTAAATAAAATAATGCTCCAGCAAAGACCAGCGACGAGTGTGGCCGTAAGGTCCAAAAGTCTGTTCCAATTGTTGTATGGAGGAAAAGTTCTTTAATACTTCAAAGGATCGGCCATCCGCCAAGGTTCGCTGCTGGTAGGTATTGCCATGCGCATCCGTTCTGGAAATGGGTGTATTGCTGCCGGGCACCAACCGATTATCTGTCAATACCAATATTCCCCCAGGGCTTACCACTTTCATTAGTGCATTTGCAAACTCCTGGAGTGCCTGAACTTCAATATGCGAAACAATAAAACCGGCAAAAACCGCATCAAATGTTTCACCTGATTCCTGCAATTCGAATAAGTCCTTTAATTCAAAATCAACCGAACAACTGTATGTTTTCTTACCGGCAACTTCCAATACAGCCGGGCTCAGGTCGGTAGCAAAAATAGATTGAGCGGATTCGCTGATACATTGTGTCCAATACCCTGTTCCGCATGCTACTTCAAGTACTCTTTTATCTTTAAAAACCTTCTTGAAATGCTGTTTCATCCAGGCTAAATCAATTTGCCTTTCGGGTTTATTGTACAAGCTGTCATACTCTGTAGCGCGGGCGTTGTAGTAATCAATCATTTTAGTGCTTAACCAGCATTTTTATTTTTATCTACAATGACATGAACCAGTTCTTTTGTGAATTCGAGCATTTTGGTCATCTCTGCTACGCGAGCCAAACGCAAATAACGGAAGATCAACAAGTCCTTACCATTGCTTTCAATGTGATAAATGTTTTCATTTTCAAGAAAATCTATGACATCCTTCGTGAAGAATGCCCGTATAGCCTTTTCATCCTCTCCTTTTAATAAAAACTCACTTGAAAACTTGGTGAACAACTTAAAGTCAATATCCTGCTGCCCGGTGTAAGCCATTACCCGATCAAAAATCTTATCAAAGAAGCCCTCTGCTTCCAGGACAAACTCGGGAATTTCAACCGGTAGTTGCAAGACCTGGACAGTTGTATTGTACACCTCGGAAGCCATCAATGCGCCCTCATCAAATGTAATATCGCTGATTTCCCACTGAGCATTGTATTCAGGGTACTCACCGTTGATCACATTTGTTTTCCGTTCAATAGGTCGGATTTCAAAAAACCGGAAATTTCGCAAGTATGAATCATCCCAAAGTATTTCCTGCCGATAGGTCCATTGGTGTTTTAGTGCCAGTTTTTTAATCGCCTGCTGGCGTTGTGATAATTTATGTGGAATTGGCGTGATCTGGCTGCGCAATGCATAGCGGTGACTTGTAGAGGCAACGTGGTGCTCAAGTCCCGAAATTCGAACGTTACCACCATTTCGCTCATACATCCGTTTGAAATCTTCAAGATTTTCAAGGACCGTAAGGTCAACCAGCCGGGCAGTTGACAGATTTATCTTTAGGTTTTGCGCCTTAGGGACAGCATTCAGCAGTGATTTTAATTTCAGGACAGACAAAAAATTGACAATGCCTTTATCCTGATTTCATAGTTCCCATCCCCTTTGTTTACCATTCGGGTACCGGAATGAAATACCATTTTAAAAAAGGAGGTAACAGGCACTCGAGCGAGTAAAATATGAACGGTTAAGGTCAGAATGGTTCCACCGATTATCCCACCCAGTAAATTGGTATATAGGGTAATAATTAACGTGCCTGAAAGGAAAAGCAGTTGCTCCATGCCCTGCTCGTAGGCATGCGCAAAAACGCGGGGTGAAGCCAACTTAAAACCAGTGAAAACCAGGATGATTGCAAGAGCGGCCAGGGGCACCATTTGAATCAACGGAGCCATTAAAACGATAAAAAGTATGAGCAATACGCCGTGGAAAAAGTTAGACCAACGTGTCCGTGCATTGTTGTGAATATTGACCGTGCTTCGAATAATCACACTGATAATTGGAAGTCCCCCAAGGGCACCAGAAATCATCGTACTCATTCCAACACCAATCAGGTCGCGGTTCAAATCGGTTTGTCGCTTATACGGATCCAGTTTATCAACTGCTTTGGTACTTGCAAGTGTTTCGACCGAAGCAATTAGCGTAATAGAAATTACTGCCAGCCAAAATGGACCAGTATGAATTTTAGAAAAATCAGGGTAAATCAAGCAATCAAGTGGGTTGTCTGGTATTTCAATCAAATACTGAGGCCCTACAGAGTAATCATGTCCAAAGAAATGGACGAAATGGGGATGAAAAAAATCAAAAAAGTAAACAAAAGGTATAGACAGAAACAGAACCCACATGGGTGCCGGTAACATGTGAAATAGTTTGTAACTGATGCGAGCATGGAAGATCAGAAGCAACAAACCAAACAAGGAGATTGCAGTGACAACAGGATTCAAAGTCCCTATCTTTCGAAAAATATCTTTGAGAACCTCTATGGTATTTCCCGGATCAGGAACAGTACCCAGCGCTACATGTGTTTGTTTGGCAATGATAATGACACCAATTGCAGCCAGAATTCCATGGATCACTGATGACGGAAAAAACTCTGCAAACTTTCCCCATTTAAATAAACCCATCAGGGTCTGGATTCCTCCCGCTACCACGATTGCGGCTAATACATAATTCAATGCGCGGCCCGACCCATCGTCTAAGGCGGCCAATGCTGCAAGTACCGAAGCAATCAGTCCAGCGGTCGGCCCATTAATTGTAAGATGGCTACCGCGAATGATGGTTGTAACCACTCCCCCAATAATTGCAGATAAAACACCCGACATAGGAGGGACCCCTGAAGCCACAGCAATACCAAGTGCAAGGGGCATTGCAACCAATGAAACACTTACAGCAGCAATCAGATCATTTCTCCAATTTTGCGCAAGCCCTTTAAACCAATCAAAAGGAATTTCATGGGAAGATGTCAAAGGCATACAAACAGTCTGGGTTGAAGGTATGGGGTGCAGAATAAGACAACCCCATCGGCAAATATAAAAAAGGATATCCAAACACGCCATCAGATCAAGTCAACAGGTCAACCCAGATCAAAATCTTGGTGAGGAACTTATGTACAATACTAGCTTACGCAGATCCTCATTGTGGGGCTTCTGTATAGGGCACATGAGTTTGAGATGCGATAAATCGTGTCTCAAAGGAGGATAGGGACATAGAATGGAATTGGCACTAAAAAAAGGCGGCCGGCACCGAAGTACCAGACCGCCATGGAATTGGAAAAACCGAATTAGATTTTTAAACTATTCCCTCAATCAAACTTTTTTGATTGCCAGGACTAGTCAACATTATCGTGCAAATAAGAATTTGACTTTACTTTAATTTCTGGTTCGTCATCAATCGAAAGTGTCCAGTTTGACATACCGGATTCACTTGCATTCGGAACATCATCCAGGTTTACATTCTTGCGAAGGTAGGCAGGCTGTGATTCCAGTTCAATGATGGTTTGTGGTGAATTCAGTTTAACCACATTGATCGGACGGTTCCGCACCTCTTCCTTTCTCCGCTGAAAAGCTTCCATCTGACGGCGACGCTCTTCGGGAGTAAGTTCAGGACTTTCGCCCTGAACAAATGGGTCGTTCGAAGCATATTGTCCGTGACGAAACTTCTCAATGGTGTTCCGAATATTATCGCTTTCAAACTCAATGGTATTGGCAGCTTTTTCGTCTACCGGCTGATCCTCTGGCTTTACCTGAAACAACATTTCAGGCTCTGGCTTAGGTTCATCATCCAGGTGAACGATCTCGCGGCCATCCTTGGTTTTATTCTGATTTGTATTCAAACGCAAGCCTGGGATGGGTGGCGCTTTGCGGCTGGCTTCAAATCCAGTTGCAATAATCGTTACACTGATTTTTTCGCCCAAACGTTCGTCGTGGCAGTTACCCCAAATCAGGTTGGCATTGTCACCGGCTTCATTCTGAACAAATTCGGTGATTTCAAAAATCTCATCCATGGTAGCCTCTTTGGTACCGGATGTGATATTAACCAGAATGTGCTGAGCCCCGTGAATGTTGTTGTCTTCCAACAACGGCGAGTTCAATGCCTCATCCACTGCACGGCGTGCGCGACCTTCACCGTCAACAGCGGCAGTACCCATAATGGCTACTCCAGAGGAGCGCATTACGGTGTTCACGTCCTCAAAGTCAACGTTTACATACCCTGGTACGGTGATGATCTCAGCAATACCTTTGGCTGCAGTACAAAGAATGTTATCTGCCTGAGAAAACGCCTGAGAGATGCTGAGATTTCCGTGAATCTGGCGCAGTTTGTCGTTGCTGACAATCACCAAACAGTCCACATTTTTACGCAACTCTTCCAGTCCTTCATAGCCATTGGCTACACGGGTGCGCCCTTCGAAGGTAAACGGGAGCGTGACAATCCCTACAGTCAGGATTTTCATTTCCTGGGCTGTTTTAGCCAGGATTGGAGCAGCACCGGTACCGGTACCACCACCCATGCCGGCAGTGATAAACACCATTTTGGTGCCATCACCCAGAAACTCTTTAATATCATCAATGCTTGCTTCACAGGCAGCCTTACCCACATCGGGTTTGCTACCGGCTCCGCGGCCTTCAGTAAGGCCGTATCCAAGCTGGATTTTTTCAGGTACAGGAGATAGTTCCATTGCCTGTGCATCGGTATTGCAGATTGCGTAATCCACGCCAACGATACCTTGCTTGTACATATGTGTTACGGCGTTGGATCCACCACCACCGACACCTATGATTTTTATGATTGAAGGCTCTTCCTTCGGCAAATCGAAAAGCATAAGCCAAGATTTTTAATGAATTAAGAAATTAGTTGAAATAAGCTTACTTGTTGAAGTCCATGTCTGGCTCTGCTTCAAACCATTCCTTGGTGCGCTGGAAAATATTTTCCAACCAGGAAGCGGATTTTTCTTCAGAAACATTGGATGGCGCCTGTTGGTCGGAACGTGCCTCATCGGCAAATACCGGAGCCCCGGCATGTTCCAGATCTTCCAGACCACCCAACAACAAGCCAAGTGCTGTTGCATAGATCGGACTGCAAACCCGTTCGTTGTAACCATGTCCCAAGTGTTCAACAGGTACCCCAATCCGGCAAGACATGCCTGTGTGGTACTCGGTGAGTTTGTCGACATTGGTCAGTAACGAACCACCACCGGTGAACACAATGCCACCGATGAGTTTGCGCTCGTATCCACTGCGCCGAATTTCCCAAAGTACATAATCAAGTACTTCTTCCATACGGGCCTGGATAATCCGAACCAGGTTCTTTTCGCTAATTTCTTTGTGTTCCCGTCCTTTCAGGCCGGGGATAGTCACGATGCGGTTGTCGATCACCTCATTTGCCAGCGCCGAACCGAACTTCTGCTTCAGTTTTTCGGCCTGTGCCTGCATGACGGTGCAACCTTCCTTGATATCGGCTGTAATAACATTGCCACCAAACGGAATCACCGCGGTATGGCGGATAATTCCATCCTGAAAGATGGTAATGTCTGTTGTACCACCACCCATATCCACCAGAGCAACGCCTGCCTGTTTCTCTTCCTCGGAAAGCACCGAGTGAGAGCTGGCAATTGGCTCAAGCGTAATGTCAGCGACTTTCAAGCCAGCCTTTTCTACGCAGCGGAAAATGTTGTTAATAGCCGTGATTTGGCCGGTGATGATGTGAAAATTTGCCTCAAGGCGCACGCCACACATGCCAATCGGATCGGTGATGCCCTGTTCATTATCCACGGTAAATTCCTGAGGGAATACGTGGATGATCTTGTCTCCCGGAGGGAGCACCAATTTGAACATGTCATTTACCAAACGATCAATGTCTGGGGAGGCGATTTCGGTGTGATCGCTGTCGCGAGTCAGGATACCGCGGTGCTGAAGACTCTTGATGTGCTGGCCGGCAATACCGACATGCACCACATGAAACTTCATTCCCGCCTGACGCTCGGCTAGTTCGACTGCCTCGCGGATCGCTTTGACAGTTTTTTCGATGTTGGAAACAACACCGCGCAAGACGCCAATGCTGTCTACTTTTCCAACACCAAGAATCTCCAACTTACCGTGGTCATTCTTCCTGCCTGCAAGGCAGCAAACCTTAGTTGTGCCAATATCCAGGGCGACAACTACATCTGGTGTTTGTTTTGCTAATTCGGTCATTGTGTGCAAAGATTATAGTGAAAAAATTCAGTTTAACCGACACTTTGCACCTGTCAGTTTTTCCATTCCAGGTACAAAGATAGTTTTAAAGCTAAAAGCTTCAAATTTTTTTGTATTTTTTTTGTTTAAAACACTTAGCTTTATTAAATAATTCCAGGTGTTTTCATTTTATTTTTTTCTTCAGCTGTTAATTCCGTTGAATCAACAACTTATGTGTACTCATCTGCTTTTCACCCTTCAAATGCAAAATGTACAATCCATTCGGTAATCCGGCAGGAAGTTCCAGTTGCACTTGATCGGATGCAGGCAAATTTGCTTGAAACCAAACCGTTTTTCCCTCGCTGTTTACCAGCTGCAAATGCATGTCTTCCAAACTTCCATTCATAGCGATTGTCAGGAAATCTGAAGCAGGTTGTGGGTAAATTTCGAAGTCATTCTGCGCTGGGTTTTGCACTGCAACGGAGGGCCCGTTACAACCATCGCCTACCCCTTCAAAAACATACAAACCTGTCTGCATATCCGAGACCAGAATGTTGCCCGAAGGAAGGAAGGGATATACACCCCAGGCTCCTTTATAACTTGTTCCATCCGGTGCATCATACGTATCGTAGTACAAAGCGCGGGTAACGTTTTCAGGATCAGAAATATCGTATACCTGAAGTCCATCGTAGTAATAAGATACATACAGGTAGTCACAGGCTACAATAGGGTTATGTGGAATCTGAGATTGAACCGACTCTGCATTGTAGGTGTCTACAACGGATATGTCTGCAAAATCAGACACATCAACGGTTTTCACCGGAGAGCCATGTGTCTCATCAGTCAAATAGTAGTATTGTGCATCTTCACTGAGCCAGCCTGCATGGTTGTATCCAGCACCCTGATAGCCAGTCATTGTACCCAATAGGGTTGGGCTTGCAGGGTTACTGAAATCTGCTACGCAAAAACCATCGTTTCCACAATTCAGGTAGGCGGTATCGTTCCGAACAAATCCATCATGCACATGGCCAAAACCAAAGCCCCCGATGGAATTGAATTTGTTGATAAAAACTGGATTCAGGGGCTCGCTGATATCATAAACAGCCAAACCGGTAAATCCTAATGCGCCACCACCGGCTGCAAAAAGATAGAATTTCTGAGAGCTGGTATCCACCCAGCAGTTGTGCGCACGAACAAACAGTGCATCCGAATCATAAACGGTATAAACGGTATCCGGAAGATCGGAGACATCGAAAATTTGAAGACTGCTTGGCCCTTCATCACAAACGGCGTAGATGTAGTTTCCAAAGGTTTTGTAATCTCTGTGAACGACGCTTGTCCCTTGAAACTTTCCGGCTACAAAGGCAACTTCTTCCGGGCTAGCCGGATCGGTTACATCAATAAAATGCGTGCCCTGAGTAGAGCCAATAATTCCGATTTCACGGCCATTGACGTAGTGCCCCCAAACTTCGTTGTAGCGGTTGTCGTAAAAGGATGAACCCGGGATAGATGGGTCATGCCAGTGCCCCAAAAGGTTGGCTTCAACTCCGTCTTGTGCCAGACAGAACATTGGGAGCATAAACAGAATCAAGAGTGTGTTTGCTTGTTTGAACATGGTAGTTATTTTTTACAGATCACCTGCCCTTTGATAGCCAGATTGATGCTTTTGTAAGCACTCCAGCCTGCATAAGGCATTCCTTCTTTATAAAATATTTTCAGGCGTTCGATTTTATCCTCGAGGTTTTTAATGGAGCCAAGAATGATTTTTTGATCACCAACCAAAGGCACCAGAATAAACTCCCCGGCATTGTTGATATGAATCTGTTGAATGAATGCGCGTAAAATATCATCCGCCTGGATGGTTTCACACAACAGCATCAGGTCGTTAATTTTATTCTTTTTCTGATCGCGGTAGTCTGGTGTGTAGATCGGAATGTTCCCGGTAGCAACCAGCACATGCGCAGTAAAATTCTTTGACGGTGGCATCCGAACTCCATCTGGAGCGAGGTAGTAATTATCACCGTGATTATCCAAAATACGAACCAATGGGGCCCGCTGTTCAATTCGCACGTGCAGTACATTGTGCTGATCAACGTAGCTGTCGGCATTCAATACAAACGGGTCTTCTTCCAATGCACGCTCAATACGTTCCACTTCCAACCGGGCAAGTTCCGTGCTGCCAAGTGAAGTGCCAAATGAGCGGTTTAAGGCATTTTTCACATCCTTTTCACTGATCAGACGATCGCCCCCCTCAAGTGGTATTACATTTACCTGCAATTCCTGAGCGAAGCTGGATTTCTTTTTATCTACCGCCCCATACAGAATGGTGATAACAATTAGAAAAAACAAGGCCCAGTAGATGCGTTCATACCGCAACTCCGGAATCTTGAACCCCCTCGATTTTAGCATTGCACTTATCATAACTTCTGAGCAGTTTTCCGGGTTAACAAATGGTTTTTAATCGGTTCCACCAGGGTATCAATGCTGCCTGCACCCATGGTCAGAAGGACTTCTATATCCTGTTTTTCAAGAAATGGAACTACTTCATTTATCTCCAGAATGCGCTTGTCTTTTAAATTCATTCGAGCCATCAGCATGGCACTGTCTACACCGGGGATTGGTTCTTCACGTGCCGGATAAATCGGCAAAAGAATACACTGATCCAATCCATCCAGGGCCTCAGCAAATCCATCTGCAAAATCCCGGGTGCGAGAAAAGAGGTGTGGTTGAAAAACACCGGTAATATTTCGATCCGGAAACAAGCTGCGGACAGCTGAAATACAGGCCTTCAACTCCTCTGGGTGGTGCGCGTAATCATCTATGTAGGTATGGTCAGGCGACTGAACAACATATTCAAAACGACGGCGTACGCCTGCATAACTGCCCAAGCCCTCAGCCACTTTTTCCGCAGGTATTCCTGCACGCAGAGCAATGCCCGCAGCAGCAACTGCATTGTGTACATTATGGGCTCCAGGGAATCGGATGGAAACGTCCACCGGATCAAACACCGGCCCTGGCCACTGGTCACCTGCTGCTAATCGGAAGCACTGCATTCCCTGTTCAATACGCATATTTTGGGCTTGTAGGTCGCCTTGTTCAATTCCAAAGCGCGCAACGGCATACCCCTCCCCTTTCATTCGATTTGCCAGCGCATCTATTGGCAGCCCTGCTTTATACAACAGCGTACCGCCTGGTTTGATTTGCTGCAAGAATGCCCGATAGGTATCCTGCATTGCTTCATGTGTTTCATATATATCCAGGTGGTCCGCATCCATGGAATTCAATACGGTGATTTCAGGATGCAAATGCATGAAACTGCGGTCATATTCGTCGGCCTCTGCTACCACCCAATCGCTGTTTCCTTCGATAAAATTGGAATTGAAATTGAGGGCAATACCACCCAAAAAAGCGCTTGCATCTATTCCTCCGGCGTGGAAAAGATGGGCAGTCAGACAGGAGGTGCTGGTCTTGCCATGTGTTCCTGAAATGGCTGCGCACCGCTTGCTCTTGCTGATAATTCCAAGCACTTCGGCACGCTTGAGCAAAGGTGTTTCACTGTTTCGAATCGCAGTCAATTCCTGGTGAGTTGAAGGCAATGCCGGAGTCCAAACGGCCAAATCTAGGTTTGCCGGAATCATCCCGGGATCGTCGGTATAATGTACATGCATACCTTCCTGTTCCAGGGCACGAGTCAGTGCAGTAGGCGTGCGGTCGTAACCATACACCTTTGCTCCATGCCGGTGGAAATAACGAGCCAATGCCGACATGCCAATGCCGCCAATGCCTAGGAAATAAATGGTATGTATGTCGTTAAACTTCATTGTTTTATTTACTAAAATGGATTTCAGGGTTGGCTGTTCTCAAATGCAAATCCCGCTGAGGGAATGGAATTTCAACATGTTGATTCAGAAACTCCTTCCGGATTGCAAACCGCAAATCACTCAAGGTATTTTCAATGCGAAACATATTTTTACTATAAAAAAACAACTCAAAATCAAGCGAACTTTCCCCAAATGCGACAAAGCGAACCAACGGATATCGGCTTGCATCATCCGTCAGCACATCCTCATTATCCAGTGCACATTGCATCAAAATGGAACGCACCTTCTGAACATCCGAGCTGTATGAAACCCCTACCGACACTTTAAAACGGGTGGCCTTATTATCGTGGCTCCAGTTCACTACACGGTCATTGATAAACATCCGGTTGGGAATAATCATGTTGATATCATCCCGGGTTTTAAACATAGATGTACGCAGACTAATCTGTTCAATCCGGCCGATCATTCCGTCAACCTCCAATATATCGCCGACATGAATGGTGCCCTCAAACAGAAGAAATACACCCGAAATGACATCGGCAAATATTTGCTGCAAACCAAAACCCAGACCCACCAAAAGAGCGGCAGAAGACGCCAGCAACAACGTTGGCTTTATGCCAATTACCTCCAAAATCAGGAATATTGACAGCACCCAAATGATGTAACTCATCAGCTGCTGCAAAGCCATTTGTCGACCTGCATCCAAGCCGCGTTTCTTACCAATCCGCTCCATCATACGGGCAGACAGGCGCAGCAGCAACCGGGCCAGGAAATACACCAAAATAGCCACGAGCACCGCCCCGACAGTCAACTTGTAACTGCCGATATCCAGAATCGTATATTTTAAGAGTTCGCGTATGGTCATGACTATTGTTGGATTAAAATAAGGGTATCAGAAGCCGTACGAAGTTTCAGCCAGTTGTAAAGCCGTTCTTTTGTCGGCCCTGTTAAATTCTTTGCATACCGGATGTAAGCAACCGGGATGGTATCGTTCTGATTTGCTTTGAAATCATAGTAAATATTGCTGTTGATGCTGAACTGTGCCACAGAAGGTTCCAACGTCTTTAACTCAGCAGCAATGGAAGACGATTCAGATTCAAGCAACTGGTAACGATCCAGTTCTTTTCTCAAAGCGATCAGCTCCTCGTCTTTCTCTTGCAACACCTTTTCGTTCCGCTCATACAAATCCTCCAAAATTCCAATTCGAATCAGGCCAACATCGGTTTTTTGGCGGGCCATAGTCCCTTGCCGCAATTCAAGAGAAACGCGGTTCAGACCGTATGCCGGCAAATGAGAAACCAGGTTTTGCTGTTCAATGGAGTCTATTTCATCTCCAACCGTGTACAAACAAACCGAACCTTTCCCATCCCAGGTAAACACCTCCTCGGTACGCAATACCTGGGTTTCCATATTTTTAAACTCCTCTTTTACAAAGGTTTCAACACGCGATTGGAAGATTGTTTTCCGTACGATGTACCAGCCCATAACGATGCTTGGTAGAACCGTCAAAATCACTACCACTGTCACATTTCTGCGCACAGATTTTTCCATTTCCAAAGACACAAATTTGGTTCTTGGGAAATTCAAAACCCGCACAACAACCAGCGTGGAAAAACTGATAAATACCGTATTGATGCTAAACAGATAGAAGGCACCCAGGAAGTAGTATCCATTTCCGATTGAAAGCGCATAGCCGGCCGTACACAATGGAGGCATCAATGCCGTTGCAATCGCAACACCAGCAACCACGTTCCCTCCTGACTTCCGGGTGGCAGCAATTATGCCCGCCATGCCCCCGGAGAATGCAATCATTACATCCCAGATCGTGGGGGTTGTTCGTCCCAGCAACTCCGACTGCGCCTCTTTCAACGGTGAAATCAGAAAATAGAGGGTAGATGCCAGAATACTGACAACCATCATAATAAGCAGGTTTTTACCTGCCTGTTTTATCAGTTCAAAATCATAGATCCCAACGCCCAGGCCAACACCCATGATTGGACCCATGAGGGGCGAAATCAACATCGCACCAATAACGACGGCCGTGGAGTTGATGTTCAACCCGGCAGATGCCACAAGAATTGCAAAAATGAGTGTCCAAAGGTTGGTACCACGAAATTCAATGCCCTGACGTATTGCGGTCACAGTTTCCTGATGCTCGCGTTGATCTTCGCTCAGATCAAAACGGTGGCGGATAAATTTCAATATGGACAGAACAGTACTCATTTTATACTTGCCAGAACGGCTTTTGCAATGGCATGGGCCGCATTGGGTTTACCCAATTTCTTGATATTGGTTTGAAGTTGAAGTTGCTTTTCTTTGTTATTCAAAAGTTCAAGACTTGTTGTCCACAGGTCCTTTGGCGCATCTGCATCAGCAACCATCCATGCAGCCTCTTTTTCGGTTAAGGCCTGTGCATTTTTAGTTTGGTGATCTTCTGCCACATTGGGTGAAGGCACTAGTATGGTAGCTTTTCCGGCAGCACAGAGTTCACTGATGGTCAGCGCTCCGGAGCGTGCAATCACCACATCGGCAGCAGCATAAGCCAGATCCATGCGGTCGACAAAAGGCAACAGTTGCACCTGTTCCAGTTTTGCTGTTTTTGATTGTTCCATTTGCTCAGCATATATGCGACCACATTGCCACAATACCTGAACCCCGGCAATATCTTTCAATACATCGAATGCCTGTTCGGTAGCCTGATTTAGCGTTCTGGCTCCCAGGCTTCCGCCGGTCAGGTAAACGGTTTGTTTTTGTGGATCCAGTCCAAAATGAGCCAGTGCTTCCGCTCTTTTCTCATCCAGGTTTAGAAGGCTGTCTCGCACAGGATTTCCCAACCATTGAATTTTTTCTTTTGGGAAAAACTGATCCATATGATCATAGGCAACACAAATGAGTGTGGCTTTTTGTGCCAGCAATCGATTGGTCACGCCAGGCAGTGAGTTTTGTTCCTGAATCACCGTCGGGATTCCCATTTGCTGTGCCATCCGCATTACCGGACCACTGGCATATCCACCAGTCCCAACAACCACATCAGGCTGAAACATGCGTAGAATTTGCCGGGCTTTCCACAAACTGCTAAACAGTTTGAATGGAAATGAAAGATTGCGCTGTAAACTGCGCAAAGAGAATCCACGTTGGAAACCGGCAACAGGCAAGCCTTCAATAGCATATCCAGCCTGCGGCACGCGCTCCATTTCCATTTTGCCCTGAGCACCTACAAACATAAATTCCGCCTCCGGCTGCAATTGCTTGATTGCATCGGCTATGGCAATGGCCGGGAAAACATGCCCCCCGGTACCACCTCCTGTCAGAAGTATTTTTATGTTTTTAGACGTACTCATGCTACAGATTCATCCAAACTTTCAATGTATTTGCTCACGCTGAGAATCATCCCCAACGAAATGCTTGAAAAAACAAGACTGGTTCCACCCATGGAAATCATGGGCAGCGTGAGCCCCGTCGGGGGCACCAGATTCACCGAGACCGCAATGTTCGCCAATGCCTGCACCGTCATGCTCAAACTCAGGCCTATTGCTAAAAAGGCGCCAAAGGCCTTCGGACTTTTAGTTACCAGTTTCACGGTGCGGAAGAACAACAACACATACAAACTCAAAATGAGTAAGGCTCCGATCAGACCGTATTCTTCACAGATAATTGCGTAGATAAAATCCGCATAGGCATAAGGCAGGAAGTTCCGGATCAATGAGTTTCCAGGACCGGAACCAAACACCCCACCCTTTGCTATAGCAATTTTTGCCTGCTGTACCTGCCAACCGCCATCCGGAGAATTAAGGAATTCTTCCATTCGCGAAGCCCAGGTTTCTATGCGCACGAATTCGGGGGCAAATTTTCCTATGGTCAACAAAATGGTAAAGACTACCAGCCCCAGCAAACAAAGCAACAGAATGTACTTAATACTTACGCGGCCAATAAACATCAGCGCTATGCAGGTAACAAATAAGATCAGAGCTGTAGATAAATTTGAAGGAGCAATCAGTCCACAAACCACCACTACCGGTACGATAATGGGCATAAATGCATCCTTCAGACTGGTGATGTATTCCTGTTTCCTGGTCAACTCCCTTGCTACGTACAGGATCAGGGCTATTTTAGCAAAATCAGAAGTCTGGAAACTCACACCCAAACCTGGGATATGGAGCCAGCGGCTGGCCTGATTGATATTTACCCCAAATAGCAGGGTTAGTCCCAACAAGGGGATGGCTGCCATGATAAAATAGGGCGCAAAGGTTTTGTAGCGCGAATAATGCACCAAGTGACAGAGGTACACCAACAGCAAACCAAAAGCCAAGCGAACCATGTGGGTTATAAGGAAGATTGTGGTATTGCCACCACGGGATTGCCAGGCCAGTGAACCCGTAGCAGAGTACACAGCCAGCAAGCTGAACAGACACAGCACAAGCACAATCATCCAAATTGTGCGGTCTCCCCTTAGTTCCGCGGCAAAGCGGTTGGCAATAGACATAATCTCTTCAGTTAGTTTTTATTTAATTCGGTTTCTTTCAATTCCAAAACGGCCGCTTTGAACTGATCGCCACGGTCTATATAATTTTTAAACAAATCAAAACTTGCGCACGCAGGACTCAACAAAACCGCATCGCCTTCCTGTGCAAATCCAGCAGCCAACTCCACTGCCTGTGCAGCACTTCCTGCCTCTACCATTGGCTTACCACAATCCGCGAATGATTCCAGGATTTTCCGATTATCCAGCCCCATGGCTACAATTGCGCGTACCTTTTCCGATACCAAAACCTTTAATTCGCCATAATCATTCCCCTTGTCTTCCCCGCCAACTATCCATACGGTCGGACGTGTCATAGCCTGTAGTGCATAAAAAACAGCATCTACATTAGTTGCCTTGCTGTCGTTGATATAACACACCCCACGTCTCCAGGCGACCTCTTCCATCCGGTGGTTTGGAGCGCGGAAAATCTGGAGTGCCTCCCCAACCAGCACAGGGTTTGCACCCAGCGCTTTTGCAACCTGAATGGCACAAGCGACATTGAAAAAGTTGTGTGGACCTTTCAAGCCGGAAGCATTCAGGTCGAATACCCAATCTGCTCCCAAGTCAATTTTTCCGGCCTTTACCTCCTCAAGATTCATCCAACTTGTTTCAGCCTCAATAGCCCCCGGATTAGATTTGATAAACTCCTGGATATTTACATCAGTAGCATTTGAAATAAATACATCCGAGGCTTGCTGATTCATCCCAATCCGAAACTTGGAGCGAATGTAGTTTTCCAATTGGTACTCATACCGATCCAGGTGATCCGGTGAAATATTTAACAAGACTGCAATTGAAGGTCGGAATGCCTGAATGTCATCCAACTGAAAACTGCTCAATTCCAAAACAAATACCGCATTTTCTTCAAAACCAGTCTCCCATTTATCTGCAACCAACCCGGCTAACGAATCACCTACATTTCCTGCCATGTACGCAGGGAATTTTGCATGCTTCAACACTTCATACGAAAGCGTCGTTGTTGTGGTTTTTCCATTTGACCCGGTGATACCGACGATGGTTTTATCCTGGATAAACCGCCACGCAAACTCAATTTCTCCGATAAGAGAAATCCCGGCTTGCCGAATTGCCTGCACCAGCGGACTTTTTTCCGGAATGCCCGGACTTTTGATCACCTCATGGGCATTCAGAATGCGTTCGGTGCTGTGGGTTTCACTCTCAAATTCGATCCCCAATTCCCGTAGGGTATTTTGGTGGGCATCGGCAATTTTGCCTTTATCTGATACAAACACGTCATAGCCAGCCAGGGCAGCAAGTTTTGCTGCACCCACTCCGGATGTCCCGGCGCCTAATACGACTATGCGTTGTTTGTCCATGGTGTTTTATCTCACTTTTAGGGTTATGACTGTCAACACAGCCAACATGATCTGAACAATCCAAAAGCGTACGACAATGGTTACTTCGTGGTACCCTTTTTTCTGAAAATGGTGGTGGAGCGGAGCCATTAAAAAGACGCGTTGCCCCTCACCGTATTTTTTCTTTGTGTATTTAAAATACCATACCTGAATGATCACGGATAGATTCTCAACCAGGAAAATCCCGCATAAAAGCGGAATCAATAATTCTTTGCGAATGACAATAGCCAGCGCTGCAATAATGCCACCAAGGGTCAGACTCCCGGTGTCGCCCATAAAAACCCTTGCGGGAAAAGCATTGTACCACAGAAAGCCCACACTCCCCCCAAGCAAACAGGCTGAGAATATCACCAACTCACTACTATATGGCAAATACAATATTTTCAAAAAATCTGCTGCCACTGCATTACCACTGATGTATGCCATAATGCCAAGGGCAGCAATGACAATGGCAGAAACACCGGTTGCCAAACCATCCAGTCCGTCGGTCAGGTTGGCGCCATTGCTCACTGCGGCAATAACCACCACCGACATCATCACAAAAACGATCCACACCAAATCAGCCGCATTATCACCCAAAAACCACAAGATTCTGGAGTAGTCCAGCTCGTTGTTTTTCATAAAAGGCACATTTGTAATGGGTGCCTTTACATAAGCCATCTCCCGATACACGTCTCCATCCGTAGTGAATATGGTTTTAACCACTTCATAGCCATATTGATCGGCTACTTCGGCACTCATTCGAACAACTACCTCGTCGCTGAGCAACATTGTTACACCGACTATCAAACCCAGGCCCAACTGACCCAAGATTTTGAATATGCCCTTCAGCCCCTTTTTGTCTTTCTTAAATACTTTGATGTAGTCATCCACAAAGCCAATTGTTCCCATCCACAGCGTGGCGACGATCATCAATATGATGTAGACATTATCGAGGCGCGCTAGCAACAAGCAGGGAACAAGCGTCGCTAAAATGATTATCACTCCACCCATTGTAGGTGTTCCGGCCTTCAGGTTTTCACCTTTTAGGCCCAGGTCCCGTATTTCTTCACCAATCTGTAGTTGTTGCAATTTTCGGATGATCCATCGGCCAAAAACCAGAGAAATCAGTAGGGAAATAATTACGGCAGCACCAGCCCGGAAGGAGATGTAGTGAAACAGTCTCGCTCCTGGCAAGTCATAATGCTCATGCAGATATTCAAATAAATAGTATAGCATTGCGCCGTTTATTGTTGTTTTCTCATTTGCCCTGTAGATATCCTAAGTCCACTGGGATTAAAATCGGTTGCTGGACGATCTTGCATCGCCCTGCAACCTGCTGTTCAAAATAATAGTCCCTCCACTATTATGTCTTTAAGGCCCGGCTAACCCGGGCATATTATTCGTTCATATATTGCATCAACAAGGCTTTGTCATCAAAAGGATGCTTTACTCCATTGATGTCCTGGTATTTTTCATGGCCTTTCCCCGCAACCAGAATTACATCTCCCTGGCCAGCCAAACGCACTGCGGTTTTAATTGCCTGTTCTCTATTTTCAATGGTGATCGACTTTCTTTCAAGTTCACTATCCAGCCCGGCTTCCATATCGGCCAGAATTTGTGTGGGCGATTCGGTTCTGGGGTTGTCGCTGGTCAGAATCAGCTGATCGCTTTTTTTTGCCCCAATCTTCGCCATGACCGGTCGTTTAGCCCGATCGCGGTCGCCTCCACAGCCTACTACCGTAAAAATCCGGGTGCCCGGATAGCGGAGTTGCTGCAAGGTATCCAGCACTTTTTCCAAGGCATCCGGGGTGTGTGCATAATCCACTACACCAAACTTTCCATCTCCGTTGCCAGACCGTACAATTTCAAACCGGCCTTCTGCTCCGGTAGCCAGACTTAGTGCTGCCAGCACCTGGTCAGCTTGCTCTCCAAGCAGTACCGCTGCACCAAAACAAGCCAGCAGATTGTAGGCATTGAAACTTCCAATCAGTGGAGTGTGCACTTCAAATTCATTGAAATGCAGATGCAATCCGGCGATGGAATTTTCAAGGATTTTGCCCTTAAAATCGGCACTGGTTTTTAGCCCGAATGTTTGAGTTTTGGCCCGGGTATTTTGCAACATAAACCGGCCATTTTTATCGTCCACATTTACCAGAGCAAATGCTTGTTGATTCAGATCATCGAACAACTGTTTTTTAGCGTCGCGATAAGCGGCAAATGTTTCGTGATAGTCCAGGTGGTCGTGGGTCAGATTGGTAAATACCGCACCATCAAACTGCACACCTGCAATGCGCTGCTGGTGGATGGCATGACTGCTTACTTCCATGAAAACATGGGAACAGCCAGCCTCCAGCATTTCACTCAACAAGTGTTGCACCCGGATTGCATCCGGGGTAGTGTGGGTTGCCGGAATCAACTCGTTTCCAATTTGATTCCCAACAGTCCCAATTAATCCACAACGATACCCCATATGTGTGAATGCCTGATGCAGCAGCGTTGTAACGGACGTTTTTCCGTTAGTCCCCGTCACCCCGAGCACTTTGAGTGCCGTTGATGGATTATTGTAATAGGCGGAGGCCATCCAGCCCAGGGCGAGGTTGCTGTTTTGCACCAAAATCAAACACACATTGTCGGGCCGTTGAAACCCTTCTGGAACTTGCTCAGCAACAACAGCAACTGCGCCCGATTCACAGGCGGATTGCAGGTAGGCATGCCCGTCGGTGCGGGTGCCTTTCATTGCGACAAAGACTGCTCCCGGCTTCACCTCCCGGCTGTCGATTACAATCGACTCAACAGCGATTCCAGCAGGTGAAGGTCCCTGGGCTTCCAGCGGTTCGAGATCTTGCAATATGTCAATGAGCATTTTATGCATGTTCCTGTTTAATCCAGATAGAGTACACAGGTCATTTTTCCATTCGCTCGGGTTCCCGGCGCCAGACTTTGGCGTCGAACCCGCCCTACTCCTTTCACTTTAACTTTGCAGCCTCTGTTTTCCAACAGGTAAATGGCATCTTTTAAGCCCATTCCAACAACAGATGGAATGGTGTTATCAGGTATGATGCGATTCAGCATCTGTAGGGTATCTGTTTTAGGTTTGAGCACTACCCAGTCTTCCTGATCCTCTTCGGGCGCCCAATCCAGACCAAGCCACTTCAAAGAAGATTCCATGTCATCCCGCATGCCTGCGTCGAATCGTGGAAGAGCCCGTCCAGCCAATTTGGGCTTTGGGGTTTCATTGATCGGTGCATGCAGCGCCGGTTTCATGGCATAGCACTTTTCAGCAATTTCTCTAAAAACCGGTGCAGCTACTTCTGATCCGTGATAGCCGCCTTTTTTGGGCTCGCTGATCACAACAATGCAGGAATACACCGGATTGTCTGCCGGGAAAAACCCACAGAAACCAGCCTGGTACCGAATACCGGAGCGGGTCTTGTATTTGTGGTAATTCAGCTGTGCAGTACCGGTTTTTCCGGCAATTCCAAAGTGCTCATTGCGCAGGTTGCGCGCGGTCCCCTCTTCAACCACTTCTTTCAAAAGCTCGTGCGCCTTACGAATTGTACTTCTTCTTGCAATGCTCCGCTTAACAACGGTTGGGCGGAAGGTTTTGGTGGGTGTGCCGAAATGTTCAATCCGATCCACCAAATAGGGCTTCATCATGCGGCCATCGTTTGCGACTGCATTGTAGAAAGTCAAAAGTTGCATGGGCGAGATAAGGAGTTCATAGCCTATACTCATCCAGGGCAAAGTGGTGCCCGACCAGTTGGTTTGTGGATCGTTTGGATCTTTAATTACCGGCAGTTCTTCGCCTTCTATTTCAATATCGGATGGGAGGTCCAACCCAAACGCTTGTAATCTCTTTACAAAATCCGACTCGCGGTGGCTGTCCCCATAGTGCTTTTGCACCAGCGTTGCTGTGCCAACATTGGAGGATTTAGAAAAAATCTGCAGGATGTTCATAGAGTCGAGTCCATGTGGAGAAGAGTCCACCATTTCATCCTTAAAGAACTTCACGCGGCCCTGGTAAACCGGTACTTTTTGCTCAAAATCATCCACATAACCATCCTCGATAAGCGCCATAAAAGAAGCGAGCTTAAACATTGAGCCCGGCTCTACGCGCTCACCAATGGCATAGTTGAAGGTTTCCCACCAGCCAGTTTTGGTACGGCCCAAATTGGCAATTGCCCGAATGGCACCGGTCTTTACTTCCATTACAATTGCACAGCCATGATCGGCATCGTGCTCTTTCAATGCTTTGTGAAGTGCATTTTCTGCTACATCCTGAATATTAATATCCAGAGTAGTTATTACATCATCGCCGGAGCGAGGCTCAATTTCAGCCAGGTCATTTACAGGAATGTATACGCCCCCGGGTACACGTACCATGAGTTGTTTACCCATGCTTCCTCCCAGGACATTATCCATGCTGCCTTCCAGACCAACAGGCAAGGCTCCGTCACGAACATACCCAATGGTACGCTGTGCCATAATTTTATACGGCCGTTCACGCTTTGGCTTCTGTTCAATAATCAATCCGCCCTGATAACGCCCTAAACGAAACAAGGGGAACGACTTGATTTGCAGCATTTTATGATATGAGACACCTCGTGCAATCGGGACATAGCGAATCCCTGCGGTCCCTTCCGGAGCACTACGAAGTTCCTGAAGCCATTCTTTATATGCCCCCTGGGTGTATTGCTGATCGACATAGGTCGACAACAAATAAGAAAGGCTGTCTACATGCTCATTAAACAACTTCTCAGTAAGGCCTTCGGCCTTGGCATCAAAATAAATATCGAAAAATGGAAGTGAGGTGGCGAGCAAACTGCCATCCTGAGCCAGGATATTCCCGCGGTCTGCCCGAACATCAACAAACTTAAGGAACAGGCTATCTGCCTTGGCCTCCCAAACAGGAGCCTGAACAACAGTGAGCTGATACAATCGCCCCGCAATCACAAGGCCAACCAACAGCACAGCGGCTGCGACCAGATACACCCTTATCAGAACCTCATTTTTGATGTTCAACATGTGTGGAGCGACATTTTAAAGTGACAAAACAACAGCAGCCCTGTCACCAGTTTGAGTGGGATGCAAGCACCCCGGGTATTAGTTAACTACAATCACCTTTGGACCCTCATCTTTCAGGTTTACCCCCGAACGATCCAGGCTTTTATCAATTTGCGATTGCATGGATTTATACATCGTTTCGCTTTTAATGGAAATATATTCCCATTTCAGCTCTTTGATTTCGCGTTGCAACTGTTGTATCTGACGCACATTTCGTTCTGAAAAGTGCGCATTGGCGATATACACCAGTGCCAGAAAACCCAGAAACAGCACAAACCGGAAGTTGGCAAAAACCCACTCCGTTGTGTGATGACTGATATTCAACCTTGACAGCAATTTCTTAGCCATAACCTAGGTCTTTTCTCCGGTCCGCAATTTTGCACTGCGTGCCCGGGGGTTTCTTTTTATTTCTTCTTCAGAAGCCGTAACGGCTTTCTTGGTAATCAATTTGAACGGGCGGTGGATGTTGCCATAAAAGTCTTTATCCAATTCCCCCTGTGCATTTCCTGATTTCAAAAAATTCTTCACCAAACGATCTTCAATTGAGTGATAACTTATCACCACCAATCGGCCACCGGGTTTCAAAACTTCCATTGCCTCCCGCAGCAGATCCTCCAACACCGATACTTCTTCATTTACTTCCATCCGTAGGGCTTGAAACACCTGCGACAAATACCGAAGCCGATCGCCCATGTACCAGGTATCGCAAATAGCAACCAGGTCACCGGTTGTTTTGAACGGATGCTGGTCGCGCTGTTTTACAATTGCCTGCGCAAGCGTTCGGGCATTCCGGACCTCTCCATAAATGCTCAGGATATTTTGAAGCGAATCCGCAGAATAGGTGTTCAGCACAAAATCAGCACCACCCTCTCCTTCTGCATCCATTCGCATATCCAGCGGGGCATCGAACCGGTAACTAAATCCACGGTCGGGTGTATCGAACTGATAGGAACTCACGCCCAAATCTGCCAATAAACCATCGATGCTCCCAGGCACAATGCCCAAAGCCCGAAGTTGGCGTTTCAAATGCCTGAAGTTTGATTGGATGAAATGAAAATTTTCAGCACCCTGGAATGGTGCCTGTTCCGCATTCTTGCGGGCATCTGCATCCTGATCAAAGGCAAACAGACGACCTTTGTCGCCCAGTTCTTTCAGGATGGCTGCACTGTGCCCGCCGCCGCCGAATGTTACGTCCACCACCAAGCTCTCCGGCTTGAGTTGCAGAAACGCAATGGATTCGTTGAGCAATACGGGATCGTGATACATAGTTCATCCTGAGTTTTGGAGTTTTATCTACCGACCAATTCAGGCCGGATCGTTTTCTGGTTCTGATTCGTCACTGCCCATAACTTCATTCGCCAGATCTGCAAAATCATTTGGATTGATAGAAAGCATAGCCTGATAGCCTTTGGGCGACCAAATTTCAATCCGGTCGTCCATTGCTATCAATATTGCTTCGGAGCCAAGGTCTGCGTAATCCTGCAAGGGTTTGGGAATGAGAATGCGATCCGCGCTGTCGGTTTCCATAGGAGCCGCTCCCAAAAAGAAGGAGCGAAAAAACATCCTGTTCCGATCATTGAATCGGTTCAGTTTACTCAGACGAGCCGCAATCTCATCCCATACCTGGTTGGGGTACAGTGTCAAACATTTTTCGAATCCACGGTTCAAAACAAAAGAATATCCCTCACCAGCCTTCACCGGCGGAAGCTGCCGCAACAAAGGCGTTGGCAATCGCAACCGCCCCTTGCTGTCTATAGCTACCTGATATTCTCCTATTAAGTTCATCGTGCTGTTTATGGCCTGTGCTTTGTTTTCGACTGGATACACCAATCCCACAAACCATTGCCACAAATATAGTCTCTTTTACCACATTTTACCACTTTTATGTACTTTCATTGTAATCTTTTTTCAAAACATTTTTTTACAATTATTTAATTATCTGATTATCAATATTTTAACAAAATCAAGATTTTCTAAAAATTCCAAAACAAACCGATTAGAATTCACTCCACACAAGCCAAACAACACAAAAAAAACAGGTACTTGCTTCGAAAAACAAGTACCTGCCCTAATTTATACTCAAAAAATAATGCTGGTGGTAGAAAGTGGAGACTGGAAATCCACCTGTCTAAAAAGCCTCAATAATTGCCAAAAGGAATTGAAACACCCAGCCAAGGAAGAACAACTAGAAATCCGACATCATCACCAAGCGGCGCGAATCCACCAAAATCCAATGCGACCTTAGGCCATACTACCCGACCACCCATGGAGGCGACCCCAGCCGATCCTGCTAAAATATAATTCTCAGTAATCAAATAGCCTCGCTTACTGATTCGATACATCCCTCCAAACGTAATCGCCGGATGCTTCCCCCAATCATTTCCATAATAACCAAAACCCACGCCGAGGTTTGCATTTTTATTTCGGTCGCCTACCGTTGCTACGCCATACGCAATACCAAATGACTCTCCCTCTCCCAGGGTCGATGCAGCAAGTACTCCAGCACCCAGCTGCAACTTGTCCTCTATTATCGGAAATGAAGCCTTTGGGGTCAACCAGATTGGCACCTCAGTCCCTCCTAACAAAAAAGTTGGGACCAGCCCCACTCCAACTGAAAAATTATCGGTAAATCCATAGCTCACCTGATTGAAAAACACCCAAACATTTTGGTAATACCCTTCTCCTTTCTTTAAGCCATATCCATTGGGGGCCCAAAAGTAGCGGGTAGACTGAAGGTTATCCGGCCAGAATTCACCAGCAACAAATTCCTGACTACGTACCGTTGTCCGGCGTTTAATATCTGATTGCTGAATCGAAATCGTACCTAAATTGCTTGTTTTGATCTGAATTTCGGTAGGAGTTTCAGAAAGAATTTCACCAACAAACTCATTGCCATCCATTGTTTCTATCCGATACATCGCAACGCTGTCGACTTCTACCTGAGCAAGGCCAGGTGATGAAATTAAAAACAAGGAAATACAAAGCAAGCAGAAAATCAGATTGTTTCTCATGACACTTTGTTTTAGCGTTAAATAATTTGAACCCCTAATTGAACAAAGGACACCATGCACCCCTTGGGTCAAGGAATTCGGCCCCAATATAATTTCCAAAAATATGATTTGCAATGTCGCCCGTTATCGAAGACAATGTTTTTGGTCTATATAAAAACCCCACACACCTTCTTGAGATGCATGGGTTTTTTACAAACATTTATCTGCTATTGAAATTATCGAATCAGGGTAACATCACCTTGTTTTTTTATAATTCGTCCATCTACTAATTCCAACTCCAATATCCAGATATACACTCCGGGGTCCAAATATTTGCCCTTGCTTCGACCATCCCAAATCAGGATAGAATCCGTGGGGTCGGCCTGCTTGACTTCATACAGCAATGCCCCCCAACGATCATAAATCTGCATTACATTTACCCGTCTGACCGCCTTCCCAAATGCCGGTCTGAACTGTTGATTGAAATCATTCAATGCCGACAGGCTAAATACATTGGGCATGAATAAATTTATGATTTCATCCACCTGCAAGTTCCAGGTATCCGTTGCAGTACATCCGTTTTCATCTGTTATCATCAATTCATAAATAATGCTGCTCAACGGGTACGCCCAAGGATTCTCACAACTTGTACAACTGAGGTAACTGGTATCATTCCAAGTGTATTGAACCGGAGTCAGCGACGAATTGAGAATTAACACTGGCAGTGAATCTCCCAACTGCACAACCGTATCTGCAGGCAAGACCACCTGCAATGGAGGTGGTCCAAACACCACCATCTCCAAGGTATCCATACACCCAAACACATCCTGAACCAACAAATCGTATTCGCCGGCAGCCAAGTTGTAAAATCCTTCAGTCTGTAAAAATGGATCGTAATCCAGACTGTACGTAAGTGTCGGGTCAGGGCTGGATACCAGGATTGCTCCATCTTCCACGCCGTAACAGCTCACGGTATCGGTATCTACACTGAATTGAATTTCCGGATAGGCTGAAACCTGAGCAGCAGCAGTTTCTGTACAGTCATTAGCATCGGTTACAGTAAGTTCATAGTTTCCGGCTGGCAACCCGTTTATTTCAGAAGTCATGCCCGGAGTCCAGTCCCAGGCATACGCATATGGCATTGCCCCTCCTTGCACATTTGCCTGCAAAGTTCCGATACTCTCATTGAAACAGGTCGGCGTTTCATCTATAGAAATCAAAATAGGATCCAATATTTGGAGCCCAACGGTATGGGTGGAATCACATCCGTTTGCAGCCGTAAATGTCTGAAGGTAAATACCGCTGGTTGCTACCGGCTGCCCAAACACCAATGCCGTATCTCCATAACAAATCACCAAATCTTCGGCAGTAGCAAATGTATCTAAGGGTGCAACATACACCAGCACAGTGGAGTCACAGCCCGTAATTGCCGACAGATTAAAAATGGTATTTTCTCCAGGCTCCAAATCAAAGCCATTGTATGGAAGTACTGTACCCAGACAGGCATTGGTATCTACTGAAATGGTATAGGTTCCCACCGTCGTACCTATGACATTGATTCGAACTGTTGAGTCACAGCCTGCAGTAGTTTGCAAATTGAACACATGCAAACTATCGGGAGGTATAATCGTTCCAAACCAATCCACTACCCTTCCGTAGCATATTACGGTGTCAATCGTATAGTCGTAAACTGCATTTACTTGTATGAATACGGTATCTGTACTCTTACATCCATCTGCAAAGCCAGCCTCCAGTGCGACAAAACCCGAACTTGGAGCATCCACGATAACAGATGCGCATGTCGGACAATCTACCAGGCCGGAAGGCGACCAGGTGTAATAATCAAACCCTGTCTCACCGAGTTGGAAAGTTTCTCCTTCGCATATTTCCTGATCCATTCCCAGCCGCACCACAGTGCTTGTATCCAGTGTTACCACCAGGGTATCTGAATGCACAATTCCGCATTGGTCGATCGCAGAAGCAAAATAAAAGCCCGGTCCGGGTACTGTATATTGCGGCAACATGCTTCCATCCTGCCAGGTATATCCGCTTAGTTGATTTCCGGTTATGTCGAAGTCCAGCGTCTGATCGCCACAGAGCAAGGTATCAGGCCCAAGGTTGATTTCATCCGGGGTATAATCATAGTAGAAAACATCAATATTATTCGCAAACTCACATTCCCCAATGCCTGTAACCGGAAAATCCTGAACCAGATTAAATGGGGGCATCAATGAATGGTCGTCATTCAGAACCAAAAAAATCGAATCATTGGCTACCCGCGGAACCCGGAAAGTAAAACTAGCACAACTGTCTGGAAGCAAGCCAACAGAAATTGGCAATGCACCCAACCACGGTGCCGCGGTGGTTTGCGGATTCCCCTGATAAAAAGAGATCAAAGTCTGTGGGGGAAGCAGGTTGTCTCCGTTGTTGCAAATGCTCAGACTAATATCCAGAGAATCTCCGACACAGAGTACATTATCCAGTGCAATGGTCCCGTCAGGTGTGGGAAATGAAGGGTTGAAAAATTGGTTGAGAAATCCATTTAACGTTAAACTGTCTCCTACAATATGTGGATTCTGCTGGTACAGCGGCACGCGGAGATCATCGTTGATGTTGGTGTTAAAATAGGCATGCTGATTCCAAACTGTTCGTGAAGCGATACCAGGAGAAGCAACCGCCTCAAAAACCACAACCGAGCCTACATTCTGTGTTCCATCCGTACTGCACTCAATCACAATTTCAGTCTGACCGTCTGCATCTACATCCAGTACCAGCGGATTTTCAATATGGGTTGCCGACACACAATCGTCCTCCCATTTAACCAGTCCGGTGGCACCTTCCAATACTTGCAACTTGGTCTGACCGCGATAAATAACATCTGAAGATCCATCGCCACAAAAATCAAAAACACTGGAACATGTTACCGAGGAAACATCGCTGGTATTATTGATCCACAAGGGTGTAAAATCGTTATCCAATGCATACAATCGCGGATACTCAACGAAACTTACCTCCAATTCGCCATCCCCATCCAGGTCGGCTATATTCGGACGCGAAGCACCCAGTGCCCAGTTTTCATACGGAATAAACTCACGCAAAATGGTAGACGTTTGCAAGTCCCACACATATATACAGTTTTCTCCGTTGCGCTCACCCTGCACTACTCCATCCAGGTCTCCGTCCCGATCAAAATCGGCGATTCCGGTAAACCCATCTGAATAACCGGCAGGAGCCATAACCTGTGGCGTGGACACACCAGTTACAAGGTTTACAGAAAAAACGGTATTACCCGCTACGATTTCCAAGCCCGCACAATCTGCACAAAATGCATCCGGGAGTACATCCATCAACACGGGAGAGTTAAACGAAAAGCCGCCAACCACGCGCTTGGGGTGTTCACCGGCGGAAAAGGTATTGTCGGGAGCGGAGCACAGCAAGGCACCGGTCTGACCGCTAAAAATCTGATTTCCGATGTTGATCTCTGCGAACCCATCGTGGTCCACATCGCCAATATTGGGGATGGAAAACCGGTAACGGGTGGAAAACCCAACCTGTCCCGGACTAGCAAATTTCAAGGTGCCGTCGTGTTCATAACATCGCAGGCGCCGATCCTGCCCCACAATTACAATTTCTCCAAAACCATCGTTATCCAGATCGGCAATTGCAGGCGCTGTTCCTCCGGGAAGTGGTGTTGCACCCACGATGTGCACTTTGGTCAGGCCTGTAACTCCGTCGATAATATAGATGTCCGGATTTTCAACCCAATAGGTTACAATTTCAGGGATGCCATCGCCGTCCATATCTCCGGCTACAAGCGGAGAGTAAGTTCCGGTTTCCGCTTCGCCAATCCATTGAACACCCAGACTTAATTGGGCACAGGGTGGCACATACGAGCAGTCACCACCACAAGTAGCATAATAGAAATCATCACATTGTCCGGTGCAGGTACAATCCGGATCAAAGCAGTCGATGAGGCCATCCCCATCATCATCAATGCCGTTAAAGCAATCTTCCACCTGAGCAGAGATTGCTGAAAAAGAGAACAGGAAAATGAACGCGGTAACTACACGCAAAAAGTAAGGGTGTTTTAACATGGTTTTGGTTTTGTATGACTCCAGAATGGTTATTAGAATCCGGAAAGCCCCTTGACCTAAAATGGCAATAATCCGGGCCAACCAAATCAAATTCTAAAACCGGTTCTCTAACGGAGTCCAATGTCCTTTTTATTTGCCCAAAACAGGCATTAACGAATCATTTGCATGACAAGCAACATCCCACACCAATGCGGCAGAATGTCAGGCCATTAGCATGTATACGATTTTACTTGAATTAAAAACCGAACCATGCCCAAAACTAAAGGCGGCAACTTGATTATGGATTGAAATCTAAAAGGTCGGATGACAGCATAAAATGGGATACATACGCACGACAAACTGCTGCCTAATATTACCAAGTACCAAACGCTGCATTCAAAAAAAAATTGCCATTTCAAAACCCGAATGCTGCGGCAATTCAGATTTTAAAATGACAATAATGTTTAAAAGATCTGGTGCGTTAGATGCCTAGCATGTGCCCCATCAAATCTTGTTTCGTTTTGAGGTAAGCCTCGTTTTCAGCATGTGGTGGTATAACCACCGGGATGCGCCGAAGCACACGTATTGGCGACTTTTTCATCGCAGCCTCTTTCTCGGGGTTATTCGTTATCAGTTCAATTTCTGAAATCCCCAGATCTTGCAGCATAAAGATGGCGCACTCATATTGGCGGGCATCGGCATCAGAACCCAAATGCGTATTTGCATCAATGGTATTGAGCCCTTCCTCCTGGAGGTTGTATGCCTTGAGTTTGTTTATGAGTCCAATACCTCTTCCCTCCTGGCGCAGGTATATTACTACGCCCCCCCGCTCTGCTGCAATCCGTAATGATGCATCCAACTGTTCTCCGCAATCACACTTCTTTGAACTGAATACATCGCCGGTCATACATTCGGAATGGATGCGTACGGGTGTGGGTTTATTGGGGTCAAAGTCTTTTGAAACCAGTGCCAGGTGCGGCATGCGCTCGTCGGCATTGGCGGCATATGCCACCATTTGAAATTCGCCCCAGCGACTGGGAATACGCGCTTCTGCTTGTCGTTTTATCATAAGTATCGAACCGCAAAAATACGGCTTTTTATTCTCCAAAACATACCCACTACAACAGCAAATGCAAAACAATGTTTTAGAGCGCGATTAGGTCGTTTGCAGTTCTTCTGCCGGCTTCGCCTTACGACCTGGACCTGAAATCTTTTTAGCAAAATAAAACTGCAATGGAAGCAATGCAAGTGTAGGGCCAAACCATTGGATGTACCAGGGCAAAAAATGGGCTGCATTGACAGTAAATGCAGTTGTTGAGGCTGTGAACGCTCCCAACATGGTTGCCACATGCAATTTGTACCAAACCATCGGAGCCAACTGATCGGCGTGCAGCAACATGCGTATTTGTGCGATTGAGTTTTTCACTGCTGAAATCCCAAAAACAAAGAACAAAATGGGAAAAGCAATAAATGTACCCGCACTAAAATGCACATAAGCCTTTTGAAGCATCCAGGCTCCAAAAAGCCCCAGGCACACATTGTAAACAAAATCAAATCGGATCACAGACTTTCCTTTCATCAACTGAATCGCCCGAATACCCTGGATAACACTTGCCAATACGATGGTTGCTATACCTAAAAGAAATTGAAAAAAGACTACATCAGGCCGTTTGAAGTAACCGACCCAGGAGGTAAAACACACGACTACCATGGCATAGAAAAACAACTTCCCTGCCTGCTTGTGCCGCTTGACATTTTTAAAATTATAAAAGATGGCTACCGGTCCGGCCAAAAGAGTAAGCAAGCCGGCGAGAATGTGAATCCAAAGCGAGAGTTTTCCTAAAAGTTCCATTGAAGACTAATTTGTTGTATCCTCTTAGAGGCTACGGTGAACAAGAATAATATCAACAATGCAAAGGAATATGGAAAAATTCAGCCGCGCAGATTTGAGTGGTGAGCGACAAGAATACGGGCCCAATAGCAAAGCCAGGGACAAACGGGAGGGCCACAGGGGCAAATGGGAGGGGTTATTACTTTATTTGGGCCAACTTGAGGTGAATGGAATCATTCAGGGTTCGGGAAACCGGAATGGTTTGGTCGACACCTTGCAGGTGTAGTTTGAACCCCTGCGCATTGCCGCTTACCTCTACCACCTGATCCAGATTTACAAGGTATGTTCGGTGGCAGCGAAACATTTCGGAAATGCCACTTAATGCATCTTCCATTTTTTTCAAAGTAGAACGCAACATGGTGGATTGCACGCCCTCGCTGGTTTGGTAGTATACCTGAACATAATTGTCTGCAGCAGCGAGGTACAAAATCTGATCGGCACTGAGGGTAACTTCTTCATTCTGATTATCTCCCCGCAGCAACACCTTCTGAACCGGATGTGCCGGCCGTCCGGGAAGGGAAGCATTGATTTCGCTGGCCTCCAGTGTAAATTGCCGCATAAGCCGGATTTGTTTGACCAGCACACCGATAACCACCGGAAATAAGCCCACCAGGAAAGTGAGTTTTTGCCAGCCCAAAAACAAGCCCCAGGTAATTTCTTCCGAAAACAGGATTGCCCCGTACAACATATTACCCACTCCAACCAAAGAAACAAACAGCAAGTCAGAAACAATCTCTTTTCCGGCACTCCAGGATTCTTCGTCAATCCACCGCTGTGCAAAACGCATGATTCCAAACCAAACCAGGGTCACAGTTGCCGTAATCAAGCCATAACCGGCGGCAATAGAAAAAGCCGCGCCGGATGAAAGGCCATCCATGCCAAAAGGCCGAAATGTGTACAGGAAAAAGGTGACAAAAAAACTTCCAAAAATCAAAGACCCCATCAGTCTGGGAAGACTCAACTCCAGCGGATACGCCTGATTCAACCAACTCCAAATTTGTTTCATAAAGCAAAAATAGCAAGCCTTTTGAACAATAGGAATTTGTTCACGCTACAGATTTAATTTTTTAGATTTAGCCTTAAGGGGAGGATTTTTATCGCCGGAACCAAACATCCACACGCGTACGCCCACCGGAACCGCGCAACCACTCCTTGGCTGACACTAAGCGAATAGCCTCTTCATCACAGCCATACCCCAAACCTTGCAACACAACGAAGTTAAATGCGCTCCCTCCGGGGTCAATGCTGAACTCAAGCCGTACTACACCCGTGACGTTGTTGTTTCGGGCTTCAATAGGCAACAGGGCAGAGCGACGAAGGTATTCATCAAATGCATCCCATCCCATTGCCGGCTGGCCACCCAACAAACCGTTATCCATTTTCGGCTTGTATGTGGTTGTAGGCTTTTCCTGCTCCGTTATTTGTTCTTCAATGGGAAAACTCCGCGCTTTCCGACTGGTACCTTGGGGAGAAGTATTTTGCTGAGCAACTGCGGGCTCGAATGCTTGCGATCCTGCTGCCTCTTCTTTAAGTGGTGGATTGTTCACCGGAGTATATCCATATGCCTCATCCTTATAGATATCATCGGCATCTTCGCTCAGAATGTTTGAATTGGTGGGTGAACTTGATTCAAGCACACGAACAGGTGGCTCTGGGGTATTCGCTGCAATGCCGCCGCCCGGCAGGATGTCGGGTTTAGCATCCTTTATGACTGTAGGTTTGTTAACTACAGCCTTCTCCTGCTCCGATTGAATTTTATCGGCTACAGCTGGAGTCATTGTTTCGCTCGGAGCGCCATCGGTATCCTGCTGTTCTGTATTTTGGGCAAGTTCCTTGGATTTGCTGTTCAGGTTCATTCCACTTTGAGGAAGCCAGTAAATCGCAGCCACCAAAAGCAGAAAGACCGCGGCAATAGAAAGAACCCGATTGATTGGAAATACCTTTGGCTTGGGGGGCACCCGTTTGTGCAAAGCCTCTTGCATACGCTTCATGGCGGCCTCATGATCCATTTCAGGGGCACTTCGATATCCATCCAGTGCATCGCGCTGGAAACCATCCTCTCTGGCCATTGATTGCCAGGAGGCCTCGTCGCGGAGCGTCATATCTCCGCGAAACCAGCGACGCAACATGTGTTGGAATGTTGAGTCCTGTTGAGGGTTGGGTTTGGTCGGTTTAGCAGCCATGCTTAAAACGAATCGGCAATCTTATTGATGCCTTGTTTTTCGAGACAAAGTTTGAGATTGCGCCGCCCGTTCTGAATAAAAGAACGGACCTGCCCGAGTTCTTCCTCAAGCATTAACGCGATTTCTTTGTAGGATTTATTTTCAAAATAAAAAAGTTGCACACATTTCCGTTGTAGCGCCGCCAGCCCTTCCAGGCATTTATTTAGCGCTGTTTCATTAGTATCTGGTAACTCAATATCAAATTCCGGGTCTACTGAATCAAATCGGGCCATTTGATCTGGTTCATGCAGATCGGTTGGTCGACGATTGTTTTTTCTAAACTCCATCAGGCAGTGGTTTCTCGCTGTGACGTAAAGCCAGGGTCTGAAGTTTGCGATCTCATGGGTCCGGGCTTTTTCAATGATGCTTTCAAAAATTATCATGACAGCATCCTCTGCCTTCCCGTGATCCCGCATCAATTTGAGACATACCCCAAAAACCATGGACATATACCGCTCGTACAATTGCCCCAGGTGCTGCAAATCACCACTCTCTTGATATTTCGCCAGCAGTGCTTCGTCAGCCAACTCATTGGCAGCATCTTTACGAAATCGTTTGAACATAAATACCCGGATAGTTTTCAGGAGCAGTGCCCGATCCTGTTTGAAATGATGCGTTCATCATAGCACATTTACAACCAGATTCAAATTTCACTGCATGGGATTCAGTGGGAACCTCAAAAAATATTCGGTCAAATATACGGAGCATAGGGTGTTGAGTCAAATAATAGTTTAGTTATAGCCTTTCAATATCAAAAGAATGTGACATCAAATTTCCATCGCTCCTATACAAGATGCTATTTTTGAAAAAAATGCATAAAGGGTGGTCAGTAGTCAGTGGTCAGGATTTGTTCCCGCTCTTGCGTATATTAGTGCCAAACAAAATTTATATGAAAAAAATAGCCATACCTACCCTCTTGCTTGCAGTGTTTTTTGTCGGATGCTTTTTCCTGGCTTCTGATTTGACCAAAGAGAAAACAGTCGGTTTGCCCAGTTTTCCACAAGAAGAAAACAAAGCACTCCGAATGGCCTGGGAGAAGCAACGCCTTGCCGATCCAGCCACCGGAGAAATCCCTCAGGGAATCCGCTTACTCGAACAGGCTTTTGCAAAAAGCCTACCGATCAAAGCCAGCAACCGGGCAGGTGGGATATGGGAAAATAGGGGGCCATATAATGTAGGCGGAAGAACGCGCGCGCTGACTATGGACGTCACCGATGAAAACCGCCTCATGGCAGGTGGTGTTTCGGGTGGAGTATGGCTGAGTGAAGATGGCGGCCAATCCTGGGAACGCACCACTCCATTGAATGCGCATCCGGGCTGTGTAAGCATCGTTCAGGATAAACGTCCCGGGCATACAGACTCCTGGTTTTACCTCTCAGGAGAAGTGTATGGCACCAGCGCCGGCGCAACGGGCGCCTTTTACCTCGGAGATGGCATGTTCAAAAGTACCGATAACGGGATTACATGGACACCGATTACTTCTACAGCAGGGGGCAACCCCAACCAATTTACCAGCCTGTATCAATCTGGCTGGCGCCTGGCCATGAATCCGGCAAATGAAAACCAGACAGAAATTTACATGGCTACGATCGGGACCATTTACCGAAGCGTAAACAGTGGAATTAGTTGGTCTGCGGTAATTGGAGGCAATACTTCAGCCTACTCCTATTTTGCTGATGTGGCAGTAAGCAACACCGGCGTGCGCTATGCAACCATGAGCAGCGACGGGCCGCAGGGCGGAATCTGGCGCAGCACAAACGGGACTACCTGGACTGATATTACTCCTGCCAACTTCCCCGCAGAGTTCAACCGGATGGTGATTGAAATCAATCCGAACAACGAAAACGAAGTGTACATTCTTGCTGAAACGCCTGGCTCCGGGCATTACAACAACTACATTGATTCTGACGACTGGTCCAGCCTCTGGAAATACGAATATCTGAGCGGAGATGGCTCCGGAGCAGGAGGCACCTGGACCGACCTTTCTGGCAACATGCCTTCGGTGGGAACTGAATTTGATCAATTCGCCTGTCAGGGCGGATACGATTTGGTGGTTCGTGTCCAACCGGGAACAAACAATGTTTACATTGGCGGCACCAACATTTACCGATCAACTGACGGATTTACTTCTCCCGATAACACCACGCACATCGGTGGCTACAAACCGGGCACCAGCCTTCCTTATTTTGAATTGTACCCAAATCACCACCCGGACATTCACGATCTGTTGTTTCTGCCTTCAGACTCCAGTGTCATGCTGAGTGCCAGCGATGGAGGTTTGCACCGCACGGATAATTGTACTGCACCAACGGTAGTCTGGAACAGCCTGAATCGGGGATACCAAACCAGCCAGTTCTACACCGCAATGATTGAGCACACCCTTTCGGGAGATCATACGCTGATTGGTGGCTTGCAGGACAATGGTAACTTTTTCACAAACTCCAATGACCCACAGTCTACCTGGGTCCAAACGGTAAATGGAGATGGTGCCTACGGTGCAATTTTAAATAATAAATCTGCCTATGTACTTTCTATCCAGCAGGGCAAAGTGGCAAAATGCGACATCGATGCAACCGGGCAGGTAACCGCGTATACTCGAATTGATCCAATTGGTCCGGACAAGTCGGATTACCTGTTTATTAATCCATTAGCAATTGACCCTACTGATCAGGACATCCTGTTTTTACCTGCCGGAGATAAACTGTACCGGCAATCGGAACTGGGAAATATTGTACTCAACAACGAGTGGGACAGCATTGCTCAGGGATGGACTGTATTTCCTGACAGCCTCGAAAGCGCTGACGGCAGAATCAGCGCCATCGCAGTTTCGCAGGCCAATCCGACCCACCGAGTTTACTTTGGAACGTCTGCTAATAAATTGTTTCGCATTGATGATGCCCATACCGGCACTCCGAACTGGACTCCATTAACCTCTCCTGCGGCCCCCCCAATGGAAACGTGAGTTGTATAGCCATTGATCCGGATGATGCGGACAATGTGATTGTGGCTTATTCGAATTACAATATTTACAGCCTGTTTCAAAGCACAAATGGCGGACAAACTTGGGCAAAAGTGTGGGAGGAAACCTGGAAGCAAGTTCGTTTGGCACGGGCAATGCACCATCCATCCGGTGGGTTAGCATTTTACCGTTTGCGGATGGCTCCAGAAAATATTTTTGTGGAACCAGCATTGGTTTATACTCAACAGATACTCCTGGAATTACATTCGGTAACACAGTTTGAACCCAATGGGAACTGGAATCACCTGATTTGATCGGATCTTCAGTCATTGACTTTATCGACGTTCGTCCGGTTGACGGACTGGTTGCAGGTTACCCACGGGCGCGGTATGTTTTCCAGCAATTACACCAATATGGTTTCAACCCAGGGCACTCCCGGAAATACCCGGTTTAGCTTAAGTCCCAACCCGGCAAGCGATTATATTCGAATCACGCTGGAGCAACCTGTAGCAAAAGCAACCGTTTCCATTATGGGTTTATCCGGCAAGCAGTATCTAAGTAGAAATGTGTCGGGCAGTCAAATTGAAATACCTATTGCCGAATTAGCAGACGGGACCTACCTTTGCAGCCTGCGCACAGCACACCAAACCCAAACGGTAAAATTTGTAAAAACAAAATTCTAAGGACAGGCTGTCCTCATACGCGCGAACTTCCCGATAGATCTGCTATCGGGAAGTTCGACCAAAAACTGCTTATACATTCTATGAAAATTGCCCTTGTGGGTGCCACTGGATTGGTTGGCACCAAAATGCTTCAAGTACTGGAAGAGCGAAACTTCCCTGTAACCGAATTACTCCCTGTGGCCTCCGCCCGTTCTGTCGGAAGAATGATCCGGTTTAAGGGTACAGAATATCCGATTTTAAGCATGCAGGACGCGGTGGATCAGCGTCCGGATATTGCTATTTTTTCTGCAGGTGGATCCGTATCGCTTGAGTGGGCACCAAAGTTTGCAGCCAACGGTACTGTTGTGATCGACAATTCCAGCGCATGGAGGATGGACCCGGATAAAAAACTGGTTGTCCCTGAAGTAAATGCACACGTGCTTACCGCAGACGATAAGATTATTGCAAACCCAAATTGCTCTACCATTCAGATGGTTGTTGCACTCAAGCCCCTGCACGATGCCTACAAAATTCGTCGGGTTGTCGTGAGCACCTACCAGTCGGTAACCGGTACCGGTGTGAAAGCGGTGAATCAATTGATGGATGAACGCGCCGGAAAGCCCGCTGACAAGGCATATGCCTACCCAATCGACATGAACCTCCTTCCGCACGTAGATATATTTCTTGAAAATGGATATACCAAAGAGGAAATGAAAATGGTTTTGGAAACCAAGAAAATCCTGGATGAAAACATACAGTTGACAGCAACTGCTGTGCGTGTCCCCGTTATTGGCGGACATTCAGAGGCGGTGAATGTAGAGTTTGAAAACGAGTTCGACTTGAAAGACGTAGTAGAGAAACTCCGAAACTTCCCGGGCATTACAATTGTTGATGATGTATCAAAATTAGAGTACCCGATGCCGATCACTGCTCACGACAAGGACGATGTATTTGTGGGTCGCATCCGGCGGGATGAAACGCAGGAGAAAACCTTGAATCTTTGGATTGTTTCAGACAACCTTCGGAAGGGCGCTGCAACCAATGCTATTCAAATTGCAGAGTATTTAGTCGAGTCCGGAATTATTAAAAGTGCCTGATGGGTGCTAATTTTGGGCATCTAAAATCAACCGATACGGGAATTTGATTCAGATTCATGCATTAAAGCCCGAAATCACACAATTTTTACACGAATTTTTACAGAGAACAACGCATTAAGCAGACTTATTTTAACGACATGAAGAACAAGTTAGTAGTTTGGGGAACCAACGCAGCCAACGAAAAGGTATTGATCGCATTAGAATTACAAGCAGACAAAAGCAAGGTCTTGTTGTACACATTCCCGGAGGCGATTACAACCGAAGCCTTTGTAGATGAAATGATGAACAACTGGCGGACCGATAAGGCCGAAGTTGCATTCCCCGAATCCCACACGCAGGAAGAACGTGCACTCAGTGTAACTGAGGGACTATTACCCGAAGGACTCAAGCCAGAGCGGGAAGACCTCATCCAACGTGCACAGACCGAATGGCATTTTGTAGTGCTTTCAACCAAATTGCACCAGGCCTATCAGGAAGAACTCGCTGAACTGAAGGAAAAAGTTGAAAAACTCACCGAGTTTGACAACGGACTTTGGGAAAGCCTCCGCACGTTCTGGAGTAAGGTTCAGGATCAGGCACGAGACCGAAACTTGTTTCGGGAGCATGCCGACAGCCTGCGTGACGACATCAATGCACTTTTTGAAGACATGAAAAAACTGCGTTCCAAAATGCAAGATGAATTCATGTCCTCCTCGAAAAGTTTGTTTGATGAATTCAATGTGAAGTTGGAAGCTGTGGAAGAAAAAATCCAGGCTGGTGGAAACAAACTCAACGCTGTTTTTGAAGAATTAAAGCAAATCCAACGCCGTTACCGCGATTCACGGATGAGTAACGAGCATCGAAATAAATTGTGGGAGCGCCTGGATGGTGCATTCAAAGCCGCAAAAGAAAAGAAATTTGGGCCAGATGCCAACAAAGGCTCCCTGGTTGAACGCCATGCACGCCGTCTGCAAGGCTTGCAGGATGCTATCAAACGGATGGAAGACAGCATCCGCCGCGACGAGGATGAACTCAAGTTTCAAAAGCGCAAAATCGCCTCTACAGAGGGGCAACTGGAAGCGCAAATCCGCGAAGCCAAGATCAAATTGGTGGAAGAACGACTTGCATCCAAGCACGTCAAACTGGAGGACATGAACAAAACCCGCGAAAGCGTGGAACGGCAGATAGCCCAGGCTGAGGAAAAAGAAGATCACCGTAAGAAAATGGAGGAGGCGAAAAAACAAGCCAAAGAAGAAATTGCAGCAGAAGTAAAAACCTCCACCAAAACCGAGGAAAAAGCGGAAGCAACTGAAGCACCTAAAAAGAAAAATCAGAGACACCTAAAAGAGGAAGAAAGCATCCTCGGAGCCCTTAGCAATGTGGTGGGAGAATCCTCGAAGACATCACCGACACCGTTAAGGCTGTTGCCTCAGTAATAGGCGAAAAAGCCGCTAAAGCCATCGACGAAGCCCTTGAAACGGCTGAGGAATACGTAGACGAACTCACTAAGAAAGAAGAGGCTGCAACCGAAGAAGCCAAAGCAGAAGAAGCAGCACCAGCTGCCGAGGAAGTGAAGGCTGAGGAAACGGAAACAGTCGAAGAAAAGCCAAAGAAAGCGCCAGCCAAGAAAAAGCCAGCCGCTAAAAAAGAGGACACCCCTGAGGAGTCTTCTGAAGAGGACAAAACGGAAGACTAGTATTCCGATAGGCTTACAAACACAGCCCCGCATCTTGGATTGTTCAGGATGCGGGGCTTTTTAATTTTTAAACTGGTGGATTGCAGAACAAATCACCCGGATTGGGGCTCCCCCCGCCCCGTAGAGACGCAAGATTTTGCGTCTCCAAGATTTTGCGTCTCTACGGGGAATTGGGCTTTACTCATTCGCTCTCCAAACCCGAAGCGTATTTTCAAAACAAATTTTACGAACCTCTTCATCTGTATAACCACGCTTGAAGAGCTCGGCAAGGAGGTTGGGGTACATGCTTACATCCATCAGATCGGGAGGAAGGGCAAGCCCTACCCCATCAAAGTCACCGCCCAAGCCTATGTGGTCGATCCCAACCAGATTCCGGATGTGGTCGATGTGATCGGCAACATCTTTGACGGCAATGCCCGACTTGCGGATTTCTTCACGCAAAAAGGCGCGCCCAGATGGCGTGTGCTCCGAGAGCCCCATATCTTTCATTTTTTTCTCTGCGGCAAAATACACCTCCCGACTTTCCGAACTGAGGAAATAATGGCTAAATGGTACAGCCACAACCCCGCCATTTGCTGCAATGGCACGGATGAGCGTATCGGGTAAATTGCGCTCATAGCCCGGTGTGAAATGCCGACAAGCACTGTGCGTCGCAATAACAGGTTTGGTAGTCACTTCCAGCACATCCCAAATAGCATCATCGGTGAGGTGGCTCACATCGACCATAATGCCCACCTGGTTCATCTCCTTCACAATTTGCTTTCCGAAGGTGCTCAGGCCCGAATGTGTGTGCAGGGTATCGTACGAGGAATCAGAGATGTGATTGTCCCGGCTGTGTGTAAGGGTGACGTAGCGGATACCGCGTTTGTGAAAATAGGCTACATCCTCAAATCGCTCCAGGGGTGAGCCATTTTCCATACCCATTGGGAGCGACACAATTCCTTTTTGAAAATTGGATAAAATCTCGTCGGCCTTGGTTACCAGGGCCAATTGATCCGGATAGGCAGCCTGGATTTGTTCCACCAGGGTTATCAACGAATCTGCAACCTCCTTGGATCGGCCTTTCTCATTTTGATATTTAGCCGGAATGTAGATCGACATAAACGGCACATACAATCCGCCCTTCACGGCACGCGGATAATCAAAATCGCCCTCCGGATGACTCATCACCAGCGCTGTATATCCGGGCTTATACCATTCATTGCGCTCCACCAGGCTCCAGGGAAAATCAACATGCGTATCAATGATGGGTGTCGTTTTCAACAAGGTGTTGGCCCGCTGTAAGTTTTTGGAAGAAGCACCGGTCTTCAAAGCAGAACAGGCCCCCAAGGCAAATACGGTCAACAACAAAACAGCAGACAGAATTCGAAAATCAGTTCTTAAAGGTCTCATTTGTATGTAAAATATCAAGTTAAAAATTGCATCCCCATTCTGGAGGAAAGCCAAATGTAACAAGGAAAACAGAATATTCCGATTTTGCACTACATAAGACCCGCGGTCAGAAAATGTTTATTCGGCTCTCAGAGCCTTGTTTATGTTAGTGGTCAGTGGTCAGTGGTCAGTAGTCAGTAGTCAGTAGTCAGTAGTCAGTAGTCAGTTATTAAATTAATCAGATTCTGACCACTGACAACTAATCAACACATCATCCTGGCCCGAAGGGCCAATCATCAAATCATCAATTCCAGACCACGAACGAAAAAAGGGTCACACCCGATTGGATGCGACCCTTTTTTCTATTCTTTCCTAAAATCAATTAGGCATTTACTTTCTTTTTACCTCCTTTAGAAGAAGTGCTTTCGGTGCTGGCACCTACGGATTTTCCACTCAGGATCCGCTCTTTGGTCAAGTCAACTACGAAGGATGACGCAACGAAGATGGATGAGTACGTACCGAAGATCATACCGATCAACATACCGAAGGCAAATCCTTTGGTTGCCTGGCCTCCAAAAACAAAAAGGAGAAGTGCAACCATGATTACCGTACCGGATGTGATCAGGGTACGTGTCAGGGTAGAGTTGATCGCTTTGTTGAATACGATGTGTTTATCCTGGCCAGAGAAGGTTTGGATAAATTCACGAATACGGTCATATACAATCACGGTATCATTCACCGAGTAACCAATTACCGTCAGGATACACGCAATGATCGCCTGGTCAATCTCCAGTGAGAACGGTACCATACCGTGCAGGAAGGAGAAGAATGCAAGTGTGATCAAAACGTCGTGGGTCAATGCCATTACCGCACCGAGAGAGAACTGCCAGCGGCGGAAACGAACAAGGAGGTACAAGAAGATCAGTACCAATGCCCAGATTCCCGCTTTGAAGGAAGAAGCCCGGATGTCATCCGCCACGGTAGGACCTACCTGGCTTGATGAAATAATGTGAGTACCGGTTCCATCGGTGTTCTTAAAGTTTTCTGCATCGGTTTTGATGCCGGCATTGTTGATACCTTCGTCCAGTTTCGCAATTACGCGGTTCATAACATCAGAACCAGTATCATCGCTGAGGTATGAAGTCGTGATGTTGTAGGTATTTTCGGTGCTTACAGATTTCACAACCGGGTTGCCACCAAATGCCTCGCCCAGTGAAGAGCGCAGTGCATTTACATCAACTGTGTTTTCAAACTGCACGTCAAAAGAGTAACCTCCTTTAAAGTCTACACCCAACTCAAAACCGCGGGTAGCAAAGTTGAAGAAGCCAAACAGGATCAAGGCACCAGAGAAAATATATGCGTACTTACGCTTACCAATCCAGTCGTAATCCACGTTTGCCAATACATCTTTAGACCAAGGCAAGGAGTAGTTCATTTCAGTGCGCTCTGCCCACCAGTCGGTGATCAAACGAGCCACCAAAATAGCAGTGAACATAGAACTGATAATACCCACAAGAAGTACGGTACCGAATCCTTTGATTGGACCCAGACCGAAGTACATCAATACCATCGCAGTCAGCAAAGTTGTGATGTTCGCGTCAATGATCGCAGGCAATGCGCTTGAAACCAATGGCAATAGCCTGATATCCGGTAAGGCCCTGGCGAATTTCTTCACGGATACGTTCGTAGATAATTGCATTGGCATCCACCGCAGCGGCGAGGAGTAAGTACGATGCCTGCAATACCAGGCGGTGTCATTACCGTTACCAATGGAAGCCAAGGTTCCGATCAGGAAGAACAAGTTGGCCAATAGTGCAATCACAACAACACCACCGCGGGCGTAGTAGGCAATCATAAATGCACACAACAGACCAATGGAAAGCAACAAGGCTACCAATGAACGGTTGATGTTGTCTTGTCGAGTGAAGGACCAACCTGGCTTTCCTGAACGATGCGTGTTCCGGCAGGATTTACCTACCTGAAGGATACAGCGAGGTCACGAGCCTCATCGATGGTAAAATCACCCTGAATGGATGTATTACCACCTTCAATTGGGTTGATTACACGTGGTGAACCTACTTCATCATCAAGCAAAATGGCAACTTCGCGGTTACCACCTTCGTATGCTTCGCGAGTCATTTGAGCCCATGCACGAGCGCCTTCGTTGTTCATGGAAAGGCTTACTGTAACCTCACCTGTACGTGGATCTGGTTGCTCGCTGGCATTTGTAACCACTTCACCATCGAGGCGTGGTTCTTCCAGTCCTCGGTATTTCTTGATTCCGTACAATTCGTATTTTCCTACAATGGAAGACATTCCATCCTGGCCTTTATCTTCGATAGGCTTGAAACTCCAGCGGAACTCCATATCAGAAGGGAAGAGCGCCTTAATTTCTGGTTTATTCAAGTAACCAACTTTTCCACGTGTCAAATCCTGCACGTAGATATCATCCATTTTATTCTTGTCGGCGTAACCCAATACAACACTAACAGGTTGTCCTGACATAGCCAAACGGGTAAGCAAAGGACCAGCAGTTTGCTGCTCCGCAGGCTTCTCCACGATTTTCATTTCCTTTGGCTGGGTGCTGTCTGGCAATCCTTCAGCAGTAAGCGGGAACGCATAAATGGTATCTTTCACCATTTCTGGTTGAGCGGCAGTGCTGTCGCCGGCTGCTTGCGCTTTGAGCATGTTGTCGGCATTGATAAAGCGCTCGGCCATGTTTTGGTCGCCAAAACGGTAAGTATCCCAGAATTCCAGTTTTGCTGAAGCCTGCAACATCTTACGGGCACGCTCCGGGTTATCGATACCAGGAAGTTCTACCAGAATCAGGTCGCGGCTTGCATCCAGGTTTACGTTTGGCTGAACAACACCGAGTTTGTCGATACGCTGCTTCAAACGTTTGTAGGTTTCATCTACGGTGTTATCAGCAAGACGACGAACCACCTGAAGCACATCTGCGTCAGAAGACTCAAAGTTGATTTCGCCTTTCAACGATTCGTTGCGGGCAAACAATGAAGCCATTGGACGGCCATTGCTTGTTTCTTTCCAAGCCTGTGCAAACAGGGTGATGTAATCTGTTTGTTCAGTTTTCTGAAGTTCAGAAGCACGCTGGATTGCAGCAAGGAATGCCTCATCTTTTGAATGACCAGACAGGCTGTTCAGGAATTCACTCAAGTCGACCTGAAGCAAAACGCTCATACCGCCCTTGAGGTCAAGACCCATACCAAGTTGGCTCTTCTTCAAATCCTGGTAGGTAAACTTCTTGATGTAAGGAATTTCCAGCACGGTTTCGGTAGAAATCGAATCCAGGTAACCGCTGTAAATTTCATTCCACTTTACATCTTTGTTTTTCGCTACCATCTCATCGGCATGCTGCTTGGCTGCACTCTCAATATTATTTGTAGGAATAATGAGTGCATACTGGTACAGGCATACCAGTGTCAGTGCAATGAGGAAAAATCGTACAACACCTTTACTTTGCATATCGGATTTAAAATTTTATCATAATCATTCAAAACCGCCGTTTCCAATTATTTAGGCGGAGATGCATTCAAAAAAAGCGCGCAAATATAGCGAGTATACCGTAATCAAGGCGATTTCAGGCAACAAAACATTTCATTTTTTTGCAAAAAACCTATTTGACTACTACCACGCGCTCCATTTGCACAAGAATCGGCGAAGTTACTGCCATTTTTTGGGCTCTTTTACAATTCTGCACTTTCTTTTATTGGCCAAACTGCAAAAAAAATAAAAACAAGGAATGCACCCACAGCAGAAACCAGAAACGGGAGGGATGCACCACCCCATTGCCATAAAATCCCGGCTAATCCACTGGCACACATCATGCCAATACTTTGATAGGCATTAAAGGTCCCGATTGCTGTACCCAGGTCCTGTTTTTTGCAAGTGTTGCTGATCCAGGCTTTAGCCACCCCATCCGTAGCAGCGGCATACAAACCATAAGCCAAAAACAATAAGGCATAAAAGCCAAAGCCCCCACCTTTTGCAAAGCCGGCATACACCAATACAAACACAAGCAAGCCCAACATCAGTACCCGGCGCTTGCCCCATTTATCTGCTAGTATTCCCAGGGGGTAGGAAGCCAGGGCGTACACCAGGTTATAGGCACAATACAAACCTATGACCAGCAAGTCATCCAGTCCTTCCTGGGTCAACCGCAAGATTAAAAAAGCATCGCTGCTGTTAATCAGAGCAAAAAACCACATCCCAAGTGCAATCCGCCGATAATCGGCCCCTGCTGTTTTCCAATAGCGTACAAATGAGAGAAAATGCGATCTGGCAAGTACGTTCTTAACTTCTTGTCTCGAAGTATGTGCCTGCTCCCTTACCAACAAGGTAAACCCAACCGAAACCAATCCCGGGATAAATGCCAATAAAAACAAGGTCTTATAGTCTCGCGGGAAATAATACAAATATAAGAGAGCAAGCAAGGGGCCGGCCACAGCGCCCAGGGTATCCATGCCACGGTGAAAACCAAATACCCGGGCTTTGGTCTCCGGGCTGGCCGATTGACTCAACAAAGCATCCCGTGCACCCGACCGAAGTCCTTTCCCGGTCCGGTCGAGCAAGCGAACTCCAAATACCCAAAGCGGCTGTACAGACCAAACCAGCAAGGGCTTGGCAACTGCACTCAGAAAATACCCCCAACGCACAAAGGGCAGGCGAGCTCCTACCCCATCCGACAGCTTTCCGAAGTAGCCCTTACTCAAGCCGGCCATCGCTTCAGCTACTCCCTCCAAAATACCGATCAGCAAAAACGAAAATCCAATTTCCCGCAAATAAACCGGCATAACCGGATACAAGAGTTCACTGGCAACATCTGCAAACAAACTCACCAACGCGAGTAGCCATACCGTTCGGTTCAGAATTTTTGTTTGCATGGGTTTTGTTTTGAAGTGCTAAAAGTGAACAAATTTTCAACCAAAGTAAGAACTTCTCTGTTTACCACCCTATGAAAACCGCAATCATTGGTGCAGGAATTGCCGGACTTGCAGCTGCTGTCCGGTTTCAATGCGCAGGCCATTCTGTCCATGTATTTGAAGCCAACCCGTATCCGGGCGGTAAATTGTCGAGCTTTTCACAGGATGGCTACACCTTTGATGCAGGGCCTTCTTTATTCACCATGCCCCACTACGTGGATGAACTTTTTATCCTGGCTGGTGAAAATCCGGAGGCACATTTTAAATACAAAAACCTGGAAACTGCATGCCGCTATTTTTGGGATGATGGAACGACACTGAACGCCTGGACGGATATCCCTAAACTTGCCAGAGAAGTTGAAGAAAAACTGGATGTACCGGCAAAACAGGTTGAAGCATTTTTTGAACGCAGCAAAAAAAAATACGACGGAGCCGGACGGATTTTTTTGGAAAAATCACTCCACAAAGCGGGCACCTGGTTGAGCAGCAAAGTACTACGTGCACTGTTCCGGATGCCATTTTACGACCTGTTCAGCAGCATGCATCAGGTGCATACATCCTGGTTTCAAAACCCAAAAATGGTCCAGTTTTTTGATCGGTATGCTACCTACAACGGATCTGACCCTTACGAGGCCCCGGGGATGCTGACCATCATCCCGCATTTTGAACATGGGATCGGAACCTTCTATCCCGAAGGGGGCATGCACAGCATTACCCAAAGCGTCTATGAACTGGCTCTGAGAAAAGGAGTGCAATTTCATTTCAATCATCCGGTTGAAAGAATCTTGGTAGACAAGGGCAAAGCAACCGGGATTTGTGTTCATGGAAAAGATCTGCATTTTGACCGGGTAGTTAGCAACATGGATGTTTTTTACACGTATAAAAAATTGATGCCGGAGCAGGACCAGCCCGAACGCATTCTGTCACAACCCAAAAGCAGTTCTGCCCTCATTTTTTATTGGGGTGTAAAAAAACAGTTTCAGGAACTGGGCCTGCACAATATTTTCTTTTCAAACGACTATCAAAAAGAGTTTGAGGCCATTGGAAATGGAACAGTCGGCCCAGACCCCACGGTTTACATCAATATCACATCCAAACACAGCCCGGAGCATGCCCCCGCTGGTGGTGAAAACTGGTTTGTGATGGTAAATACGCCTTGCAATCAGGGCCAGGATTGGGATGCACTCATTCCCGAGATAAAAAAACACGTGTTGGATAAACTGAGCGCCCGACTGGGAACAGACATCAGCCAACTCATCGAAACAGAAAGCATCCTAGATCCCAGATTGATCGATGGGAAAACGGGTTCACACCTGGGTGCTCTGTACGGCTATAGCTCAAACAATAAAATGGCTGCTTTTCTGCGGCACCCCAATTTTTCCAGGAAGATCGGAAATCTATATTTTGTTGGAGGCAGTGTACACCCGGGTGGGGGCATTCCGCTTTGCCTGCTTTCAGCAAAAATCACCAGCGAACTTGTCCAGTAGATGCAGCAAACCAAATCCAATCTGTTTTTGACTCCGGAGTCCTACCGATGGCCTCTTACCGTCTTTTTACTGGTATCGTCCTACCTGACAGCCATCATACTGATCGGATTTATCGGATATACAGATTTTCTGAACCTGACCCCATTTAATCTGTTGATGTCGATGACGCTGCTCCTGTGGGGGCACCAGCCTCGGTCCACAGGATTGTGGAACTACCTGGCACTTGCCTACAGTGTTGGGTTTGTTGCAGAGTTGATAGGGGTATCGAGTGGAATGGTATTCGGGGCGTATGAATATGGCCCGGTATTAGGCTGGAAAATTTGGGGTACACCCTTGCTAATTGGTGTCAATTGGGCAATGGTCGTTTACCTGGGGAATGAGTTGAGCAACCGGGTATTACCAAAAGGTACAACTGCAGTGCGTGTGCTTGTTGGAGCCACTATTCCGGTGGCACTTGACTGGATTATCGAGCCGGTTGCCATACACTACAACATGTGGCGCTGGAGCGATGCGGTTCCTCCCCTGCACAATTACATCGGTTGGTTTATCATATCACTCATCCTTTCGTATGCATATCAGCGCTGGATTGGGTTTCATAAAAACCGGGTTGCCCCCCTGCTGTTGGGACTTCAAATCCTGTTTTTTCTCATACTGGGACTGCAATTGCAAACCACGACAAACTAATCATCAAATACTTCATCCATTCATTAGAATTCTATCCACCATGGCATCCAAACACATTCTAAAACTTGCCGTATTTAGCCTGTTTATCCTAGGCTCCACAGCCTGTTTTGATTCAGGAAAAAGAAAATTTCATCATCCCGAAGCAATGCAACTATGACGACCAACAAAACGCTGTACGACTTTACCGTAAACTCCCTCGAAGGCGAGCCCGTTTCCCTGAGTCAATACAAAGGGAAAAAAGTGGTCATCCTCAACGTAGCTTCAAAATGTGGTTACACTCCCCAGTATGCCGATTGGCAGGCTTTCTTTGAGGCGAACAAAGAAGACCTGGTTGTACTCGGATTCCCATGCAATGACTTCTTGAGTCAGGAACCGGGATCCGCTGATGAAATCGCCAGTTTTTGCGAGAAAAACTACGGTGTGACCTTCCCCATGTTTGAGAAAGTGCATGTAAAAGGCGACGAGCAGGCACCACTCTATTCCTGGTTGAGTGATCCGAAGCAAAATGGCTGGAACAGCGATGTACCCAGCTGGAATTTCTGCAAATACCTGATCGATGAAAATGGTGCACTCACCCACTTTTTTGCTTCAGCTGTAAAGCCTGATAGTCCTGAGTTCATGAAAGCACTCGGGCTATAGATTTCCTATTATGAATCTGGGGCTCAAATTGGCCCTGGATAAAAAAAGCCCGGTTCCACGCATGGAAACCGGGCTTTTTTTTAATGCCTGTTTCGGCTATTAATTCATCTCAGCTCTTCTCAATTGCGTATATGTCGGATAATCGGTTTCCAGGGGTGAAAGGATCACAAACACCTCCACTTCTGTTTCAGCCTCAATCGCAAGGGCTGAAGCATCTCCACTCAATACAAAATCCGAAACTGCGACCTGTTCCCCATTGATATTTGCAGTCCCCTTAAGTACATACAGCGAGGCCATTGCTGAATCATCTAATTGCAAGGTATATACCTGACCGGCAGGCAGGTTAATCCGCAATACTTCAACCCCGGGAGTGTCCATTGTGAACGGGCTCCCCTCCCCTGCCAATGTTGTCAGTTTGCCTCCATTTCCCAGATCGGAAACCGGGAAGGTGCTGGCTGCATAATCGTCGTAGCTGGCGGGTTGGGAAAGTGTTTTTTGCAAATTTGGATCAAACCAGATCTGAAACATTTCCGCATCCTGAGCCATAAACTCAGAGTGGCTAATGCCATTCCCTGCACGGATAATTTGAACGTCCCCGGCTTTCAAGGAGCGCCATTCCTTCAATTTGGTATCGTAGTGGCGTATTTCTCCATTCAAAACAAACGAACAAATTTCAAACCCCTGGTGAGGATGCAATCCAATGGTGCTATCCGTAACTGCCCGGGCATGCGCCCAATAAAACAAGTTGGAATAGGGCCTGATTTCAGAATGGTCCTGTGGAAAACCGATGGGCTTATTCTCGACGATTTCACCCCCGTTAAATGCTCCGTAACCTTGTTTGTTTTTTGGAAATATGCGAATAGACATGACGTAGTTTTTGACTTAATTCAAATAAAAATCGATCCTTGGAAACTCAACAAAGTGTTTCTCAATGGATGTCATTTTTAACAAGCCAAAATGAAAATGGTTTAAGCCAATTCACCCAACCAGGCCGGGGCAAAACAGAACATGTACTTACCGGCCAAAGCCAATGCCCTGACGCTGGAAAACAGACAAGCGGTCTTTGTCGAATGTAAATGTGGAAACATCCTCCAGTTCAATGGTATGCCCTTTTGCCTTGGAACGCGACTTGGATTTTGCCAGGCGCAGGTTCTGATTTTTGATGGTTTCAAGTACCACTTGCCGAACCGTACGTGCATTTCCGAAGTACTTATCCCGGAATTGATGCAGGAATGCCAGGTAACGCCCCAGGTACTCGGAGGCTTCCGCGCTGACGGTGAAGTCTTCTTCCTTGAACATGTGGAGTGCAATGTCCAGCAATTCATTGGGGGCATAATCCTCAAACCGAAGAACCTTATCGAATCGACTGGCAAGTCCGGGATTGGCTTTCAGGAAGTTGTCCATATTTTCCGGATAACCGGCTACGAATACGAAAAACTCACCGCGGTGGTCTTCCATCCGCTTGAGAAGTGACTGGATAGCTTCGTCGCCAAAGTCACCCTGAGTGCCACGGCCGGTGGAGGTCAGCGCATAGGCTTCATCAATAAAGAGTACGCCACCCATGGCTTCTTCAATCCGCTCGGTGGTTTTGATGGCTGTTTGCCCAACGTATCCGGCAACTAGCCCCTGGCGGTCTGTTTCAACCATATGACCGCGCTCAAGAACACCAAGTGCCTTGTAAATCTTTGTCAAAATACGGGCAACGGTAGTTTTACCAGTTCCCGGGTTTCCAACGAAAACAGTATGCAGATAAAAGCGACCCAGTACGTCTCTGCCGTGTTCGCGGTAATAGCGCACAAGGTTGACGAGCTCCCGGATATCCTCTTTGATGTTATCCATTCCGATGAGGTCATCCAGCTCGGCCATGGCCTGCTTGAGCAACTTTTCATCCACCGGAATGTTTGGAAGAATCTTTTTCTTGCTAAGGCGAACCCGCTCAATATCTTCCCGCAAAATCACTTTAAGCGCTTCGGCAGGCAGGCTGCGGACTTCCGGATCGGCCATCAAACGCAAACCAAGTTGGAGTTTGGCTTTGTCGATCAGATCGTGCACAAAACGGGCATTACCAAAAGAACGATCCCGTGTACGGAAGGCCTCGGTAATCAATTCATCTACCACCATTTGCGCCTCTTTATCCATCAAAACCTCTTTCTCTCTGCAAGCATATTCTGCAATTTGAGAGAGTTCCTGTGGCAGGTAATCTGGGAACTCAAATGTGAGTTTGAACCGGCTGCGCAAACCGGGGTTGGAATCGAGGAACGTCCCCATTTCCTTTGGATATCCGGCTACAATTACGGCCAGGTCACCTGCTCCGTTGGAGAGTTCCTTAACCAGTATTTCGATGACTTCCTTTCCAAAGTCTTTGCTGTCTTCGGTTGAACGGGCAAGTGAATAGGCTTCGTCTATAAACAAGACCCCGCCCCGGGCCAGTTCAATGGCTTCTTTTACTTTGGGTGCTGTTTGCCCGATGTACTCCCCAACCAGATCGGTCCGGTCTACTTCGTGCACATGCCCTTTGGTAAGCAGGCCCATTTTTTTATACAAGCGGCCCATCATTTTGGCTACAGTGGTCTTACCGGTACCGGGGTTACCAATAAAAACCGAATGTACATTGATGCCGTCTTTTTCCTCGTATCCCTTTTCCTTGCGTAGTTGCAGGAACTGAATGTATTGTGCATGCTCCCGCACCTTCAGTTTGATCTCATTCAAACCAATCAATGCATCCAGGCGTACCAGTACTTCTTCGAAGGTATCGGTATCCTCCTCTTCCGGGAAGAGGTGTATTTGTTGTCCCTTTTCGGGCAACCAGATTCCATTGGTCCCTTCTTCCCAGTCCTGACTCACCTCGAAAGGCATCACAGCAATGAGCTGATCCATGAAAATGATTTCAGCAGTGTAGCGGTCGTTCCGCCAGGAGCCTTTTACATTGCTCCCCCAGCCTGCCGTTACTTTTATGGCTTCATCGCCTTTCTCTACCCGATGCAGACGCACTACCTGCCCCTTCAGTTCTCGGGCATCGTTGTAGAACTTGATGAACAATTCACACTGCCATAGTTTATTAGGCAGCATATTTTTCAAAACTACTTCGCTGTAGATGTAGCGGGTTTCTTCCCCGTTGAACCGCTTAAGGTAAACGCGTTCAAACTCGGGTGTATCATCGTATGGCCCCTCATACATTTTGAGGGAACTCAATTGGCAAAATGGGTTGTCGGTCTTTGCCAGTGCCCGACCAGCATCTTCCACATAAAAGTAGCGGGATGCCACCTTTTCTCCTTCAATCCAGGCTTCCCAGTAGTAGGTCCCTTTTTTCCAGAATACACCTTCCTGCTTGTTCCCCCAACCTTCACGCACGTAAGAGACCGGATCGTATTTGCTGACTTTGCGTTTGAAATTGAGTGCACACACTTCCTTGCGTTGCTTTTTTACAGAAAAACAGCGCAATTCGACATTTACTTCCCAATCTTCGATGTCGTGAAACTTATTGTAAAAAGAAAGTTCCGCATAGATATAGGTTGTATCGTAGCGGTCGAAAACCTGACGGTATTTCTTCTTGTTGTCGGCAAGCCACTCCGTAGAGGCATACACCTTCAATTCCCGAAACTTCCATTTTTTGAAGTCGGCATCGTGAAAAGGTGGCTGAGACTGTGGAGTACCTGCGTACATAGAATCTTTGATTACAATAGTTTAATGGTGGTTGCGGTGCTTCTAAAGATAACTTGCTTTGTCTTTAAAAATTGTGCCCAATCTTTGAAAGAGTAGCAGGATGAAGGTCTGTTTTAAAACACCCGCGCATACGGATATGTTCCGATGGCCGATGCAAATTAACTCGTTTTTACTGAGATTAGATAAACAAATAAACGACTTCGGGACCTTTTTATCAAAAAATCCTGGAACCCGGGTGACATTCTGGCTCGATAGACACAGAGTCAATTCACAAATCCTGCGCCAAGCGCTTCGCATTTAAACAATTGTTTT
>JAWKLR010000002.1:0-297902 GCA_041392625.1 Saprospiraceae bacterium | reverse complement strand
GGAGATGAAAACAGTCTTCATCCATTCAAACGGTGAAAGTAAGGTATTTTCTAAAGAAGGCCACCCCGAAACGCTTCGAGGTGGCCTTCTTTAAGATGATTTGTTGATGCGCCCTACGGGCTAGGGTGATTTGTTGAAATTGTTTATTCGTTTAGTTCGCCTCTGCGAGGCTCTGTTTATGTAAAAGTGGTAAGTTGTAAGTAGTAAGTGATAAGTTGACTTGCAATATGTCAAAATGTACTTACTACTTATCACTTACTACTTACAACTTACTACTTCTACATAAACAAATAAACAAGGGAAAGCGCAGCGTCCCGAATAAACAAGGCTCGGAGAGCCGAATAAACATCAACAAATCATCCAAGCCCGTAGGGCGCATCATCAAATCATCAACGTGGTCTATCCTATAATGGAATTATCCTTAGCCATATTAGCAGCATACATCCAGGCTGCGCCTCCGATCATGAGGTCTTTCAAAAACTGGGTAGTTGCCATTTGAGAGGCCATGGCGTCTTCAGCGCCCATGCCGGGCAGGTAGATGGTGAGTGCAAAAATGACCATCATCAGGCCAAGCAAGGCTGTACCCAGTTTGTCGTACTTGCCGAGAATAATGGCTAATGCAGCAGCGAGGTGTCCGGCACCGGTCAGGTAAACCAGAATTTCCTTGGCAGGAAAGTAGGAAGGCACCATACCAGCCATGTCTTTTGCTCCCATAAAATGGAAAGCACCAAATAGGATAAGCGGAATGGCATATAGCCAGCGACCAAGTGATAAAATAGAATTCATACGGTTGTTCGTTTAGTGAAAAGATAAAATACAGTTGTATGTACAGGTATTTTGATAAACAAAAATAGAATTAAAATTCTTTAAACAAAAAGATATTTGGTTTTTTGTTCTACAAATATTTAACAAAGCGGTATCTTATATTGGATTTAAAAATTGAGATTATCGTTTTTTGCTGTTAAAACAATCCCACCGACAGGAAACCATAAACAAATAAACAGAGCCTCGTAGAGGCGAACTAAACGAGTAAACAACCAGAACATCTGCTCGATTTTGCCGTTTATTCTGAATACCTGCTTAATATAGCTGTATGAATGAATTGGAACGCTGGCGATTGATTTTGGGCAAACAGGCTGACCCCACGGATGCCATTCCCCTGGAGGGGGATGCAGCCGGAATGGACGGGGTATTGGAGGCCCTGTACGATGGCGACCGGAAGGGAGGATTGGGCAGTTCCAGTCCGAAAGTAAACCGATGGCTTGGCGATATCCGCAAGTATTTTCCCCGCTCGGTCGTGCAGGTACTTCAACGGGATGCACTGGAACGATTGCAACTGCACGAGTTGCTGTTGGAGCCGGAGCTGCTCTCCAGTGTCGAGCCGGATGTACATCTGGCAGCAACCCTGCTTTCGCTCAACAAAATTATGCCCGACCGGAGCCGTGAAACAGCCCGGGAACTGATCCGAAAAATTGTATCGGAACTGGAGGAAAAACTCCGCGCTCCTTTGATAGACGCGCTGCAAAGTAAACTCAACCGCAATGTGCGAAATTTTCGCCCCAAACGGGTTTCAGACATCAATTGGAATCAGACTATTCGCCGGAACCTTCGACATTACCAGTCCGATCTGAAAACAATTATTCCGGAACAATTGGTGGGCTACGGCAGAAAAGGCCGGGCAATCAAACACCTTATTTTGCTGATCGATCAAAGCGGATCAATGGCAGAATCAGTGGTGTATGCAGGCATCTATTCCTCCGTGCTGGCTTCGCTCCGTTCAGTGCAGACCCGGGTCATCGCCTTTGATACTGCCGTAGTCGACTTGAGCGAGCACCTCAATGATCCGGTTGAACTCTTGTTTGGAATACAACTGGGTGGCGGAACCGACATACACAAAGCCATGCAATATGCCCAAAGCATTATCACGGCCCCCCAGGATACGACGCTTGTGCTAATCAGTGATTTATACGAAGGCGGCAGCCGAAAGGCGTTGCTGAAAACTGTCCATGAGGTTCAACAATCAGGCGTAAACATTCTTGCCCTGCTAGCCCTGAGCGATGCCGGAGCACCGTCGTACGACCACGAAATTGCCGCTGCTCTGGCTGCTTTACAAATCAAGGCCATGGCGTGCACGCCCGATCAGTTTCCAGATCTCCTGGCAGATTCTTTTTAGCATTCCCCTCCAATGCAACCCCTACCCATAAATCGGCATCAATTTAATTATGAAACTTCGTGGACTGTTCCTTTTCTTGCTGGTATCTACCGCACTCGGTGGACAGTCGCTGCGCATTGAGGTTCCCGATAGTCTGAAAACCGAACTCCCATCCCTTTTCAAAAACTTCAAACCACGGCCAGACAGCCTCAAAGCAGGCTTTATTTTTTTTGAAAAACTGGACTCCTCCAGCGTTTTCGAACGGGCTGAAGCCATCGTGCAACACTTCCGACAGGCATCCTACCTGGGGGCATCCATTGATACCCTGTTTTCCGACAGTTCGGCCTTTCGAGGACTGCTTACTCCCGGCCCCCGCATGCGTTGGCTGAGAATAGAAATCGACTCCTCAGAAGAAGTGTGGATTCGGCAAAGTGGGTTCAAGGAAAAGTATTTTAAAAACAAGCCGCTTCGGTATCAGGAATTGCTTCGTATGGAACAGCAATTGCTGTCGGCTGCAGAAAATACCGGCTTCCCATTTGCCCGGGTGTGGCTCGACGCATTGCACATAGATGAACAAGGAGGCGCATCAGCCCGCCTGCGTGTTGATCGAAACCGATTTATTCGATTTGCCCCCATGCAACAAATTGGAGATGTGCTCCTGCCCAAAGCCTACCTTCCAGCTTACCTCGGCATCCGCCCCGGAGCGCCTTACAATGCCGCCCAGGTTCAGAAAATCCGGGATCGGTTGCGGGAGCTGCCATTTTTGGAATGCAGTTCCGACCCACGCATCCGCTTTGCCGGTGAGGAGGCGATTGTCAATGTGTTTTTGAAAAAGAAAAAAGCAAGCAAACTCGATTTTATTCTCGGGCTCCTCCCCCAGCCTGATGCCACGGATGGCCGTTTGCTCATCACCGGTTCACTCAATGCTTCATTTCAAAATGCACTGAGCCTGGGCGAATATTTCTCTATCGAACTCGAACGCTTGCGTCCGGAAACCCAGGAACTGGAGACCGCAGCCGGAATCCCTTACCTGCTCGGATTGCCTGTGGGTGTGGAAGGCCGCTTGAATGTGTATCGGCGCGACAGCAGTTGGGTGGATGCAAACAGCGAACTGGGCCTTCAATACCTGTTTGAAGGAGGTGCCTTTTTGAAATTACTTTGGGAAAACCGGAGCTCGCGCCTGCAAACCGTGGATACAGCCCGGATCATCAACACCCGTCAACTGCCCGCCAATCCGGATCTTAGCCAAAATGGATTCGGCCTTGAAACCTTACTCAATCGACTGGATTACCGATTCAATCCGCGAAGCGGCTGGTCGTTTCGGATAAAAGGCATCGCCGGGTTTAGTACCGTTCGAAAAAATAGCACCATCCAAAGCCTGCAGGACCCCACCGATCCGGGTTTTGATTTTGAGCAACTGTACGATACCATCATGCTGCGAAATACCCGTTGGCGCGGGGAGTTGGAAGTTCAGGCTTTTGTTCCCATTTTGGATCGAAGCACAATCCGGGCAAGCATGCGGAGCGCTGGAATTTTTTCCTCCCAGGCCATTTACAACAACGAACAATATCGGCTGGGTGGCGCCCCAAATAAGCTGTCCGGATTGCGCGGATTCAACGAAGAAAGTTTGTTTGCTTCGCGGTTCGCAGTATTCACTTTGGAGTATCGGTTGCTGATCGGTCCCAACTCGTTTTTAGCGGCTTTTACAGACTATGGATATCTGGAAAACCACACCAATCGCGTTCGAAATTTCCAGCGACCCTGGGGTATGGGGGCTGGTATCAACCTGGAAACACGTTCCGGTATTTTCGGTATCAGTCTGGCCGTTGGCCGTTCGGATGCCGGACAGGCATTCGATTTTCGCGCAGCCAAGTTTCACCTTGGGTACGTCAGCCTGTTTTAATGTCTTAGTTCGAAGCCTTTGCGGCCTTCAGTTCCAGAGAAATGGTGACAATATCTTCGATGACGCGGTCTTTCACGGTACCCAATATGCCCGAGCGGAAATTGACTCCGTAATCCGTCCGGTTGATTGGAAATGACACCGATTTCGCCACAAGCGCATCCGTGCTGATTTCTACATTGGCCGGAATATTGATGGCTTTTTCCACGCCTTTTATCTTGAGGCTCCCCCGTACGATTGCGTTGAATTTCCCATTTTGACTGGGCAAAACTTCGTCGATTTCAAAGGAGGCTTTTGGATATTTTGCAGCATCAAAAAAATCATCCGACTGGAGGTGCCCTATCAGGTCTTTGCGTTCGTTGGCTTCCTCAATATCACTTACATCCAGCGACATCATATCAATTTCAACCAGTCCACCCACAATCTGGTTTTCGTTCACCTGAATGGTGCCACGGTCTACCTTCAGCGTGCCGTAGTGAATTCGGCCGGTAGCTTTTTTCCCTGACCAATACACCGTTCCTTCACTTACTGTATAATCTGCTGCACCTGTAACGGAAGCAGGAGTAAATACCGGGAGGGTGTCCATATGGTTTTCTTCAACCGTTGAAGCCTGTTGTGGCGTGTCGGATTGGCAGGCGGCAAACAGGGCAATCGACAAAAGGAAAAATCCAATTTTTTTCATAATCATAGTATTCATAGCAAATTTGAAGCGCCAAAGATATTCAAAAGCCTGTATTGGGTAATTAATTTATTTGTCCCTCCCCCTTTCGCCAAAAATTATTGCATCAAATTATGTTTTCCATTTTTGCCCCCCATTGTAAACACACGATTGCGTTGGAGACGCACGTATAGTGCGTCTGTACAGACGTAGAGACGCGATGCCTCGCGTCTCCCCCTCGCGTCTGCCCCTTTCGCCAAAAAATATCGCATAAAATCATGTTTTCCATTTTTGTCCCCGATTGTAAACACACGATTGCGTGGGAGACGCACGTATAGTGCGTCTGTACAGATAGAATTGCCTGATCGGTGGCACGCAAGCAGCACATTCAGTTCTGATCCGTTTTATACGTATTGAATGCAAATAGTTATCCGTCAGAGAATGAACTTAAGGTTTACTTTTTACACTGCGTTTTTAGTATTGATTTTATCTGTTTGGGCTTGCTCCAAAGCACCCATAGAGGATCCGGATATTGTTGTGACAACCGAGCCGGAGTTTATTGTCGATCTGTATGAGCAACGGAGCGCTGTAGACGGAAGTCCGCAACGGGGCTTTTGGCTGGAAAGTCTGACAGAGTACCCCTGTACCGGTTTTGAATTTCAAAGCCAGGTCCTGTTTGATTCTTCGGGTATTCGACTGATTTTGGAAGGGGTGAATGCTCCGGACACTTGCCAAGGCAGCCCGGCCAAAGCTGAATGCTTTATTGGCCTGCCCCCACTTGCAGATGGAATTTATCCACTTGATTTCTCCCTTGCATCCACCTTGCACAGTACTGGTGAGTTGATCGTTCAGGGAGGAGAGGTAGAGTGGGTTTTGACAAAAGAGGAAGGCATCGACATTCAAAACCGGGTGATGAGTCGCATTCCGGATGGAATTATCTGGGGCTATGTCCGTTCGAACAACGAACAGGAAGAGCCGCGTGCCCTTGCATTTCTCAATGAATTAAAAACCATTACCTCAGCCCACAACCTGCCAGCTGGTTATTACAGCTATTTTTCAGTAACCGGGACCGGACAAGCCTTTACACATCGGAGTTTTAAGGCGGATAAACATTTGTTTGTGCGCCGTATTTCGGCAGATCGTTTGTCGGAGCTGCAGCAACTGCTTGAGTCCTATCGCGACAGCTCCGACTTTCCGATTCAAATTTTTTGCCTGAGCACCGAGGGTGCTTTCTAGTGATTTACTCTCGTGTAAACACAAAGTGCCCGCCGCCCTGATGCAGCGTAAATGTTTTAAACTGTTTTTCGCCTTTTTCCAGGGCTTCAAAAGCAATTTCTACGCCAGCTGGGTCAAACCGGAAAACATCTCCTTCGAATGGGCTCAAAGGAAAGGCGCCTTGTCCGGTAGCCTGTGCCATCAGCATATCATCTTGAATGTGGACATTGATTTTTATAGGAAGGCTCGCCGATGCATATGTGCCGGTATAGGCCTCCATTTCTTTTTTACTCAGATTTCGCTCCTTTGCAGAAAAATCGGGCAGCTCGTAGGGGTATCCAAAATAGATGGAAAGCACGCCCACCATCACCTGGCTCATATCGTAATTCGAGCCGTTGATACAGATAGCCATGGCCAGGCTATCATCCGGAAAATAGGCGAGTTGGGATGCAAATGCGTCGATGCCACCGCTGTGTCCGTAGGCCATTTTATCCTGGATTGGGATGGTAAAAATTCCGCGGCCATAGCGGTCCTCCAGGGTGGTCATTTTCTCCAAAGATTCTGCGCTGATGAGCTTGCCTGCAAACAGGCCTTCAATGAAGTGGTTGAGTTCCTGCGGAGTAGATACGATGGCTCCGGCTCCGTGCGGAATGCTCATGTCGGTTTCGGTATGTTTTTCCCATTTTCCGGCATAATGATAGGAAAACGCTTCGTTTTCTTTGCCTTTTATCGCCGCACCGTACTTTGTGCGTTTTAAGTTTAAAGGAGTACAAATCCGATTTTGGAGCAGGCTTTCATAGGACTCGCCGGTAATTTTTTCCAGGATATAGCCGAGCAAAACATAATTGGAGTTGGAGTATGCGGCTTTTTCTCCCGGTTCAAAATCAAGTCCACCATCTACGATTACCTGGATCATTTCATCCCGGCTCTGCTTTTTGGTTTCCATCTTATCATATCCCGGGTCTTCAGTGAAATTATGCAATCCGGAATGGTGGTTTAGCAGCTGGTCGATGGTGATTTTTTCAGCGCCTTTTATTTGGGGAAAATAGTTTGAAAGCGGTGTGCTAAGATTCAGCGTTCCTTTTTCTATTTCCTGAAAAATAAGCACGGATGTAAACATCTTGGAAATGGAGCCGATGCGGTATCCGGTTTCTGCATTCGGATTTAGCTTGTTTTTCGCATCTGCAAATCCGATTTGCCGGTTGTAAACAGGCTGGCCATTTTTCATTAAATCAATGCTGAGCATGGCTTTGTTGTTGGATTCGAGGAGCTCAAACAGGCTGTCGAGCCGGGCAATTTTTTCCTGTGATTGCGCCAGGAGGCTGTTGCTCATCAGCAACAAAAAGATATAAATCAGATTTCTCATCATGTTGTAAGTAGGATTGGGTACAGATTGTATTTTCATGCAATCTAATTCCATCTCGTAATTTTCTTGTGAAATATAGATGATGCGGTCTATTTTTTAGAAATTTGCACTGTTCTTAAAGATGAATGCTTTTTTGTGCGCGCTGACGGAGTTGAATTGTAAAAATGATCTTCCAACTCAACAGGCGATCCAGAAAAGTTTCGACAACCCACGCGCGATATGGCAGATGCATTTGCTAAAGTAAAGGAAGCCCTGAAGGCTTTGGAAGAAGAAACCCCGGATTCGTTGGAGGCCCTGGAGGCTTTCCGGATCAAATACCTGGGAACAAAAGGTCTGGTGCGAACCCTCATGGAGGGCATTCGCGAGGTAGCCAATGAACAAAAAAGAGAGTTTGGCCAACAAATGAATGCGTTCAAGCAAGCGGCTGAATCCCGTTTTGAACAAATCAAATCGGACTTTGAAGCGGCGGCAGAACAGGCTGCAGCACAAGACCTCGACCTGACTGCACCCGCCGAACCCATTCCCCTGGGTTCACGGCATCCGGTAAGCATCACCATGAACCGCATCATCGAAATTTTTGCCCGCATGGGCTTCTCTGTTGCCGATGGCCCGGAAGTGGAGGACGATTGGCACAACTTTACAGCCATGAACACGCCGGAAGACCACCCGGCGCGCGATATGCAAGACACCTTTTATGTGGTGGATGCACCGGGTATGTTGCTGCGTACACATACGAGCAATGTGCAGGCCCGTGTGATGAACTACCGCAAGCCTCCAATCCGGATCATTGCACCCGGACGCGTATACCGCAATGAAACCATTTCCGCGCGCTCGCATGCCCAGTTCCACCAGGTGGAAGGCTTGTTTATTGATGAGGGCGTTTCGTTTGCAGACCTAAAGCAAACCCTTCAGTATTTTGCCGAAGAAATGTTTGGCGCGCCGAAGATTCGCCTCCGCCCGTCGTTCTTCCCGTTTACCGAACCCAGTGCTGAGATGGATATCTGGCTGGGCACCGATACAGAAGAAAACTACCGCCTGACCAAAGGAACCGGCTGGCTCGAAATTCTGGGCTGCGGAATGGTAGACCCACAGGTTTTGGAAAACTGTGGCATCGACAGCAAGAAGTACAGCGGTTATGCATTTGGAATGGGCATTGAACGCCAGGCTTTGCGCCTGTTTAACATCCCCGACATTCGCTACCTGTTTGAAAACGATGTGCGGTTTTTGAAGCAGTTCACTTCTGCCATCTAGTCTGAAGCCAGAAATCCGGGCAAAATTTAAATCCATCGATTTTGCATCCGTCTTTATCTATAAAAGGGTGAAAATCGGAGCAGAAAAGGTATATATTGTTGCGTCAAACACCTGAGTAGCATGCCTTTCAGGTGTTTTGATCGCCAACAACAATCCCTTTGAACACATGTATGTGCTCACTATTCATTTATCATTTCTAAACCAACTCAAACTATGTTCTTAATATTTCTTGGAATATTGGTTTTCGCCTTTACGGCTTCTATTGCTCGCACCAACCCCAAACTGGAAGGAATGGGAAAAGTGGGCCGGTTTGCCGGTATTGCCCTGATGGTTTTGGGGCTGAGTACAGCCTGTTTTGTACAGATTTCTCCGGGTGAAGTAGGGGTGAAAACCCTGTTCGGAAAAGTACAGGAGGGTGTCCTACGTGAAGGCCTAAACTTTGTTAACCCATTGATGAAAGTTTCCAAATTCGATATTCGTACCCAAAATTACACCATGTCTTCCATCCACGATGAAGGCGATAAAAACGGCGACGATGCCATTCGCGTACTATCCGCGGACGGTCTGGAAGTGGAAATCGACCTTACCGTTCTTTACAGTGTTCGCCCCGATAAGGCACCGGATATCCTCCAAACCATCGGTCGTGGATACCGCGACATCATTGTGCGGCCTGTTACCCGTACCGAAATCCGGGACAATGCGGTATTTTACGATGCTGTTGCTCTGTATTCCACCAAGCGTGAAGAATTTCAGCAAAAGGTGTACGATGCCATCGATTCAGAATTTGAAAAACGCGGCTTGCAGCTGGAACAAGTTGGTATTCGAAACATCAACCTGCCAGCCAGTGTAAAGGCCGCTATTGAAGGCAAAATCAATGCAGAACAGGAAGCGCAAAAAATGAAATTCGTATTGGATAAAGAACGCCAGGAGGCCGACCGGAAACGGGTGGAAGCCCAGGGTATTGCCGACTACCAGCGTATTATTACCTCTTCGCTAACAGACAAACTGCTGCAATACGAATTGATTAAAGCACAAAAGAACTGGCTGAACTTTCAAACAACTCGAAATTGTGGTTATGAATGGGTGGAAAAGGTGGCCCTTCAATTCTTTTAAATCAATAAGCCTTTCTTTGCAGCATGCACAAACTCTCTGCTGTAATCATTACCTACAATGAAGAACGCAACATCGGCCGCTGCCTCGACTCGCTCGAGGGAGTGGCCGATGAAATTGTGGTGGTCGACTCGTTTTCTTCCGACCAGACCGAAGCAATCTGCCAGGCCAAAGGCGCTCGGTTTATTCCCCATGCCTTTGAAGGCCATATTCAGCAAAAAAATTATGCACTGGACCAGGCTAACCATGCGCTGGTCCTCTCCCTGGATGCAGATGAGGCCCTCTCAGACGAACTACGGGCAAGCGTCCTGGCCGCTAAATCCTCACTGGACTTTTCCGGATATTTCATGAACCGGCTCACCAATTATTGCGGAACCTGGGTTCATCACAGTGGCTGGTACCCCGATCGGAAGCTAGCGGCTGTTCAACCGACACAAAGCCCGCTGGGGCGGAGTCAATCCGCACGATAAAATTCTGCTTCAGGAAGGGGAGACAACGGGATTTTTATCCGGCGATCTGCTGCACTACAGCCTACTACACGGTAGAAGAACACTACGAGCGTTCCCGCAAGTATGCCGACATAGCTGCTCAAGCCATGAAGGATAAAGGGAAAAAGGGAGCCTGGTGGCGGGTTGTTGTTAGTCCCTTCGCCAAATTCATCCGGAACTACCTGCTTCGCCGGGGATTCTTAGATGGAAAAACCGGGTTCACCATTTGCTATATTTCAGCCCTGGAAACCTACTGGAAATACCGAAAGTTACTGCGTTTGTAAACACGGCAATTACCCGTTCAGTTTATCGATCAGCTGTTCGGTCGTAAGCAATTCTTGTTCACCGCTTCGCTGGTCTTTTACAGCCAGTACCCCCGATTCGATTTCATTGTCTCCTACAATCACTACATAGGGCACATTTCGCTTGCCGGCATATTCAAACGGCTTTTTCAATTTACCCGGATCCGGATACAATTCAGCGGTGATGCCCGCAGCCCGCAGTTTGCCCACTTGTTCGAAGGCGTAGTGTTGTCCTTTGGTGTCAAAACACGCAAACAGGACTGTCAGGCTTTCTTCCAGGGTGTCCGGAAATACATCGAGGCTTTCCATAACATCATAGATGCGATCGGCTCCAAAGGAAACACCCACACCCGAGAGTCCGGGCATACCAAATACTCCGGTCAGGTCGGCGTAGCGTCCGCCGCCGCCAATGCTGCCCATTTTTACACCCTTGGCTGCTACTTCCAGGATGCAACCGGTGTAATAGCTGAGGCCACGGGCCAGGGTGATGTCGAAATTTAGTTCGTTTTTCAGACTGCCTGCCGGCAAAAAAGAAAAGACGGTTTCCAGTTCCTCAAGTCCCAGCAGACCGGTTGGGCTGTTGGCAAATGCCGGCTTGAGCGCTTCGAGTGAGCGAGCCTCAAGAATTTCTTCAATTTTTCCAATTGCCTCGGCTGAAATACCGCGCTCACCGAGCTCTTTTCGAACGCCTTCCATCCCGATTTTGTCCAGTTTGTCGATGGCGACGGTCATGTCCATAAACTGCTCGGTAATGCCGGCTGCTTCCGCAATTCCGTAGAGCACTTTCCGGTTGTTTATCTTGATTTCCACAGGTACCCGGAGGGCAGCAAAAGCCTGGTCGTAAATTTGAACCAATTCGGCCTCATAGATCAGGCTATCGGAACCAATTACATCGGCGTCGCATTGATAAAATTCGCGGTAGCGGCCTTTCTGTGGACGGTCGGCCCGCCAGACGGGTTGGATCTGATAGCGTTTAAACGGGAATACCAATTGGTGGCGATTCATCACCACATACCGTGCGAAGGGAACCGTGAGGTCGTAGCGCAGCCCGCGTTTGGCGAGCTTGGGCAGAAGCGCCCGGGTGTCGCGGGCGGCCAGTTCTTCGTCGCTTATTTTTTTCAGGTAATCGCCATTATTTAAAATCTTAAACAAAAGCGCGTCGCCCTCATCGCCGTATTTGCCGGTGAGGGTGCTGAGGTTTTCCATCGAAGGCGTTTCGAGCGGCTGAAATCCAAACCGGGTGAAACTATCCTGGATGGTATCAAAAATAAAGCGGCGTTTTTTGACCTCTACCGGGCCAAAATCACGGGTTCCTTCGGGTATTCCAGGTTTTTGCATGATAGCGTATTAGTTATTTGTTCCGAACAACAAGCCTTTTTGGGCAAGAGTTCCCACAATGATCACAACTGCAAGGCTGGTGTAAATGGCCAGTTTGCGGTGTTTCTCTCCGTCGTCACCGGCTTTCTTTGAAAAGGTGCGACCCAGTTGAATGAATACAATGGCAATAAGCATTGCTGCAATGTGCTCCACAGCGTAATAGCGCAGGTTGGCATCTTTCATCGCACCACCGAAGTTTTGAAAAGCCGCTTTGGTCAATGGACTAAAAAATGCATATAGCAACAAACCGATCACCAACTGAAGGTGGCTGAGTCCGAGCAACGCTACAGAAGCGGTGTTGTCGAGTTTTTCAAATGGTTTTTTACCAAACCATCCGCTGTACGAACGAATCAAAACAAAAAGCAATGCCGCCAGAATCAAATAACGGTTGTACGAGTGCAGTGTATCAAGGAGTGTATACATAGGAGTAGGGAATTTTGTTAATGCAATAATGAATTTTGGTTGGGTGTTGCAAAAGTAAGCACTTGAATAGAATTCCCGGCACGAAAAGGCCGAAGGCATAAAATGTTTATTCGGCTCTCCGAGCCTTGTTTATTCGGGACGCTGCGCTTTCCCTTGTTTATTTGTTGATATAGAAGTGGTAAGTTGTAAGTGATAAGTAGTAAGTATTTTTTTGACATGTTATAGGTCAACTTATCACTTGCCACTTCTACATAAACAGAGCCTCGCAGAGGCGGACTAAACGAATAAACAACATCAACAAATCAACTAGCCCGAAGGGCGCATCAACAAATCATCAATCCAATGTGTGACCTTTTTAAAATCCTGCGTATAAAGGATGTACGAGAAATCAAGTTATTGATTTACTATGAGAAAAATGGGGGGCAAACGTGCTCTCCGAAAACGGTAGGAAGATTGTTTTCATAAAGGGTTGGACTGAGGTTCAGCCCTTTTTTTATTCCCGTGCTTTGCTGTCGATCCAGATGGTCACCGGGCCATCGTTGATGAGGGCTACTTGCATATCGGCCCCAAATTCTCCGGTCTGAACCGTGCATCCGGATGCGGCCTTAAGATGGAGTATGAATGTTTCATACAGCGGTATTGCCTGTTCTGGTCGGGCGGCTTTGATAAATGAAGGGCGATTTCCCTTTTTAGTACTTGCGTGCAATGTAAACTGACTGACTACCAAAATTTCACCTGATTCATCCTGGATTGAGCGGTTCATACGGCCTTCCTCATCGGAGAATATGCGTAGTGCTGCAATTTTCCGGACCAGCCAATCAATATCCTCCTCTGTATCGGCTTCTTCTATGCCTAGCAAGACCACCAGGCCTTTTCCAATTTTCCGAACGGCATCCTGATTGATGGTGACGGAGCCTTCGCTGGCCCGCTGTATGAGTACACGCATGGGTAGATTTTATTTTTATTCAGTTCTGGTACTTATTTTACCCAAACCTAAACATTATAAGAGACATTCCGGTTTCTTTGCAAGTTCAAATTTAAACAAAAGACAATGGTAGAAGAATTCAATGCATACCGCGCCAAAATGAATGAGCGCATCCTGTCGGTCGATAACAAGGTTATCAAACGGTTTTGGAGCCTGGATAACCAGACGTACCAAGACGGTGCACTCGATCGGAAAACCAAAGAGATGTTGGGCCTGGTTGCTTCCATGGTATTGCGTTGTGACGATTGCATCAAATACCACCTGGAAAAATGCAACGACGAAGGAGTTTCAACCGATCAGCTGTTCGAGATTTTTGCAGTGGCCAATATGGTAGGGGGCTCTATCTGCATCCCACACACCCGCCGGGCTGTGGAATACTGGGACGCCCTCCAGGAAGAATCCAAATCAGATTTACCTCCACCCCTCAGCTTGTTTTGAAGGGTGGAGATAAAAGGGTCTGTTAAAAATTAAACCGGACCCAGTCGAATGCCATGGCATGCTCCGAAGCATTGCCCTCGTTGCGTACGACAAAGTACAGGTCGTGAAGCGACTGTGTATCTACCCCTCGCTGTACTTCTATAAGTACTTCCCGAACCTGCATGTGCCGGGGTTTGTTATCCACCTCGACCTTTGCAGAACCAATCACCGGTCCGGAGGGACTGTCCATCCGCAACTCGAGCACCCCACCAGAGAAGTTGTGTAGAAAATCACCACTGCAAACCCCCACCGAAATGGAATAAACCCGGTTGAGGTCCACTTTTTTAAATGCAAAAAAGCTGCGGTGCTTGAAGTCTTTCAAAACCACGGTATCCTTACCGGGGCGGTAGGTTTGAATGCCTTCAGAGATCGTATCGGCTCGTTCGGCCTGTAAAAATGCCGGACGTAAAACCAGGGTTTCATTCCCCGCTTGTTGTGCTTGTTTGTTGGCTCCCCGGTCGGTATAGCTGGCCTGCAGAATGTAGACTCCGGGATAGGTTTTTTCTCCGGGCTTTTTGGGTGTTGGCAATGCCAGAACATACTCGCCTTCAACGGGCAGGGTTTGCTTGGGTTTTTCCGGCTCACCCAGACTCAGGATCCAGCGAATCATTTCTCCCACGGCTTCCTCGCTGAGTTGCGGGTGGGCACTCATAGCCGTTTCACCCCACACGCCGGAACTGCCTTTTATCACTTTCAAAGAGAGGTCGCGCACCGCAAAATCACTGTCTTTGTAGCGGGCTGCAATGGATTTGAAAGAGGGGCCGTTTATTTTACGGTCTTCGGCATGGCATACTTTGCAATCCGAGCCTTCAACCAGCGTTTTACCCCGGGCGTATTCGCTTACCGACTGAGCAGTCTGGTGGCCCTGGGCAATTTGCGTCATGTCAAAACCGGTTTCCAGGAGGTCGATGCTGGTTGTGATGTGGTCCGGACTGATGCCACCGTCATTAAGCGTGCCATCTTCGCGATCCTGTACACGCAGGGCATATTGTAGGGTGTCTCCGTGGTGGTAAAATGTCCGATTTTTTCCTTTCAGGTCCCAGTAAACCGTAGGTGGTTCGTTGCCTACCAAGATGGTCAGACTATGTTCTGCCGTTTTGCCTTCCGAATCCTTTACGCGGAGGCGGGCCTGGTATTTTCCCGGCTCGGAATAGGTATGGAAAATAGAATCTCTGCGCGCGGGTTCTTTGCTTCGGTTATCCGGATTAAAATGGGCAGTCCAGGATTTGCTTCCATCTCCAAAATCCAATTCATATTCCAACAGACCACCATCCGGGTCGCGTGTTTTTTTAACAGAAAAAGCCAGATCAAACGGGGCGGCTCCGGCTGTTTTGCTGGCCACAAGCCGGGCATTTGGGGGCCTGTTTTTTCCATAAAAATCAATCCTACTGATTCGTGCATCGGGATTTTTGGCAAACCATTGTGTGCCGTATTCCAACACCCAAAGCGAGCCATTTTTATCAATAAACATGTCCATGGGTCGGGAGAGCGGGATTGAATCGGCAAACGGTTCGAGTTTGCTGAAATTTCCGAGTGAGTCCAGTGTCACGACCTGCATCCAACTGCGCGCCCAATCGTAAATGATGAGTTTCCCATCAAAGTAATCCGGGAAACGCGTTGCTTTAGGGTATTGATCGACGTAATAAACCGGACCGGCCATGGCATTTCGCCCACCAGAACCGAGCAAGGGAAACTCCTCCGATACTGCGTAGGGGTACCAGATAAATGCAGGTTGTGCCGGAGGCAGGTTTTGAGCCCCGGTGTTGTTGGGAGAGTTGTTGATAGGATGTTCCGGATTGAAAAATGAGCCGGACGATTGCTTGCTGAAATCCCATTCCGAATAGGGCTTGTTGTTGCCTACGAAGTAAGGCCAGCCAAAAAAACCGGCTGTGCGGGCGCGATTGATTTCGTCGTGTCCAGCCGGTCCACGCGCGCTGTCGGGTTCACCGGCATCCGGACCAACCTCTCCCCAAAACAGCAGTTTACGCCGCTTGTCGAGCGAAATTCGGAACGGGTTTCTACAGCCCATGACATAAATCTCAGGTCGCCCCTGTGTGGTGTCGCTTGCAAACAGGTTGTCGGCAGGACAGGTATAGGTTCCGTCATCCAATGGTTTTATCCGAAGGATTTTACCCCGAAGGTCTTTGGTGTTGGCGGAGGATTTCTGAGCGTCCCAGGCGCTTCGTCCGGGATTTTCATCCATTGGAGCAAAGCCTTTTGAGTCAAATGGATTGGTGTTATCTCCGGTGGAGAGAAAAAGAAAGCCCTCGCCGTCAAACTCAATGGAGCCCCCGGCATGGCAGCATTCATCCCGCTGAACAGCTACTTCGAGCAGTACTTTTTCGGAGTATCGGTGCAGGGTATCATCCGAATATTTGAAGCGGGAAAGGTTGTTTACCGGTTTTTCGCCAGGAGGAGAATAATAGAGGTAAATCCAGTGATTTTTTTCGTAATTGGGGTCGAGTGCGAGGCCCATGAGCCCGTCTTCGTGTTCGGAGTGGACGGGCAGTTTGTACACGATGTTTATGAGTCCGGTATTGGGATCGAAGATTTTGATTGCACCGCGACGTTCAACCAGAAGGATCCGGCCGTCGGGCAGCATGTCGAACTCCATGGGTTCGGTTAGTTCATTTACCAGTTCTGTTTTTACAAAACGGGTTGGGTCGGTTCGCAACTCCGTGCGGCAACGGGCGTAATTGAGCCGTTTATTGTCACCAACGGCATACTTCAATCCGCCTTGTATATGCTTTAAAAATTCGGGTTCTGAATAGGACTCTTCGGTATGTCCGAGTCCGGTATAAAAGGCTCGCCCGCCATCGTAATTATGGTACCAGGAAATGGGATGGTTGTCGCCCATTTTTCCATTTTCATAGCTGCTTTCATCCAGAGACAGCAGGAGGTTTACATTGGGATTCAAATTCACCAGGTTGTACCATTCGTCTTTGCGCACCCATTCTTCGCCTTTCAAATGGCGGGTAGCAGGGTGAGCATGGTCGTGAATTTTAAGATGGGCCTCCTGAATGGCAGGGTGGCTGTCGAAATACCCCCCGGAAAGTCCACCATACCAGCTCCATCCATATTCCGTGTCGGTTGCAGCGTGGATACCCACGTATCCGCCCCCGGCCTGGATGTAGCGCTCAAAAGCCGCTTCCTGATCCGGATTCAGGACATCCCCGGTAGTGTTAAAAAAAACAACGGCGGCATATCGGCTCAGATTTTTTTCGGTAAAAACACCGGAGTCTTCTGTACTGTCAGACAGCATACCGGATTCCCGGCAAATGATTTTCAATGCCTCATGGCCTGCCGAAATGCTTGCGTGCCGGTATCCGGCAGTTTTGGAAAAAATAAGAATTCGGGGAGGATCTTTTTGTTGAAAACAAGATGAAAGCAACATGCTGGCTAGCACCAACAAAGCGAGGAGGCGTGACACGGGCATACAAAAAGCAGATTCGTTTAAAAAAAGAGCAATCCCAAACACACTCTAATAGAGTGTGCTTAAACTACAGGCGCCTAAACATACGCATATTTTGAATGCATTTGGCTTTTGTTAATGCGCTTGATATTCGCAAATACGCTCTAAAACCAAATTTTACAAAATTGAATGCTCAATAAACGGCAAGAAATCCGGGTAGTCTGTTGTGAAATGGAGTCCACGGCTTTCTTTTCGGTGTGAGGCCGATCGGGTGATGAGGTAGGCAATCGTAATCAGATTTCTCAATTCCATGAGTTGCGGACTGATGCTGGTGGTCTGGTACAATTCTTCCGTTTCCTGGTAGAGCAGGAAGAGGCGATCCAGTGCGCGCTTCAGACGAATATTGGAGCGGACAATACCGACGTAGTACGACATGATGTCCTTTAATTCTTTATTGCTTTGGGTTATCAAGACCATTTCCTTGGGGTCGGTCGTTCCTTCTGCATTCCAGTCTGGAATATCATTCTGATGGCTTTCCTGTGCCAGCGTTTCATCCATTTCCTGTGCAATACGATGCGAGAAGACCATGGCTTCCAACAGGGAGTTTGAGGCCAGGCGGTTGGCTCCGTGCAGGCCGGTTGAGGCGCATTCGCCCGAAGCGTACAGGTGTTTTATGCTGGTTTCTCCGCGCTCGTTGGTCCAGATACCACCACACATGTAATGGCATGCAGGCACTACGGGTAGCAGGTCTTTCATCGGGTCCAGGCCAATGCTCATGCATTTATCGTAGATGGTTGGGAAGTGAGCAAGGAAGCCTTCTTTATCCAGGTGCCGGCAATCCAGGTACATGGATTCGGTACCGCGTTTTTTCATTTCAGAGTCAATTGCCCGGGCAACAATATCGCGCGGAGCCAATGAGAGGCGCTCGTCGTACTCCTGCATAAACTCCTCCCCTTCTGCAGTCTTCAAAATTGCTCCAAATCCGCGAACAGCTTCCGAAATCAGGAATGAAGGATTCTCCCCTGCCGGATTATACAGAGAGGTGGGATGAAACTGCATGAACTCCATGTTTTCCACCCGTGCTTTGGCCCGGTAGGCCATGGCAACGCCGTCGCCGGTAGCGATTACCGGATTGGTTGTAGCCCGGTAGACCTGTCCGCCACCGCCCGTGCACAGTATGGTGCGCTTGGCGAGGATGGTATCGATTTCATTGTTTTCTTTATTGAGGGCATAGCAGCCATAGCATTCAATCCCGGGAGTTACCCGTATGACCATATGGCCCAGGTGGTGCTGAGTGATCAGGTCCAGTGCAAAATAATGTTCCAGTACCTGAATGTTTTCATACCGACTGGCTTCTTCCATCAGGGTCCGTTGAATTTCCCAGCCCGTCAGATCTTTATAGTGCAAAATCCGGTGTTCGGAGTGTCCGCCTTCTTTGGCGAGGTCGTAGTCGCTGCTGTTTTTTTCCTTATCAAACCGTGCACCCCAATCGATGATTTCGCGTACGCGTTGGGGCCCTTCTTCGACTACAATTCGGACGATGTCTTCTTTGCACAATCCGTCGCCCGCATCCAGGGTGTCGGCAATGTGCTTGTCGACGGTATCAACTTCCGGATCCCACACCGCTGCAACGCCACCTTGTGCATAGCGGGTATTGCTTTCCCCTTCATTTGTTTTTGTCAAAATCAAAATTTGATAGTCCGGAAATCGCTTGGCTGTTTTGATAGCGAAGGTTAGTCCGGCAACACCGGAGCCGAGCACAAGAATATCGGTTTTTATTCTGGACATAATTCTGATTTTGCAGTCAAAAAAAGGGGGCAGTAAAAAGCCTTACAGCGAATCGGGTTTTACAAAATAAAGAACGCGGGTTAGCCATTTGGTGCTGTCGGGTTCGGTACTTGGATCGCTGATGTATTGTTCGATAGCCGGAGGTATGAAGGTGTATTTATTGACCATCATAAACGTATCCATGGCCAGGTGTGCTTTCCCGATAGAATCGTAATTTCCGTAATAGTCAATCTTGGCGAGTGTGCCTGCCGGAAGGGCAAACACGGAAACATCAGAACCGAGATCTTGCTGCGAGCCAATGGGGATAGCGGCTGCCATGTCGGAGGTTGCAGTGGAATCATCCCAGGTCCAGTACAATCCGCAGGGCTGGCCGGTCATCAGAATGTTTTTTTCCTGAAGGCGCGAAAAGACAGCGGGGAGTGTATCCTGGTAAAACGAACCAACATCTGCCATAGGAACAAGGGCGCGAATTCCGGCAAAATACCAAACTGGTTTTTCTTCCAGGGCAACTTCATAGCCACCGTATTTTGGGTGAGCCATTTTTTCGCAAATGCGTTTTAGGGCATCAAGTCCGCGTTCGTAGTCTAGTCCAAGTCCGGAATTTATATCTGTAAACATGGCAAACCCGTTCCAGGGAAATGCGATGTGCATGTCGTACCCCCAGGTAACTTTTGTAAGGCTGTCCTGTTCTTCGAAGGTCATAAATGCCGGATTGGTACTTTCCCAGGGCTCATAAATCTGCACTTCCATTTCGATGCGGTCCGGGCTCATTTTCGTGATTCGCTGGCGGCCTTTGCCGGCATCTTCATTTCCATTCCAGGAATAAATGGTTCCAACTTCACCATCGGGCCCGATGATAGAGTCCTGCATATTTGGGTCGAGTTCGGCCCAGGGCGACCACTCCTTCATGTTTTCGAAGTAGCGGACGTATTCGTAAATCATCTCGCGGGGAGCATCGATTTCAATGCTTCGTTCCAGGTGATAATCATTTTTTGCAAACAGACCCATTACGGTAATCAGTGCAGCCACGACAATCAGCGTAATGGTCAGCACTTTCAGGATTTTCATTATGCGCATAAACAGTTATTTGTTGGTGTGCAGGTGTGTTTAAACAGACTCCTGAATGGAGCCCGGCACGTTTTGTTTGCCGCAAAGATAGGGTTTGTTTGTGTCTTTAATTCTTTACTTTTTTCATTCCATATCCTGTTCTATACTCACCTGGAGACTAAAAGAAAAAGGCTATTCAGACATGGAGGAATCAGGAGACGGCCAGCCCGATTTTTTCCCGTGCAGCCCCGGCCCGCGGGTTCATAATCCGAAACCAGATGGGCGGTAAAAATGCAAGGAGGAGGCTGGTTGGGTAGCCAAAAGGCAGTTGCGGACTTTCATCCATATGGCGCAGAATCTGGTATTTTCTGGTGGCCTTAAAATGGTGGTCGCTATGGCGCGTTAGTTCGTATAGAAAAATGCGTCCCAGTTCGTGGTCACTGTTCCAGGAATGGATAGGCAAAACGGGTTCGGGGCGACCCGACTCAAGTTGCCTTCTTTGAAGTCCGTAATGTTCGATGTAGTTGACGGATTCGAGCAAAAGAAAGCCAACTGCGGCAATTCCGATTGCACCGATCAGCGCGGGAATGCCAATAAAAAAAGCAATGGATACCAAATAAGCGATTTGCCAAAGTTGGAAACGGAGCATTTGATTGTTCAGAGAAAAAACGGGTTTGTTTTCCTTGCTCAACCGGTCGGCTTCCAGGCGCCAGGCGCCCATCCACGCTCCGCTGACCGACCGGATCCAAAATGCGTACAGCGATTCTCCATATCGGGCAGACGATGGGTCCTTTAGGGTGGCGACATTTTTGTGGTGGCCGCGGTTGTGTTCAATAAAAAAATGTTGGTACAAGGCGGGCAGCAGCATCCATTGTGCAAGCCATTGTTCGGCCTTTTTTTCACGGTGTCCGAGTTCATGTGCAACATTAATTCCATTAGCACCAACAATGATGCCGACGCTCAGGGTTAGTCCGGCCATTTCGGCAGTACTGAGTAGTCCATTTTGAATGGTATACAGGTATGTGAGCACGATGCCAAATAAAAACGGCGCGTTTGAATATAGCAGTAGATCAAAAAAGCGCTGTTTGGATCGGGGCTCTTCTTCCAGCGGAGGCGTATTGTCGGTAGAGGATGGTGTCCAGAGTTCCAGAATTGGAATAATAGCAAACCCTAAAACCACGGAAGCCCAACTCCACGGGCCTTGCAGATAAAGTGCCAAAATCCCGGACAGCGGCAAGGCAAAAGCAATCAGGTATTTCAAATCACGTACATGCATAATCATTCATTTTCCTCCGTAGAGACACGATGCCTCGTGTCTCCACAGTACGACCATTAAAACAGTAAAAAAGGTATACCACAAAAAAAGAATCAGCCACAATAATAGAATCCAAATCAAAACACGCCGCAAAAACAATCCGCCACAAAAAACAATCCGAATCAAAACACGTCACAAAAACAATCATCCACAACGAAACAAACCAAATCAAAAAAGTGTTGATTCCCAAATCAAACATCCAGTTCAGTCCAAACAGCAGTGGCCAACACCACAGAAAGGTAAGGTTATTTATATCGATTTTCAAAATGGGGAAATCAAGAGGGTAGGGTGGATTTCTTTCAATTTTACTTTACCAATTTTTCCTGTGCATTATTCTGTACTGGGTGAGACAGGAGGCATGGTGTTGTTTTGAAATTCGGTGTCTGATGTTTTGGATTTCTTTCAATTTTACTTTACCTGTTCTTCCTGTGCATTATTCTGTACTGGGTGAGACACGATGCATCGGTTGGTTTTGAAATTTGGTGTCTGATGTTTTAGGTTTCTTTCAATTTTGCTTTACCTATTTTTCCTGTGCATTATTCTGTACTGGGTGAGACACGAGGCATCGTGTCTCTACGGGGGGGTAATGGGGCCTTTTTTGGGGTTGTTTATTATGTAATTGCGGATGTTTCCCAGGGCACGGTTATCCCGGATAATATGTTCATAAAATCCGGGTTGCCAGGCGAAATCTGGTCGTATTTTCCGGGCGCGACTGGTAACCGCCGATTTGAAACCCCGCATGATGGACGCAAGGTTTTTGGATTGTGCAGATCGCTGATTAGAATAGGGCTGCTCCGGTTCGGATTGATTGTGTGCATTTAAGCCAATCACCAATATGCAGTGAAAATGATCGGGCATCACAACATACTCATCCAGAATCAAGTTCATATCTGGTCTGACACGTGGCGTGTTCAGCCACTCTTCAACCACAATTTTTCCAATTTCAGAAGCGTGTAGCAACTGATTCCGAATTTCACCGAAATAACGAACTCGGTCTTTAGTACAAATGGTAATGAAATAGGCGCCAGCCTGTGCATAATCATACCCGGAAAGTCTGACCGACTCTACATGGTAGGTTTTCTTAAATTTTTGGGGCATACAAAATAAGGTTTTTTAGGGGTAAAGCACCCGGGGAGGTACTTGTTTTGGTTTTCGATTACAAGAATAAATCTTTTTTCAACTAAATGCAACCATTCCCAATTCTGTAATACCTAGACAGTACATATAGACAATATATTAAGGTATGTTTGGGGTTTTGATTTGAAACCCCAATAAACGCTTATCACGCACTCTGATTTTTATAAAGACAAAAACCATGAACAGAAAAGAATTTTTAAAGGGAACTGGCCTGGCCAGTCTATGGCTTGCACTTCCTAAAACGGATCTTCAGGCCAAACCGAAAACACAGTGGGACAACGATGATTGTGTGCTCATCCCATCTGAAACAGCAGGTCCTTTCCCGCTCGACCTTACAGAAAACAACTTCTATTTCCGTCAGGATGTACGCGAAACGCAGGAAGGTGTCCAACTCAACCTCAAACTAAAAATAATTGGGGTTGAAAATTGTGAGCCAATGGCTAACCTGCGCGTAAACATCTGGCATTGCAGCAAAGAGGGCTACTATTCTGGTTACAGCGGAAATAACAATCCCGGACAGGCTGGCCTGACCTACCTCCGCGGTTACCAATTTACCGATGCCAATGGAGAGGTGGAGTTCATCACCATTCTGCCAGGCTGGTACAACGGGCGAATCTGCCACATCCACTTTCAGGTGTATGTGAGCTCTGCCTATGCAGCCGTTTCGCAGCTGACCTTCCCCATCGAAACCAAAAATGCAATTTACCTGGACAATCCGAATATTTACACCAAGGGTGCTGACCCATTGAGTTTTGCTCAGGACAATATTTTTTCCGATGGCCACCAATACCAGTTGGCTACACTGGAAGAAAACACAGATACCGGGGGATACAATTCCTATATGGAAGTGGCGATTCAGGGCAGCGGAACAACCGGGGTTGGACACATTGAAAAAGAAACGGCTAAGGTGTTTGAATTGGGACAAAACTTTCCCAACCCTTACAAAGATCAAACACAAATTCCCATTACGCTAAAACAAGATGCCGATCTACGATTGGAATTGTGGGACCTGTCTGGTAAAAAAGTGGCCACAATCCTGGATGAGCATAAGTCTGCCGGAAGCTATCAGATTGAAGTGAACCCCGGCAGTCTGGGATTGCCAAGCGGAAACTACATGTATCAACTGGAGGCTAAAAATGAAAACGGAATTTTCCGTCTTCCCAAAATGATGACGCTACACCGATAAAGCGACGGGTTTCGGCCATACAATTCGCAGCGCCATTTCGAGCAAACCGCCCGGAATGGCGCTGTTTTTTTGAAATTACAGAACGTGAAGAATCCAATCAATTTTAAGCCTGGGCCTATTTATTCGGTAACAAGCGCTAACTTTGCGGCGCGCCTGCTGAACCCCGGCGCTTTTTTGCTGTTCCCCTTGGGTCTTCCCGCTTGGAAACACTGCAACCACATCGATTTTTAAGTTACCACACATGGAATTTTATTCGCTTAAAGTAAGCAAGAAAACACAAGAAACCCCCGATGCCGTTACCCTCGAATTTGAGGTCCCGGAAGAACTTCAGTCGCAGTTTGAATACAAACAAGGTCAATACCTGACCCTGCGCACCGAACTCAAAGGGGAAGAATTGCGGCGCGCCTATTCCATGAGCAGCAGCCCCATTGAAAACCGATTGGCTGTAACGGTAAAAAAAGTATCGGGTGGACGGGTATCTACCTTTTTGCACGACACCGTTCAGGAGGGCGATAGCCTCGAAGTAGCTCCACCCGAAGGCCGGTTCTACACCGAACTGGATCCGGAAAAACGCCGGACCTACTACCTGTTCGGATCGGGAAGTGGGATTACCCCACTGATGTCGATCTTGCGGACGGTACTTGAAAAAGAACCAATGAGCAGTGTGCTCCTTCTGTATGGAAGTAAAAACGAAGAGCACATCATTTTTCGCGAAGAACTGGATGCATTGGCCCAACGGTATGCGGGACAATTGCACGTTGAGTATATTTTAAGTCAGGTAAAAAAAGAAGGTGGTGGTTTGTTTGGGCGCTTCAAGAAGAGTTCCTCCAACTGGCAAGGACTGAAAGGCCGGATTCAAAACAAACAGGTTGCGGCCTTTTTGGAAGAACATCCACCACACGGCCCACTTACTGATTGCCACTATTTTGTGTGTGGCCCAGGCAACATGGCCGATACTGTAAAAGGAGCACTTCTGGGTCAGGGACTGGCCGCAGACCAAATCCACACCGAGCTGTTCCTTAATGCCTCCCAAACCCCGGGTACCAATGTAGGCGAAGCCGGTGCCGATGGAACCCACCTGATCGTCCACCTCAAAGGCGAGCGCATTGAGATCGATATGCCCAAAGGTGCAACCGTCCTCGATGCACTTATCAAGGCAAAGCACGACGCTCCGTATTCCTGTACCTCAGGCGCATGCGCTACCTGCATGGGCAAGGTGCTTCAGGGCGAAGTGAAGATGGATGTTTGCTACGCGCTCGACGATGATGAGATCAAAGGCGGTTACTGTCTGACTTGTCAGTCGCGCCCAAAATCAGATGTTTTGGAAATCACCTACGAGGTGTAAGCCAAACATACCCATATTCCATATTAAAATAAATATGTTTCGCATCGGCCCAAAGGCTTGATGCCGCTCTGTGCGTGCGCTACCTTTAGGGCTCCTAAAAAACCCAAATGAAATGGTGCTCCGAGCAAACCCTTTTGTACGGCTGTTACTGCCATTGGCCCTGGGCATTGCCTGCGGGTCCGGCTGTACATCCGTTTCAAGCAGTAGTTATCTGATTGGCTTGTTGTGTACAGCCTTTGCAGTGGTATTCTGGGCGCGTCGGAAGTATGCCTACTCCTATCGCTGGTGGTTTGGAGTTTGTCTGTATGCTTTTTTGTTTGCGGCTGGCTTTTGTCGCGCGCAATGGCATCATGAAACAAGTGATGCCCACCATTTTAGCCGGTTTGTATCCGGCGAGCGGTTGCATGCATCAGTTTTGCTGGAGTTGAGTGGTCCGCTTAGTCCGGGAAAATGGCTACAGGTTCCGGCCCGGGTTCTGGGTATTTCAGATTCATCCGGGTTCAGGCAGGTTTCCGGAAACGTGCAGTTGTTTTTAAAAGGTGACTCCTGCTCTTTGCGATATGGAGATCGCATCTGGCTGGAGGCTGATGTACAAAAAGCAGGTCCTCCTTTGAACCCGGACGCATTTGATTATCGGCATTTTCTCCATGTACAAAACATTCATTTCACAGCCTTTGCTGAGTTGTCGGGCGCGCGTTTGTTGAGTCGGGATCATGGCTGGATTTGGTGGCGGTGGGCGTATTTTTTCAGGGGGCGTTTGCTGGAAAGACTTCGGCAGTATTTCCCTACGGAAAATGAATTTGCGGTGGCCTCTGCGCTCCTCGCCGGATACCGGGCCGAACTGCCCGATGAACTTCGGGAGGCCTATACCAACACCGGCTCGATGCATGCCCTGGCGGTATCGGGCACCCATGTCGGTATTTTGTACGCTGGCCTGTTGTTTTTGTTGAGCCAACTTCCATTTTACGGGTCGGCGGGGTACTATGCCCGAGCGGCCATTTTGCTGCTGGCAATTTGGGGATTTGCCCTGCTCACCGGGGGCAGTCCATCCGTTATGCGGGCGGCGGTTATGTTTTCATTTTATCTGATTGGAAAAGCCATTCGCAGGGATGCTTCGGTTTGGAATGTGCTGGCTGGGTCAGCATTTGGTCTCTTGCTGCTGGACCCGTTTTATTTGTTTTCGGTTGGGTTTCAATTGTCGTACACCGCGGTTGCAGGCATGGTGTTTTTCTATCCTCGTTTGTACAAATTAGCGCCTGTTCTGCCGAGGATCCCGGATGAAGCGGTAAAAATTTTGCTGGTTGGCATATCGGCGCAACTGGGAACCCTGCCCTTGAGTTTGTTTTATTTCCACCAGTTTCCGTGCTATTTCTGGCTTGCCGGATGGGTGGTGATCCTGGGAGGAATGTTGTTTTTGTGGGGCGGTGCAATCCTGGTTGTACTGGATGCCAGTTGGCCAAGCCTGGCTGCCGTTTTGGGGAAAGGCTTGTTTTGGGTTTTACACAGCATGAACTATTTAATTGATAAAATTCAACTGCTTCCCGGTAGTGTTTTGTCGGGTATTTGGCTGTTGCCCCAAACGCTGTATGCCCTGGTTGCAGCCATGCTGTCGATGTGCTTTGCCCTGGCATTTCGGCAAGGCCGCCTGGTGCTTTTGGGCTTGTGTTTTTTTTGTGCAGCAGCCTGTATCCAGGCTTTGCATTGGACCTTCGTTCGGAATCAAGCTCACCTTGTGATCTATCACAATAGAGGAGGACTGCTTGTTGACGTAATTTCCGGATTTCAGGCCTGGGAGTTTCGGGCGGGGTTGGACGATCGCCAGGTGGACTTCTCAGCCGGAAACCATCGGATTGCATCCGGTGTTTCGCCGGGTTCTGTTAAAACATTGGACGCATCTTCCGCCGGCTTTTTATATGAAAAAAAACAAATACTCATTGCCGGTGCTTCCTTCGAACCGCCACCCGTTTTGGGTCCGCTGGATGTGCTGGTTTTGACAGAAAACAGTCCGATTGACCTCCCGACTTTTTTGCAAACCCAAACCTGCATGCAGGTGGTAATTGCTTCTGATAACTCCTGGTACCGACAAAAAAAATGGATGCAGGTTTGCACAGAAATGGACATCCCGGTGCACCTGATTTCAAGTGTTGGTGCATTCATAGTTGACTTAAAAAAACCAAGATGAAAAAAACGCTTATTGAATATTTTCATTTTACCCGTGCTGAACGGAACGGTGCGTTGGTATTGAGTTGCATTTGTCTTACGGCCTGTTTGTATCCGGTGTGGTTGCGGCGAAGTTTGGAGCCGGTTCGTCCGCCTCGTCAGGCCGTCTTTGTAGATCAACCTATACCCGCAGAATCGGAAATCGCGAGTGAACCATTTGACTTCAACCCCAATACTGCAAGTTTTGAGGATCTGGTTCGTCTTGGACTTCCAGAACGGACAGCCCACAGCATTTGCAACTACCGTTCAAAAGGCGGGGCGTTTCGGGCCCCTGAGGATTTCAAAAAAATCTATACACTCACGGCGGAGGAGTACGAGAGACTGGAGCCGTTTATCCAACTGGAAAAACCCGAATCCAAGCACAAAACGCCGCCGGCAGAGGTGTTTGATTTTGACCCCAACGGAGCAACGGTTTCTGAACTGGAGCGATTGGGCCTATCGCCCAAAATCAGCGAGCGGATTGTTCGTTACCGCGAAAAGGGAGGCCGCTTTAGAAAGCCTGAAGATTTTCAAAAAATATATGGGATGCGTGCAGAAGATTACGAGCGGCTGGCTCCTTTCATTCAGATAAAACAAGATGAAATGCATACCGAATCGTGGGCGGCGATGCAGTATTCCGGAGGGAGCGTTGATGTGCAGGAAAAAAAGAAACAACTCATTCCGGATGTAGACATCAATGCAGCCGGAGTTCCCGAGTGGGATGCCCTACCTGGAATCGGAGCAAAACGCGCTGCAGGCATTATTAAATATCGGGAAAAGTTGGGTGGCTTTTTGCGGATCGAACAGGTAGGCGAAGCCTGGGTCTTGCCGGATAGTGTGTTCCGGAACATAGAACCCTACCTGGTGTTGGGCACACCGCGCATTCAGTGTGTCGACCTCAATACTGCAACCGCCGAGCGGTTCAGGGATCATCCGTATATCTCGCCAAGTCAGGCCCGTATGTTGGTGCGTTATCGGGAGCAGCACGGGCCATTTCCAACGGTGGATGCAATTGAGCAAATCATCCCACTCCGCGACCCGGATTGGTTAAAGAAGATAAAACCCTACCTCTGTGCAGGTTCAGGGTAAAATCTGCATGCGGATTTGTCTGCACCTATCCGCTCAGGCGCTTATATTTGGCAAAAAAAACAATGGATGCATTTAAAATGATTTTCGGGATTCTGTTTTTATTGGGTGCCATCATTCCGATGAGCGCGCAGGACTGGGCAAACCTGCAACGCTTCCAACAAGAAAATGCAGCCCTGTCCCCGGTTGCAGACGGAGAACACCGAATTGTGTTTATGGGCAATTCCATTACAGAAGGCTGGTCGCACCACAGTCCCGGTTTTTTTAAAGACAAACCCTACGTTAATCGTGGAATCGGCGGACAAACAACGCCGCAAATGCTGTTGCGTTTTCGGCAGGATGTGATCGACCTTCAGCCGTCGGTGGTGGTTATTCTTGCGGGAATAAACGACATCGCAGGAAATACCGGCCCGGCCACGAACGATGAAATTGCGGGCAATATTCAGTCTATGGCAGAACTGGCGGAAGCCCATCAGATCAAGGTTGTTTTGTGCTCTGTTTTGCCGGCCTATGATTTCCCCTGGCGCCCCGGTCTGGAGCCCGCCGGGAAAGTTGTGGACTTAAATGCCAAACTGAAAGCCTATGCAGCACAAAAGGAGTTGGTTTATGTGGATTATTTTTCAGTCATGGTAAACGAACAAAATGGCCTGAAGGAAAGCCTGGGATACGATGGAGTACACCCCAATGCCGATGGGTATGCCGTGATGGAACCCCTGGTGGAAAAAGGAATTTTAGAGGCCTTGGGTTTATAGAAATAGCTGTGTTCTGGTATGGAAATCTGTACAACGGAATCAAAAGGCTGTTTGTAGTCCTTGCTGCGAAGACTTAACAAGGGCTTCACAAAACAATATTCTAAAACCCATTGTTTTAGCTCCATAGATGCCGTAATAATTGTACCTTTGCGGCGTTCTAACCAAATATATTCTAAATAGCACATGGCCCGCGTTGAATTGATTATGCCCAAAATGGGCGAAAGTATTATGGAAGCCACCATCCTATCGTGGCGCAAACAACCAGGTGATCGGGTAGAACTCGATGAGCCAGTATTGGATATTGCGACCGATAAGGTTGATAGCGAAGTTCCTTCTCCGGTAGAAGGGGTTATCAAGGAAATTTTATTTCAGGAAAACGATGTGGTTGCGATCAACACTCCCATCGCAATTATTGAAACAGAAGGTGCCGCCGATGCACCGGCTGCTTCTCCGGCGGTTTCCGAGCCAAGCCAAACCAATGGACAGGCTTCTCCGGTAGAAAAGGTAGCCGAAAGTGTACCGTTTGTTCCTGCCGCAGAGGCAGATCCTGCACCCCGCAGTGCCGGCGGTCGATTCTACTCTCCTTTGGTGCGTACCATCGCCAAAGCGGAGGGAATTAGTCAGGGCGAACTCGACGCCATTCAGGGTTCCGGAGCCGAAGGGCGTGTGACTAAAAAAGACGTAATGGCCTTCTTGCAAAACCGAAGCAGCGCTCCGGCCAGCAATGGGCACAGCCATACAATCAGCAAACCAATTGCTCCTGCCGCACCGGTTGCTCCGGCGGTAAGTACCGACGGCAACGTGGAGATTGTGGAGATGGACCGTATGCGCAAACTCATTGCCGAGCACATGGTGATGAGCAAGCACACCAGCCCGCACGTTACCTCGTTTGTTGAAGTGGATGTAACCAACATCGTCAACTGGCGCAATAAGATCAAAGGTGAATTCAAGAAAAAGCACGGTCAGAACTTTACGTTCACACCTGTTTTTGTAGAAGCAGTTGTACGTGCCATCAACGATTTCCCAATGATCAATATTTCCGTAAACGGCGATCAACTTGTAGTTCGGAAAGACATCAACATTGGTATGGCCGCGGCACTTCCAAGTGGCAACCTGATTGTTCCCGTTATTAAAAATGCCGACCGCCTCAACCTGAAGGGCATTGCCATGCAGGTGAATGATTTTGCGGTACGTGCCCGGGAAAACAAACTCAAGCCGGATGAAATCCAGGGTGGAACCTTTACCCTCACCAACGTCGGAACCTTTGGCAATGTCATGGGAACTCCGATCATCAACCAACCACAAGTAGCAATTATGGCAACCGGCGCTATCCGGAAAAAGCCCGCTGTTGTGGAAACAGAATACGGTGATGTGATTGCCATCCGCCACATGATGTTCCTCTCGCTTTCGTACGATCACCGCGTGGTTGACGGAATGCTGGGTGGCTCCTTCGTGCGCCGTGTAGGTGATTACCTGGAACAATTCGACCCCAACCGCGAACTCTAAAAACCTGTTGTTTTGACCAGAATACTCGCTTTCAGTCTGTTGCTCATGCTCCTCGGTTGTGTGGAAACTAAAACGACCAGCAAATACGAACGCATGGCTAAAGCCTACTGCGAGTGTACGTTTCAACTGGCTCAACTCAATAAGGAAGTAGAGGTCATGTCGGCGGATACCAGCTCGCGCCAGGACGCACTGGCGTATTTTAGAAAGCTGGAAGAGGAATACAACAAGGCAAAAGAGTGCTCCGGAACAATCATTTCCCAATTTGGGAAACTTAAACCGGAGGACTTCCCCAAGCTGGAACAATACCTGGAAAAGCAATGCCCGGACCTTAGTAAGCAACGGGATTTGCTCCGGGAATTGCTCGGGGAATAACGCATTTTACAACACAAGCTGCTCATGGCCTGGATCGCACTGGAAGGCATGCGTTTTCACGCATTTCACGGAGTTTACGAAGCCGAATCGGTTTTGGGAACGGAGTATTTGGTGGATGTGTATGTGCGAACCAAAACAGCAGACGCCGCCGGGGCTGACGACCTTTCCAAGACCATCAACTACGAAAGCATTTACCATATTTGCGCCATCGAGATGGAGAAGCCCCGTAAACTGATTGAAACGGTGCTGGCATCCATTGTCACCAAAATGAAACACCAGTTTGAAGGCATGGAAGCCCTGCGTGTCCGTCTCCGGAAGTTAAACCCGCCTCTAGGTGGACGTGTGGATACGGCCTGGGTAATGGAAGAACTGGATTTTATGAAACAATGCCCCCGGTGCAACCAACGCTACATCATGTACGACGAGGGGACTTGTTGGGATAAATACCCAAACCTGCATCCGGCATCCCGCGAAACACTGATGCGCCAATACGGTGGTAAATGCCTCTGCGATGCCTGCCTGAAAACGTATGTAGGATAAAGTCCCGCTAATAGTTGGGCTGTAAATTACTGGTGAACAGTTTCCCATTCAGCCAGACAAGCTGTTCCTTCTCCATTTAGAGCTCCAATTTGAACCGGGGCAATGGTATTTATTTTTCCGGCTTCAAAGGGCATATCAATTTTCACATAATTATCTGTGAAGCCCGTCATCCGCGTAGGGTCTTTGTGCTTTTCAAACAACACTGGCCGCACGCTGTGTTCGTGTTGCTGATAAAACGCCCGGGTTTTCATTTCCGACAAACCGCGTAACGCCTGGTTTCTTCTTTTACGTTCTTCCATGGGCACTATGCCCGGCATCTCCACAGCCAGGGTATTAGCCCGTTCGGAGTAGGTAAAGACGTGCAGGTAGGAAACATCCAGGTTTTTAATAAACTCGTAGGTCTCCAAAAAATCGGCTTCGGTTTCTCCGGGAAATCCTACAATTACATCGCAGCCGATACAGGCGTGGGGCATGTGTTTTTTGATCAGTGCCACCCGCTCGGCATACAATTCCCGTTTGTAGCGCCGGCGCATATCGGCCAGTTGCTTGTTGTTGCCCGATTGCAGGGGAACGTGGAAGTGGGGCATAAACGTCCGGGAACTGGCAACAGTTTCGATGATTTCCTCGGTGAGCAAATTGGGTTCGATGCTGCTGATCCGGTAGCGGTCGGGTGACTCGGGAAAGGCATCAAGCGCCTGAACCAGGTCGATAAAAAGGGCTTCTTTTTTGGGCTTCATGCCCTCGATCACTTCGGTTCCATTGCCAAAATCGCCGAGGTTGATTCCGGTGAGTACAATTTCGCGGGTTCCATCCTGTTTGAGTTTTGCCACATTATCCAGAACATGCTCGATGGTATCGGAGCGGCTGGCGCCACGCGCCATCGGGATGGTGCAAAAGCTGCATTTGTAGTTGCAGCCATCCTGCACTTTGAGGAAGGATCGGGTACGATCGCCAAACGAAAACGAAGCGTGGAAGGTGTTTACTTCCTGCACATCGCCAGCTTGCACCATGCCCTTGCCCTGCGCCTTGGAAAGTTCCTGAACGTAATCGAGAATCCGGAATTTTTCTCCGGCACCAAGTACCAGGTCTACTCCCGGAATATTGGCAATTTCATCGGGCTTGAGCTGGGCATAACAACCCGTGACAACCACATAGGCACCGGGCTGTTTGCGGAGAGCCGACCGTACAATTTTTTTACATTCCTTATCTGCCTGTTCGGTAACCGAACAGGTATTGATCACATAGATATCGGCCCCATCCTTGAACGGCACAGCAGCGTATCCGCCCGACTCGAAGAGTCGAGCCAGCGCCGATGTTTCGGAAAAGTTGAGCTTACAGCCCAGCGTATGGAATGCAACGGTACGTGGTGTCATGCTGTGAAAAATGGCCGCAAAGGTACGCCGATTTGCGTTGAAATTCAAGCTGGGTCAAAGCCTGGGCTTTGACAATCGTAGAGACGCAAAATCTTGCGTCTCTACGCACGTCATCTTGCGTCTCTACGCACGTCGATTGGGGGGAGTTACTTCGGTGCTCCGGCCAGTTTCCAGCCGAGCCAGCCCATTGGAATATAGGCTGCCAGAATATCGAGCAGTTCAAACCACATCGGGGCAGGAAGCCCGATAACATTAACGATGCCACCAAGCAGGAAAAAAGCACCAATGCCCAATGCAAAATACTGTTGGTGACTGGCAGCAAGTTTAGCCGCAACAAAAGCCCCAACCAGCGTACCCAGGGCATGGGCTAAAAATGGGAAAATGAAGTGCCTTGCTTCAAACAAATGCATGGATTCTTTCAGGCCTTCCATGGTTGTCACATCGGCCCCCTCCGGAGGTGGAATTACTGAGCCGCTGACCAAAATCAGCCCCATGTTTACAATCGAACCAACGACGATGCCTGCGACAACCGCCAAAATGTTTTTTAAAGCTGGATTCATACTAAAAGGGTTTTTAATGCCTGCCTGCCAAATTGATCTGAGCCGCCGGCCCAAGCCAATTTTTCAAACAAGCGCTTGAGTGAAAAAATCCCTGCTGCTTTTGTTGTGGACAAGATACAGGAATTTTGGAAAATAGGGATAGGTAGGGCGCAGGGCTATGGTATATACAATCTATATTTGGGGGTGAATAAAGATAGTAGTGTGCCTTTTTATGCAATACTGGAAATGCAGCCTTGTCAACAAGACAAATGGTAATTGAAATTAATTCCATACCGACTTAACGGGAATAATTATGACAAAAAATAAGGTTTTATTAGCCGGAGCAACTGGTTATTTAGGGCAGTACTTAACTCAGGAATTGCTTGAAAATGGGTACAATACCAGGCTGCTTGTTCGGAATAAAAAAAAGGTAAAAACGGACCACCCCAATCTTGAAATTTTAGAAGCACAAGTAACTAATCCTGAAACACTAACAGGGGCCTTTCAAAATATAGATGTCGTCATAAGTTCAATCGGAATCACACGACAAAAAGACGGATTGACGTACATGGATGTCGATTTTCAGGCAAATGCCAACCTGATAGACGAAGCGAAAAAGAGTGGGGGGAAAAAATTCATTTACATCTCTGTTCTAAACGGGGAAAAACTCAGACACCTGAAGATCTGTGAGGCAAAAGAAAAACTGGGAGATTATTTGAAATCTTCGGGACTGGATTATTGCATTATTCGCCCAAATGGATTTTTCTCTGACATGAGAGATTTTCTGGAAATGGCAAAAGGGGGGCGGGTGTACCTTTTTGGAGATGGAAAATTAAAATTGAATCCAATCCACGGAAGCGATCTGGCAAAAGCAGTCGTTAGCGCAATCAGCCAAAATAAGAATGAAATAAATATTGGTGGCCCCGACCTGTTGACTCAAAATGAGATTGCTGAAATGGCCCTGAAAGCTTATGGGAAAACGGTTAAAATTGTTCATTTACCTGATTGGATACGAAGGCTTGCTCTTTGGGCTATCCGTACATTTACAAACTCAAAAACCTATGGCCCAATTGAGTTTTTTATGACTACCATGGTAATGGATATGGAAGCGCCACAATATGGTATCCATAAACTGGAGGACTTTTTTAACGATGAAGCAAAAAGATAAAATCCTTTATCACTTCCCGGCCCTCAATCCCCGAATAAAAACAAACAGCGAAAGCAGGGCTACAAAAATCCAGGCGAAATGGATGTACTTGGAGTCCGACTGGATATAGTCCACGGCGATGGAAATGGGAATTAAAATATTCATGATACCAATGGCCCGATTGAGCATACGGGCGGCCGGACTGTCGGGTGACTTCATAAACGCCACCCGCAAATTGAGCGCGGAAGCCAGGATTTGCAAAAAACCAAAAAGCAGTTTTCCTTTTTCAATAAAACCAACGCCGCTCAACAGGAATAAAAATCCATTGAGTATCGAAACGCCTTTCAGGGCTTTTGCTTTTCTCTGCGCTCGTATATCCTCCATGATTTTTATTTTAATTCATTTATTTTTTCCAACAGCCATTTTTTTGAAATAACTGCCGGGGTTTCCAGCAATTTGGCTTCCAGGCTTAAAATGGCTTTTTTATCGGAATGATCCAGGGCCGCCAGGCGCTTCAGAAAATTCAGGAAATTCTTGAATTCACGCTCCATATTTTTTGAAATAAACCGGTTGCGGCGCAGGAAAATCCGCACGCTGTCGAGCAGTGAATCCAGCGCCAGGTATTCCGAGGTTTCGTAATAGGTGCGCAACAAAAGCAACTTGGCGCCGAGCGAGTAGGTGACATCGCTGTATTCCACGCTGCCGAGCAACTGGATAACCTCGTCGTATTTTTTCTGGTGAAAATACAGGTTGGCCAGGTTGTAGGAGCGCGCATTTTCCTGGATGGTCAGGGGGAGAAAATCGGCGTAATCCCGAACGAACTGCACCGCCCAATCATACTCGCCCAACTGCAAACTGATCGTAATAATATTTTTATAAACAGCCTCCGACAACTGCTGGTTTTCAAGCAAAACCTCCCGGTGAATCATGCTTTTATACAACTCAAAAACCGGTCGGTAGTATTGGGTTTTTCCCTGATTGATTTTTAGCGCGCAATAATTCTGAGCCATCTGATAGGACTCGCGCAGGTCTTCGGGTGCCAGGGCATCCCCCTGCTCTCGGAGGAGTTCCATCAGTTCATCAAAATACTGTTCCTCCTGGGGTTGGGATAGACAGCGAACCAGCTGACGGGAAATTTGCAGCAGGGGAATGTCCGCAAACCGGGGATCTTCGAGGTAATCCCAAAACCCCTCCATGAGTTCGATGTCCAGTTCAGTGGCCCGAAAGTTCCGGTACGACAACCAGGCGAGGTACAATTTCATTTTTTGTACCAGGTAAAAAGCGTCGAGGTATTCGTTGGCGGGCAGCAGTTTGCTCATGTAGTCGGCTGTAGCCATGGTTTTTGCCGCCCGGTTGTACACGTTCCAGTGAAACCGATAGAGGCTCAGGTACTGACTGGATGCCTGTCGGTGGGGCTCCCCAAGGTTTTTTTGCAGTTGCCGTTCAATGCCTGCAAGGTGTTTTTTTAAACGGGGTTTGTCAAATACTTTTTGGAGGTCGAGTAAGCCGCTGTTCGGATTTTGTTCCTGGTACTCGATGGTCAGAAACCGGTGGGCCAGTAGGGTGAGTTCAGAAGCCATTCGGCGGAGGTGGGCTTCATCCAGCGCTTCTTTGGGGAAGAGTTTTTTCCACACCGTGTGCTTGTCGAGCGATTCCACCGCCTCCGGGCTGTCGCGCAGGGCTTCGTTGCAGAGTTCAAACAAGTGTACCAGTCCCTCCTGTTCGTTGAAGTAGGGGGAAATGAGAAACTTTTTAAATCGATTGAGATCGTATTTTGAAAAGCTTTTCAGGAGCGAGAGCAGCTTATCGCTGAACATAAAGGCACTGCTGTTTTGTTTTTTGTGATTTATTGTCAAAAAACGCTATATTAATTCGCTGATAGTCAGTTTTTTGTAAAAATCACCTAAAGTGTATTTTCCCGGCAAGTTAACAATTTTGTCCTTGTCAAAACCAAATTTTAAGCTAACCTTTGTATAGTGCCAAAAAGCCGCACAGAACCAACTGGCTTTATCCTGGTTTATAGTAGGTAAAAATGAGATCAAACCGTACACTCCTATTTGTGCTTTCCCTGCTGCTGAGTTTCTCGGCTAGCCAGCTCAATGCTCAATGTGATCGGGTAGCCTGGGTAGCTGGTGAACAGCAAGGCTGCGGGGTAAAGTTGATTGATCTCAACACCGGTGAACTGATGTTGGCCATCGACGGCGCATCCGCCCTAAACTTTGGCCAGACCATTACCTTTTCAGCAGACTATGTCGACATTCCTCCGGCGTGTTCGCTCCTGGGGCTGCCCGCTATATCCCTGACCTGCATATCCACCAACCTTCCCTGCGAAGCAGATTTTGATTACGTTGTTGACGATCTGAATCCCTACCAATTCAGTTTTGGAGCCAGTGTGTTCGATCCCAGCGTTCAGGATTGCAACTGGGATTTTGGTGATGGTACCGAAATGACTGGTGTCTATACGCAGCACACCTTTGCATCCGAAGGCTATTACGATGTTTGTCTGACGATCATGGACAACACCGGCTGCGAAGCCCAGATTTGTAAAGAAATTTTTGTCAGCGAACTCAATCCCGGCTGGTGTGGATACGACATGCAGCTCACTGCTGTTGGAACCAACCTGCAGGGCAAAGTATTTGCCACCTCAAGCGATGTGGGCACGCTCCAGAACGTTCAGTGGTTCAACAGCAAAACCAATCAGGTGATTGGTCAGAACGCACAACTGGATTATGCCCTCCCCTCTTATGGAAATTACCTGATCTGTGCGCAGTACCAGGTTGAAACTCCGGATGGAAACCTGTGCAGCAATACCATTTGCCGCCAACTCACGGTAGCGGAACCGGGCTGTGCTTCGCCCCTGCTATACAACTACAATGCCATTTGTCCTCCGGTTTATGCCCCGGTTTGTGGCTGCGACGGAGTGGCCTACGGAAATGAATGCGAGGCCATGGCTGCCGGCGTAACGGGCTGGTGGGAAGGCGAATGCAGCAGCATTGGATATGGAAATTGCAGCGCCGACTTGAGCATGGAGGTAATCTCCGGCGGTCCCGGCGGTTTTGAAGTAGAATTTACCAACCTCGCCTCAGGCGATTACAACTATACCCAACTGGATTTCGGCGATGGAACCCCCCTCTACGAAGCAACGAATTGGGATAAAGTAACCCACATATACCAACAAGGCGGCATTTACCGCACCAACCTGACGGTGTGGAAAAACAGCAGCTGTGTGCAGTCTGTTACCCGATTGCTGGTCACCGATGCCGTCAACATGAATGCCGATATGATGCCTGTAGGCACCGATTACGTGCTGCCAGGCGATGCCAATGGCGACGGTCGGGCAAACATGTACGACCTCCTGAATGTAGGCGTTGGTTACAATGAACTGGGTTCTCCCCGCCCCAATGCCAGCGTGACATGGAGCCCGCAATTTGCTCCCAACTGGCCCTCTGCAACTGGCCCCGGGGTAAATATGAAGCACGTCGACTGCGATGGCAACGGCATCGTCAATGAATTTGACCCCAGTGTCATCCAACAAAATTATTCGCCACTGGATACAAATGAAGTGGTGTGGAACCCCTTGGCTCCGGAAGTCTGGCTGGACTTTGAAGAAGATACCCTCTACCTCGACCCCAACAACCCACAGACTCTGGAGATTTCTGCCGACCTAATGGTGGGTACACCCTCCGCGCCGGTGTTTGGTTTGTACGGAATGGCACTCGCCATGAAGTACCCGGAATATGTGAACCACGACCCGGGCACCGATTACGACGACGACTCGTTCTTTGGTTTTTCCAACTACCTGCTTTGGCTGCCGAGAGACAATTACAGTCGCCGCCAGCTGGATATGGGTTTTAGTCAAAAACAGGGCAATGGCAAATCAGGCTACGGCCGCATCGCCAACATCACCTTCCGCGCAGATTTTATCATTATCATCGACATTGTCGATCGGGCTTCTACTGATGCCGTTCCATTCACAGTGCCGATCAAAGGACTGAAAGGGGTGGATGCACAAGGCAATAAAAAAGACCTCAATGTTGCTGCCGTACAGGATACAGTGTGGATAAAAATGGTGGAAACAACCAGCACACAGGCGCCTCAATCCGTACAGGATGCCGTGCAGGTGTACCCCAACCCAGCCAGCGGAGCAGTGCAGGTTTATACCGGACAACTGCAGGTAGAACAGATGCAACTCATCGACCCCTTAGGTCGGGTACTTCAATCGCAAGAGGCAAATCCCAACAATGCTGTTCAGCAACTCCTTTTGGACGACATTGCCCCGGGCCTCTATCAACTGCGCTTGCAGACCAACCGTGGCTTGGTTGAGAAAAAGCTAATGGTACATTAACCCGTAGAGACGCAAGATTTTGCGTCTCTACGGGTGGTTTTGCGTCTCCCCCTGATTTGTTTTGCGCCTCTACGGATGATTTTGCACATCAATGCAAGGTTTTCATTAACCATTTCCCAGAAATAAAAAATGATGTTGTGGAGACGCAAAATTCCGTAGGTCCATGATCAATTTCGCGTTGCGTAGAGATGCGAGGCATCGCGTCTCTACGGTCAAACACACTTTTTGCTTACCTTGCATGGACCATCAAATTCATTTTCGGAAAGGAATTCAAATTTAACGGGACATGGCTGACTTCAATCTTAAGATCAACGGAAAAAAATACCGGGTGGATGTGGACCCCTCCACTCCAATTCTATGGGTGCTTCGCGACCACCTGAAACTGGTGGGTACCAAGTACGGTTGCGGAATTGCCCAATGCGGTGCCTGTACTATCCACCTCGACGGAACGGCCATGCGATCCTGTATTTTGCCGGTATCTGTTGTGGGCGACAAAGCCATTACCACCATCGAAGGGCTCTCTGAAAATGGCGACCATCCGGTGCAAAAAGCCTGGATTGAACACGATGCCTATCAGTGCGGCTATTGCCAGGCCGGACAAATAATGAATGCCGCTGCTTTTCTCGAAGCACATCCCAATCCCAGCGAGGAAGAAATTGAAGCAGCAATGCGGGGCAATATTTGTCGCTGCGGAACCTATACACGGATTAAAGCAGCTATAAAAACAGCGGCAAAAATGGGATAAAGCCCAATTAGTTTGTTCACCTGAATGAAAAAATAGCATCATGGCAAAAATAAAAACATCCCTAGACCGACGCACCTTCCTGAAGGCCACATCCATCGCCGGCGGCGGAATGATGATCGGACTGGGCTACCTGTCTTCCTGCAAATCAGAACCAACCGTCGAGGGCCTTGTAATGCCCAAAGAATGGTATCAGATAAATTCCTATCTGCGCATAGGCGACAACGGGGTGATTACCATCTTTACGCCCAATCCGGAGTTTGGCCAAAACATCCGAACGTCCATGCCAATGCTCATCGCTGAAGAATTGGATGCGGATTGGGATCGGGTGATTGTGGAGCAGGCGCCTTATCATGAAAAGGATTTTGGCAATCAGTTTACCGGAGGCAGCCGGGGCATCATGTCGCGTTGGGATACCCTTCGCATGGTTGGAGCAACCGCCCGACAAATGCTGCGTCAGGCAGCAGCCAAAGCCTGGAATGTGACTGTCGATGAAATCACCACCGAGGCCAGCGTGCTGTATCATAAAGCGAGTGGCCGGTCGGCCAGTTACGGAGAGATGGCCTCTGCGGCCTCTAAGTTGCCCGTACCCGAAGAGGTGGAACTGAAGGCGGTAAAGGACTTCAAGATCATCGGCAAGTCCCGTAAAAATGTGGATGGACCGAGCATCGTTACCGGAAAATCTATGTTTGGCCTGGACTACGAAAAGGAGGGCATGCTGATTGCTATGATCCAGCACCCACCGGCCTTCGGTCTTACCCTGGATTCTGTGGATGCAAGCGAAGCCAAAGCCATGCCGGGAATCAAAGATGTTTTTCCAATCAGCTGCTTCAAAGACGATTTCGAAAAAGGCAGTTTTGATACCACGGCTTTCCCCGAGTTGGTTGCCGTTGTCGGCAATTCCACCTGGGAGGTTATGCAGGCAAAAAAGAAATTGAAAACAGCGTGGAAACCTGTTGGCGCCTTCACGGAAACGATCAATGGGTTTAGAGGGAAAACGACTCGGAACGTTCCGGGCGAACTGGAATCGACCGCCGGACACAAAGCCAAAATGGAAGCACAAGCCGGAATGCCCGGCAAGGTTTTGCGCCGGGATGGAAACCCTGAGTCGGCATTCAAACAAGCCGCTCGGGTTTTTGAACGGAGTTATTCCGCCCCATTTCTCGCACACAATTGCATGGAGCCGGTCAATGCATACGCCCATGTAGAAGGCGATAAGGTTAAAATTGCGGCACCATTGCAGGCGCCGTCCACCATTGTCCCGACCCTGGCCTCCAGCCTGGGAATACCCGAGGAAAATATCGAGATTGATGTGCTCCGGATGGGCGGCGGCTTTGGCCGAAAAATCTACGCGCATTATGTCGTGGAAGCGGCCTTGATTTCCCAGAAAGTCAACCGCCCGGTGAAGTTGATGTACACCCGCGAAGACGATATGACGGCGGGCATTTACCGTCCAACCTACCATGTTCGGTATCGGGCGGCTTTAGATAAAAACAATAATTTGACGGCCATCCACGTAAAGGCGGGTGGTATTCCGGAAAGTCCGCTGTTTGCCAACCGTTTTCCTGCGGGTTCGGTAGACAACTACCTGGCCGAAGAGTGGTCTATTGATTCCAACATAACCATTGGTGCATTCCGCGCGCCGCGGTCCAACTTTATGGCCGGAGCAGAACAAGCGTTCCTGGATGAACTGGCGGAAACGCTGGGCAAAGATCCGATTGAGTTTCGTCTGGATCTACTCCAGCGGGCAAAGGAAAATCCCGTTGGAGAAAACAACGATTACGATGCCGACCGCTATGCCGGTGTGTTGAAACTGGTGCGCGAAAAGTCGGACTGGGGCAAAACCGAGGGCAAGGTTCACCGGGGTGTATCCGCATATTTTTGTCACAACTCCTATGCCGCCCATGTGCTGGATCTAACAATTGAAAAGGGCAAGCCTGTGGTACAAAAAGTCAGCTGTGCCATCGACTGCGGAATCGTAGTGAACCCGGACGCTGCCGTGAACATGGCAGAAGGTGCCATCGTCGACGGCATTGGCAACGCCTTATTTGGCGGAATGACATTCAAAGACGGCGCACCGGAAAAACAAAATTTCGACCGCTATCAAATGATTCGCATGCCGGATGCACCAAAAGAAATTGATGTGCATTTTGTTCAAAATGAAATCAAGCCTACTGGCCTGGGTGAGCCGCCGTTCCCACCCATTTTCGGAGCGTTGGCAAATGCCCTGTACCAGGCTACCGGAAAGCGTTATTACGACCAACCGTTTTTGGGGGATGAGCAGGTGATGGGGTGATGGAATCATAGAGGATGTCTAAAATTCAATTTCTGGGCTACATTCGGCAAATTTGGTTTTTATCTACGTTAAATTTTTCGCCGAATTACCCGTATGCGACTGCAAAATTTGCCTTAATAAAAACAAAATTTGCTCGACTTCGCCTCAGAATCGAAATTTAGACATCCTCTTATTCAATCACTGTATCGAGTATAAAATACGGACTAAGGATATTTGTATTTTCAAACCATTCTGTTGGAACTTTTGGCTTCCAGGGAGTACGCGTAGGTTTTTGAAAGAAAATCGAGACACCAGTCTTTAGCCTTTCTTCAATATAGTACGAGTAGTCTTGTTCTTCCATTTTAATGCATTGATGGCTGCCATACATCGCTTTCTTATTTCCAGTTCTATATTGGAAATAATCCATCATACTTGCATACTCATAGGGTGTAACTTCACCCGTAAGCATCGCTTTGTACATCAACTCTATAGCGCAATCCATATTCACTTCGTCTATATGTAAAAAAACAATGGATAGAATATCCGTGCCACTATTATAAATCCCTGGATACCCGTTGGCTTCCACGTCTGCCAGTAATGTTTGATGTAGTTCAGAACGTTTATTCCAGTCTTTGGCATTGGTAAGGCGGTTGTCTTCACCCTGGTAAAAAACCACTTTTTTATGTAAGATTTGTTTGGAAGAATCAATCGCTTCAGCCAGTATGGATGCTCGATTTTCAAGTGTATCAAAAGCAGCACCCAGGCAATTTCTAAACAACAGAGAATCCTTTTTTTGAATGCCAAATTTTACCCAAGATTGATTTTGTTGTAAGGCCTTATTTAAATAAAAAGCACACTCCTTGCTTTTATTTGACAAGGCAGAAGCCCGGGCGGCATTGTATAAATCAATAGGTGTTTGTCGGAATGAAAAATGCGCAAAAGCATGTGCATACAATTGCGCAGCAGTATCCGGCTTGCCCACATACGCCCAATATTCTGCCTCATTAATATATCTTTTATACGATGCAAATTCAGAGGGCTGGCCTTGTGCATGAATTGAAAAAAGAAGGCAAAAAATAATTGCTGTTTTGTTCATGGTATTTTGTTTATGAGGGGCAACATACACTACTATTTAACACAATGTCTGTTCTGGATCACGTTGTTTTCTACTCATTCAACTCCCATCTTCCGAAGTTCTACCTCAATTGGGAAGAGTCCCATACTTGCTCTCCTTTCATTCAGGTTTTCCCATTTATAGACCGGATACAATTCCATTTTCTCTTTTCGGTGGTTGTAGATAAACTGGGTGCCGTAGATTTGATTTTCGCCCTTTTGCATTTTGATTCGGTCAATGAGATAGGCAGGGAGGGATTGGGCAATATCATCTGCCTCGGCAGCTGCTTGAATTAAGTATAAGTACTTTTCCTGTATAAAAAGTGGCGCGTGTTGAATTACTAAAAAAACAACTTCCGAGTGTTCTTCCCCGACTAGTTTTTTTCCTGGATATCCATACCTCTCGATGATCTGTTCCACTTTAACCAGATTAATGGAATCACGCTGCTGTTGTTTCTTCCAAAGTTTAACCTCCTCACGAGTTCCCTTGCCATATTTTGAGTTTCCATTTTCAAAAAGCTGCCGTATTTCCTGATCGTCTTTGGAAATGGTATCAAGTTGTCTGATTAACAGCGAATCATAGGTGCTAAACAGCCACTCACATCGGCATTGGTATGTTTTCCAAATAGTACTGTCTTTTGAAACAATCAGTTTTTCGAATATCTTCTCCCTCTCCAACATCCTTTCACAGGCATAGTCTAACCCTGTTGTCATACACCAATTAAAGTATTTCATTACAGTATCTCTAGGTGCCTTTAAGTTAATATAGGCAAGAAACAGATTCTGCCGATGTATTTTATTCCATATTCTGGATGTATTTGGGTTCCTAAATGCTATTTCTGCCAATCGAATATTTTCAGATTCAAAATTATACAATCCATCAGCGACTCCTTCTGCTTGTGCGGGAATCCAGTATGCCGACTGACCGAGTAGTGGCCCTCCTGAAAGCACAATCAAGCAGACGGATAAAAGTGAAATTTGATTTTTTAGTAGTTGCATAGATTAAACAGGTTGATATGGAATGGCAAACACCAATGTGGTAATACGAGCATGTTTAGGGTTTTATGTTTGGGTCACTAATTAGAGAATATGCGTTCGGTCAGATTGAGTTCAATCAGATAACCATTTAACCCTTGAATACTAATTTTTACAAACCCATACTCCGGATTAAATAAAAAAGAAGAAGAAGAAACGGCTACATTATTTGGTGAGAAAAATGTACCATTAATTTTACTGCACAAAATCTGTTTACCCTCAATTCTATATGGTATAGAATCAGATTCTAGAGTATATGTTTTAGTATGATAGGCCCTCAATGAGTCAGCCTCAATCCCCCATGGGGAAGTGTCAAATCCACCGATACCACCATGGGTTTCCCATTCCTTTTTTTCTTTAAAATTTTGTGGCAGCTCAGGAAATGGAGCAAACTCGACAATATCAAGCCACGCTCTTGGAGGGTGAAGAAAAATATAGTTTTTGTTTTCAATGATGCCAGTAATCTCACTAAATTCGAGTACCGTTTTACCAAATTGATGTTTATAGGAAATTAAGGTCTGCGTTGAACTAAGTGAAATTTTTTCACTTGTATTGGGATACACAAATAGATAAATGCGCTTTAAACATTCCTTGTTTTTTTTATTTGAAACAACATAATTTCTGGGGCCATCTCCTTGTAAAATATATACTGGCTTACCATTTTTACTTGCATAAATATCATATACAAACCAAGTATTCGATTTAAATATTACATTGTCATTATTCAATTCATTTAATTGACCACTATCACCAATTAATTTTGGCATAGACGGGATTTTCGCTGATTTGCAATGCAGATTAAAAAAGGTAATTGTGAAAATTAAAAAAAAATTGGTTTTTAAATAATTCATGGCTCAATATTGGGTTTTAAAAAACAATAACCTCCGTTTAGAAAATACATCCTTGTAGTTATAATCATCTCCATCTAAATAAATGCTCATTCCGACTTTGGTTCGGTTTTTTACCACAGTTTCTATGGACTCAGCCCCGCATTTTGGATTATCCAGAAAATAAGCACAATAGTTGCCGGATTGATGTTTTTCCATTGTGGATTTAATAGAGCCATAATCGTAGGGGAGGATGTGGCCGGATTCAAACTCTTTTTCTAAGGTGCTTTCCAACTGTACGAGGTGATCGTAGTCCAGATGAATTACGGGAATACTAATTAGTTCTGTACCGACACGCGTACTCCCGATATACCCGTTATTTTGAATAAAATTCACCAGCTTTTGTTTGTACACTGAATAACTGGTCAGGGTAGAATCAATGTATTTCTCCCCGCGCTTTAAAGCCGCTTTTTTATTGTTGCCACCGTACCAAAATGCGTCGTTGTATAAATAATAATAAACGCTATCCAAAAGTCTTTGCTGTGTTGGGTCCGACTCCAATTCGATTAGTTTCTTGTTGCAGCGGGCGATTGCTTTTGCCTGTTGTTTGCTGGAAAGTACGTCAGAAAATGGTTTGGAAGAAATGGCTTTGGGGGGAGGCAGTATGTTTTGCTTTATTGCCTGTTTTAAAAACTTATAGGCCCGCCTTTTTTGTTTTTGGTGGGCATAACAATTGGCCATGCAAAACAAGTCAAACCCCTTAGGCTCCTTTACCAAATGAACGGATTTTTCAAAAAGCACAATTGCTTTGTTGGGCACACCTAGATGCATTTGATATTTTGCTTCGCTCGTAAGGCGGTAATATTCTGAATACGTTTGCAGAAATGCACACGTCGGGGCAAAAAATAAAATAAATAGAATGGAAAATCTTTTCGTCGGAGCGCTTTGGCTTAATGGGTTCATGGGGTCAATGGGTTTTCCTAAAAACGCTGGCGTATTTCTTTTTATTATTTTATCAAGAGCATTTCCAAAGAAATCCCCTAAAAACAAACCAGCACCCCGCTTGCGTTGTATTTTTGCAGCATGATAGAACCTAAGGCTTTTGAGTGGAACCCATTTGCAGAAAACACCTATCTGTTGGCGGATGCCGACGGGAACTGCGCCATTTTTGATCCCGGATGCTACACACCCGCCGAAAAACAGGAGTTGAAGGATTATGTAGATTCAAACGGACTAAATCCGGTTGCACTGGTGAATACCCACTGCCACCTCGATCATGTTTTTGGAAACCGGTTTGTGTACGAAACCTGGGGACTACTCCCCATTTTACATCGCGACGAACAGCCTTTGCTCGAGCGCTATCCGGAGGTTTGTCGGATGTACGGAATCCCGGGTGCTGAGCCTTCTCCCTTGCCCGAAAAATACCTGGAAGACGGCGATATTTTCCGAGTAGGTTCTATTGAATTAGAGGTTTTGCTTACCCCTGGCCACTCCCCTGCCAGCCTGTCTTTTTACGACAAAAAAAATGGATATGTTTTGGCCGGTGACGTCCTTTTTCAGGAAAGTATCGGGCGTACCGACTTGCCCGGCGGCGACCACCAAACCCTGTTGCAAAGCATCCGAAACCGACTCTTTCCGCTTCCCGACGAAACGGTTGTGTATCCCGGGCACGGACCGGCAACCACCATCCGGCACGAAAAAGAATACAATCCGTTTTTGTAAAAATCCCCGTATTTTGGGCCTATGTTGGCTTATGTTCTTCGCCGTATTGCCCTGGCAATTCCCACGCTGCTGCTCATTTCCCTGGCCACGTTTGGCTTGAGCAAATGTGCTCCCTTTGATGGGGTGCGCGACCGCATGGGCGAACAACTAAACGCCGGTCTCGATCCGCTTGCGATGAGCGTTTCATATGCTAAAAAAGCCCGTCAACTGGAACTGGACATCCCCTCGTTTTACTGCTCAGTGCATAGCCAGATGTTTCCCGATACTCTGTACCGGGTTTACCCCCCCGAGCGCCGTTCTCGCCTGGAAGAATTGACCGTGCGCAGTGGAGACTGGGCAACTGCCAATCAATTGGATGCCGACCTATCTACGCTGGCCAAAGCCATCGAAAACCTCCCGGATACGCTGGATGCAAAAAGCGAGCTGCGGGGCTATCTGCGTGATCTGCTTCTTAGTTATGATCCGGCAGAAAACACGGGTATCCTGGAGAAGGCAAATGCATTTGGTGTATTAACGCCGACACTTACACAAATTCGGGAAAGCAACCAAAAACTGCTGGATAAAAAAGCCTCTTTTTCCGATTTCTTGCCTGCAATTCACTGGCATGGATTGGCCAATCAATACCACCAATGGATAACAGGTTTTTTTACCGGAGATCTGGGTGTAAACCGCGACGGTCGGCTGGTTTGGGATGAACTGCGACCCCGGATGTACAGCACGCTTACGATCAATGGAATGGCAATTCTGATTTCTATTTTGTTAGCCATTCCGCTTGGTGTCTACATGTCGCATTTCCGGGGTAAATGGCTGGATTCGTGGGGACAAAGCATCCTCTTGTTTTTGCATTCCATTCCGTCGTTTTGGCTGGGCAGTTTGCTCATACTTTTCCTCGCTACCCCGGGTCACGGATTATACCTGATCAAAAGCACCTATGCGGGTTTGTGGGATCCCACGTACCAGACATTTCCGCGCTATGTGCTGTCCAATTTTTCCAAATTTATTTTACCGGTAATTACCTTGTCTTTTCACCTGCTTGCCGTACTGGCTCTGCAGATGCGTGGCGGGATGCTGAATGTACTTTCAGAAGACTACATCCGAACCGCCCGGGCAAAGGGTTTGCCGGAATCGGTGGTGCTTTGGCGGCACGGTCTGCCCAATGGGTTTTTCCCAATGATTACCCTGCTTGCTGGTTTGCTTCCCCTCATTTTTACTGGTTCGCTGGTAATTGAATACCTTTTTCAATTTCCCGGCCTGGGAACGCTCACACAGGCATCTTTTGCTACCCGCGATTACCCGGTGCTTTTTGCCATTCTTATGATTGCGTCCATGCTCACGGTTTTGGGCAACCTGCTTGCCGACCTGCTTTATGCCTGGCTGGATCCGCGTGTTCGTTATACCCACAAACAATAGCGTATTGTTGAATTTGTTTATATAGAAGTGGTAAGTTGTAAGTGATAAGCAGTAAGTACATTTTTGACATATTACAAGTCAACTTATCACTTGCTACTTACAACTTACCACTTCTATATAAACAAATAAACAAGGGAAAGCGTAGCGTCCCGAATAAACAATCCAACAATCCCGTTTTAGTTTTACCTTTGCCGTCCAACAATCAGCTATTAAAATGATTCAACGGATTCAAACCATCTTTTTGTTTTTGGCTGCGGCCGCTCTTTTTGGACAATTCGCCCTGCCATATATTATCGCTCCTGTGGGAAGTGCTGCCCGCAATGTCGAACAGCTCTCGGACGGAATGTTAAATCCAATGGACAATGTAGGCCTGTTGGGATTGAGCGTGCTGGGAGGATTGGTTTGTCTTATTGCGATCTTTTTGTTTCGCAAAAGTCAGATTAAAACGCAAGGTATGTTGGCTGGCGGAGCCATCCTGGTGAGTATCTTTTTACTTGTATTGATTGGGGTGGTTGGGAAATCAACCCTGGATGCTGTTCCTGAAGGAGGTGTTACTTCTTTTGGCTTTGGTGGTGCCTTGCCGGCTCTGGCAATTTTGTTTGAATGGCTCGCCATGCGGAATATCCGGAAAGACTCAGCCTTGTATCACTCCGCTGATCGGTTGCGTTGATTTGGTGACTGGGTTTTGATTTTGTTATTCTGCCCTCCCATACATAGAGATACGATTTGTCGCGTCTTTAACTGATTCCTGGTTTCAATATATCCATTTAGAAATGAGATTACGATGGAGACGCACTGTAGTGCGTCTGTACAGGTATGTTTTGATTTTTTTGGGCGGCAGATTGGAATATTTGCCTTTTGTGGTTGTTTTTTCTGATTATTGTTTTTTCCCGTTTGTGGTTAGACGCGAGCATCGCGTCTCTACGGGGGTGGGGTTGGTCGTATTTTTTGATCAAAATCGGTAATTCCGTGTTTTCTTTCGGAATACCAATCCTTTTGAACGGGGCTTTTCGGATTTTTGAAACCCATCTGCCTTATACTGCGAACTCGTACCATGAATTTTATTTTTAAAATGGCCTGGCGTGACAGTCGGCGCAACCGCGCCCGGCTACTGCTTTTTGTCTCGGCTATTATTGCCGGCATTGCCGCGCTGACCGCCGTCCGGTCGTTTAGTTACAACCTTACCAACGATATAGATAAAGAGTCAAAATCGCTGCTGGGTGCCGACCTGATGATTGAGGGCAATCGGCCGCTTGCCGACTCGCTTATGGACCGCGTTATGTCGGTGCCCGGTGTCGAACGTGCCCGGGTGTACAACCTCATGAGCATGGCCTATTTCCCCAAGACCGAGGACACCCGCCTGGCACTCATCCGTGCGGCAGAACCGGGCTATCCCTATTTTGGAAAATGGAAAAGCGAACCGGAACAAGCCTGGCAAACCTATCATGAACACGAGACCGCCCTTGTAGAGCACGGGTTGTTTTTGCAGTTTGGTATCCACGTCGGCGACCAGGTACAAGTGGGCAATGTGGAATTTGAGATCGAAGGCGATTTGTTGTCGCGCCCAGGTCGGGCAGGCATTGGTTCTGCCATCGCACCGGTTGTTTTGATTCCATTTGACAAACTGGATTCAACGGGTTTGGTGAAAAAAGGGAGCCGGGTAGAATACCAATACTACTTCCGTATTCCTAACCCGGAAGACGTAACCAAGCTGGCCACCGAACTGGAGGAACCCCTGCGAGATGCGCGAATGGATTTGGAAACGGTGGAGTCGAACAAAGAGCGAATCGGCCGGGCCCTCGGCAGTGTTTCCACCTTCCTCAACCTGGTTGGATTTGTTGCGCTCCTCTTGGGCTGTATTGGTGTAGCCGGTGCAGTGCATTTGTATATAAAAGACAAACTTCCGACGGTGGCAGTTTTGCGTTGTCTGGGTGCCAGTGGGCGCAAAGCCTTTATGGTTTATCTGGTACAGGTAATTGGAATCGGGCTAATTGGCGCTTTGCTTGGGGCTGGTTTGGGTGCGCTTTTGCAAAAACTCTTACCCTGGGTTGGGAAGGACCTCCTGCCCATCGATCAGGTGAGTACTACCATTTCCTGGGCCGCTGCCGGCCAGGGAATTCTGCTTGGCTTGTGTGTCTCGGTACTCTTTGCGCTTTTGCCATTATCCAGCATCCTCACAACGTCTCCGCTGCGCACCCTTCGGGCTTCAGTCGATGCCAGTGAACGGCGTGCAGGGTTGGGATTGCGATTGGCTGTGTACGGGTTAATCGGCTTGTCGCTCCTGGGTTTTACCTGGTGGCTTACGGGCAATTGGCGCGACACCCTGTTTTTCATGGTAGGTGTCGGCTTGGCATTCCTCGTTCTGTGGGGACTGGCCGTACTGCTCACCTTTTTATTGCGCCGTTTTTTTCCGAAAAAATGGTCGTATGAATGGCGGCAAAGCATTGCCAACCTGTTTCGCCCTCAAAATCAAACCGTATTGCTGGTGGTAACCATCGGATTGGGTACCATGCTTTTGTCCACGCTGTTCCTGATCCAAAGTTTGCTTTTGCAGCAAGTGGCTTTTTCTAGCAGCGGCACCCAGCCCAACATGATTTTATTTGATATTCAAACCCACGAAAAAGACAGCGTAGCGGCCATTGTTCGCCAACACAACATGCCGGTACTCCAGGAAGTCCCCATCGTCACAATCCGGATGGAAAGCGTCGACGGGATCAATAAGGCCGAGGCAAAAAAAGATACTACGCTGGAAATTGCGCGCTGGGTTTGGGACCGGGAATATCGGGTTACCTTCCGGGATAGTCTTATTGATTCGGAAAAATTAATTGAGGGCGAGTGGCACGGAGAACACCAGGATGGAGAACCGATTGAGGTTTCCATTTCAGATCGGCTGCAGCGGGCCCTGAAAGCTGAAATCGGTAGCAAAATTGTATTCAATGTACAGGGTGTGCCGATGGAAACGGTGGTTGGTAGCGTGCGGGAGGTGGACTTCCAGCGGATGCAAACCAACTTCCTCGTTCTTTTCCCCAAAGGTGTTTTGGAAAAAGCACCCCAGTTTCATGTACTGATTTCCAGGGTGGAAAATGCAGAACAATCCGCAGCGATTCAATCGGATCTGGTCCGGCAATTTCCCACAGTCTCAGCCATTGATATCACCCAAATCCTGAAATCGGTAGATGAAATTTTGACCAAAGTTTCTTTTGTGATCCGATTTATGGCCTTGTTTAGCATCCTGACGGGCTTATTGGTACTGATAAGTTCCATCTACCAAAGTCGGTTTGCCCGGGTGCGCGAAAGCGTTTTGCTTCGGACCCTTGGGGCTTCCCGCCGACAAATTCTGGCGATCAACGCCCTGGAATACCTGTTGCTCGGAACGCTGGCGTGCATTGCCGGTATCGGCTTGTCGGTTGCAGGAGCCTGGGCCCTGGCTCAGTTTGCGTTTCACATCCCGTTTTCCTTTGAGTGGACACCGCTCCTGCTCAGTTTTTTGCTGATTACCGGACTGACGGTTTTACTCGGTCTGCTCAACTCACGGGAGGTTGTGCGCAAACCACCGCTTGAGGTGCTCCGGGCTGAAGTGTAAAACGCTCTATGTCCAGAGTGGATTGGGATAAGATCCATTGGCTGCTAGCTGCGCCAGTGCCTGTTGGACGGAGTCTTTGTCTTCCGGATACGTTACACCGTACCATTGGCTGTCGCTGTTGAGCACCTGAAGTTTCATCTTCCCAGTTTCAATCATGTGGCTTACAATGGTTGGGATGTAAAATTCTGCCCTTGGTTGGTCCCTGTGATTTTCCACAAACTTGTGAAACAGGCTTTGGGCTTCATCCATCACACTGTGGTGGAAGCCCCAGAGGTTCATGGAAACGGGCGTTTGTTCATCGAGTAGCAGTTGCTCTCCGTTTTCAGTGAAGATAATTTCGGATCCCTGCCGTTCAATTTTTGTGCGCTCGTTTATGGTATCCAGGAACCCGTCGGGACTTACATCGCAAACACCCCGGGAGACGGAGCCGTTTTCTGAGAGGGTTTTGCCTAGTTGGTAGGCAACCATACCGAAGCGTTCCGGGCTGCTTTGATTGGCAAGAAAATCACCAAGAGTTTGAAAGGCGTGTGCGCCGTAAAAATCATCGGCATTCACCGTGGCAAAAGGTTCGTTGATTACGGATGCTGCGGCCAGCATGGCCTGACCGGTTCCCCAGGGTTTTTCACGGTGTGGAATGTCATTTGTCCAGTCAATCCCGGTGCTGAATTCCTGGTACACATAGTCCACTTCAATCTGTTTTTCCACACGCTTGCCAACCTTTTCACGGAAAGCCTGCTCGATATCTTTTCGAATAACAAAGACCACTTTTCCAAATCCAGCGCGGATGGCATCAAATACGGAATATTCCAGGATTGCTTCTCCGCCCGATCCCATTCCATCTACTTGTTTTAGTCCGCCATACCGGCTTCCAATTCCTGCTGCGAGTATCAATAAGGTGGGTTTTCCCATTATTTTTTCTTGAAAATTAAATTAAAAAAGGAGGCTCTAAAGTTGTTCGTTGTGGTCGAGTACTTCCATCAGGGTGCGAAAGGTCGCAAATTTGCCGCTGTAACGCTGGCTGTGATCCTGTTGTAAACTGGGAGCAAACTCTGTCTGGTACCGGTCGAGGTGCGCCTGGTCTTTTACCAAATACTGAATCGAAAAGATTTCGGAGTCAGTGTGTTCGTGGTTGAGCAGTTGGCTCATGCGATAGGAAATAAACATGCCGGTTGACATCACATCGGGAATGTGCGTTTCTTTCATCCACTTCAGCCAGTCGGACTTAATATCGAGGTCAATGGTAACGGTTACGTTGTAAAGGAGCATAAAAAGTATTTTAAAAAATCGTGCATCCGGGCAAGCCTGAAACATCTGCCGGATCGGATTGTTTTATCTGTTGTCTGTTTTTGACAACTGCAAAGTAAGGCATGTTCATGTCAAAAACAGCTATTTTTCGGGCATACAATGATAAAATATTTTATCTTTCAGGCCGTTCGATTGGTAAGCGCATGCCTTTAGATGGCATGGCCCCGGCAATCGCCTAGTTTACCAGGAAACCACAACTCACTAAGCATGAACACAAAAATACGCCTCGTCCTTTTTTTACTGGCGCTGCCCATGGCACTCATGGCTACCCACAACCGAGCCGGTGAAATTCACGTAGAACAAATCGGCCCACTGACCGTTCGGGCAACCATTATTACCTGGACCAAAGCCAGCAGTGTTAATGCCGACCGAGATACACTAACGCTTTGCTGGGGCGACGGTACCTGTGAGCAAGTTGGCCGGTCAAATGGCAACGGCAACGGTCAGGTATTGCCCAACGACATCAAGTACAATCTGTATATCGCAGAGCACACCTTTGCCGGACCGGCGACATACCGGATTTCCATGACCGACCCCAACCGGATTGCCGGGATTGTCAATGTCAATCCGCCCTCATCGGATAATGTTCCCTTTCACATCGAAACCATTTATTCGTTTCAGGATCCTCAGTTTGGAGGAACCAATACCACGCCTTATCTCCTCCAGCCTCCAATAGATAATGCCTGTATCGGGAAGCCATTTAAGCACAATGCCAATGCCTATGACCCCGATGGCGACAGCCTTTCGTACAAGCTTATAACTCCCCTGCAATCGCTCGGAGCCCCGGTTCCCAATTATTCTTTTCCCAGCCAGATTGTGCCGGGGCCGGATAATATATTCCAACTGGATCCGGTAACCGGAGATCTGCTTTGGCTGACACCTCAATTCGCTGGTGAATACAATGTGGCATTTATCATCATCTCCTGGCGGGATGGGGTTCCAATTGACACCACCATCCGGGATATGCAGATTTTTGTAGATGACTGCGACAACAATCCGCCCGAGGTGGCCACTACAGATGACATTTGTGTGGTGGCTGGAGATGAAATTTCATTTGAGGTTCAGGGTACAGATCCCGACAACGACCTGGTATTTCTCAGTGCGTTGGGAGGTCCGTTTGCTACCCAGTACAGTCCAGCCACATTCAGCGCTCCGGGCACGTTTCAGCCACCTGTTGTAACGGGTACCTTCACCTGGCAAACCAGCTGTGAGCATATCTCCAACCAGGCCTATTCGGTGGTGTTCAAAGCAGTCGATTCGATCAGCAACACCATACCCCAATTGGCCGATTTGAAAACGGTGGAAATCAAAGTGGTTGGCCCTCCTCCACTCGACGTAAATGCGGTGACTAACAACGGAGCGGTAGAGGTGACTTGGGAAAATCCCTACCGGTGTGAAGATGCTGCGGAAAATTATTTCTATGGATTTTCCGTCTGGCGCAGAGAAGGCAGCAACCCCTTTGTTGTGGATACCTGTACACCGGGTTTGGCGGGAAAAGGATACACCGAACTAATTTACAATACCAGGGAAGAACAAAATGGCCGGTATTTTTTTCTGGATGAAAATGTGGAGAGCGGCAAGACTTATTGCTACCGGGTATTGGCCAAATTTGCCCGTATTTCAGCCGGAGGATATCCGTACAACATTGTAGAGAGCTTGCCCTCTGAGGAGGTTTGTGCCCAGTTGCCCCGCAACTTGCCGCTGATAACCCATGTGGATGTTTTGGAAACAGATCCGGCTTCCGGCCGCATCCATGTCCGTTGGTCCAAACCGGTTGCGGAAGACCTGGATACCCTGATCAATCACGGCCCGTACCGCTACCAATTGCTGCGCGCACCCAACTTTACCGGGGGCACTCTGACACCGGTTCCCGGAGCAGAATTTACAGCACAGGAGTTTTGGCAAGCCAACGATACCACGTTTGAAGATCAGGGATTGGATACTGAAAACCAGCCATGGCGCTACCAAATCGCATTTTATACCCGCGGCAATTTTGACACACCGCTTGGAAGCACCAACCCCGCCTCATCGGTATTTCTGGAGGTTGTGGGTAGCGACAATACCAACGAACTCAGCTGGCGGGCGGACGTGCCCTGGAGTAATTACGAAACTACTGTTTATCGGCTCAATGAGACCACGCAGGTTTTTGAACCCATTGCCACGACCGACGCGGATTCGTATCTGGACCTTGGTTTGGAAAATGGAAAAGAATATTGCTACAAGGTGCAAACAGAGGGGACGTATAGCATTCCAGGAGTTGTTGATCCGCTGCTCAATTTTTCTCAGGAAGCTTGTGCGGTACCCATTGATACCCAACCACCATGTGTACCGATGCTGGAAGTGAGCAATTTCTGTCTTACCGGCGAACCGGATATCATCGCACTGCCGCCATTTGAAAACGAACTTATCTGGACCAACCCCAACAGCGCGTGTCCCGGCCCTGCAGATGCAGTCGCATACAATTTGTGGTATGCCCCGGATGAAGATTCACCGCTTGAAATCCTGGCTTTTGTCGATGATATTACGACCACCAATTTCTCGCATTTTATTAACGACGGGCTTGCGGCCTGCTATGCAGTCAGCGCCATTGACTCTGCCGGAAATGAAAGTGCGCAGAGTGCGAGAACCTGCGTGGATAACTGCCCTAAATACGAGTTGCCCAATACCTTCAGCCCGAACAGCGACGGTGCCAATGATTTCTTTACCCCGTTCCCTGGCTGGCGCTTTGTTGATCGGGTGGAATTCCAGGTATTCAACCGCTGGGGCAATTTGGTGTACACCACCAATGAGCCCGAACTCAATTGGGATGGTACAGACTCCAATGGAAAAGCGCTTTCTGCCGGCACCTATTTTTATATATGCTATGTGTATGAAAAACGGGTTGGCGGCTCGGTTCTGAGTCCCCATATTCTTAGGGGGTACATCGAACTGATTAAAGGCTAAGAGCTTGTTATTTAAAAAACGTCAACAACTCATCGGCAGCGGCGAAGGGAGAGATGCGTTGTGCGCGCACATCGTTTTCAAGTTCATGCAAGCGGTTTGCCACGGAGGGGTTTTGGTAAAAGCGTTCTTTTAGCCCATCCAGGAGGGCTTCCTTAAACCACCAGTTGGCTTGTTGTGCCCGGTTTTTTGCAAAAAAACCGGATTCCTGTATCTGTTTCTGGTAGGCGTATATGGCATCCCAAAGTTCGGTTATTCCGATCCCTTCCAGGGCGCTGCAGGCCAGAACCTGAGGCGTCCAGTTGCTGGCTTTGGGGGGCAAGAGGTGGGTTGCGTTGAGGTAGTGCGCGCGCGCCATGTTGGCGAGTTTGATCCGGTCGCCATCTGCTTTGTTTACAGCCAGGATGTCGGCCATTTCCACAATGCCCCGTTTGATGCCCTGAAGTTCATCGCCCGCTCCGGGGAGGAGGAGGAGAAGAAACAGGTCGGTCATGCTGTGTACGGCGATTTCGGATTGCCCGACGCCGACGGTTTCGATGATTACGGTATCGTACCCGGCTGCTTCTACGAGCAGAATGGTTTCGCGGGTTTTTCGGGCTACACCACCCAGCGAACTTCCGGCGGGTGAAGGGCGAATAAATGCAAGTGGACTGACAGAGAGTTCCTCCATCCGGGTTTTATCGCCCAAAATGCTGCCGTGACTGATTTGCGAGCTGGGGTCGATGGCCAGAACGGCCAGTTTTTTTCCCTGGGCTGTCAGTTGTAGTCCGAGGGCTTCAATCAGGCTGCTTTTTCCTACCCCCGGTGAACCGGTGAGTCCGATGCGCAAGGTATTTTCCGGAACGGCTGAGCTGGCCAGCAATTGGTTTACCAGTTCACGGGCCAACTGCTGGTGTTCCGGTCGGGTACTTTCAACCAGCGTGATGGCCTGTCCCAGGAGTACACGATCTCCCCGACAGATGCCTTCAAAATACGTTTGTACCGATTTTAGTTTGCGGGACATGGTTGCTAAGGTACAGCACTATTTGCAATTTCCATCAAATCATCCAGGCTCGAAAGCGTGGGCTTTCAAATTAGCTGAATTGTATCTGAAAACCACCAGATTGTGGTGTTTTGGTCAAGTTTAACGTTTGACAATATTTTAATTTAGTGTTTTAACATATGTAAAAAATACTGACAATCAAACACTTGATTGTTAAGGCCCTGCTTGATACTTGATCCAGGAGTTAAACTCTGTTAAGTGCTTTTTAGCCTGTTGCAGGCGCAAAAAATGCATTGTACTATTGTCAGAACAAAGGGCAACAACACACATGCAGCTATGAAAACAAAACAACCGTTTTGCCCTGTGTAACCCAACTACTCTATGGAGTAACCCAAACAAATAAGTGCCCGGCGGAAGGCCGGGATTCTTAGGATTACAAGCGCCAGGCAACGTTCGGTGAATTAACCGCATTTATCCGGTACGCGGGACCGACGTTGCCTTTTTGCTGCACCTTTCCTCCCTGCTCTACTTTTTTTCTACTTTTGTTGGCCGCATGTTGAACGCGTTCTGCTGTTTGCTGTTTAATACTGCACCAATACGAAGTCTTATGAAGTATATCCTCCCCTTGTTCGCCAGTTTGTTGTTTTTTTCGGCCTGCTCCAATGAGTCTGGCAATTCCTCCGGAAATGAAGGTTCCACCGTTGCCCTGCAATCGGAACCCAAAAATGTGAAGCGCCTGAAAAACATTGTGTTTTTTGGTACAAGCCTGACTGCCGCCTACAACCTGGAACAAGACCAGGGGTACCCGGCTTTGGTTCAGAATAAAATCGACTCTCTGGGTCTGCCCTATCGCTGTATCAATGCGGGCGTGAGCGGAGAAACAACAGCTGATGGCCTGAGTCGCATCAATTGGATTTTGGATCAGCAAGTGGATGTGTTTGTGATGGAGCTGGGTGCCAACGACGCTCTGCGTGGCCTCCCACTGAAAGAGTCTAAACGCAATATGGTAACCATCCTCGAACAGGTGAAGCAGCGCCACCCGGCGGCCAAGTTGGTTATAGCCGGTATGCAGGCACCCCCAAATCTGGGTGAAGAATACACCAAGAGTTTCCGCGAATTATTTGTGATCGTATCAGCTAAATACAATGCCGAGCTCATCCCTTTCTTGCTGGAAGGTGTAGCCGGTGAACCGGAGCTCAACCTGGAGGACGGCATCCACCCGAATGTGGAAGGCCAGAAAATTGTTGCCAACAATGTGTGGACTGTGCTGGAGCCTTTGTTGAAAAAGTAATTTTTATCTAGGCTACAAAAAAGCCCCTACCATTTTTCCAACGACAAATACTGCTGGGCGTACTGCACCCAGTTGCCTGACTGCTCTGTGAGCACCTTGTTGGGTGGAATGCCGGTGTTGTCCAGCCCTTTGCCCTCGGCACAGCGGCAGGAGCGGGAAGTGGGGTACATCAGCACAAAATTTGGGTGCGGAAGAACGGCCCGATGGAGGTTTCCATAATCGTTGATGCCGGCTGAATGTTCGCCCAACAGGCGGACTTTATCGCTTCCCCGGGCGTACAGCAAGGGCTGTTCGGCTGCTGGCGCAACCACCATCACCCAGGATAAACACGCACTGGGCAGTTCCCGAACACGCCGTTCCTTGTACTTGGCGGGCTTGCAGGAAAATAACTCCCCCTTCTTTCTTTTCATTTTTTCTTGCCAGGTGGCCGTAGTACATGCGGTGAATCCAGGGGTAGTTTTTGTGCTTTTCAGGCTGCATATTTTCACGGTTGGTCATGTATGAAAGAGTTGCGTGGTGCGAGCTGAACAGGTTTAGAATAGATATATAGAACAAAATCAGGGGAGGGATGCATCGAGCCGCCGCCATTGCCGCGCGTCGATAGTCCAATTGGGACTGGTTTCCATTTTCTGCTTGTTTTCTGCGGCGAGTTCCTTGAATTCTTTTCGGTAGGCTTCGTTCATGGTTTATCCGGATCAGGAGGGTTTCATCAGTTGGTGTAAATGCAAACAGGAGGACGCCTTGGGTTTAACGGTAGGCGCCGGGGTGAATTTTGTACCAGACGCTTTAGGTCTTTTACCTCCAGGCTGCTATCGGTTGTAGTGAGCGTGGTGTGTCTCGTTCTGAATGGTCGCGCATATGGCCGTGAACGGCTCGCCAGTTCCTGCGCCGCTTTGCGCAGATCGAATTTTACTTGTCCGGGCATCCACCAGATGCTGTCGGCCTGAAGCAGGACGGCGGCGTATTCGCGGGAGGGGCCTTCATTTCGGATGAGTGCAATGCGGTAGTTTCCGGCATCGGCCTGAGTAGATGCCTTCTATTGGTTCCCGGCCGAGTAGAGTCGAGGTAGGCCATCGCTTGCTTCATCATCGGGATGGTTTCCCAGTGGGCATCAGCGGGCCGAGATATGGCCAGGGCCTCCTCTTCGCAGATGCTTCCAGAGTTGAATGTGGCCGTCGGAAAACCAGCGGGTCCAGTCGCGCAGCACCGCCAACAGGCTGTATCTTCCTGTTGTGTTTCTGCTTGAGGCCAGGGCCTCGTCGAAGTGTGTTTGGTAGCGTTCCCGGGTTTCTTCGGTGACCTTGGCAATTAAGCCCGGCGTGGTGGTTTTTCAGGTGACTTTCCAGCCAATTGAGTTGTGCGGGGCAGTCGCACGTCTGACAAAAAGAAAGAACGGAATGGAGAGGAAAAAGGCGGAAGAAGTGGGCGCATGGGTGGATGATTTAAGGGTAGCCTTACAAAGATACTCCCGAACCATCTGCAGAAGCGGTTGTTCCTATTTTTTGTTAAAACAATCAGATACAACATTGCTTTTTGCGAAAAAATGTTGTTCTCGAGAAAAAGGTTTAACGGAACGAATCATGCTGTTGATTTTCTTTTTACTGAATTTTATCAAAATAATAAATACAAAAGAGATTTATGTGGAATACCCTGAAACCACCAGAAAAGTTAGGGCGAGGAAGCCGAAAATCGATAGAGTAGGCAATTCATTTTAATTTGAATAGTATGTCCATTTTTCAAAACCTTTATTTAGATTGCTTTTTATTTATTGCAGCAATTATCGCTTTTACAAGCACAGTAAATTCTCAATCATTTTTATTTCACCCATTGAAGGTAGTACAGCATTAACGGCAAGCGAGTCTTCTAAAGAAACCATATCGAAAACCTTCCCTTTCAGCAGAGTCACATATTGTTGAAGTTGGCAATCTGGCATTGAGTTTTTCAGATGGAAAAATACAAATCAGGTTGCCAATTGTAGACTGTACTAATCTTTATCTCGAAGCTGTGTCCTCTGAATACGTTTCTGAAGACGATTACGAATGGTATGGAAAGGTGACCGGAGAGTATTTGTGTGATTGCAACGATGGTTTCTTTGATGATGTCTAAAGAAGGTCAAAAATTCGGTCATATGACAATCGGTGGCGAATATTACGATATTGCGCCATTGTCACAGAATAAGTGCTTATTTACCCGTGTGGATTTTTCATCATTTGTAGGCGATGAATGTTGGAAATACAGGCACGGACCCCGGAGGACCGGGCATAAACTCTGGAGTAAATGAACGAGGTGATGACCATTGCGAGGTGCGAGTTTTTGCACTTTACAATGCTTCAACAGTTGCTTTTGAAGGTAGTGTGGAAGCCGTAAAATCAAAGGGTGTATCTTGGTATGGCGCAAACAAAAACGGCCTTAAAAACAGTGCAGTTTCTACCTCCGGATGTAAACCTGAAACTTGTAGGAATTGATTCGCCACCTGGAAGCGTTCAAACGACCTCAATTGCAGCAGATGAAGTTGGAGCACTTTCGACCAATAATTTTTGACAAGCCTTCGGGATTCCCTTGGAATCGATATTATGAGTCTTTATTACAGGTGATGATTATCTTTCTGATAATGGAACAGGCTGATACTCGAGGTCGTGCGGAGACACTCACACTTGAAGACTCACTGGCTATAGTGCTTGTTGAGGCTGGGCATCTACCACCCCTACCGGAGCATATACTTTGCACATGAAATGGCTCATATTTTTACTTGCAGGCATGATTTTACTTATGATACGACCCAAGGAATAATGCACGGATACAGATTTAAAGATGCTTCTTGCCGGAGCAGAAATACAATGGCCTTGATATCTGATAGTGAATCGCGGTATTTTGCATTATTCTAACCCCAATGTAAATTTTGCTGGCAGAACAACTGGTACGATAGACCAGGAATGCAATGCTGAACAGTTTCGAGCGAATGCTTGTGCTGTGGGGAATTTTAGGACAACACATAATGATGTATTTACCGGTAGAGATAAATGGTGAACGATACGCTTGCCCCATGTGATATAGTTGTACTTACAGCCGAAGTATCTGGTGGAGCACCAGGGAACTACACACGTATGAATGGCGACTTAGTAATGATGGTGTAAACTTTGGATCTGTTGTTTCAACGGATGAGTTTGTCATAGTTGACCTTCCTTGCCTAATGAAGGTGTATATTTTGTACGGTTGATTGTAATTGCTCTGATGGAACCTCCATCACTCGAAATACAAGTGTGTATGCAACGCTGGAGCCGCCCTCAGGTGAGCCATGCATTCATGGACAGAGATCAAACAGGTCGGAAAGCAGAGCAGCAATACAGAATGATCAGGTGCAAATTATTCCAAATCCAACATCGGGATAATTACCCTAAACTCTAGCATAAAAGAAGCACAAAAATGAAGTCCTCTCTACTCCAAGGGAAGGTTTAACTGCGTTGTTGTCGGAACCCCCAGATACGATTTGACTCTTCCTGATACCTTGCGGTTTGAAGACGGGTGGTTTCGGGCCAAAATTTTAAAATAAAGATTGCATTGTGTGCATAGAGCGTGAACGTGGCTTTTGCCTTGTTTGCGCTCTATGCAATTTTATACATAAAATTCGCCACACTCCCCCTCCACCCCAAACGACAATTAAACCCCAAACCCAAATCCACAAAAAAATGAAAAAACTAATTTTATTCATTCTCCTGTTGCAATTAGCAAATTCATGCCGAAAAGAGGAACCCTTATATGATGAGTTGGGTCGGGGAAAGGGATACGCTTTGTTCAATGGGGAGCCCTGGAATGTTGGAACATTTCCGATAGATTATAATGTGAATGATAATTCGGTTACAGTAAAGTTATTCGAAGATGATAAGGACGGCATACCACGGAAAGTGCTGGGCTTTGTTCATATGCCCTTGTTGGTTGATTCGTTTCCCATTTCCAAATTTATAGACTATTCAGGCTTTTTTGCCGAATACCACACCAATATAGCAGATGGCGATGTCACTGGCGATCAGTACTATTCCCCGGATCCGGGGCCGGATTCATATATAATAATAGATTCCTACGATGAAGAAACCGGGGAGTTGTGGGCGCGGTTTAACTGCGTTGTTATCGGAACTCCCAGGTACGATTTGACCCTTCCTGATACCTTGCGGTTTGAAGACGGGTGGTTTCGGGTCAAAATTCTAAAATAAAAATTGCATTGTGTGTATAGAGCGTGGAAGAGGCTTCTGCCTTGTTTGCGCTCTATGCAATTTTATACATAAAATTCGCCACACTCCCCCTCCGCTCCAAACGACAATTAAACTCCCAAACCCAAATCCACAAAAAATGAAAAAACTAATTTTATTCATTCTCCTGTTGCAATTAGGAAATTCATGCCAAAAAGAGGAACCCTTATATGATGAGTTGGGTCGGGGAAAGGGATATGCTTTGGTCAATGGGGAGCCCTGGAATGTTAAGACATCAGCCGTAGACTATGATCCAAATAATAATTCGGTTACAGTGAGCTTATTTGAATATGATGAATACTGGATACCAAGAAAAACCCTAGGGTTCATCAATTTGCCCTTGTCAGTTGATTCGTTTGCTATCCCTAAGTTTATTAATTTTTCTGGCTTTTTTGCTGGATATTCAACAACTTTGGCAGATGGCGATGTTAATGGCGATCAGTACTATTCCCCGGATCCGGGGCCGGATTCATATATAATTATTGATTCCTACGATGAAAAAACCGGGGAGTTGTGGGCGCGGTTTAACTGCGTTGTTGTCGGAACTCCCAGGTACGATTTGACTCTTCCGGACACCTTGCGGTTTGAAGAAGGGTGGTTTCGGGTCAAAATTCTAAAATAGAAATTGCATTGTGTGCATAGAGCGTTGAAGAGGCTTTTGCCTTGTTTGCGCGCTATGCAATTTTATACATAAAATTCCCCCTCACCCATGCTAACCCTCCGCCCTGCCACTATCCACGACCTCGCCCTGCTCCGGCATTGGGATGCACAACAACACGTGATCGACTGCGACCCGGACGATGACTGGAATTGGGAAGTAGAACTGCTCCGAACTCCGGAATGGCGGGAGCAACTGATTGCAGAATGGCAGGGCGAGCCCATTGGTTTTTTGCAGATCATCGACCCCTATAAAGAAGAGACACAGTATTGGGGTGCCGTGGAACCCAATAAGAAAGCCATCGACATCTGGATTGGCGAAAAAAAGAACCTGAATAAAGGGTACGGTACGCAGTTGATGCAGCTCGCATTTGAACGCTGTTTTCAAAACCCCGAAATCACAGGCATTCTGATCGATCCGCTGAAATCCAACACCAAGGCACACCGGTTTTACGAGCGACTCGGGTTTGAACTCCTGGAGGAACGGGAATTCGACGGTGTGCCCTGCCTGGTGTATGAGTTGAAAAGAAGTGCCTGGGCTCCCCTTCCTTAGCGATCTAAAATCCCAAACAGGCTCTAAATCTTGCCCCGCACCCAGCCCACAAAATCCACCATGCGCAGCACGCGGGGTGGGAATTTGGTGCGCACCAGTTTTTCATACAATTCGATGAAGGCCGTTTTCTGCTCGCGTTTGCTGGGCAGGCCGGAGATGTGTGCCAGCGAGCGGAGCAGCAGTTGCTCGTAGGCTTCTTCCGATTTTTGTTTTTGCAAAAACCGCTTCATCCCGTCTATCATATAGCGGAACGCAAAATGGTTGCCGAGTTCAAAGTGCACCAGCAGATTTAGCCAATGGGTATTTTTGATTAGTTCGTTCTCCTCCCGCTCGCGCGGGGTGCTGGTATTGAGGATGTCGTTGATCCAGTGGAGGGCGGAGTCGAAATCTTTTAGCAAAAAATGGATGTAGGCAAACTGAAACCGGAAGGAAAGCCAGTAGCTCGGCGGCACAATGGCCCGGTGTTGCTCTACAAAGGCCTGCACTTCAGGAATAAAGGCTTTGCCCTCGGCCAGCATCCCGGCATCGCGGTAAATTTCGAGCTCGGTGTTGATGCGGCGCAGGGTTTCCTTTACCACTATGGCCGTTTCGTACCGGGTTTCCGGCAGGCGTTTTTTGAGGGCCTCCATGTGCTGCAGCGCTTCCTGGTATTTTTTTTCATAAATTAAAAAAGCCAGGTAGTTGTTGTTGACCGAGAGGTACATGGCCAGGTATTCGCGGATGAGTTCCGGGCGCGCATCCCATTTTTTTATCAGGTTTTCGAGGGTGTTGCGGGCCATGACGGGGTCGTGGTTCGACAGCGATTTCTGATAACTCAGCAGTTCGCGCAAGGTGGTGTTCTGGAGGGTGTCCGATTTTTTGTGCACAATGGAAAACTGCTCCGGGTGGATGTTCGCACGGAGCAATTCGAGGTACTCGTTGCTGGTCTGGAGCAGGTCTTGCTGGGCTTTTACATAGGCCAGAATACCGGCCCGGTCGCTCGGGTGCAGGGCTTGGTGTACCCGCCGCTTCCAGTCGACCAACTGCACCTGCAAAAAGTGATTTTGAAAATTGGCAGCCTGTTTTTCAGCCCGTTTTATCTCGGATGAACAGAGTTCATAGAGCCCTTTGTTGTATAAAATTTCGATGTTTTGCAGACTGGTGAGCAGTTTAAAATTGACGGATTGCTCGCTGTGAAAATTGCGTAGGGACCTAAGAATTTTATTCAACAAGTAGTTTTTCATGGTCGACAGCTGCCGCACAAAGCCCGCATCCTGAAACTGACTTTTGATCTGGGCTTCATCGTAGGTTTTTTGTTCCTCTATGGCGTCAAACAACTGAATGTAAGCGTTTTCTTCCGTATTCGCTTCTATTTTGAAGTAGCGTTTTTCGCTTTTGTTCAGCGATTGAATGAGGTAAAACAGGTTTTCGTATTTTTTCATATCCCGGTTTGGGTTGCTATGTTTTTTAAAAAGTAATTTAAAAACAAATAACGTGCCGCAATACTTTTGTGGCATTGTTTCACTCGGGATTAACTCCCGAAAAATTTTATTTACCATTATGGCTAATGCAATTAATTGGTTCGAACTTCCCGCTGTTGATTTCGACCGCGCCGTTTCATTTTACAATCAGGTGATGGGTACTACCCTGCAACCATTCGACGGCGAATTCAAGATGGCTTTTTTCCCAACATCCGGCGAAGGGGTAGGCGGCTGCGTAACGCATGGAAATGGCAACAAACCCAACCAGGAAGGGGCGCTGGTGTACCTGAACGGAGGCGAAGACCTGGCCTTGCCCCTCAGCAAAGTGGAGTCTGCCGGAGGTTCCGTGCTGATGCCGAAAACCAGCATCGGTGAAAACGGCTTCATGGCTATTTTCCTGGATTCGGAAGGCAATCGTGTGGCGTTTCATTCAATGAATTAAAGGTTCCGGTAAGCTGCTATGAAAACAAGCGAGGAGGGCATTGAATTGCCTTCCTCGTTTTGCATTTGCAACCATTTTGCCGTTCTTCAGTCTTTCCAAACAAATCGAAATAACCAATGACTTTTATGGGGAAGACAATGCCTTACATCCTGGTGCTCTGTGTGTTTTTGACTGCTTGCCAGGAACCCGAAGAACCATCCTTTCAGCCGGTCGAAATCATCCGGGATCTGAATGCCATCGTGAATCCAAATGGGGTTCAGGAAAATTTTCAGGTGGAGCTTGGCGGAATTCCACAGTCAATTTTTGTACGCGGACAGGATAAAGACAATCCCCTGCTCATTTTTGTACACGGAGGTCCCGCCTCTCCCATGGCGCCCCTGGCCTGGGCATATCAGAAGCCGCTTGAAGAATATTTCACCGTCGTGCAGTACGATCAACGCGGCGCAGGCACAAGTTACCTGAACAATGAATCAAAAGACCTCGCAGGCACGCTCACCATCGACCAGTATGCCGATGATTTGATTCAACTGACTCAAGACCTCTGCGCGCGGTATAAAAAAGAAAAAGTTGTTTTGGTTGGGCACAGTTGGGGAACCATTGTTTCCATGACGGCGGTACTAAAACAACCCGAACTGTTTTATGCGTATGTTGGCATTGGGCAGGTGATTGATGCTTTGGAAAATGAGCGCCTTGGGTTTGAATACGCATTGGCTGAAGCCCAAAAGCGAAACGATACCCTGGCTCTTGCAGAACTGGAGGCAATTGCGCCGTATCCGGGCGATGGGCCCTTGAGCGCTGAGCGTGTTGTTGTTGCCAGAAAATGGCCGCAGTTTTACGGGGGGCTCTCCGCCTTTCGGGATAACTCCATGTATTATTTTAAGCTGCCTTATTTGTCGCCGGAGTATTCAAAAGCAGAAGCAGATGGCATTGGCAAAGGGCTTGATTTTACTCTGCCAATCCTGCTTCCCAAACTGTTTGAAGTCGATTTTAAGCCGGTACATGTGTTTCCAATTCCCGTTTTTATGTACATGGGCCGGCATGATTATACCACCCCGTCGGCTCCAACAGCAGCCTGGATGGAGCAGGTAATTGCGCCAGTCAAAGAAGCCGTTTGGTTTGACCATTCAGCCCATTTAATCCCGTTTGAAGAGCCGGGAAAAATGTTTCTGCACCTGGTTCAAACGGTGCGCCCGCTGGCTACAGGTTCGGATTAGCGCACGATCAACACCGGAATCCGAACGGCATGCCGTACGGCGCCAACGGTGGTGCCGAGTACCAGGTCCATCAAGCCGGTATGGCCGTGTGCTCCCATCACGAGCAGGTCGGGTTGTTGTTCCTGCACCATTTTAGGAATGGCCTTTTTGGGTGAACCGTACCCGATGACGGTCTCACAGGTATAGCCCATTTCCTGGAGTTGGGTGCCGTATTTTTCCAGATTGATTTTATCCGATTCGGCTTCGTAGTCGTGTATGTCGTCGCCCATCACAATGGCTCCGGCGGTTTCAACAGCGTGAAACAGGAGGTAGCGGGGCGTCTGCCCCTGTTCGAGGGCATGTCGCAAAGCGAGTTGATCGGCATGCGAAAAGTCGATGGTCACTGCGATGGCTTTGTATTGTGGGCGCGGCCCCGCTTCCAATCCGGAGAAAACGCCGTGTGGAGCGCGGATGCGGGAGTCTTTCCTGCGCGATAGCAGGGGCATAATTGCTATGTAAAGCAATACGTGGTCGCAGCCAGCAAAAAGAAGGGAACGACCACGTAATACACCAGCCATTTGGAATCACCGGCGTGGGCAGCCCAGTGGTTTACTTCTTCTATGACGAGTTGAATGTTGAGTGCCACGATGATCAGGGTGCTCGCCCAGCCTCCGAGTTTTACCCAGAATTTGATGGCAACGGGCCCATGCGCCGCTCGTCGCTCACAAAATGCAGGAGCGGAATGATTGCAAAGCCCAGTTGCATGCTTAGAATTACCTGACTGAGAATGAGCATATCCTGTCGCGCTTTCACCTAAAAGGTAATGGTTAGCATAGCGGGAACCACCGCCAGCAAACGGTAATCACCCGGCGCAGCCAGGGAGCGATCCGGAGGTGCAGATAGCTCACGATGATTTGTCCGGCCAAGCGTACCGTTACGGTACTGCTTTGCCCGGCGCTGCACCGGTTATGGCGAAAAGCACGGGCGCAGAACTTTTTCCGAGCAGTTCCAGAGGCGGTGTGCATCCTGATTTCTGAGACACCGGTGTATCCTTGTTTATGGAACACGGCTGCGGCCAAAATCAGGATGGCTGCATTGGTAAAGTGCGAGGTTGAGCCACCGCGGAGTCGATGATGTTGTATTTGCAGCCGCTTCAAGCCCGAAGTGCTCCGGTCAATTTTATGTTTGCACCAGGGCGGAGGAGGTAGAGGTTGTGCGGCATGACCGTTGTGCCGATGATACCAATGGCAATAAAAAGGGCTTCTGCGTTGGAAATGGATGGAACTAAAAATCCCGTTGCAACGGCACCCATATCGGGCTTGGCAAGGATCATCTGCACCAGAAATGCACCTCCGATTATGGCTATCAGGCTGATAATAAATGCTTCCAGTTTGCGGATGCCCCACTGCATTAAAAACAGGAGTAGAAATGCATCGAGTACGCTGATGGCAACACCCCATATCAGGGGCAGGTCGAAAAGCAGCTGCAAACCGATGGCCATGCCCACTACTTCGGCGAGGTCGGTCGCTGCAATGGCAACTTCTGCCAGGAGGTAGAGAAAAAGGTTGACGGGGCGTGGGTAAAGTTCGCGGGAGGCCTGGGCCAGGTCGCGCTGTGCCACAACGCCCAGGCGCACACACAGGCTTTGGAGGAGCAGGGCAATCAGGTTGGACATCAGGAGAACCCACAGGAGGGAATAGCCGAAGCGGCTGCCTCCGGCAAGGTCGGTCGCCCAGTTGCCCGGATCCATGTATCCGACACTTACGAGGTAGGCCGGACCGAGGAAGGCAAACAGGCGTCGCCAAAATCCGCCCTTCACATTGGTCTCTACCGAGCCATGCACCTCGGAGAGGGATTTGCTTTGCTTTTGGTTCTTGCTCATGCTTCTTTCAGGTATAGGTTTTGGGTTACCTTGTCACTCAGGGTCAGTTCACGGCCGTCTTCTAATCGTACGCGGACGGATTGGTCGTATGGATAGCGCTCCAGCAGTTCCAGTCCTTTTCCCAGCAGGAGTCCCTGTTGGTTGAGGTATTGTAAAAAATCGGAGCTGTGGTTTTCCACACCAGTGATATGCCCTTTGAATCCCGGCTGTAATTTGGAAAGCAGCGACTGTTTCCGGAAGGTCCACTGCCCGTTTGCATCCGGGATGGGATCGCCGTGTGGGTCGAAGCGGGGATTGCCGAGAAAACTATCGAGCCGGTTTACGAGGCTGTTGCCCTGCACGTGTTCGAGTTGTTCGGCGAAGTCGTGAACTTCATCCCAATTGAAGCCGAGTTTTTCCACTAAAAACACCTCCCACAGCCGGTGCTTCCGGATGAGTTGGGTAGCGATCTGCTGACCGGATTCGCTCAGTTCTACACCGCGGTATTTTTCATACACAATCAGCTCTTTTTCAGCCAGACGCTTGAGCATGTCGCTCACCGAGGCGGCTGTTGTTTGCAGGTCGGATGCGATGGCATTGGTGCTGGCGGCCTTTCCTTCTTTTTCTGAAATCTTGAAAATGGACTTCAGGTAATTTTCTTCTGTTTGTGATATCATACTCTTCGTGGATTCAATTAAGATTACGCAAAGGTAAAAAAATAATTTAGACAAACCTAAAAATAATTTATTTCACCTGCTTCCTTGCATGTAGAAAAACAAAAAACCGGGCTTTGCGCAGTGCAAAACCCGGTTTCTAGCTATTTTATCAAGATCGATTATGCTCGATTAGAGCAGTGCTTCGATGATGTTTTCTTCTGTAATACCTTCCGCTTCCGCCTTGAAGTTGCGCACGATACGGTGGCGCAATACGAGGTTGGCAATGGCCTGTACATCTTCGATGTCCGGGCTGTATTTGCCATTGATAGCAGCATGACATTTAGCGCCGAGCACCAGGTATTGAGAGGCACGCGGTCCTGCACCCCAGGCCAGGTATTCATTGGCTTCCTTGGTAGCGCGCTCGGTATTTGGGCGGGTTTTTGCTACCAGTCCTACGGCATATTCCAGCACATTGTCGGCAACCGGAATTTTGCGGATCAGTTCCTGGAAGTCCAGAATGTCTTTAGAAGACAAGACGTGCTTGAGGCTTGCTTTTGTATTTGAGGTGGTGCTTTTTACCACATTCACTTCTTCTTCATAGCTCGGATAGGTCAACGGAATATTGAACATAAAACGGTCGAGCTGTGCCTCAGGAAGTGGGTAGGTGCCTTCCTGTTCGATGGGGTTTTGAGTCGCCAGAACGAAGAAGGGGCTTGGCAGGGTGTGGCGGTCACCACCAACGGTAACTGAGCGTTCCTGCATGGCTTCCAAAGTGCCGCCTGCGTTTTAGGAGGAGTACGAGCCGATCTCGTCAGCCAGTGATGTTGGCAAAACCGGTCCGCGAGTAAATCGGGCGGTCTTCATCCAGGATTTCCGATCCGGTGATATCCGAAGGCATCAGGTCAGGGGTAAACTGAATGCGTTTAAATTCGAGGTCAAGTACTTCAGCGATGGTGGATACCAGAAGGGTTTTAGCAAGTCCGGGTACCCCTACAAGGAGGGAGTGTCCGTTGGAAAATAGCGAGATGATCACGGCTTTGACCACATCTTCCTGGCCCACAATGATTTTACCGATTTCAGCGGAAAGGTCTTTGTACGCCTTTGCCAGTGCGTCTACTGCCTCTACATCCGATTTAAATTGCGACATTTTATAAGGAATTGAGATTACAAATTGAATGGAACGATCCGGGTATCCAAGGTGGATTTACCGAAACACGTCCAAATAAACGGTTTAGTTTGATTCAATGCTTCCTAAAACCCGAAACAACAGGCCTTCGGAACATTGCGCAACAAATGTGCGATAAAAAACGCTGGAATCACAGGATTGTTTTACCAAGCACGCCGCAAAGGTAGTAAATGACTGCTTTTTGCCTACTCTCTAATATTGTTTATTCGTTTAGTTCGCCTCTTTGAGGCTTTGTTTATTTGTTTATGACTTTAGGGCAAGGGCAAGCCTTGACCCTGCTATTGTTTCCTTATTTTTTAGTACATTTCGCTTTCCAAAGGGCCCATTCGTAATCCGTAGCAGCAGAACTGTATGAAAAAAATTAATCCGCTCAGCATCCTTGCCCTCATCTTTGGAATCCTGGTTGGTGGTGTTTTGTTTTTGGCAAAATCCAACAGCAGCAAGCAGGCCCAATACGATTTTCCATTCAAAACGATTGTCCCTGAATCCACCTGCGATAACGGCTATTCGGGAATAGCCATCGAAGGGTTGGATGAGGCCCGCGATTACTCCATGCGCAGCATTCCTGTGACGAGTAGGGAGGTGCGCAACTTTGCTGAAAAATGCCATAAAAAGGTTCAGGAAGATTATACCATCGTGCGCGACGACCCGCGGCAAAAGAAACTGGACGCCATGCTCCAGAAGATGCTTCCGTATACCTACTCAGAATTTGGCTACAAGGTGTACATTGTAAAAAAGAAAGAACTCAATGCATTTACGGTGGCAGGTGGGTCCATTTATTTCACGACCGAAATGCTCGACTTCCTGCAAAACGACGACGAATTGGCCATGGTGATGGGCCACGAAATCGGGCACAACGAAAACGGCCACTGCCTGGAATATCTGAAGAAACTCAAGTTTTGGGATAAATACCTGCCCGACTGGGAAATATGGGATCATAAAATCTCCGATTTGGTGACCGGCTTTGAATCGATTGTCACCATTTCATTCAATCAACCCGATGAAAATTGTGCGGATTTATGTGGGGCATACCTGAGTTACATGGCCGGATACGAACCCAATACCGGGAAGGAAGTTTTTGCTCGTTTTCACAAAATGGAAACCAGCGATGAAGTAAAATCGCAAGTCGTTTTCGCGGTCCCACCCCTACTCCGAGGAGCGGTATTTCTGTGAACGAGTACATCCAACTGGCTGCCAAAAATGCCAAGAAAACGGAAGTGCGTGAAAAAACCTGGCCGGAAATACTGTGTGATTACAAAACCGGATTGCTGTATTTTTTCATTGGTGCCCTGGCTTTATTGGGCCTGGCTCTTTTCCGGGACTTGGCGGTAAAATCATCTTCAATCAATCTTACTGCCGTTGTCTCGGTGGTGTATGTGCTTTCTTTTGTTTATTTCCTCACCCTGCCCTGTTTCAATTGGGGCAGCGACGGAGAACCGAAAAGCAAACCGGTCAAACACAAGGAGACCAATAAAATTTATGTGGAGAAAAAAGCAAAGGTAAAAACCAAGGGAGGGCGACTGACCTTGCGCGATAAACCCTCCCTCGAAGGAGCCAAAGTAACCATGATGGATCCGGAGTCTGAACTGGAGTGCGTATACTGCTGCTGCGACGATAAAGTGGAAGACCGCAAGGGCAAATGGTGTTATGTGAAATACGGCGGCAAGGAAGGATATGCATGGGGCTGGTACATCCAGCTCGATGAATAAGCCCATGCATACCCCCACCAAATACATCAATACGAAGACAACCGGATAAGCGCCTCGCGCAGGTTCCCCGGATCGCCAAACGAGTCGGGATTGAACCGGTTGTTGTTGCTCAGAATGATAATGGTTTGCTTGGTATCTGTCAGGCGTACCAGCACCACATTGGCTCCCAAAATCCCACCTCTTCTTTCCATGATCCTTGGGTTTGAATCAACAAACGGATAGTTGTAATTCCATACCCCGTAGCCCGTGTAGTTGTATTCCGGGTAGGAGCGGGATAAAAGCGCAATGCCTTGTGCTCCTAACAGGGAATGGTCATATAGCGATTGGTCCAGCCGAAGCAAATCCAGGGCGGTGCTGTACATACACCCGGCAGCATAAAAATTTTCAATATAAAAAAGCGGATCAGGTGCGGCCGTTTCGTCCTGTTGATAGCTATACGTGTAAGCAAATGAATCCGGATACATACCATGGCGCAGAAACCCGGTATGGTTCATGCCTGAAGGTTCCAGGATGTGGCGGTGAATCTCATTTTCCCAGGATGCTCCTGTATAGGCTTCAATGAGCAGGCCCAGCAGCATGTAGTCGATGTTGTTGTAGTTGAAATTTCCTGGCGGGTTCTGCGGGTGCTGGCAGATTGTTTGGTGAAGGAGTTCGTCGGGTTCACGGGGCGCGAGGTAAACGGAGTCGGATTCATTGGGTAAACCCGAAATATGGAGCAGCAAATGATGGGTTGTCACGGAGTCCGTGATGCAGTCTGAAAACTCAGGAAGGTAGTGTGTTACAGGGCGCGTCAGGTCAATTTTTCCTGCCTCAACCAGTTGTAATATCCGGATGGAAGTGAACAGTTTGCTCACAGAGGCAATGGAAAAATGGAAGTTGTTTTGGATGGAGTCTGTTTCTGAAAAGCCATACGAAGCATGGAATATGGGTTCGCCTTTTTGGGCAACCAATACCGTTCCTGAAAAGCCATTTTCCCGGACCTGCACCTCCACGATTTCCCGAATGGAGTCCCGCTGATCGGTACGTGGAATTGGTTTTTGTGAGCAACCTTCTTCGGGTAAAATAAGGAGTAAAAGACAGGTCAGGGGGATGGTGAGTGCGTGGAATACCATTTTCAAAAATTTGTTAGCCACAGGGAAATTCAAATGCCCGGATGGCTTGGATGAAGAATGGTGCAAATCTCATTCAGCACGCACGCATGTACGCCCCAAAACGTGTTTTGGGAACTATTTCATATGCCGTTTCTGGTACTCGGAAGGACTGATACCGGCTGCATTTTTGAATACCCGGTTAAACGTTGATTTGGAGTTAAAGCCCGCCTCAAAGGCAATTCCAAGGAGACTTAGGTGGGGCAGGTCGTTGGATTGAATGTGTCGTTTTACTGCTTCCACCCGGTAGGTGTTTACGAAGTCGATGAAGGGCAGCCCAAGCCCCTGATTGATGTGTAGGGATACCTGGCGTGCGGGTATGCCCAATGCCCGTGAAAATGCGTCCAGGCTGAGTTCCTGGTTCAGGTAGTATTTTTGGTTTTCCATTTCGGTCACTATCCGGTCCAGGAGCATGGGGTCGATGGTTTCCGGGTCGGGATGGGCAATGGGTTCGGGTGCACTCATGCCTTTGCCTTTCAGGTCTATTTGCAACAAACCACCGCCAGCCAACAACAAGACGGATACCCCCATGGCAATGGCAGACAGCGGCTGCTCCGGATAAAACTGTTGCGCACGCAGGAACGCATCAATCAGCCACAGAATGGTAATACTCAGCAACAACCCCAAAACCAGTTTGAGCCAGTTGAGACGGATCTTTGAAATTTCTGAGTATTGATTATTTATCCATTGCTGATATTCAAAAACCCGCCGAATTGCGATAAATAAATACACCAGGAGCGACAAAAGACTCAGGTAGAACTCCAGATCGTAGGTATAGGGTTTATGAACCTCCAGCCAAAACCAGCGCCGAAATGAGTAATTTTTTACCTGCAAAAAAACATAGAGCGAAACCTGGATAAAAACCGGGATAAAATGAAGGAGGTGCTGCCGTTTGAATACAAATGCATTTTCGGTCAGTGCGCGTGTATAGAAATACACCAGAGGCCCAAAAGCCAGCGAAAAATAAATGGGCAAAAAATAATAATTGGGGTCTTGCTGATAGACCTGTGCGGTGCGAAAAAACAGATCACAGAGCCACAATGAAAACCCCAAAACCAGCAGACTTAGGAGGCGGTTTGCCCTTCGGTTGTGTTGTTGAAAAAGCAGAGCAAGGGATGCAAAAATGCCCTGAGCGATGACAGCGCCCAATAGAACTACTTCTATTTTTAATGGAATTTCAAGCACGGTGTTGATTCAGTCTAAGAGGATGTCTAAAATTCAATTTCTGGGCTACATTCGGCAAATTTGGTTTTTCTCTACGTTAAATTTTTCGCCGAATTACCCGTATGCGACTGCAAAATTTGCCTTAATAAAAACAAAATTTGCTCGACTTCGCCTCAGAATTGAAATTTAGACATCCTCTAACAGATGAAAGCAACCAACTCAAACCAGATACCAGAATTGCGCATCTGGTTTTATCCTTCCTCCGTAGCTTCCGATTGCTTCTCAAACAGCTCTGCATAATAACCGCCGGTAGCCAGGAGTTCTTCGTGGGTGCCGCGTTCGGTAATGCGTTTGTCGTCGAGCACCAGAATCTGATCAAAGTCCAGCATCCCGTAGATGCGGTGGGTAATGATCAGGGCCGTTTTGTCAGACAGGGCGCCGTTCAGGTATTCGAGAATTTTCCCCTCGGTGTTGGTATCCACCGCGGAAAGGCAGTCGTCGAGCAAAACCAGGTCGGGATTTTTGGAAAATGCCCGCGCAATACTCACGCGTTGTTTTTGTCCACCCGACAAGGTTACACCGCGTTCGCCGACGGTGGTTTCATAGCCTTTGGGTAGTCCCTCAATATCGTCGTGCACTGCTGCATTTCGGGCATATTGTTTGGCTTCTTCCTCGCTCAGGTTTTCATTTCCGAAGGCGATGTTGCCCATGACGGTATCTGAAAACAAGAATACATCCTGCGGTACATAGCCGACGCGGCGGCGCAGGTTGTTCAGGTCGATTTCCCGGATGTCTTTTCCGTCAATCAGGATGCAGCCTTCTGTTACATCGTACATGCGCACCAGCAAGTCGGCAATGGTAGTTTTTCCGCTGCCGGTTCGTCCGATAAGCGCAAATTTTTGACCGGGCTTTATTTCAAAAGAAACATTTTCCAGGGCCTTGATCCCGGTATCGGGATACACGAAGCTCACATTTTCAAATACAATATGTCCTTCAATCGGAACGGGATCGTCTATGGGGTTTGTGATGGTCGGTTTGGTATGCAAAAACTCATTGATGCGTTTTTGCGAAGCGGCTGCCTGTTGCGAAAGGGAGGCAATCCAACCGATGGCCGTTACGGGCCAGGTAAGCATATTGACGTAAATCACAAACTCGGCAATGTTGCCTGCTGTCACATTTCCCTGGATCACCTGCAAGCCACCTACGTATACCGTGGTGATGATACTGGCACCAACCATGAGCAGCATAAGCGGATAAAAGAAGGCGTCGATCCGGATCAGCTCAAGTGATTTTTGGCGGTAGTTTTCGCTGAGGGAGGAAAACCAGTTGCCCATTGGCTTTTCCTGTGCATAGCTTTTTACTACCCGGATACCGCTGTACACCTCCTGTGCTGTGCTGGTAAGGGTAGCCAGTTGCTGCTGGATTTTTTCACTTTTTTTATTGATCAGGCTACTTACATAGTAAATGGAAATGCTGAGAAATGGCAGCGGAAGCAGCGACCACAAGGTGAGCGTTACACTCACCTTCAACATGGAGCTGATGGTGAGAATAAAGAGAAAAGTCAGGTCAATGCTATACAAAACTGCTGGCCCCAGGTACATCCGGACCTTGGATACATCCTCTGAAATCCGAGACATCAAATCGCCCGTGCTGTTGCGCTTGTAAAAGGCCAGATCCAGGGTTTCGTAGTGGGCAAAAAGTTCTTTCCGAATGTCGTATTCGATCAGGCGCGACATAACCACTATGGTTTGGCGCATGAAAAACATAAACAAGCCCATGATGAGTGCCAGCCCGATGACAGCCAGTCCAAACCAGGCAATCTGCCCGCCCAATTGCTGAATGGCTTCCGGATGCGCGTCCAGCCCACCGTTTTCTTTGTAAAATTTTACACGCTCGACCACTGTATCCAAGGCTTGTCGAATCACCTGTGGTTGCCAGACACGAAACCAGTTGGCAAGTCCGACGAAGAGGATTCCAAGGAGGAAGCGGCCGCGGTATTTCCAGAAAAACTTATTGAGGTAGGCGAGATGTTTCATACGTATAGTTCACCAAACAAGTGTAAGCGGCAAACAGTTGCAAAGTTAGCGGGATTTATGGCATTTCGTAGCCATGAAAAGTTTAAAATAGTGGCCAAAATTATCTGTAGGGGCAAGGCTTGCCCTTGCCCTCCCCTCGAATCAAAAAATAAACAGAGCCTCGAAGAGGCGAACTAAATGATTTCCGATTTCCGATTACATGATATCCGATTTCCGATTGGAGTTTTGATTTGTATATGGATACCTATTTTTTATAAACAAATAAACAGAGCCTCGAAGAGGCGAACTAAATGATTTCCGATTTCCGATTACATGATATCCGATTTCCGATTGGAGTTTTGATTGGTATATGGATACCTGTTTTTTATAAACAAATAAACAGAGCCTCGAAGAGGCGAATTAAACGAATAAACAATTTCAACAAATCATCTAGCCCGAAGGGCGCATCAACAAATCATCATTTTCAATAAACATTACCATCCCCGATATTTCGGCGGGGTGATCCCGTTTAGCCGGAGGTAAACGATGAGTTGCCCGCGGTGGTGGGTATGGTGGTCTTCCAGGAGTGCAATGATTTGGCGGGTGGTCATAGGACCGGCAAAAAAATCATGAACAACGGAGAGGGAGTCGGTTGAAACACCGCGAAGGGCATCGTGTGCAAATTGCAGGGAGGCGGTTAAAAACTGGATACACTCCTGTGGGCTCATATCCTTTTTATCCTTGAGCGGGTGGTCAAATTCCGGAGCGCCGAGGTAGCTGTGTCCCAGCCAGATCATATTTCGGGCCATGTGTTCGAGTTGCTGCTGAAAGCTGCGCGTGTCGTCGGTCGGTGCAAAATCAAACTTGTCGATGGGCATTGCCCGCGCTAGTTCCATGGTATATCCGGAAGCATTTTCCCATTTTTTTATGGTTTCTGCCAAATAGACATCGTTTTGAGCCGACGCCCAGGTGCTGAGAAACAAGAGGCAAAGGAAGCTGGCAATTTTTTTCATAAAATGCTAAATTTTGTGGACATTCGTCCGAAGAAATAGAAACAATCCTGAACTTGTAAAGGTAATTTAAGTGGCCAAACAAACGCGCTCTAATCCTCCGCCCCAAACAAGTTCTTAAACCCAACTCACAATAAAACAACAACAATTATGTCTGTACGTTCACTCGAACCCCAAGCACTTTGGAACTTTTTTGCTGATTTGAATGCTGTGCCCCGTGCATCCAAAAAAGAAGAGCGGGTCATTGAGTTTATGAAAAATTTTGGTGAGAGCCTGGGCCTGCCAACTACCGTAGATGCTGTTGGGAATGTAATTATAAAAAAGCCCGCTTCTCCGGGAATGGAAAATCGGGAAACCATCGTAATGCAAAGCCACCTGGATATGGTGCACCAAAAAAATGGTGATACCCAGTTTGACTTCGATACCGAAGGCATTCGCATGCAAATCGATTCGGACTGGGTGCGTGCTGAAGGCACCACCCTGGGAGCGGATAACGGCATTGGCGTGGCATCGATCATGACCATCCTCGCTTCAAAAGACATTCAGCATCCTGCCATTGAGGCCTTGTTTACCATCGATGAAGAAACCGGTATGACCGGTGCCTTGGCATTGCAGGGCGGACTGCTGGAAGGCAAATACTTGCTCAACCTCGATACCGAAGACGATACCGAACTAACCATCGGATGTGCCGGCGGGGTGGATGTAACCGGTTCGGGGAGCTACAGCATGGAGTCATTTCCTGGTGGATATAAAGCCTATAAAATTGGCGTGAAAGGCCTTTCCGGCGGACACTCCGGAATGGATATACACCTTGGCCGGGGCAATGCCAATAAATTGATGAACCGCCTGCTGTTAGGTGCTGTAAGCGCTGCCGATATCCGGGTTTCAAGCATTGACGGGGGTGGTCTTCGGAATGCAATTCCACGCGAATCTTTTGCTGTGGTTGCCGTGCCGGAAGGCAAGGTGAGTGCCTTTGAAACATACATCCGGGAACAGGGAGCAATTTATGGATTGGAATACCAGACAACCGACCCCGATCTGGATGTGGTGATGGAGCCTGTTTCCGCCCCGGATCAGGTAGTTGATGCCGATTTTCAATCCACCTTGCTGCGTGTAATTTATGTAGCACACAATGGGATTTACCGCATGAGTCCGGACATTCCCGGCTTGGTGCAGACATCAAATAATGTAGCCCGGGTTCTGGTTGAAGATGGCACATTTACCATTATGTGTCTTACCCGTTCGGCGGTTGATTCGGAAAAATGGGATTTGGCTCAAGCCCTGCAAAGTGCATTTGAACTGCTGGGTGCTACCGTTGAGTTTTCCGGTGAATATCCGGGATGGACTCCCCTGCCCGGCTCTTCAATCGTTTCATTGATGCGCGATTTGTATGTTGAAAAATACAATTCCGAGCCGCATGTAAATGCCTGTCATGCCGGATTGGAATGTGGAATTTTAGGGACCAATTATCCCGGAATGGAAATGATTTCTTTCGGGCCAAATATCCGGGGCGCACACTCTCCGGATGAGAAGGTTCAGATCAGTTCCGTTCAGAAATACTGGGATTATCTACTTGAAACGCTGAAGCGCATTCCTGTAAAGGCATAGAATAAAAGCGGTCTGTAGACGTTTTTATTGACAAATCACCAGCGTGAAAAAAGTATTTAGAGATATTCGGGAAAAGCGTGCAGCCGCGAGGCTGAAACGCAGGTATCCGCGGCATGTGCCCGTCGGAAAGCCCACTTCACGCTATAAAAAAGGGCTCAATCGCCTGATGAAAATGCCCCGGATGATGCTGTGGGCATTGTTTATGGAGGGGGTTGAAACCAAGCAAATGTTGCACACTTTTGCCCGACATGGCAAGGGACTGTTGTACCTGAAAATGGAAGGTGACAAGCCAACCGAAGAGGAAATGCGACAGGCCAAAGAACAACTTCGGGACCTGCCCAAGTTTATACCCTTTTTTGTTTTTGTGGTGGTTCCATTGCCTGGCGTTACGGAGGGTTATGCCCTCATGGCAGTGACTCTTGAAAATTGGTTGGGGCTCAAGGTGAGCCTTTTACCCAGTCAGTTTTCCAAGATTTTCAAAAAAGATCAGCCGCAGTAAGACACATAAAAAAAGCCACTTCGATACTTCGAAGTGGCTTTTTTGTGTGGTTCTTTTACCGAATTATTCTTTTACAAATTTACCGGTCCAGAACAGTGAGTTGCCGCTGTTTACCTGAATAAAGTAAACGCCTGTTGGCAATTCTTTTACATCCAAAGGCAGTACAGAACCGTTCTGTTGGCCGCTCAATTGGCGGGTCAGAATGGTTTGTCCAAGCATATCAACCATATGAATGCGCAATTCATTTGGCGTATCCTGAAGGAAGCCCAGGTTTACTTCCTGCTTGGCCGGATTTGGGAACAGCATCACACTGCCCGGATCGAATTCCGGAGTAAAGGAAGAAGATGTCTGCACCACTTCAACGGTATGCGTGCCATAGGTTACACAGCCGCCGCTGGTAGTTACCATCACCTGTACGGTATAGGTGCCCGCTTCGGTGTAAGTTGCAGTTGGATTTTGCTCGGTGCTGGTTGTACCGTTGCCCAAATCCCAACTCCATGAAGTAGCCCCGGAGGTCTGGTCAGTAAAGTTGGCAGTGCCGCCGAGTGCAAGAGAAACTACATTCGGACCGCTGATGTCCACGTTTGGAGCAGCACTTCCAGATACAGTTACAGGAACGGCTACACGGCCACATTCCAGCGGTACTTCAATCTCCCAGTCGAAGAAGTAGTAGTATAGGAAAATGGTATTTGCACCTGAGCCGGTACGTCCACTATAGATATTAATTACACCCGGAATGATGTGTGGGTAACCAGGTGAAATGGAGGTGTGGTTGAGGTTTTGTCCGGAAATGAGTTTCAGGAAGTAACCGGTACCAGCGGGTACATTGAAATTCAGATTGATTCGGTTTTCACCGGGAGTATTTATGGAAACCAATTTAGTTGCAATTACATTGCCGTTGTTGTCTAGCAATTGAATCTGACGGCCACCTGTTGCAGGAGCGTATACTTTAACGGACTTCAAAATGAAGTCTTTATCGGCAGTAAACAACAAACCATTGCCAGTACTGGACCCGTTGTTGCCATTTGGCAATTCAGATTTTCCACCGGAGTAACGGAATACTGTGCTGGCGTAATAGGTTGTGTTGTTTGTCAATGGAGGCGTAACATAGGTGTTGCCTTCGGCCAGTGCAGAACCGCTGTTTGGCAAGCTAAACCACTGAACGGTTTCGTTGTCTTCCAGATCCGTTGTGTACTCCAGCAAAACCTGTGAGTTGGTACAAACTGGTTCTAGTTGTGTTGCAGAAACCTGAGCCGTTGCGTACTCGTCATCAACGATGGTAAACAGGGTTTTAAACTGGTTGTTGAGTGTACGCGCATCGGTTTGGCCATTCGGGCTTTCGACACGGGTAACAAAGGTGTAGTCGCCTGCTACAATTCCGGTTGCTCCTGGCAACTCAATGGTTACGTGGGCTTTTGGAGCCAGGTTGCCAGTCCAGTCATAGGTAAATTCAGTGCCACCTTCCAATCCGTATACAAAGTGGAGAGAGGTAAGATTGGAGGTTCCGGAATTTTCAAATGTGGCGACAGGTACTACCGGGCCGTTGCAATTCCCGGGAATTTCAACATTTACCAAAATAACATCGTGGTCGTATGCAACTGGAGGAACCGGTGTGTGGCCCTCATTGATCAGGTAGTTGTAGGCATTTTCCAGGTTGATCATCCCTTTTCCGTAGGTATTGTCTTCTCCGGCAACGCCAAGGTCATCAGCGCTGTTGTAGAGTGCCATTTTGATCTCAATTCCGGAAAGAGTCGGGAATGCTTCCTTCAAAATAACCACACATCCAGAGGCATGCGGTGCAGCCATGGATGTTCCGTCGATGCTCATGTAGCCACCGCCTTTCATGCAGGAGCGTACGTTTACACCTGGGGCGGCAACTTCAGGCTTGATTGCCAGAGAGCCGGTTCCACCGCAAGGGCTTGGTCCGCGACTGGAGAAATTGGCAATTGGGAAACTTGGGTTGGCGCCATTTACTGCTCCTACAGCAAAGGAGTTCACCAAATCGGTATTGATACTGGCTCCTGAAATTACAGTTTGTGCTCCGGGGCCGCTGTTTCCTCCAGACCAAACAACTGCGATTCCGGCTGCTTCCAGTGCATTCAGAATGTTGATGGTGTTGGTCGTTGTACAGCTGAATTGTCCGGAATTGAATGAGCAGTTGATTGCATCCGGCATGTCAGCACTGGTTTGTGCATTATCGTCCGGGTTCATTGCCCATTGCATGGTCGTTGTTACATTGAATACGGTCTGGTTGAATGGGCTACAGCCATCGGTATTGGGCAGTGGGCCTCCCATCCAGTGTGCATTGTATGCTACACCGATCGTATCGTTGGTGGTGCGATCCAGACCACATACAGTGCCTGTAACGTGTGAGCCGTGTCCACCTTCCTGGTCGCAATCTTCCGGATATGCTGAACCATTCCAGGATTGGTCTTTGGGAACCTGGTGCCACCAGAATCCATCGCGCAATGCCGGGTGATCCATTTCTTCACCGGTGTCGATTACCAGAATTTTGTGTCCGTAACCGGTATAGCCCAAGCCCCACATAAATGGTGCTTTTACCGCACGCAATCCAGGCTCGGTGCCATTGGGTGAGGTTACAACCGGCTCGGTATTTACCGGAGTTTCAAACTCTACCCGGTCATTCAAACCAATTTCACCGATCTCGCTCCAGGTCGACATCGTTTGAATCGCCTGCGCATTGGCAGTGAGGAACAAGGCATTGGTAATCCAAACAGATTTGATCGAACTGGCATCCACTCCATTGAGGCGATTCAGACGGTTAATCAAATCCGGCTGTGTTGCCTGTGCTTTGGCTTGCAACTGGGTGATGGTTTCGTAGCTGCGGTATTCCAGCGAAGGTTTTTCGGTTTCAAATTTATCCAGCAGGGCACGCGTATCAACCTGATCCGCGAGCATGATCATAATGTTTTGATCTGCCTGAGGTGCGTCAAGCATGCTTTGCCACAGGTCATGCGAGACCTTTTCAGGTGCCTGAGCCAGTAGCAAATAGGGTAAGAAGGCGCTGCAAAAAAGCAGGAGTAATTTCTTCATGATACAAATTAATTAGATACAGTAAGTGGCCACGAAATTCCTGATTAGAACTGGAATTTCCTAACTACAAGTGAGTAAATGCATATTTGTGATAAAATAAGCAGAAAAGAAGGGCTCTAAATCCAATCGTGTCGGCTTTTGGTTAATTCATGTTGTACGTCTCCCGTGTGTTTGATTTGTGCAGGTTCAAATAGAAGTACCCAAACTTCCTCCTCGGCAACGGGCTTGTGCTCTACTCCTTTGGGGACTATCAGCATTTCACCCGTATTCAGTACTACGGTTTTATCCCGAAACTCCATTTTCAGACAGCCTTTTACCACAAAAAACAACTCGTCTTCGTCTTTGTGGTCATGCCACACAAACTCGCCTTTGAGCTTGGCAAGACGAACTTCCTGTCCGTTCAGTGCTCCGATTATCTTTGGACTCCAGTGATCCGAAAAGGTTTGAAATTTCTCGTGTAAATTAATTGCTTCCATACCTTATAGGTGCATTTAATGGGTGAAAAGTTGAGCATGTGTTTTTAATTGCTCACTACTAAATGAAACAAGCCATGTTGTCCATCGTTCATCAAACTGTCGCCTTGGAGGGCTAAAAATTCCTGAAAATGTCCAGAACTATACAGTTTGTTTTTGTGTGAGATTAAGGCTCTGAAGCACCCCCTTGCGTGCTGGATTCCTGAGCTCCATTTTTTGATTTGAAACAGGACAATGCAAACAGAATAAACAAGGCTTCTGCCGGATACGTCTTCACGGTTTATCGTTTGTAAAAAATGTAATCCGACATAAATGGGACTATTCCGCTTTGCCGCAAGTCGGAAATTACCTGTCCACGGTGGTGCGTGCTGTGGTTGGCAGCATGAAAAAGGATGTCCTGAACGGTATTGGCATATTGTTCACCTCTGGAGTTGGTATATTGTACCACACGGTCCAGTGCATCGGTTTCAAGAATTCGGAGGGTGTCACGGTGGTTGCTGTCATTTTGTAGCAAACAAGCCGCAGGCGCTGCGTCGTCGGGTAAGATCCGGAATGGCTGGTTCAGAATCCGGTCATTCCAGATCAACTGGGCATTCAGAATGTGCACAACCAGGGGGTAACTTCGCTCGGGTAATTCCGTTTGGTGCCGTTCGACCATCCGGATAAGCTCTGCGTTGTAGTAATGGTGGTATTCAAACATCTCTTTGAAAAAAGCCTTCATGGGTTCAGAGTGTATTAGCTGGATTTTAGCCAACTGCTAACAGCAAATGGCTAAAATCCAGCTTAGTTAAAAATAAAAAACAAGTCGCTAAAAATCCGCCCGTTGGTTGCTACCCGAACAAGGTAACTTCCGGGTGGGTGATTCTGCATTGGGATCTGCATTTCCGCTGAATTTCCGGTCTGATGTAGAACCCGGCGTCCATCCACATGGTAAACCTGAAGGTCTAAATCCTGTGCATCCGGATTGCTAATACGGATTGCGTGGCTTTCGGGCATCCAGGTGATCCGGACATCGGGCGTCAGCACATCGGGCTTGAAAATTGCGCTGGACGGTTCGCAATTAATCGGATTCATCCCAAATTCAATGGTGTTTCCGGGGGCGAGGTCGATGCCAGTAAAGCCTGGAAAATCGGGTGTGAATTTATAGGCGCGAAAGTTGGAGTTGTTGTTTGGGTTTTGGCCCTGTGAAGCGGGGGTGTCGCCGTTCAGAGGGATTTCATAGGCCCACACCTGGTTGCGTTGCGGATCGACTTCAAAAATCCGACCCGGCGAACCTGCATTGATAAGGGTATTGCCGTTTTTTAGTCGCTGTGCATTGGAAAGGTAAGCGGAGTAAAAGTCCTCCCCACCCTGGTCTCCATATACAATTTCTGCCGTGGCCGGGCCGAATGCTACGCTGGGGGATTGGGTGTAAAAACCAAGGCTGTCTTGCGGCGGATCCAAGATTTCAGCCGTGGAATAATCGGGGCCAGGCCGACCGTTTCCATTGTTGAAAATCAAAATTTTTCCTGCATCATTCAGGCCGGCTTGAATCCAGTGCACGCCATGTTGTCCAAATAATTTTTGATCACTCACTGGCCCGCGGTTATAGGCCGAAGCATTTCCCCAGCGGTACAGAATATCGCCGCCTTTTCCATACTGCCCTCCGGTGTGCGAAGCGGCTTCCTGGGTAGTTGTGCTGTGATCCAGTATCCAGATCTCATCGGAGTTGCGCACACTCAGGAGAATTTGATCAAGCGACTCGTTGTAGTCGATGGAGTTAAAATGGTTCCAGTCGCGCGTTGAATTGGAGTTGGAGCTGTTGAGTTCCGGCAGGTTGATATTAAATAATTCCGGGTGTTCGGCAATGGTACCAAAGCCTTGTTTGCTGCTGTCAAAATCCTGGATGTAGTGATCTTTTATCTTCCATTCCCAAACAATATTGGCGTCGTTTGTACCTACCGGTTCCAGTTCAAGAATACGTTCAGACCACATATACCCTTCCGGGGCAATTTCGTTTGGGTTACGGCCCAGTTCTATGAGTTCGGGACTGTACACCAATTCCCAGGTAAGCAGCAGGACATGACCGTTGGGCATATACAGTGCATCGTGGTGAGAAATTTGGGTGGGTGTATTCCACTCAAATTGCCAGACGGTGTTGTTGTCCCAATCGACCAGTTCTACGCCTCCTGAATTGCTGGCGGAAGTGAAGGGGCCCATTGGATCGGGTTTGTAGGTTCGGAACATCAGGCCATTATCCAGAAAGTAGGCTGCCAACCCGGGGCGGGTGCCACGATCCCAGGAGTTGATTAGTCGCCCACAGTTGTCTATCAGATAGGCTTTGGTGCCGGAAAAGGGAGAGAAAAATGTATAGCCCTCCTGTATGCCATCCTCATATACCAGGGTGCCAACTGTTTGAGCGGGGAGGCTGAGGTTGAACAGGAATAAAAAAATCCAGAGTGTTTTGCGCATGATGGGAAGTTCTATGAGAAAGATCAAACCTAATCAATTTGGCTGTATGAAACGAGGTGTATCCGTCTTTGGTCAGATTTAGCGCATATTTTTTTATGAATTTTGGTAGTTTGTGCCCATTCTCGAAACGCAGTTTAGAACTTACAGCAACATGGAAACGCTTGTCGCATATTTTTCTCAAATACCCTCCGCCCACCGGGCTGCTATTTTGGTTGGCGGTATTACTATTTTTTGGCTGATTGAAAATGCAGTCCCTGTTTTTCAATATGGGTATAAAAAATGGAGTCATGCCTGGATCAATATTTTTTTTACTGCGACGACCATCGTGGTTAATTTTGCCATGGCATTTCTTTTGCTGAAAGCAACCGACTGGGCTGTTGCCAACGACTTTGGCCTGTTGCAGTGGCTCCCGGCGTTGCCCCTTTGGGCGTTTATGCTTCTCGGACTGTTACTCCTCGACCTGACGGGAGCCTGGTTGGCGCACTGGGCCGAACACAAAGTGAAATGGATGTGGCGTTTCCATCTGGTGCACCATACCGACCCGCATGTGGATACCACAACAGCCAACCGCCATCATCCAGGGGAGAGTGTTATCCGTTTTGTTTTTACAACATTGGGTGCCCTTTTGTGCGGAGCACCGATGTGGCTGGTGTTTATGTACCAGTCTTTATCCGTGGCTTTGTCTCAATTCAACCATGCCAATGTACGCCTGCCGGAAGGCATTGAACGCGCGCTCAGCTATGTATTGGTTACCCCGCGCATGCACCGGGTGCACCACCATTATGTGCTGCCCTACACCGACTCCAACTACGGAAACATTTTTTCCATCTGGGACCGCCTCTTCGGAACCTACATGGACCTCCCGGGCGAAGCGCTTGTTTTTGGAATCGATACCCATATGGAATCCGCAGAACAGTCCGACCTGGGCACGCTTTTAAAAATCCCATTCGGAACCTATCGCCCGCCCGTTGGCTCCAAGTTTAAAGAATAACTTTCAGATGATTTGATGATGCGCCCTTCGGGCTAAGTTGATTTGATGATACGCCCTTCGGGCTAGATGATTCGTTGAAATTGTTTATTCGTTTAGTTCGCCTCTATGAGGCTCTGTTTATGCAGAAGTGGTAAGTTGTAAGTGATAAGTTGACCTGTAACATGTCAAAAATATACTTACTACTTCGCTACAACTTACCACTTCTATATCAACAAATCATCTAGCCCGAAGGGCGTATCAACAAATCATCTTACCTTCAGCTTGTTTATTAAACCAATTAAGCTTACCTTCGCGCCCGCTTTGGAAAAAAGCGAGGGGCAACGCGGATCGTCCCCGAAGTGATGCGCATACTTTTTTACCATTAAAAGCCTCAAAACCGACCACTCCTTTATTATGTTATTTGACGACGAAAAAGACCTCGATCAGGATCAGACTCCTGTAGAGAACACCGAAGAAACCACCCCCGAAGTAAACGAAGAGGCTACCGCAGAAGTAGAAACCGAAGAAACTCCTAAGGCTGAAAAAGCCGCTCCCAAATCTAAAAAGAAGGAAGAAGAAGCTCCCGCCGCTGAAGAGCCTGTTGCAGAAGCAGCAGACGAAGACGAAAGCGACGAAGAAGTGGTGTTGCCAGACGACGAGCCAGAACTCGGCGCTGCTCACGACGACTTCAACTGGGAAATGGACAAGCGTGGTGCTACCGCGTACTCCGATTCTGAGCGCAAAGACTACCTGGAAAAGTACGAATCTACCCTTCGCAGCGTAAACGAAAATGAAATCATCCAGGGTATGGTTAGCGCCATCCACGGAGGCGATATCGTTCTCGACATCAACTACAAGAGCGACGGTGTAATTCCTTCCAGCGAATTCCGCGACATGCCAGACCTGAAGGCTGGTGACTGGGTGGAAGTATACGTTGAAAGCCAGGAAGATGCTCAGGGCCAGTTGGGCTTGTCTCGTAAAAAGGCAAAAATCCTCCGCGCCTGGGAAAGCATCGTGGATTCCTTCAAAAACGGAACCATCATTACAGGTACCATTATCAGCAAAACCAAAGGTGGTTTGATCGCTGATTGCAGTGGTCTGGAAACATTCCTTCCTGGTTCTCAGATCGACATCAAGCCGGTGATCGATTACGACCAGTACGTAGGAAAATCAATGGAATTCAAAGTGGTTAAAATCAACGAGCAAATCAAAAATGCCGTTGTTAGCCACAAAGCACTCATCGAAAGCGATCTGGCAGAACAGCGCGAGCAAATTCTCCAGAGCCTTGAAAAAGGTCAGGTTCTCGAAGGTATTGTTAAAAACATTACAGACTTCGGTGCATTCCTCGATCTCGGTGGCGTGGACGGACTCCTCTACATCACAGACATCAGCTGGGGCCGTATCGGACACCCAAGCGAAGTCCTCGAAATCAACCAGCGTATCAACGTTGTTGTGCTTGACTTCGACGAGAACAAGAAGCGCATCAGCCTTGGCCTGAAGCAGTTGACTCCACACCCATGGGAAGTTCTTTCCGCAGAAATGGGCGAAGGTGCAACCGTTAAAGGTAAAGTTGTAAACATCGAAGACTACGGTGCATTTGTTGAAATCATGCCAGGTGTTGAAGGCTTGATCCACATCAGCGAAATCAGCTGGGGCAACCAGAGCATCAACGCCAAAGAATACTTCACAATGGGTGAAGAAGTTGAAGCAAAAGTAGTGACCATCGACCGCGAAGACCGCAAGATGTCACTCTCTATCAAGCAACTTACTTCCGATCCTTGGAGCGAAATCGAAGAAACCTACGCTGTTGACACACGCCACAAAGGTGTTGTGAAAAACATGAACAACTACGGTATCTTCGTTGAACTCGGTGAAGGCGTTAGCGGTATGGTGCACATCAGCGACTTGTCATGGACAAAGCGCTACGCACACCCAAGCGAATTCACAAAAGTAGGCAGCGAACTCGAAGTTGTTGTACTGGATATCGACAAGGAAAAACGTCAAATCAGCCTCGGCCACAAGCAAGTGACCGACAACCCATGGGACGGATTTGAAGAAGTATTCCCAGTTGGTTCTTTCCACGAAGCAACCGTGTTGAAGCGCGACGACAAAGGTGCAACCTTCCAATTGTCTCACGGACTGGAAGCATACGCTCCTAGCAAGCACATCAAAAAGGAAAATGGTGAAAACGTTGATGTTGATGAAACCGTTACTGTAAAAGTAATCGAGTTCAACAAAGACGACCGCCGTATCCTTGTTTCTCACACCCGCTACTGGGAAGATCTGAAGTACAAAGCAGAATCTGCAGTACGCTCAGAAAAAGCCAAAGAAGCCGGTGAAACTCAAGCAGCCATCAAAGATGTGCAGCAGAAAGTTGAAAAGGAAACTCTTGGTGACCTCGCAGCACTCGCCCAACTCAAAGAACAGTTGGACGACGAAGACGACAAATAAGAACAGCGGACCTTCCGCTCTTGCTTATACGAATTTAAACCTCCGGTTTCGCCCTGCGAAATCGGAGGTTTTTTTATTGCTGATGATTTGATGATACGCCCTACGGGCTAGGATGATTTGTTGATATAGAAGTGGTAAGTTGTAAGTGATAAGTTGTAAGTATATTTTGATATGTTACAGGTCAACTTATCACTTGTAACTTAAAAAAGTAGACACTAAGATAAGTTTGAAAAAGCTTGTAATATCACTTTTTAAAACTACATCGCATGTCGAAGATTAGAAGACAGTTTACGAAAGCCCAGAAATTAGAAATCGTCAACCAATCTCTGGATGAAGATATTCGAATTGAAGATCTTGCCGAAGAGTACAAGATTCACCCTAATAGTATTTATCGTTGGCGGAAAGAGTACCTAAAACAAGAAGAGCAACCTTTTCCTGGGCAAGGCAAAAAAGTATTGAGTGCCGAAGAGCAAGAAATTGCAGCCTTGAAAAAGCAGTTAAAGGAGTCTGAGTTAGAGAAAGAAATCTTAAAAAAGGCCTTGGGCATCTTCTCTGTCACCCGACAGGAAAAATTTGCTTTCATGAAACAGCACACAGCAAGATTTCCGGTTGATTTGATGTCCAGTGAGTTCTTGGGGTGAGTCGCAGTGGATATTACAAGTGGTTGAAAGTCAGTGTTTCACAAGCGCATAGCTGGATTTAGACAAAAAGATAAAGGCCATTTTTAGTAAAAGTAAAAGTAGATATGGGAGCCCACGAGTATGTATAGAATTAAACAAAACATGTCCAGACAGAAAGGTGTCAGTTGCCACAGTCGCCAGGCGGATGCGATCCCTAAAACTTGTGGCACGGCCCAAACGAAAGTATGTACACACCACGGATTCGAATCATAACCTAAGAGTATCTCCGAACCTGTTGGATCGAAAATTTGAGGTAAAGACTGTCAATACAGTGTGGGTTAGTGACATTACCTACATCCCAACAGATAACGGATGGCGGTACTTGACAGCAATACTAGACCTGGCAGACAGAGCAGTTGTCGGTTGGACTTTAAGTCAAACAATGTTTGCTCAAAATACTGTAATTGATGCTTTGAAACAGGCAATTCATAAGCGGGGTGTTAAACCCCAAAGCGAATTGCTATTCCACTCTGACAGGGTGCGCAATATGCTTGTAGATGAGTTTAGAAAACTCTTAACTGACTATGGTATGGTGCAAAGCATGTCTCGAAAAGGAAACTGCTGGGACAATGCTGTTGCTGAATCCTTTTTTAAAACAATTAAAACAGAAGAATTAAATAGACACCAAGTTATCAAGGCAGAGAACCTAAACTCTTTGATCTTTAAGTACATTGAGGGCTGGTATAATACCCAACGAATTCATTCCGCTTTAAACGGATTGTCGCCTTGGGAAGCCTTCTTTGAAAAATCAGAATCGATCGCTGCTTAAGCTTAACTTAGTGTCTACTATTCTGAGGAGGTCCAACTTGTAACTTACCACTTCTATATCAACAGAGCCTCGAAAAGGCGGACTAAACGAATAAACAATTTCAACAAATCATCCTAGCCCGTAGGGCGCATCATCAATTCATCATCTTAAAGGTCTTCGAAGTGGGTGAGCTTCATCGCTTGCCCGATCCAGTTTTCGTCGATAATTTTTTCAGGAGAACAATCCAGGGCCTTGGAAACGGCCTGGATATTTTTTTCATTCCAACGGCTGATCTGCTCAAAGGTTTGAATACCCATGGCGCGCAATTGCAATTCAGTTTGTTCGGAAATGCCACGGATGCGTTGGAGGGAATCTCCTGCGGGTACAGGAGGGTGTGTGGAGGGAGCCTGGAATTTATCAAAGGTAGGCGCAGCGGCGGTACCCAGGGAAGAGGCATCCAGGCGCAGCAACTGCCGTTGCAACAGGTTTAATTCGCTCTGTGCCAATTCAAGTTTTTCCCGATAGAGCAGGCGTTCCTTCTCCAGTTGGTGGTTGGTTGCTTCCAGTTGCTGGAGCTGTTGCTGAAGGCCGGCAAAATCGCGATTGAGGGTCATCCAGGCTTTCAGCTCCTCGCGCAGACGGTCCATATCCGAAAGGAGTTTGGTGTTGCGGTTGCGCAGGTTGTTGGATTGCTCTTCCAGCAAGGCCATTTTTTCATTGGCATGCTGTACATCTGATTCCGCCTTTTCCAGTCGTGCAATATAGGCTTGCGTTGTAGATTCCTGAACAGCCGAATCCATAGCCTGTGCGCTCAAATCCTGTTTGAGCATCATGATTTCCTGGTTGAGTTTTTTTACCTCATTGGTCCGCAACTCATGCTGATCTTTGATTTTTGCAAAAAGCCGGGCCAAGGAATTGCGATCCTGCTCCAGTCGTTCGTAAGCCTCCAGTATTGGACGTTCGCTCAGGGAAGCACGCAATGACCAGCCGAGCAATACGCCGATTAGTGACACAATCGCGAGAATGAGCACTAAAAAAGAAGTATCTTGCAAAAAGAATTCCATATCGAACGCGGGTCAAAGTATTAAAAAAAAGCACGTGTAGCCCTAAAAATGGCAACAATCCACGCACAAAACGGATAAATAAAAAGCCTCCGTTCTTCAAAGGTACTATAGTATTTGCCAAATTTGCAATGTATTTGTAGCATTTCGACTTTTTTTATAACGTGCTACTGCCTGATTATTAGGCAACTAGTGGTCAGCGGGCAAGTAGTCAGTGGTCAGAAATTGTTTATTCGGTGCTACGCGCCTTGTTTTTGTAGAAGTGGTAAGTTGTAAGTGGCAAGTAATAAGTAGACATGTAAAATGTCAAAGATGTACTTATCACTTACCACTTATCACTTACCACTTCAATCTAAACAATTCTAAAATAGTTTCTCATTTAACCAATAAGCCCAAAAACCATCCGTTTACATTGAAACCCATTCAAAAACTTGAGTTTGACCTGCACGTGGAGCGTTTTATGTTGCATTTTGTATTGATCCGTATCGGGCGAATTGTATTGTCGATCAGCCCTAAAGCGGTGGGTAACAGTGAATATCTGGGTGTTGCACAGGCAGTGTGTTTTAGAGCAGTTTTGCTCTTGGCTTTTGGGTTTACAATTCCCGCTACTCCCCTGTCTGCACAAGCGGCACCCGAAACAGAGTGGGTATATGTGGATTCCATTGAAATAAAAGGAAATAAAAAGACCCGCCGGTCAATCATCCTGCGTGAGTTTGATTTCAAAACCGGAGATACCCTCAGTTTTGCTGAACTTCCCGACCGCCTGGAGCGCAACCGGCTCCGCGTACTCAATCTCGGATTGTTTACCGATGCCTCCCTGGAAGTCCAACGCTGGAAAAGTGGCGATCTGCTTGTGCTTCGCCTAACCGTAAAAGAAGGCTGGTACACCTATCCGGTTCCCGTGTTTGAGCTGGCCGACCGGAACTTTAATGTCTGGTGGCATGAGTTCAATCGCTCGCTCAAACGGGTAAACTATGGGATCAATTGGTTCCAACTCAACCTCACCGGTCGTGGCGATATTCTCCGGCTCAATGCCAATTTTGGTTACACCAACCTGTATGAAGCAACGTATACCAGCCCATCCATCAACAAGCGCCAAACCATCGGATTTCAGGCGGGCCTGCGTTTCAGTCGCCGACACGAGATAAACTACAAAACCCTGAACAACAAACTGGAGTTTCGGACCGATCCGGAAACCTGGCAAATTCAGCGGTGGAATGCGAACGTCGGAATCAGCTTTCGCCCCGATTTTTATGTAAACCACGGTCTCACACTCGAATTTCACAAAAACACGATTGCAGACTCGATTCGGCTCGAACTCAATCCCGATTTTTTTCTCAATGGTGCTGCCGAACAACGCCACTTCAGTTTTATTTACAGTTTCGTCAACGACCACCGCAACATCCGCCCCTACCCAACCAAAGGCTGGCGCATGCTCGGCGAATTCCGCTGGAACGGATTGTTGCCGGGCGATGATCTGCACCTGGGCCGACTGCGCGGCGAATACAGCCATTTTTTTACATGCACCGAACAACTGAGCCTGGCAGTCGCCGTTGCCGGCCGGTTTAGTTTTCCCAGAAAACAAATTCCCTATTTCAACAATCAGGGACTTGGCTACGGCAGCCAGTACGTTCGGGGCTATGAGTATTTTGTAGCCGATGGGCTCGACTACGCCCTGCTCCGCACCGCATTTCATTTTGAATTGTTTGACCATTACCTCAACCTGGGCAAACTGATGCCCTTGAAGAATTATCGGAAAGTGCCACTCAAAGCCTATCTTGCTTTCAACAACGATACAGGGTATGCAAACGATCCGTTTTACGGTGAAGGAAACCCAATGTCCAACCGGGTTCTGTATGGATATGGCCTGGGCTTGGATTTTGTCATTCTGTACGGAAATACCCTCAAGCTGGAATGGACCCGCAATGATCTCGGTCTACAGGGTTTTTACCTCAATGTGACCTCCGGATTTTGATCCTGAATCGATAAAAATACATGAAAGAAACCTACCGCACATTCTGCAATCAGGCTCCTTCGGATTTTCCCGTGTTCATGCAACACTGGTTTCTGGACGCTGTATGTGCAGACGGTAGTTGGGATGCCGTGGTGATCGAAAATGGAGAAGGGGTGCAGGCTGTGATGCCCTTTTTTATCAAAAAAAAATGGGCTAAAAACTATGTGGCTATGCCCACGCTTTGCCGGTTCATGGGGCCATACATTATCCCCGCTTACCGAAACAACCGGAATGAAATTTCACTGCTCAAAAAACTCCTGGATCAACTCCCGCCACTTGCCTCCTTCGAACAGGATTTTAACTACACCGCACAAAACTGGCTGCCGTTTTATTGGAAAAAATTCCAACAAACAACCCGCTATTCCTACCGGATTTCCCTGGATGATCTCGACGCAGTTTATCAAAATATGTGGCCGGATTACCGCAATCAAAAAATTAAAAAAGCAGGAGAACGGGTGCACATCGAAACTGGTTCGGACCTCGGGGCGTTTTACCGGATTCACAACCTCAGTTTTGAGCGACAAAACCTGCAACCCCCGTTTTCATTTCCGTTTTTTGAGCAACTCATGCAGGCGCTCGAAGCCAATAATGCAGGCAAACTTTTTTATGCAAAAGACCTGGAAAGCGGCGAGCTGCACGCCGTAGCCTGCTTGGTTTGGGATCAAAATTCTGCGTATTTCCTGCTCGCCGGCGAAGACCCTGCTCTGCGGAATTCCGGAGCCGGAATCCTGCTTGCCTGGGAAACCATCCGATATGCAGCAGAGGAATTGAAACTACCCTGGTTTGATTTTGCCGGGAGCATGATTGAGCCCATTGCCAGGGTGCGCAAGCAGTTTGGGGCCACCGAAACACCCTATTTGCGGGTGTGGAAAGACCGGCACTGGCTGTGGAAAATGAAACGCCTGGTAAAAAAAATCTGGTAGTACTTGTGTAATTTTTTTGAAGGTGGCATCCTACATGGGATTGCATGCACAAGCCATTTTTTTACTAACCAGAGCCACGGGCTCTCAATTCCTACCACATGAAATATTTTGTAATCCTGTTTGCTATTGCAGGCATCAGCCTTGCTTCGATCAGCCCCAATGTAAAAACAAGCATAGCGGGGAAAATAACCAACTCCGGCACCGGAGAACCTTTGATAGGCGCCACCATTAAAGTTTTAAATGGAACCGAACTTGTACGCGGAGGCATCAGCGACTACGATGGGAATTACACCCTCGAACTCGACCCCGGTGTCTATACCGTGGAAGTCAATTACACCGGTTTCGCTACGCGCCGCTACACCGACGTGAAGGTTGAATTCGAAAAACGTACCGAATTAAGTGTGGAAATGGAAGCCACAGTGCTTTGTGAAGTAGTGATAAAAGAATATAAAGTTGGACTGATAGAGGATTCCGCGAAATCGGAAAGCGAGGCAAAAAAGCGCAGTGGAGGACTCTTCAAAATGCGATCCGAACCAGCCAGTATGGAGCCCGCACCCAGTGCTGCGCCAAAGCCAGGAAGCTCTTCCATTGATGGAGGTGCCATAGATGTTAAAGGTTCACGGAGCGATAAAACAAGCTACTACATTGATGGCGTTCGGACAGAGGATGCACCAAGCGCTGAAAAACCAACCGTGGTAGAGGATGATGAGTATGTGATCACGTTTGAGGCGGAAACCTATGAGGAAAAAGTTATCCGCAAATCCGACCTGGCAAAAGAATCGATGGCGGAACCGGCTAAAGACGGCGATCCTGTTTTTGAAGCCAAACCATCCCCCGAGCCACGTCCTAAGGCAGGCTTGCTGACCGCAGGTGAGTGGAACGACCTGCACAACTGGGCAAGCCACTGGGTTGACATCAATGCGGATGGAGAAATCGATCAGTACAAAAACATGTATCGGTTTTTTCCTGAACACCGCTTTTCACTCATGCTGACCAATACCCAGGACTATCCACTCGTAGATGTGCCCGTTGCATTGCTCGACGCAGCCGGATCCGTCGTATGGGAAGGCCGTACCGACAACACCGGAACCGCCGAACTTTGGGCAGGTATGTTTGATGCCGAGTGGAAGACGCAGGCGATGAGTGCACGTGTTTTTTACAAAGGAAAAACCATCAGCATCAACAACCTCAAATCCTTTGATAAAGGCATAAATAAAAAACAAATCAAAACAGCGTGTGGTGCTTCGCAAAAAGTGGACATTATGTGGGCGGTGGACGCCACCGGCTCCATGGGCGACGAATTGGAGTACCTCAAAAGCGAACTCCTGGATGTGATCGGTCGGGTGCAGGCCATCAACCCCGATCTGAGCATCCGCATCGGTTCTGCTTTTTACCGCGACAAAGGCGATGAGTACATCGTTAAAAGCAGCGGACTTTCCAGCAACATCACCCAAACCGTAGAATACATTAAAAAGCAAGCTGCAAATGGTGGCGGTGATTACCCGGAAGCCGTTCACTCTGCCCTGGAGGAAGCCATTCTAAATCAAAACTGGGAAGCTGAAGCCGTAACCCGCATTTGTTTTCTGGTACTGGATGCCAGCCCGCACCAGGAACCTGAGGTGATTGAAAGTCTGCACAAGAGCATTCGCGAAGCAGCCCGCAAAGGCATCCGAATTGTACCCGTAAGCGCTTCCGGCGTACAGAAAGACACCGAGTTTTTGATGAAATTCTTTGGACTGGCTACCAATGGTTCCTATGTCTTCCTGACCGACCATTCCGGCATTGGAGGAAAACACCTGGCTCCAACAACCGATGAATACAAAGTGGAACAACTCAACGATTTGCTGGTGCGAATCATTACCGAGTACAGCACTGTGGTTGACTGCGACGGCAAAACCGCCATTCGCTTCGAAGACCAGCAGCAAAACAACCAGGAACCCCTGGAGCAGGCCCTGTATTACCCCAACCCAAGCAGCACCCAATTTACCCTGGAACTCCCCTTTGATGTGGAAAAGGTAACCTTGTACAACTCAGAAGGTCAAGCCGTAAAAAACTACACCGAACTTCGACAAGGACGCCACACCGTTGTCGTTAACGACCTCCCAGCCGGATTCTATACCCTCCGTATCTGGAAAGATGGCCGGGTGCAAAGCGGAAAAGTGCTGGTAGCCCATTCGTAGGCTTGCCTAAAATTGTTGATTTGATGATGCGCCCCTGTCGGGGCTTGGATGATCTGATGATCTTTATCGGCCCGCAGGGCCGAATAAAATAATTTGCGATTGCCGATTAGATTTTTGATTGGAAAACGACGGGCTTGTTTTTAATAAACAAACTCATCAAATCATCTAGCCCGAAGGGCGTATCATCAAATCATCAACCATACCTACACAGCTTGCAATTTTTGGGCGGCTTGTTCGAGCAGGTCATTGGTTTTTGCGAAGCAGAAACGAATGACCTGCTCGTCTTTTTTGTTGGAGTAGAATGAGGAGACCGGGATTGCGGCCACGCCGTATTCACGGGTGAGGCGTTTGCAAAAATCGAGGTCGCCTTCGTCGCTGATTGCGCTGTAATCGTACAGCTGAAAATAGGTGCCTTTGCAGCTAAGTGGCTTGAAGCGGGTAGCCGACATGGCTTCCTGGAAAAAGTCCCGTTTTTCCTGATAAAAATTTGGAAGCGATAAATAGGCTTCTTCATGTTCCATAAAATCTGCAAATGCAGCCTGGAGCGGGTGGACGGAGCTGAACACATTGAACTGGTGGACCTTGCGAAACTCCTTGGTAAGCTCGGGTGGTGCTATGCAATAGCCGGTTTTCCAGCCGGTATTGTGGTAGGTTTTCCCGAAGGAATAAATACACAGGCTGCGGGCATACAACTCCGGATAACGCAGGGCCGAGGCATGAGGCTCACCATCGTAGATCAGGTGTTCGTACACCTCGTCGCTCATCACCAGGATGTCCGTGTTGCGAAGCAGTTTGGAAAGGGCCAGCATGTCTGATTCGCGGAGCAGGGTTCCGGTGGGGTTATTGGGGGTGTTTATGCAGATCATTCGGGTTCGCGGGTTTATCATCCGACCGATCTGGTCCCAGTCAACGGCATAGTCCGGCGCCTGCATTTGATAGATCACCGGTTTTCCGCCGACGGTTTCGACGGAGGGTCGGTAGGAGTCGTAACAAGGCTCGATGAGAATGACTTCATCTCCCGGGTGTACGAATGCGGCGATGGCGCAGAAAATAGCCTGGGTGCCCCCGGCGGTGACGGTTACTTCGCTTTCCGGATTAATCTGTGCGCCGTAAAGTCGGTTCATTTTATCGGCGATGCGCTCGCGCAGCAGGGGCAGTCCGGGCATGGGAGCGTATTGGTTGGCTCCCTTTTTCATATGCTCGTACACGAGTTTTTGCAGTTTTTTATCCGGCTGGTAGTTTGGAAAGCCCTGGGAGAGGTTGATGGCTCCATGGGTTTGAGCCAATTGACTCATCACGGTAAATATGGTGGTGCCTACCAGCGGCAATTTGGATTGGATGGGCATGGGATATCAGGATTTGTATCGAGTGAAGATGTGTGAAATGCACGCTGCCAGTTCGGTGTCTTTTTCAGTAACACGGTTTCCCGCGCTGTGGGTACGGAGTTGGATGTGCACTTTGTTCCAGGAGTTGGACCAGTCGGGGTGGTGGTCCATGCGTTCGGCGTGCAGGGCAACTTCGGCCATGAAACCGAAGGCTTCAGCAAAGTTTTTGAACTCAAAGCTCGCTTGCAGGCTGTTTTCTGTTTCTGTCCACTTCATGCTTTTCTTCCGGGTTTGGTATGGTTCGTAAACTTCAAATATAAGTGCTTTCGCTCGGGGGCAAAACCGGAATGGAAAAAGGTGGACAAAACGGGATTTTGAATACATTGTATATCTATCTGATAATCAACAATTTATATAATGTTTTGCTAAAAGAAACAATCCGTTTTTTGTTCTGTTTTTAGCGAAAAAACACGTATCTTTGCATACTTATTTTTTTGACAAAAAAACGCGGCGATCTCATGCGCGCGTTGAGGAAAAAATCCATGCAAGAAGAACAGGAAAAGCTAGAAAACCAGGCCTCAAACAGTGATTACGGAGCCAGTAGTATTACCGCCCTCGAGGGCTTGGAAGCGGTTCGGAAACGGCCCGGTATGTACATTGGAAGCACCGACATCAAGGGGCTTCACCACCTTGTTTGGGAGGTTGTCGACAACTCGATTGACGAACACCTGGCCGGACATTGCTCGCGCATTGAAGTGCGGATTTTGGAGAACAACAGCATTCGGGTACAGGATAATGGCCGGGGTATCCCGGTGGACATGCACGCCAAGCTGAAAAAATCAGCCTTGGAGGTGGTAATGACCGTACTGCACGCCGGTGGTAAATTTGATAAAAACACCTACAAAGTATCCGGTGGTTTGCACGGGGTAGGTGTTTCCTGTGTGAACGCACTCTCCGTCTCGCTGCATGCAGAGGTACACCGTGAAGGCAAACATTACGAGCAGGAATACAAACGGGGTAAGCCTCAGTACGATGTGCGGGAACTCGGACCAACCGATATCCGAGGTACCGTAGTTACCTTCCTGCCAGACCCGGAGATTTTCGAAACCTCCGAATACAAATTTGATACCCTGGCGCACCGCCTTCGGGAATTGTCTTACCTCAACCGGGGCCTGGAACTTTTCCTCATTGACGAGCGTGAGAAGGAAGACGGTGAATTCAAAACCGAACGGTTTTATTCTGAAGGCGGATTGCAGGAATTTGTGCTCTGGCTGGATGAAGCGAAGACCAAGTTGATCGAAAAGCCGATCCACATCACCGCCCGGGAAGAAGGTGTGGAAGTGGAAGTGGCTATGTCGTACAACACCTCCTATTCCGAGAACATCATGTCGTTTGTGAACAACATCAGTACCCGCGACGGAGGTACCCACGTAAGTGGTTTCCGCCGGGCATTGACACGGGAGTTCAAGAAGTACGGTGATGACAACGGGTATTTCAAAAAACTCAATTTCACTATTTCCGGCGACGACTTTATGGAAGGTCTAACCGCCATTGTTTCTGTAAAAGTGCCGGAGCCGCAGTTTAAAGGACAAACCAAAGGCGAACTCGGTAACTCCGAAGTAACCGGTATCGTGAGCCGCTGTGTAGGGGAAGCCCTGAAGGTCTTTTTGGAAGAAAATCCCAATCCTGCCAAACGGATTATTGATAAAGTTGTGCTGGCTGCTACTGCCCGAAATGCCGCCCGAAAGGCACGGGAAATGGTACAGCGCAAAGGTGCCCTGACCGGCAGCGGATTGCCCGGAAAACTTGCAGATTGCGCCAGCCGCAAACCGGAACTTTCCGAGATATTCCTGGTGGAGGGTGACTCTGCGGGTGGTACTGCCAAACAAGGCCGCGACCGCCACACCCAGGCTATTTTGCCGCTTCGCGGTAAAATTCTGAACGTGGAAAAAGCCCTGGAGCACAAGATTTACGAGAACGAGGAAATCAAAAACATCTTCACCGCACTGGGCGTTTCCGTTGTGGAAAACGAAGAGGGGCACCGTGTATTGAATACGGAGAAACTCCGCTACCACAAGGTGGTGATCATGTGTGACGCCGATATTGACGGCAGCCACATTGCCACCCTGATTCTTACCTTCTTCTTCCGCTACATGCGTGTATTGTTGGACAACGGGCATATCTATATTGCCCAGCCACCACTCTACCAGGTACGCAAAGGCAAAAACATGCGCTACTGCTGGAACGAAGAAGATCGCAAAGCCGCAACCGCAGAATTCACCGGTGGAAAAACCGAAGATGATTCGGTGAAGGTTCAGCGCTACAAAGGTCTTGGTGAAATGAACGCAGAGCAACTTTGGGAAACGACCATGGACCCGGCAAACCGTATCCTTAAGCAGGTAACTATCGACGATGCAGCTGAGGCCGACCGGATGTTTGCCATGCTCATGGGTGATGAAGTGCCACCGCGCCGCGCATTTATCGAAGCAAATGCAAAATACGCCCGCATCGATGCCTAATCGGCAGTCAAACGGGCTTTAAAATACACGCCCCGAATCGTGCTCTGGTACGACTCGGGGCGTTCTGTTTTTATACGGTAACAAGAGCGAGATGCGCTGCCACCTGCTGCAAAAACTCCCGCTGAGTATCCACCGTTTTGTTTTTTGCATACCAGCTGTGCACCACGGTTTTGCTCTCTTCATATTTTGCTTTTCGTGCCTCCGGATCCAGATTTTCCATTTCTTTTTTGAAATCCATCACCAATTGCTGAGCGGCTTTTGGTCGAGGGCCCCAACTGCCCAGGATGCGGTGCGTATCGGCTTCCGCAACAACTACAATCGGGATGGACCGGCCGCCATTGGTGAGAAAAGCGTCCATGAATTCCGGATGCTGATCGCGGAGCACATAGCGCATTTCGGTGTGTGGGTTCGCTTCGGCTAAAGCGTTGAGAGCAGGAATGATTTGTGCAGCATCGCCACACCAACTTTCTGTGATGGTGATAAAAAGCAAGGGGCGGTTGATGTGCTGAAGCAATGCATTTGCTTCCGGGTCGAGGCGGAATGTTTTATCCAGCCGCCTCATTCGCTGTTCATTCAATTCGGTGTATTCCAACAGGGCTGGACTTTCGGCAATGCCGGGGTTGGGCGACAAACTTGCCGTAGTTTTATTTTGTTCCAACAAACTGCGGGTCAATTCCCGATACTGGGTATAATCAATGGAGTCTTTAATAATGGATTCGGGTAGATATTCCATGAGTAGGTAGCTTTGTCAAAATGAAAATGAACAATTAACAATTCGCGGTGTACTAGGTTTAGGTATTACAACAATAGCTGGATAAATTCCGTTCTTCCTGTCGGCGTCACGACCATTGGCAAGAAACCGGATGAATCCGGGAATCCCAGATTAAACAAAGCCCAAATCAGTTCAGATTGGCTATTTTTGCAAAAAAATAAATACATGGAATCCGAGGAAATTCAACACACCCGTACAGCACTCCCTCCCAATATGGAAGCAGTTGGACAGCAAGTAGAGGCCGACAGCGAGTTTATCGACCTGCTCTTCGCGGAGAGTCAGCGCGTGATTGTGGGACAGGAGCATATGCTGGAACGCCTCTTGATTGGTCTGCTTACCAAAGGCCATATCCTGTTGGAAGGCTTGCCTGGTCTGGCCAAAACACTGGCCATCAAAACCCTGTCGCAGGCCGTTCGGGCGAAGTTTAGCCGCATTCAGTTTACACCGGATTTGCTTCCTGCCGACGTGATTGGTACCATGATTTACAATCCTGCCGATGCCGGTTTTGCCGTAAAAAAAGGACCCATTTTTGCCAACTTTGTTTTGGCAGATGAAATCAACCGGGCTCCGGCCAAGGTGCAAAGTGCCTTGCTGGAAGCCATGCAGGAACGCCAGGTGACCATCGGTGCCGATACATTTCCCCTAAAGGAACCGTTTCTTGTTTTAGCAACTCAAAACCCCATCGAACAGGAAGGTACCTATCCCCTGCCTGAAGCGCAGATGGACCGCTTCCTGTTGAAAGTAAAAATTGGCTACCCCAAGCGCGAAGAAGAACGGGCCATCATCCGTCGCAACATCAATGGTGAATCCCTGGAGGTGAAACAGGTCGTGAGCAGCAAGCAATTGCTACAAGCCCGGGAAACCCTGAAACTGGTTTACCTGGACGAACGCATCGAACAATACATCCTGGACATCGTTTTTGCTACCCGCAATCCGGAGGATTTCGCCCTGGATTCGCTCAAGCCGCTAATCAATTACGGCGCTTCTCCGCGGGCCAGCATTGCCCTCGCACAAGCAGCCCGCGCGCTTGCGTTTATCCGTCGCCGGGCATACGTTATCCCCGAGGACGTGCGTGCCATTTGTCCGGATGTCCTGCGCCACCGCATTGGACTGACCTACGAAGCCGAAGCCGAAGACCTGACCCAGGAAGACATTATCGAACAAATCCTGGATAAAGTACCCGTTCCATAGATTACTATTAATCCAATTTTCAACGAACTAATATGCCCCCACGTCCTAAACTCCTGTTTGCTTTGCTGGTCCTGCTTTTGTTCGGGCCCAATGCTGCATTTTCCCAAAACCCCGACCCAATGGAGGCCGAGGTTAAAGCGCTTTTTGATGCCCCGGATAAAATTCAGTGGGTTAAATATTACGATGGCCGGTTTGACGACACCTATGGTGTGCGGATGGCCCTGGGCTTTGACGGTGATTTTTGTCGGGGCTGGTTGGAGTACTACGACAGCGGGCTCAAACTCAAGTTGGATGGTACTCTACTCGGTCCGGTGCTCCACCTGAAAGAACTCGATGAACTTGGCAAGCCATCGGGTTATTTGCATGGAAAAATAGAAGGAAAAAAACTTACTGCCGACTGGATCAACCACAACAACAGCCTCGGTAGCGGTGTGGAAATGCAGGAGGTTGAAGCCGGAATAAAAGTCCAGACTTTCTGCGGTGACGGGAAATGGATGCATCGATACAGTGGCACATCCAAATACGGTGATGTGGAACTCGTCCTGGTAAAACTTCAGGGCGATATTGCCCTTGCCAGTCTGTGGTATGGTGGCGACAACCGATCCTACGATCTGCGCGGCACCCTGAAGCCCGACGGAAAAATTACCCTGGAGTCTGAATTGGATGATGCCAAAATAAAACAATGGGTGGAAGGACAACTTGCATCCGAATCGGTGAAAGCTAGCTGGACCAGCTCCAATGGCGATATCCAGTCAATCAGCCTGGAATTAAAAGAAAGCCTCACCCTCGGTTGCCTTGCTGCAGCCGATTTTCTCAGCAGTTACGACATTCTGTATCCGCAGACTGCCAATGCTTCCGCCAATGAAAAACTCGCGGGAGTTGCCCGATTGTGGGAGGGTCGTTGCAAAGAGGCCATTGCCAGCAAACGCCTCACGCCCATACCTGCCAACCGCAATGTGTTGCGTGCCAGCATGTGGCCCGAAATATCCTGCTGGAGCGAAGACCTGCTCAGTGGCTACCTCAACTACACGGACTCCTGGAGTGGACCGGCCAAAGGCCAGGCATTCAATGTCAATCTGAAAACCGGACAAATGATTCGCCTGGAAGACTTGTTTCAGAAATCATTTGATTACGATAAATGGATGAATTCCTACATGCGCAAGGAGTCGCCAAAGAATCCGCAGTTCGCCAACGATCCCAAGTTTCGGGAGTGGTTGTATGAAAAAGGGTATACGCTCTTTACCATTCGGCGCGACGGACTGAAAATGAGTACCCTGTTTCATCCCATTTACGGCCAGCAACATCTGCTCATTTCGTGGACGGATTTGCAGCCCTACCTGAAACCGGATGCTCCGGTGGCTGATCTGATTCCAAAACCCAAAGAGAAGTAATGGATAGCAAAGAACTGCTCAAGAAAGTTCGAAAGGTCGAGATAAAAACCCGGGGGCTGAGCCGACACCTCTTCTCCGGGGGCTATCACAGTGCCTTTAAAGGACGGGGCATGTCTTTCAGCGAGGTGCGGATGTATCAGTTTGGCGACGATGTGCGCAACATCGATTGGAACGTGACAGCGCGCACAGGAGAACCCCACATCAAGATTTTTGAGGAAGAGCGCGAGTTGACCGTCATGCTCATGGTGGATACCAGCAGCTCTTCGTTTTTTGGTACCCAGGGTACCACCCGCCAGGAAGTGCTCACCGAAATTTGTGCGGTGCTTGCCTTTTCCGCCATAGCCAACAACGACAAGGTAGGCCTGATTTTATTTTCCGATCAGATCGACCTGTTTATCCCGCCCAAAAAGGGGCGGCAACATATTTTGCGCATTATCCGCGAGTTGGTTGCGGTGCGGCCTTCCGATCGGAAAACAGATTTGTCGGGAGCAATTCAGTATGTGCAGCACATGATGAAAAAACGCTGTGTAGTATTTGTTTTATCCGATTTTATCGCGCCGGATTTTGGCGCTTCGCTTCGGGTTTTGTCAAAACGCCACGATGTGGTGGGCATCCACAGTTGGGATGTACGCGAGCGCGAGTTACCCGATGTGGGCCTGCTCAAACTCCAGGATGCGGAGACCGGGCAAAGTTCCTGGGTCGACACCACCGACCCGGATTTTCGAAGAGCATATACCGCCCAATTTGATCGGGGGCTGGATAAAATAAAACAAGAGTTTACTTCAGCCGGAGCGGACTTTTTAAGTTTAAATTCAAGCGATGCGTATGCGCGCAGTTTGTTGCGTTTTTTCGAACAGCGCATGCACAAATTATGGCATAGTTAAGGGGATGAAAAAAGGACTGGTCATATGTATTTTATTCTGGAGTTTGCAGGGCTTGGCCCAGCAGGCAAGCGCTGCATTTGATTCCACCTGGGTGGAGACGGGCGACCTGATCCGCCTGCATGTGCGCCTGGACGGAAGTGCAAATCCGCCGGAAGGAATAGACCTCTCCCCCTGGGCTACGTACTTTCCGCAGGAAAACATTTTGGGTCAGACCGGCTGGATGCAGAATGGGGATTCCTGGGAAAACGAAATACAACTCATTTACTTTGATGCGGACACCCTGCAACTGCCGCCAATCACCGTGAGTTTGAACAACCGGCAATTCGACACCGGACCACTTACCTTGCTGGTGGGTGCGACCCCCAGTCCGGAAGAAATACTGGATATGGCCGACATCAAGGACATACACCGGGAGCCAGCACATTGGACCGACTATATGTTTTGGATTCTGTTGCTGGGAGGGATGTTGCTGCTGGCTGTGCTCGCCTATTTTATTTCAAAATACTTCAAGAAAAAAGAGAGCATTGTGGTGTCCCGAACCATTACGGTTCCTCCACAAGTAATCGCCCGCCGCAAACTGGCCTTGCTGGCTCAGGAGCAGCACCCCGACGAAGCGGCCTATTACACCGCCCTCTCCTACATCTTGCGGGAATACCTGGAGGGACGCTACCGGTTCCCTGCCCTGGAATGGAGCCGTGAAGCGGTACTCGCCCGCTTAGATGCAGAAGACTTCCCGCATACGCTGCGGCCCGGTTTAAGCCAGTTTATTTCCGAAACGGATTTGATCAAGTTTGCTCAAGCCCAGGCTCCGTACGACTTCAAGGTAGAGGCCCGCCAGTTTGTCCTGCAAATTATTGAAGCGACAGAAGAAGATCTTGAGGGGTAGATTTTATCTTTTATCTTGGTTCCTAAAAAGCCCCAATGAAAAGATTTCGTTTATTGAGTTTGTTGCTGTTTACGTTTCATTTTGGCATCGCCCAAGAGGTGTTGCCTATATGGGCGCGCACAGATACTACAGAAGGAAATGCAGCTCTTGGAAAACTGCCAATTCTCTTACTTGATTCTTTTCAAAATATTATTCTTTGCGGGGAGACTTATAATGCTGGACCGCTAATAGGCTTTTTTGTCGTTAAGTATGATGAAAATGGAAATAGACTTTGGGAAAAAAGATATGACACATCTGCTCAGGATGCAATAAAATCCGCTGTAACAGATGCTTCAGGCGCAGTTTATGTAGGAGGGGATTCTAAACATGAAATCACACAAAAGGCGCAGTTTATTGTATTTAAATATGGGGTAAATGGAGACTCTTTGTGGCAATACAGATATAGTGATGACCCCAACATTGTTACGGGCCTTAATTCCATTCTTTTTACTCCGGACAACAACCTAATCCTGTTAGGTCGATTCTCAAATAACAGCATACCTAATTCAGGTTTATTGGCAGTGGCACTGGATACGCTAGGGAATAAATTATGGGAGGCTGAATATTCTGAGGGAACATTTGGGTATGCAGGGCTTTCTGGTCAATTATTATCTGATGAAATAGTTTTTTGGGGGCGACATGGTTCAGATGAGGGTAATCGTTTTTTCTCCTGGCACCTTGACTTAGATGGTAATACAATTCACACAGGAGAATCTAGCCCTTATGCAAATTACTTTCAAGAAAGTTATCATATTGATGCGCAAGGTAATTTATACATCGGGGATTACAACAAGCAGTATATTGTAACAAAATACAATGTTTCTGGTATGTTTGAGTGGGATTATCAGAAGCCTTTGTTTGACAACCCAAATGGAGTAGATGGGTTGGTTAGGGCTATAGTAACTGATTCAGAACTAAATACATACATAGGTGGATTGTACTATCAGGATACAATTGGAAAACTTATACCAATTCAATCTAAGATCGATCAGGATGGGAATCTTATTTGGGAACATATTTTTCAATTAGATACCTTGAGTATAGCCTCTGCGACTACTGTTGAATGGCTTACTCAAGATCGTCTTTTGTTTACTGGCGCCTACCCAATAGATCTAATAAATAATACCTACCAACCCTATTTTAATATTTATACTCCAGATGGCCCTTATCATTCTGCGCTTTCACCTTTACAAGGAGTTAGGAATTGGCCGAGAGAAATACTAATTGATTCTGAGTACCTGTACATAGGTGGAACGTTTGATGATGGTACATCTCCATCTTCAAAAAAAGGTTATTTTCTAGCTAAATACAACTTGAACACGGTAGGGCTGCAACCACTACCGACATGTTCTGAGTCACGACATCTTTCAATTTCTCCCAACCCGTTTACTACAGACTTCCAGGTGGACTGTACTGCATTCGCTGTTTATGGTCCGGCTCGTTTATGCGTTCGGAGTTTGGATGGAAGACTTGTTTGGGAGAAACATGAAGTGTTGTATCCAGGACAAAAAGCAATTCGGATTGAGGTTCCTGCCGGGGTGAAGCCGGGGGGATATTTAGTAAGCATCGAGGTAGCGGGCGATCTTTATAGTGGACGGATAATTAAAAACTGAGCGGAAAAATGCCCCTAAATGAAGGAGCCATCCCCTTCTTCAAAGGGATGGCTCTTTCTGCTTGCATTCGATACGCTCCTAGCGCTTCCGCACTTTCCCCGATCCGCTAATATTCACATCGAGGCTGGGGTTGCCATCGTACCAAACATCGCCGCTGCCGGAGATGGTGGCTTGCAGGTGCTCGCTTACCCAACAACGTACCGAGCCGGAGCCGCTGATGCTGATGTCGGCAGTTTGTACCGGCAAATCAAGTGCGTGCACATCGCCGCTACCGGAAATGGTAGACTCCAGGTGGTCGGCAACACCTTCAACTTTCATGTCGCCGCTTCCGCTGGTTTTGGTTTTTATCGTGGCAAAATTCACGTTCTGAACCAACATAGATCCGGAGCCGGAAAGTTCCACCTGAAGTTTGTCTCCGCTGAGGGCATCCTGTGAAATCAGGTCGCCACTGCCATTGAGCTCCATGCCAGTATAGTTGGGGGCATATACGTCAATGCGCAGGTCGTTTACATTGTACACATTGCGTGAAAAGTAGATGTCGAGCCGTCCGCTCCGAACTTCTGTTTCCAGGTAAGGAAGCAGCGATTCTTCTACTTGAATTACCACGCGGTAAATGGAGTCGGTGTGCAGGTAGATATCGCCCCGAACGGACATGCTGACCTGGTCAAAATCGTCCTGATCGCGGGTTTCAATCACGATGGCGCCTTCGCCTTTAATTCCCAATGGGTCGCAGGCGGCGGTGAAAAGCAAGGTAAAAACGGAAAGAGCCAAAAGGCCTTTTTTTGATAGATTGAACATAAGATGGGTTTTTAAAAATTGGAAAGGTTGAGGTGTGAACGTGTTCAGGACTTGCGTAGAATGCATTTTTCATATCCTGCAAATCCCAAACACGCTGAAAAAAATGAACTAAAATTACCAGGGGTTTGGACGGCCAAACCATCCGATTCGCAGGGTGATTCCGGCGGTTGTTCCTCGGAAATCTTCGTTGCTGAACGCCTGGTTTGCGTTTACTCCGTTCAGGTAGCGGTAGCCAACGGTACCGCTCAGGCGCATCCATCTGGTGAGGTTGAGTTCGAGTCCGATTTCAGGGGTGAGTACAAATACTTTATCGAGGTCGCGGTAGGTCAGAAAGGGGTCGTCAACTTCGATATCCAGTGCGCCCCAGCCCACTTTTGCACTGCTGTAAAAGTGGAGGAGTTTGTGGCTCGGCCAGTTACCTCCGATCCAGAATCCACCGTGCGCCAGTTTTACCGACTGGATATCTCCGGTTTCGATGAAATCCTGGAAGTCGATGCTTCCGAGTCCGTAGGCGCCAATGAACATGTTGTCAATGACAATCCCTGCGCCACCTCCGGTTGCAGAGCCCAGGTCGTTGTTGAGGCCCCACTCAAAAAGCGGTGCGGCAAAGGCTCCGCGAACGCGGGCGTGATCGAAAAGGGCTTCGCTCTGCTGGACTTGCGCCTGCAAGCCGGTGGTGAGCAATAAAATTGCGGATAAACTAAAAATGAACTGTTTCATATTGAATTGATTTTGATTGATTTAAAATTGGACCTTATAGCTCAGGATTGGGATAAGCCCGGCCATGTATGCATTTTCAAGTTGTTGGGTCTCTTTGTTGAAATACTGTCCGTACACATTGTTGTGGTTGGTTGTATTCTGTATGTTCAGTGCCAGGGTGGTGGTTACATTTTCAAAGTTTCGTGTTAGCTGAAACCCGGTATCCATCCGCAAATATTGCGGTGCCTGATCTTCGAATGCCCGGCTGTGGTCGCGGACGGTCTGACCCGCAAGAATGGATGCCTCCAGGTCTACCGGGGATTCGCGAAGTCCGCCCATCTGTGTTAATTTCAGGTTGACTCCCAGGCTGCGGTTCTTGCGCTTGAGTTTCCACTCTTTTCCCGCTACCAGGCTGTTGGCGTAATTGCCATTAAACCGGGTATCGCGCCACTGCATGTCGGAGCCACGGTATTTAGACTGATACACCGAGGATGAAAGCAGGAAATACAACCCGTTGGTGAGGAATTTCTCAAAGGTCAGCTCCACTCCGTAATTCCGCCCTTTGCCCGAGTTTTCCAGCGGCATATCCACAAATCCATATTCTTCATTGAGCATTGAAAAATGGGATGGAGCGCCAGCCAGCACGGGTACATTAAACAGGTCCTGGTAGTAGGCTTCAACTTTGGCGTGCAGCTGGTGTGGCAACATCTGATCAAAGGCAAGTACGTAGTGGTGTGCCTTGGTCATTTCCAGATCGCGGTTGATATAACTGCTTTGGTTCGGTTGTTTTACAAAATACACACCCAGGGGTTGCATTTGCGAGTGCAGTCCATAACCAAAACTCAGACTTTGCTTGGGGTTCATTTGGTACTTCAAGGCAGCACGTGGCTCAACAGAAAATTGCTTGTTCAGCAGCAAGGCAAAACTGTGCAGACCGGCATTGAGGGTCCATTGTTTACTGGGACGAAACTGCCACTGTGCAAAAGCCTGTACCGTCTGTGTCTGACCCTGTACGTTGATTTCCTCCTTCAGGTATTCATTGGTTTCATCCCAATACGCCTGATTGAAATCGAAGTCGATGTATTTGGCATACGCACCCACACGCAGGTAGTGTGAAGGATTAAATTTATGGCTCAATACCGACGATAAGGTATAGGTGCGCTGCACATGCTGTTCGGTCGCGTTGTGCTGCGATTCATAATCGTTCAAAAACTGGTCTTCCGAATATCCATTCTCGGTGGATGATGCAGCAAAAACGGTTTTGAGGTAGGTCTTATCCCAGGCCTTGCTGTGAGTAATGCCTGCAACACCGGTGTTGGCGCGAAAATCCGAGGTGTATTTTTTATACGGTTCATCCTTCCAGATGAGGCTGTCGGCAACGCCTTGTGCGGTTTGCGAACTCAGCCCACCCAATCCAAATGCAGTGAACGATCCGGCCTTTCCGGCGGGCATCCAGATATTAAAGGAAAGGTCCTGAAAATCGGTGGTGCCGTAGCCAATGTTTACGCCCATCCGGTCGAGCAGCGACAGGGTCGAATACCGGTAGTTTACCAGGAAGGATCCGGTCTGCTGGTTGCCCATTCGAATCGGCCCTTCAGCAGCGGCGTCCATGCCCAGGAAGCCAGCCTTGAAGGTGTATTCGTATTTGTCGGCGTTCCCTTTCCGGAGTTTGAGGTCGAACACTCCGGAGAGCGCGTTTCCGTATTCTGCAGCAAATGCGCCGGTTACGAAATCCGAATTGCTCAGCAATTGGGCACTCAGGATGGAAATACCACCTCCGGAGGTGTTGACATCGGAGAAGTGATTCGGGTTGGGAATATCCACACCCTCCATACGCCACAGCAATCCGTTGGGGGCATTCCCCCGAATGATAATGGTGTTGTTTCCGTCGTCAGCAACAACTACACCTGCGTAGGCCGAAGCCATTCGGGCCGGGTCGTTTACCGCAGCTGCAAAGCGCTGGGTTTCCTCAACGGAAAAGGTGCGTGCACTTACAGTGGATAATTCGTTTAGCGGCTTTTCTTTGTCGAGTTGTGCACGGATCACCACCTCATTTCCCATCAGTACTTCTTCCTCGAGTTCTACCACCAGGTCAACTTCTTTTCCGGAATTTACAATCAAGTTGGAAAGAATGGCGGGTTTGTAGCCCATATAAGTGATTCGAAGTTGGTGGGTTCCGACGGGAACATGCTCCAGTCTGAATCGGCCATTCTCATCGGTAATTGCTCCAATTACCGGATCAAGATCGGTGATGGCAACGGTTGCGCCGATTAAGGGAGTCTTAATTCCCTGGTCGAGGGCTACTCCTTTTACGGTTTGTTCGTAGTTTTGTCCAAACAGGAACACAGGAGCGAAAAGGAGTAGCAGCCCCAAAGTCAGGTTGAAAGATTGTTTTCGTAGCATAATTTTTAGTTGTTGTGTTGGTTTAAAAGTGTTCTCAGGCAGGATGTTGTTGTTTTGTTTTCTAGCCTTTTTGCCTGCTTGTAACCTGAGACACCGCCACCACAGCCTTACCCTTATCCCGGTTTGCATTTTTTTTGAAAAAAATAAAAAATTGCTTGTATTTTATTGATAATCAGTTTTTTATAAAAAAATAAAAATGGGATAAAATTGAAATTGGAGCTTCGGAACAAATTTTTTTAAAAAATATCACCACCCACGTAAGGGTACAAATACCTTTAAAGTGTCTCATACTGAATCCCGGTTTGAAAATGTCGTAGATGTCGACCGCATGCTGGTCGACGCGCTGCTGCATGGCGACAGCCGGGCGTTTGATTCGCTGTTCCGGAAGTACTATCCTGTCTTGTGCGGATATGCAGTGCGGATGACGGATGGAGACCCCGACGAAGCGGAGGATATTGTGCAGCAGGTGTTTGTAAAAATCTGGGAGCAAAAAGATGCCCTGGAGATTAAATGGACCATCAAGGCCTATTTGTTCAAAATGGTGCACAACCGGTGCTTGAACTGGATTCGGGACAAGCAAAACCGGGCGCGCAACCTGGAGCAGCGTCAACGCCTTCAGGATGAAACCGTGGACCATCCGGAATTGGTAGAAGAAGAATTGCATACCCAATTGCAAAGCGCGTTGGGACAACTGCCGCCCCAGTGTCGGCAAATATTTGAGCTCAGTCGTTTTGAGCGCTTGAAATACCAGGAAATAGCCGATCAGTTGGCTCTTTCCGTAAAAACTGTGGAAGCACAAATGGGCAAGGCCCTCCGACTGATGCGGACGCATTTGTCCGATCTGTTTTTTTGGATGCCCTGGCTTAGCTCCTTAATTGACTATTTTTTGAATGCCTGATACAAACGCACATATTGATGAACTGATAGCCAAAGTGTTGGCTGGCGACGCGGACAAAAGCGACCAGACCCGCCTGCAGGAATGGCTGGACGAACAGCCTGCCAATGCCTTGTATTGGGAGGAAATGAAGCGCATTTGGGAGGGCGTCTCTGCCCCTCCTGCGGAAACCCGTTTTGATACCGAAGCGGCACTGAAAAAGGTGCACCAGCAAGCGGGCATTTCCAGAGGGCGAACGGTTCGCATGCGCTACTGGTATGCAGCGGCAGCCTCGGTGGCCCTGCTGCTCGTTGCCTGGTTTTGGCTGCAGCCTGCAGGCACTGCTCCACAAACGATTGCTTCCGGCGACAGCCCCCTGCAAGATACCCTGCAGGATGGAACCAAAGTATGGCTCAATCGAAAGTCTGATCTGATGGTACTCTCCGGATCGGATAAAAAAGAACGCCGGATGCGCCTTTCGGGTGAAGCCTATTTCGATGTCGAAACAGATTCTCAAACCTTCCGGGTGGAGGCAGATCAATTGGAAACTGAAGTGTTGGGTACGGCGTTCAATGTCGACAACCTGACGGATACGCAGGCCGTGGTGGTAACGGTTACCAAGACGGGCTGCGCTGCGCGCGGCCGGGAAGCAACTGGTTTTGCGAAACGGAGAGGCTGCACGCTATACTCCAACCGACCAGGTAATCCAGCGCGTCGATACCAGATCCCAACGCGCTTTCCTATCAGACCCGAAATTTCTTTTTTGAAGATACACCCCTCCGAATCGTAATTCCCCGCCTGGAAGCAGTGTACGGCCAGGTGATTGTGGTGCGGAATCCGGCCTTGCTGGATTGTGCCCTGAACGGCAGTTAACCGGATCTGGAACTGGATCGCATTCTCGAACCACCAGGACCTCTTCTCGCTGGAACTCCTGAGGAAGACGGGGTGTTCGTGCTAAATGGAGCCTATTGTGAAGAGTAAATCACCCGTTTTTTTGTTGCCGCTCTTTTTTATCCTGAGCGGCTTGTCTCTGCGCGCCGAAGCCATTTTAGAGCGCAGACTGACCCAACCAAAAATACAGAACTGAAAACAGCGGCTAACGTAGCAGTGAGGAAGGTGATTTGCGGTCGTACAATGCCCGGATCATAGATGAAAATCACGGGTATCCCTTCGGGCCGACAACTGGTCGGTGCGCGAAATCCTCCTCGAACTGCTGGGCGATTTACCAGTTTAAGCCCAACGGGAATTACCTGATTTTGGCAAAGAAACGCCCTTCGGATGGACCGAGTGGGTATTTGAAAGACCCAAACACCGGAGAGCGTATTTCAAATGCCACGATTTACGACCGGAAAACCCTGCGCACTACTCAAATCGGATGCCGATGGGTACGCATGGCCTGAAGGTGCGGAACGAATCGGAAGTAGTCGTATCCAAATCCGGCGTATAAAGACACGGTACTTCATGTGGAGTCCATGGGTTCGCGCTATCATGCGATCGATTTGCATTACGATTCGGTATCGGTGGTTCCCGGGCACACAACGCTCCGAAAGGAGGTGCGTGAGGCGGGACTGGAAATCGAACAGTTTTTCAAGGCCACCCTGGATCAGGCGGTTCAGCGAATGTCAGATTCGTTTCACCGGCGCGGACAGGTCTCCGTGCTTCCGGGAATCGGAACGAACAAGGGGCTGAGTAGCCAGGTTACAAACGATTGGTCGCTCAACGTACTTGCCGGAGTTTCACGCGGAAACGAGATTTTTGAGGTGGCCTCGCTTGCCAACTTTACTCAGGAATATCTGGAAGATTTCAGGTGGCTGGCTTGTTCAACATCCTGCACGGAGTGCCAGCCTGGGGTGTCGCCAGATTGCGGGTTTAGCTGGTCGAAACTGCTGGCACCCCGAGCGGAGTTCAGATATCCGGTTTGGTCAACCACGCTTCGGAAACGCGGGGCCTGGGAATTCAGATTGCAGGAGTGGCGGAATATTTCCGGAGCAGCTTCACCTACAGCCCAAATTTCCGGACTGTTCAATACGGCTGAAGTCTCGGAAGGAATTCAGATATCGGGCCTGGTCAACCATGCCTGGCGGATGCACGGTGTGCAGATCGGTCTGATCAACTGCAACGACGGTACGGTGTACAGATTGGCCTGATCAACGGGCAGCGGGGCGTGTGATGCCCTGATCAATTGGAAAACCCGCCCGGAAAAAGCCCAAGGTTTCACTTTAAGGTGATTATTGTCGTCCCGCTCGGCAATAAACCGCAGGTAATCTGCTGCCAGCCAAGCGGTGCGCCCCTGAAAGTGCTTGTGGGCCTTTAGATAGGGCGCGATGAGCGCGGGCAGTTCCTCGTCTTTTTCAATGAATGTCATGAGGGTGCGGAGCACCTTGAAGTAGCGGCCCAGGTCGTTGAGTTCCGGGATATCGCGTGCGCCCAGACGGATGAGTGCTTCCCGAAAATGCTCGAAATCGTAAGGGGCGTATTGTTCCGGAAATTGGAGCGCGAGGTAGAGGGCTACCATTCGGAAATCGCCGTGATCGTGGTTGTTTTCGATGCTGGTTGGATTAGCGCGTTTGTATTCTGCAAGCAGGGCATCGCAGCCAAAAACAAAACGGGAGGCCCGGTTTTCTGCAGCGTGTTTTTCGTTGAATAAATCTTCAAACATCGCTCGAACCATTTCGGGTTCAAAATCCATAAACAACATCATCATGCGTTTGGGTTGCCAGTTGCCATCTTGCCAAAGTCGGCGCGAGTGGCTGTTCTGCAGGCATTGGTCCAGCATGTGCGAAAGTGGATTGGCAGTCAGGTCCCAGTGCTGCTGGGCTGTTTGAAGAATTTCCCATTGGTAGGCTGCGGGGAAAGCGCGTTCCTTTTTGAGCCAGGCCTTGTAAGCGGCTATGTTTTCCTGGATTTTAGCAAGAACCATTCAGCATCGGCGGTTTTCTGCGGTGAAGCAGGCATGCAGGTGAACAAAACGTGTTGGATTGAAGGGCCTGTCTAGAACCCATTCAGCCCTCAAAGGAAGGGCGAAAACCCCGTTTCAAAAATTTATTTCTAGTTTTTTTTCAATAAAAAAGCCTCTTTTTAATAAAATTATTTCAACAAAAAAAAGTATAAATAATTGAAAAACAGGGTGTTGAATAATTTTAAACTTAAATCTATGTCAACAAAAACCTATTTTTGTTCTTTGGTGGCTAATTAACTTGTCGCACATTTGTATCGTTGATGAAGGGCAAAGACGAGAACAGACATGGCGGCGAACTCATCGACCAACAACTTTGTAGACTTTTCATGAGATTATATACGGGAAACCGCCGCGGAGCAAACGAGCGCCGCGGCTTTTTCGTTTTTAGGGGCCAACCCCAACCCGCTTAATTTTTTGTTAATCATTTAACCTTCTGCATCATTCAGCGTCTATGTAACGTGTAATAGACACCAACACGTAGTACGCATGAAAAAAGAGCAGCAACTAAAACACCTCCTGTGGCGCACAGGATTTGGGCCCGATGTGCAAAGCATCGAACGCTGGATGGCCCTCAAACCATCCGAATGGTGGCCCGCAATAAAAAAGGATGCGGCTGGCGAGCCGGAATACTTCAATGTTTCTGGAAATGCACTGGATGGCTTTGCGAAAGGCCTGGGTGAACTTGGCCGCATGGAACGCGACCGGCTCGACAAAGAGCAACGCAAAAAACTCCGGAAGGAAAGCCGCGACGGACTTCGCAATCTCAACATGCTTTGGATGGAAGAAATGGTCCGGAGCAAGGCACAACTGCGCGAAAAACTCGCCCTGTTCTGGCACGGACATTTTGCCAGCCGACAAATCAATATGCTGTACCAGCAGCAGCTCCTGCACATCATCCGGATGCATGCACTCGGGAATTTTGGCACCCTGCTGCGCGAGGTGTCCAAAAGTGCCTCGATGCTGGCTTTTCTCAACAACCAGCAAAACCGAAAGCGGCAGCCCAATGAGAACTTCGCCCGCGAGGTAATGGAACTCTTTACGCTTGGGCGTGGCCACTACACCGAACAGGATATCAAGGAGGCCGCACGGGCTTTTACCGGCTGGGGCTTTAAGCCCGATGGCACCTTTGTATTTCGCGAAAATGTGCACGATTTTGACGAAAAAACCTTCCTGGGCAAAACCGGCCGGTTTGATGGTGAAGATGTGCTGACCATCTTGCTGGATCAACCCCGAACGGCTTTTTACATCACGCAAAAATTATATCGCTTCCTCGTCAACGAGCAAGTGGCCCCAACCGAACGCATTGAATGGCTGGCAGATCGGTTTTACCGGAGTGGCTACGAAATGAGTCGCCTCCTCGATGATATTTTTACCAGCGAATGGTTTTATGACGAAGAAAATCAGGGCGCAAACATCAAATCACCCGTTGATCTTTGGGTGGGACTGCGCCGCGGACTCAGCCTGGAAATGGGAAGTCTCGACGGTCAGGTACTCCTGCAACGGGCCTTGGGCCAGGTCCTCTTTTTCCCGCCCAATGTGGCTGGCTGGCCGGGCGGTCGGCAGTGGATAGATGCCTCCACCCTCATGCTTCGTTTGCGCATTCCCCACATCCTGTTGGACGACCGCGATCCCGATATTCAGACCAAAGGCGACGACGATACCGATATGGGCATGGGGCAATCCCTCGAACGCCGCCGCAACCGCCTTCAGGCACGCATCAACTGGGAGCCCTGGATGAAACGCTATGGTAATGTATCGGAGAACGAACTCCTCCCAACGCTCAGCGCTTTCCTTTGGCAAACACCCCAAAGTAAGGCACCACGTGCAGTACTCGAAAAACACACAGTAGGCAGCAACAGCAATGGAAAACTAAAGACCACCGTGATCCAACTCATGGCCACCCCCGAATACCAAATGTGCTAAGCCCCCTTACTACTTACTACTTACCACTTCCAACTTACCACTTACCACCCATGCTTATCAAACGCCGCGAATTTCTCAAAACTGCCTCCATGGCTACAACGGCCCTCTGGATTCCCCGTTTTTTACAGGCCCGACAGCCCATAGGGTACAAGGGCCGTATCCTTGTGGTGCTCCAGTTGAGTGGAGGCAACGACGGACTCAATACCGTTATCCCCACCCGAAACGATGTGTATTACCGCGAACGGCCCCGCTTGGCAATCAGTCGGGAAGAAGCGTTGGCAATGGGCAGCGAAGCAGGATTACACCCGGCCCTTACCGGCTTCAAATCGCTGTACGACTCGGGAGATTTGGCCGTGCTCAACAGTGTGGGCTATCCGAATCCGGATCGCTCCCATTTTCGGAGCATGGATATTTGGCACAGCGGAAGTTCTGCGGAGGAATACTGGAATACCGGTTGGCTCGGTCGCTACCTGGATGCGCAGTGCATCGGGTGCTCCAAGCCCAGTCAGGCCCTGGAAATCGACGATACACTGGGGCTGGTTTTGAAAGGGAAAGACGTGAAAGGTCTGGCGCTACAGGATCCCAAGCGCTTGTACGATACGGCGCACAGCCCGTACTTCGACGATCTCGCTGCCGCCTACCGGGGCCCGGACTCTCCTGCTGGTCGCCCCGATGATTCAGAAAGTTCCCTGGGTTATTTGTACAAGACCATGGCGGAGACGCTTTCCTCGGCCGATTACATTTATGAAAAAAGCAAGGCTCGGCCAACACAAGCGGTTTATCCGGAAACCAAACTGGGCAAGCACTTCAAAACAGTGGCCTCCCTGATTTTGGCAGATTCGGAAACTTCGGTGTATTACCTGTCGCACGGAAGTTTTGATACCCACATCAATCAGGCCGGGCAGCAGGAGCGGTTGTTCAAGGAAATGAACGATGCGCTCGTTGCATTTGCAAAAGACATGAAGGCCAACGGCCGCTGGGAAGACGTGCTCTGCATGACCTTCTCGGAGTTTGGGCGGCGGGTAAAACAAAATGCGAGTGGCGGTACCGACCATGGCACAGCCAATCAGATGTTTTTTGCCGGCGGTCGCCTCCGCGAACAAGGCCTGCTCAACGAACTGCCCAACCTGACCGACCTGGACAAAGGCGATCTGAAGTACCAGGTCGATTTCCGACAGGCCTATTCAACCGTCCTGAAAAATTGGCTCCGCACCGACCCTGTTCCCATTATGGGCGGGCGGTTTGAGCCCTTGGGGTTTGTGTGATTGGGGGCCTACTGCGTAATAAGCAATAAGGTGCTATTGCGCTGAGCTCCAGCAGATAGTTCCACCCAATACAAACCATTTGGAAGTCCCCCCGGGTTCACTTGTACAGCGCTTTCAGATGCTTGGACAGTGGTTGAATACACGCGCTGTCCATCCATTGTGTACAGAGTGAGTTGGGTGGACTCGGGAGCTGTGTTTTTGATAAAAAAACTACCCGTAGTTGGGTTTGGGAAAACCGTAAATGGCTCCTCCGAGTCCAGCCCCGTTACCTCGGTTGATTCCTGATAAAAATACAAGTACCGGGCAAAGTTTACCCAGGAGTTGTTGATCCAGTTTTGCCAGGTATGTGAGGTGGTATTCCCATTTGCATTGTATTCAAAAAACCAGTTGAAATTATTCTCCCAGTAGAAGCCATTCCAGTTTTGATAGAAGACTTGTTTTTGCAGGTTGTTGGGATAATATTCGTAATAAATACGACTATCATTGGTCCAGTCGCTGCCGTCCCACAATTCGTGCAGACTTTGGGTTTTGTTCCCGGCTCCATCGAAGGTGTAGAGGTAGTGAAGATAATTTTCCCACTGGTTTATGCTTGCATTCCATTTTTGGAAAATGATTTCTGAGTTGTTTCCATCGGCATCGTATGCATACAAATAGGCTTCCCGATTCTGCCAGCTGGCGTTTATCCACTCCTGGTGAAGCCAGGTGGTTTGCCGGTTTTCAGCATCGTAGGTATTGAGGAACAGGTGGGCATTTTCCCAACTGCTGCCCATCCACTGTTTGTCTGTTTTGGTTAAAATAGAACCTGCTCCGTTGTGCACAAAAGTGGTTTGCAGGTAGAGTTCCCAATCACTTCCTCCCCACTGCTCCGATACGGTTTCAGTCATCTGTTGGTTGGCATCGTAGCTGTAGTGGTATCGCCACTTGTTTTCCCAGTTGCTTCCGGTCCAAACCTGGAAGGTGCTGACGGATATGTTCCCGAATACATCCAGGCTGTAGTCGTACTGGTAATCCAATACCCAGTTTGCTCCGGAAAATTTGTGGCCAACCAATCCAACGATTTGCTCCTGCGAATCAAAAATATTTTCCACGGAATCAAAAGGCGTCCAGTTTGACCCCGACCAGCGGTCCGACCGCTCCGCAATCAGCAGATCATCGGCATTGTTGAGGCTGATTGGATCCGTGTTTTTTCCCAAATCCAACCGGTCCGGTTGCAACATAAATTGGCCTGCTTGCCCGGGTATTTTTTGTGCCTGTAAAACCTGTGTGAGGGAGAGAAATAAAATAAAAAATGCCGTGCGTAAAGTACCACTCATTTGATTTGATTTTTTGAGCACCTGTAAACCCCTATTTAAACTTCGCTTAAACAGGCTCTACATGCACTCGTAGATAATGAAAATGTTCAATGGATTAAAATCAAACCGGGAGGCAATTACAAATATAATAAAATAGTGGACATTGGTAGAGACGCATACGTGTGCGTCTCTACGGCCGGAAATTGTTTATTCGGCTCTGCGAGCCTTGTTTATTCGGGACGCTGCGCTTACCCTTGTTTATTTGTTTATTGGGATTGATGATTTGATGATGCGCCCTTCGGGCTTGGATGATTTGTTGAATTTGTATATTGAAAAACAAGCTCACTGTTTACCAATCAAAAATCCAATCGTCAATCGGATATCATGTAATCGTCAATCGTCAATTGATCCATCTGCCTCTGCGAGGCTCTGTTTATTTTTTTATTCGAAGGGAGGGCAAGGGAAATGGGAAAAAGATAGGGCAAGGGCAAGGAAATGGGGAAAAAAATAGGGCAAGGGCAAGCCTTGCCCCTACTAGTTCATGCATTCTGCAATTTTGTCTTCCAGGTAGCTTTGCTGTTTCTGATATTCATTGGCGCTCATTTTTTCTTTTACGATTTCCAGTACGGTCTGGGTATGTCGAAAAGCTTCCAGAGCGGCAGTTTTATCGCCTGTTTTGAGGAGGAGTTTGGCCTTGGATTTATTTAGGGTATAATTATCCGGATGGTGTTTTATGCCCCAATTATAAATTTCCAGTGCCTCCTGGTTTTTTTCTTTGGTAGAGAGGTGGAAGGCTATGCTGTAGAGGTAGCCGGGCAGTGGTATTTCACTGAAGCCATACACGGTATTTCGGTTTTGATAAAATGCTTCCACCTGTTCGGTAACGGATTGTGTAGGGTGCTCGGCAAACGCATAAAAACTGGCTTCATCTACCCGGAATGCGCGGGTGAGTTCCACCATGGCGGTATTGAAGGATGGCGGTACGCAGGTAAAATGATCCATCCCTCCAAAGGTTGATTTGCGCCAGATTAGTCCGTGCTTGGGGTGGGTGTTTAAAATGGAATCGAGGCTAGCGACTGCGGCCCCAAAGGTCTCCTCCTGTTCGCCAATGGTTCCGGATGAGCAGTACAGGAATTTGTGAAATTGTTCGCCGGCCTTTAGGCGGGCGCATGCGTCTTCCAGGATATTGTCTTCCCCGGGCCGCATGCCGGGACTAATCGCAATATAAGCGTCAAACAAATCTTTTTGATCGCTAAACAAGGTGTACAACACAAAAGAACCGCCACTGGAATGGCCAATCAGGTTTCGGAAAGGCAGGGTGTGCGGGTACAAGGAATCGATCAGTGGGAAAATCTCATTTTTAAAATGTTGTTGCAGTTCCGGTGCCCTCCCACCCGCATAGTCGTCATCTTCCCCGGGCAAGGGAGCAGAGAATTCCCAGCCCCGGTTTTTTGCATGCACCCCCACCACTATAGTCGGCGTGTATTTGTACATGTAGGTGTTGTACTCGATGGTTTTTACCCCCAGGTCAATGAATGGATCAAAATGCCCGTCGAGCACGTAGGTCACCGTGTACTTCATGTCGGGATATTCGTAGTAGGAAGGTGGCAGGTAGACGGTGATGGTGCGCTCATCGCCAAAGGCTTTGGACTGAATTTGATATTCGTATTCAAATTGTTCTTCCTGTGCGGTGAGCTGTAGGGTGAACAAAAAAAGGCAGGCCCAGAGACTGATTTTTTTCATCGTGAGACAGGGTTTGTTGAGGACTTGCTCGCAAACTGGATTTGGAATATAAGGATGTCTAAAACCCCGAGCAAGCACCTGGGTGAGTAGATAAAAAAAGGACAAGAAAAAAGCATGTTCGTTGCTTCTTTCCTGTCCTTTCCAATTTTACCCGGAATTCGGAGTCCGCTATCGGACTTTAATAAATTGTTCTTTTGCCAAAATCTGGCCGCCCTGTTGTACACTTAAAAAGTACATTCCGGCTGGTAGTTTGCTGGTATCCAGTAATAGCAAACTGCTCGTCTGGGCAGTGACCAGTTGCTGGAGTTGCAGTTCCCCCAACTCGTTGTACACCTGCAAGCTGTAGCGCCCGGATGCATCCGTCAGGAAATGCACCTGGAGCTGGTCTTTTACCGGATTCGGAGCAATTCGAATCAGCTGATCGGATGTGCCATCTGCGCCATGTGTTCCCACCAGCATGGCATCGCTGATGATAAACTGGGAGAAGTCGTTGATGCCATTGAAGGTCATGCCGTCGTTGGCCAGGTCGAGGCTGCTAGCTGGACCGAAGTCGGTCCAGTCGCCGGTATCGTTGGAAGACCGTTTGTGCAACAAAAAACTACCCGGCACATCGGTGCTCACAAACCCGGGGCTTCGCAGGGTCAGGCTTGCGTCCAGTCCGAACAGGTTGGTTCCGTAGTTGTTTACAACCCAATACTGCGGGCTCAGAGCGAGTACTACAGGAGGATGCAGGTTGGGGTTTGCGTCAATCCGGCTTACCACCAACTCCCCTTCCGGAGCGGCACTTCCCGATGGGAATTCCAGAACAGCATCGGTTCCGGTAAAGTCGTACACTCCATTGCCCACATTCGCAATTCGGTGCACCGCACCACCTCCCACCGGAATGGGTGAGTTGGGATCAATAAGTGCATTTTGTACAACCGACTGCTGGCCGCTCACCACTTCATACAGGGCGCTACTGGCTGCATCGTATTGGTTAAATTGGTAATAGCCCATCAGCCCCGTTTCAGAGCCGACCTGTTTAACCAGATGCCTTTTTTCTCGTATTTCTTCCTGGCTTAAGGCGTAATTGAAAAAAGCAATTTCGTCTATTTGTCCATGGAAGTTTCCATTCTGATTGTGTATGTCGTTGTTGATGTAAAAAGGCCCTTGTGAGAAATCAACCGCCTGGAAACTACCCGTGCGTACCCAGGGCTCCTGCCCGTCTACATAAATTTTTACTGCACTTGGACTATAGGTAATGGCCACATAATGCCATTGATCGACTTCCAGGTTCAGACTGGAGGTAACCCAGTAATTTTCATTGGGCGATGTAAAAATCAGGTTGCTGTTGGCGTTGTAATTCATAAAGGCAAAACCGAATCCAAACCGGGTGTTTGGACTGTTGGTGCTGACAATTTGCGCAAAGCTGTTTTGTAGTCCGTGCAACTTCACCCAAGCCGTAATTGTGAACTCGTTACCTGTGATTGGGATGGTGCCCAAGACCGGACGGTTGGTTTGCCCAAGCGGCAGGTCGATCATTTTTCCGGCCTGCTCGTCGCCATCGCAAATGGAGTTTTCGACGGTAATAAAATCAGTAAAGGTTTTGGTGGCGGAATTGCCAAATTCATCGGTAATGGTGAGCGATACATCGTGCGCACCCAAATCCGCAAAGGTCACGCTTGGGTTGGCTTCGGTAGATGTTGCCGGGTTTCCCCCTTCAAAAGTCCAGGCATAGCTGACGGCCCCCGAGGAATGGAAGCAATTTTGATAAAATCGAATTGGCGTAAGGGGGCATTTGCTCACATTGGTGTTCACTGCAAAATTGGCAATCGGCTGGGTCGACTCCTCGTACAGGTCGTGCTCCCAGGCACCCCGCGAACTGCCCATCCGAAATTTTCCTTTTCCCGGTACGGCATAAATGTTTTGGATGTATCCCATCATGGGAAGTCCGGAGCCCAGGGCTTCAAAAGCCGGCATGGTATTGTTGCGGTAGTACACGCCAGACTGACCGGCAAAGGCGAGGTAGAGGCCTCCCTCGGTTCCGCGCTGGTACACGATCTGACTAACGGGTGTGATTGGCAAATTCGGCGAGCTGATGTTCACCCAGCTCGCTCCCCCATCCTGGCTTTGCACCACTTTGGTATCGGTTTGCCAGTTGCCGTAGCTGGCCCAGATTTGATTGGGGTCGTCGCCAACGGCAATGTCTGTGATGTTGCTTTGCCCGTTGGTTATCCCGGCGGGCGGCGTGATGGTGGTCCAGCTCGCTCCGCCATCGCTGGATTTTTTAATTTTATTATTGCTCAGCAACACATAAAACACATCGGGGTTTTCCGGAGCGATCAGGATGCGGTTAACGGTTTCTCCAAAGTTGTAAAAAACGCTGAAGGAACTGAAATTGTCGTAACTCACCTTTACCTCGGTGCCATTGGTGCCATAGGCTGTTTGGTAAAAATTGGGGTGAAATGCCACCCGGTGCAAACTGATGCCCGGGTTGATGGCTTCCGTGCTGAGGAATGAGGAGTCGTCGGAAAGTTCGGTTTTGAAAATACCATATCCGTGATTGAAATAGATCCAGTGGTCGTTGCTCTGATTGACGGAGGTTTGTCCGGCATCACCGCCTCCCCGACTGATCCATCCATTGTCGCCGGCATATCTGCGAATCTTGGTGGGGCCGTGGTCGCAGCCTGCCGACAGGATATCGGAGTGTGCCGAGCTGGAGAACCCCCAGAGGTCGATGGAGGAAACCTCCCGACCCACACTTTCGACGGTGTTCATGGCATCAGTAGAGAGGGCCATCCCGCCATCCGAGCCAATGAATACAAGGTCGCCCACTACGTCGATATCCCGTACATCGGGGTGCACGTATTTTGGACAGCCGCCGTACCCGCTAGTCATGTCGGTAAAAGAAATTCCGGTGTTGATGGATTTCATAATGGAACTTGCTCCGTAAAATCCAACATACAGATCATTGCCATTGGCCCAGTTGAGGCTGGCTGCTTCCACATACGAGTCGATGGCGTTTTGACTGTTCAGGCTTCCATCTTCGTTAAACCGATACATGTTGCCTTCGGCAAACTGACCGAACACATAAAAAAGATCTGGTTTGGCGGGCAAAGTTCGGAGGTACAGGCTGTTGGGCAGATTGACTCCGGTGGCTGTGTTCAGGTTGACCAAAAATTGAAAACTCATCCCGCCATCGGTTGATTTGTACACGCAGGGTTCATTGCCTGAATTGAAGGCACCGAGGTAAAACACCTGGTCGTCGTCGTGGTCTTGCTCCAGTGCAAAAAAGTTATAGGTTCGCTGGTAAATTCCGAAAGTTGAATTGTTGGAGTATTGACTGGTGTAGGTGTGGTTGGGGCCACCGTTGGAGTTATCAAAAGTCAGGGTCCAGGTATTCCCGCCGTCTGCGGAACGGTACACTTCGCGACCAAAGCTTGCCAAAACAATTTCGGCATTTGCCCTAGAAAGTGCGAGGTAATACGGACGAGTATTGGGGTTGTCGATGCGGTTGAGTTGGGGGCACAAAGTCCAGTCGATTCCGCTGTTGATGCTTTTTAGCAAGCCGGCTTCCGTGGCAGCATACACCAGGCTTGGCGTGATGCTGCTGGCTTCGATGTCTCCGTAGTAGTAATCGCGGTTGGCGTAGGTGTTGGTTCCATTTGCGAAGGCTGCATCGGTGAGGGTCCAGCTTTGTCCCTGGTCCTGGCTTACCCACAGTCCGCCGTAGGAATATCCGGCAAACAGGTTTTGGGTATTGTAGGGGTTGATATACACCTGATCGCAAAAGCCTCCGGTGAGGGATGAGGTGGTGCCGCAGGTTGTCCGCTCGGCGTAGTTGGGGCCGATGGCCTGCCAGCTTCCGGTGGAGGAAGTGAGGGTATTTCCGCTGCTTCCCGGCAGGGCTTCAACCGGGGCACTAAACGGGATGTATTGTCCGGCTGCGGATTGGCTCAGGCGGGCATCCCGGAGCCAACGGATGAACAGCTTTTTTTGCAGACTTTTTTCCCGGTAATGGCTTTCAAAATAGGTGTTGAACAAGCGTTCGGCCACAAGTACATTGGGCGAAGGACTGTTCATTTCCTGCCACCAATCGGTGTTGGAATGGTCCACTTTTTCAAATTGAAAATGGTTTTTATCCAATTGGTTTTCATCAAGAAAAACCTGGGCAAAACTCCCGGTGCTTGCCAGGAAAAAAAGCGAAAAAAGTAGGAAGGGTAAGGCGTAACGTGAATGCATTTGTCAGATTTAATTATCGAATGGTACGACAAGATACAAAGTAGAGACGCGATGCCTCGCGTCTCCTGAGAGATTCTTCGCGTCACCAGGGGGATTCCTCGCGTCTCCTGACAGATTCCTCGCGTCTCATGAGCTAATTTATCCTAAAAGAAACCCCACCCCCCACAGAAAATGCGTGGTATTGGGTTTTGTCGGCATCCCAGTTAGGAAGCTCGTAATTCGGCAAATTGGGATTCATGCACCACCGATAACCAAATCGGATTTTTATAAAAGCAATCGAGGTAATCGGAATATTGCAGCCAAGCGTAGATGAAATACCAAAACTGGTATGCGCTTGTTTTTTCTCAATCCTAGAACGGCTCTCTATAAAGCCATCGCTGTATTCAATTTGTCGAAATGAATTTACAGAACTTGGGATTTGAATAAGCGAACCAATCCCTCCAAACAGGCTCCATTTTTGTCGGGAAAACTGGTACAAACCAAACGGCTCAAAAGTCAACAGTTGTTCCCGTGTATACGTGTTTAACTCGGAAGAAAGGTTGTTGATAAGTCCATATTCCGTTGAGATGGGGATGCTGCTGTTTTTATACAGCCGGGAGCTATGGCTTATAAGTAGCGAGAATGCCCAGGGATTTTTAAGTTGTACTTCGAGATGAAGGCCGGGGTTCAGAAAAACAGTACGGGGCTCTGAAACCAATCCCTGAATTTTTTCAAAGGAAATTTCAGGACCAAGATAAAATGCAGGGGCGCTTTTTTCCTGTGCTATCGCCCCAATGGGCAGGCAGTAGGCGATGCTTAATACCAAGATGATTTTTTTCATAATCAAATATAAAAAACACCGGCTACTGTCTGCAAGTTCTTTCCCCAAAAACAACCCCAATTGCCCCGGGGCGATATCAATAACTTAATCCAAAACCAAAGGCATACAGCGGATTCTCACTATCGTAGGGTACATCTGTTAACTGGTTCCGAACGGCATCCATGGAGGAGGGCAGTTCAAACGGAAGTTTTCCCATGGGTTTTGCGTTTCCAAAAAGTACTTCACAAACGTTTTTGTCATTGGCACCAAAATTCCCAATCAGGGCCTTGGATGCCCGGGCAATATCCGGAATCACTGCAGGGCGATCCAAATAGATGTCAACCACGGTGGGAACGGTGTTCAGGATGTTCATGATCCGGGCCTTTTCCTCACCCTGAAAATCCAGGTCGCCATGATGAAACATCAGCGCGAATGGATTTTTCGTGTTGGCGGGATACCAGGCTGTGTTGATTCGGAGGATGGCTACATCGGCTTCTGCGGGCGTGCTCACCAATTCGGCATAGGCGGCTACCACGGAACTGTCAATTCCTTCGGCATAGACCTTCAGCGCGTGCGCCTTCATGGGCAACATGTTTTCCTCGTTTTTGAGCAGGGTCATAGCCATTTGCTGGGATGCGTCTCCGAATTTTTGATATTCCGTTGTGGCCAGACTCTGGGCCACAAGATCTTCGTCTACAAACGGGTTGTCAAACAATCCGAGCTGGAACTTTTGGCGCAATAAGCGACGAACCGATGTGTCAATTCGTGCCATATCCAACTTGCCCTGATTTACCAGTTCAACTACCTGTTCCGGTTGGTTTTCACCACCAAACTGATCGCAACCCGCCTCAATTATTTTTAATACCCGCTCAGAAAGGGAGAGGCCTTCTGCTCCCCAGGCTCGTGCCGGCCAGATTACATCGGGGCCCATAGGGACATCCGTAAGCAGCCCCCAATCGGTACAAACCACCCCGTCGTATTTGTATTTGTTTCGTAGCAGATCGGTTATGATTGCCTTGTTGTACGACATGGCCACATCTTCGTCGGTTTGGCCTGTAGGCACTCCGTAATACGGCATGATCGAGGCGGTGTTCATCTTGAATGCAGCCTCAAACGGAATCAGGTGGTAATCAAAATTTTTGCCGGGATATATCTGGCCTTTTTGAATGGCAAAATGTGGATCAAGGCCCTCTTTTTGCGGCCCGCCTCCCGGAAAGTGTTTGGTCATGCAGGCGATGCTGTTTTCATTCAATTCGGACCCCTGCATTCCTTTCAGGTAGGCGGTGACCATCCGTGCGCTCAATTCGGCATCCTCCCCAAAGGTGCCACTGATTCGCGACCAACGCGGCTCAGTTGCCAAATCAATCTGTGGGTGCAAGGCAATGCGGATTCCCACGGCAAGGTATTCTTTACGAACAATGTCTGCAAACTGTTCAACCAGCGAGTCGTTGTCGATAGCAGCAAGTCCCGGAGTTTCGCAGAATTGCGTGAACCCGGATGCCGCCATGGAAAAGATGGTATTGCTAAAATGATGTCGGGGGTCGGAGGCGATGGAAACGGGAATGCCCAATCGGGATTGCTCTGCATGGCGCTGCAAATTGTTGTTCCAAATGGCCATTTGCTTCGGGTCGGCTGGTATGCCCCAGACATTAAAATGGTTGAGTTTGCCTTTGTCGATATTGGTAACGGCTGCCGGTAAACGAGCCCCTGGTCCCGTGGCATTTTCGCTTTTTTCCAGGCTGCCATCATCGTTTACAGGCACGCCGGGCATGAACATGCATCCTGCTTTTTCCTCCAGCGTCATTTGTCCGAGCAAATCCTCTACGCGGTCTTCAATGGGTGCATTGATATCTTCGTAGGTATCCAATTTCCCATTTTTATTTAAATCTCGGAAAACCCGGTTGTCCGCCGTAGCCTTAACGCTGGTTTTGTTGAGGGCTATTTCGGGGATGGTTTTTGTATGTTGTTCGGCCTGTTCACAATGCCAAAAAAACAGTGAAATTAGGGCAATTGGGAAAAATAGATGGATTGATTTCATGTCCTTAATCTTTGAAGATGAGTTGTACAAATATAGAAAGATAATCGCGCCAGTTATTCCAAGTATGTCCGCCCGCAGTTTCCAGGTAGGTGTATTCCATTCCCATGTTATCCATCTTTTTTCTGAAATCTGCATTTCCCTGAATCAGTACGGGAAAATCATCTACTCCCATTGCCATCCAGTACAAGGCATATCCGTTTTTCATTTGGGCCTCTAATTTTTCATCCTGTTTTTTATAGATGGCAGAAGTAACTCCGGGTGAGCGGGGAGCGCCCAAAGCGGATGAAAACAAGCCGATGTAGTCGAAGGTCTTTGGGTAATTCAAGGAAATGTACGCGGTATGGAAACCGCCCATCGACAGGCCGGCTATTGCCCGGTTTTCCTTGGTTTTCATCGTACGAAAGTTGCCTTCAACGAAGTGAATGACATCCATAAATGTTTCTTCAAAGGTGCCATCCATGGTATTGGGAAGATTAAAGGTAGGCTGTGGCTGTCCGTTGCTGCCTTTGCCCGGAGCGGCCTCTTGCGCTACATTGCCATTGGTTATTACGACAATCATTGGTCGGGCTTTTCCTTGCGCAATCAGGTTGTCCATAATTTGGGCAGCCCTTCCTGTGCCCAGCCAGGCCTCTTCGTCGCCACCAATTCCATGAAGCAGGTATAAAACAGGATATTCCACTTCCCCGGTTTCGTATCCTGGTGGAGTGTAGACGGCCAGTCTCCGGTTTTTTTGATTGCCCGGAGAAGCATACCACCGGTATTGAACCGTACCATGCGGAACATTCTGCACGGCATAAAGGTCGGCCTTGCCTCCACCAACGATGAAGATGTTGGAAATGTTGGCCACATCGCGGTTGATATGGGCGTTGCCTGGGTCTACCGTCCGGACACCATCCACAATAAAGGTGTACCGGTATAGCTCTGATGGCAAGGGTTGGGTGGTGTACGTCCAAATGCCGTCTTCGCCCTTTTTCATTGCATAGGAAATGGGAGCAAATGCCTTATCAGCATCAAGGCTCCCGGATACGAACACCGAATCGGCTTTAGGCGCTTTGAGGCGAAAAGTAACGGAATGGTCTTCGTTTATCTCGGGAGAAATAAGCGTGTTTTGACTAAAAATATCCTGCTGCGCATATGCGGTACAGGAAAGGAGCGTCAGTGCCAAAATCATAAAAACTGATTTTGATTTGATCGTTGTATTCATGATTTTGAATTTTTAAAATGAGCGTATGCTTAGAGCCTGTTTGGGAATTTGTGTTTGGGCTGCAATCGGCAAATTTTGCCTCGGTTAAAACAAGGTTTGCTGGCTTTCGCCTCAAACCAAAATCCCCAACAGGCTCTTAAAATTTAAACATACGCTCTATTCAGGTTCCGCTTACCAGGGTTGGGTAGTTGGTCCCAGTGTAAATTCATTTACATTGGTGTCTTCGGGTTGACTGAGTGCAAATGCAACGACATTGGCTACCCGGTCTGCAGAAATACCGAATTGCTTGTACAGCATTTCCATTTGCTCTGCGGAGGCTTTGTGGGTAATGTCGTCCAGCAATTCCGTGTTGATGGCTGCCGGATAAATGGTTGCAGTTCGAATATTCGTTCCTTCCAGAGCCGACTCAATGCGCAATACTTCCATAAAATCGCGCACAAACCATTTGGTTCCGCCATACACAGCGCTTCCCGGATAGGCTTTCAGTCCCGCAACAGAAGAGACCGCCAGTACATGACCGGATTTTTGCTCAATAAAAGTCGGCAGTACAGCGGCTACGCCATTCAACACGCCATTGATGTTTACATCGACGGTTTGGTGCCATTCTTCTGTTTTAAGTGCAGAAAGTGGGGCGGTTGGCATGATTCCCGCATTCAAAAAGATGGCATCAATTCCGCCAAATGTTTCTTTTGCAAGTGTGGCAATGGCAACATTGTCAGCGGGTTTGGTCACATCCAGTTCGCAATAGGCAGCGTGTCCGCCTTCCGACTGAATTTCTTCTGCAAGTTTTTTGAGTTTATCTGTGCGACGTGCACCCAGAACGACATTCGCTCCTTTTTTTGCGAGGAGTTTGGCAGTTGCTTCTCCAATACCGGATGAGGCGCCTGTAATAATAATGGTTTTACCTTCTATGTTATTCATAATTGAAATAAAATTTTTGAGTCTGTTTGGGATTTTAGTTTAAGGCGAAAGCGAGCATATTTTGTTTTAATTGAGACAAAATTTGCAGGTTGCCGCCCAAACTTCAAATCCCCAACAGGCTCTTAAATGTATCTGGATATGGAAATGGCTTTCCCCAATCCATTTTAGTTAATTGAATACTGTTCGTCGTCTACGGCTTCTTGCCAGTCGACAATTCCCTTTTCTGTATTGGGAACAATGTAGAGTTGCTGCAGGCCTACCTCGGGGCTAGCGCCATGCCAGTGCCGTACATTTGGCGGGCATTTTACCACATCGCCTTTTTTGATTATTTCTATTGGCTGTCCTTCAATTTGGTGGTACCCAATGCCATCGGTTATGATGAGAATTTGCCCGGCCGGATGGCTGTGCCAGTTGCTTCGTGCTCCGGGTTCGAAATACACATTCCCTACCAGGGTTGTAAAAATGGAATCCGGGGCAACCAGTCCAAAGTGATATGAATTCCCTGTAAATAGTTCCTCTGAGCTTTTTTCTCCCTTAGGAAAAATAGCATCCAGTTCATTTTTATTTGTTTCCATGTTTCCTTTATTTGAATCTGTTTGTGAAGTGCATGCAGCAATCAGGAAGAGGCTCCCCGAAAGGACTGTCAGTGCAATTATTTTTAGATGTAGTTTCATGCTGATGATTTTTGTTTTTAAGAGCGTAATTGGGATTTTAAATTTGCTCGCTTTCGCCTCAAGTCCCCAATGCGCTCTAATTCAGTTCGATTTTTACGGTGATAGCTCCGGTCTTCTTGAAGTATTCCAGTCCGTTGGTTATTTTACCAAGCGAAACCAAGCCGGTGGCATAACCAAAGTCTTTGTAAAACAAGGCAAGGTTTCCCCATGGAGCGTAATAGGTAAGGTCGCCCTCATCGGGGTCGAAGCCTTTGGGCGCATCCTTGGTATCCAACGATTGAGGAAGTGTTGCGATTTTTTCGGTGTTCGCATAGTCTTCCAGTGTCAGGGTCATAGGCAACATCGCAGCGAAATCACGGCTTGCGGGATTGTCGTACAGAACAGCGGTGGCTGTTTTATCTCCTATGGTTAGTTTTAGTTTCATGGCAGCTGTTTTGGGAATGCTGAGTTCATTCGTTAGAATAGTTTCCGGGTTTACCATCCTGTTTGGGAGGTATTGGAAAGCAGTCCATAAAAGGATGAATGAAAAGTAAAAACGCATTCTTGCTGGTACCTTAATTCTTCAATTTTATTGCAAGACAAAGGTACCCGGGTATTACCAGGAAGGAATAAAGGAATTCAAACCAACCATTAAGAAAATCAAACCTTTTCTGCCCTAAGTGAGGATGGGCTTATGCCGGTTTGCTTTTTGAAGAAGTTGTTGAAGTAGGTGGGGTAGTCAAAACCCAGTGCGTAAGCAATCTCGGAGATGTTCCAGCTGGTATGTTGCAAAATGGCTTTTGCCTCGTTGACGATCCGTTCCGAGATGAGGTTGGTAGTGGTTTTTCCGGTTGCCTGTTTGACGGCACGGTTGAGGTAGTTGACATGTACCGACAAGTTTTCAGCGTAGTCCTTTGCGGTCTTTAACTGAAGTGGTCGGGAAGGGCTTTCAACCGGGAATTGCCTTTCCAGCAATTCCATGAAGACAGTGGTCAGTCGCTCTGCAGCACTTTTGCCCTGATAGTAGTTTTCAGAGGGCTTTAACTTCAAAGATTCGTGTAAAATCAGTTCAATATAATTCCGAATCAAGTCGTCTTTGTATTCGTAATCGGAGGTTTGTTCTTCGATCATTTTATCAAAAATCCCGTTTAGAAACAGCCGCTGGTTCTCAGCGATTTCCAAAATTGGGGTACCACCCATTCTAAATAGAGGGGATTTTTGAAGGTTTTCTGAGCGCTTGTTTGGCACTAAAAAGTCTTCCGAAAATAAAATGGTGTAGCCAACATATTCTGTGGAGAGGGTTTCCCAGGAATAGGGAATATTAGGGTTTCCAAAAAATAAAATAGTGCCTTCTGCATTGAAGCTCCTGTCTGCATAGTGGATTCTGCTTTTACCCGTCGTTAAACAGATTTTATAAAAGTCCTTTCTGCTATAGACCTGGGTGGCGTTGTCGTCTTTTTCAATTTGAAAGACGTTGAATCCCCGGAGTTTTAATTCTGTATTATATGTCGACAAACTTCTTTGCATGCAGCAAAGTTAAGAAAATCAAATGTAATGATCTTGAAAATCTATTTCCAAAACCACGCTGCGGAGCAGGATCTGTGCCCCTGCTCCGCGACAAGCATCGCTATTCCGCGATCTGATTTTTTTCAAAAATGGCATTCCATTTCTCTGCATCCAGCCCTTTGATCAGGAGGTAAAAGGTGAAGGACAGTTCGGCAATGGTTACCACAACCAGGAGACCTGACGCAATCCATGAAATGACCTGCTGTTCCGGGACAACCAACACGCTGAAACTCTCCAGCAGGTATCCAATGCTGCCAAGTAAAAGCAACTGGCCGAGCAGTTTGGGAACAAAGGTAGAGCGCAGTACCAAGTAGCCCAATCCCACCAGGTGAAGGCCGAAGAAAACACCCCAGGCCAAAATACCATAGTGGTGTGCCTCCAGCGACAACATGGTCAAAGCCTGCAATTGCTGGGTATCAAAACCATTCAGGTAGGGCGAGCCACTCAGCAGAAAAATCGGGAGCAGCAGGTTGAGCAGGTTGAAACCCATGATGATGGCCATGCCCAGCCGTGACAGCGCCGCTACCAGTGAAATGGTTTTGTTTACGGGCTTGAATAGCTGGTAGAGCAAAACGAGGACGACGAGTTCCATGAGGATAATGAGGATGTCGGAAAAAATGCCAAACCGAAGCAATCCCGCATGTTCAATGATATTTTGTGCGGTTTGCGCGGCATCCCCTTCTGCTACAATTACGCTAGGTACATAGCCAATGCTAAACCCGCCGCAGATTGCAATCAGAAAATAAAGCAGGCCGGATAATTTGGCATATGCTTTTGGATTTATAGTCTGTTTCATGGTTTTGTTTTTTTGATGTGGATGGTAAATTATTTTTAGAGTGTGTGTTTGGGATTTTGATTTGTCGCTTGTGGCCCAACCAGAAAATCCCAAACACGCGCTCCTAGTTGGCCTGGGCTGGATTGAGTACAACGTTTCCGCGTTTGCGGCCACTGGCCACATATTCGTGCGCTTCTACAATCTCCTCCATGTCGTAGCAGCGGTCAATTACCGATTGCAGGCGACCGGCCTTGATGATTCCGGTAAGCTCGTTCAACAGAACCTTCAATTCGGTTTTGTTTTTCATACCAGTTGCAGCAAATAGGGCTTTTTGTGTTTTGGAGAATGAGGTTTTCAACACGTCCCAAAGCAAGGAGAAATCCAAAACCGGAGAGACAAATACACCCGTAGGCTTCAGCGCGTTCCGGCTTTTAGAGAAATCCAGTTTGCCAACGGTATCGTAGATGATGTCGAACTTGGTGCTGTTTTGGGTGAAGTCTTCCTTAGTATAGTCGATCACAACATCGGCTCCGAGCGATTTTACCAGGTCCACATTTTTACTGCTGCACATTCCGGTAACTTCTGCACCATAGTATTTAGCGAGTTGCACCGCTGCTGTTCCCAAACTTCCGGAAGCGCCATTGATCAGAACCCGCTGTCCGGGTTGGATTTTGGCTACCTCCTTCAAAAAATTGATGGATGTAAGTGCGCCATCGCAAACTACAGATGCTTCTTCGAACGACATGGATTCTGGTTTTATGCTCAAAATTCCATCTGCATCTACGCAGAGATACTCTGCATTGGCGCCAAAGTGCTCCACGGATTCGCCAAAAACAGCATCACCGATCTGGAAGTTGGTTACTGCCGAACCTACGGCTTCGATTACACCGGCAAATCCGGTACCCAGAATCGGGTTTTTAGGCTTTTGCAATCCGATATACAAGCGACCAATATATGGTGTGCCGGTACGCATCATGCTGTCGGCGCGGGTTACTGAGGAGGCGTGAATTTGAATCAACACCTGATTTTCCTGTGGAACAGGCTTTTCAACGGTTTGAACTTGGAGTACTTCCGGGCCGCCATATGCGGGACAAATAATTGCTTTCATGTGTTTCATTTTTTGATTTGTTTTATTGAGCATGATTAAAATTCAATTCTGGGCTTCATTCGGCAAACTTTGCTTTTCTCTGCGTTAAATTTTTCGCCGAATTACCCGTATTCGACTGCAAAATTTGTCTTGATAAAAACAAAGTTTGCTCGACTTCGCCTCAGAATTGAAATTCAATCATGCTCTAATGATGACACAAAAGTATGGGCATGTCCCAAACCAAACGTTCGTGATCTCCGACGAACGTTCGCAATTATAAATCAGAACCAATTGGTAGAAAATTGATGAATTGTTGATGCGCCCCTGGCGGGGCTTGGATGATTTGTTGAAATTGTTTATTCGTTTAGTCCGCCTCTGCGAGGCTCTGTTTATGTAGAAGTGGTAAGTTGTAAGTAGTAAGTAGTAAGTGATAAGTTGACTAGTAACATGTCAAAAATGCACTTACTGCTTATCACTTGCCACTTACTACTACTATATAAACAAATAAACAAGGGAAAGCGCAGCGTCCCGATTAAACAAGGCCCGCAGGGCCGAATAAACATCAACAAATCAACTTAGCCCGAAGGGCGTATCAACAAATCAACAATTCCTTGACTACTGACCACTACGAATCGCTTCTCTGGTCTTTGAGAAATTGCTTCGGGGTAAGTCCGGTTTCTTTTTTGAAGTAGGTATTAAAAACCGTTTTGGAATTGAAGCCGCTGTCGTAAGCCATACCGATCAGGGTGAGGTGGTCGTTTTTAGGGTCTTTGGCAATTTCCTTGAAGGCTTCAACCCGGTATTGATTTACGAATTCATTGAAGTTTTTACCAAGTGATTCGTTGAGCAGCCAGGAGAGTTGGTTGGGGTGGATGTCGAGTTGGCTGGCCAGTGTGCGGAGTGAAAGTCCGGGGTCGAGGTAAGGCTTGGCTTCCTGCATGTGCTCCAGCATGCGCTGGGTATACTCCGAAACTGTATCTGCTTCCAGCAGATTTTTTTTGTTTTTGGTTGGAGCAGGGTCTTGCGTTTCGACAAACAAGCGCTCGCAAAGTGCCTTGTATCGTGGGTCGGTTTTAATGGGATCCACCAGCGGATCGGGCAGGTGAATGAGTTGAAAAGCCGGGTTCTGTTTTTCTGCACGTTCCATCCAGGCAAACGCCTGGTCGGCATCTCCGGCGGCGCCGTAGCAAAGGTAAAGGTAGGAGTCGGCTCGAAACCCACCCGGTTGACTGGCTTCTTCGGTGAGTTTATCCAGATAAATACGGCTGTTTTCTTTGTCGTTTTTCAAAATATAGGCCAGGGTACTCAGCCCGGTCCGATCTCCTGCGACAATAATTTCGGGAGGAAAGTCATCGAAGTAATGAAGTACTTCCTCGTAGCGGCCCAACTTGAGCAGACAATAGCATTTGATGGTATGCGCCGGCAGGTTTTTGGAATTGTGATCCAGGCATTGGTTGAGTTTGTCCAGCGACTGATCATATGCTCCGACCATGTAGTCAAAATAGCCATTAAAAAACAGGGTTTCCTGGGAGAGAGGGTCGACGCTCAGTGCAATATCCAGGTGCATGCGCGATGCTTCCTGATTGCCAGCCAGCACATACATATAAGAAACAAATTGCTGCGCTTCCACATGGGTGGGTTTGAGGGCGATGGCCTTGCGCGCATCCTGCATGGCTTTGGAGTAGTTGCCGGTGGTAAAAAAGGCGAAGTTGGCCATTTGATAATACGCTCCGGGCAATTCGCTGTTTATCTCCAGGGCTTTCTGAGTCATTTCAGCCGATTTTTGCCAGGCTTCAACATAGGGCATGTAGCCGGTAGTCGCTAAAAAACCAAAGGAGTCCGCCAGTCCGATATAGGGGTCGGGGTAGTTGGGGTCGATTTTAAGGGCTTCTTCAAAATAGGGAATGGCAATCCGGATGTCTTCCGGGTTCCATTTATTGAAATAAAATTTGCCTTTCAGGGTCAGCTCGTAGGCCTGCATGCTGTGTGTGGAAGGCTCCACCAGGTGCTCCTGAATTTCGAAATGACCAAACTGCTCCCGTAGTTTTTCGGCGATGAGCAAACTGATTTCATCCTGAACCTCAAAAATATTTTCCAGTTTCCGGTCCCAGGTTTCCGACCAGAAATGAAAATCTTCCTCAGCCTGGATCAACTGGGCTGTAATACGCACGGTAGCTCCGGCCCGCCGCACGCTCCCCTCAAGAATCGCCGATACTCCGAGGGTTTTTCCAATCTCCTGAATGGGAATATTTTTCTTTTTAAAAAAGAAAGAAGAAGTGCGTGAAGTAACCTTCAGTGCTTTTATCCGTGCCAAGGCATTGATAATTTCTTCTGTAATGCCATCGCTGAAGTATTCGTCTTCTACCTCCCCGCCCATATTGAGAAAGGGAAGAACCGCGATTGTTTTATGTAAATTGAGGGCCTTTGCTTGCTCCACGCTCCAGACAGGATAAAATGAAATTGGATAATGAGCAAATATAGCAAATTGTAGAGACGCGATGCCTCGCGTCTCAATCTCACAATCCCGATGCCTCGCGTCTCAATACCACAATCTCGATGCCTCGCGTCACTCCCAATCACAGCATGTTCATACAATATCAAAACAGCGATTTGATTTCCTACATCTTTAAAACCAATACGAAAGAAGGCAGCTAAGTCGGTTTGTTTTGGATTTCAGACCGGTATATGCCGACATCCCGTTTCCGCGCTCATTTCGAACCTCGAGTGCCAGTTTTTTGTATTTAAGTCCGGCGCCGAAAACCAATCCTTGTTCGTATAGTCTGGTTAGCATGATTGCCCTGGATGTTTCAGTACGTTCTGTAGAATAAAATTTTGAGAAGGTTTTTTTATAGTTTGAGATGGTTACTCCTAAACCATTTGAAATGCCAGCCTGAAAGAAAACATGCATCTTCCCGGCAGGCACGGTGTACCGAAACAGCGTGTTCAATTTCATATGAGAATAACCAAGATGCATCGTGTCTATAAAATAGTAGTCCGGGTTTCTAAAATCGGTATAGATGCCGGACACTTCAAACTTCGTGAAGACAAGTTCGTTTTGCAGAGAAACCTTATTCTGAGTTCGGGCTATGGGTAGGTTTAAAAACACACCTTTGGTGAAATTTACCGATTTGGAAAAATCTGTACCAGAAAGGCTGGGAAACCCATCGCCTGAAAAGGTCAACGATGTGATGGTGCCTCCCAGCGTAAGACCCCATTCAAGCGACTTTTTTTCTTTCTCTTTTCTGTAACTATACTTCTGCCCGACACACCAGTAATACTGATTAAACAATTCGACCAACTTTTTGGGGTCATAAGGTGCATTCTGAATTTTCGACCGGAGAGCAGCACAATCTTGCAGGTAATACAGGAGCTGTCCGATATATCGGTTGTTCTCGGCGATTAACCGCTTCCCACCTTCTTTTTTGATGTATTTTTTATAAATCAGCAGGTCAAAACTGCCGTTTTGCTTTATATAAAAATTGTTGTTGCCATACGGCGTGTTGTAGTAAAGTAGCGACTTCGTTCCTTGTACAAGTGCTTGCAGGAAGATGGTATCTCTGGCCAGGTCCGGTCTGGGCCCCTCAGCCAAGTCGTCAATTCGGATCGGACTTTTTTCAACATCCACGATTCCGGAGACATATAGTTCGTTATGAACATAGAAACTGGAAATCTGCGTAGGATTGAACCGTTGCAGCTGATCCGATTCAGATGTTTTAAAATCTATTAACTTCGGGTTGACATCCCAGTTTCTGTAGTCAATCAGCCCGGTAAGGGTGTCACCGGAATTCGTGATTACGAATCCGGGCAAAAACATATCCTGCGAAAAAGATGGGAGAGTGAAAATGATTCCAAATAGAATCAAAGCGGTTTTAAATGCGGCTTTTCTCATTTGCGGTTTTTTAAAAGTTATTGCTGCTGACAAATTTAAGCTTGTAATTATAATTTTTTAAAAAAAAACTTGGACACCCGCTGTCAGGCATAGCCGGGCTACTTGCCGCGAATCCATTTAGGAATTCACCCAACAATGCTTAAGTTTGCAGACATTTAATTGAATACCCGCTCATGGGATTACTCGCCGCCATCGTTCGCCCTTTTGCCCAACTCATTGCCCGCCGGATCAACCGCTGGTCGGGGAATGCGCTGGCTGAGCAGGAACGCGTGTTCAAAGAGTTGATCTCCACCGCACGCAATACAGCGTTTGGACGGGATCACGGGTTTGATTCCATCCATTCCTACGAAGCATTTGCACAGGCGGTCCCCGTCCGGGATTACGAAGATTTAAAGCCCTACGTCGAGCGTGTAAAGGCGGGAGAGCACGACGTGCTTTGGCCCGGTCAGCCTCTGTATTTTGCCAAAACATCGGGCACCACTTCCGGTGCAAAGTACATCCCTATGAGCAGGGAAAGCACGCCGCCGCACTTTGGTACGGCCCGCAACGCGCTGTTCAATTATTTTGCAGTAACCGGCAACGGTGCCTGGCTGGACGGGAAGATTATTTTTCTCTCCGGCTCCCCGACCCTGGATAAAATAAATGGGATTCTGACCGGTCGCCTGTCGGGTATCAGCAACCACCTGGTTCCCGCCTGGCTGCGTCGCAACCAACTCCCGGGATGGGAAACCAACTGCATCGAAGATTGGGAGGAAAAACTGGACCGGATCGTTGATGAAACCATGCATGCCGACATGCGCCTGATTTCCGGTATTCCTCCCTGGGTGCAGATGTATTACGAGCGATTGCTCGAACGCAGCAACCGGGAATCCATCGCCGCGCTTTTCCCAAATTATTCCGTTTTCGTTTACGGTGGTGTAAATTTTGAGCCATACCGATCTAAACTGGAGTCGCTCGTTGGTAAACCCATCGACAGCGTAGAAACCTACCCGGCTTCCGAGGGCTTTATTGCGTTTCAGGACCGCTTCCCCTCCGAGGGCTTGCTGCTCAATGTCGCTGCCGGAATGTTTTTTGAATTCATAAAAGTCGACGAGTTTTTTCACGAAAACCCAACCCGACTTTGGCTGAAAGATGTAGAGTTAGGGGTGAATTACGCACTCATTCTCAACACCAATGCCGGCCTGTGGGGCTACAACATTGGCGATACGGTGCAGTTTGTTTCCATCGATCCATATCGGATTGTTGTTACCGGCCGGATCAAGCATTTTATTTCAGCTTTTGGCGAGCATGTTATTGGAAAAGAAGTGGAAGCCTCTATCCTCGAAGCGGCTCAGGAGCACGGTGTGCATCTGGTTGAATTTACGGTGGCTCCCCAGGTAAATCCGCCCGAGGGGGGACTGCCCTACCACGAATGGTTTGTGGAGTTTGATACGCCACCCAAAAACCTGGATGCTTTTGCGGCCAGCATCGAACAAAACATGCGCCGGCAAAACATCTATTACGACGATCTGATAACCGGCTCCATTTTGCGCCCGCTGGTTCTCCGCCCTCTTCGCCGAGATGCGTTTCGGGAGTATATGAAAAGTCAGGGCAAACTGGGCGGACAAAACAAAGTACCCCGCTTGGCAAACGACCGCAAAATAGCCGAAGTCTTGCAGAACTTTGTAGATTAAACCCGACTTTACTTGCCCTGTCCGTTTCACCATCAAATCATTAGAAAAATGCGTTTTCTACTACTTCTCCTTTTGCCTGTATCCTTGTTTTCTCAGGAAAAAATTCTGGTGGCCGACCAAACCTTTAAAGTAAGCGGAACCCATGAGTACCTGTACGCATTAGCCGGAGGCGATAAAATTGATTTTCATGTGAGCCTGCTCGGTGGCCGGGAACTGAAAGTAGTGGAACTTGTGCGCTTCCCGGATGAGCCGATTTATCGGACCTACGAATTGGATACCATCCTGGATGTATCCATCAAAATTCCTACTACCGGTGTGTACATGCTGCGCTTTCAGGAAAAAGGAATGGGAAAAAAGGTGTGTCGGTTTACCCTCCACCGCGGACCGGAGTCTTCGGTTACCGAGCGGATGGATACCCGCGTTTCCTGGGACATCGCAACCTACCCCTTGTGGGAGGTGAAATACCGGGATATTCCCATGGGGATACGTACCGAAGTGGTGTCGATGAGTGGATCAGTTTCCGTGAGCGGCAGTAAACTATGGACCGGGGATATTAAAAACACCTACCAGTTTGATTTGCCACCCCATACGGTGCGTTGGGCTTACCGGATTTCGGTAGGACAGGAAGCCCACAAAGCCCGACAGCGCGATGCGGAAATCCTGAGCCGGGAACTGAAAAAGGGAGCAGCTAAAGTCATGAAAGTCCAGCCCCAAACAGCTTTGGCTGCCCTTGCCCTGGGCATGGCCATTGACCTCACCAAATCCACTGCCGGTGAGGATGTGGAATACGCTTTACTGAATGCCCCTAACAAAGCCCTGTTTAATAAAGGCGAACCCTACAAGGCTCCTATCTGGCAGGAAGGCGTAAGTGTGGATGTGCAGAAACGCTACGCGCCCCTGGAAGGCACCTGGTATTTTGCATTTAAAAACAACAATTGGGTGGATGACATCGATGTGCACATCGACATTGAAGCGGTAACCGAAGTGCCGGTTGTCGGACAGGAAATGTTTCTGGTACCACGCCGCCCGTAGGGGCAAGGCTTGCCCTTGCCCAATCCCCGAATCAATAAATCCCAACGATAGGGAGGTAAACCAGGGTTTTGCATTCAGTTTACATTAATTTACATAAAGAAAAATCCCCGTGCAGTGGACCCAATTACCTTTGGGTACACCCTGTTCGAAGTCTGCTTCGAGCACTTCATTCATTTTATTCAAAAGATTATGACGATAAAAAAGAGCATTTCAATCCTGTTTTTATGCCTTTGTTCCATGTGGTTGTTGGCACAGGAACATGCACACGCCGAACTTCTGAAAACACCCGAAAACTGGGAAAAAGAAGTGTTTGAGTTTCCGCTGAGTTTTGCTCAGGATATTCCGTATTCCGGGTACGAAGAAGCCCGGTTTCCGGTGGGCTGGGGGAAACAGGACAGCAGCATGTTTTGGACCTATGCGTTTGCCTGGCATATTGATGTTTCGAAGCCAATTTCGGCGCATGATCTGGAAATCAACTTACAGCATTATTTTGATGGATTGATGCGCTTGCGGAGTCCGGAAGACGCACCGGGTACGTTCCATTCAACGGCGCTGTTTCTCCCTCAAAAGACATCGCGGTTTATAGGTAAAGTAAAAACGGTGGATCAGTTTTTTACCAAAAAATCCATGCTTCTCTACGCTACTGTGGATGTTCGGTATTGTAAAAACAAAAAACAGGCACTCCTAGTCTTTCGCTTTTCTCCCCAGGCTTTTGACAGTTCCGTTTGGAAACGGTTAGAGCAGGTGAAACTTCTGCCCGGCGGTTGCCCGTAGCCCTGCCAGACTAGGAATTGTTTATTCGGCCCTGGCGGGCCTTGTTTATTCGGGACGCTGCGCTTTCCCTTGTTTATGTAGAAGTGGTAAGTTGTAAGCGATAAGTTGACTTGCAAAATGTCAAAAATATACTTACTACTTATCACTTACAACTTACCACTTCTATTTAAACAGCGCCTCGCAGAGGCGAACTAAACGAATAAACAATTTCTTGCCATGCCTGACAGGGACTACACGAAAAAAAAGTGCGGACTTCCGTTTACCTTTCTCTGATTCGCTGCAATACATAGGAAGCGGGCGCGAACGATGGTGCCTGAATTCAATTGTTAACAGAGGAGAGAAAAAATAATCTCCGCACAAAACCTTTTAGTATGAAAAATTTACTTTTCGCTTTGATCGCTTTCGTAGCACTTGGCTCCGTTGTTGGTTGTAAGAAAGACGACAATGACATGCAGACCAAAAATGAGTTTAGCTACGACGGTACGACGCATGCATTGGCACGTGGTTACATGGATAACCTCGGTCCCAATTTTAACGGTACGTTTGATATTGACCTCCTGCTTGCTTCGGACGGAATTACATTTAATGGCAGCGCTTTTGTCGGAACCGGGGAATATGTTTACCTGGATCTGAACTCGGCAGATACAAACCTTGCTGCAGGTACCTATAACTGGGATACTACCCGTTCAGACTTTTCTATTGTGGCCGGAAGTGAAATTGTCGTGGGGTATGATCTTGCTACGTTAACCGGAACACGAGCTATTGCTAACGGTGGCAGTGTAACCATCGCAAAAGACGGTACGGAAACCAGCGTTACATTCAATCTCACATTTGCTGACGGGAAAACAGTAAGCGGCACCTTTAAAGGCGTACTGGAGGATTACTAATTGTAGCCTTGTCCTAAAAGCATAAACAAATAAACAGCGCCTCGCAGAGGCGAACTAAACGAATAAACAATTTCTTGCCATGCTTGGCAGGGACGACATGAAAAAAAAATGCGGACTTCCGTTTACCTTTCTCTGATTCGCTGCAATACATAGGAAGCGGACGCGAATGATGGCGCCTGAATTCAATTGTTAACAGAGGAGAGAAGAAACAATCTCCGCACAAAACCTTTTAGTATGAAAAATTTACTTTTCGCTTTAATTGCTTTCGTAGCACTTGGCTCTGTTGTTGGTTGTAAGAAAGATGACAATGACATGCAGACCAAAAATGAGTTTAGTTACGACGGTACGACGTATGCATTGGCACGTGGTTACGTGAGCAACAATGGTATCGGTGGAATCGGCTTTTTTGACATTGATGTCCTGCTTGTTTCGGATGGAGTTTCCTTTAACAGCGCTAATAGTCTTGAGGGAACCGGGCATTATATTTTCCTGGATCTGAACTCGGCAGATACAAACCTTGCTGAGGGAACCTACAACTGGAATGCTGCCCGTGTAGATTTTTCTATTATATCCGGAAGTGAAATGGTAGTGGCGAATGAAATTGGTACAACTAATGGAACACGAGCTCCTGCTACCGGTGGCAGTGTAACCATCGCAAAAGACGGTACGGAAACCAGCGTTACATTCAACCTCACATTTGCCGACGGGAAAACAGCAAGCGGCACCTTTAAAGGCGTACTGGAGGATTATTAATTGTAACCTTGTCATGTCTGACCACAGACCACTGACCACTACTTTCCACCTCAATCCCTGAGAGTTTTTCTATTTTAGCAATTCAATAGAAACTCCGGTTGGGTTGAGGTGGTTTTTTATTTCATTGTATCCACACGAATGGAACCGAACGATTGGTAGGGACTATTGCTAAAAAATGGATGTAAAATGGAAAATGCAAGTCAACTGGGTCGGCGATTTCGGGAGGTACTCCTGGATGGAAAATGGATTGCCAATACCAATTTTAATGAACTTTTGTCGGACCTGAACTGGCAGCAGGCGACCCAAAAAGTCGGCACGCTGAATACCATTGCAGCCCTCACCTTCCACGTCAATTATTATGTTGGCGGGGTATTGCAGGTGTTCAAGGGCGGCGACCTGGAGATTCGCGATAAATACAGTTTTGACTTTTCGCCCATTACATCCCAGGAAGAATGGGAGGCACTCCGCGCCTTGCTTATGCACAACTCCGAGGAATTTGCCCGGGAAGTGGAACGCTTGTCGGAGGACCAACTCGAAGCCCCTTTTATCGACGAAAAATACGGCAGCTACCGCCGCAACATCGAGGGAATGATCGAGCATTGCTACTACCACATGGGCCAGGTTTCTCTTTTGAAAAAAATGGTTTTGGGAGGCTGATGAGTAACCACAAACTTCTTGACAAGCCCAATTTTTATTTTACCCAACTCCAATACCATGTCCACCCCCACGCTATTAAGTTTCCTTTTTATCTTGTTTCAAGGCCAGCCTGAGCCGGTGAATTCCAACGTATTTACCGATCCACGGGATGGAAATACCTACCAGTATGTGCAGGTGGGTGAACTCGACTGGTTTGTTGAAAACCTGCGGTTTCAAACGACGAATTCCGTGGACGTATCCGGCGAGGAGCTGAACGAATGTGGCCTGTTTTATCCTGTAGAAGAAGCAGGAACGGTGTGTCCGGACTCCTGGCGATTGCCAACAGAGAAGGAGGTAAAGGCCTTGATAAAAAATGAGAAACGGGGCCGGATCCAGCTCATCGACACCTTGCAGATTCAATTGTGTGGCCGCATCGATTACGGTACCCTGGCAAAAACCGGTACGCAAAATACCTTCTGGATCGATGCCAAACTCGAAGATGGCTACATCACCCACTGGCATACTTTCGGGACCAAAAATGAACTGCACCGACACAATGTGACCGTTGCCCAACGGAAGTTTCCTGTACGCTGTGTCCGCCCACACACCATGCCCTCAAATTAGAGCGTGTTTGGGATTTTATGTTTGGGCTGCAATCGGCAAATTTTGTTTTACTTTTCGTTAAAATTTTCGCCGTAGAACCCGACTACGACTGCAAATTTTGCCTCAATTAAAACAAGATTTGCTCGCTTTCGCCTCAAACCAAAATCCCAAACACGCTCTTAGTCTTCCAATTCAAATTTGAGCTCTTTTTTTGTTAAAAATTTGCGCAAGTGATTTATTGCGCATATATTTGCAAGCAAATACTTGCGTAATATGAGACGAGATGTTTTCCAGGCTTTAGCCGACCCAACCCGCAGGGCAATCCTGATGTCCTTAAAAACAGAAAAGAAAAATGTGAATGCGCTTGCCGAGCAGTTTGAGATGTCCCGGCAAGCGGTATCGCTTCATGTAAAATACCTCTGGGAGTGCGGCGTAATTTCTATCAATCAGGAGGGGCGCGAGCGTATTTGTGCATTGGAAGCACAAAAGCTGGCGCAAGTGAACGATTGGTTGGCTCCTTTCCGGGAACTGTGGGAAACCCGCTTCAACCAATTGGATGAGCTTCTGGATGACCTGGAGTCACAAACAGACTTTAAAATGTAAACAAGATTTTATCACCGATAAATAAACAAAAACCCGATACACGTATGAACAAAACTAGCTTTTCAACGGAAAAAAACAAACTCTTTGTAACCCGAACCTTCAACGCCCCGCTTGCACTGGTATGGCGTGCCTGGACCGAAGCAGAACTCCTGGATAAATGGTGGGCGCCTCGTCCCTGGCAATCTGTAACAACCGAAATGGATTTCAAAGAAAATGGGCTTCGGGTATATTACATGGCGGGCCCGGAAGGAGAAAAACATTGGTGCAGAACCAACTACAAAACGGTGGATATGCACAAGCATTTCACCGGGGCCGATGCCTTCGCAGATGAAGCCGGCAACATCAATGAAGCCATGCCTGTTGGCTTGTTCTCGGTTCAATTCAATGCCGATTCCAACCAGACGGAGGTGACCAACATTACGGAATATCCGAGTGAAGCCGATTTGCAAAAAGTAATCGAAATGGGAATGAAGGAGGGACTGTCAATGGCCTTCCAAAACCTGGATGAAGTACTTGCAGGAATTTCTGCGTAAGCGAACACCCACTCCTAAAAAGAAGAAGCCCCTTCCATACGCTGTGTGCGTCATCGGAGGGGGCTTCTTCTTTAAGCGTGTTGCCGCTTAAAACCCACAAACTACTGCATGGAACACCAGATAAATTGGGCCACTTAGCCCGTCTACCATAAATGCGTCAGAGGACACACCTCCCAGATCGCCGTGTTTGTATGGGTATTGTCCCGGCGCCACGGTGAACTTGTTATTTTTCGTGGGAAGCGGATCCGTACCCAGGTATAAATGGGATTCGTTGAGCATATAGCTGCTGTCTATGTCAATAGTTACGCTTGCAAGTGCCCCATCGTAATCGACAGAAACGGTTCCTACCAGCGTGCCTTTGTTTAAATCACATTGTCCGGCTCCAGCCCAGAGTTCAAAATTGTAAAGTCCGGGTGTTTCCAGGTAGTTGGTCCAACCCCAGCGATTGATGCCATCCGGCTGTCCATCTTGATCAAAATCACCATCGATGAAACAGGTGGCCAGGCTGTCGCCAAAAGCGAAAGCAGTTTCGCAATCGCCGCAGGAGGCATGGTCTGGATCGCAATTTAGGGAAATCGTTGAAAAGGTTGCCCAGTTACTTGGGTCACCAATTTGGGTACCCTCTGCCCAGGCTGAATCAAAGTTTGCGCCATTCACAACGATTGCATGTGCTGCAATAAAAAGGGTAAACGAACAGGTGCCATCATCGATAATTCCGAGGTCTTGTAACGGAATGCAGAATTGATGATCTGTTGCCCCTCCAAGAGATGAGGCCTGGAACGGGAATTGACTGATTATCGGATTTCCCGCAGTGTCTGTTGGCAAGTCGGCAAAGACAGCTCCTATCCAGACTTGTGCCTCATCCAAGGTCCAGTCGCCACTAGTGCTGTAGGTGATGCAAAGTTCATCGTCGTTTACGCTCATGCAAACCGAGCCAACATCTGTGTTTTGTCCGGCTAAAAGCGAGAAACAGGTATCTCCGACCACGCAGACAAAACCAGAGTTGTCCATTGGGTCGTTCTTGGATTTTTTGCAGTTGGAAATGCTAATTCCAAGTACTGCAAGGAATAATAACAGAGGAAGTTGCTTGAAAATGTTCATGATTAAAAAGATTATAGAGTCCTGATGGACTCCAGATTAAGAATGGTGCAACCATGAATTAGTTGCTGGTATTAAGAATGGGGATTCATCCTAAATTGTTGTCCTGAAGGCACAATTTATGAATGCTCATTTTCAAACTAAAATAGATTCTGGAGCTATAGTTTGCCTTTGTCGAGGTCTGCCAATACCCGCATGGCGCGGTGCTTGAATGCCCGGGAGCAGATTTTAATTTGATCGGCAATGACTTCCTCCAATTCCGGGCGGAGTTCCGGGTAATTTGCGCAGGCATATCCCAGGGCTGAAACGGAATAGTGTTTGGTCGCTACGGCGGCTTTGGGGTCTGCCAGCCATTCAAACAGTTGGCTTACAATTTCACCTTCCAGTTCGGGTGGGAGTGCTCGTTCGCAAAACATACACAGCCGTGCAATGGTGCGATCAAACCCTGTTATTTTCAATTCATTTCTCCTGGGAAAACAGTAGCGCAAAAACGGTTGCGCATAGGATGGATCAAACTGACAAATATGCCCCAGCATCCAGGAAAAACGCATGGATTGTGGCTGCTCCATTTCAAGAATTTCAAGCACATCATCCATCGGCAATTGCTGCTCAGCGATGGTTTGTGCCAGGAATCCACGCTCCGCACTGGTTGTTATTTCCAGCGATTCCAGGATTTTTGATTTGAGCGTAGAGGGCATTCTGCGAAAGTGTAGTAAAAGAAAAGGCTAGTCAGGGACGTTCAGGATAAACCCGACTTTGAAGACATTTTCGATGCTTACCTCGGGATCGTCTTTCAGGATTTTGCGAAGCCGGGAAATAAACACATCAAAACTGCGGCCTAGAAAGTAATCGTATTTTCCATAGATTTTTTCAACAGCCTCATCGCGACGCAAGATGCGGTTTTGGTTTTGACAAAGCAAGAGCAACACCTCATTTTCTTTTTCGGTAAGTCGGGTGACGCGGTCCTTGAGGCAGATTTCCTGGCGGGATGCATCAAATTGAAATTGCCCAATTTGCATGGGCGCCTCTTCGGTGGTTTGTGGTGCGAGCAAAGCCCGGCGCAGAATGACATTGATTTTGCAGAGAAGCTCGTTTTCATCAAAGGGTTTGGTGATGTAGTCTTCCGCTCCGAGTGCGTACCCTTTGAGTTTATCTTCCTTAAGCAGTCGGGCGGTGAGAAAAAGGAAGGGGATGTTTTTGTCGTATTCCCGGAGGTTTTTAGCCAGGCTAAAGCCGTCCATTCCGGGCATCATCACATCCAGGATGCAGAGGTCATAGCGTTGTTTTCGGGCTTGCTGCAGGCCGCTGAGTGCATCGCGTCGCCAGGTTACCTGAAGGCCTTCAGATTCGAGAAAATCCATGAGCAGCATGCCGAGGCTGAGGTCGTCTTCTACCAGCAGGATTTTTTTGTCCTTGATCATAAACGGGTGGTGGATTATTTGCTAACAGGGAAGCGGAGTTCGAAACAGGCGCCCCGACCTTCCGGGCTGCTCACTTCGATTTGTCCGTGGTGTAATTCTACAATTTTTTTGACATATGTGAGTCCCAATCCAAAACCTTTCTGGCCGGATTCCAGGGCATTGTCGCAGCGGTGGAATTTTTGGAAGATACGCTTGCTGTCGGCGGATGACAGGCCGTTCCCATTATCGCTAAATTGCAGCAACAGAAATCCGGCTTGTTCCCGCAGGTCGATGTGGATTTCCGGTTGCGGACCGCTATACTTAAGGGCATTATCGAGCAGGTTGCGGAGTGCATTGGCGAGGTGCAGCGGGTCGCCAAAAATGGTGCCCGGAGAAGAATCCTGGGTGAGTGTCACCTGGGCTTCGCTTTCTTTTATTTGCAGGTCCATCCCGGCCACGACCTCCTGTGCGATCTGGCCCAGTTGCACCCGTTCTTTTTTCAATTGGTACTCCCCTTTTTCAATGCTGCCCAGGTTGAGTACATTTTCAACCTGATGCACCAGTTGGTTGCACTCGCTTTGAATAATTCCGAGGTAGGTATTGTCTTTGAGTGAAGGTGTTTTTTTAGCCAGCATATTAGCAGCGAGGCGAATGCTGGTAAGCGGAGTCCGGAATTCATGGGTCATATGGTTGAAAAAATCCCGGTTGCGATCGGCCATGCGTTTTTGCCGAAGCAGATAAAAGGTGGCAAAGCCAAAAATGAGACAGAGGCAGGCGAGAATGGCAATGGAAGCAAATACCATCAGGCCCATTTTTTGCAAAAAATATTCTGTTTTGCCTTTAAATTCCAATTGCAAAACGTGGGTGTCATTTTCCAAAATAGGCCCCAAAGAGCAAGCATAGCCTGTTGGAAATCCCATAAAAAAACTGTCTTTCGGTGCAATGGAAACCTTGTAGGGTAGGTCAATTTGGTAAAAGTGCAGCGCCTCGGTAAGGGCCGATTCCATACCCGGCTGTTTCATGAGGTCCTCAATCGATAAGTTGCTGTCTGATGGGGTCGGGCTTTGGCAGCAATTGCGGATGGCATTGGACCCGTCTGGGTTGTCGGCGATTTTTTCCACGGTGGAACACAGGGCCATATTTACCCGGTTGTTAAACTGCTCTTCGAGCAGCATGCGGGAGTGCTGCATCCAGTTTACCTGAAACCAGATGAGTGCAAGAATCGACAGCGCAGATGCGGCGATTAGCCAGGAAATGTAGTTTGATTTCATAAATCTGTTGCAAAAATCCTGTATTCCCGGGGCAATACGAAATGCTTAACAGCTACTTAACAGCTGGCTAACGCCTGAAAAACACAAAGGCAGGAAGCCAGGCCGCACTTTTGTGTTACCATCCGGTACTGAAAACAGATGGTCTGTCAGCCCGGCAGATTCGGGTGAATCTAAAACGTTTATTTTATGAAAAATCTACTCCTGTTAGCGGCGGTTGCCGTAGTGTCCTGGCTGGGCATCAACGAATTCCGTTCTGATAACTGCTGTGAGGAAGTTGCTTCCTGCCAGACCGAACAAGTACAGGTACAGGAAGCCTCTGTTTCCGGCCCGTCATGCACACCCCCATCAGCCGCGGCTACCCTGCCTACTGCATTTACTTCATCCAAAAGTGAGTCGAAAGCCAATTGCAATCCGGCGAATTGCGATCCAACGCAGTGCGACCCAAGCCAATGTGACCCGAGCAATTGCGATCCCAGCCAGTGCGATCCTGCCAATTGCGACCCTGCGAACTGCAAACCCAACCAATGCAAACCCATGCCTGATGATTGTTGATTTTGAGGGAGTTTAGTTTCAAAAAAAATGCGCTAAAAACAGCAATCGCAAAAATGACCGCACTCAGACATCCTGAGTGCGGTTTTTTTGTCTTTAATACAAGCGTACATATTTATCTACGAAAAAATTCGTAGAAATATTTTTAATTACGAAATACTTCGTAGATATTTGCGTTACAGTACATGTTTAAACATACGAGCAAAGAAAAAAGAACAGATGTTAAAACCTACCGATTCAGAGTTGGCCATTTTACAGATTCTGTGGCAAGCGGGACCGAGCACGGTCCGGCAGGTCAATGAGCAACTAAACACCCAGCGCGAAGTGGGCTACACCACTACCCTCAAGATCATGCAGATCATGTATGAGAAAAAGATGGTGACCCGGACAGAGGCAGGCCGCACGCACACCTATGCAGCGGCGGTTGATGAGCAGGATACGCAAAACTACTTGTTGCAGAATTTTGTCGACCAGGCCTTCCGCGGCTCTGCCATGCAACTGGTTATGCAGGCCCTGGGCAACCACGAAGCCAGCGAAGCTGAATTGGATGAGATCAAAGCCTTGATTTCTAAAATGGAAAACAAACCGCCTAAGCAATGAATACCATAGTGATCATTCCCGAATCCATCACCAATGCACTCGGGTGGGTGCTGGTGCACTCCCTGTGGCAATTCACTGCCCTTGCATTGGTGGTATTGGCCCTGCGCCCACGTATGAAAACCGCGCGACAGCGGTTTTACCTGGCTTATTCCGCCTTGCTCGGTGGCTTCATAACTGCCATCGGCACCTTCTTCTGGGTGTACGAACCAGGCAGTACCTCCCTTGTGAATAATGCGATACTTATAGACTACAATCGTTCTGCTGTACCCTTTGAAGCGACACTTTCAGGCTGGCAAGACCAGCTGGTGCTCACACTCGAACGCTACAATCCCCTGATTGTCAGCTGTTGGTTGTTGGGACTTGCTTTTTTTACCCTCCGATTGGCTGGTGCCTGGTGGTGGATCAACCGCCTGCGCCGCCATGGCCTGAAAGTGGCTTCAGAGGCCACCCATGCTGCACTGGAACGGCTCAAGGTAACAGCCGGCTTCAAAAAGCCAATTGGAATCGGATTATCCAGACACATTAAAAGTCCACTTACACTGGGACATTTGAAGCCTCTGGTACTGTTTCCAATTGCGGTGATCAACCAGCTTAGTCTGGAAGAAACCGAGGCTATTCTCGCGCACGAGCTGGCGCACATTATGCGGCACGATTGGCTGCTCAATCTGATCCAATCCTGCATTGAGGCCCTGTTTTATTTTCATCCGGCCAGTTGGTGGCTTTCATCGATGGCCCGCACCGAACGCGAGAATTGTTGCGACGACCTGGCGGTTGCCCTCACCGGCAATCCACTGGGCTACGCAAAGGCCCTGCTTAAAGTACAGCAGATTTCACAGGAACAAGAAAACAAAACACCCGCTCTTGCACTGGGTTTTGCCGGCAAGTCGGGCTTCTGGGGAAAGCACCCAAAACTATTACACCGAATTCAAAGACTATTACAACCACAACAACAAAAAATTGCGCTCATGGAAAAATTAACCGCAACCATTTTGCTCTTGGGTTTCATTACCCTGCTGGGCATACAAACCCAAACCAATCCGCTGATTAGTCCACTTCAGGCAATGGTACCTGATCTGAATTTCTGGCAAGCTGCACAGGATACGCTTCCTCCCGGAACGGAATCCAGACAGGTCCAGAAAATCAAGCACGACGACGGAAATCAGGTCGTGGAACTCGAACTGGAAAACGATGAGATCAAAGAGTTGAAAGTCGACGGAAATGTGATTGCCCCTTCTGCCTACGGTGAATACGAAGAGTTGATCACCGAAATCCGCGAGTTGGCTCCTCCTGCTCCGCCAACACCTCCTACCCCTCCAAGTGGAGTTCGGGGTGTTCGCCCGCCACACCCACCTGCTCCTCCGGCTCCCCTGAACACCATTACCACGGATCAGGACGATCAGGGAAACACCCGGATTCGAATCCGTCAAAGCGGCGATCCCGTTGAAATTATTGTGAAGGACGGAGTGGTAACGATGAACGGCAAGCCTCTGCCGGAAGGTGAGATTCAAACGCTTCCTGGGAATGGTGGCTCCCTGCACTTTTGGAGCAATGGTGAAGGCACCTCGTTTCAATTTCCGGAAAATGGAAACTTCCGGTTTTTCTCAAACGAAGATGTATTGAAGGCTTTCCCAAATGGCAATATTTTCGAATTTGATTTTGATGGAGATCATGTATTTGAAGTGGCTCCGGACGGACAACTTTTCCAGTTTAAATCCGGTGGCGATCACGAAATCCACGTTGCTCCTGATGGCAATATTCTGTTGTTTGACAGCAAGGAATTCAGTGAGGATATTGAAAAGGAAATTCGCATTGCCACAGAATTACAGGCTCGCGAAATGGAGCGGGCTAACATTCGTGTCGAGCGGGAAATGCGTGATGTAGAGCGCCAGCACCAACGCCTGGAGCGCGACCACGAGGCCAAACTACAACGGGCGGAGCGCGAACTGGCCCGTGCCCGGGTTACCCAGGATCGGGAGATTGCCCGTGCCCGCAGTAACTATGAACGTGCATTGGAAACACACAGTCGCCGCAACCAAAATTTCAGCGACTATCTGGGAGAAGAATTGTTGCAGGATGGATTTATCAAAAATCCGGAAAAATTCAAGTTCCAGATTAGCAGCGACCAAATGCGGGTAAATGGAAAGAAAATGACCGGCGAAACCCATCGCAAATACCTCCGTTTGTACGAACGGAAAACCGGCAATAAAATCGGACCCAAAGACGAAATCAAAATCCACATCAATAATTAATGCCCCGTCCCGTAGAGACGCGATGCCTCGCGTCTCCACCCCCCACGGCATAAAAAACAAACGCAATCAAAATGTAGGTGACCATCCGGTGTTATGTTTCCTGGTACGGTTAGGTTTGTGTATTTGATTGTGGTATGTAGAGACGCAAGATTTTGCGTCTCTACGTGCGGTATGGAAACAACATAAATCAAAATTAAAATTATGCATGCGGTGCTGTGTTTCAGGAACAGATTGCGTTTATGTTTGATTTTTTGATTATGTGGTATGTAGACGCTGAGGCATCGCGTCTCCACCCCCCACGACAGTGGTATATAAAACAACATGAATCAAAGTTAAAATTATCCATCCGGTGATGTATTTCAGGAACAGATTGCGTTTATGTTATTGATTGTGGTATGGAGACGCGAGGCATCGCGTCTCTACGGGGATTAAATTTTTAACCTCAAACCCGACAAAAATGGAATTCTACAAACGCGCGCCCCTTTACCTTTTCCTGGTTTATTTTTTACCTGCCTGCACTGCGCAGACACAACCAGCCCTGCTGCATACCGAAACATTTGAACAGGAGGTTTTGGCCTATGTCCCCCAATTGAAAGAAGGGCTTACCCAGGATAAAATAGACTATGGAAACAGGATATTGGATGAGGTAAAAAGCGGGGTAAAAAAACGGGCAGAAAAATTCACCGTTGCCGATTATTTTAATGTGCTTTCCGCGTTTCTAACGCTGAACGAGCGGGAAGAAAACATCCGCCTGGCTTTTCAGAAATTTAAGGCATCTGAAGGGAGCTGTGAGTATTTGGTTGCATTCAAAAATATTGTGTTGGAAAATGAAAAATACGACATCATCCAAAGCGAATTTATCGAAGCGGCCAGGCAATGCGAAGCAAGTCAAGGAGCCGCCGAAGCGTTCGACATCAAAGACTACATCCGGGAACGGAAATTGGACCGGGCTCTGGTCGAGCGAATGGATTATGTAAACACCTTGGATCAAAAATACCGGACAGCAGATGGCCTGGATGCTGAACAACACCGTGCCGATAAGGAAAACCAACGCAGCATTGATTCTCTGTATACGATTTATAAGCGCTACATCGGCCGGAGCCTGGTTGGTCCTCGATATGAAGTTACCATGTGGGCCGTCATCCAACATGCAGGTGTAGATTATATGGAAAAATACCTCCCGGTAGTGCACCAGGCATATCTGGATAAGGAATTGGAGGCCGGTCCTCTGAAAATGCTGATCGACCGGTATTATGGCCTGCGGTATGGATATCAGGTTTTCGGCAGTCAAACCGGATTTGATTTCAAACTGGCCACCGAAGCACAGAAAGCAGCCATTGTTGAGCAATACGGATTGTAAATTAGTTACCAGTGGGGAAAAATTGATGATTTGTTGATGCGCCCTTCGGGCTTGGATGATTTGTTGATGCTGTTTGTTCCTTCAGTCCGCCTCTGGTTATTTGTTTACTTTTTACTTATTACTTACAACTTACAACTTACAACTTACCACTCCTGCCAGCATGGCAGGGCCGAATAAACATTTTGGGACTTCCCCTCGCATTATATACAGAAACAATATCAGTTTGGGTATATTTGCCAGTATGAACAGCTTGACTCGATTGTATGTATTGGCATTTGTACTGCTTTGTAGTGCGCCCCTTTTCGCTCAGGTTCAAACCTTTCAGCGGATCATTGGTCAAACCACCAATTTCCAAACCTTTGATGGGAAACAAACTCCGGATGGTGGCTTTGCTGCAGCCGGGATTTTTACCGATAACGGCACCCAACGTCTTGCTGTGGTGAAATACGATTGTGAGGGTACTCAGGAGTGGTTGAAGACATTCGGAACGTCCTCCACCGTCCAGAATGTAAGCCCGAGTATTTGTATCGGAGAAGATGGTACCCTTGCCTTTGTGGGCAACCCAGGAGTATTCATGGCCTACGATATGATGGTAGTTCGGCTGGCACTCGATGGCTCCGTGATCTGGCAGCGAATCGTAAATCAGGGCCAGGGCAACGACGGCGGCCACGCCATCCAGCCAACAGCGGATAATGGGTTTGTGGTAACCGGATATACCAATACCTACGGACAAGAAACACCCGGCAGTTCCTACCGGGATATCTACCTTGTGAAGTTCGACTCCGACGGGAACGTGGAGTGGTCCAAAACCTACGGAACCAATGAAACCTACGACGAAGGTTCCGTGGTAATCCAAACCAATGACGGTGGATATGCCCTCGGTGGCCGTATGATCGATCGCGGAGCTTTTCACGCATTTTTGCTAAAAACAGACCCCAGCGGAACCCCTGAGTTTTTGCGTACTTATGGGGATACCCTCCACGCCAACTGGTCATTTGGCCTGGCTCAATTACCCGATGATGGGTATGTTTTGGTGGGCAGCACTACCTTGTTGAAAAACAATTTTCAGGACTGGGCAGACAACTATGTACTCCGCACCGACAGCCAGGGAGATACCCTTTGGACCCGTGCATTTTATGGCAATCCGGACCGCTTTGAAAATGCCCGTTCTGTAGAAATTGGCAGCGACGGAAACATCTATGTTGGTGTAGCAACAGCGGGGTATCCAAGTACCGGTTTTGTTCCAAACAAGCACATGGCAGTTGCCTACACGCCCGATGGCGAATTGCTTTCTGCGCTGCTGTTCAATCCCGGAGGTTCACATTATCCTTTTTTGACAAAAACCGGAAATGAGGGTTTCTTGCTTACGGGCTTTTCCAACTTTTACACACCCGACTTTACCGCGTTTCTTTCCAAGACAAACGATCAACTCAATCCCGGATGCAACATCAGCGATGTAACGGGTCTGACGGTAAGCGCGCCTGCTCCCTTCATTGTGCGCAGCCCGGATTTTCAGGTCAGCAGCGGAATCAATGACAACAATTATTCGATAATTTTTGATGCGGCTACACCCGATACAACACTGTGTCAGATGGCATCCCCCGGCCCAACCGCTCAGGGGATGGCAACCGACGCTTGTGTCAATGCCGATGCCCAATTTACAAGCACCAGTATGGGAGGCGTAGTGGCTACCTATTGGCTGTTTCCGGATACCACACTGGAAGGGGAATCAGTACTGTATGCCTTTGATGCGCCGGGCATGTATTTCGTTGGCCTGCGTGTAAGCGATGGGTGTAAGGAAGACAGCACAGAGCTCGTCGTAAACATTCTGGGCCTTCCTGAAATTGATCTGGGTATGGATACCACGCTGTGTACCGGCGACTCACTGTTGCTGGATGCCGGCACGGATTTGATCGGGTACAGCTGGAGCGATGGAAGTACGGAACAAACCTTATTAGTGTTGCAAGCAGGTACGTATGCGGTAACCGTGGATGATGGCAATTGCACCAACAGCGACAGCATTCAGGTGGACTTTCAAGATCCGCCCGTGGTAAGTCTGGGTCCGGATAGTACCTTCTGCATGGGAGATACTCTGCTCTTGGATGCAGGGGTTGATTTTGCATCCTACCTTTGGAGCGATGGCTCCACAAGTCAATTCATCAACGCTATTTCGGAAGGCTTGTATGCGGTAACGGTAAGCGATGGACTATGCGAAAACAGCGCGACTGTTCAGCTGAGCACCATTGACTGCGACACCATGAACTCAGATTTTATTTTGCCAAATGCCTTTACTCCCGATGGGGATGGCGTGAACGATGTGTGGCGCCCGACCGTTGGATCAGACTACACCCTGATCAACCTGGATATTTACAACCGCTGGGGAGAACGGATGTACACCACCGAAGAAACCGCGGGTTTTGAATGGGATGGCAAATTCAATGGCCTGATCCAGACATCTGATATTTACATTTATGTGCTTCGATACACCTACCTGGGTGAGGAGCAGGTGAAAAAAGGAGATATTACTCTGTTGCGATGAGAGTCCTTATTCATACCCTTTCGATTGCTTTTATCTTGTTTTTCCTGGCGCCTCAATCGCTCATTGGGAAGCCACAGGAAGTGCGTACGGGCATCTATCTGATGAACCTGTACGACCTGAACATGAACGAGCATTCGTTTTGTGCCGATTTTTATATCTGGTTTAAATGGAAAGGAGAAATCAATCCCTGTGAAATTGAATTTGTGAACTCCATTGAAAAATGGGATATGCATTTTGAAACCTCGGGCGACGGATCTGACAGCCTTCTTTCGGATGGGAGCAATTACCGGATTTTTCGCGTGGAGGGCCGCTTTTTTCACTCCTACAAACTCAACCGCTTCCCGCTGGATCGTCACCAGCTCGACATCCAGATTGAACACCCGGAGTTTGACTCCAGCGAATTGGTTTTTGTGCCCGACCGCAATGGCGCGAATATGCGAACAACCCTGAACCTGGTGGGATGGGATACCCGGAATTGTGTTCTGGAATCAAGTGTGCATGACTATGTAACGGATTTCGGAAATCCGGATGAAAACGCGCGTTTTTACAGCAACCTCAGTTTCAATGTACTGCTGGTTCGGCCCATCAGTTATTTCATTTTAAAAATGATGCTCCCCTTGTTTATCGTTATGTTGGTGAGCATTGGCGCGCTTTTGTTGCACCCCAATTACATCGATACCCGGTCGAATCTTCCCATTGGCGGCTTGCTTACGGCGGTGTTTTTGCATCAATCCTACGGCGATGCTTTGCCCGATATTGGGTACATGGTGTTGATGGATAAAATTTACCTGCTGGCCTACCTCATTATCTCGCTGGTGTTGCTTCAGGTCATTCGGGCCGGCAACCGGGTTTTGATGGAATACGAGGTTGCACCCATCCAGCGTTTTGAGCGCTGGCTTGCCCGTGGGTACGCCCTGCTTTTTGCATTGGGTGTACTGGCACTTTGTTGGTATCATTAAAAGTGGGTCAGACGTCTTTTCCCAGATAGGTGCTCTGGGCCAACAATTGCTTTTTTTTATCTGATTTTAAAAGCCAGGTCTCCACGGTTTTGTTTCCGTTTGGCAAGTCGGTTCGCTCGAATGCAATCTGTTGTATTGGAATGGCCTCGGCGCTGCACAGCCGGGCAGTGAAATGCTCGTCGGTTAGTTCAAATTCAAATCGGACGGGAAAAGAAAAGGGGTTGCGTAGGCGCAAGTCTTTGTACCCATATACAACTGTAGCATCTGCACCAAGTGGATAAAAACGCTCGTGATCTTCGTAAATGTCCCGGGTGTGGTTGTGGCGTTCCAGCACTTCCATTCCTCCCTGCAAGGCGAGGTGGTAGAGGATGCCAGACAACTGACAAAGTCCGCCGCCATAATCTTCCGATAGACTTCCCTGAATGAGGTTGCGTCCTTTTTTATACCCATTTTTTGCAGTAGGTGCACCGGCCAGTTTCCAGAATGAAAAAATTTGCCCCGGTCGAAGGGTGGTTTGCGCCATGGACTGAAAGGCGCATTGGAGGTTGTGTCGTTTGTTTTCGGTATAGGCACTTTTCCCTAGTCCTTGTTGCAGTGAAATGGAAAATGGGAGCGGTGGAATTTCATTTTCCGGCCGGGCCAACTGAGCCTGAATCCCATTTTTCAAATCACGAAGCCCGCGTTGAAGCAGTCGGATTTGAAGCCGCATGGATTTGGGGATCAGCGCTTTCATCTTTTTTCCAATTCAATGAGCTGATAGGATGCCAGGGACTTAAGCGGGCTTGCGCATAAAAGCGAATCAAGTGGCCGAAAGGCGGGACGGATTGTGCTAGGCAAACGGTGAATTGGGAAAAAAAGCAGTCCCCGACTTCGTTTCCAGTTCCAATTTTCCGGCCGAATTTTGGCAAACTCACCGGGTGTATAAGCCGTTGATCCATGCCAGTTCGTAGGCTTTCGGGTTTGCAGCAGATCGCGCCGGATTCGGGAGGGAAAATCGAGTACAAAGCGGCCGCCGGGGCGCAACACCCGATGCACTTCATCCAGGATTTCACCGGCTTTATTTTCTGTAAGATGCATGAAGAGATGCATGCTCAAAACAAGATCAAACTGTTCGTTTTCAAAGGGCAGCTGGCTGGCATCACAGCAATAAAAATCTTTCCCGGGGTGTTTGGCACGGGCTTGTTCCAACATGGCCTCGCTGAGGTCGGCCCCACATTGAGTGAGAGCCGAAAACCGACCGGTGCCGCAAGCCAGATCGAGGCTCGGAACCTCTGGCCCCGGCACCCATTTTTTCAACACAGCCCACTCCTGCGCGTGCAGGTACCTGCCGTAGCTGTTTCCAAAACGGTCGGCATCGTATTCAGATGCAATGCTACTGTAATAGGATTTGATCGAAGCCATTGTAGTGCTAAGATCGTTTTTTTTGATGATTTGATGAAGCGCCCTTCGGGCTTGGATGATTTGTTGATGTTTGTTTACATAGAAGTGGTAAGTAGTAAGTGATAAGTAGTAAGAACATTTTTGACATTTTGTAAGTCAACTTATCACTTGCCACTTACTACTTCTATTTCAACAAATAAACAAGGGAAAGCGCAGCGTCCCGAATAAACAAGGCCCGGAGGGCCGAATAAACAATTTCAACTTTGGGGTGTCACTTTTTGAAATGTACGAGAAATCCTGTTGTTTTACAGGCTGCCTGGAAACGGGAGTGAAAGCATCTGTGAATTCGGGCTGTGAAGACCCATGATAAAATGTATTAGGAGTTATGTCAAAAAAACTAGACCGCCGTTCGTTTATTCAAAATACCGCTCTGGCTTCGGCTGCGGTTGTGGTACCAGGCACCCTGAAAGCAAATGAACCCCAATCCACTCCGCGTCGCTCTTTCGGAGGGAAAGACAAATTGCGGATAGGGTTCATCGGAACTGGTATGCGGGGACAAAGCCATGTCGACCTGGCACTGCGCCGGGATGATTGTGTGGTGGCAGCCATTGCTGATCCCGATCCCGGGATGGTGGCAGGTACCCTCAGCATGATTGAAAAAGCCGGCAAGCCCAAACCTGCGGTGTACGATCAGGGGCCACAGGATTACCTGCGTTTGCTGGAAAATCCGGACGTAGATGCGGTGGTCATTGCCTCTCCCTGGGAATACCACACCGAGCAATGTGTTGCAGCCATGAAGGCAGGAAAGTACACGGGTACGGAGGTCTGCGGCGGTTTTTCTTTGGATGAATGTTGGCAACTCGTAAATACCCACGAGGAAACGGGTACGCACCTGATGTTTATGGAAAATGTGTGTTACCGTCGGGATGTGATGGCCGTATTGCAAATGGTTCGGGAAGGACTTTTTGGAGAAATGATGCACCTGGAATGCGGGTATCAGCACGACCTGCGCGGCGTAAAATTCAATGACGGTGTAACGCCCTACAATTCCGGTGTGGAGTTTGGAGAAAAAGGATACAGCGAAGCAAAATGGCGGACCAAACATTCGGTGCACCGCAACGGCGATTTGTACCCGACGCACGGGATCGGTCCGGTAGCAATGTACACCAACATCAACCGCGGCAACCGGATTTTATACCTGACATCTACTGCAAGCAAAAGCAGAGGACTGCACAATTACATTGTCGAACATCCGAAGGGCGGTGAAGACCACCCGAATGCGAAAGTCCGGTTCAATCTGGGGGATGTAGTGACTTCGGTACTGAAAACATCCAACGGTGAGAGCATTATTATTTCACACGATACCAACCTGCCGCGTCCGTACTCGCTTGGATTTCGGGTGCAGGGCACCCAGGGCATCTGGATGGCTGTAAATAAAAGTCTGATGCTGGAAGGCCTTACCAAGCCCCATGCCTGGGAAGAAGCAAAGGCCTGGTTGGATAAATACGATCATCCCTTGTGGAAACGCTACGGATCCGATGCCAAAACAGCGGGGCATGGCGGGATGGACTTTTTTGTTTTTCACCATTTTGTAGAAAGCGCAAAAAGAAACCAGGCGCCTCAACTCGATGTGTACGATGCCGCTACCTGGCTGGCCATTACTCCGCTCAGCGAAGCGTCGATTGCGACGGGGAGCAGTCCTCAGGCTTTCCCAGATTTCACTCGTGGCCGCTGGACTATGCGCGAGCCGAATTTTGCCTTTGGCGATGAATTTTAGAGAGGGGGAAAACACAGAACTATAAATGAGGGGTGTCTGAGTTGTTGGCCTGTTGTTTGTTTTGGAAATTCTTTTGATGCAATCCTGTTTAGTTCGGAAAATGAAAATATAATTATTGACATCATTGGATTAAAACGTACCTGATAATAATAATTATTTCAGACCAAAGGAATTAGATCTAATGAAAACTTGTTCCTATAAATCAGTTTTTTAAGCCAAGTTTTTCAAAATTAAATATTTTCTTGAAAAAGTAAATCATGGTTGTTTTCTTACATTGGTTTTTAAAACTCTCAATAAACCTTGTAATTATTTAACCCTATGAAAAACTATTTGAGTGTACTTTTTATATTGTTTTGTTTTCCAGTCTTACTAAAATCACAGGCTGAGTTAGTTAAAGATATAAATGTGGGATCAGGAACTTCTTGGACAACTGCTAGTATGCCTTTAGCAGAGTTTAATGATTTTTTGATTTTTGCGGCAAGAGATGAAATATCTAACACAGAATTGTGGAGAACAGATGGTACTACTGATGGTACATACATGATTAAGGACGTGAATCCCGGAGTAGGAAATTCACATTGCGAATCTTTTTTCCCTACTGACAGTTTTGTGTTTTTTATAGCAAGTGATAATGTACATGGAAGTGAATTATGGCGAACGGATGGAACTTCGGGTGGAACATTTTTGGTGAAGGATATTAATCCTGGTCCAACAGGTAGTATGTATTTTGGCCAAGGGGATGTTTTTTATTTATTTAATAATATGTTGTTTTTCAGAGCAGATGACGGGGTGCATGGGATGGAGTTATGGCGAAGCGATGGCACAGCAGACGGAACGGTGCTAGTTAAGGATATTAATTCAGCTCCTACTTGGCCAATCGCGGGGAGCTATCCAGAGGAATTTGGTTCTCATGAGGGGAAACTTTATTTTCAGGCAAATGGCGAGCTCTGGGTTACAGATGGTACTGAAGCAGGAACAACCTTAGTAAAAAAAATTGGCGAAATCCTAAGTAGTGAGCCTTCCGATTTAATAAGCTGTAATGGGTATTTGTTATTTCGAGCTGCTTCAGAGATTGGGAATTATGAACTTTGGCGAAGTGATGGAACAGAAAGTGGCACTGAACAAGTGTTTGATATTAATCCTTTACCCAATAAGGGCGGATTGAATTTTCTACCCAGTTCAGGTGAAATCCGTTTTCAGAAAATTGGTGATGTAGTTTATTTCGCTGCGGATGATGGTGTACATGGAAAGGAGTTATGGCGAAGTGATGGGACTTCCGTGGGGACCTATATGGTCAGGGATGCATCCTCCGAAGGTAATTTTGGCGAGCCCCCTCAGAATTTTGTAATTGTTGACACCATTCTTTATTATAAATTTGATGATGGGGAAACAGGACTGGAGTTGTGGCGGAGTGATGGAACAGAGTCTGGCACCTATTTGGTAAAAGATGTTTATCCTGGGCCTCTTGGGTCTTTTTCTCTTCCCACACATATTCATGCACATCAAGGGAAAGTGTTTATGGGGGCTGAAAGCTCAGACACAATTGGAGTTGAACTTTGGGTTTCAGGTGGTTCAGACTCAACTACTAATCTTTTAACTGAGATCGTGCCAGGTCCTACAGGAGGGTACCCAGGGCCCTTTTATTCATTGGATACTATCCTACTTTTTGTAACATACACAACAGATTTTGGAGGTGAAATGTGGCGGTATTTCCCACCTCCGCAGTTAATAACAACAGTTACAGGTAGTCTAGAGGTTGATTGTTTTGGAGGCCTTTCCGATAGTATTTTTATTGAAACAGCAGGCGGGTTCCCTCCATACAGTTATTCATGGAGTGACCCCTCATTAGTAGGGCCAATAGTTTCGGGGTTGCCTTCTGGCACCTATGAATTGTCAATTACAGATTCAAATGATAACATACAGGTTAATGAGTTAACCATTTCACAGCCGGACAGTTTGTTTGTTTTAGTTGATATAAGCCCTGAAGTGGGAACAAGCATGTCTGGTTCAATCTTAATATCCGTAAGTGGTGGTACAGGTCCGTATACATTTATATGGGAAGACTTCATGGGAGTTGATTCAAATTTTATTGATCAGTTAGCAGCTGGTGTTTATAAATTAACAGTTCAGGACGCAAATAACTGCACCTCAATAATGGAAATTACAGTTGGGCAAATCGTATCAACGTTTGAAGAAAATGAAGTTTATCCCAATCCTGTATCCGGAAGTTCCATATCCATAAAAAGGCTTGATCCTGAGGATACAACTCGTTTTAAAATTGTTAGTCCGAGGGGTTTGGTGTGGGCTGAAATAAATTACCAATATGCCAATGGTGAATATATAATAGACTTGCCTGATTTAGATGCCGGGGTTTATATGCTTTTAATTATAGATGATTCTTCAGGAGAAATTGTAAGTAAAGTCTTTATAAGTATCTAATTGTGAAGCACCATAGTGTCAAAGTTTTAGGCTCTTGAATAAATAGCCTCGGCATATTCTGATTTGATATACCATGCAATACAAAATCATTTGCTCCGATATAGACGGCACCCTGCTGGATAAAAACCGATCGCTGTCGGAGGCTACGATACGCGAGGTAAAACGGATAAAAGACCGCGTGCCGTTTATACTGGTTTCCGCTCGGATGCCTGCGGCCATGAAGTATCTGCAGGAGGCCCTTGACATTCCTTCTTCGCCCTTGATTTGTTACAACGGTGCATTGGTTTATGTGTATAACGAGGCAGGGGGAAGTCCGGAAATTCTACATTCCCTGCCCATCGATTCGGATATTCCAGGGGCGCTGCTTCAGCATACGCAGGACTCGGAGGTGCACATCAGTTTGTACCGGTTTGACGAATGGTTTGTTCCTTCAATGGATTACTGGGCACAGCGCGAGCAAAACAACACCCGCGTCGATCCGGAAGTTGCAGATCTCCATGCGGTCGCTGCGCGTTGGGAATCCGAAGGCATTGGTCCGCATAAAATCATGTGTATGGGTCCGGTTGAAGCAATCGGGCCACTGGAAGATTTTTTAAGAGAAAGCTATTCTGACCGGCTGCAAATTTACCGGTCGAAAGATACCTACATCGAAGTCTCAAGCAAATCAATTTCCAAAGCTTCTGCGATTGAAAAGCTGCTTCAAAACAGCTACCAACTGGGTTTGGATGCCGCCATGGCTTTTGGCGATAACTACAACGATGTTGAAATGCTGCAGCTGGTGGGATGTGGGATAGCCATGGCCAATGCCCGACCGGAGGCACTGGAAGTTGCAGATGATACGACCCTGAGTAATGTTGAAGATGGGGTGGCCGTAGCTTTGCGAAAATATTTTCCGGAATAGGGGGCTGGAGATTTAAAGTCCGGCGAAGTTCAGGGCGAATGACTTTTCATTGTCCCGATTGTATTTCTCTGCATCAAATTGATACAGGAAGGAGCCTTTTTTGGAAGAGCTCATGTCTTTTTCATCCAGTTTTTCAAGGATATTAAGTGCCCGCACCCGGTTGATGAAATTGCGTTTGTCCAGCTGGGTATCCCAAATTGCTTCGTACAGTTTTTGCAGCTGGCGCATGGTAAACTTTTCGGGCAGTAGTTCAAAACCGATGGGTTCGGTTGCTGCTCTGTTTCGGAGGCGTTTCAGGGCATGGTGAACCATTTTGTCGTGGTCAAAAATCAAGTGTGGAGCGCTGGATACACTGAACCAGTTGGCCGAGAATTTTTTGATCAGTTTTTCGCTGTGGTCCTTGATGTTTACCAATGCATAGTACACGGTTGAAACGGTTCGTTCTACGGGGTCCCGATCCACTTCGCTGAAAGTGGTGACTTGTTCCATGAAAATGTTGTCGAGGCCGGTATACATTTTCAGAATGCGTGTGGCTGCTGTTTCCAGGGTTTCGCTGCGTTTTAGAAACCCACCCACCAGTGACCATTTTCCTTTTTCGGGTTCAAAGCCCCTTTTAATCAAAAGAATTTTCAGGTCCTCTTCATCAAATCCAAAGATTATACAGTCAACTGCCAACAGGAGTTTGTCCTCTTTGTGGTACTGGTAGGAGTTTGTACTCTGGTGATCTAATTCCATGAAGTAAACAGTGGTTTAAAGTCAGATCAAAATCAGTATGTCTCGCAATTTCTCTGCCAGGTTCCATAATACGGATATGGAAAGCGTGAAATGACAGGCGGCAAATCTACAGAATAAGGCCTGGCTTGCACCAAAATTGGGCTGTAAAACAGAAAAAATTGTCCCGAAAAGGTACTGTTAGAACACTGAAAAGAGCACATTGCTTATCGAAAAAGTGCCCAATCATTTCTGTTTTTGGCCTATTTCTTACTAGTAATTTGGTGAAATAACCGGGCAAACTTATAAAATTTCATATCGCGAGCTAAAAAAATGAATAAATATTTTGGGATACAGATGCCAGCGCATACTTTTGCAAGTGTTGAAACTACACTTAATTAAATTGAAGTCTGATTATGAAAAAAGCTTTACTCCGATTTATCCCGGATAAATTGAACAGAGGCCTTAAACGATGGGGTGCCGTCAGCAGTATGGTAATACTGTTTACTGGTAGCATCCTGGCCCAAAACAGCAAAACCCTTGCTGGTACTGTTACCTCTCCAGAAGGAGAATCCCTTGTAGGCGTGAGCGTATCAACAAAGGGAGGAGGTTCAGGAGCGACGACTGATGTCAATGGTCGATACACCCTCACTGCCACTTCCGAGGATGTGCTTGTATTTTCGTACATCGGCTACAACACAGCAGAGGTTGCAGTTGGTGGCCAGTCGGTAATCGACGTGGTTCTGACCGAAAGTGCTCAACTCCTGAACGATGTAGTAGTTGTAGGTTATGGCAGCCAAAAAAAGTCAGACCTGACGGGTGCCGTCAGCGTAGTTGATGTAGAAGATGCCAAAAAGACCGTTACCTATGATGTGGCTAAAATGCTTCAGGGACAAGTTCCCGGACTTACCGTACAATCTTCCGGTGAGCCAGGTGGATTTGTCAACATCAAAATTCGGGGTATCACTTCTTTCAATAACAACAACCCGCTTTTTGTTATTGACGGATTGATCGTTAATGACCCGTATGATTTTGCTCCTGGCGATATTGAGTCTATTCAGGTTCTGAAAGATGCATCTGCTTCTGCTATCTACGGCGTACGTGGTGCCAACGGTGTTGTGATCATCACAACCAAAAAAGGACAGGCAGGCAAACTCAAAGTGAACTACAAAACCCAAATGGGTATCCAGCAGATTCCAAAGACCCTCTCTTTGGCAAATGCACGTGAATACCAGCAGATTACATCCCAGGCTGAATTGAATGCCGGTTTGTCTATCGTTCCTGGTAACGACCCCAACAGCCCACTGTTTATTTCGGATGTAAATACCGATTGGCAGGACGCTGCTTTCCGCAATGGAAACATCAAAAACCACTCGCTCAACTTCAGCGGTGGCACCAACGATGTAAGCTACAGCATGAATGTAGATTACTTCGACAACACCTCGTATATCGATGTACCACAGGCCTACGAGCGCTTGTCAACCAACGCCAACCTGGTTGGTAAAAAGGGACGGTTCTCATACGGTTCTAAGTTGGCTTATACCAATTCATACAAAGAGAGCTTCAACGAATATTTTGTTGGAACAACTTCTTTCTTACAGTTGCTGCAGGCCATCCCAACTATGCCTGTGTACGATGAAAACCGTTTGGGTGGATTCGGCGGTGCCGACAACCTCACTCAACGCGCAATTACCTTGAACGTGATTGGCTTTAACAACCTGATCGATAATGAAAATCGCCGCAACCGCTTTGCCGGAAATATCTGGGGTGAAGTTGAACTGCTGAAAGGTTTGAAATACAAACTCCGTGCAAGCGCGGATCGTCTAGACTGGGCAACGCGTCGTTTTAACCCACCAAGCGATTTGGGCTGGTACTACATCACTACCAACGACGAAGCAGCCTTGGATGCTACCCGTGGAAACCAGACCCGCACGATTGTCGATAACCTGCTTTCATACGACAACAAATTTGGAAAGCACTCAGTTGGTGCACTCTTCGGTTACATCCAGGAAATCAACAAACACAGCAACCTGATTACCCGTGGTGTTGGTTACCTTCCAGGTGAAATCAGTCAGATCGAATACGCCAATGCGCAATCTGCACGCGAATACAACAGCACAATTACCGGTATTTCTTACCTCAGCCGTTTGAACTACGGTTACGACGATCGCTACTTGCTGACAGTAAACTTCCGTCAGGACAAATCCTCTTTGTTTAGTCCGGAAAACAACACCGGTAACTACTACTCTGTAGCAGGTGCATGGAAGTTGCACAACGAATCCTGGTTGAACCTTCCTGGCTTTATCAATACCCTGAAACTGCGTGGTGGTTATGGTCTGTTGGGCAACAACACCATTGGTGTGTATGATTATGTAGCAACGGTAAATCCATTCGCATTTTATCCATTTGGTGATGTTTATGGAACTGGTATTACCGCTATTGACATCAAAGACCCGAACGTAAAATGGGAAGATACTGAAACAGCAAACGTTGCAGTTGAATTTGGTATGCTCGATAACAAATTGGAATTCAGCGCAGAATACTACCAGAAAAAATCTACCGACCTTCTGGCAGATGTTCCGCTTCCATTCTCTACCGGAGCATTCCCTGCAACCATTACAACGAATGCCGCTACTGTGCAGAACAAAGGGTTTGAATTTGCCGCTTTGTACCGCAACAACTTCAACGGCATTAGCTACAGCATCGGTGCTAACCTGGGTACCTTGAAGAACGAAGTATTGTCGATTGGAGCAGATAACATTCCGATCAGTGGTGTAGGCTCTCGTACCGAAGTAGGCCGTTCAATCGGTGAGATTTATGTATTTGAAATCGAAGGAATTTTCCAGAATGCAGATGAAATTGCAAACCACGCACTTCAGCCAAATGCAGCTCCTGGCGACCTGAAATTCAAAGACCTGAACAACGACGGATTGATCACCGACGACGACCGGAGCTTCCAGGGCGTTACCATTCCAAAGTACAGCTTCGGATTCAACCTTTCTGCCGAGTACAAAGGCTTCGACCTTTCTTGCTTCCTTCAGGGTGTTGCCGGCAACATGGTGATCAACAACACCTATGCGCAGCTGATGTTGGGTGACTATGTGAACCACCACACCGACATGTTGAACTACTGGACTGAAGACAACCGCGATACCGATGTTCCTCGCCCGGTTATCGGCGACCCGAACGGCAACAACCGCCTTTCTAATCGCTTCGTGGAAAAAGGAAACTACCTTCGGATTCAGGCGCTTGAGTTGGGGTACACCCTCCCACTCCGCACCAACCTGATCCGCAGTGCACGTGTTTCTGTTTCCGGACAAAACCTGTACACCTTCACCAAATACCGTGGTTTCGATCCTGATTTCATCAGCGATGGCCTGTTCTCAAGAGGATTTGATAGCGGCTCTTTCCCGAATCCAAGAGGTATCCTCTTTGGACTCTCCATCGGGTTCTAATTTTAACCACATCTAAATCATAGATATTATGAAACGAAATATTTTGTTCAAAATAACTTTTTCCACCCTGCTGGTCTTCACCTTGGCAGGCTGTGTGAAAGAAGATGACCTGATACAGGTTGACCCAAACGTGGCAACCGAAGCCTCTTTCTGGAAAACGCCGGAAGATGCAGTCAACGGCCTCAACGCCGTGTACGGAAAACTCTGTGTGGATGGAACCTACATGCGCTCTACTCCACTTTTGCTGGATCTGAAAGGCGACGACTGTCGTAGCCACAGTCCATGGAGTGCAATGGCAAATGTTGGAAAATTCAATACAGGTATTGCCGACCCGGCAATTTATGGCTGGGCCTACGAAACCTACTACCAGGGTATTTACCGTGCTAACCAGGTATTGGCCAATGTCCCGAATATCGAAATGGATCAGGCTGTGAAAGACCGGATCATGGGACAGGCATACTTCCTGCGTGGTCTGTATTTGTTCCATGCCGTGAACATGTTTAAAAGTGTTCCGGTTCCTTTGAACTACACCGATCTGTACCACCCACAGCGCACTGAAGCAGAAGGATGGGCACAGGTAATCCAGGATTTCAAAGATGCAGCAGACAGACTGCCAGTTTCCTACAATGGACTCACCGGTCCGGATGAAGGAATGACCGCAGGACGCGCAACCAAAGGCGCCGCCCTGGCTTACCTTGGAAAATCCTACCTGTTCACAAAGGATTTTACAAATGCTGAAATAACATTCAAATCTGTAATCGATCTGAATGTATACAGCCTGGTTCCTGATTATCGCGACAACTTTACAGCATCCAACGAAAACAACTCCGAATCCGTTTTTGAAGTACAGTTCAGCCGCGAAGCGGGAGGGGTTGACCTTTCCTGGTGCTGTGTGCCAATCGCCGGATGGGGCCGTACCTCTGCACGGGCAATCACCTACGCTCCACGTGGCTTTGGCTGGACCGACGTTCAGCCTACCTGGGCTTTGTTCAACGAGTTTATGGAAGAAAAAACCATAAACGACGAAGTGGATCCGCGACTCAATGCAACAATCCTGTACGACGGACCTGGTGTTATGCTTTATGGCAATCTGTTCTCTGAGTACTATGCCAACAACGCTGCTGACCTAAACGACTTGTTCTGCCGCAAATACCAGAACGACGAAACCAACATTGATGAGTTTGACTGGCGTTCAGGTATCAATGAGCGCATCATGCGTTATGCAGATGTATTGCTGATGTATGCAGAGTGTTTGAATGAAAATGATAAGACCGGAATGGCCTATGATTACATTCAAATGGTTCGGGACCGTGTAAATCTTCCAAACCTGCAAACGGTAAAACCAAACATGAACCAGGATGAAATGCGCGAGCAAATTGCCCACGAGCGCTACCTCGAATTGGCTCTGGAAGGACACCGTTTCGACGACATCCGCCGCTGGGGCTGGCTGAAAGATCCGGTAAAACTGGATTGGCTCAAATCACGCGATGCGGAGTACGAAACCTATGTTGTTGGTCGTGAATTTTTCCCGATCCCTCAGACTGAGGTGGATAACAACCCAGGTACTCAGCAGAATGACGGATACTAAGGTTTTTCTGATTCTTGTTATCCTGCTTGACACCAGTCTATCTGGTTGAAATTGGTAAGTAAACTTCATACATAGAATGGCTCAGACCTCTGAGGCGGCCAATCCGAAAGGATTGTCTGCCTCAGTTGGGTCTGACTTTTTGAAGCCCCGATTACAGTACAGCACACATTTATCTGTATTTTTCAGTTTCTACTGCCCTCCCCTTTTTTAAAATATATTGAATCCATGAAGAATCTTCTATCCGGCATTCTCACTGCTTTTCTTTTGTTCTTTAGCCTTCCGGGTTTTAGCCAGGAAGCCACCCGTGTTACTGCGCAGTTGGATGCGGATGCACCTCAAATCAGCCGCCATATTTACGGGCATTTTGCCGAGCACCTCGGAAGATGCATTTACGGCGGTTTTTATGTAGGAGAAGACAGTCAGATTCCCAATACGGCCGGTGTAAGAACGGATGTAGTAGAAGCCTTGAAGGAATTAAAAATTCCCAACCTGCGCTGGCCCGGAGGGTGCTTCGCGGATACCTACCACTGGAAAGATGGGATTGGCCCGAAAGCAGACCGCCCCTCAATTTTGAATATTTGGTGGGGAAATGTAAAAGAGGACAACAGCTTCGGAACCCATGAATTCCTGAATATGTGCGAACTGCTCCAAACGGAGCCTTACCTGTCGGCAAACGTTGGTAGTGGAACTCCACAGGAGTTGGCCGACTGGATTAAATACACCAACCACCCCGCCGGATCGAGCCCAATGCCCGATCTGCGCGAACAAAATGGAAGAAAAGAACCCTGGAAAGTTACCTTCTGGGGCGTTGGAAATGAAGCATGGGGCTGTGGTGGAAACATGACCCCGGAGTACTATTCGGATGTGTACCGCCGCTATGCCACATTCACAACCGATTGGCTCAATTCCGACAAACTGGTCCGGATCGCATCGGGAGCCAGCAGCAGCGATTATCGCTGGACCGAAGTCCTGATGAAAAATATCCCTAAAAACCTGATTGAAGCCATTGCCCTGCACCACTACTCTGTTATTGACTGGGGAAATAAAGGGCCAGCCACCAACTTTACAGAAGACCAATATTTTACCATTATGGAACGGGCGCTCCAGATGGAAGAATTGATCCAGAAGCACGTTGCAATCATGGATCAATACGATAAAGAAAAAAAAGTAGCCTTGTTTGTCGATGAATGGGGCGGTTGGTACAACGTAGAGCCGGGAACCAATCCGGGCTTTTTATACCAGCAAAATACCATGCGCGATGCAATGATTGCCGGCGCAACCCTGAATATTTTCAACAACCATGCAGACCGCGTAAAAATGGCCAATCTGGCTCAGGCTGTAAACGTGCTTCAGGCTGTGATCCTGACCGATGAAGAAAAAATGCTGCTGACACCGACCTATCATGTGATGAAAATGTACAGCGTGCACCAGGATGCCACCCTCATTCCACTTCGCTTTGAGTCACCTGATTATGTGTTTGAAAGTCGCTCACTTCCGGCTGTTTCTGCCTCTGCATCGATGGATTCTGAAGGGAAGGTCCACGTTTCCCTGGTGAATATTGATGCACAAAAAACACAGGCCATTGACCTGGATGTAACTGCACTGAATCTGAAAAAAGCGAGTGGTGAAATCCTCACTGCATCCAGTTTGCAAGCCCACAATACCTTTGATAAACCGAATCTGATTCAGACTCAGAAAATGAATGGAGTGCAGTTGAAAAATGGAATGCTCCATGTAGAAATTCCTCCGTTCTCTGTCATCGTAATTGAAGCCACAAAATAAGCATGTCAAAACACGTCGTTCATATTGTTTTTGCCTTGACTATACTTCTGAGTATGGTGCTTGGCGCGTGTGGAAAAGGAGATATGCCGCCGGAAATTGATCCGCCCATTATCACAAACCCGACAGATAGTTTTGACATCAACTCCATCAACGATACCTACCTGGATGTATCCTCAATCAATCAGGTGTATAAGTGGGGACCGTACAATGTGCACGACCCTTCAATCATTAAATCTGGCGATACCTATTACTGCTACAGCACCGATGCTGCCTACGGAACCGCAGTAAAGCCGGGAATCCAAATCAGAAAATCAAAAGACCTGGTCGAATGGGAGTTTGTGGGTTGGGTCTTTGATCAACTCCCTGCTCAAGGGAAAGCATTTATTCAGGGAAAAGGAGGAACGCCCGTTGATGGACTCTGGGCACCGGAAATCATCCAGGTGGGATCAGAATACCGTCTGTATTATTCCCTTGCCTCCAGCCTACCTCGTTTGAGTGTAATCGGTCTGGCAACTGCTTCATCGCCCTTGGGTCCGTGGACAGAACGCGGATTGGTTGTCACTTCTCTCAACAACGCGGATGTGCATACCAATGCAATCGACCCCAGCCTTATTGTCGACAACAGCGGCAGACACTGGATGTTTTACGGTTCATCCTGGGATGGGATTTATCTACTGGAAATCAATCCAAGCTCCGGACTGGCTAATTCACCCGGAAACAAGGGCGTGCGTGTCGCACACCGCGGCTTTACCGGAAACACCATCAATGGAAATATCGAGGGAGCAGAGGTTATTTACAACCCGCAATTTGGCAAGTACTACCTGTTTATTGCCTACGATTGGCTGGAAACAAAATACAACGTCCGCGTGGGGCGAAGCGATTCCCCGGAAGGCCCGTTTTACGATTTCAATGGCCAGGACGTGAATGAACTTTCCGATAATGCCCCCATGATTCTGGCACCCTACCAGTTTGCAGGACATTCTGGTTGGCAGGGCGTTTCGCACCCAACTGTCTTCGAAGACGGAAATGGCCAGTTTTACATCGCGCACCAGGGTCGGCCAGGTGTTGACCACTATTTTATGGTGCTGCACAACCGAAAAATTCACTGGACCCAGGATGGTTGGTCAATCGTTTCTCCGGAGCGGGTAGCAGGACTGGAGGAAATTCCTGTTTCTGAAAACGAACTAAGCGGCAATTACGAACAAATCATTCTGGGCTATCAAGTAGTGCCGGGGTTTGCCGATACACAAACCTCCCCCAATTTTCAAACCAGCATTCCATTGGAAGTTTTAGCCAATGGAACACTCAATAACGATCCGGGAAGCACCTGGTCATACAACGCTCCCTGGCTCACACTCAACTGGAGCAATGGCTATACCGATGTCTTGCATGTGGAACGCGGAAGAGACTGGGAAAACAAGGTCACATCGACCATTCTTTTCTCAGGCTTAAACAATGTGGGCACCGCAATTTGGGCTAAAAAAATAAACTAATATGAAGGGACTTTACACCACGATTTTTGCTTTAGTGCTCGTTTTGCTGTTTGCTTGTGCCAAAAACACGGACTCTCCGGATACTCCCGTTTTGGACCCTACCGGTGGGAAAAAGTACAACAACCCGATCATCAAAGACAAGTTTACAGCCGATCCCGCTGCTCTGGTGTACAACGACACCGTCTATTTATACACCGGCCACGATGAGGCTGAACTGGATGATACATTTTATAAAATGAATGAATGGCTGGTGTATTCTTCAACAGATATGGTTGAGTGGAAAGCACACCCCGTGCCATTAAAAGTCAGCGATTTTTCCTGGGCTAAGGCGGACGCCTGGGCCGCTCAGGTGATAGAGCGGAATGGCAAGTTTTACTGGTACGTTTCCATGGAACATGCAACGAAACCCGGTAAGGCAATTGGGGTAGCCGTTTCTGATAGCCCGATCGGTCCGTTCCGGGATGCACTGGGCGAAGCGCTGATCAGCAACGACATGACACAGGCGACAAACATCGCCTGGGACGATATTGATCCAACGGTGTTTCTGGATGATGACGATCAGGCATATTTATTCTGGGGGAATACCAAATGCTATTATGCCAAGCTAAAAGAAAATATGATCGAACTGGATGGCGACATTCAGGTGGTAGATGGCTTGCCCAATTTTACGGAGGCCCCGTGGATTCATAAGCGCGGCGACTGGTACTACCTATCCTATGCATATCAGTTTCCGGAAAAAACAGCATATGCCATGTCGAAATCCATCCAGGGCCCCTGGGAGTACAAGGGGATTTTGAACGAGCTTTCCGGGAACTGCAACACCAATCACCAATCCATTATCGAGTATAAAGGAGTGCCCTATTTCATCTATCATACCGGAGGAATTGAGCCCTATGGTGGCAGTTTCCGCCGCTCTGTTTGCATCGATTATTTGTATTACAATCCGGACAGCACCTTGCAGCGGGTAATCATGACGTCGGAGGGTGTGCAATAATTGATTATTATGAAAAAAATACGCGCATACATCGGACTTTTGAGCTTCGGTTTTTTGATGCTGCCGACCTTGCTCAGCGCCCAGGCCACATCCATTCGGGTACACGACCCCGTGGTTATTCAAGAGGGGGCAAACTACCACCTGTTTTGCACAGGCCGCGGCATTGCTCATTTTGTTTCCAGCGATTTGGAAAACTGGAAGGAACTAGAACCTGTTTTTCCCGAAAAACCGACGTGGACGGATCAGGTAGTGCCCCAGTTTCGCAACCACATTTGGGCCCCGGATGTACTGTTTCACAACGGGCTGTATTACCTGTATTATTCAGTTTCTGCTTTTGGCAAAAACACTTCGGCGATTGGCGTGGCAACGAATAAAACCCTCGACCCCTCGGATGAAGCCTATGCATGGACCGATCACGGAATTGTAATTCAATCGCAGCCCAACCGGGACCTGTGGAATGCCATTGACCCCAACATTGTTTTTGATGAAAACGGCACCGCCTGGATGACCTTCGGGTCGTTCTGGGATGGCCTGAAGTTGGTCAAACTAAACCCTTCTCTGCTCACGATTGCCGAGCCGCAGGAGTGGTACACCGTAGCCCGTCGGGAGCGGAGTTTTGAACTCAGCGACAAGAACCCCGGAGATGCCGCATTGGAAGCACCTTTTATTTTTAAAAAGGACGGGTGGTACTACCTGTTCCTTTCCTGGGACTTGTGTTGCCGCGGCGAAAACAGCACCTACAAAGTGGTAGTAGGCCGCTCAAAAAATGTTGAAGGCCCGTATTTTGACAAAGATGAAAAAAACCTTTTCCACGGAGGAGGAAGCCTCGTAGTACAGGGGAATGCCAATTGGTATGGAGCAGGCCATTGCAGCGCCTATACATTTGACAAAAAAGATTACCTGTTTTTTCATGCCTATGATGCCAGCGATAAAGGCATTTCCAAACTCACAGTCAGAACCATTGAGTGGAGTTCAGATGGCTGGCCTTATGTAAAGCCCTTAAACTGATTTGAATGAAAAATACAGTCCGTCTTCTAACTAGTTTGTTGTTGATTTCCATTTGGAGCCCGGCGTGCCAAAATCAGGCTGATGTTCCGGCAACGGAGGCAAATGCCAATGCCTACCCCATCACGCCGGTAGATATTCGGAACGTACAGATTGAAGATCATTTCTGGCTGCCGATCATCAAGCGTGTTCAGGAAAAAACAATCGACTATGCCTTGCAAAAGTGCATGGAAGAGGGCCGCCTGGATAATTTTCTGATTGCAGGAGGCAAACTGGAAGGCGAAACACATGGGCAAATGCCATTCGATGACACCGATGTGTATAAAATTATCGAGGGCGCATCCAACTCACTCATTAGTGCACCAAACCCGAAGCTGGAAAATTTACTGGATTCTCTCATCCGGATTATTGCCGTAGGGCAGGAAGCGGATGGCTACCTTACAACCTGGCGAACCATCAATCCTGCCAAGCCCCCGGCTCCTTGGGTGCCAGTAGAGGAAGGTAAACGCTGGGAGTCGCTTGGCGCAAGCCATGAACTCTACAACGCAGGCCATTTATACGAGGCAGCTTACACCCATTACAAGGCAACCGGCAAACGAAATTTCCTGGATATCGCTCTGAAAAATGCCGACCTGATGGTGGCTACGTTCGGAGCTGGGGATGGCAAAATAGCATCTGTTCCCGGTCACCAAATCATTGAAACCGGGCTGTTGAAACTCTACCAGGTAACAGATAAAAAAGAATACCTCGAGCTCGCTAAATATTTCCTGGACAACCGGGGCAATCCCGATCATCACGAATTGTTTGGCCCCTATTCTCAGGATCACCTCCCGGTAACAAAACAAGATGAAGTGGTGGGCCATGCTGTGCGCGCAGTGTACATGTATGCTGCAATGACCGACATAGCCGTATTGGAAAATGACTCGGCGTACAACCATGCCGTCCAACAGTTGTGGAAAAATATGGTTGAAAAAAAGATGTACCTGACCGGCGGTATTGGAGCACGCCATGAAGGCGAATCGTTTGGTGAAAACTACGAGCTTCCGAACAAGACATCCTACAATGAAACCTGTGCCTCAATTGGCAGTGTATACTGGAATCAACGTCTATATAACCAAACCGGAGACGTTGCCTATTTTGATGTAATTGAGCGCACCTTGTACAATGGCCTGATCAGCGGCTTGTCGCTGGATGGAACACACTTTTTTTACCCCAATGCCCTGGAAGCTGATGGTCGTTACGAGTTCAATCGTGGGGCTTGTACCCGGCAGTCCTGGTTTGATTGCTCCTGCTGCCCCACCAATGTGATTCGTTTTATTCCTGCCATGCCGGGCCTCATTTATGCCCAATCCGGTCAGACCATTTTTGTCAATCTATATGCCTCGAGCAGCGCAGAAGTAAGTCTTCCTGGAAATGCCGTTTCTGTACGGCAGGAAACCAATTACCCATGGGATGGGAAGGTGGTATTTCATGTTGACGCACAGAACCCCAAAGAAGTCGAGCTGAAGTTTCGCATCCCCTCCTGGGCACGCAACAGCCCGCTACCGGGGAATCTGTATCACTACGTACACAACAGCGCGGAACAGGCGACCATCCTGCTCAATGGAAAGCCCATTGAAGGCACTGCAAAAGATGGCTATTTTACAATCTCCAGAATCTGGGAAAAAGACGATGTCCTGGAATTGAATTTCCCAATGCCTGTGCGGATGGTGCAGGCCGATGAACAGGTAGAAGAAGATCGGGGAAAGGCTGCGCTTGAGCGCGGACCGCTGGTTTATGCCATTGAGGAAGTTGATAATACAAGCAGTTTTGACCAGATAAAAATCCAGGCTTCAGATGTGTTTGAGGCTCAATCGGAAGCCGATCTTTTGCAAGGAGTATACACCCTGCAAAACGATGTGCTGAAAGCCATTCCCTATTATGCCTGGTCGAACCGGGGCGTAGGGAAAATGAAAGTATGGCTGGATTTTTCAAATGCAGATAATAAAAAATAATCCGGTAGACTGCCACCACTTGAACCTAATTAAAAGAGATAAATATGAGACAAAATTGGAAATCTGTAGCGGTGCTTGCCATTGGCTTTATTTGGCAAACAAGCCTGCTTTGGGGTCAGGCTGCAAGTCATAACTTGACAGTAGATGCCTCCAAAACCAAGGCCAGCATTCAGCCGACCATGTACGGGATTTTTTTTGAAGACATCAACTTTGCAGCCGATGGCGGTTTGTATGCGGAACTGGTGAAGAACCGGGGTTTTGAGTTTGCCCCCGCACCGAAAATGGGATGGCTACAACCCAATAGCGATCGCCATTCGCTCAACCTGAAATCCGGGATGGGAACCATTATCAAAACCGGGGACAACCCTGCGAATCTGAATTTTTTGCGGGTTGAAATCAATGACGCTGCGGGCTACGAACTCATCAACGAAGGCTTCCGGGGCATGGGCATAAAAGCAGGGGAACAGTACGACCTGTCCTTTAATGCAGCCAACCAGTCCGGATCTGTTTCGTTGGTTCGTTTTCAATTGATCGCTCCCGACGGAAAGGTATTGGGTGAGACAAGCGTAAAGCCGGATGGGAAAGAATGGAAAGGCTACGAGTCGGTGATCACTGCCAATTCAACGGAGGCAAAAGCCAAATTGAAAATCACATTTGAAGGAACAGGAACCATTGACCTGGATATGATTTCCCTGTTTCCTCAGGATACCTGGAAAGGCCGTAAGAAAGGACTGCGAAAAGATCTTGTTCAATTACTCGACGATCTGAATCCAGGATTTCTCCGCTTCCCCGGAGGCTGTATAGTGGAAGGGCGCACCCTCGACCGCCGTTACCAGTGGAAAAAAACTGTTGGCCCGATTGATGGCCGGGAAGTGTTGGTAAACCGATGGAATACCGAATTTTCACACCGCCTTACACCGGACTATTACCAGAGTTTTGGAATTGGCTTTTTTGAATATTTCCAACTTGCAGAAGACATGGGCGCAACCCCACTGCCCATATTGAGTTGTGGAATGGCCTGTCAGTTCAACACCGCCGAGCTGGTGCCTATGGACGAACTCGACCCCTACGTGCAGGACGCTCTGGATCTGATAGAATTTGCCAACGGCGATGTGAAAAGCCCCTGGGGAAAACTCCGAAGCGATATGGGGCACCCACAACCGTTTAACTTGAAGTACCTCGGAATTGGAAACGAGCAATGGGGCCCGGAATACATCAAGCGCTATGTAGTTTTTGAAAAAGCCATAAAAGAAAAATACCCGGACATCGTGATTGTTTCCGGAAGCGGACCGTTTCCGGAAGGCGAGCATTTTGAATATGGAATGGAGGAACTTGGAAAACTCAATGCGGAAATAGTCGATGAACACTATTACCGGCCTCCGGGTTGGTTCCGTGAAAATGCAACCCGTTACGATGCCTATGACCGAAACGGACCTAAAATTTTTGCCGGAGAATATGCGGCCCAAAGCGTGGCAATTGCCAGTCCGGACAATAAAAACAACTGGGACTGTGCGCTTTCAGAAGCAGCCTATATGACCGGCCTCGAACGCAATGCAGACCTGGTGGTCATGACCTCCTATGCACCGCTTTTTGCACACGCCGAAGGCTGGCAATGGACACCCGATCTGATCTGGTTTAACAACCTGGAATCCTACGGTACCGCAAATTATTATGTACAAAAAATGTACTCCAACAATGCCGGTACAGACCTGCTGGAAATCCTGATGGACGGCAAGCCGGTGACCGGTCAGCACGCGTTGTACGCATCGGCAGTGAAAGACGCAAACACCAGTGAGTTGATCCTCAAGGTGGTGAATACATCTGAAAAAAGTCAGCAGATCTCGGTTGCGATCAAAGGCGCCAAACCTGGATCGGCAGCAGAAGTTTGGACCTTGAAAGAAGACAATATGGCTGCCGTTAATTCCTTTGCATCCCCCACGCAGCTGGCTCCGGTGCAAAGCTCGGTTTCCTTAAAAAAAGCGGTGCTGGAAACTGCGGTTCCCTCCCATGCTTTTGTAGTGTATAAAATAAAAATATAAGAGATAAGATGAAAAATTATGTAATCGGACTGGACTACGGTACGGACTCTGTCCGGGCGGTACTCATCGATGCCAACTACGGCAACGAGCTGGCTTCCAGTGTGCATTGGTATGCCCGATGGAAGGAAGGCAAATACTGCAACCCTTCGCTCAACCGGTTTCGCCAGCATCCACTTGACCACATTGAGGGTTTGGAAAATACCATCAAAAGCGTCATGCAGATGTCGGGTGTAGCTCCGGAGCGTGTACGGGGGATTTGTGTAGATACAACGGGCAGCTCACCTATTCCAGTTTCAGAAGATGGAACGCCTTTGGTCTTTGTGCCCGGGTTTGAGGAAAATCCAAATGCCATGATGGTTTTGTGGAAAGACCATACAGCCATTGCTGAGGCGGATGAAATCAATGCCCTTGCTGCAAACTGGGGAGGCGAAGATTACACCCGGTACGAAGGAGGAATTTATTCATCCGAATGGTTCTGGGCAAAAATTTTGCACATCATCCGCGAAGATAAAGCCGTTCGTACTCAGGCCTATTCCTGGGTGGAACATTGCGACCTGATGACCTACATCCTCACAGGAAGTAAGAACCTGGCCGGACTCAAACGGAGTCGCTGTGCAGCCGGACATAAAGCCATGTGGCATGAAGACTGGAACGGACTTCCACCGGAAGAATTTCTTGGAAAACTCGACCCGGATTTAGCAACGCTCCGCAGTCGCCTGTACGATGATACCTACACATCTGATACCTCCGCCGGAACCCTCAGCGAAGAGTGGGCAAATAAACTGGGACTGACAACAGAAACCGTTATTGCCGTGGGCACGTTTGATGCGCATGCCGGTGCGGTGGGCGCCGGTGTAGAGGCGTACAGTCTGGTACGTGTAATGGGAACATCCACTTGCGACATCATGGTTGCTCCTAATGAAATCATTGGTAGCAGCTGTGTAAAAGGGATTTGCGGACAGGTAAATGGCTCCGTAATTCCGGGAATGGTTGGCCTGGAGGCCGGGCAATCCGCTTTTGGCGACATGCTTGCCTGGTTTAAAAATGTGTTGATGTGGCCGGTAAACAACCTCATGCAAAAAAGCGAAGTGCTTACCGATGAACAGAAGCAGCAATTGATGGAAGAAATTGATCGGAACCTGATCAGTACCCTGGCAAGCCAGGCCGAACAAATTCCGCTTTCTGAAAGTCTGCCGACTGCACTCGACTGGATCAACGGCCGCCGGACACCGGATGCGAACCAGGCCCTGAAAAGTGCTATTTCTGGGTTGTCGCTAGGTACCAAGGCCCCACATTTATTTAAAGCCCTGGTTCACGCAATTTGTTTTGGCTCCAAAAAAATTGTCGACCGGTTTGAAGAGGAAGGTGTGGAAATTCGCAAGGTGATAGGTATTGGAGGGGTTGCTCGAAAATCTCCATTCATCATGCAGACACTTGCCAATGTGTTGAATCGGCCTATCGTAGTTGCTACATCGGATTATGCCCCTGCGCTGGGTGCAGCGATTTATGCAGCCGTTGCTGCTGGATTGTATCCGAATGTTTTGGAGGCAAGTAAAAACCTGGCAAGTGATTTCGAGGCCGAATATTATCCGCAAGCCGATCAGGTTGCCTTGTTTGACTCACTTATTGAGGAATACGAAGCATTGAGCAACTTTGTCGAATCAAGAACCATGAAGAAAATTGCATCACATGTCAATGTATAAGGATTTAAAACAGGCTTGCTACGAAGCCAATATGGAGTTGAATGCCCTCGGGCTGGTGATTTATACCTTTGGTAATGTGAGTGCAGTAGACCGCGCTGCCGGTGTATTTGCCATCAAACCCAGCGGGGTTCCATATGAGGTTTTGAAGCCGGAGGATATGGTGATTTTGGATTTTGACAACCAGATTATAGAAGGAAGTATGCGCCCTTCTTCGGATACCAAAACCCATGCCTGGCTTTACAAAAACTGGGAACACATTGGAGGCATTGCCCACACGCATGCAACATACTCTGTAGCCTGGGCGCAGGCTCAACGAGACATTCCGATTTTTGGAACTACCCATGCCGATCACCTCACGCAAGACATCCCCTGCGCTGAGCCTATGCGCGATGAACTGATCGAAGGCAATTACGAACACAATACGGGGATTCAGATTACAGACTGTTTCCGCGAACGGAACATCGACTATCAGGAGGTTCCGATGGTGCTGATTGGAAATCACGGGCCGTTTACCTGGGGCGCGAATGCAGCAAAGGCAGTGTACCACAGTAAAGTGCTGGAAGAGGTAGCAAAAATGGCTCAGCTGACCCTGCAGATAAATCCACAGGCTCCGCGCTTAAAAGATGCACTAATCAAAAAACACTACGAACGTAAACACGGTAAAAATGCCTACTACGGGCAGTAAAAAATAGGTTTTTTAAATGAAAAATATAAACGAAAAAGAACTCTGGTTTATCACGGGAAGCCAGCACTTATATGGCCCGGAGACCTTGAAGCAAGTTGCTCAAAACTCGGCGACTATTGTATCCGGCCTGAATCAGGAGGCTGGTTTGCCGGTTGCACTGAAAGATAAAGGTCTGGTTACAACTCCGGATGAAATCCTGCAGGTTTGTGTCGCTGCCAATTCCGATTCAAAATGCATTGGTGTGGTTGTTTGGATGCACACGTTCTCCCCGGCCAAAATGTGGATCCGAGGCTTAAGCAACCTCAGCAAACCGCTCTGCCACCTGCACACACAATTCAACGCAGAAATCCCGTGGAATACCATTGATATGGATTTTATGAACCTGAACCAGTCTGCCCATGGCGACCGGGAATTTGGGTTTATCATGTCGCGTATGCGCAAGAAACGCAAGATTATTGTAGGGCACTGGAAAACATCATCCGTTCAAAAGAAACTCAACGTTTGGTCGCGTGTGGCTTTGGGCTGGAATGAAATGCAAAACCTGAAAGTTGCCCGAATCGGTGATAACATGCGTGAAGTAGCCGTAACGGAAGGCGATAAAGTAGAGGCGCAAATCCGGTTTGGTTTTGCTGTAAATGGATTTGATACATCGGATGTGTTGAAGCACATGCCCGATGCATCCGCCAGCCAGGTAGCAGCCTTGTTGGAGGAGTACGACCACCAATACCAGTTGGCAGATACTCTCAAGAGCAATGGTGCGCTTCGCTCCTCTTTGGTGGAGGCTGCGCGCATCGAACTAGCCCTGAAATCCTTCCTGGATGAAGGCGGTTTCGGAGCCTTTACCGATACCTTTGAAAACCTGGGTGCGTTTAAGCAATTGCCGGGCATCGCCGTTCAACGCCTTATGATGCAGGGATACGGGTTTGGTGCGGAAGGCGACTGGAAAACGGCAGCACTGCTCCGCAGCATGAAGGTGATGGGACAGGGACTCGACGGAGGAACCTCGTTTATGGAAGATTATACCTACCACTTTACTCCGGAGCGATCCCTGGTTCTTGGAGCCCACATGCTTGAAATCTGTCCGTCTATTGCCGATAAACAAATTTCCTGCGAGATTCATCCGCTGGGGATTGGCGGGAAGGAAGACCCGGTTCGTTTGGTGTTTGACAGCAAGCCCGGCCCAGCCCTCAACGCCTCACTGATTGATATGGGCAACCGGTTCCGATTGCTCGTCAACGAAGTTGAAAGCGTTGCACCTGAAAAAGACCTGCCAAACCTGCCGGTAGCCCGCGTGCTTTGGGATGCCAAACCAAATTTGGAAATTGCAGCCACAGCGTGGATTCTGGCTGGTGGAGCGCACCATACCGTGTACACGCAGGCACTCACAACAGAATACATGGAAGACCTTGCGGATATTGCCGGAATTGAAATGGTGGTTATCGATGAACAAACCAACATCCGCGATTTCAAAGACAAACTGAATGCAAATGAAGTGTACTATCATCTGTTTCAGCACGGCTTGTAAATTTTTTGCCAAACAAAAAACAAGATCAATATGAAGAATACAGCTACATTTAAATACACCTGTTTTATCCTGTTTGCACTTGCTTCTTTCCTGTTTGTACAGTGTGCAAATGAAAGCGGGGAATCTGCAAAGACCGACGAAAAAGCAGCTCCGGCAGCAAGCATTTCCAAGCAGGCATATGGCACAACTCCTGAGGGACAAGCGGTCGATCAGTACACACTTTCCAATGGAAAAGGAATGGAAGTAAAGGTGATTACCTACGGAGGCATCATTACTTCCTGGACGGCGCCCGATAAAGACGGAAGGTATGAAAACATCGTTTTGGGATACGACTCTCTGAGCCAGTACATCGCAAGCAATCCTTACTTCGGAGCCCTCATTGGTCGGTATGGAAACCGGATTGCAAAAGGACAGTTTTCTATTGACGGAAACAAGTACCAACTTGAAACCAACGACGGCCCCAACCACCTGCATGGAGGGGTAAAAGGCTTTGATAAAGTGGTATGGACTGCTTCGGAGGAGAAATCGGATAAAGGCGTGGCATTGAAACTGAATTACATCAGTCAGGACGGCGAGGGTGGTTACCCCGGCACACTGAATGCAAGCGTGGTTTATACCCTGACCGAGGACAATACCCTGGAAGTAAGCTACGAGGCAACTTCCGATAAAAAGACAGTCGTTAACCTGACTCAACACAGTTACTTCAACCTCTCTGGTAATTTCTCAAATAACATTCTCGACCACGAGTTGCAGTTGGATGCAGCCACTTATTTACCGGTAGATGCCACGCTGATTCCAACCGGCGAACTGCAGGACGTTGCGAACACTCCTTTTGACTTCCGTGAAGCCAAAGCCATTGGCCGCGACATCGAACAGGAAGACGATCAACTTGCAAAAGGAAAAGGCTATGACCATTGTTGGGTTTTGAACAATCAGGGAAGTTTCCGCCCGGCATCCTCTGTATACCATCCGGGAACGGGTCGGTATTTGGAAATCCAAACGGATGAACCGGGAATTCAGTTTTACTGTGGTAACTTCCTGGATGGAACATTGCCTATGCCCGGGGGAGGTACTTATGCTCACCGGACCGGGTTCTGTCTGGAAACACAGCACTATCCGGACTCTCCTAATCAGGAGTCGTTTCCTTCGGTTATATTAGCACCTGGTGAAACGTACCACAGCAAAACATCATTCAAATTTTCAACGAAATAAACCAACACTACCATGTCTGTATTAGCTACAATTGACTGGATTGTTATCCTTGTGTATTTTGTCATAATCCTTGGCATTGCATGGTGGGTGATCCGACAAAAAAATGAAACCTCCGACGATTACTTTCTTGCAGGAAGAAACCTCGGATGGTTTGTAATTGGTGCATCTATTTTCGCCTCTAACATCGGTTCAGAACACGTGGTTGGTCTGGCTGGATCCGGTGCGACGGATGGGGTTGCAATGGCCCACTATGAGTTGCATGCCTGGTGTTTGTTGGTATTGGGCTGGGTTTTGGCACCCTTTTACATGCGTTCAAAAATTTACACAATGCCCGAATTCCTGGAGAAGCGTTTTTCTGCTACTTCCCGTTGGGTATTGTCGATCATATCGCTGGTGGCGTATGTCCTGACTAAGGTAGCAGTGGGTATTTTTGCCGGAGGCATTGTGTTTGGCGTATTGTTGCCAGAGGTGAGCTTCATGGGACTGGACAGCTTCTGGGTTGGCTCCATCCTGATGATTTTGTTGACAGGAGTATATACCATCCTCGGTGGACTTCGTGCCGTGGCATACACTGAAGCGATTCAAACGGTGGTTCTCATTCTGGGTGCCGTGCTGGTTACGTACTATGGACTGGATGCTCTGGGTGGCTGGGGCGAACTGCGCCGCATCGCAGGAACTGAAATGTTCAACCTCTGGAAACCACTGGTTCCGGAGGGAATAGAAGGCACCTGGGCTCCGGTGAAAACCAGTACCCAAATGGCCTGGTATTTCAATGGAAATTATCCCTGGCTCGGAATGTTGTTTTGTGCTCCGATCATCGGTTTGTGGTATTGGTGTACCGACCAGTACATTGTACAACGGATGCTGGGTGCTGCGAATCTGACCGAAGCACGCCGGGGTACCATCGCAGCCTCATTTTTTAAGTTGCTGCCGGTGTTTATTTTCATTATCCCGGGTATGATCACATTTGCTCTGGCGGCCAGCGGGAAAATGCCCGAGCTGGCATCTACGCTCTTGGATAGCGATGGAAAAATCATCAATGCGCAGGCACAACAGGTATTCCCCTTGCTGGTTGCCAAGGTGCTCCCTGCAGGTATTCGGGGCATTGTTGTTGCCGGTTTGTTAGCCGCTTTGATGAGTTCCCTGGCGGGGGTATTTAATGCTTCCTCCACCTTGTTTACCATGGACTTGTATTCCAAGTTTCGCCCGGATGTTTCCGAGAAGCAATTGGTGCGTGTTGGGCGGATTGCCACCGGTGTAATGGTGGTTATTGGACTGCTTTGGATTCCGGTAATTCAAGGCAGCCGTGGCTTGTACGATTACCTGCAAAGCGTACAGGGCTACCTCGCTCCGCCCATCTTTGTCGTGTTTTTCTTCGGCATTTTCAATAAGCGCCTGAATGCAAAAGGAGCCCTTGCTGCTCTGTTGGTAGGCTTCGCTTTGGGCTTGTTCCGCTTGATGATTGATACGCCGGTGATGCTGAATGAAGGCTTCTCCTATGCGGAGGGCTCTTTCTTCTGGATCATCAACAACATGTTTTTCCAGTACTACAGTTTGCTGATCTTCCTGGTTTCTGCCATAACCATGGTTGCGGTGAGTTATGCTTCTGAAGCACCAATCCTCGCTCAAATCCAGGGCCTGACCCTTGGAACTGTCACCGAGGAGCAAAAAGCAGAAACAAGAGCCAGCTACAAAACTATTGATATTGTGATTTCTGTTTTTGTGGTTGGGTTGATTTTGACTGCTTACCTGTATTTTGCAGGCTAAACAGAAAATCACGGGATGCACCACGGGAGGCTCTGTAAACGAAAGAGCCTCCTGTGCTGTGTCTGGCTTTTAAAAACAGACAAAAATAATGGTGAAAGGAATTCTTTTTGATATGGATGGTACCATGGTGGATAACATGATGGTACATCATCGGGCCTGGCAAAAAAAACTGGCAGAACTGGGCTTAGACTGGTCGATCGAACAGGTAAAAGAAAAGGTACACGGTATCAATGAAGAAATTCTGGAACGCATTTTTGGCGATCGGTTTACACCAGAACAACGACGACAATATTCCTGGGAAAAAGAAGCCGCATACCGCGAGATTTTTTTGCCGGAACTTAAATTGATTTCGGGCTTGTCCACTTTTTTAGACAACATAAAAGCAGCCGGAATCCCGATGGCAATCGGCACCGCTGCACCAACTGAAAATGCAGATTTTTTGCTGGACAACCTCAATTTGCGTCCCTATTTCACGGGCATTTTCGATGCATCTAGCGTAAGTAAGGGAAAACCCGATCCGGAAATTTTTGAAAAAGCCGCGGACTCCATGGGACTAAATGCCTCAGACTGTCTGATTTTTGAAGACAGCGTTACCGGCGCCGAAGCAGCCCGCCGGGCAGGTGCTCCTTCCGTGATTGTTACTACTACCCACGCGCAGGAAGAATTCGAGCAGTTCAACAACATTGTACGCTTCATTGAGGATTACGAAAATCTGGAAATCGCGCAACTCATGAATGAGGTGGTGCAATGGAAATCCTGATTCTGGTTTCCTGAGCACGAGGGTTCGGATTTTTCACATTACAAAAATTAAGATGAAAAAGATACTTTTTTTCCTGTTCCTGCTCGCTTCCATGCGGAGCGGAGCGCAGGCTGCGGATGCATTGGCTACGCTGAAAAATGAAAGCGGAAGCATGCGTGTTTTGATACACATCGATGCTCAGGGCCAACCCTATTATCGGGTTTTTTATCGCGAAAAAATGGTACTTGATACATCCTACCTGGGTATCGTTACTTCCAAAACGGACTTTTCCCGGGATCTTGCTTTTTTGGAGGTCTCCGATCCAATGCCGGTGCGGGATCAGTATACAATGCACCATGGAAAACAAAAAGAAATTACCTACCAGGCCCTTCAGTATGTCGTGCGACTGGAAACCAGCGCGCATCAGGCATTGGAGGTCTATTTCAATTTGTCTGAAAACGGATTGGCTTTTTGCTATCAATTATCTCAGAAGCCAGGAGAACCCGTAGAAATTTTAAGGGAAAACTCAACATTTGGTTTTGGTGATGCTGTAAAAGCCTGGATGCAACCCATGTCAAAATCCAAGTCTGGCTGGAAAGAAACCAACCCATCCTACGAAGAACATTACAGCATGGGCATTCCGGTATCACAGGCCTCTCCCATTGGAGAGGGGTATGTGTATCCCGCATTGTTTCAGGCTGGAGAAACCTGGGTATTGTTGAGTGAAACCAATGTGCACAGAAACTACTGTGGTTCCCGACTTCTGTTTGATCCGGTTAGTCAGCGACTCCGGGTGGCCTTTCCTCAGGAACAGGAAATTTTTCCCGGAGGTGCCCTGCTTCCCAATGGCCGACTGCCTTTTTCAAGTCCCTGGCGTATCCTGGCCATTGGCACCCTGGGAGCTGTCGTCGAAAGTACACTTGGTACCGATTTGGCAGCCCCGGCTTTGACGATGGATACAGATTTCATTCACGGTGGGCTCGCCTCCTGGAGTTGGGTTTTGTTAAAAGACGATTTTACCAACTACGAAACCTCCCGGCGTTTCATTGATTATGCGGCTGAAATGCACTGGCCATTTTGCCTGATCGATGCAGATTGGGATTGGAAAATTGGCTACGAGCGTATGCAGGAGTTGGTAGACTATGCCGCCAGTAAACAGGTAGGAATTCTTCTTTGGTACAATTCTTCGGGCGATTGGAACAGTACTACCTATACCCCCAAAAGCAAACTGGTGGACCCCACAGCCCGCAGGGCTGAATTCGCACGGCTACAAAAAATGGGGGTAGCCGGCTGCAAGATTGACTTTTTTGGCGGAGATGGCCAATCCATGATTGCCTACTACCACGACATACTCAAAGATGCTGGCGACCACCGGCTGCTGCTTAACTTTCATGGCGCAACCCTTCCACGCGGCTGGCACCGCAGCTACCCCAACCTGATGACCGTTGAGGCCATTAAGGGGGAAGAGTTTATAACCTTTGAACAGGCAAATGCCGATTTGCAGCCAAGCCATTGCGCCGTGATCCCGTTTACCCGCAACGTCTTCGATCCAATGGATTTTACACCAATGGTGCTCGACAGCATTCCAAATATTCAACGGCGCACGAGCCCGGCTTTTGAACTGGCGCTGCCCATTTTATTTGCTTCAGGGGTACAACACATTGCCGAGATTCCGGAAGGCATGCAAAAAATGCCCGCCGCCGTGGTAAATCTGCTCAAAGAAATTCCTACACAGTGGGATGAAACCCGGTTTGTTGCCGGTTATCCGGGAAAGGACGTATTGCTTGCCCGTCGCAAGGAGTCTACCTGGTATCTTGTCGGAATCAATGGGGAGGCCAGTGAAAAATCCTTCGACCTTGACCTCTCATTTATTGACACTACCAATGGAGTACTTTTCTATGATGAAAACAAGAGTATTTCAGAGCGCAGGATTTTAAAATCCGAAATCAACTCAATTTCAGTCGGTCCATATGGTGGTTTTGTGATGAAATTTTAATTCCGATATTCTTAAGTTGCCGGATTAAGCATAGTTTTGCACCATGAAAATAGTAATTGCCGGTGCCGGGGATGTAGGTTTCCACCTGGCCCAGTTGCTTGAAAGCGAAAATCAGGACATTACGCTCATTGATACCAACGATGAGGTGTTGGAACATGCCAACAAACACCTGGATGTTTTGACGGTCAAAGGAGATGCCGCCTCCATCGTTGTCCTGGACAATGCCGAAGTGCAGCGCGCACAACTTTTCCTGGCCGTTACTACTTCCGAAAAAACAAACCTGCTTTCAGCGCTCCTCGCAAAAAAGATGGGGGCTTCCCAAACGGTGGCCCGGGTAAGCAATGCCGAATACCTGGACCCAATTCAATTAAAAGGGTTTCAGGAAATGGGGATTGACAACCTGTTTTCTCCCACCCTGCTCGCCGCTCAGGAAGTCGACCGCCTCCTCCAGCGCTGCTCCTTTACGGATGTGTTTGATTTTGAAGATGGCAAAATTTCCATCATCGGAATTACCATCGACCGCGATTCGCCCCTGGTGAACCGGAGCATGAAGGAGATTGATAAAACCACGCCGGATTTTCTGATGAAAGCCATCGCCCTGCTCCGTTCGGGCATTACCATTATCCCCAATAAGGACATGGTGCTTAAAAGCGGCGACCACCTGTACCTGATGACCAAAAAAGAGTACATCGACCAGGTGACGGACTTTGTTGGTAAAAGCATTCAAAAAGTAAAAAAGGTGATGATTGCCGGTGGATCTCCCCTGGCTCTGCCCGTCGCCCGAATCCTGGAAGAAAACTATAAGGTTACTCTGATTGAACAAAACAATGAGAGCTGTAAGCGCCTTGTAGAACAACTGCACGAAACGCTGGTGATTAAAGGGAACCCCAGTAACCTGGATTTGCTCAAGGAAGAAGGGCTGGAAGGCATGGATGCATTCATCTCCCTGACTCCAAATTCCGAGACCAACATCATCACCAGTTTGATGGCTAAAGAAGCCGGCTTGTTCAAAACCATCGCATTGGTGGACAATGCTGTTTACACACACGTGTCCCAAAATATTGGGGTGGATACTATCATCAATAAAAAGGTGATTGCAGCCAACAATATTTTCCGCTTTGTACGCAAAGGGAAAATTGAGGCCATCACCAGCTTGCACGGTGTAAATGCTGAGGTCATTGAGTTTGTAGTGCATAAATCCAATCAGCTGACCAAAAAGCCGATTGGCAAACTGCATTTCCCAAAACAGGCTTTGATTGCAGGCATTGTACGCGGCGACGAGGTGTTTATCCCCGATGGCGATTTCCAACTTCAAATCCAGGATAAAGTCATCGTTTTGGCTATGCCCGAAGCTATTGGCAAAATGGAAAGCCTGTTTCAATAAAAGCGCATGATTCACCTAGACACCATATCCAATGTAATCGGCGCCATCCTGGTGTTTGTTGGCAGTTTGATGCTTGGAGTCCTGCCCTTCTGCATTTATTTTGAAAGCGGAGATGCCCTGCCAATTTTGTACTCCGGGGTGATCACCATGTCGGTGGGCGCTATTTTGTGGTGGTATAAATTCCGGGTAAAAGAACGCGTTGGCAAACGCGATGGCTACCTGATCGTGACCCTGGCCTGGCTGGCCCTGTCGATCGTCAGTATGTTGCCCTACCTGTTCAGCGGCGTATTGCCCAACCTCTACGACGCATTTTTTGAAAGCGTTTCCGGACTAACCACTACCGGAGCTTCGGTTCTGACCGACATCGAAGTGGTGCCCAAAGGCATCCTGTTTTGGCGCAGCCTTACCCAGTGGATCGGAGGGATGGGAATCATCGTGCTGACCGTTGCTATTCTGCCGCTTTTGGGCATTGGTGGTGTCGAACTTTTTGTGGCAGAAGCCCCCGGTCCTACCTCCGATAAAATACATCCCCGCATCCGAGAAACGGCAAAAAAACTGTGGCTGATCTATGTGCTTCTGACTGGTATCCTGACCGTAGCCCTCTATGTTTTTGGCATGAGTTTTTACGATGCCATCAACCACAGTCTGACCACCATGGCAACGGGTGGGTTTTCAACCAAAAATGCCAGCATCGCGTATTATGATACGCCAGCGATCCAATACACCATTCTGATCTTCATGTTTTTGGCCGGAACCAACTACACGGTGATCTACTTTGGACTCAAAGGAAGACTGAAAAAAGTGTGGAGCAGCGATGAGTTTAAGACCTATGTTATTCTGGTGCTCGGACTGATTCTGCTTACCACCAGCTACCTGACGTTTGCCCTGGACATGCCCTTCGAACGCGCATTCCGGGATTCTGGTTTTCAGGTTGTTTCGGTAATTACAACGACGGGCTTTGTCTCGGCAGATTATACTTCCTGGGCACCCTGGCTCACCATGCTGTTTTTTATGCTGCTCTTTGTGGGCGCCTGTGCGGGCTCAACAAGCGGTGGTATCAAACTGATCCGGCACCTGGTGTTTTTCAAAAACTCTATCCTGGAATTTAAGCGTCTGCTGCACCCGAAAGCCATGATCCGAATCAAAATCGACAAGCAGATTGTTGCTCCACGGATTTTGACCCACGTATTGGTGTTCCTGCTGATCTACCTGATCACATTTTTGCTGGGCTCTCTGGTGATGATTTTCATTTTGGAAGATTTTGAAAATCCGTTTTTGTCGGCCATTGGCGCAGTTGCTACGTCTTTGGGCAATGTGGGCCCGGCAATCGGTCAACTGAGCCCAGTGGATAACTTTGCTCAGGTTCCCGCCGCCGGTAAATGGTTTTTGTCCTTCCTAATGCTGCTCGGCCGTTTGGAACTGTTTACAATTCTGATTTTGTTTACGCCGTATTTCTGGAAGCGGAATTAAATTAGGGGGTTTTTGTTTAGGGTTTGAGATGCCCTGGTAGGGCGTCTGTACGGGGGGCGAGTGCCTGGTTGAGGAAGTTGGTCATAAGGGTGTAGAGGTGCAGGCGCGCAGCCCGGTCGCTGATGCTGTGATTCCGGTTCGGATAGATCATGGTATCGAACTGCTTGTTGGCTGAAATGAGGGCGTTGGCCATTTCAGCACTGTGCTGAAAATGGACGTTGTCGTCGGTCAGGCCATGCACCAGCAAATATTCCCCTTTCAGGTTTTTGACAAAATTAAGCGGCGCGCTTTCCCGGTATCCATCCGGGTTTTCTTCTACCGTGCGCATGTAGCGTTCGGTGTAGATGTTGTCGTACCACTTCCAATGTGTCACAGGCGCCACCGCGATGCCGGCCCGGAACACATCGTTTCCTTTTAGCAAGCAAAGCGAAGACATGTACCCCCCATAACTCCAGCCAAAAATTCCGATGCGGTCGGCATCGATAAAATCCATGTTACCCAGGAATTCTGCTGCAGCAATCTGGTCGATCGTTTCGTATTTACCGAGGTTCAGATAGGTTTGTTTTTGAAAAAATGCTCCGCGCGCTCCGGTGCCGCGGTTGTCCACACAGGCAACGGCATAGCCCTGCTGCGCCAGCATCTGAAACCACCAATACCGGTCACCTTTCCACTGGTCGGTCACTTGCTGTGAGCCCGGCCCTCCATATACAAACATCAACAAGGGGAGTTTTTTTCCTGCATATTCCGGGCCCTGTGGGCGCAACATCCAACCATTGAGCTCACCTGTCCAGGTTTTGCCTTCCGGCGCTTCAATGTTCTCCAGCGGAATGCGGATAAATTCCATAGGGAGGGTTCCAAAGGTTTGCTGCATTTGGGCCAATGCTGCGTTGTCTTCCAGGGTTCGGATTTGCTTGCCGGTCCGATCACGCACCGTGTACACCGTTGGTGTATTGATGGTGGAAAACGCGTCGATGTAATAGGCGCAGGTTTTGCTAAACTGGGCTTTGTGTGTCCCCTTTTCCTCGCTCAGTTTCTTTCGCCCCCGGCCATTGAGTTTTACGGAATACAACTCGCGTTGCATGGGATTTTCTGCTGCGGCCTGGTAGTAGAGAAGTTGGTTTTCTTCATCCACACCCAGGAGTTCTGTGGCCTCAAAATCTCCCTTGGTCAGGGCTTTGGGTTTGGATCCGTCGATGTGGTGCAAATAAAAATGCTTGAATCCGCTTTGCTCGCTGGCCCAGATAAACGCCCCATCGCTTTTGAGAAAATAGGGTTCTGTGAGCCGAAGGTAATAGGGACTGGATTCTTCCAGGAGTTTTTCGGTTTTCCCGTCTTTAGGGTTGGTCAGCCACAAGGTCAGCTGGTTTTGATGGCGGTTCATGGTGGTGAGGCACAAGGTGTTTTCGGGTGTCCATTGCAGTCGCGGCATGTATTCATCCTCAACGGGCACCTGGTTTTTTTCCTGGGTTTTTAATGAGAAAATCCAGGCGCTGACACGGGCATTGGCTTCGCCCACTTTGGGGTATTTGAACTGCTCAAATTCCGGATAGGTCTGCTGGTTGAATTGTTCCAGGTAGAAAGTTTTGACTTCACTTTCATCAAACCGGAGAAAGGCCAGTTGCTGCCCGTCCGGGCTCCACTCAAAAGCCTGCACCAAACTGAATTCCTCTTCATAAACCCAATCGGATGCCCCGTTGATGATGTAATTGTTGCGCCCGTCGGTAGTGATCCGAGTAGTTTTTCCCGAAGCGAGGTTTTTATAATACAGGTCGTTGGCAACGACAAATGCGACGTTTTGTCCATCTGGTGAAAAAGAAGCAAGCCGCTGCTTTTCTCCGACATACAAGCGTTGCAATTGCCCGTTTTCCATGTTGTACACAAAGTACTGGGCCTCTTTGCTCCGTCGATAAATGGACCGGGTCTGAGTTGCCAGCAAAAGTGCATCTTCGTTCTGACTGAAGGTATAGGAATCAAAGGTTCCTTCCCAGTCGGCCGCATCTGTTTCTATGGCTTTTGCATCAAAAAGGGTGCGTGTTTTCTTCCCGTCACGCAGGTCATATTGTTCAATCTTATCCGCCTCCATCCGGGTATAATGTACCCCGTCATTTTGAAACGTAAAGCCCGGAACAGTCTGCTCCGCAAATTCGCGATCTTTCCAAATCGCCTCATTGGTAATGGGCTTTTGCGCAAGTAAAAAACAGGATGAAAACAGAAAAAGGAACAGGGAAGACCAACGCATGTATTTCTAAGTTTTGGTATTCCGTAAAAGTACAGAAAACTAGTAGTAAGTTATAAGTAGTAAGTTGTAAGTGATAAGTAGTAAGTGGTGCTAAGTACAACTATGTCGTACTAGGTAAAGTCCGAAAAAGTCGTATTGACTTTTATCCCTTAAAGTGGGATCAAAAAACATGCTATGACAAGTTTGGAACAGAGCGCGCATAGTAAGCAGAGCTTGAAACAAGGTTACATTTAATTAGGAATGCGCAAAAAATTAATACAACTTTTCGACGTTACTTAGTACGACATAGTTGTACTTAGCACCACTTACTACTTACTACTTACTACTTACCACTAATTTATTCCTTTTGAAAATTGATTTTTCTCGAAACGTACATCACGGTTGCGAGGATGGCGAAGAGGCCAATGCTACCGATCAGCAGGGCGTAATCCTGAAGTTGGAGGGTAACGAACAGGAAGCCGTATAGGCAGGTCAGGGTGCCACCGACCAGGAAGCCCATTTTGCCCGATTGGAAGAGTGACCGGGCATAAAGGCCCGCCAGTCCGACCGTCATGGCTCCGGCGATGAGGTATGCAAAGTTGAACGGGATGTGTTCGGATATGGATACCAGTAGGGTGTAGAAAATTACGAGTGCCAGACCAATCAATCCGTATTGGAATGGGTGCACTGGTTTCTCCTGTCGCAACTCAATAAAAAAGACTGCAAGGAAAGTCAGTGAGATGAACAGGATGGCGTATTTGATCGAGCGCGTCGCTTTCTGGTAGTTGTCTACCGGAAGGAATAAATCCACGCCAAAGGTGCTTGAGTAAAACTGGATATTGGTGTTTTCGCTGTTCCAGAATTGTGGGTAATTCCGGTTGAGGTGCAGCACTTTCCAGTTAGCATCAAATCCGGTTTGGGAAATAGTCTGATCGTCGGGCAGAAAGGCGCCGGTAAAACTCGGGTCTGGCCAGTTTGAGTGGACTTTGGCCTGGGTGACTTTGCCGACTGGCGTCATGTAAAACGAGCCGGAACCCCGTAAATTCAGGGTGATTTTAAATGGGATGTCCACCTGGTTTTCCGGTAGCGATACAGGGGTGTTGATGCCGCTTTCTGAAATACCGGGGTAGGGCATTCCCGGATCAAAAAACGATTGTTCGCCCATCCAGTCCAGTGCAACCTGATTTTCAATTCCGCGCAGGTCGGGAATACTTACGATCAAGCGCGCCTGTCCCGGACGCAGGCTTGCATTTTCCGGAATTTGAGCCTGAATATCGGGCAATCTGAAACTACCGGACAGTTCGATCTGGCTCTCATATAGTACGACTTCGAAAATGCCGCGGTGCCGCTTTTCCGGCTTTAGGTCGCCATCAATATTCAGGGTCTCAGGCAGAAAATACACGTAGCCGGTATGCATGGCTATGGCTTTTTCTTCCTTGTCGTACACCGGCTCATCGTAGGGGATAGCGATGATGGGCCCGGTGATGGTTTGTTCGCGGCCCCATTTTTCACTGACTTCCCCCACCGCTTCCGATTGGCGGTATTGCCGCTCAGAAATCAGGTCGGCGACCATGTAGGTCGGAATGAGTAAAATGAGTACCAGAAAAAAGATAACCAAACCTTTTACGGTGGTTGCCTGTCGTTGCCAGAATGATTCCGGCTTGTTGTTGTTGGATTCCATTGGTTTGTAATTTAGGTCCGGCCCGCTCTCCGAGCAAAACCGGTTTAGTTGATTTTGTATTTTAAAAGCACTTTGAAACGCAAAGTTATTTGAAAATATTTTATGTTGTCTAAAAAAATTGAAAAAAATGTGGGGGAAGGGAGGTGTTAATACCTCGCTTTAGGTCCAGACATAGACCTTGAAATCCTCAAACGCGTTCAAATTTGCATAGCAATCCCCAGGGGCGTTAGCCCTGAAATCTTCGTAGAAAAAATGACCTGTTAGTATTTACGAGGGGCGTAGCCCTGAGATCTTAATTCCAAAAAATTGAGATAAAGATGTCAATGTAATCTCCCATTTTGCATGCTGATTTAGCTTTGCTTCAGCCAGGAAGTTTACCAGTCTTTTTTAATCCCCGGCTTGGGAGGCGGGAGTCCGCGTTGCCGGTACTTTCTGGTATTTTTCATGTCTTCCGGCCCTACAGCGGATTCCAGTAAACGGCGTGCCTCTTCCGGGCTCAATTGCTGTGGGTCGCTTGGCTGATTGCCTTGCGAGGATGAAGAATTGGGCTGGTTTTTCTGGCCCTGATCCTGATTTTGATCCTGATTTTCCTGATCGTCGCCCTGCTTTTCATTTTCATCCTGATCGCTGCCCTCATTGGGTTTTTGCTCTTGCTCCTGCTGTCGCTGTTCTTCCAGTTTTTTCTTTGCGAGTTGCAGGTTGGTTTTTGCATCCGGGTCGCCGGGTCGTAGCCGCAGGCTGTTTTGGTAGGACTCCACCGCTTTTTGAAATTGCTGTTGTTGCAATTGGGTATTGCCGAGGTTGTGGTAGGCATCGGCTTTATGGCCCGGATCGGTGGTGCGTTCCAGGGCTTCCTGATAGAGCTCTCCGGCCGGTTCGTACTGGCCCTGGCGGTACAGGGCGTTGCCCTTGTTGTACAGGGCTTTGGGCTCGTCGCCAGCCAGCTCGTAGGCTTGCTCAGCCCATTTGTATTCCTTTTTTTCGTATTGCCGATCGCCCTCGCGCAATGCCTTGTGGGGCGTTTGGGCTACGAGAAAAAACGGGCATGCAAACAGGCCCAGGAAAAGGGATATAACATACTTATTCCGCATGATGCTTTCCTGATTTTTTTGTCAAAATATACTCCGCCAACAACAGCAGCAACAAGCCGGGAAGCAACAGGTATTGAAAAAAAGAATCGTAGTCGGCGTACGACCGAACGGCTACTTCCCGCTTTTCCAGCTGGTCGATTTCCGAATCCAGCACGCGGAGGGCTTTCTGTTCGTTTTGCAATAAAAACGCACTCCCCTTCCCGGCATCTGCTATGGACTCCAGGAGCTTTCGGTTCATCTTGGTGCGGACGATCTGCGCATCCTGGTCGCGCTTAAACTGCCCTCCGCCAACCGGAATGGGACCTCCCTGGGTAGTGCCCGCTCCCACAGCATACACAATGATTCCATCGTCGTAGGCGGCACCGGCTGCATCAATGGCTTCTTCATCGTGATTTTCACCATCGGTAATAATAACGAGGGCACGGCCGCCACCGGGCTCCGGGTCAAACGCTGTCCGCGCCTGCTCAATGGCTGTGGCAATAGCAGTTCCCTGCTCAGAAACCATGTTGTCGTCGGCATTTTGAATGAAGAGCCGTGCTGCGCTGTAATCCGTGGATAAGGGCATTTGCAAATACGAACTTCCGGCAAAGAAAATGAGCCCCACACGCTCCCCTTCCAGGCGGTCGAGCAACTTGAGTGCAAAGGCCCGGGCTCGTTGCAGGCGACTGGGCGGAAGATCCTGGCAATGCATGCTTTGCGACACATCAAACAGGATAAACACATCCGCGCTTTTTTGTTTTACCTGCCTCTTCTTGCTGCCCCGCTGCGGATTGGCAGCAGCCAGGGCAAGCAGGGTGATGCCCGCAAAAATGAGCACCGTGTACAGGCGGATTCTTCGCTTGCTTCGGGCAGGCAGTTGTTTTTCTACCAGGGCCGGGTCACCCAATCGGGCCAGGGCTTTTTTTCTCCATGAAAAATACAAACCCAGCACGAGCAACAATACCGGCAGCAGCCAGAGCAAATAAATCCAGTCGGGGTGTTCGAATCGAAACATCGTGTGCGTTTTTGAGTCTGACTAAAACTCCAGACGAGCGCTATACAGCGTCGGTCAGGGAGCGGAGCCAGGACCAGCGGAGCAACCACTGGACGACCAGCAGGGCCAGGGCCAACAAGGCTAGCCAGGGGCCAAGTTCGGTTTGTTTTTGAAATGAAGTTATGTCAATTTTGGTTTTCTCCAGTTGGTCAATTTCGGCGTAAATTTCCTGGAGGTCGTCGGGCGAATATGCCCGGTAAAATTTGCCCTTGGTTTTTTGGGCTATGTCTTCCAATAATTTGGTATCAAAAATTACTTCCCGGTGGGCAAAATCGTACGACCCGTCTCCGCGTGGCCGAATGGGCGAATACACAGATCCCTCCGTGCCGATCCCCACGGTGTACACGCGGATGTTGAGGGTTTGGGCAATGTCGGCGGCCTGGAGCGGAGTGATGTAACCGGCATTGTTTTCACCATCGGTCACCAGAATAATCACCTTGGTTTTGGATTCAGAATCTTTAATCCGATTGATGGCGGTCGACAGCCCCATGCCAATTGCCGTTCCGTCTTCAACGCGGCCGACCTGGAGTTCGTTCACGTACTGTTTCACAATCCGCTTGTCGGTAGTCAGGGGGCATTGGGTAAAGGCTTCGGCGGCAAAGGCGGTGAGGCCGATCCGGTCGTAGGGGCGGTTGTCGACAAATTCATTGAGCACCGCTTTGGCCACGGTGAGCCGGTCGGGATTGAAATCGGTGCTCAGCATACTTGGCGAAATATCGAGGGCCATCATGATGTCGATGGCATCCGCGCGAACGACCTGCTCGGTCCAGTTGCGTTGCGGTCGGGCCATGGCCAAAATAAGCAGGCCAAAAGCCAGGATTTGCAGCCAGGGCAAGGCCATTCGAACCCGGCTTCGCCAGGGTATTTTGCTTCCCTGCCATTGGGGCAATACGAAGCCTTTTTCCGAACGGCGCGATCGGATTCGGAGCCAGAGCGGCAGAATCAAAAACAACAGGAGCCAGGCTGGAGCGGCGAAGGTCATAAGAACAGCGGGTACTATTTTTTATCCGGGTGTCTGCAAAAGTACGAGCCGGAGTTTGTTTCTGAATTCAGATGGAACAATGCATTCGTTGGCGCTGATCTGGATGCCATCCCGGAAGCGCAGGCGCAGGCTTTTGCTGAAGGTGTTCAGCAGGCTGTTCCGGTCGAACGAACCCGTTGGGTCGAGGGTGTACTCACTGCAGGTGTTTTCGTATTTTATCTCATCGTTAAACATAAAGTGCAGGCGATCGAAACTTCGCAGCAAAAAGTACGAGCTGTAGGTTCCTTCGTCGTCCTGCGAGTATTGTTTTTTATGTAAAACCGTATTCCAAAGCAGGTCCCCTTTCGGATCGAATGCAACGGCGAAGAGGTCGTCAAAATAAAAATCCACAACAACGCGCATGCCTTCCCGCCAAAAGCCGCGCCCGGCTGCTGCCCCGCGCTGAATTTCGTGGTGGCGTTCGACCATGAGGATAAGCCCCCCGTCGCGCCGCAATACCAGGTGACTGACATCGGCGTCGTTGATACCCTTGTCGTCGTCGGCTACGTCTTTTCTGCGCAGAATAGACATGAAGCTTGCGTCAAAATCGGTGTATTTCAAAACGGGCTTTCCTCCGTAGATGCTTTGCCGGACATAAAATGCTCCGCTGGCCCGTTCCCGGTTTCGCTCGCTAAATACGCCGCCCCCAACCAGTTGTTTGTTTTGGTTGTCGATGATAAATTTCACATCCGAAGTGTATTTTTCTTCCAGCGGAATGATGAACTGCACCGAGGGTTCCTGCGACAGTTTGGTGATTCGGAATTGATGGCGGTCCAGTTTGCCTTTCCGGTTGTTGTATTCAGTTATGGCAAAAAAACTGCCGTCGTTGCTGAGTTGCAGGGATTTTAATTGGGATTCGAGGTAATCCTGCTCCAGCACGGTAGTGGTCTCCCAGAGCACCTGCATTTTATCCAATTGAAAACAAACGACTTCCAGAATGCCGCGTTCGGCCGTGTTGAAAACGGCAAAGGTCTTTTGGTCTTCGCTGCGAACCAGGTCGAGCGAAGGCGGACTAAACAGGCGTTCGCCGTAGTTCTTGATGGTCATGCTGTCGATCAGTACCGCCCCCGGATCGTATTTGAACAGTCGGAGAACCGTGGTGCCGCGGCGGCGCACTTTGAAAATGACGGAGAAGTCGTTTTTACTGCCAATAACAGCCAGGATCTGAGTGCCCCGCTTGTCGATGTCCTCCAGTTTTCTGCTCCAGGACAGCCGCATACTCGGATCAAAAGCCTGGATTTCAAAATCATCGGCCCGGTCTCTGAACAGCAGGATGCGGTCTTTCAGACGCCCAATGATTTCATATCCGTAATCGTTTCGGATGGTCATCGGTTCGGAAACCTGGATGGCCTGTGCATTCAGATTCTCAAACGAGAAAATCAGAAGAATGCCAAAAAAAAATGTGTTTATTGCGCGCATACCTGTGGGTTATTTGTAGTTTGGCCTTGGTGTTCAATTGGGATTGAGCAGTTAATTTGTTCGCTCAATTCACTGAGGCTGGTTTTTGCCGCCGCCACCCAAAGTTAACAACTATCCAACTCATGTCCGAAATCCTGATTATCAACGGCCCAAACCTCAACTTATTGGGCAAACGTGAGACTGAAATATATGGAAATCAAGACTTTGAAGCGTATTTTCTTTCGCTAAAAAAAACCTTTCCCTCACTCAGTCTGGATTATGTGCAAAGCAATCATGAAGGCGTGTTGATCGACACCCTGCATGAGCACGGATTTTCCAAGCATGGAATTGTGCTCAATGCCGGGGCACTGACCCACACATCCATCGCGCTGGCGGATGCAATTGCTGCCATCCGCACGCCGGTCATCGAAGTGCACATCAGCAACGTGCATGCCCGCGAAACCTTCCGCCACCACTCCTACCTGTCTGCCCATTGTGCCGGACTCATCGTGGGTATGGGCCTGGATGGTTACCGACTGGCAATTGATCACCTGAGCCGCCGTTAGGGGCATCAGAAGTTCCAAACATACTCTAATACAACGCAAGCGCGCAATCGTTCATGTTTGTCAAAAGAAAATTAAGAAATGACTGCTTTCAATAGAAATCTGATTTGGTTGATCACCGCAGTGGCGGTTGTGGCGATTGCTTATTTTTTTGCCGACATACTCATGTACATTCTGGTGGCCTGGGTGCTTTCCATGCTCGGCAAACCGTTCATGAATTTTTATCAGTCAAAAATTCGCATTCGCAACTGGCACCTGAATTCCACGGGGGCTGCCATCCTCACGATTTTCAGTTTTTTCTTCATCATCCTGGGAGTCTTGCTGTTGTTTGTTCCCACCATCGTGGAGCAGGCCCGCAACCTGGCGGGGGTAGACTACCAGGCGCTCGGTGAGAAACTGCGCGAGCCCTTTGCCCACATGGATCAAAGCCTGCACGACTACGGCTTGCTGAGCGGCGATGAAACCCTGGCCCAACGCATCCAGAGTTTCCTCAGCACGGTGTTCCGGCCAACCATGCTCGGTGATTTTGCAGAAGCCTTTATTTCCACTGCAGGCAGTACGGTCGTGGCCGTTGCTTCCATTACGTTTATCCTGTTTTTCTTTTTAAAAGACAACACCCTTTTTGTGGATATGCTCCACGCCATTGTGCCCAATCGATTGGAAGAAAAAGTGATGCACGCCGTGGATGATTCCAGTAAAATGTTGGGAAAATATTTCGGTGGCCTTATTACACAAATGGCCGCTTTTACCACCATCATATCCCTCCTGCTTTGGATTCTGGGAATCAACAATGCCCTGCTGATCGGCGCCTTTGGAGGCTTGTTTAACATCATCCCCTACGTCGGACCGATTTTCGGGATGCTGTTCGGTGTACTGATCACCACCTCATCGCACCTGGATCTGGAGTTCGCGCTGCTCGCCCCGATGCTGATCAAGGTGCTGGCTGCATTTGGCGTCACGCAGTTTATCGACAACAATTTCCTGGGACCGGCCATTTTCTCAAAAAGCCTGAAAGCCCATCCGCTTGAGATTTTTCTCGTGACCCTGATTGCCGCCAAAGTAGGCGGAGTCGTGGGCATGGTGCTGGGCATCCCGATTTACACCGTCCTGCGCGTGATTGCACGGGTGTTTTTCAGCGAATTTAAACTTGTACAAGCCCTTACAAGCGATCAGGAAGAGGAGTGAATTCCGATTTACGATTACATGATATCCGATTGATGATTTGTTGATGCGCCCCTTTCGGGGCTTGGATGATTTGTTTATATAGAAGTGGTAAGTTGTAAGTGATAAGCAGTAAGTATATTTTTGACATTTTACGTATCGTTGCCACTACACTTACACGCCTCCTACCACCACTGCTACCACTGCCAAGTCCAACTAAGTCGTACTAGGCAAAGTTTGAAAAAGTCGTATTAACTTTTATCCCTTAAGTGGGATAAAAAATATGATATGACAAGTTTGGAACAGAGAGAGCATATTAAGCAGTGCTTGCAACAAGGATTAAAAGCACCGTTGATTGCTGAACAGTTAGGTATATCAGTTCACACCGTTTACAAATGGAGTCTGATACTAAAAAAAGGGGCTCATTACACTCCTCAATGGGTCGACCAGTAGTCGGTGCGATGGGTAGTTTTCCAGAGTCTTTGCGCAAGGCTATATCAGATTTGCGCGACAAGGAAAAAGGCTGGGGTGCGGATACAATCTTAAGCGAATTACAATTAGATAAGCGCTGGATTGATACGAAGTTGCCCAGCAGGAGTGCAATAGCATCTTTTTTAAAACAAGAGGGTTTTACAAAAGTGTATGAGCCTCACAGTCCGGTGCCCGTTCCTGTTTGCCAAAAAGCCAAACGGAGTCATAGCCTTTGGCAGGTTGATGCGCAGGGCAATGTAAACGTACGTGGAGTTGGAGCCATCGCAATGCTGAATATAAAAGATGTGTATTCGAGTGTGTATGTCTGTAATTTACCAACCCGGATGAAAAGCATGACAAGTCACCCAAATACGTGTGATTATCAAACAGCCATGCGATTAGGATTTATTCAACACGGCTTGCCTCACATGCTGCAAAGTGATCACGCTAGTGTTTTTTATGAAAATAGCAGTAAATCGCCATTCCCAACTCGCTTTTGTCTGTGGCTGATTGGTTTGGGGATTCAGCCTTGCTTTAGTCGGGTGCACCGCCCCACAGACCAGGGGAAAGTTGAGCGAGCCCATCAAACTTTTTCCAGACAAGTTTTGAGCCGAAAAGGCGGTTTCAAAAACTGGGAGGACCTTCTTTATGTGTGTCAGCAAAGGCGACAACGACTCAATGAGCATATACCCAGTTCAGCAACCGATAATATGCCACCATTAAAAAAGTATCCTAAGGCTAGACATTCAGGCAGATTTTATCACCCTGAACAAGAAGCACAAATGATTAATATGCAACGTATATATGCCTTCTTAGCCAAAGGAAAATGGTTTCGAAAAGTGGCTCGTAATAATACCGTTAGTTTAGGCAGCAAGGTGTATTACATTCCCGGTGCAAAATACCAACAGCAATTGGTGATCACATTCAACAATCACAAAAAACTCCTCATATTCCAAAATGACAAAGAACAAATTATTTATCAAGCACCAGTCAAAGATTTATATCCTGAGTTACTCATGGGCAACCTTGAACAATTTGAACGACTTCCAGCTTTACAACTGGAATTGCCCTTTGATTGGGACGCGCAAAAAATTAATACGACTTTTTCGGACTTTACTTAGTACGACTTAGTTGGACTTAGCACCACTTACCACTTACTACTTACCACTTCTATATAAACAAAGGAAAGCGCAGCGTCCCGATTAAACAAGGCCCGAAGGGCCGAATAAACAATTAATAAATCATCAATCGGATATCATGTAATCATCAATCGTAAATCCCTCGGCTACGCGTACATGGCTTCGATTTGATCCTGGAATTTTTCCATAATCACCCGGCGTTTGAGTTTGAGGGTGGGCGTGAGCTCGCTTTGGCTTCCATCGGATTTTACCGGTTCCCAGGGATCGTGAAGCAGGGTGAATTTTTTGATCTGTTCGTATTTGGCAAAATGCGGATTGATCCGTTCCATCAGCATTTCAAAGCGGTGAACAACTTTGGGGTTTTGGATCATTTCCGCGAGGTTGGTCCAGCCGATGTTGTGTCGTTTGCACCAGTCGCGCAAGCCGTCTTCAGAGGGCACTAGCAGGGCGGATACAAACTTGACGTTCTCGCCCACAACCATCGCATGCTCCACGAGAATATGTTCTTTCAGCGCCGACTCGATGGGCGCCGGAGCGATGTATTTTCCGCCGGATGTTTTTAGCAATTCCTTTTTGCGGTCGGTAATTTTCAGAAAGGTTCGGCCGTCTTCCATCCGGATGGTATGCCCGACGTCGCCGGTAGCCAGCCAGGTTTCACCATCAATGTTTAGCAGGACCTCGTCGGTCTTTTCCTGTTGCTTGTAATAGCCTTTCATCACGCCCGGACTTTTAGCCAGGATTTCCCCTTCCAGCGGGCCGTACTCCGGATGTTGTTCGATCCGGACATCTACGCCGTCGAGAATGAGTCCGACCGTGCCCAGCATGGCTCCGCCCGGATGGTAGGTGCTGAAACTGATGGCCGGTGCTGCTTCCGTCATGCCGTAGCCTTCCCGCACCCGTACACCGGCAGCATTGAAGGTGCGCATGATCTTGACCGGACAGGCGCTGGCCCCGGTGATGATGCCCTGAATGCGGCCGCCAAGCGCTTCGCGCCATTTGGAGAAAATGAGTTTATCGGCAATTTTCCATTTCAGTGCATTCAGTCCTTTGGGCTTTTGATCAAAATCCCAGGATTCGGTGAGTTGCAGCGCCCAGAAAAAGAGCGCCCGCTTGATGCCGCTGAGTTCAAAACCCTTGGCGTATATTTTGTCGTAAACCTTTTCTAAAAGTCGGGGCACCGTAGTGAAAAAATGGGGTCGGATGGCCTTCAGGTCGCCTTCGTCGCCGCCCAGGTTGTCGGTTCCGGTAAAACTCACCTGCGCTCCGTAGGCTGTGAATGCGTACACCACAGCCCGTTCGAACACGTGGCTTACCGGCAGGAAACTCAGGGTCGACTGGCCGGCCTTAATGGGGATGAGTTTGCGCATGGTCTCCACATTGTACACGATGTTGGTGTGGGTGAGCATAACGCCTTTGGGGGTACCGGTGGTACCGGAGGTATAAATGAGGGTGCACACATCGTCGGGGTTCACGGCTGCTTTGGCTTGTTCGACGGCACTCAGGTCGGGGTTTTCTTCGGCCATCAGCGTCGACCAGTGGGGCGCATCCATGCCTTCGTAAAAGGAATAAACGGTTTGCAGACTGGGTGTTTCTTTTTGTGCGTCGCGCAGTTTTTGTACCAGATCGTCGTCGCCCACCACGCAGAATTTGACCTCTGCCTCGTTCAGGATGTACGCGTACTCCCGGGGAGCAATGGTTGGGTACATGGGCACGTTGAGCACGCCTATTTGCAGCAGGGCGTAATCGAGGATCACCCACTCGGGCAGGGTTTTGTACACGACGGTGCCTACCTTGTCGCCCGGTTTGAGTCCCATTTTCAGGAGCCCGGCACTGGTGCGGTTCACCAGGTCCACAATTTGTTGGGTGGAGTAGTATTGCCAGTTGCCATCGACCTTATGGCCAAAGGCTTTTTCCTGAGGAGCCTGTTCGAGTTGTTCGTAGAGGTAGTCAAAAAGTCGTTTTCCCATCGTGTGTGATTTTGCAGGCAAGTTAAGGGATATCCGATTGCCGATTACATGATATCCGATTGTCGATTTGATTTCCGATTGACCAAAGTAAATAAGAGTATGTTTAAAATTCAATTTCTGTGCTACAATCGACAACTATTATTTTCTCTACGTTAAGTTTTTCGCCGAATTACCCGTGCTCGACTACAAAAATTGCCTTGATAGCAACAATAGTTGCGTGACTTCGCCGCAGAGTCGAAATTTAAACATACTCTAAATTTTAAATTTATTCGGCAATCGGATATCTCCTACCCCTTACTAATATGTCGCACCAAGCTCCGCTTTGCAATCGGGAGCAGGGTTTCGTGGATGGGGAAGGTGAGTTCCGTTTCGATGGAGTACACGGCGGGCACCTGGATGGGTTTTTGGGCCCGCATGAGCTGGGCTTTGATGCTTTCGTAGCTGTTGGTGAAGTTGCGTTCCCAGCTGTCGATGTAGGCCACTTTCAGGGTTCGGTATTGGGCATTTGATTTTTCAAAAATGCTGAGGCGGTATTTGTACACGAGGATTTCCCGGAAGGACCCGTCGCAGAGGTAGAAATACCCGTCGTCGGTTTCGAGCGGGAGGATGCCTACGGGGGTGATGGAGAGTCGGTCTTCGACGAAGTCGTACAGGTCGGTTCCCGACTCGATGGTGTGCTGGAGTTTGTGCATGGCAAACTGCACAATGGCTTCGATTTCCTGCATGAGTTCGTTGTCGGAAATCATTTCTTCGTACAGCAGTCGGAGGCGTTCGAGTTGGATTCCCGTGAGGCGTTTCGGGAACTGGTTTTGGAGCAATTGTTTGTTTTCCCGGAATGCGTTCAGGTTGTTGTAGTGAAAAACAATTTCTGAAAGTTCGGGGTAGAGTTTGTTTTCGCCAAAGCAGGCGGAGACTTTTTGCAAATAGCCGAGCAGGGTATACTTTTTGGATTCAAAATCGATGTTCCCTTCCATGAACCAGGTATCAGACAACATAAGCATAGATTTTTTGTGTTGAAAACTGTTCGGGTGTTTACTATGCTAAACTACAACGAGTTTTGGAAAATGTCAACCCTCTCCGTGCACGAAGGCCGACAGGGAAATACTTTTCCGGTTTTTTTCCCGTTTAAAACACGCGTTAATCAAAATCGTCAATCGGATATCATCAATCGGATATCGTAAATTTCAATCCAGTATGCGTCGACCTGCGTTCGTTCTTCCCGTTTTATTTTTGGTGTTCACCCTTACGGCCTGTGCCGGGTATAAAAAAGTGCTGCAATACGAGCAAAGCATGTTGCAGATGGTCGCCCGTTCAGACAGGGCCCCGGAAGAAAAAATGGATTCGCTGTTTGCTTCGGCAGTCCGTGTAATGGATGCTGCGCTGCAGCCGATCAATCCGGTAAAAGGCGGCAAAATTGTCGATCAGTACTACCGCCAGAACCAGGCATCCATGGAGCAAATCGCCCAGGAAATGCAGACCGAATTCAAGTCACTCAACCTCATTCAGCAGGGCACCCTCACCCTGAATATGGCGAAAAGCCCGTCGGCCAAACAATTCGCGAAGCTGTACCCAAAATTTAAAAAGAAATACAAACAAGTAAAAACCGCCTCCCGCTTCCTCACCTTTTTCGGAAAGAATTTAGGCGCGCTGGGGAAGTTGATTCGGTTGATTGATTAGTGGGGGGGGATTATTTTACTGAAAATTCTTCTGCATCAATTTCTTTTTCAAATCGCCAAATTATTTACTCTTAGGTGTTTTTTCAACCCGTTCATGGTTCATTCATGTTGGATAAAATTTATCCTTGTGCCAATTTTCAGGGTTGTTTATGATGTAATTTGCGATTCGTTGGTATTCCGCATCATTTCTAATAATGTGGTCGTAAAAACGAGTTTGCCACCCATGTACTAAGCCCAATCTGTTGGCGTGTTTGGTTACGGCAGATTTGTATGACCCAATTATGGATGAAACCGTGTTTTTACCAATGTTTTGAAATCGGGTTTGTCCAATTGTAGGTTTTATTGATTTTCCCACCGGTTGCGATTGTTGCGATTGTTTCGATTGTTGTAGAGACAGGGCATGCCCTGTCTGTACGTCATCATGTACGTCATCATGTACGTCATCATGTACGTCATCATGTACGTCCTCGTGTAAATCATTACGATGATACCTATCATCGTTCTCGGGATCATTTCCACCATATGGTTTATTCAAAATCAATATCCCATGAATGTGATTGGGCATAACCACAAATTCACCAATTTCTGTTAATGCAGTGTGATTTGGAATTTCGTGCCATAAAATATTGGCGATGATACCTGTCTGCGACAAAACCATTTTTCCATTTTGGATTTCTCCGAAAAAATTTCCACGGTTTTTGGTGCAGATTGTAATGAAATATGCGCCATTCCAACCGTAATCCCACCATTGGGCACGGGCAGAGGCAATCCGGTATTTGTTTTTGTATTTATCGGTCATTTAATTGGGGTTGGTGTTTGAGGTTATGGTATTGTTGTGGTTTTCGTTTTCATTTTCATTTATTTTAGACAGGGCAGATCGGATAAGGCACATTCGACAGGGCACATTAGACAGGGCATGCCCTGTCTCTACGAAGATTCATCCCCTTGCGCTTTCAAAAGCGATTGCAATTCGGTTGAGATTTCATCCCAAAGTCCATATTGGATGAATTGTTCTTTGTACCAATCGGCAACCAGGTGTTGCTGAAAGGTGCGGGCGAGGTGGTAGCTGTCGATAAAATAGCCAATGGCAATTGGGTGGTGTTCTTCTCCCGCGTGCAGGTGCAGCCATCCGGCAGTGAAACAGAAGCTGGGCTCAAACCCATGCATTTTGTCTTCAATGCTGTTTTCTGTTTCGGAAAGTATCAAATGGGCATGGGTGTTTACATCTTCCAGAAATTCGCTGTGCCCATTCTCAATAATGATTCGATAGGTTTTTAGAAGTTCTATATTGGTGAGGATAACTTGGGGCTGCCGGAGCAAGTCAATAAATAGTTCCCGGGCTTTTTTTAAGGATTTCAGGCTCTCGCCCATGTCCGACTTGTTTCGCTGGTAAACGCCCTGCGCCAACAGGCCTTCGGCCTGCATGCGCACATCGTGCAGCTGTTCGGCTAATTCCAATGTACGTTTTATATCTGCTTCGGCGATTTCATCCTGGCCGGTTTTGGCGGCAAGCAAGGCCCTGCGGGCTGTAAGCAGACCCTCGCGCATCCAGTCAAAATCCTTGACAGCAATATTAATGGCCGGAAACAGGAATTCAAAATTCGTTTTATGCTCTCCGACCAGGTCCGCATAAAACGAATAGTAATACACGATATCCGCTACATCAAGTAAAGATTGGCCTTCTTGACTGAATCCGTTGGGGAAGTTTGCAAACGGAGTTTCCCTCCCTTCAAAAGTTTTCATCAGCGAAAAAAGGCTGAGGCCGATTGGCGTTTTCACATTCGCCTCGTGATGCAATGCACCTTTGCCAAAATTTTGGTTGAGTTCTTGCGCATATTCCTCATAAGGCGTGCTGGCCGGGGTAGAAAATGATAGTAAGGGTATGCCCTGCGAATCCGCACGCTGTTGTCGGGACTGAAAGTTAAACAGATAGGACTTGCCCAGGTTATGCAAAAACCTGGAAAAAGATTCATCTTCATAATCCGCGTTCTGCCTGTTTTTCCAGACTTTATCCAGCATAAACCGCGAGGCTTTTTCTATTCCAAGCGACTCTGCCAGGGCGGCCAACATGTTCGCGGCTTTCATCGGAGCAATTGTATCGGCCCATTGCCGCAGTCGATCGGCAACAGTCGATTGTCCCATTGAATTTTGGTCAAAAGGAAAAGCCGAAACGTTCAGGTTCATTTGTGAACACAAATCTTTAAAAAGGTCTTCTGCCGTGCTTGCAAAACCTTCTGATTTATCACCATAAACCTGCATTAATTCCTGAATCGAATTCCGTACGGACGATCCCGGAAGATAATTAAAACAAAAGCCGGGTGAGCTGGATGCCGCGTTTCGGATACCGAGGTAATTTGGCTCAAAATCGAGGTCCGCTCCTGAGAATCCGGAGTAAATAAAATAGTAGTTTTCAAGAAAATGTCGGAGGACCTGCTTCAGCGATTCCGCCCGGCCCTTCAATCGTTGTTTGAGGGTGTCGACCATGGATTCCGGCGAGGTGGCTGACCCGTGAATCTTGATGACCGGCAGAAACTCAAGCATCTTACCGGTTTCAATTTGTTCGCTTAGTTTTATAAACCCTTCCTGATCAAAAAAGACTTCATACGGAACATCCAGCGAGGCGAGTGCCTGCTCGGTCATGGTATCAAAGTTGGTGGTGATAATTGCCTTAAATACACCCGCATGGCTCAGGTGGGCAATGTAGTGGTGGGATGGGTTGAAGCAGGTGCTATCCACCGAAGTCAGGCTTTTAAAATAATCAATTCCGGCCTGGTCTTCCATGATTTGTGCCTGATAATCCGGAGGAAACCGATGGTTGTTCCGAGCTGCTGTCAGTTCTGAAATAAACTCGTCCCGGATTGAATCCTGAATGGTGTAAATGCCCTGAATCCGGTTCCAAAGGGCATTGATTAGTTGATCATTCAAATCAAACCATCCTGGCATATTTGCGGGCATTCCCATGGAAATTCCCGCTCCGGCGAACAGGACAAGTGATTTGTCTTTGGCGTGATTGAGTGTGTTTTTCATTGGTATTGGTTTGGTTGTGCGGGAGGGTATTTAAAACAACGACAAATCGCATTGTTTTATGCGAACTATTGAAAAGGCTCTTACTTTTTCATCTTGATGACCTTTTGCGATAAAACAAAACTCCCATCCCCTTTCTGACTTGGATTGATAATTAAATAATCAATTCGTTTGACTTTTTCCGGCTGGCCAATATCTATGGTAAATGCATTATTTATGATAAAAAAACGTCTTGATAGGACAGGATATTCTTTATCCAGTTCATTCATTTTACTGTACTCGGATATTGAAAGCAGTTTCTTAATACGCGTTATTTTGCCAAGCGTAATTTCCGATCCGGCATTTAGCATCCAGGCGTTAAATGGCCCGGAATAAAAATTCATGTTATTGGTTTTAATTCCAATTTCAAATGTAGCGCTGGAGTCAATAATTGGAAACCGGAAATCGGCTCCAGTCTTTTCTCCTTTGATTTTAACCCCGCCTACAACGATCCAAATTCCTTCTACCGAAGTGTTTTTTATCGTGTTGTTTTTGCAGTAGTTTATTCTGTGTACAGAATATTCCGCTTGGCTAAATGCCAAGATGGATGAAATTGTGAATAGCAGTATAAAAAGGGTGGTTTTCATGGTTTGGTTATGGAATATTGTGACTCATCTACTCATCAAGACTTATCACCACCCCTTTTGGGGAAAATAAAGGCGTTTTACTATCCTTCTTCTTTTATCGGGATCGCGTTAGAACAAACTTTTTAGTTGTTGGTGTGGCATTAGGCTCGAATACCGTTATGAAATAAATACCAGGGGCAGAACTACCAAAATTAATAGGAGTGTACCCGGGTTGAATATCTTGGTTAAAAATTATTTGGCCGTTTATGTTGCTTACTTGAATGTGCCCTCCCTTTAGTTCCTTGGTTTGATATGTAATGCCAAATTGAGCAGTTTCTGAAATGCTTGGTGTAACAACAAATGTGACTTCAGGTCTTTCCGATTTTGTGCTAAGTGGAGTAAGATCGAGTTTCCAAAGTTCGCGACCACTAGCAGGAGTCTGTGCACTAAAGAACAAGGTATTGTTTACAATTCCCAACAAGTTTGGCCATGCTTCAGCAGAGGGGTCGAGATCCGCAACCATTTCTGTTCCTGCAACTGTTCCATCTGTTACCCACAATTCTCTTCCATTTACCCCATCATCACCAATAAAAAAGATAAAGTTTTGAAATTGCATGCTAGGCAATATGAAGTGCGGACCACTTCCGGTTGGATTTATTTCTACTAGCATTTGAGTTCCCGCCTCTGTGCCATCGCTTATCCACAATTCCCGACCAGTATCGTCAGTAATTGCAGAGAAAATGAGTTGCCCATTTAACTCTCCCATAAAAATGGGATCACTATCTCCATTTCCGGGATTTATGTCTTTTACTAATTGGGTACCTGCCTCTGTGCCGTCAGTAGACCACAGTTCTTCTCCTGAGACTCCATCATTACCGCGGAAATAAATCTTACCATTGAAATAGAAGGAATTGGTAAAGTCATAATTTGGGTCGACGCCATCACCTGTACCTAGATTAATGTCCTTTACAAGCACTGTACCTGCCTCTGTTCCATCAGACTTATACAACTCACGTCCGGTAATATTGCTTTTAGCAAGGAAATAGAAGTAGTCGCCATAGACTATTTTCACACCGGGCTCGCTGGAGCCGACAGGGCTTAGGTTCTTAACAAGATGAGTACCTGATTCCGTCCCATCAGATACCCATAATTCAAAGTAATTTCCATCTTCACCATCAGCCGAAAAATAAACTTTTCCATTGTAAGTGACTAATTTACTTACTCCACTACTAAATATTGGGCCAGAAATATCAGTTACGATACCGGTACCGGCAGTTGTTCCATCCGTGTAATAAAGTTCAGTTTGGCCCTGGGCATTTAAGCTAAAAAAGGCCGTGTCTCCATTGGATACCATGTAAGATATATTACTTTGACAATCACCAGGACATCCCTCAAAGTGTAGCACGGTACCGGCCTCTGTACCATCAGTACTCCACAACTCAGTGTTTACATTTGGCCCAACACCCCTAAAATAAAGTTTTCCTTTAAATGGAATCAAAAAGTCTGTAACACCTGGATAATTTGTTCCAGGGTAGATGTCTTTAATCATATATGTACCTGATTCCGTCCCATCTGACACCCAAAGTTCTTCCCCATTTGTAGGGTCATCCCCAATGAAATAAAGTTTGTCATTGAGGATAGCTGATTGGGAACTCCAAATGCCAAACGAAATACCAGGATTGATTTCTTTTACGAGTACAGGTGTTTGGGTAAGTGCCCCTGAATGAATTCCGACCCAAAGGAGGGATACTAGAAAAATCTTTTGCATAGTTTATTTGTTGTTTATAATTATTAACTCTCAAATGATAAATTAATATTACTTTCAGTTAGTGTAAAGCCCTTGATCTTTTCTTTTTTCAGAAAGTCAGCAAATTTTGTTGAGCAGAAAAATCTTCCATAAAAGAGTTTTTGAAATGCAAATAAATCATAATCGTGTCCCTTTTCGACAATAACTTCTAACGGGGTGATAAGGTAATCGTTCTTGTGGTACAAGATATCAATATATTCCTCGTACGATGCAAATTTTTTCGATATACCATCGGCATATTTGTCCTTTCTAAATCTCAATCCAAATCTTGAGTTTTTAAAATTAATACTCTTTTCAAGAGGCTGATAAAAATATACAAAACTAAGGTCAGACTGAATTTCTAAAGACTTCCCTTTTGTGTATTTGATTGGATAAATTATGTGTTTTGGGATTTTAAATGAGTGCGCCAATTGAGCCAATAATTCATTTCGTATTATAAACCCTCTCCGGACCCCGAACCCTGATTGAGAAAAATCTTTCATCCGGACTTTAAAGCTTAATATGTAGCCATGGAATGGATTAAATGACGGTATCTTTTCATTTAAAAAAATACAATACTCTCCCACAAATTTATGCGGCATGAAGGTGTTCTCCGGGTATATAGGTTCATCAAAACGGAAATCTAGCGACTTCAAATGTGAGTTAAAACTGATTCTAAAGAAATCTGGCATTGGTGAAATTGGAGTTTAGGGTATAATACCATTATGCTTAAAAGATACTAAATCAGCATATTTAATTTATGCCCTCTATTTTTATTCATTATTTCCGAAAATGTAATTTACCCCCCAATTGAATTGCCTAATTCCTCTTTGCCAAGGAAATTTAGCAGAAGTAATATCTGTCAATCCGTGATAATAATCCGCTCTTAAACGAAATTTGTTGTTTAATTGATAATCAACTCCTACTTTTGGTCCGATGCCAATTCGGTCAAATTTAATATCTTTTGTTTTACTTTTAGCTTCGTATGGCTCTCCGTTTATTTCGCCACTCGCTTCGTAGTTTGAACTTGCGAATAGAAATATCATTGACTGAAACCCTCCTTTTATTCCAATTTTCCCAAATTCAAACCGACAATAAACTGGTATTCCCACATAGCTTGAATGCAAGGTTGATTTGTCGGAAATTACTCCGATGACCTCTACGCTTTGACCGTTAAAAGCTGTCAATTCTTTATTCTCTGTAATTTCTTTTCCTTCAATTTGAACCCATAGTACCTCAATTCCGAACGATGATTTTTGACCAATTTCCTTTTCAAGAAACATTCCCATGTTTCCAGAAAGAGTAAACTTCGTTTTATAATCTCCTGATATTGGTAAATTTGAAGTCACTTTACTCAGACCGATATTTCCCGTCCCTCCAATTACCAAGTTTTGAGATTTGGCAGAATTTAGTCCGATTGTCATTATCAACAAGAGGAGAAGTTTTCGTTGTCTTTTCATTTTTGTTTTCTTTTAATTGTTTGGAGTGTTTAGTATAAAAAGGGTAGCACCCCGCAGGGTACTATATTTTCATATACAGTGTGTGTGCCCAGAATAGACACGCCGTTTTCCCTAAACCAAATATAATCTAAAAAATTAGAATGGGAGCCTGAAAACTGGAGGGTGTAAGTTCCTTCTTGGCGTGTTGCTGAAGCCAGTAAGCAAGCCACAAGGGCGTCGCGGGTGACTGCGGGTCTGAAGTAAGCAGAATTGCACAGGTCCGTTACGGAAGAACGCCTCCGGCAACAAGGCTATGTGCCATTTTGGGAGTACTATCTGCAAGTCAAACACAAGGGTACTATTCGATGAACCGCCGTGTACGTGAACCGTATGTACGGTGGTGTGAGCGGGCAGTGGGTTATTTGGGCTTGCTGTTCCTTACTCGATTCCACACAGTTTTTATTCTTCCTCATCTGATTCCCAAATTGTTGGATAATCAACTTCTTTATCTTTGATGCCGATATTCTTTTTTATTCTATTTAGAATGTCGTTTTCTCTTTCACTTACGAATGCTCTATATTTTTTGAAATTAAGCATCTCTCTCTCAATCATAGCTTTTTCAAGTACGGAATCTTCAACGTCATTAAAATATACTTTAGGATGCTTGTTTGATTTGTTTTGATTTTTAGTTTTGGCTAAAATCCAAAAGTTGCCTATTCTATCAATCTCATTCCATTCATATCCTTTTTCACGAAGTGTTGATTTTGGAAATATATGGTCAAGTTCAGGAGAATTCTTTTTGTATTTCACCTTTGCTCCATGTTTACCTTGCAAAAGATGGAGTGTTAAATGTCTATTCCTTTGCAACATCTTCGTATCGAACTCATAATATGATTCCCAATAATTAGTCCACCAAATACTATTATCTAAAGGAAAACTATAATCTTTTTTATCGGCTAAAGGCTTTAATTCTTTTCTTATAAATTTACCTATCCTGCTGTCACCATATCTGCTGAATGGTCTCGTGAAACTAAATATAAAAAGTGCTTTTTTAAGTTTTGCAATCTCGCTATTTGGTACGAGGTTGTCAGGAGTATAAGATAAATAATAGACAATTGGGATTAGGTTTAGGTAGCCACCAATTAATCCGCTATTCAAAATTTGACAATCATTTGCTAAAAAATCAACCAATGATTTAATCGAATTACAAGTTCGTTGATAATTCTCTTTTACTTTTTTTACATTGGAATGCTTCCTCAATAAGTCAACGTCAAATTTTGACCCCATATTTGAAACTGCAAATAATGACCTAATCACAAAGTCAATGTCAATTCCTAAACTGTTTCCTTCGTTTATCTCTTTAATAAAATCGGGTAATTCATCGGCAGATTCTTTCCAATTTAATTTGAGCATACTAAAAATCAAATCAGAACGACTTAGTGAAATTCCTTGTCTGTTTATTCTCACAAATGCTTCTAAAATATCAGATTCTGATTTTCTGTCTTCGCTTTCTTTTGGTTTGTTCTCATCTATTACCGAAATCTTTAAAATATTTGAATCATTTGTGAGTGAGTGAACTAACTTGTTCATATTCAACTCAATCCTCAAAACCTCTTGGTCGCTTAGGCTGTATTCATCTTTTAATTCATTCTTTAAAATTAATCTTCCTTCTGGTGAAGAGTTTAATATTTGCTTCACCGATAGGAACAAGGGAAATTTCTCCTCTTCATTTTCAATTTCTTTTCTTGACTCTTTCGTTTTCTTATTTATTTCTTGCACATCCTTTGGGCTCAAAAATCGGAATACAAAAAATACTTCTCTAAAATCATCGGATTTCTTCCCGCTTAAAATGTCAAAATAAAGTTGCTTTCCATTGAGAGTACCAATTATGGAAAGGAAAAGTGATTGTAATCTTTGCTGTCCGTCAAGTACTAATTTTATTCTTCTTGTGGTATCATTCTCTTTAAAAAGATATTTTGATTCTGATTGATAATCATTACTGAATTCTCGGTACTTGATATTCAAATATGTTTCCCAAAGCAATGCTATTCCCAATGGATAGCCTCTCATTATTGAATCAAACATCATGGTGATTCTATCCTCATTCCAAACGAAATCTCTTTGAATCGCTGGTAGTACAATTTCTTTGTTTTCTATTTGGGTTATTAAGCTGCTTATCATTTTTTTGATTTTTTCTTAATTGTGTGGAACGGTGATTGTAAATGGCGTTGTGGTGTTTAGCCACTATTACTGCGTCAAGTAAATACTTATGTTTTATTCAAATAATATTTTTCGAATTTCGATCTAGCGTTCTTGACAGTGAACTGCCAATTAACGGTAGTTTGAGATTCATTACGTTCTTTGACAAGTTGTTCTATTTCAGATCTTAGAATTTCAATGGTTGGAATTCTTCTGTTGAGGCACATTCGGGCCATTACAGATAACTCGATTTCAACCATGTTGAGCCATGATGCTCTTACAGGAGTAAAATGGAACTGGAACTTTTGGGCTAAATCAAAAGCCTCCTTTGCTTCAAATGCTTCATAAAATGCACCTTTTGTGTGGGTACTTAAATTATCCTGAATTATATGAATGCGTTTTGCTTTTGGGTAAAGTCCAGCTAGTTTTTGCATAAATTGAGCATATTGGACTTTGGTGCGTTTTTCCATAACCTGAACCATTCGAAAACCACGATGTGGTTCAAAAGCTACTAAAGTGCTGCAGGTTCCATTACGTTTATAGCCGTAGTGTTGCTTTTTTGGTCGCCCTTTTTTCATTGGGATAGGCGTTAAAATATCCTGTATCAACTGACAGGGACGCTCATCAAAGCAAATCACGGGTTCATCGGAGTCATAAGGTAGATTGTACAGATACAAAATGTGTTCCATCCGGGCTATAAACTCAGCATCGAATTTGGATATTACCCACTGCTTTTTCAAATGAGGTTTTAGGGCGTTTTTTTAAGAATACTCCTAATACTCTCATGAGAAATATCAGTTATGATCTCCAACTCAACTGCTCGATCAGCCAATAACCGTAAAGACCATTTTAAATGACCTGTTGGTGGTTCACTACAAGCCAACGCAGTTATTTTCGCACGTTGTTCAGCGGTAATGTGAACAGGCTGACCTGGACGAGGTGAGTCATAAATGGCATTTTTCAAGCCTCCTGTTTTATATCTATTCAGGATATTGAATACTGTTGCATAAGCAATCGACTCATCCTTGGATATGTCTGATTTCTTTTTTTGAGCATCCAGACTTAATAAAACTCGAGCTCGCATCAGTTCAACACTACGATGCACTCCCTTTTTCAACATGGCTTTCAAAGAACTTCTTTCCTCTTGGGACAACTTGAATTTATTACTGGCCATAAGACTTTTTTATGACCAAAATACAATTTATTCAATAACTAACTTGACGCAGTACTATGAACATTTTACACTTTGCGTGTGCCCAGAATGTGCACACCGGTTTCCCTAACCAAATATAATCTAAAATTTGAATAGAGGCCTGAAAACTGGAGGGCAAAAGTCCCTTGCTTGCGAGTTGCCGAAGCCAGTAAGCAAGCCGCAAGGGCGTCGCAGGTGACTTCGAGTCTGAAGTAAGCAGGACTGCAACGGTCAGTTACAGAAGAACGCCTCCGGCAACGAGGCTATGTGCCATTTTGGGAGTTCTATCTGCAAGTCAAACACAAGGATACTGTTTGATGAACCTCCGTGTATGTGAATTGTACGTACGGTGGTGTGAGTGGGTTGCGGTGGGCTATCTGCGCTCACCGTTCCCTACTCGATTCCGCACAGGTTTCTTTCTTTATTTAAATTCGACGTTTATTTCGTCGTACCTCTCTAATAATTGTGGAAGTGTAATTATTTCAAGATTTAGAAACTTACAAATTGCAGGAAGCTTCTTGAAAGATTTATTGTCATTACTTGCCTCTGTTTCTTCCGATACGATTATAATACTTTCAGAGGAATTGGCTTGGCTATACAACAATAATTTTGCGTCTGCTGAATTCAAAAACGCATTCTTTCTGTTTTCAAACTCGACATCAGTTAACCTATTCTTCACCGCCGTATTAATAAAGTTATTCTCTAACTGATTGAAAAATTTTTTTGTTGGCAAAAGGTCAATTGTATTTACTTGATTCTTTTTTGACTTGATGTAATCGAGCGTACTAACCACAACTCCTCTTGAAGTATAAGAACACTCTTCAAAGACTGCGTCCAACACAATTATTTCCTTGTTTTCAATTTTATCTTTTATGAAATTGAAAAGGATTTTATTTCTATCAAATGGCAAGTAGTATCGTACCAACGATAGAAGTGAACTGGTATCAATTACTACTTTCATTGTAGATATTTGTCTAATTTGTCTGGCTTAATATTTAATCGCTTACAAACTTCATATTCATTTAGCACTCCTTCATAGAAAGCAGTTTGAATGGTATTTACAAGCAACGGTGATTTAATCGCTTGCGGTGCTGCGCCACCTCTTTTTATTCCTTGTTGTTTCTCAAGTTTCTTTATTCTTCTTAATTCTTCTTGATGTTCTCGAAACTTTTCATCGAAATCACTTTTCACCTTTGAATAATTATAAGGTGAAATTTGATTTTGCAATAGTAACCTTGTAAAAATTGCAATCTGACTTAGATGCGTTTTCTCTGAAATCGTTTTTATCAAATCGTGGTGATAATCATTTTGAGAAGTTGCATTTTCTAATGAGTCAATTACATTTGAATATTCCCCTGCTAAAAAATAAAAAGCAAAATCGTTACACCACCTTTCGGTTGCTGTTAAGTCATTTCTTCCTAATTGCTCAATTTCTAATTGCTCAATTTCTTCTTCATTTAAAAGGAAATGTGCTAATTCGTGGATTAGGGTGAAAATTTCTCTTCTAAAAGAAGTCTGTTGTCTTTTAACAACAATGACATTTGGACTTAAAAAGAATCCGTCAATATTTGCCTTTTCATTTTGATTCCAATATTCAATGAACTCAAAAACCAAGACATTGTATTCTGCAAACTTGTAAATTAACGACTTTAGAAAATCCCTTAAATTAGGATTGAATTCAGGATATAAAATTTTTCTTATTTCGATTGCGACCTTTTTCGGATTGTGGTTAGTTGAATATATTGGGATTGTTCTTTTTATCTCTAATTCGGCAAGTTTTGCAATCGCCGAAAGGGAAATCTTAAATTCTTCAAAGTGGTTTACTACTCTCTTTGCTTCTATGTTTAAATCTGCATTAAAATCTTGCTTTCTAAAGAAGATACTTGCTTCTTTAGAATCTTGAGGAGCTTTGGGGTCTAAATAATAATGTAATCCTTTCTCAAAAATCTTGTCAATTCGCTTTAAATAACTGACTTTGATTTCATTAGAAAAAATTTCTTCTTCTGTTATAGACTTCTTCAACCCTATGCTTATCATAACAAGGAAATCATCTACTTGAATCTTGAACAGATTAAGTAAATGTTTCAATCTCAATATGTTATGTTCAACTTTCAATTTGAATTCTTGATTTTTTTACTACAAAGTTAGCTTTTTTTATTTTCTTCTTACTTGTGCGGAACTACTGTATATACGCCATTAATGCCATATACACACCCAAATATAACTTATACCCCACCACCACACGACATATAATTTTCAAATATCTAAATCATCAATCAGGCTTTTACCCATACTAAGAGCTCACCTCATCCACAATCCCGGAAAAACATATGGACTATGATTTTTAATCGCTCTAAGGTATTACTGGGCTCGCCCCCTCAAATATAGCTATTTGAATTTAAAAATACTACCCCACATTTTCCCCCACCCCCACTCAACCAAACCGCGTCCTGCCTTGTTTAGGGCTTATGCAAAAACCAATACCCATTCTTGAGATTGAAAACCTGCGCAAGCGGTTCGGTGGGTTTCAGGCGCTCGACGGACTGAACCTCAGCGTGCAACGCGGCGAAATATTCGGGTTTCTGGGCAGCAACGGTGCCGGAAAATCAACGACTATCCGCTGCCTGCTCGGCTTGATCGCCCCGGACTCGGGCAATATCCGCTTTCGCGGTGAACCTATCCGGCCGGGCCAGCGCGACTTCCTACGACAAGTTGGCTGCATCATCGAAAAACCCGATTTCTACGGGAGCCTTTCTGCCCTGCGCAACCTCGAGATCAGTGCGCGCATGTACGGCATGAAACCCAGCAGCGCCGAGATGCAGGAAATGCTTGTGCTGGTAGGACTGGAGACCCGCGGAAACGATGCCGTTAAAACCTTTTCTCAGGGGATGAAACAACGCCTGGGAATCGCTCAGGCCCTGCTCCACCAACCCGAATTGATCATCCTCGACGAACCCACCAACGGGCTCGACCCAAAAGGCATGATCGACCTGCGCAACATCCTGCGCCAACTCAAAACCGAACTGGGCAAAACCATCATCATCTCCTCCCACATCCTTTCTGAAATAGAACAACTGGCCGATAGTTTTTGCATCATCGACCACGGCAAAACCATCGCACAGGGCAATACCGCCGAATGGCTTTCCGAAAAGAATATGCTGCTGAGCATCGAAACAGACCAGCCGGATGCACTGGCCGAACACCTGCGCCAATCCGGTCGCAGCGTGGAAGCTCCCAAGCCCGGGTCCAACAGCATTACGCTGACGGCCGACCGCTCCGAAATTCCGGAGATCCAACGCTTCCTTGCCCAGACTGGTCTGCCCGTGTACAGCATTTCTCCGCGCAAGCGCCTTGAAGACCTTTTCCTCCAACTTACCGAACAATCCGAACGCCATGCTGGAACTCATTAAGATCGAGACCTTCAAGATTGCCGCCAAGCCGCGCTCCTACATCGGGTTTGCCGCCGTCACCGCCATCGTGGTGCTGATCCAATTGGCACTCTATGCCGACGGCCAGTCGTACCTCGACTTCCTCATTCAGTCACTCAATCAAACCTTCGAAATCGAAGGCATCGGCTTCAACGGAAATATGGTGGGATTTATCATCCTGCAAACCCTCATTATTCAAATGCCGCTGCTGGTGGCCTTGGTTTCGGGTGATGCCATTTCGGGTGAAATGCAGGGCGGAACCATCCGGGGACTGCTCACGAAGCCCGTTTCGCGCAGCCGCATTTTGTGGGCCAAATTTGCCGCCTCCGAACTGTACACCTTTCTGCTGGTATTGTGGCTGGGTGTGCTGGCCTGGCTGGGTTCGCTGTTGCTTTTTGGCGAGGGCGACCTGGTGGTGCTGAAAAGCGATTCGCTGGTAATTGTTCGTTCGGCCGATACGGCCTGGCGTTTTATGTCGGCCTTTGTGCTGGCATTTGTCAGCCTTTCGGTGGTGGTGAGCCTCTCGTTTTTGCTGTCGGCCATGTCGGAAAATTCCATTGCACCGATCATCATTACGATGAGCATCATTTTGCTTTTTACCATCATCGGCACCTTCGATATTCCGATTTTCAACAAAATCAAACCCTGGCTGTTTACCACGCACATGATTGTGTGGCGCAATTTTTTCGACCGACCGCTGCCCATGAACCAAATCCTCACTTCGCTGAGCGTTATGCTCTTCCACATCGCGGCTTTTCTTACGCTGACGCATGTTTATTTCAATAAAAAAGATATTACCCAGTGATGAAACAGGTCTTGTTATTTGCTTTGCTGTTGCCCCTCACCGGACTGGTGGCGCAAACCCCGAATCAGAAATTGCAGCGTGCTTTTAAGCAGTTTTCCAGCGTAAAATCGTTTAAAAGCGATGTCTACATCAAGTTCAACCTGCCTTCGGTCAACATCGAAGACATGTCGGGCAAGGCCTTCTACAAGGCGCCGGTAAAATTCCGGGTGCGACTGAAGGGCATTGCATTTTTGCCAAAAGACAATCCGTTTCGGGTGTTTGAATTGATCCGCGATTCCAGTCAGTACGCCTCGGTGGCCAATGGGGTGGAAAAAATTGGCAGCGAGCAATGTCAGGTAATCAGCGTAATACCCAATGCGGATTCGGATTTGGTATTTGCAAAAATCTGGCTGGGCGAGAAGAGCAACTGTCCACTGAAAATGCAACTCACCTCGCGCTCCAACGGCGTGGTGGTGGTTGAGAATACCTATGGCCGGTACGCCACCAAGTCGCTCCCCGACAAGATGCGGTTCACCGTTGATATGAACAAGTTCAAAGTCCCCAAAGCCCTCACGGCCGATATCAACAGCGCGCCAAAAAAGTCTTCCGGCAGCAACCAAAAATCGACAGGCACCATTGAGTTTGTATTTTCAAACTATGCACTCAATGCTACCATTGACGACAAGGTGTTTGTAGAGTAAAGGGGTTGTTTATTCGGCCCTCCGGGCCTTGTTTATTCGGGCCGCTGCGCTTGCTCTTGTTTATTGGGATTGATGATTTGTTGATGCGCCCTTCGGGCTAGGATGATAAGTTGATGTTGTTTATGTTTTTGTTGAGGCAAGTTTTGCCCCAACAAAAACATCTATCCATTCGACAATCAAAAATCCAATCGTCAATCGGAAATCATGTAATCGTCAATCGGAAATCATGTAATCGTCAATCGGATATCATGTAATCGTCAATCGTCAATTGATCCATCCGCCTCTGCGAGGCTCTGTTTATGTGTTTATGGGGATTTTTTAGATGGGATAAAATGGGAAATTAGTATTTTTCCGAACTATGAAATTGCCCCATCAAAAAAGCCATCGAATATTACTTGTTTTCCGCTCCTTTTTTATCGAAAAAATGGGATTAAAAATGCTGTTGCCGGTCATTTTGCTTTGGGGTACAGGTATTGGCTTTTCACAGAATCCGGTATTCGAGAAAAAAACGGGTCGGTTCACGATTTCGGTCGTACCGGTTGGTTACCATTTGGATTTTTATTCCTCCTCCAAATTAAAAGTTGACACTATTTTCCGCTACGAATATGGCTCTTATTTGAATGCAAGGGTAAAAGATATCCGGGTGTTCGGGAATACCTTTATTTGTACCTAAGAATCCTGCGAGGTGGTTGGTTTTATTATCTATGAATATGTCGATGATAAATGGATATTTAAAATGGAGGGTCCGGTAATAATAACAACCAAAAGAAAGCAGGATACAGAACTTGTTATTCGCTCAAAAAAAATTCTGAAACTACGGGACGATGGGCGGCTGCAAAAATTTAAAATCAATTATAGGCGGGGGGAACTGGAGTTGATACGTTAGGGTTTTTGGTGGAAACTTGGACCTCCTCAAAAAAGTAGACACTAAGATAAGTTTGAAAAGCTGTAATATCACTTTTTAAAACTACATCGCATGTCGAAGATTAGAAGACAGTTTACGAAAGCCCAGAAATTAGAAATCGTCAACCAATCTCTGGATGAAGATATTCGAATTGAAGATCTTGCCGAAGAGTACAAGATTCACCCCAATAGTATTTATCGTTGGCGGAAAGAGTACCTAAAACAAGAAGAGCAACCTTTTCCCGGCAAGGCAAAAAAGTATTGAGTGCCGAAGAGCGAAATTGCAGCCTTGAAAAAGCAGTTAAAGGAGTCTGAGTTAGAGAAAGAAATCTTAAAAGGCCTTGGGCATCTTCTCGTCACCCGACAGGAAAAATTTGCTTTCATGAAACAGCACACAGCAAGATTTCCGGTTGATTTGATGTCCAGAGTTCTTGGGGTGAGTCGCAGTGGATATTACAAGTGGTTGAAAGTCAGTGTTTCACAAGCGCATGAAAGCTGGATTTAGACAAAAAGATAAAGGCCATTTTTAGTAAAAGTAAAAGTAGATATGGGAGCCCACGAGTATGTATAGAATTAAACAAAACATGTACAGACAGAAAGGTGTCAGTTGCCACAGTCGCCAGGCGGATGCGATCCCTAAAACTTGTGGCACGGCTAAACGAAAGTATGTACACACCACGGATTCGAATCATAACCTAAGAGTATCTCCGAACCTGTTGGATCGAAAATTTGAGGTAAAGACTGTCAATACAGTGTGGGTTAGTGACATTACCTACATCCCAACAGATAACGGATGGCGGTACTTGACAGCAATACTAGACCTGGCAGACAGAGCAGTTGTCGGTTGGACTTTAAGTCAAACAATGTTTGCTCAAAATACTGTAATTGATGCTTTGAAACAGGCAATTCATAAGCGGGGTGTTAAACCCCAAAGCGAATTGCTATTCCACTCTGACAGGGGTGCGCAATACGCTTGTGATGAGTTTAGAAAACTCTTAACTGACTATGGTATGGTACAAAGCATGTCTCGAAAAGGAAACTGCTGGGACAATGCTGTTGCTGAATCCTTTTTTAAAACAATTAAAACAGAAGAATTAAATAGACACCAAGTTATCAAGGCAGAGAACCTAAACTCTTTGATCTTTAAGTACATTGAGGGCTGGTATAATACCCAACGAATTCATTCCGCTTTAAACGGATTGTCGCCTTGGGAAGCCTTCTTTGAAAAATCAGAATCGATCGCTGCTTAAACTTAACTTGGTGTCTACTATTCTGAGGAGGTCCAACTCAAATCTTAACAAACCTCTTCACAACAACCCCTCCTCCACGGAGGTGGATTTGGCAGGTGTAAAGCCCGGAGGGAAAACCAGTTATATCCATGGTTTGATCTTGTTTTGAATGAATTAATTGCCCGCTGCTGTTGTGTATGTTTATCTTGAAAACGGGGTGGTCAGATTGAATTTCAATGCGATTGGATGCGGGGTTTGGAATGATGCTGCACCGTGGTTCAGTATTGCTTTCTGTGGTGTGTGAATCCAGGGTATAATCGCAGGGGAGGTTGATGAAATTCGTGTCAATTTCGGCGTCGGAATAGCAACGGATATCGCCCGGGCCTTCCGGTATACCCGAGCTGTAAATGGGATAAAACCAATCCAGACCCCCGATCCGATCCATGTAATAGGATCCGGGGATACGCCAGTTGTCTAGCGGACTGGTTTTGTATTTTTTCAAGACCTGATTGTCGATGGTTTCGGTATAAACGGTATCCACAACCAGTCGGTAGGTTTCTGGTGGCCAGCTTGGTGCATCTGGGGCTTCCAAGGTGAGCGTATCACCCTGCATCGGGTTGAAAATGTATAAAGCAAAAAAATTGGCATGCTGTGTATTGTAGGCAAACAGGGTATCGCCCGACTCGAATACATACTGAATTCCCTGGCTTACTAATTCTCCCAGGTAGCTGATGTGTTTTGTATTCAATTTCCGAACAACCTGATTGCCAATAACCGTATCTCCGGTTCCCGTAAACTGATAATACCCGGAATATTCCGGCGGAGCAGCATTGTGCCCGCTGTAAAACCACTCGCAGCCCTCAGCGCCAAACTCCTGCGCAAAGGCGCCGGAAGTCTGAATGAAAAACAGAATGAAAATCAGATTTCGAAGGTGCGTTATTGAATTCATTGGTTGTAATTTAGGGTGAGGGAATACTTGAGAATGTACCTGCTGTGTATATAAAAAAGGGAGTTTATTAAATTTTGAAGATCCTTGTTGAAATTAGATGTTTAAAATTTAAACCTACTTTTTCCCAGATCTATCTCATTCTAATTGAATCCGGTTAATATGGGGCGCTAGCCCTATTATCTTAGTAGTACTGTGGATACGTACCATTTTTGAGGGGCGTAGCCCTGACATCTTATTGCCTTTAATCTCATGGTCTTATTACCCAGTTAGATTTTATCAAAAAATAGCATTTTAAGATGTCAGGGCTACGCCCCTTAAATTAGCTATCCTGTTCGGGCTACGAAGATATCAGGGCTACGCCCCTCAAAAATGGTACGCATTCACAGTACTTATTGGCTAAAGCCCAGTTTAAGGTTCGTTTTTATTTTAATTTGATGTGCAATTGTTCACCGAGTTGAGACGCCTGTGTTTCCGTTAGATACAGGATGCACAATTCCTGGGAATAGGGATCCGATTTTTGATAGAACCGGCCGGGTAAGCTGTTGTCTTTAGCAACAAAATTCATAAACTCAATGAACCGGCTGTCCAAATAATCCGAAGAGGCATCCAGAGTGATCTGGTAGTGTTTGGTATTGAAATTAAATTCAATAAAAGCGCCCTGTTCGGATCCCATTTCAAAACGACAATTTAAATCAAGGGGGTAAAATGCGCCTCTTGAAATTCTGGAAAAAGCCTGGATGAGTTCTTCGTAGGGCGTGTCAATATTGCCTAATTCAACATCAAAACAATAAATTAAATTGGGAAAACATGTTAGAATTTCTTCGTCTGAACCAATGGCCTGTCGTTCTATTTTTTCTTTGGCAAGAATTAGTTCTTTTGGACTTAGACCTTCCAGTACTCCGGATTTTTTAAATCCATCCAAGACCGCTTCTATTTGCTTAGAGGAGTAAATGGGACGTAAAAACTCTGCACTCATTGAAAAGAGCATGGTTCCCTGCAGCATATTGGCTTGCTCTTCGGTGAAAGCCACAATTGCAAACTGTTCAGGATCATCCCACCCTTTTTGGTTTTTATCCAACCGGTGAAGTTGGTAAGGGCTTTGTTCGTTGGCAAGAATTTTATTAAAAATCTGGTAGTACTCATCTAGCACCATTTCACGGCCAACTTCATTATTGGGTTCGAGGTAAATGGTGTTCTGCAATTGATATTTTTTGCCCTTATGTTGGAGGCTAACCAGCGCGTAATCCATAGGGATTTGAAACGGGTTATCCGCAAGTTCTTTTTTGTACTGGACTTCAAAATCCGTAAAAGAGAGGTCCGGGTGGGCGGCGGCAGTTTTTCTATGTAGCCGCTCAAATGTTTCCACAGAGGCCGTAGTGAAATCCGCAGCATTGAGGATCACCACATTATTGAAGTATCGAATGATGTCGAATTCAGAATGGATTTCTTTTTGTTCTACGGCCTTTAAAAGTGCCTGGTAATTTTCGCCGGTACAAATGCCGGAATCCCGAAGTTGCTCCGATAATGTCAGCATGTACGAATTCGGTTGGGCACAGGCGAGAAACGAGATAAAAAGCGAAAGGAGGACAATGTTTTTTTTCATGTTTTAGGGGGTTTACACAGTTCCGGGATGCATGGAAAAGCAATATATCCCGGAACTGTGTGGGTGAATGTAACTTCTCAAACCCCTTACTCGGGTTTTGCCCAGAACACGTCCGGACTGTTTGTTTTGTAGGTCTTGTAACTGACGCCAGTCTTGGAGTTTTTCGACTCCCGCACTTTGGGGGTTTGGTTTAAACCATCCAGGGGAAGGAGAGCGATGTATTCAATGTGCTTTCCTTTTTGCGGCGTCTCGGTATCGTATTCACTGCTCAGCGGGCACTCAAACCGATACAGGTTTTTGGCCATATAATAATGCAGGTAATGTTCCTTGACTGTGGACTCCCGGTGGTTCCAGTTGGCATCCGGATTCAGGATGAGGGTTTTGCCGTTGATGAGGCGTTCGCGTACTTCCTCGAGTCCAAGCAGGATGCCGTTTTCATCCATTATGTAGGCGTCGTTTGTGGGGTCAATCCAGATCCATTTATCCAGGTCGTTGGAGTACACCATGTTGATCACATGGCAGTCGTCGAATATCGAATCTTTGGGCATGCAGGTAACAAAGCGCGACTTGATGCCCAAGGAGAGGTAGCATTCGTTGAGTACGGTTGCAAGTCCGCGGCAGTTGAGGCCCCGCTCATCCCGCTTGCATTCCTCAATCATGCTCATTGCATTTTTAACCACCGGATTTTCGTGGCTTCCATCGTGGGGCACCAGATCGTGTATCCAGTGCATCAGGTTGATAATGCGGGATACTTCGTTTCCGCCGCCGGCAATGGAATCGAGTTTGAGTTCTTTGCGCAGGGTTTTTAATGCTGCATTGGAGGAATCCTGGTAGGTGAAGCCGGGAAAAGTGATCTTGTCGTTTGCGTTGTAGTCGCCCGCGCCTTTCAGGATATCGAGGTAGCTGGCCTGATAGCGTATTTGGGTGTAGGCCGAATCTTTCCCGTTTAGCAAAATAATAAAATCGTAAACGGAGTCCGGGTGAATTTTGTAGCGGATGGAATCCACATCGGTGTAAAAGGTGACCCACTCGCCTTTTTTATTGGATGTATAAACGTCGGGTTTGTATTCCGGAGCGAGGGTCCATGCGCCGATATTTAGTTCGTCTCCATCCCGGATGTCAACCATATCGGTTTTGGCATGAATGAGGGGGAGCTGGGTTTGGGCGTTTAATTGTGTGACAAAGAATCCAAGAAAAATAACATGAAGTAGCTTTGGGAATTGGTTCATGGTAAACAATCTTTTTGGGTTGTAGGTGTGAAATGATTGTTCAAAAATGGGATTTTTTGTTTAGAAATAAAAATCAGTTTAATACGGAAGATCACAAAGGCCAAGGGCAAAAACAAAAAAAGCCGCCCGGAGACCGGACGGCTTGTACATATGTTTGCTTGTCTATGGATTTTATGGAATATCCTGACGCGATTTGATGCGTTTAGCCAGGATGGTTGTTCCCTGCAATTTGCCGGAGCGTGATTTGGTCCAGTGCTGGTAAACCACCTTGTCGCGGCTTACGAAACGGCCGGATTCATAGGTATTGCCTTTAGGCAGATCAAGCAGGAATTCTCCTTTTTGATCGATTGCAAAAACCTGATCTTTTCCAAAACGGATGGCAGCATAGTTTTGCATTTCAGCATACGGGCGGAGGTCCACCAAAACGGAGTCGCGCTGGTTGAAGCTGATTGGGAGGGTTTCTACTTTCTTGTAGGTGAGTACGGTATCTTGGCCATCAAAGCCGGAGTACTTCAGTGTAGTGAATTCAAATTCACCGGTGAATTGCTGACGGTAGTCGGGTTTGTTGTTGTCATTAACCCAAAGACCGAGTGAACTTATGGCAGTAAAAGCGAGTGCCAGAGTAATTACGTTTTTCATATTTCCAGATTTTAACTTGTGTCAGGTTGTGATTTTTTTCTGAAAGGCACAAGTTGGAATGTTTCCGTTGGTGTGGTTTGTGTTTAAGGCGCAAACACGGGGATTTCGGATTAGATCGCAAATAGGTGCGACCGGAAGATTAAAAGGAAACGTTGTATTCAAATTTGTACAATCTGCTATACACTAATAGAATATTATGCCAAAAATGAATTGGCTGTGAACAGTGACCCTAAATTGTTTTTGTAATTGTTTGAAAAACAGGCGGTTGTACGAGAAAATTTTTTTTAAAACAATATACCCAAATTTGGGTAGTCCGGCCTGAATCCTGGAGAAAAGCAGATGAAGTGGGTTCGTTTTCTCCTTAAAAAAGTAAATGCGCAAGGGACGATTGCTCATCCATTACGCATTTACTAAACGATTTATTGCCAAAAAAGTTCCCGTTTGGGCTTTATTGACAAATGTGGGTGGGTTTATTTACTTACCACCAATTTGGTGCTGTACACCTTATTTTCGGCCTGAATGCTCACAAAGTACATCGCTGCCGGGAGGTTACTCAGGTTGATTTCAAGCATGCTTGATTGCACAGAACCGGTATGCTGGCAGTACACTTCCCGACCTGCAAAATCGCGGATTGTCACGTGGGCATCGGTCGCTTCAGCAAACTGAAGCATCAAGCGAGCCTGTGTGCTTGCCGGATTAGGCGAAAGCTGTACCTGCCATCCTTCGGGTACCTGGTTGGTTCCGATGGTTACATCCACAACCACTTCTACTGTCTGCGAACATCCGTTGGCATCGGTGATGGTGGCGGTATAGGTGGCCGCTGTCAGACCTGTGATGGTAGCAGTAGTCGCGCCATTACTCCAGCTATAGGTGTAAGGTGCGGTACCTCCGCTTGCATCTGCGGTTGCTGTACCATCCGCTGCACCTGGTGCAGATTCGTTGGTAAAGGAGCCTGCTACAACCAGTACATCAATGCTTCCATGGTTGCCTTCCAGAGTGGCATCACATCCATTGGCATCGGTTACTACTACGTTGTAGTCGCCGGTTCCGTTGGCGATGGTCGCGCCTTCCGTTGTTTCTCCATTGCTCCATGCATAGGTGTATGGCATGGTACCACCGGATGCACCGACTGCTACGGTGAGGTCACCGTTACAATCAACCAGGGCCGGAGAGAACATAGCAGCGAGGAATGGAAGTTGCTGAGTCACATAAGCGGTATCCATGGCAGAACATCCGTTCAACTGGCTGTTGGCAACTACCAGGTAGGCACCTGGTTCGCTAACCACAGGGTTTTGTCCGCCAGGCAATCCAGGCCAAGCCAGAATTACATCTACGGTGGAGTTAACTGTGAGCGTTACTTCGCTGTCTTCACAGTACAAGACCTGATCCACTGCTTCGATTGCAGGAGGTTCGGTGTCGCCAATTACCTCTACGGTTGCAGTTGCAGTACACCCGTTGAACAGGCTGAGGCCGGTAAGCGTGTACACGCCTGGAGCAGAAACTACCGGGTTGGCCTCATCTGTGAAGAAACCATTTGGTCCTTCCCAGAAAATTTGTCCGGAGGAACTACCCATGAGCATAACTGAACTGGTGATACAGTTAATGGTATCGTTTACGCTGGCAGAAACATCTGGTACTTCTGTATCAGCAATTACTTCGGTTGTTGCAGTTGCGGAACATCCGTTTGGTGCTGTTACAATCAGCATGTATGTACCTGGTTCCATAACCACTGCGTTTTGTGTATTCGCAGTGAATCCATTTGGACCTATCCAGGAGAAGGTAACACCAGGAGTGCTGGAGACGCCCCGTATGGTGTCCGCATCGTTGAAACAGGTAAGCAGACCACCGATTGCATCGGCGGCGGGTACATCCACATCTGTGGTGAGGTCGAAACTGCCTGAGTTGGTACAACCGTTAGCAGGGTTGGTCACTACTACAGTATATAAGCCTATCATAGTTGCACCTGCACAAGCAGTTGTTCCCATATATGCTGGACCGGTCCAGAAAAATACTGCGTTCGGGACGGTGCTGCTGGCACAGATCATTGTAGTTGGCTGGTTGCAGGAAATGGTATCTCCTATGATGGTCAGATCTGGTGCTGCGGTGTCTTCCAACACATCTACACTGGCAGTGCTGGTACATCCGTTATCTGTGTTTTCAACGGTTACGGTATAGGTACCGGCAGCAGAAACGCTTGCGCTTGCAGCGGAAGAAATTGTGTTGCCGCCACCATCCATCCAGGTGTATGCATTGTTGCTTGCGTCGCTTTCTACAGAAATGGACGGCATACCATCAATACAGGTAATGGTTGCTCCGGTTGTAGTCAAAGCAGGAGCAGCCAGATCCTCATCTACGGTCACAGTTGTGCTGGCTTCACAGCCATTGAAAATGTCAAGTGCAGTGAGGGTGTAGATACCAGCTTCGGTAGCCGTTGGATTCAGATCCGTGGATGTAAATCCATTTGGACCAGTCCAGGTTGCCGACCCACCAGCTGTACCTGTAAGTTGAGCAGGACCGTCACAGGTGATCGTTCCGCCCATTGCAGAGACTGTTGGAGGGGTTGTATCAACGATAAGTTGTACCGTAGTTGTGCTGGTACATCCGTTTGGTGCAGTTACTGTCAGGGTGTAATCACCCGCATCGGATGCCAGGGTATTTTGTGTAGTAGCCATGAACCCGTTTGGTCCGGACCATTCGAAAGTCGCACCTTGTGTACCGGAGTATCCGCGGAGGGTATCTTCCGGGTTGTAGCAGGTAACCAAACCACCATTCGCGCTGATGTCCGGATTGGTTCCACCAGTGAAAATAAGGTTGGCAAATGCACCGGTACTGTTGTTCCAGTATGAGCCGCCGGTTCCACCAGATTCCATTTTAATAGCACGCACCTGATAGTACAGGGTGTCTGCTGGTGGGTTGTTGTCGGTAAATGTCAGGGTATTGATCAGACCCGGAGATACCAGGCTGTATCCGCTGAATTCTTCGGTTGATCGGAATACCTGATAACCAACTACGCCCGGATCAGCAGACGCATCCCAATTTAGGTCGATCAGATCACAGGCAGGGCTCAGACTTACATTTGTCGGAGGTGCAATGATGTGTGCCCGCAAGGTTGGGTCGCCCAAAAGCGATGAGTGCGAACCACAGGCACCAAAGTAGTTTGGATAACCATCGTTGTCGCAGGCATTCTGTGTTTCAACCGTGGAGTAACCAAGTGTTTCTCCGGATGCCAGGTGCTGGTAGAACCAGTGGGGACGGCCGGCCCAGGAACAACTGAGAATACCACCTTTGGAAGCCAATGCAGAAGGCATGAACGGGTTGGGGCTGTAGTCCCAGTCTCCGTGGTAGCTTCCAAACAGCATAGAGAATACGATGTTCACGCTGTCGGTTGCAAAATCGGTGCTGTTGCCAACACCGCCTGCGCTGGTGTAGGTTCCACCACCACATCCGTATCCGATGAGGAAGGAAGCGGTGTCGGTATCGTCAAAAAAGTCGCCGTCAACTACGTTGTCAGCTCCTACAATCGCGTATCCGTTGCGGTATCCGTTGGCAGCAAAGGCTTCACCGCCGAAGTAGCCAAAGTTGTCGTCCACGATGGCTTTGTTGTCCACGGTGTAATCGCCTACGCGCCAGTTGTGGTGCTTGTTCAGGTAGCGGCGGTATAGTTCTGTATGACTGGCATTGAAAACTGCCGGATCCAGGTTGCTGAAGTCGATGCGACCAACTGCCAGTTCGGAAGCGGTTGGTACAATGCTCTGGTCGTATTTGCCGTCGTTCGGTACGTTGTCGTTTTCGTTTCTGGCTGGTGTTGTATTGTTTACGTTGTTATCGGTCCACATACCATCTACATCGCTGTAGTACGTATCTGCAGGCCATGCTCCGGTGTGATCAGCATGTCCGTCCCAATTGGTATTTCCGGAGTATGGAACCGGAATATCACCGAAGAGTAAAACAGATTTTACCTCATCTGGAGCGGCAGTGTAGTCGCCTACGATTTGCGTCTTGATGTCTTCCACACCATCGGATGTGGTGACAGTATGCCAAACCACATCCCAGCCGTCACCGGCGAGGTCGCGCTGCATGCGATTGAGTTCGCTTGCCAGTGGCATCATCAGGGCTTCTTCGCAGAAGACCAGCACGGTGCCGCGGCTTTCAACAATGGGTGCTTCAATGGCTACACTCGCATAGCCAAAAGCAACAACTCCGTTTTCTACTTTTTGCATTCCGTACTCATATGTAGTACCTGGAACAACGGTGTTGTCAACAATGCTCACAGGAGCACTCGCAGTGTCTTGATAAATTAAAAACCACAGGGCGGTTCCCTTTTCCCGTCGGATCAAAAGCACATCCGCTGAAGGTGCCGTTTGATTCCAGCTCAGGGTGACTTCTGTGGGGCTGCCCTGGTATTCGGCAGTCAGTGCAATGGCTGCATCCATCGCACTTTGGGCCCAAATACCCAGAGGAAGCATGAAAGTTAATAGGAGGGCGGTTACTAGTTTGTTCATAAATAACAATGGGTTGGTGAGATAAACGGTCATGGGAATTATACGCTCTTTACTTGGTATGGGGGTAAAAAAGAGGAATTGAGCATGAGGCGAGTGGGGAAAATTGCCATTTGCTACCCCGTTCAAAGATTCGAACAAGTTCTAATGTAAAGATACTATTAGTTATGCAGACTAGTAGCGAACTGATTTGAACTTTTATTTTTCAATTATTCCCCTCCGCTATTCTCAAGCCCATTTTATCCCATTTGCATTCATTTTTTCTATAGGCTAAAAATGAATAATCAAAAAACACAGACGAATTCTAGACGGGCTTCAACGAACAATAAAGGAGTACTCCATCCCGGATAAAATTCCCGGAACATTGCAGTACCTCATTGACCGAGACAACTCGCATTTACAAGCTCATCAAAAAAAATCGACCAATGAAAAAGCTATTCGGAGTCCTGCTTATCTGCCTTTCCGCTGCCGGCAACCTGGTGGCTCAAAGCCAGACCAACCAATCGGAAGCACCTTATTTTTTTGTACAGTCTGAATCCGGCACAGCCAAACAAACCCTGCCCCTGGTTTCTACGGATGCACAGGTTAATATCGCCGGGATGATTGCCGATGTACTGCTGACCCAGGTGTATACCAATACCGGAACCACGCCCATTGAAGCCATTTATGTGTTTCCTGCCTCCACCAATGCTGCGGTGTACGGACTGCGCATGGAATTGGGAAGCCGTTGCATCATTGCAAAAATCAAGGAGCGGAATCAGGCCCGGCAAGAGTACAATCAGGCCAAATCCGAAGGCAAACGTGCCAGCCTCCTGGAGCAGGAGCGCCCCAATGTTTTCCAGATGAATGTAGCCAACATTATGCCCGGCGATACCATTAAAGTATCCCTCCAATACACCGAATTGCTGGTTCCCGAAGGCGGGGACTACCAGTTTCTACTCCCCACAGTAGTCGGGCCGCGCTATACCAATGGCAGTTCTAAAAGCAACGATGGGTTTACCAAAAATCCGACCTTCCGTTCCGGTGAAAAATCGAGTTTCCCGTTTTCGCTTACCCTGCGGCTCAATGCGGGTATGCCCATCCAGGATGCGCGCTGCAAAACCCATAAGGTGCAGATTCAAAAAGAAGGAGCAGACCAATTGACGCTCCAACTCGACCCGTCAGAGAAATACGGGAACAACCGGGATTTTATTTTTAAATACAAACTCCAGGGAAGCGATATCCAGTCGGGACTGCTTTTGTATGAAGGTGAAAATGAAAACTTTTTCCTGTCGATGATTCAGCCACCCCGCCAACTGAAATCCTACGACATGCCTCCGCGGGAGTATGTGTTTGTGGTGGATGTTTCGGGCTCCATGAACGGTTTCCCCATCAACACCTCAAAAAAACTGTTGCGCGAACTGATCTCAAAACTCCGCCCGGAAGACGAGTTCAATGTGGTGCTCTTCGCGGGAGCCAGCAATATCCTAGCCAGCCAGTCGCTGCCCGCAACCGCTACGAATGTCCAGAACGCCCTCGCTTTTATCGACAAGCAGCAAGGCAGTGGAAGCACCGAGATGCTGACGGCACTCCAGCGGGTTTTTCAACTCCCCCGCTCCAATGAAAACACCAGCCGCTCAATCGTGCTGGTAACCGACGGATACATCGATTTTGAGACCCAGTGTTTCGACCTCGTGCGCAATGAACTAGACCAGGCCAACCTGTTTGTTTTCGGCATCGGTTCCGGTGTCAATCACTTCCTGTTGGAGGGCATGGCGCATGCCGGTCAGGGACTCCCCTTTTTAGTTCAAAACGAACAGGAAGCGCCCGAGGTAGCCAATAAATTCCTCCGCTATATTTCCAACCCTGTATACACCCAAATACACGCCAAATTTAAAGGCTTCGATGCCTACGACGTAGAACCAATTAGTATTGCCGATGTGATGGCAGAGCGTCCGATTGTTTTGTTTGGAAAATACCGTGGAGAAGCCTCGGGCGAGATCCAGTTGGAAGGCTATGCCGGAAAAAGCAAGCGCAAAAAGAAGGTACGTCTTTCTGTAGCGGATTACCGGCCCGATGCCAACAACAAGGCAATTCGCTACCTCTGGGCCCGCGAGCGCATCCGGCATTTGTCTGATTACCATCAGGTAGACTACTACTCCGACCAGCGCAGTCAGCGGGAGAAAACCATCACCGCACTCGGATTGGATTACAACCTGCTTACCGCGTTTACTTCATTTGTTGCCATCGAGGAAGTTGTGGTGAATAAAACCGGCGAATTGAATAGCGTTCGGCAGGCAGTGCCGCTTCCTCAGGGCGTTTCCAACATGGCGATTGGCTTTGATCTCAGTCTTGAAGGTATCAGCCGCCTGGCAGAGGAAGGGTCATCCGGCAGTCCGATTGCAGCCATTGCGTTTGTGTTGTGTGCATTTTTGGCGCTGTTTTTTATGCGAAAAAAATCCATTCGTTTGTTCGGCTTGTTCCTGCTTGCCGGGTTGTGGGGAAGCTCCTGCGCACAAAAAGAAATTTCCTACAGCGATGCGGATTCGATCACCTTTATTTTGGGCGATGATGCTTCCGGGCGCAACCCGTATTTTTCAAAGGCCCAGTCCTATTTTAGCCAGGAAAATTCGGATAAAACCGAATTAATGGTATCCGGCTGCGGGAGCATGGAGGAACTGGTGGATTATCTGCAAACCTACCCTCCGCGGTCGGGGGCATGGAAAAAAATCAACCTGGTTGCCCACGGAAATGAGTGGACGGGAATGAATGTTCCCGTCTGCCCCGACGGCCCGCGGTCGAGCAGCAAGAACCTGGCCCAGGCCCTGGAAGACGGGCTCTTCCCGGTCTTCGATGCATCGGTTCTGGATACGGGCACAACCGTGGTACTGCACGCCTGCAAATTGGGTATTGATACCGCCCTGCTCACCGGAATCAGCGAAGTGTTTGGCAACCGGAACGGCGAACATGCCCGGGTGCAATCGGCGCCGTACTTCACCATTTTTGAAACCAATCCGACCAACCCGGATCAGGTGGACCGCTACCTGGCAGACTACCGCTACGTTAGTCTTCCGGCGGGCAGTTTCCCCGGAAACAAAGCCATCGCTCGCAAACTGGAATCCCGGTATCCTGCGGATACGACTGACTTTCGCGCAGCGCTCAATCGGTTGAAACCCCGCTTCCGGGGCGACAGTTATGTCCACTATTTCACGATTCCGGTTTCCTGGACCATCCTGTTTGCTGAGGAAGAAGATCTGCCGGGACCAGACTGCCAATACGAAGCAACCCAGCTGCTCAAAGGCCAAAAAGAATTGCAGCAACAACTGGCCGAAATGAATTTGCCGTTTGATGATTTTCGCTGGGAATTCGAACAGGGCGAATACCTGGATTCCGATCGTCGGCGCTATCCGGCCCTGTTTGCCAAAGGGAATACCATCATCTATTGTATCTTACAACCGCTTTCGGATTCGCCAGACTCCGAATGTTCGGGCGAAGACCAATACCTTACCGTCAGATACACTCCTGAAAACCAATCTCGCAATTTTAACCTGTTTTCTTTTGTAAGCCCAGGCCGATGATCCACCTTAAAACAATTGTTTCACAGCATGCAGCAAACAGACCAGATGGGCTGTTTGCTGCATGCTGGTTGTGTGTGGATAAGGCTGCAACCGTAGTATCCCTTTTTGCCTTGTTCTTGTTGCCGGGCTTTGTCGCTTCGGGTCAGAATCGAAGTTTCCGCAGCTATTCCCTGGAGGAAGGCTTACCCCAGTCGCAGGTATGGGCCCTATGTCAGGATCGGAATGGTTTTCTGTGGCTGGGTACGCAGGGCGGAGGGCTGTGCTGTTTCGATGGTGTAGGCTTCGAGGTCTACACCCGCACGGATGGTCTGCCCTCCAATTTTATCCAGGCCATCACGCAAACTTCGGATTTAAACGTGTGGGTTGGCACCAACCGGGGATTGGCCTGGTTTGATGGAAAAACATTTCACACGATTGATTCCATGTCCACCCCGGTAAACGCCTTGTTTCAATTAAGCAAAAACAGCCTGCTGGTTGGCACCGATGTGGGCCTGAAATTGCTCGATCTGAACACCTACAAACTGGAGCCGGTTGCAGGACTTGAACGCACCAGCATCCAGGCAATTTACCAGGGTGTGTCGCATCTGTGGTTTGCCAGTGGCGACGGAGTTTGGCGGGCGCGGTATAATTCCCTTCAAAACCTGGAACAGTTTGAAAAAAACCTGTACTTCACATCCATTACCCAGGATCGTTACCACCGCGTATGGGCAAGTACCCTGGGCCGTGGGCTGTTTATCCTGAATGGAGCAAGCGGAACAAAAGAACACGAACTCGATGCACCCTTGCTTTCAGCGGGACTGTGTCTGTATGGTCCCGTCGATAATAAAGTCTGGCTGGGCACTCAGGATAAAGGCCTCGCTCTGATCGATGCAAACACCCTGGAAACTCAGCAAATCAGCGAGCGAAACGGCTTGCCGCACAACCACGTGCGCAGCCTGCTGGCCGATCGCAATGGAACCATGTGGATCGGAACTTCCGGTGGTGGTTTTGCACGGGAACAGCATCAGAGTTTTCGCCATTTCAATCAGAAAAACGGACTGCTCGGCAACCGGATTTATGCGCTCCACGAGGATGCTTCCGGTCGGCTATGGGCGGCAGTATCCAACCGCGGTATTCAGCTGCGGGATTCGGCCGGATTTCAGACTACGGGCTTTGATACCATTTTTCAGCGCACAAAATGCCAGGCAATCCTGACGGACACCCTGGGCAGTTTATGGGTTGGAACCGAGGGCCGTGGGCTGGTACTGATCGATAGCTCGGGCAGCCGGGTTTTCACCCAGTCGGATGCCTTGTTTACCAATTATGTAAAACGCCTGGTGCTGGATGATCGGGGTTCGGTTTGGGTTGCTTCCGGGGGCATCACCCGCTTTTCCCGAAATGCCAACGACTCCCTGCTCATTGAAAAATTTGGTATCGATCGCGGCCTGCCCAACCTGGCCGTTTCCACCATTGCCCTTGGCCCGGATGGCAACCTGTGGTTTGCTACCCGGGATGGAAAAGTGGGATTGATTGATGGACAAAAAAAGGTTCGGGTCTGGGATGCCGAAACGCAGTTGCCACGGGTGCAAATCCGCTCGCTGTGTTTTGATCGGTTTAAACGCTTGCTGGTGGGCACCAAGGGCCAGGGAGTCTGGATGGCAGAATCGCCGGAAAGCGATCCTGTTTTTTCCCGAATTGGAACTGCGGAGAGCGGGGTTCCGGAAAATGTCTATCTGCTGGTATGCGATCCGGAAGGGCGTGTCTGGGCGGGTAGTGAAACAGGGGTGTCTGCACTTTTTTTTGAAGAAAAAAAGCAGCTGTCGGGTGTGCAGCATTATGGGAAAAACGAAGGCTTTGTCGGAATTGAAACCTGTGAAGATGCCGCGCTGGTTGACCGAAATGGTCAGCTTTGGTTTGGCACCATGAACGGATTGATGCAGTATACACCCGGAGTGGAGCAGGAGAAATCCCAGGCTCCACCCGTTCATTTTGAGAAGATTTCACTTTTTTACAAAGACCTGAAGGAGACCTCTTTTGCTGCCTGGAGTACCCCCGAAGGCAGTATCCGGGACGGGATGGAATTGCCCTTCAAACAGAACCACCTCAGCTTTCAGTTTCGGGCGGTAGATCTGAGCCTTCCCGGGGAGATCGAATACCGCTGGATGTTGGAAGGCGCAGAGGAAAACTGGTCGCCCGCCGTACCGCTGCAATCGGTCAGCTATGCCAACCTGAGTCCGGGTGCGTACACCTTTTTGGTGCAGGCCCGAACGGGCTCAAGCGCGTGGAGCGATCCCATTTCTGCATCGTTTTTGATCCGTAAACCCTACTGGCAGGAAAGCTGGTTTATCTTATCGGTAGTTCTGGGTAGCCTGTTGCTGGTCGGACTGATAGTCTGGCAATACATACACCGGATTAAGCAGCGCGCAGCGCGGCAACGGGCTGAACTGGAATTGGAAAATCAGGTCTTGCAGCTGGAACAAAAGGCCCTGCAACTGCAAATGAATCCGCATTTTATTTTCAATGCGCTGACCAGCATCCAGTCATTGATTACAGAAAAAAGTTTCGCCACAGCACGACAGCAAATCAACGGCTTCGCCCGATTGATGCGGGATATTTTGAACAACTCCCGGCGGCGGACAATTTCCCTGGCGGAGGAGATCAGTACCCTCCGGAAGTACCTGGAAGTCGAGCGGTTTTGTCACCAGGAAAAATTCGATTTTCAGATCCTGTGTAGCGAAGATATTCCGCAAGAGGAACTGGAACTGCCACCCATGCTGCTTCAACCTTTTGTCGAAAATGCGGTGGTGCACGGGGTGTCGCACTTGCAGTATCCCGGGCATATCTCCATCGAGTTTCGATTGGAAGGCGAGGTGCTTGTATGCACAATCCGCGATAACGGAGTGGGCCGGGAGCAAGCCGCGCGCCTGCGTGAAGAAAAAAAGCCCGGCCACCAATCTGTTTCCATGGAAGTAACCCGACAACGCCTGGAGGCATTGCGTGCAGATAGCCGGTATACGCCGGTGGAGTTTCGGGACGTTTTGAATGATGCCGGCGCGCTTGCAGGCACAGAGGTGGTAGTGCGGATTAAAACCTATTTTGATTTTTAAAATCACATGAAATGCTGAAAGCAGTTATTGTCGAAGACATGCCACAGGCCCTACAAGTACTGAAGGCCGATATTGAAACTTATTGTCCGGATGTGGAGGTAATTGGCACGGCCGGAAGCATTGTGCAGGCGGCTAAGTTGCTCCAGGAAAAGCAACCCGATATCTTGTTTTTAGATATTTTGCTGGGAGACGGAACGGGCTTTGACCTGCTTGAAATTTTTCCGCGACTAAATGCCCGCGTCATCTTCGTTACCGCATCGGATGAGTACGCCGTACGCGCCTTCCGGTTTGCTGCGATCGACTACCTGCTGAAGCCGGTGGAACCGGATCTTTTGATGGCTGCCGTGGCGCGCGCGCGGCAATCAATGGATGGCTCAAACAAGGAAAAACTCGATTTGCTGAAAGAAACAATTCGCCAGCCGGAGAGCCTGCCCAAACGCATTTCACTCAATACCCAGGAGCGGATTGTAATTGTCGAAATTGCAGAGATTGTACGCTGCGAAGCCGACAGCAACAATACCCGCATCATCCTGGCTTCCGGAGAGCAGGTGTACGTTACCCGTACCCTCAAACAGTTTGATCAGTTGTTTGAGAAGCACGACTTTTTGCGCGTCCATCAATCCCACCTGTTGAACACAAATTACATTCAGGAGTATGTCAAAAAAGACGGCGGCATACTCGTGCTGAAAAATGGTCACCAGGTTCCCGTTTCGCTTCGGAAAAAAGCGGAATTGATGGACTTGCTGGAAGGCTTGAAATAAGCGCCTTAAACCTGCTCTAAAATTTTACATTATATCCGAGTCGGATTACCTGCGTTTCGTAATAATTCGTGCTGGTGTAACTGAAGTTGGATCCCTGAATTTCTTTCTGAATACGCAAGGTGTTGAAAAGGTCGCTTGCATTCAGGAAGAGTTCTGACCTGCCATTTTGCAGACTTTTTTTGATCCCTAAATCCATCGAAAAACGGGCGGCAATAGTACCCTGCGGAATAACATCTGGCGCGAGGTAAATGGCCGTCACTTGTCCGCGCAACCCGTTTGCAAACTGAAATACATTGTTCATCTTGACATTTCCGGAGGTGATCGTCTGCTTGTCGGCCGTGAATGTATGTGGCACGGGGTACAGGTTCTCAACGGTGAACTGATCAATGGTATTTTGATATGCCGAGAGGTTGAGGTCAAAAGAATACCAGTTTGTTATCTTTTGGGAAAAAAGGATTTCAGTACCAGTGCTTCGGCTGCCATTTACGTTTTGGAAAATGGCATAAATCAAATTGCTGCCGGGGACGGTTGTTGAAATCCGTGTAATGGTCCCATCTGCAAACCAATGGAAAAGGGCTGAGTAGAAATAGCCGGAGTTCCAGCTGGTTTTATAGCCAATTTCAAATTTGTTGGTGAATTGCGGGCGCAGAGCGGGATTTCCGACTTTGATGATTTCGGCATCGTCGTATTTTGGAAAAATGCGGATATCTACCTCGTTCGGGCGGTCCACCCGGCGGTTGTAGAACAGCGAAATTTTGTTGTTTGCATTGAGTTTAAAAGAAACCCGGGCATTGGGGAAGGGCTGTGCATAGGCATACCCATCGCTTTGGTAGGTGTTGTGATCGGGGTTAACCTTGTATTGCAAATCCACGTACTCTAGCCGCAGGCCAATTTCCGCTTCAAATTTCGGACGTTCGTACACGTAGTTCCCATACAGCGCCGGGATGAGCTCCTGGTATTCTGCCCAGCCTCCGGCATTGGTATCCAGCGGTGAGTTGATCCCCGGAAAAAACTGCATGTTGGTTGGAATGGTTCTTCGGCGCAATTTTACTCCGCTTTCCAGTCTGCCAAACTTCATGGGTTTTATGTAGTCGAGCATGAAGTCGGATACGTGCTCGTCCGACAGCAGTTTAAATGCGTCTTCCCCGCTGAATGTGGGAAGGATGTTGTCGAAAAAATACTGTTCGTCTTCCCGGTGGAAAGTGTAGTTGTATGCAAGGTGCAGCTCGTGGCCGGGCTGCTTGTATTTGTGTAAAAAATCGAGGGATGCGACCACCGTGGTTTTTACTTCATCCTCCAAAAATTGCCAAAGCCGAAGCCGTTCGGAAAGGTCGGCATTGAAAAACGGTTGATCTCCCCTGTCGATGATTTTTTCGCTGCCAAACAAGCCGGAAATCGTCAGGGTATTTTGTTGGTTCAGGTTCCAGTCTACTCCGGGTTTCAACGTGGTAAATGCGGTATTTCTGTTTCGTTTGGATTGCTGTCGAATCACTGTTCCGTCGGTATAGTTCCGGTCGACAAACTCGTTTTTATTCAGCGTTTCGGTGTAGAGGTAATCGCCCTGGAAAAAGAGGTTTACCTTGTTTTTTTTGTAATTCAACGAGAGCGTTGGGTTCACTTTAGGGGTGCGTACGTACTGTGGGCGAATGCTTGGGAGGTTTTCCTTTCGGAGCCAGAGCGCTCCGAGTCCGCCGCTGAATCCGACTTTACCATTCAATCCCGTTTGGGTATTTTTTTTATAAATAATATTGATGATTCCGGCATTGCCGTTTGCATCGTATTTTGAATTGGGGTTGTTAATAATTTCGATCTGCTCTATGGCGGATGCGGGGATGTTGTCCAGGCCGTCCTGACTGCCAAATCCGGTAATGGCGGTCTGCTGGCCATCGATTAGAATCATGACCTGATCGTTGCCGCGCAGGAGTACTTTCCCATCCTGCAGGGTCACTCCGGGTAAGCGTTGAAGTGACTGCAAAACGGATCCACCTTCCTGACCGAGGTTGTCGGCCATGGAAAAAGATTTTTTATCCAGGGCTCCTCCAACTTCTTCTTTTCTGGCTGAAATCGTGACTTCATTCAGGAGTTCCGTGTTTTCTTCCAATGCGATGGTTCCGATATCCAGGAAGGAGGATAAATGGCCTACAAACAAAGCCTTGTTTGCAGGGGCATATCCGATGAAGTTTATTCCCAGTATGTAATCGCCGGGAGAAAGGTCCTTCAGGGTAAACCGACCTTCTTCATTGGTAATCGTTCCTTTGATGAAACTGGTATCGCCTGCCGTATTTAATAATACATTCACAAAAGGCAGGGCATTGCCGGATTTTGCATCTGTAATTTGTCCTGAAACGCTTACGGATTGTGCGCTCAAATTCATTGCAAAAAAGAAACCCAAAAGCAAGAGGCTTGCTCTCACTTTTGGGTTTGGAGTGCTTGGGCTCATATTTATTTTAGCTAATTAATTATCGTCTTTTTCTTCGTCGTCACTTTCTTCTTCATCGTGTGATTTCAGAAGTTTGCCATTGGAATCAAATAATACTTCTTTTTCCTGTTTCCCTTTTTCAATTTCGAATTCATAGAAGGTCCCTTCGGGGGTTTCTACTTGTTCGGCCTCGTCGATTTTAAATCCCGGAAATTCCTTGTCCACCGCTGCTTTGACCGGACCGGGAATGGAACTCTTCTTGATTTTGTGCTCTGTTTCAAGCCAGCTTCCATCCGCTTTGAAATTTGCAGAATATTCGCTGCCGTTCAGTTTGAACTCGGCTTCCCATTCCTCCGCGTTTTCCTTATCCCACTTCACTTTTTGTGCGTTGGGAAATTTTGCATTAAAGCTGGATGTAACAGCAGAAGGAGTCTGGTTGTTCTGAGCAAGACCACAAGTAGCCAGAAGAATACTAGCGGAAACAATCAATAGGTATTTCATAAAACTTGAATTTTTTTGTGATAAAAATAATTTCAAGACAAAGGTCCAACCCAATTTTGTAGGCATTTTGAATTTTGAGCAGGCTCTAAAACTGAATCTTAAATTGATGCTTGTTTTCTTCGAATGCATACGAAAGTTGCCACGGATGATGCAGGCAAATTTCATGTACAATTGACAGCCCGAGCCCACTCCCACCGTCTTTTACCGTTGCATTGTTAAAGCGTTCAAAAAGCGAGGATTCGGGGAGGGCCTGTTGTCCGGAGTTAGCAATCAGTAGGGTGCGCGCATGGACACGCACCTGCACTTTTCCTCCCTGCGCAGTGTGCTGGATCGCATTGATCAGCAGGTTGTTGACCAGTGTTTCCAACAGAACCCGATTGGAGTTAACCAAAAGGTGCTCTACATCTATTTGTACATCCAGCACAAGGGCTTTGTCCAGACAATAATCGGAGAGCATTTCCAGTCCGTTGTTTACTACCTCGACCACATCCAGCGGGCTGCGTTCCTCAAATTGGCTGTTCTCGATTTTTGCCAGCAACAACAGGTTTTTATTCAGGCGGGAGAGGCGTGACAAAGGGAGTTGAATCGCTGCGATCTGGTCAGACAAGTCTTTGTTGAGCGAGGGATGTTGAAACAAAAGTTCAATTTTTGATTTCAATACGGCCAGGGGAGTCTGTAGTTCGTGGGAAGCATTTTCGATGAATTTTTTTTGCCCCTTAAATGCGTCGACATTTTTTTCAATCAGGCGAGCGACCACCCGGTTGAGTTCATCAAACTCTTCCACACCGCTGGGCTCCAGATGTATTTTTTGATCTTTATTTAAATTAAAAACACTCAATTTGGCCAGGGTAACATTGAATGGCTTCCAGAGTTTTTCCGACAAGAATTTGTTGAGAAAAACAAAGCCCAAAACCAGCAGAAAGAAAAATGCAAACGTGAGGACAGAAATAGACCAAATGGTGTCGTCCGCGTCTTCCATGTTGGTTTCAATCCGGAGTGCATGCGATTCTTTTCCAAGCTGAATAGAGGAACGAAGACAGCGGAAACGCTCGGTTTCCGGCTCGCCGTGTTCAATGATTTCCTTTGAAATGGTATACACCGAATCGGAAAGCAGATGCCTCGCCGGTTTCGGATCGAGCCACAAGCCGGACTGCATGTTGTTCCAGTGATCTATAAATTGAGTGCGGGTTGAATCCTCAAAACCGGCATGTTGAAAACCCGTTTCAATTTGCCGTTTGAGGGCATGGTTTTGCTCATCCAGTTCGTTTTGTCCAATGTATCGAATGGCCACATAATAGCTGGGAATGCTGCAAGCCAGGATCAGGCAAGCAAATGTGGAAAAAACCTTGAGTTGTTTGTGCAGAAGTTTGCTCATGATTCCCATTTATAACCGATGCCGTACATGGTCTTTATGTAATTTTTTGTTCCGCCCTCGTTGAGTTTTTTCTTGAGATTTTTGACATGCGCATATACAAAATCGTGGTTGTCGAGCATGTCTGCAAGGTCGCCCGACAAGTGCTCGGCAAGTGCACTTTTGGGAATGGTTTTTCCTCGATTTCCAAGGAAAAGCAACAGCAGGGCGTATTCTTTTTTGGTGAGATGGAGCGGAATTCCATTTACAGTTACCGTATTGGCAAGCAGGTCAACCGAAATTTCATTTGCGGTAAAGACATTGGCGTTGTCAAAATATTTGCGGCGGATGACTGAGAAAATTCGAGCTGCCAATTCCGAATGGTGGAAGGGTTTTGGCAAGTAGTCATCGGCGCCGAGCTGCAGGCCCTTTACCCGGTCGTCTATGGCATCTTTTGCCGACAGGATGATGACTCCATCCCGCTTTTTGATTTCTTTGATGTGCTTAAGCACGTCGAGTCCATTCCCATCCGGAAGCATGATGTCCAGCAGTATGCAATCGTAGGAATACAGTTCGATTTTTTCAATGGCCTCCGCATAGGTAGCTGCAGTTTCGCACAGGTAGTGTTCTCCCGACAGATACCTTGAAATATCCTCGGCGAGGGAGCGCTCATCTTCAATGATCAGAATTTTCATTGCTCCAAAGATAGCCCACTAAATTGGTAGAAATTTTGAAGAAACCCTTCCCTATTCCACCAAACTCCGGTCTCCCGAACCGGTAAATGAGTGAAACTGGCCGTTTTTCAATACACCTACCGCCGCAGAAAGGTGGGCGCGCAGGCGTTTTTCTTGTTCCGGACTGGCGTATTTCAGCGTGCATTCCGGATCAAAACATACATCGATGTAGATTGCGTCTGAGAGGTGCATATTTTTGCCAAAATTTTGCAAAGCCTCCGGCACCGACCGCCGAATCAACAGGCGCTTGTACGGGATGCCATCATCGTCGGGCAACTCGGTAAACACCACATAACTTTTAACTTGTTCGATCGACAAAAACTCCTGTGAAATAAGGGCGCCAAAACCACCGTATCCGATGATTACCTCGTGGCCGTTTTCCAATTTGCCTTGCCAGGCATTTTTATCTTGAAAAAATCGAGCGCGCTTGAGTGCGTGAAATGTTTTATTGGAAAGCGAACGACCATTGGGATCAAACAATTTAAAGCGCAAGGTCCCTTCTACATCTGCGTAGTCAACGGGATTTTGCAGACTGTCGATGCATGCAAAAATCAGATCGGGGCGTTGCGGCAGGATCTCAATTTTGCTGTAATTCGGAGGGAGAATCTGTACCCCATCCATGTTGTAGAGGCCTATGTTGTTGAGTTGGCCAGGCCCTTCCTGAACCTGAATATATGGGTTGTGGCCCAGCACCTGGATCTGGCGCGCGTGTTGGTATTTCGCCGGAATTATTTCGCGGCCGAGGGTGTCGATTACACCCCACCGGCCGCCGCGTTCAATGAAGAACAGGGCTTTTTGCTTGGAGGGGTTGGTTGCAAATGTCAATTTGTCGGGATTTGCCGGTATCAGGGTTTCACCGGCACTGTTGGACAGGCTGTACTGATCGCCATCGCGCAGAATGCAAAATCCACCCAGGCAAAATTCGTGGCTGTCCGTTTGTGCAAATAGTGCGCTTGTTGATACGACCAGCAGGGTCAATATGAATAAGGTGATTGGGCTTTTTTTCATAGCTATAAAATTTGCGGGTTGTATTCCAGCGCTAAATTATCCAAATTTAAACATACTCTATTTCTGAGCGTGTTGGTTGGACCAATCCGCGTAATTCATTTCAAATTTAATTTCATTTTTTCCGTGCATTCCCACTTCGGTCCATCCCATTTTTTTATAAAAACCTACGGCTCTGGAATCTATTTCTGTTCCCAGCCAGACGGTATGTTGGGTTTGACTAAAATACCAATCCATCATTGCCTTGTGCAACTGTTTTCCCAAGCCCATATTTTCATACTCTGGTAGTAGAAACAGAGCCCAAATGTTGTGGTCTTCCAGGTCGGCAATGGCAAATCCCACGATCAAACCCGCTGTTTCTGCCACCCAACCTTTACCCCGGCGCGTGAGGTAGTCGGCACAATCGGCATCCGTCACCAGGCTCGGATCGGAGAGGATGTTTTCTCGCACAGAACGGCGTACCAATTGAATCTGCTGAATGTCTTCCAAACGGGCTTCCCGGATTTGCATACTTTTTTTTAGCAAGTATAGTGAATTGTGGCGTAGCCCTGCCATGCCTGGCAGGGAATTGTTGATTTGATGATGCGCCCCTTTCGGGGCTTGGATGATAAGTTGATGTTGTTATGTTTTGTAGGGGCAAGGCTTGCCCTTGCCCTACAAAACATCTATCCATTTTACAATCAAAAATCCAATTGGCAATCGGATTTCATGTAATCGGCACTCGGAAATTTTTTATGTTTACCGGATGGATACAAAAAACCACATTTTCGTTGATGGATTCAAACACGTAGCCTATCATCAGGAAGCGTTTTCGGAAGAGCAGATGCGTGAACGAAGCAAAACCTATTATGAGTGGCTCGACAAGCGGCGTTCGGTACGGGAGTTTACCGATCGGCCGGTTCCGCGGGAGGTGATTGAGCACCTGATCATGGCTGCTTCAACGGCTCCTTCGGGCGCACACAAACAGCCCTGGACCTTTTGTGCTGTTTCAGATCCGGCGCTCAAAACCCAGATTCGGCAGGCGGCGGAAGCGGAGGAAAAAGAGAGCTACGAACACCGCATCAGCGAGCGTTGGAAACGGGATTTGGCCCCACTCGGAACAGATATGCACAAGCCATTTCTGGAAATTGCACCCTGGCTGATTGTCGTTTTTAAAAAAGCCTATGAACTCGACTCCGAGGGAAGCAAACACAACAATTATTATGTAAACGAATCGGTGGGAATTGCATGCGGCATGTTGATTTCTGCAATTCATAATGCGGGCCTGGTTACGCTGACACATACTCCGAGCCCTATGAATTTTTTGCAAAAAATCCTGAAGCGCCCGGACAACGAACGGCCCTTTTTGCTCCTGCCCGTAGGGTATGCCAAAGAGGAGGTGTACGTGCCGGATATTCATCGCAGACCTCTGGAAGAAGTGAGTGTGTTTTATCCGGAGTAGTTCCTAAACGCATCGGTCGATCCAGAAATAAAAAATGGGAATTTGTCTTGACTCCGGATTATACGGAGCCAAGATCAAATTCCCGGGAATCACACTACTTATTATCTCTAAATTCTCTCCTAATTATCTCCAGCCGCCACCGAGGGCTTTGTACAGATCGACCATAGCGATCAGCTGTGCTTTTTGCGTTTCGATCAATTCCATTTTTGCCTCCAGCGCATCACGCTGGGTTAGCAAAACTTCCATGTAATCGGCTCTCGCAGATTGAAACAGCTGGTTTGCAATCTCAATCGAGCGGTTGAGCGCTTCTACCTGTTGGGTTTTTAACTGAAAATTTTGTTCGAGGTTGTCCATGTTGGACAGCTGGTTGGCCACTTCAAAGTAGGCCTTCAACACTACCTGCTCATACTCATACGCTGCTTCGATTTGCTTGGCAGAAGCATTTTTGTACGTTGCAATTATGGCATTTCGGTTGACCAGCGGCGCAAGCGCATCTCCTGCAAGGGAGAATGCCACAGACTCCGGTGTGCTCAATAAAAACTTGGGGTTGAATGCCTGAAATCCCAGTCCGGCTTTTACATCGAGAGAAGGATAAAAATTCGCCCGGGCCACCTGAATATTTAATTCGGATGCGGCCAGTTCGAGTTCAGCTTTTCGGATATCCGGGCGGTTTTCCAGCAATTGTGCCGGAACTCCGGTGGATACAACCTGTGGCTTGAATTCAATAAAACCTGAGGCATTTCTGCGAATGGGCTGCGGAGCCCGTCCCAAAAGGAAGTTTATCCGGTTTTCTGTTACGGTAATTTCCTGTCGGATCGTAAAAATTTCACTCTGGTTCTTTTTCACCTCTGCTTCAAAACGCTGTACAGCCAGTGAGTTGGTTCGCCCTGCCTGTTGCAGAAGTTTAACCACATTCAAAGCATCTTTCTGAATCTGGATGTTTTCTTCCAGGTTCAGGAGCTGATTATCCAATGCAATGAGTTCGTAATAGGAGTTAGCTACTTCTGCTACCAGATTGGTGAGCAGGAAGTTTTTGCCCTCCACACTTGCCAGGTATTCCATGCTTGCAATCTTCTGGCTGTTTCGCAGTTTGTGCCAAATGTCGACTTCCCAGCTGGCTGTGAGGCCGAGTTGCAGGTTGCCCAGCAATTCGGGAAATGCCTTGTCGTCCGTTATGTTGAGGCTTTCTTCCACGGCACCATTGCGGGTGTAGCGGCCGACCTTTTCCACATCACTACCAATACCGCCGTTGACAAACGGGAGGTACTCCCCTTTCCGGGCCTGAATTTCATTTTGCACCACACTTATGCGTTGCAGGACGATGTTCAGTTCCTGGTTGTTCGACAAGGCAGTGTCGATAAGTCCGGGCAGGTAGGGATCGTCAAAAAAATCTCTCCAGTTGATTTGCGCTGCGTTGGCCGTGTCGGGTGCAGCAGCAGCAAATTGGGTTGGGATTTCTGTTGAAACTTCCTTGGTTGCCAATTGGGGAATGGCGCAGGCCGAAGCCCATAGCGCCAATCCCACAATAAAGAACGAGGGTATATATTTATTTCTTTTTTGCATCGCCGTAGTTGTATTGCTCGGTTAACGGTTCAAATTTTTCGCCTTTGATTAATTTTCTGTTTTCAGCCAGCTTGCCAAAGACGTAGTACAGGCCGGGAATCGCAATGACGCCGAAAATGGTACCAAACAACATCCCTCCCAGGGCGGAAGTACCAATGGTCCGGTTGCCAATGGCACCTGCACCAGTGGCAAGTACCAGCGGGATCAATCCGGCAACAAACGCAAAGGAAGTCATGAGGATGGGTCGGAAACGGACCTTAGCTGCCTCAATGGCTGCATCGCGGACTGACAGACCCTGTTCGTGCTTTTGAACGGCGTATTCCACAATCAATACGGCGTTCTTACCCAAAAGTCCGACCAGCATCACCAGACCAACCTGTGCGTAGATGTCGTTGGCCAGCCCCAGCATTTTAAGCAAAAGGAATGCGCCAAACGTACCTGCCGGAAGCGACAGAATTACTGCCAGAGGCAGCAAGAAACTTTCATACTGTGCAGAGAGGATGAGGTACACGAAAACCAATACAATGGAGAAAATCAGGAGGGCTTCGTTCCCCCGGCGGGCCTCATCAAAAGAAAGGCCCTCCCAGGCAATGTCGTAGCCCCGTGGCAGGGTAGCTGCGGCTACTTCCCGTGCGGCTTTGATGGCATCATCGGTAGTGTATCCTTTGGCCGGAACACCCCGAATAGCAGCCGAGTTGTACAAGTTGTACCGGGTAATTTCGTTGGGGCCCTGCTTCTTGGTCATTTTCATAAATGACGAATAAGGCACCATTTCGCCGGCTTCATTTTTTACGTAGTAATTCAAAATATCGCTGGGGTAGCGGCGGTACTCAGGACTGGCCTGTGTGTACACCTTAAAGAAGTTGTTGAACCGGATAAAGCCCTGCTCGTAGGTACTACCAATGAGGATGTTGAGGTTTTCCATGGCCTTACCAATAGTTACCCCTTTTTGCATGGCGAGCTTGTTGTCGATCTCCAATTCGTATTGTGGATAGTTGGCTGCGTAGAAGGTAAACAGACCGGTTAACTCCGGGCGTTTGCTCAAGGCGTCCATGAAGTCCTGATTGATCTTGTCAAACTCGTGGTAATCCGTGTTGTTGGTTTTATCCAAAAGACGGAGTGCCAATCCACCTGCCGCACCATATCCGGGAACGGCGGGTGGTTCGAAGTATTCGATCACCGCTCCGAAATCCTCGGTTTTTTCTTCCAACTCTTCGATGATCTCATGCACAGAGTGGCTTCGGTCTGACCAGTCTTTCAGGTTGATCAAACAGGTGCCGGCATTGGATCCACGACCTTCGGTCAGGATCTCATAGCCAGCTAGTGAGGAAACCGAAGAAATGTCTTCAATTTTTTCAGCGACCTCCTGCAGCTCGCGGGATACCTTGTTGGTTGCTTCCAGGGTGGTGCCCGGAGGCGTCTGGATAATGGCATAGATCATACCCTGGTCTTCACCCGGGATAAACCCGGCGGGAAGCTGCTTGCTCATCATTACGTTGCCGGCAATAAATGCAACCAGCATCAGGAAGGTGACCACCCTGCGGTTGACAATTTTTTCAAGTACGGATGTATAGCGCCCGGTGATCCGTTCAAACATGCGGTTGAAGGCATCGAGTGCCAGGGTAATCGGGCTTTTTTTGCGCGGCACACCGTGGTTGTTTTTCAGGATCATTGCACAGAGTACCGGTGTCAGGGTCAGTGCCACTACACCCGAAAGCACGATGGATGAAGCCATGGTAATTGCGAATTGCCGGTAGAAAATTCCGACGGGTCCGGTCATAAACCCAACCGGGATAAACACCGCAGTCATTACCAGCGTAATCGCAATGATTGCACCGCCGATTTCTCCCAACACCTCTCTGGATGCCTCGTACGGTTTCATGTTTTTTTCTTCCATTTTGGCGTGTACCGCTTCCACCACCACAATGGCGTTATCGACCACAATACCAATTGAAAGTACCAGTGCAAACAGGGTAATCAGGTTGATTGAAATGCCAAAAACCTGCAAAAAGAAAAAGGCACCAATCAGCGAAACGGGTACAGCAAGGGATGGGATCAGGGTAGACCGCCAGTCGCCAAGGAAAATATACACAACCAATGCCACCAACAAGAAGGCTTCCAGAAGGGTGTGCAATACTTTCTCGATGGATGCATCCAGGAATTTGGATACGTCGTAGTTGATTTCGTATTCCATTCCACTTGGGAAAGAGCCCTGCAGTTCGCTCATTTTATCCTTCACCTGCTGAATCACTTCGCTGGCGTTGCTCCCGTAGTTTTGTTTCAAAATAATTGCAGCAGAAGGGTATCCGTCTTTGTTGGAATAGATGTCGAAAAACTCACTTCCGAGTTCTACGTCTGCAATGTCTTTCAATTGCAGGAGCTGACCATCGGGATTGGCCCGAATGATGATGTCTTCATATTGCTCCGGCTTGTTGTATCGCCCCTGGTACGACAAAACGTATTCCAGGGATTGGGCTTCAATACCGGAACTTTGGCCCAGTCGGCCCGGGCGACCGATGATGCTCTGTTCATCAATAGACTCCATCACCTCTTCCACGGAAACCTTGTAGGCGCGCATCCGGTCGGGCTTGAGCCAGATCCGCATGGCGTACTGACGACTACCCAGAATTTTCGCGCTGGAAATACCGTTGATCCGCTGGATTTCGGGAATGATGTTTACGTTGGCGTAGTTGTACAGAAATTTTTCGTCGGCATCTTTGTCTTTGCTAAACAAGTTGACATACATCAACATACTCGGCTGTACACGGGATACGACTACCCCTTCCAACTGTACCAGTTGAGGCAAGCGGTTGAGCACCTGGTCTACCCGGTTCTTTACGTTTACAACGGCTTTGTCGGGGTCTGTACCCAATTCAAAAATCACCTGTATGGTCGCTTCGCCGGCACTGGTGGCATCCGAAACGATGTATTTCATGCCTTGCACCCCGTTGATGGCCCGCTCCAGCGGGATCAGGGTGGATTGAGTCAATACATCCGCACTTGCACCGGGGTAGGCAATTTCGATCAAAACCCGCGGTGGCGCAATCTCTGGAAATTGTGAGATGGGCAGTGTTTTGAAGGCCAGGCCTCCCAAAAAGACAATAAGCAGGGAGAGGACGATGGCAAGCACCGGCCTTTTTATAAAGTTTTTAAACATGACGTCAGTTCTTTTATTTGATTACTCTGCGTGGAGGTTTAGGTCGGCAAGCACTTTGCGCGGAGACTGGAGATTTACTTCAATTTCCTGTCCGTTGCGTACCCGGCGGAGTCCTTCCAACAGAATTTGATCGGTGCTTTTCAGTCCGGATTTTACGATGTACAAGTGGGGCAGTTCATGCGCTACCTCGATGAGGCGCTGCTCGAGTTTGTGCTCTTCATTTACCACGTAGACGTACTTTTTGTCCAGGATTTCAAAGGTTGCTTTTTGTGGGATAATCATGGCGTTCTTGTAAGGGATGTGCATCAGGATATTTCCTGTTTCACCGTGGCGGAGAATCCCTTTTGGGTTTTGAAAACCTGCCCGGAATTCGATATTTCCGGTTTCGTTGTCAAACTCACTTTCGATGGTTTCCACCAGGCCGTCCTGATCAAACACCTGTCCGTTTGCCATTTGCAATTGCACTTGTTTTTGCTCCTGATTTTTCTTGTTGGAAATGTAGCTCAGGTATTCAGATTCGGGTACATTGAAATACACCCACATTTTGCTGATGTCGGATAAAGTAGTGAGCAATTCGCCTTCTTCCAGGAGGCTGCCTTCCCGCACATGGAGGTGGTCCATCAAACCAGTAAAAGGTGCCTGGATGTTGGTGAATCCGAGGTGGGTTTCCGCCAGTCGTACTTCGGCATTTGCCTTGTCGAGGTTGGCTTTAGCCAGGGCGAGCTCATTTGCTGAAACCACGTTTTGCTTGGCCAACATCTCGGTGTTTTGGTATTCAATTTTTGCAATTTCAGCCTCGGCTTTAATTTTTTGCAACTCGGCTTCATACACATTGGGCATGATTTTAAACATGCGCTGACCTTTGTTTACTTTTTGGCCTTCATCCACAAAAATATCCTGAAGGTATCCTCTTTCCAGTGCGCGCAGATCAATGTGGCGACTGGCTTTGATTTGGCACACATAGACTTTGGTTACGGTTGTGTCTTTTACTACCGGAGTGCTGACCTCCAGTTTGGGTGGCGCCTCGTGTTTTACTTCCTCGTGTTTCTGACAGCTGGCGAGGGCCAAAAGGGACAATCCTAAAATAATTATTTGCTTGTTCATTCGTAGTGTTGTTATAAGTAGTAGTTGTAAAAGTGGTGTGATCGGGTGCTCGCAGCACAGCGTACACAAGCGGTGCGGGTGCAATGCAAACAGCAGGTGCTGCATTTTTTTACTAAAAAACAGCTGGGAATGGAGTTTTGAAATGCAGTGGATAGTGCCCGCACAAACAGCATGGTACGGGTAAGCACAGCATGACAGGAGCATCCGAATTGCAATCTGGGAGTGGCTGGATAAGGTAAAATCAAAGCCAAAACCACAGCAACAGGCAAAGGCTCAGGCCTCCCTGTTTGCGTAGCAAAATGGATTCAGGAAAAACTCCAGGAAACCGGTTTTCGATCTACAATCGGAAAACCTGGTACAGAATAAAGAGTGGGAAGGATGCAAACGCTCTCGGGAGGCTTGCAAAATGGGATACGGAAACATGCACCCGGCTTAGAAACAGGCTGCCGGTAGCAGGAACAGCGGAGAGGGTATTGTCGTCAGACGAAGATTCGTCCTCTGTTTCCTCACGCTCCGTTCCAGAGTCCGCGAACAGAATCATTGCATTCGGCCAGGTATCGGAAGTGCCCCGGAAATACGCTGCATGTTGGTGCTGCGACCCGGATCCGGACTCGGCCCACGCTTCCAGTGCGGAGCGCAGGGCACCCTCCGGTGCAGGCTGACTCCCCCAGAAGAGTACGGGCTGGATGAACCCGAAAGCAATGAATAGAACGGTTTGTAAGAATCTCATTTTAGTCCAGATTAACCTGGCAAAATCTAAAAATTTCGGCAAATATACTTAAGATTCAAACAAGACACTTCCCGAAATCCTCGTTTAGGTTTAATTAACAAATCGTGATACTTCGTTAACAAAAGAGGCGGGGGAGATTTCCTGTAAATTTCTGGATTCAATTTCCGGATTCCGATTTTTTTATTGACTTTTCCGCTATGCACTACCAACCCACCTCCGACCCCTCCACCATTTCAAGCCTAAAAGCTGAATGGCGCAAAACGCTCACTGCGCCTCAGGATGGCATGTGGGAATCGCTCACAGGAAATGCGCAGCACTGGGAAATCCGACAGGATTCCGAATTGGTAGGCTATGCCTGTGTGGATGATGAACATCGCTTGTTGCAGTTTTATCTGCAGCCTGAATTTTTGGCGGAAGGACCAGCCGCGTTTCAGCAGTTTATTGAAGAACAAAAAATAAAAAAGGCACTGATCGGTACCAATAATCCGGTTTGCCTGTCGCTTGCCATGCATTGGCAGAAATCAGTACTTGTCGACACCTATTTGTTTGAGGATTACCTGGATAAAAAACCGGATCCGATTGATGGGGTATTCCGTTCAGCTGGTGAAGCCGAGTTGGAGCGCCTGGTGGATTTCTACCAAACGAGCATGGGGGCACCGGCCGATTGGTTGCGGAGTTATACAGGCGATTTACTATCCAAAGGCGAGGTATTTGTGTTGGAACAGGGCGCGGAAATCCTGGGTGCCTGTGAGGTGCGAAAAAGCGTCGTACAACCCGAGGTGGCCGACCTGGGTATGGTCGTATCAGTCAATCACCGTCGAAAAGGCCTTGGCACGTACCTGCTCGGTCAGGCCAAACGCATTTCCCATGAATGGGACCGAAAACCCATTTGCTCCTGCGAAAAAGAAAATGCCGGTTCGCTTCAATCCATCCTGAACAATGGGTTTCGAAGCGTGCACCAGATGCTGGTGATGGAATTTTAATCTTGTTTCTCCGAAACCCATAACCAACTACTATGAAAACCAAACTCCTTTTTATCCTGTTTTTTTGCTTCGCTTTTTCAACAAATACCTTTGCAGATTATGGAACATTTTTTCTCTATAAAGCAAAATTTGTACTGAAAAATGGAGAGGTCCTAACGGCTTCGGTGCCCTTATCCAATTACCACTATTCATTGGATCAATTCAAGCACTTAGACAAAGACCGGGCATTTCAGACTCTTTTGAATTCCTATTTTTTCAAAGGCCGGAACACACTGGAATTTCAGGTGTACACCCAGTTGCACACCCTGCGCCTGCCGGATGCAAGCCTGGATGCCTTTGCCTCCGAATTTTGGTTTACCGATTCGGCGTCCGTGCAAACCCTTCATTTGGATAGCATACGATATACGGTGTTGTTCCGGGTTGAAGAAGCGAGCAGTTTGATGTGGCGACAAGTCGAGTTATTTGACTCCGATACAGTGGAAAAACTGGGTGCACTTGATCGCCATAGACACCTGGAGCAAAACCTGTATACCAACCCAAACTATTTCCTTACTGCCCATTTCTTTTGTGTAGACAATGAATTGTCAGAGACAGAATTTATGGCGCGCATTCAAAATTTTGGCAGCAGGATTGGGGGAGAGAATCGGGCAGAGCCGTCTGCTTATCTGGAGGAGGTCCGTGTGTTGCTGAAAGAGGGGGTTGTTTTATTTTTCTGGGGAGAAGGCGGGGCGTAGTGTAAAATGTCGTCTGAGGCAACCCGATTTGACCAAATGCTACCATCAAAGTAGGATATTATGGATAACTCATCAAGCCCAACACATGCGAACAAACTCCTTCCTCCTGTTTTTTCTACTCCTAAACACCGTGCTGCAAGCCCAGGTAGCCCACCCTTGGTCGGTTGAACTGAATTTTATGCGCTATGCAAAAAATACTGGGATGTTTTGGTTTGAGGATTATACCTACAAACTAAATGGCTTGAATGGACTGGATATAGGGCGGCGGCTGAGTGAACACCAGGAAGTGTTTCTGGGCGTTCGGCGGCTTCGAAGCGACATACGTATTTATTACGGGTTTAGCAGCGAAGAAACAAAGGTTCGTGGAAGTGAATTTACTCTTGGGTGGACCTATGCCCTGAAACAGGACCGCCCGTTTTTTATCCGGTTTGGTTTGGTTGCTATTGGGGCGTTCTCTACGTTGGAGGGAACATATTCTGCGGATCACCCTCCTCTTTACATGATTGCCCATCAGAAGCGCTATCTGGCATTAGGGGGGCTGTTTGGATTGAATTATCGCATGAGCGAGCGTGCTCTTTTTTTCGCAACAACCAGGTACCAATATGGGCAGGTTCGGGCTCGTAGATTTAAAAATGCTGAGCCCGGGATCGATTATGCTTTTGATCGAACTTTCTGGCAGGACCTGTTTGATCCGATCAGTTCATTGGGTTTTCGATTTGAGTTTTAAAACGTATCTGAAAAAAAAGGCAGGCTTGCCTCAATGCGGCAAAACGTTTTTTGCCAATTGAGACAAGCCTTATCAAACCTAGTTACTTCCCTACTTTGATGAGTTTTCCATGCGCAACTTTCTGATTTTCCTGAATCAGATTGAACATGTAAACTCCTGCTGAGAACGGAGAGAGGTCTAGATCAAACCGTCCGTTCTCCGAGCTGGCCTGCCAAATCAAGCCACCCGTAATCGAGTACACCCGGAGTTCGAGTGTTTCCTGTGTATTCCAATCCGCCACTTCAATTTTTACCGGGCCATAACTTGGATTTGGACTGGTAGCAATCGACAGGTTTAGTTGTGCATCCAGCACTTGAACGTGAATGAAATTCTCGCCAACTTTATGCACGGTCTGATTGGTTATAATCGGTGCGTTGTTATCGAAATAAATTGCCGCGTCGTTGTAAATCATACTGCCCTCAGCGAGGTCGTTCAACTGTGAAACTCTGAACTTGACAAATCCCTGTGAGGCCTGTTGGCCCATGGAGGTATCCGGCAAGTTGATGTCGTAAAACCGGAAGACCAAAACCCCGTCGCCTTCAATGTTAAAGGTGTATGGATGACTGGATGCACCAGGCCTCACCTTGGTAATATCCAGTTGTTGCAAGGCTAGGGTGTCCCGAATTTCAACATACAATGCCGGCGCCGTTCCTGTGTTTTGAAAACGAATCATATACTCGATGTCTGTATTTTTTCGAATCCAATGCTCTGTGGAATAACCGAGTGGGAATCCGGTTTTGTCGTTCGGGTCAAACGAGTTGACGGTTTCCATGCAAAAGATGTCCAACCAGGGCTCTTCATCGGGCAGTGCGTACTGGTTTACATAACCCAGACTCAAGGTGCCACCGTTCGGGTTACAACCTTCTACCCAGGCTACAGGCAGGTTTAATCCGGGAAATCCTGGCGATTGCTGCGCTTCCATCCGGTAAAATTGTCCGCTTGCTATAACACCTACCACCACGGAATCTCCTGCGTTGAGTTGGAACGAGCCTGGTACCATCAGCAAGACATTGTCTTCAATTACAATGTAGGATCTTGGGCCGTTCATGTTCCCCACGCCGATATTTTGTATGGTGAAAAACACAGAATCTCCCTCACAATCTGCAGTTACCTGGATTTCAGATCCATCCCAGTTGGGACCGCCTTCAGCGCATACAGTATCCGGGTATGCATGGGCTTCTACACAATAGGTAATGCCGGTTGGGTCGTCGCAGGAACTCAGTACTTCGAATGAAAAACTGCCGCAGGCTTCAACGTCTACCGTGCCAATAGGAAAGGTGTAGGTGTTTCCGGAAACGCCAGTCCACGGAATGCTGGATGAAATCATTTCCAATCCGGGATCCAGTTCGATTTCGATGTAGGCGTCTTCGGCAACAACGGCTCCTCTGTTGCAGTAATTTACGTAGTAATCCGAAAAGAAGCAGGTACGCAACTGGGCAGTTCCGATGCTGACATCAAGGCCCGGACAGGGCGGGAGGCTGTCGCAAAACATACCCAGGGAAATAAATGCGCTGTTGCTTTCTTCAAAAGTAAACGGTGCGGCGCAGTTGGTCCAGCAAGTCAGTCCATCCCCGGGGATGTCCAGCAGGTTCGTTTGAATGTATCCGATGTACGAATTATCGAGCATGGAGACATCGGGTACACAGAAGTTACCTTCTGAGTCGGTTACAACGGTAAAGGTCTGAGTCGGTTGAAACGGGCTATACAGGTTGATGGTAATTGGCCAGTTGGCAAAAATGGGTTCAAATACATCTTTTGCGCAATCGCCGTCGTAGTCGTGAAACAAAATTCCGCAAATGCTGTCGATGGATTGCGGGATGAACTGAGAGAAAAAGTCGATGTCCGCAAGGGTGTCATTCGCAGGGATGGTCACCACCAGCGTGTCCTCACAAAGTGACCATGCCGGGTTGGATTGCACGATTGCAATCTCATAGGTTCCCGACTCCAGCGGCAGTTCATAGTGCCCCAGGGTATCGGTGGTAGTCCACCAGACTTGACCGTCCGAATTCATGGCCCGAACTTCCCAATTGCGTTGGGTGGAATCCGCTCCGGCCGCACAGTTGAGGTCAAGGTCCATCCAGGCGGTTCCTTTTACACCTTGCAGGTAGTCCTGGCCTTGTGCGTCCAGGCGAAGGAGGCGCGGGAAGGATTTGTGGGTATAGTCATCGGGTGTGCTTCCGCCAACCAGGCAGCCGCCGTCGGGGAGTGCGGTGAGTTCACTCCGCAGGCTGCTCGCGATGCCCCGGATGGTGCGGCTGAACTGAATTTCACCGTTTGCATCCAGTCGGGTCATGACCACATTGGCTTCCTGATTGTAGTCAATGCCTTTCAACCAGTATCCCGATCCACCCGGAACGGCAATCAGGTTGTCATAGGCAAAATCAGCGGGAAAGCTTGTGCTACTCACGATGTTTAAGTCCATGTCCAACAGTTTAAAATGAACTTGTTGGTTGGAAACATCTGTGTACAATACAGCGATTTGATTGTTTGGGCTGTAGGCAAAGTAAATGGTACCATTTGCTGCATCGGTTATTTCCAGGCTGCCCACTGTTTCGGCATTGCCGGAAATCCGGATAAGGTGGTTTTTCAGGTTGCCTGTGTACAGACCTTCATATCCCAATACGAGGCTTTCGTTGTTTGGCAAAGGAATCCCTCGGATTAGCAAGTCGAGATTGGGCAGTGGTTCAATCCAGTCTTGCACGTTGCCGTCAAAATCAACCAGTGCCATTTCTTTTCCACCCAGGCGCTCGCCACAAGCCAGGTATCCCTGGTTGTACGGAAGTGAAAACAATACAAGAGAAGTGTCAGTCAAAAGGCTGGATACCTGCTTGTCCCAAACCACATGTAAGTCTGCATCGAGCCGGATGAGTCTACCCACAAAATCGATTAGCGATCGATCTTCATAGGTGATAAGGTATCCTCCCCCGGGTACTTCCACCATAGATTTTGCAAGTGGACTGGGTAAGAAAGGTGAGGTCAGTGATTCGTACTGCTCGATCTCCCCCTGACTATCCAGTGAGAGGACTACAACCGGGTTGGTTGCATAAAATTCAGGCATGCCATTGCTCACGAGGGCAGTGATTTCGCCAGAGCCATTCACAGTGGTGTTTAGAATGGTCGGCATTCCATCGGGATGAAAGTCGGTATACGATCGGGCCCAGCCTTGGGCCCCGGCGTTTTCTATGGTCAGGAAAAACACACATAGCATCGGAAAAATTACTCTGTACAACATAGGTTCTAATTTTTATCGTGAGTTCCAAAAAGTGCGGCAGGCCTACCGAGTTGGGTATTTTGAGTTCGAATGAATAATTGTACAGCAAATGTGGAGAGAAAAACCAAAGCAGTAAACTACATTTTTTTACATTTGTCAAAAAGTAAAACATAGATTTGGTATTTTAAATGACTGAAAATAAACATATTAGAATTTTTGATTCTCTAAGTGGTGTGGAAAAAAGAGCCTGCACTAAATTTTTAAAAAGTCCATACTTCAATAACCGGCAGGATGTACTTGCTTTGTGGGAGTTCCTCCTTTCTGCCGGAGCAGAGCGGAGCATGGAAGAACTCCATGCGGGCATCTATCCCAAGACCCGGTTTAGTGAATCCAAAATGCGGCATTTGTTTTCCATGCTGAATGCCCGGATTGAAGCGTTTCTTACCCAACGCGCCCTGGAACAGTTGCCTTTGTTGCACGACCTGCACCTCCTTCCGGTTTTAAGGGAAAAAGGCTTGAAAAAAGCAGTGAAAAGTGTAGGCAGGCGAGCCGAAGAATCATTGAGTCAAATGCCGGATAGCCGGGATTTTCATTATTGGAGCTATCGGCTGGAGTGGGAAAAATATGCAGAAACACAGGGGCAGACGCGCACCACCGAAAACAACCTTTCGTCTATAGGCAGTGCGTTGGATACCTTTTATATCATAGAGCGTCTGCGGCTGGGCTGCCTGATTGAGTCGCACAAGGCGGTATTTAATGTGGAATATGATTCGGGTCCGACTCCGTTTTTGTTGGATTACATCGAATCAAGCAAAATCGGTTCAGAACCGGTAGTTGATCTGTATTTTCGATGCTACAAGGCACTTGCAGAACGGGGTGAAGAAGATTTTCGCCTGTTTAGAAACGCTCTTGAAAAACAGAGCGGGAAAATGGACTTTGCTGAAAGTCAAACCCTCCTGCTCCTGGCAGTTAACTTTTGTATCCGGCAGCTCAACTCCGGACAAGGCATGTACATCCGGGAGGCGTTCGAACTGTATCGGATGGGCCTGGAAACACGGACGCTTTTAGTGGGAAATACCATCAGCCGATTTGCGTTTAAAAACATAGTCGCCTTGGGACTACGCCTCGAAAAGTACGACTGGGTCGAGCAATTTATTTTGTCAAAAGGGGAATTGCTGGAAGCAGGTTACCAACAAGCACACATCAACTACAACCTGGCGCGTCTGTATTTTGTCCGCAATCAATTCGAACTGGCTATGCCCTTGTTGGCTTCCGTAGATGAAGGCGATTTGTTGCTCAATATGGATAGTCGGATTATGTTGCTCAAAATGTATTACGAAAGCGGGGAATGGGATGCCTTGGATGCATTGATTTCCAGTTTTCGGGTACTTTTGTTGCGTAAGAAAAAAGTGATCGGGTACCACCAGTCGTATTATCTCAAAATGCTGAAATATATTCAGAAGCTTGTCCGACTAAATAAAAATGATAAAATTGCAAAAACGCAACTGATCGGTGAGATTGCCGGAGATGCACAGATTATTGAGAAAGATTGGCTTCTCAAACAATTGGAGTGAGCGCGTGTTTGGAATTTGGGTTCTGCAGCGAAAATTTTGACGAAGAGAAAAATAAAATTTGCCGTTTGTTGCCCAGAAATTGAATTTTAGGCATCCTCTAAAATCGGATTAAATTATCACTATGAAAAAACTACTTCTATTCCCCCTCTTTACACTGGGAATTCTTGTTGGCAACCTTGAAGCCCAGGATGCAGATACGGATCCCAACCTGGCCTATTTTACCGATGTGGAACTTGTCAATCAGCACGGAGAAACCCTCCGGTTTTATTCGGATTTACTCCAAGGTAAAACGGTGCTGATCAATGTCTTTTTCACGGAGTGTACGGGTATTTGTCCGGCAATGAACACCACTATTTCCTCCCTGCAAAACTCGGTTGAGGGGCTGGGAGATTCGGTGCATTTTATATCCATTACTGTCGACCGGGAAAATGATACAGTGGAAAAACTACGGGAGTATGCCCAGAAATACAATGCCCAACCCGGATGGCATTTTCTCACCGGAGAAAAAGAAAACCTGGAATTTATTTTGCGAAAAATTGGCGCTTATGTTGAAAACCGGGATGAACACAATTCCATTTTTGTAATTGGTAACTTGCGCACCGGACTCTGGAAAAAAGGCAATGGCCTGGCCCCCATTTCAGAAATCCGGGCCGTACTGGAGTCGGTAATTAATGATCAGGGATAACATTCAAGACCCATGCGACCATTTCACTATGCATTCAAGGTAAAGGACATTGCCTCCACGCGCGCCTTTTACATCGACCTATTGGGCTGTTCCGAAGGCCGCTCAACCGACCACTGGATCGATTTTGACTTCTTTGGAAATCAACTCTCCGCACACATCAGCACCGACATTCCCGAGCCGGATTATTGCGGCGAAGTAGACGGCGTAAAAGTCCCCATCCCCCATTTTGGCTGTGTATTGAAAATGGAGGTGTTTGAGGCCATTCAGCACCGATTGGAAACACATGGAATCCGGTTTCTTGTCGAACCGCAAATCCGATATGCCGGCAAGGTAGGAGAGCAGAAAACCATGTTTTTCCTGGATTTTAGCGGCAATCCCATCGAATTCAAAGCATTCCGAGATGAATCGGAATTGTTCACGTAGCCCTGCCATGTCTGGCAGGGATATACGTTTAAACAAATAAACAGAGCCTCGAAGAGGCGGATTAAACGAATAAACAACCATGAAAAATATGCTGCTCAGTACGCTTTTATTTCTTTCTGGTCAGGCTGTTGGGCAGGAGGTTTCGGGCTACGAGGTGTTTCATGGACCTACCGGTTTGTACGGGATGTTGTCGCCCAATGGCGATACCTTGTTTCAGCCGGAGTATCGTTCGATATATCGGTACCACGGTCGGCCGGAGTTGGTACTTGCTGCTGCGGGGATGCGCACCCCGATGCACGACATGCCCTACTTTGTTGTAGGGAACCAAAATGGCGAGCAGGCTGTTTTTGATACATTGGGACAAAAAATCCTGGGTTTTCAATCGTGTTTCAGGATTGAAATGGAGTTTTATACCAACACCATTATCCGCAAATGGATTGATGATAAAAACCACATGCATTCGGAGTTTTATGATCTTGCCAGGGCGCGGCAGGATACCGTGCAGTATCGGGATGTTGGTTATGTGCACGGAAGCCGCATGCTGGCACTTGAACTAAAGAAAGATGTGGTGTATCTGTTTCATGCAGCATCCGGTGAAAAGCGCGGGCCGTTTATCAATATAAATCATTGGGGGCAAGACTCCTGTTTGACGCTAAACGATGAACGGGGCTGGGGCATGCTGGACCTGAACGGGAATGTCCTGTTGGATTTTAACTATAAATCCATTAAAAAAGTGGACAAGGAGAATTTGAAGCGCGTTGAGGAGCAGCACCGCAAGCCAGCCGGAGTAAGGATTTTTGCCGAAGGCTTTAAAAAAGATGGCCTGCACGTTTATTTTGACCGGGAACTCAATGTGTATGAGCCCATTCATGAAGAAAATATTGGCTACGTGTACCGCAAGGTCGTCAAGGAATAATATGGCAAAAGTAGAACTCACTTTTTATATTGATCCAGATGTCACCGATGCGCTGGACTACCGCCTGTCTGCGCCTCAATCCGATTTTTCGGCGATACCCCTTGATCTGATTCGGGATGAAACGTTGCGGCAGGACCCCAGGCGAAGCCTGGTCGCCATGCGCTGTGATGGACTTGCCGTCGGACTTTTTCAACTAAACACCGGCCCTGAAAAAATGGACTATGGCGCCAATCCCCAATCCATTTTACTGCGTTCATTTTCCATCAATCCGACTTACTAGGGCCGCGGAATTGCCCGGGAAATTTTGCGCCAGCTCCCGGATTTTATCCGGACAAATTTTCCGAATATCAATGAGGTGCTTCTGTCCGTCAACAAGCGCAACTCCCATGCTCACCGCCTGTATTCTGATGCGGGATATATGGATACCGGCCGACTCAAGACCGGACCTTTTGGAGAGCAATATATTTTAAGTTTAAAGTGGTCAGTGGTCAGTAGTCCGGTTTTGTTTATTCGTTTAGTCCGCCTCTTCGAGGCTCTGTTTATTTGTATATGAAAATTGTTGATTTGATGATGCGCCCCTGGCGGGGCTTGGATGATAAGTTGATGTTTATTCGGGACGCTGTGCTTTCCCTTGTTTATTTGTTTGTGAAAAATCCATCCATTTTACAATCAAACATCCAATTGGCAAACGAAAATTATTTTACCCCTCCATTTTGAATTGTTCAAAGTCTTCCTGTTTTGTAAAATACTCCAGCCCTAAAACCAATAACAATGAACAAATAAAAGATACTTTCTGCATAATGGCCAGCAGCCCCCAGTTTCCGAAGCCGTACAAGAATAGGGTAAAGTAAAATGTCAATAAAAAAATAATACAGGCGATTTTAAGGAAATGGCGCTTTGTCTTTAGGATAAAAACGGTGATATAAAATAATCCAATCAGGAATAACGTGCTGGATAATTATTGCCAATGTCATGCAATGGAGTTACCAATTAAAAATGTAAATAGGATGGCCCACCAATAAGTTTTAAGACGGTCGCAGGATGTTTTGCCTAATCTTTTTTGACATATTGATAAAAAAGATTCCGTAACCAAGTGAATGGAATGCGATTCCAATCAACGCCCAAATTCATTCATGAACCATTTATTGCTTCTGCATCAAATAAATCGCTAAAGAAATTTTCCGACCAGTTAAATCCTATGGAATTTTTGTCATGCAATGAGCCACCGGGATAAATTAAAGTTGCTATTCCCAATAAAATAACGGAAATAATCAAGCATAATAAAACCGAGTATTTCATATTTAATCACTGAATACGAGAGTAAATTTTGGGTTTAGTGTGCTTGTGTCTGAGACAGACGCTCATTTTGTAGCAATGCCCGGTGTGTCAGTTCTTAACCTTTTTCAAACGGATAAAAAATCATCAGCGCTTCGTAGATGCTGTTGTGCAGGATGGTCGCGTGGTTTTCCTTTGGCATGAACAAAAAGTGCAAATCCAGGCTTTCTTTTTCCCTGCTTTCAGGGTTTCGTATGGTTCTTTTTGCATCGCGTTCCATCACTCTTCTTTGCCTACTGAAATATACACCTGCGTGTTTTCATAGGTGTTGGAGCATGAGGCGGGAGCATAGTGCAGTAGCGACTGGTTGTCCCACCTGAAAGCCCGGGCTGACGATGATGTAGCGGGTGAACAGGTCTGGTTTTGTGAGCAAAAATTCCGAAGCCATGGGGGCCGCCCAGGGATTGTCCGATCAGTGTTTGGGCTCAGCTGTTCGGTAGTTGGTTTCTACAAAAGGTTGGAGTTCTTTTTCTACAAGCCATAAACAGGCGGAGCACTCCACTGGTGGGGATGGCTCCGAGCATTCTTTGTCTTCGGTATAAAAGAGTGAAATCCCGTTTTACGATCTACATTGGATATGCCTACTACGATGGTGGGTGGCATATGAAATTGCGGTTCAAAAAAACTGTAGTAAGCCCACGACGTGGAGAAAGTCTTCGTGTGCGGAGCCATCCAACAAGTAAACTACGGGGAAAGGCGGCGGTGCTGTCCGCGGTGATGTATGCCGCTGGCAGGTAGATGTTCAAGCGTTCTGTTTTCTTTGAGTTCTTCAGAATAAAATGATACTTGCTCGCCAATTTCAAAAGGCCCCTTTTTCAGAGTATTTGCGGGGCTTTGGGGCTCTGGGCAAATAGGGAGGAGGCCAAATGGGCAGAGTAAGTTGTTGTCAGGAAGTAAATATTTCATGTTAAACTGTGTTGGATTTGTACTTCTGACAAAAGTGAGAATTGATTATTTTCCTGATGAGGTACTGGTAGTGGGGCATAAAAAAGCCATACGCCTGTTTAGCGGCAAAATTCTTTCAGTCATAAACCAGAACTTTCTTATCATTGTACCTACAATTTACCCTGCGTATCAGGGTACTGAATTTACCGATGCAGCAATCTATTCTTTACAAAACGGTCTTGTTGTTTTTCTCCAATGGCCCTTTCCGGGCTTTTGCTTGTGCCAGAGGGCATGCAATGTCCAGTTAAAACAGTATACCGTTAAAGACGGTTTGAGCCACAACCACATATATCAAGTTTTATAGATGGCAGAAATTCTTTGGTGCTCAATGAAACCGGACTCCAGCGTTTTGATGGATTGGACTTCAAGAAGGTGGTCGACCTGAATGTGCGGAATATTCATGAAACCAGGATTTATTTTGAAGATACTGAGGGCAATTTGTGGATAAAGCAGGGAATGACCATGTTTTTTTACTAAATATTTTTACAGAAAAAATACATGCTCGGAGAAATTGAATGGACGTTTACCGAACAGGTGGACTGTCTGGTGCAGAAATGCCGGTTCTATTTTGGTTCAAGAGGTCCCGACACCATTTGGCGTTATTCGGTATCCATGCCCCCGAAATCGTACTCGCCCGACCGGGTTGTGTGTTGAACCCTTTGGTTAGGCGTCCCAATGAGTACGGTTTGGATTGACTATCGAGGTGCGAAGGCGGCATGTTGGCATACAACCCAACAGCGGTTCTTTTGCGAATAATCCCATACCCGAAAGGGACCATTCCACACAAAAAGGGCATGGCAGTCGGATTCCATTTATTTTTTTACGCCTGACCGTTTTGTTGTTGCCAATGAATCGGGGATTATGCATGAAACTGATTGGCCTGCAAACCTTTTGGATGTGGTTGAAATCGCCCCTATGTAGATGGTTCTTTCCGGTTTCCTATATTGATCCAAAGACACAGATGATCTGGTTGTAAAGGAGGAGGCTTCGTTTGTTGAATTCAAATACAGAGGTAATTTTTGATCTCAATATAGTGATTCCCGGTTCAATCCAAACCGAATTTTGATATTGAAATAGATCATCAGAAAAACTTATGGGTGAGCACCTTTGGTGGCTTGTATTATATTCAGGTAAAACAGAATCATTTCAAGCGTTTTTTTTGCAATGAGACATCCGATTTTGGGAAAGAAAACAGTTTGGTTGTCGAAAAATTCTTCGGTCTTCAGATAACCGAATCCTGGTAGTAGGCGAAGCCTATATAATGCAGTTGCAAGGAGAAAAAGAATCCCTTGTCTGGGAAAATAAGAGCCCCAGGCGGATTGGATTTCGGGGGCTGCTTTCCGAGCCAGACGGAACTCTGTGGTTTGCCGATCAACGAATTTTTCGCCGCTCTCCATCCGGAAAAATAGATTCCTGGCTGCCGGGCAATTTGGGCCGGATTCACCTCCGATCCTGGACTATACTTGAGCACGAAGGGCGTTTGTTGCTGGATTTTCCCTTGTCATTTTTGATCTTCCCGAAAAAGGAGTTTATTCCATTCGATCATACAATGGTTTTGGTTATGGATGAGCGTCTATGAAGTCTAAACAAGATCAAACCAGGCTTTGGTGGTTGTTGACGCATACCGGCATGTATACCTATCGGCCAGGCAAGGAATTATATCCCGGTATTGGTGAGGCACGGAGAATACTATTTACCAGTTGATAACTTCAGAAGTTCTTATGAAGAATCCGATGGCAGTTGGTGGCTTGCTACAGGTTCCAGGTTTGTTGTATTGGGATCGGAATCGGGGAACCCATCGGTTGTACACCACAAACGATGGCTTGTCAAGTCAATTTGCCACGCAGTTTTTGCGGATTCAAATGGCTTTTTATGGATCAGCAGCGATTTCGGTCTGATGCAGTTTGAAAAAAAGACTGGACGGGTAAAGAAGCCTATTTGGGTATAGATGGACTTGGGATGGATGAGTTCAATAAAATCTCCTTTTTAACGATACCCTTACCGGTCAGTTTTATTTTGGGGGCATCGACGGGATTGTCCGTATGGACCCAGATGATTTTGCGGATCAGTTCAAGGGGGATGAAGGCGTTGAACTTCGAGATGTTTAACGAAACCATTTGTTTTCCGGAGAAACGCAGGAAGAGGAAAATATCAAAACAGGTGTTTTTTTGAAACAGGCGAAATTACCATACACCCCGGGGATCGTTTTTTGCGCCTGCAATTTGCGCTGACAGACTATAAAACACCGCATCCATCCAGTATGAATATTTGATTGAAGGCCATGATGATGTCTGGCATGGTGGGCAGGGCAATGCACTTCGATTAGCTGGACTTCCATATGGAACTGCCACGAGCTTCTTGGGTACGCTCCAAATCAATTGCTGGTTTTGGAACCGATCGGGAAATACAGATTCCATTAAATGTTTTGAAGCCATTTTATTTTTTGCAATGGTGGTTTTTGCTGGTGGTACTTTCCGTACTTGCTGGTGGTTTTTTGCTCTATGTACGTTGGCGAACACAGGCGCTAAAAAGCCAGGCAGTTAAACTGGAAGCGGCGGTAAAAGAACGGACTCAAACCATCAGCGAATCCCAAAAGGAAAAACTAGACGATATGCGGATGTTTCAGGCCCGTTTATACTCCAATGTAACCCACGAATTCGGACGCCGCTTACGCTGATTTTAGGGTTGACCAATCAGGTGAAAAAGAAATTGAAAGGAGGAATAACCCGGTGCCGGAAAGCCTGGATCATATTGATCAAAACGCCCGACATATTTTGGAGTTGGTAAACCAATTGTTGGATATCAACAAGAAAACGGAAGATGGCAAAATGCTTCCGGAATACAGGCAGGGCAATGTGGTAGAGTTTATTCAGCGAATCATGGTTCCGTATCAGTTGTTATCGGAAGCAAAAGAAATAAAATGGTCGTTTGTCTGCAGCCTTGATGCATTTGAAATGGATTTTGATGCTGATAAATTGCGAAGCGTAGTAGGCAACCTTTGGTCGAATGCCATCAAGTTTACACCTCCCGGTGGCTGGATTCAGGTAAGGGTTACAGGCTGATGGATCAGCCCTTTCTATAGATGTTTCAGATTCGGGCCCGGGCATTTCCTGAAGATGAGCAGGTTTGTTTTTGACCGGTTTTATCAGGTGGATAATTCCCTGACCAGAATGGCGCAGGGTACAGGAATTGGACTTGCCCTGGTAAAGGAACTGGCAGAATTGATGGGCAGGACGATTGCCGTCAAAAGTGCGCTGGGAAAGGGGGCTTCATTTACCTTGAAATTGCCGGTTTCCAATGTAGCAGAACAGTTGGATGAACAGTTTGCAGAACCGGTTGGGATGGATGTGCCCAATGGTGTACAGTCAATATCAATCCACGATAAAGCCGGTTCCGGAAACAGGAGAAATTCAGGTGCTGTTGATTGAGGATCACCGGGGCTTGGCAGAATACATCCGGTCGTGTTTGGGGGATCGGTACGCGGTGGTCCATATCGAGGATGGACTAGAGGCCTTGGAGTATGCGACAGAGGCGGTCCCGGATATCATCATTTCGGATCTTGATGTTGCCCGGAATGGATGGATTTTCTATTTGCCGCGCCTTAAAAACGATGAACGTACCAGCCATATCCCGTTATTATTCTTACTGCCCTGACCCAGCATGCTGATCGGGTAAAGGCATTGCAAGGAGGGGCAGATACGGTGCTTACCAAGCCGTTTAATGAAGATGAGTTGTTGATCCGGATAGATCAGTTGTTGCTTTTGAGAAAAAAACTTCAGGCCTGGTATCAAAGCGGCAATCATCCAAATACTGCAGAAACGGGCACGCCGGAGGATGTGGCTTTGAGCCGGGAAAATGGCTTTTGTTGAAAAATGCAAAAGGATTTGATTTTATCCGACCTGGAAAACGCAGAACTGGATGCCAAAAGCCTGGCACACTCAACCGGCCTGAGCGCATCTCAACTGCACCGTAAATTGACGGCTTTGACCGGTCTGGCTCCCGGCCGGTTTATTTACGATGTTCGCTTACAAGCGGCCCAGCAAAAGTTAGAAGAAACAGACTTGCTGGTTGGAAATTGCCTACCGAGTGTGGCTTCAATGATCCGGCATATTTTCCAGGTTGTTTGCCAAAAAGTTTGGCCATCCCCAAGCTATTACCGAAAATAGGCAAGCGCGGGATTATTTTCCAGATTTGAAATTATTTTCCAAGGCCATCACCTGTTTCCAGAGATAGATTTGTGCTGGTTATTTTAATCTACACATCTGAATCTTATGGAAAATCAGTACACTTCTTTGCCGGCGCAAAGCCTGCCCTCTTTGTCTTTGCGTTTTCGGTTCAGCCTGTTAGGCTCCACCTTTTATTTGTTACCTGAGATGCTTTATTCCCAGACATTATTGGAGTCAAGTGGAAGCGATGGTTTTAATAGTGTTACGTGCATCCAACGTTGGTGTCAACATACATACCATGAGGCGTGAATGGTCCTGTGGAGGAGATGGTCAGCCGGCCAGTTTTGGCAATCGGTCTGCATTCATTTCAAGAAATGGTGGAATTGATTGGGAGTATAATGGAACTCCTGCATTTAAAAATGTATCCCACTTGTATCGGCTTGTGACCTTCCCGGCTGGGGTAAATGGTTTTACGCTTGAGTTTGATTTTGAAGTGGACGGAGAAACAAGTTTTGACTACCTGCTGGTCAGTTTGGCACCAGAAGGGCTCACTGGTTTGGATCCTGTTGAAACCAATTACGACAATATCAATGATACAGGTACGGATAATGACAGGCTGAAGCCGCCAAATATCCCGCCAGGCCGCTATGGGCTCAAACGGGCGGCGTACAGCAGCAATACCGTAATTGAAATTCCTCAATGGCTGATTGGAAACTGTACACAAGACATTAAGAAAAAAACTGGTGTTTACCTGGGTAAATGATTTGTCGGTTACAGAACGGCCTCCTGCGATTGTGGATAACATCAGTTTGGTACGCAATAATGGCCCTATTGCTCCTATTGGAATCACGCCCTTCTGACCGGTGCAAACTGGCTTCCGCTCCAGTCTGGACGGGCTCTTTGATTCCCAATTTTTTTCTGGGTACATCTGACTTCAGTATGTTTCAGGTTCGCCGTCCAATGCACTGATTAACCTGGGAGGGTGGTAGTGCAACTTTCAACATGGCTGGTCACACCAGGTGAAAATGTGATTAAATATACCTACACAACTGCTGGGGTTGTTCCTATTCTGCATACGATACAATCAATATATTTGAGACACCCATAACCCTTAAAAGAAACCTTTTTGAACTGCATGGCTCGAAAGGGCAATCCTGGTTTGCAGACCATGTTTGATGGGTACAATACGCCGGATGGCGTGTTTACAGTGCCAGGGCAAACGATTACCAACAATACGATGGTTATTCCTCCTGGTGGAGGGTGTTATAACGTCACCTATACAGCGCCCAATCCAAATGGTTGTCCCTCAGGGGATCAGGTGGAGACTAAAGCCTTGCTGTTAACGACCAAGCCTACACCCGAGATCAATTTGAATGGCTCTACTGCGTTTATCTGTCAGGAAGGAGGCACGGTCCCGGTCACAATTACCCGATCCAGCAACGGCGCAAATCCGGTATTGAAGCTGGATGGGAATGCGGCTTCCTTTGGTGTTTTTGACCTGGAGGCTCCAAGCAGCAGAGGCTGAAATACCTATAATTTTGTTTGACTGAGACCAATGCATTTCCTCCACGTCTTGTGAAAATGCCTTACCTCCCTTGTTGGGTGTTGAGTGTTCGGCTACAAAATGCCAGCGGGTTGTGATTTACAACGACGGTCTGGGCTGTGGTGCAGATACCCCATTTGATCCGGAGTGTTTTCCTGATTTTGACCTGACCGATGCTTGTCCGATTACCGTTACACCCAATTTTGGGTGTCGTGTGCTTCTCTTACCGTTCCGGGGTTCAATATCCTTCAGGCTGTTTTGGAATCCAGGAAGGTTTGATTTTGTGATGATGAAAGTGTGCTGGTGGATTATCGGGGCTCTTTGCCGGGTGTGCTTGGCGATTTGGTTGTAGGTGGACAAAAAATCAGAGATTTGGCGCCGCCGGCTTTACCACTGTTGCCTGTGATATTATCACCTTTACAATAGATCTTGGTCCATTTGGTGAAATTGATCCTTTGCCTCTGGGGCCATTGGAAAACGCCTGTGATCAGACCATCGGCCAGTTTCTTTTTGCAGCCCTTGGCGACCTGATTGGAGGAAACGGAGGCGGTGGTTATGTCGTTGCGGATACCGATGGCGATGGCGCATTTGACCAGGTGCTTGCCGAGTACTTCTTTCCTGGAAGCGGAACTGTGGAAGTGCCCAACAACATTAAAACATCCAGAGGTGTGATTCTGGTTCGAAACGTAACTGGATGGCCGATTAAGCCGGAAAGTACTTGTGGTGTTGTGACCCACGATGGAATCAACCTGCTGGACCTGCTTCCTATTGGTTCTATCCCGGTTATTGGAGCAATTGTTGAGGGATGTTCTGGCTGCCTCTTCTTGTGGTGTGAACATGAATTCTCGGATGAAGAAACCGTTGAGATTCCGGTTTGAATACCACTCTCCAACATTTGCAAACTGCAACCCTGCCGGATATGTATTTGCTGAAGACCTCGAAGCTGCGGCACCGAAATAAACTGGTCTGTACCCGTTGCATACGATGGATGTAGCGGTGAGCTGCTCAACTACGTTGGCCGTACAGCGGATGCACTTACTACGTTTCACAGCAACCCTCCGGCAGCAGTTGATACCATGGAATCCGGCGTGTACCTCACGGAAGGTCCATTGCCCGGATCGGATTTGCCTGCCGGAATGTACACCGTAACTTATACAGCATACTCTTGTGGCGGTGTGCCAACCACTTGCTCATTCCCTGTTCGGGTGAATGTGGGCGATCCTATTTTGGAATGCCCTAACAACATGACGGTAAAAACAGATGTTGATGTGTGTACAGCCGTAGTTACCGGTTTAACCCCGCTTCAGGGACTGGGCTGTGCAACCATCATCAATTACCATGTGGACTACCCCGCCGGATCCGGATTTGCAGACATAACAACCAGCACTTCCTTTTCCGCGGCCAATCTGGGTACACACAACGATGCCAGCGGCCTGACCTTCCCACTGGGAACAACAACCGTTACCTATACCATGTTGGTTGACATCAACGGCGATGGCGATGTGTCTGACCCGAATGAGACTCAAACCTGTAACTTCACCATTACGGTAGTGGATGGCCAAAAGCCTGTAGCCGTTTGTCAGGATGTTGAAATTCAGTTGGACAATACCGGCGGCGCTACAGTGTATGCCGTGGATCAGGGGAATGGCTCAGTGTTTATTAATGGTGGCAGCTACGATAACTGCGACAATACACCGACCATACAGATAGAACGCCCCGGAGCCGGATATGCTGACGCGCTTGCATTCGATTGTACCCATGTGGGTCCAAACCTCATCAACCTCCGGATTACCGATGATGCCGGGAACTCGAGCATCTGTATTGCGAATGTAACGGTGAACGACTTTTTTGAAGATATTCATATAGAAATGGACTTGCCCGAGATATGTTTGGAAGCGAATAATCCGGTGCAGTTTGATTTTACCAATTACCTGAACATTACGCTTCCCAACGGACAGTCAATCAACCACAATCAGGTATTGAACAACGCCTTCCTGGGAGACGCTCAGGGCTTTTTTGGTATTTCCACATTTGTGCCGCATCCAGGTTCCGCTTCAAATGATCCGGGAACAATTTCTGCAGATGGTATTTACACTCCGGGAACGGGAACGGGTTATGTAACCATTTCGTACGTATTGGTACTTCCCAATTTTGTGGCTCCGCCAAATGGCAATCAGGTCTTAGGACATTGTTACACAATTGGTCATACCACCTTTGAACTTCGACAGCCATTGTTTATGGATACACCTGAGTGTGCCTGTGTAATGGAAAATGAGCGGATCGTAGATCTGGGAGTTGTAACTGGCGGTTTGGAGCCCTATACTATCCAGTACACCGATGCCGTTTTGGATTTTGATGGCGATGGCGTTGTGGATGATCAGGATGGTGAATACACCTATTCCGAAGCCTTCGGACACGACATCAACGATTTCATGCAGGATTTGGGTGAATTGCGCGTGGTTTACAATCCATTCTCCAACTGGTCATTTACCATTGTAGATGCCCGCGGTTGTGAAATTTTCCGCTCCGGTTCCTGCGATAACTCCGACCTGACAGAAAGTCCAACACTTACCTGTCCTCCTGCACCACCAACCTTGTACACAGAGCCATTGCTTTGTGAAAGCCAGTATCAGTGGGAACACAACCTGCCGCACGACAACTGTGCTGTGGTTCTGTATAATTACCAGATCACCAACCCGGATGGAACCATTGAGGGGCCATTTACACTGGATGATTTGTTGAACATCGCTCCCGGCAACCCATTGTCTCCACTGTTTGTGGCAGAATATGAATTCCAAAAAGGCCTCAGCACCGTTTTCTACTATGCAGAAGATGCAGTAGGGAATACCGTGACCTGTACCTTTACGGTAACCGTAGAAGATGATGATCCGCCATATTTTATCAATTGCCCATATCCTCCGGTTATTGAAAATGCGGAGACTGGACACTGCGATGCCTATGTAAACTTTGCATTGCCACTGGCTGAAGACAATTGCGATGTGCCGATCGTAACGCAAATTGACTCTACCGGCCTGACTACCGGTGATCGTTTCCCTGTGGGTACCACCGTTATGTACTGGGAGGCCGTTGACCTTTCCGGAAATAAAGATACTTGTCAGATAAAAGTGGTTGTAAACGACTATTGGCAGACACCGGAAATTGCCTGTCCGGACGATGTGGTTCAGGACAACGACCTGTGGCTCTGCGGCGCTGAAGTATTTGATATTGCGCCAACCGTAGAAAGCCCGTGTCAGGATAACCTTTCTATTACCTACTCCATTTATGCTGATGAAAATCTGACCGAACGCCTGGAATGTGGTGTTTGGGATGCAAGCGGAGAATTCTTTGATGTAGGAGATAGTTATGTGAAATATACCGTTCGGAATCAGCCTTTGTTGTTGATTTCTGAAATCAGTCAGTCTGGTGCAGTGGACCAATTGGAGATTACCAACCTGGGACCTGCGGAGATCGACCTGACCTGTCTGGAAATTATTCGTACAGCCTCAAACCCATTGGCTGATCAGGTTATTGGGCCCATCACGCTGTTGCCTGCCTTGGCGGAGATTCCGCTTGGAGTTGGAGAAGTGATGGTGTTTGATTTTGATTTTGACGGAGCAGCAGATATGGGAGCATGTTATACCATTTCCTATGCCGGTTCGGTGATTGATGAAGTTTCTGTAAATGGATTTACACCTTGTGCCAACTTTACGGGTACATTGGGAAGTGGTGATGTGTTCCGGATTTGTGAAGACGATTCCAACGATGCAATGGATTGGAAGGAGGCTGAAAACTGCTTCCCGTTGACCATCGGTGCATTGAACCCGGATTTAGAGGCCATGCCCGATAATGGAGAAAAAGCTTCACTTCAATCCATCCCACCGAATACAGTTTCCTGTGTGTTCAAGGTAACCATTGTTGATGCTGAAGATCCGTTCTGCGGTAAGCTGGATGAAATGAACCTGTATACAGGTGGTCCAATCAATCCGATTGATCCGGATGCCTGCAATCGCTCAAGTATTGTGATTCCGGACAACTGCATCATCGGTCAACTGGAGTTTGATTTGGTAGGTACTGCCAGCCCGGCCAACTCCACCATTACCTTGATTTCTCCGGAAGGAATTGCGGTTGATATCACCGAAATTCCACAGGATAGCATCGATGCTTTGTTTACACAAAAATCTGCTGGTGAGTGGATTTTAGATATCGTTCCAAATGCAGGTCAGGCACCAACGGTTGACAGCTGGTCGCTCAACATTACCTGTATGGACACCTTCGATTTGGCCGACCAGGTGCTGGACAACGATCCGGGACTCTGTGGAGCAGAATTTACCTGGATCCACCCATGGTTTGTCGACAACTGTTTTGACGGGACAATTTCCGTTGAATACACTACAGCAGATGCCGATTGTGTGCCGGAAAGTGGCCTGCTAATTGGAAAAGGTGGTTATGAAGAAACGCAGTTCTTCTGTGTTGGTACTACAACGGTGACCTACACCTTACAGGATGCCGCCGGGAACATTCACATGTGCAGCTTTGATGTGACCGTCCTGGATGTTGAAGATCCGGTTGTTGTTTGTCCCGCAGATATATTCATCAATCTGGGTGGCGGTGAATGTGGTGCCTACGTGAGCTACGGCCCATTGAGTGCAACCGATAACTGTGGTGTTGTAGACACCGTAATTACACCTCCTTCCGGTTCCTGGTTTGATATTGGGGATACCGAGGTTACCATCATTATTTTTGATGAAGCAGGAAACTCCGATACCTGTACATTCTTTGTTCATGTAATCGAACACATTCCTTCAACAGGTACCTTGATTGTAACGACCTTACGAATGTATCATTGGATTCAACCTGTACCTATTTTGTAGGTGCCGATAATGCGCTCGAAGGAGATGATTACCATTGTTACGATGATTACATCATTACGATTACAAACAATGTTGGCCAAAACATGGGCAACACCTTTGACGCATCAGATATGAGAATTGTTTATACCGTAACGGTACTAGACCCGGAAACAGGAAATACCTGTTGGACGACTATGAACATTGAAGATAAATTGCCGCCAACACTCGAGCGTCCGGCTGATGTAGTTGTTGCGTGCAGTGAACCTACCGATATCGGATATACAGGAGATGTATCTATTGTTGACTGCTCACCTACGAGCACACAAATTGATGAAGAAATTGAGGACTTTGGGAATGCGGTGATCCGCGCCAAATCATTACCCGCACTTTTGTGGTAGCCGATCAATGGGGCAATCAATCTTCTTGTTCTCAAAAAATTACTGTGACGCCATTTGATCTGGCAGACCTGGTAATGCCTACAGAGACATCACAATTGATTGTGAGGATGCATATTTGAATACTGGTGCTACTGAGCCCGGAAATACCGGTGCGCCAAGTATTAATGGAATCCGATCGGACAGGGCGGCTTGTGTTCTGCTTCTATTGGATATTCTGATCAATTACTCAACATTTGTGCCGGTAGTTATGAGATCTATCGAACCTGGTTGGTTGCAAACACCTGTGCAGCACCAGGACCAGGCAACCCGAGTTTCTCATCCAGCGGATTCGGGTTAAAGACTTTGGCGGACCACAATTTGCCTGTCCGGCAGATGTTACAGTGTCCGTAGATCCTGTTGGAAATTGTTGCGCAACGGCTGCATTGCCGGATGTAATCATTTCTGAAGGCTGTTCCGACATCGTCGTTTGGGAAGCGAAAGTTACCGGATACGATCCGTTCTCGGGCAACCTGATCACCTTTACAGTACCAGGCCATTTGGGCGATTTCCCGAGAGCAACAACTACTGGAACCCCGATACCCTGGCGATTTTCCCATATACGCAGTGTCTGCCTGTGGGAGATTATACCGTTCGGTATACCGCAGAAGATGGGTGTGGAAACACGTCGTCTTGTGAGTTTGTAATGCATGTGGCGGACCTGGCTCCACCAGTGGCAGCCTGTGATGAACATACACAAGTAGCACTGGGAGGAACAGGAATGATTTTCGTTGATGCTTCCACCTTTGATGATGGCTCGTACGACAACTGTGCGGATGTGCACTTCAAAGCACGTCGTATGTTGAGCAACGATTGCCAGACCGACACCCTGTTCCACGATCAGGTTAAGTTCTGCTGCGATGACATCAACGATACAATTATGGTGGTATTCCGCGTGTACGACGTGGATGTGCCAGCAGGAACCGTTGGACTGGATGATTACGAGCCACACTTCAACGATTGTATGGTTGAGGTATTTGTGGAAGATAAAATCAAACCAGTTTGTACAGCACCTGACCACACTACAGTGGCTTGTGAAAACTTCGATCCAAGCCTCTGGGCCTATGGATTTGCAGAAGGTCTTGACAACTGCTGCCTGGATACCATTACGACAACAACTAACTACGCCTTGTTTGATACCTTGTGTAATAAAGGTACCATTACACGGACCTTCCGGGTATTTGACTGTGCAGGCAACTCCAGTCAGTGTACCCAGCGAGTAGTGGTTGAATACATCCAGGATTACTACGTTCCTTCCCGAACGATGTGATCGTAAACGAGTGTGACGGAACAGGCAGCTACGGCGAGCCAATTTTCTTCGGAGAGGATTGTGAGCAAATGGGCGTTTCGTATGAAGACGAAGTATTCACCGTAGTACCGGATGCGTGTTACAAGATTGAGCGTACCTGGGATGTTATCAACTGGTGTACCTACAATCCGAACCTGCCGCTGATCAGTGTTCCAAATCCGAACCCGAATGCCACGACAAACCATCCGTCCAACCTACCTGGACCGATTGTATCTGCACCGGGCACCCTGGCACCATGGGCACCGACGGTTAAGCGAAAATCAATCCGACGGACCTGTTGCCAACCAACTACAGCACGTTCTGGCAGGCAGATGCCAATGGCTACCGCTACAAGCAGATCATCAAGATCATCGATACCGAAGATCCTGTGTTTGACAACTGCCCAAGCGATGTAGAGATTTGTGACCTGACAGCCAACGACGGTCTGTTCTACAACGATGCAGCCTACTGGGATGCTACGATTGAGAGCCATGACCTGTGCGAAGCACCAAGTGAATTGTGTGTAACCGTAACCGACTCCTGTGGAGGCGCCGAGGTGAACATCCGCTACCTGTTGTTCCTGGATATGGATGGTGATGGTGTGATGGAGACCGAGATTTCCAGCACAAACCAGCCAGCACCAAACGAGATTCCATACCTGGGTGGCACAGCGTTTGACCACCGTCCGGTAGTGTTCAACCAGAAGTATCGCTTTGCGATCGACTGGACAACTACAGGCAACAGCCGCACAGCATGTGTACGTTGGGATTGGTTGCAGCAACCAGCGAACCTGAACGACAACACGCTGCAAGGTGTGGTACCACAACTGCCATACGGCATCCACAAGATCAAGTGGATTGCAGAGGATGGCTGTGGCAACGAAGCGATCTGTGAATACACCTTCGAGGTGAAGGATTGCAAGAAGCCAACGGTTGTGTGTCTGAACGGTTTGAGTGTGAACATCATGCCAACAGGTATGATCACCTTGTGGGGCAGTGACTTCCTGCAGTACGGAGAGGATAACTGCACACCAGCCGATCAGTTGATCTATGGCGTAGTAGAGAGCGACCAGTCAACCGGCTCGTTCCCAGTGGATGCCTTGGGCAACCCATTGACGAATGTAACCTTTGACTGTAGCGAACTCGGACCACAGCCAGTACAACTCTGGGCGATGGATGCAGCAGGCAATGCTGATTTCTGTGAGACCTATGTAATTGTACAGGATAATGGAGGCTTCTGTGATCCAAACAGTGTAGCGGTAGCCGGTGTACTTGTAACCGAAGCCCAGGATGGGTTAGAGGATGCAAGTGTAGAATTGATTATTCAACCTGCCAATGGCACGCCTGCTGTCAGTCTATTTAAGCTTACTGATAACAATGGTGACTACCTATTCTCAAGTGTCCTGCCAATGTCTGCCAATTACGAAGTGATACCAATGAAAGACGATAATCCGTTGAATGGTGTAAGTACGTATGATTTGGTGTTGATCAGCAAGCACATCCTTGGTTTGGAACCATTGAACAGTCCATACAAGATGATCGCTGCGGATGCAAACAAATCAAATTCGATCACGACATTTGACATTGTTGAATTGCGTAAGTTGATCCTGGGTATTTACAGTGAATTGCCAAACAACACCAGTTGGCGCTTTGTTGATGAGGAGTTCGACTTTACAGATCCAATTAACCCCTTTATTGATCAGTTCCCTGAAACAAGTACCTACATAGCAGGTCAGACAACTTTTGCGAATGATGACTTTGTATCGGTGAAAATTGGTGACGTAAATGGCTCAGCCATTGCCAACAACCTGATGCAAAGCGATGACCGTTCAAACGGAACCTTGCTAATTGATGTAGCAGGAAGTGATGTCAAGGTTGGAGAACTTGTTGATGTTGAATTTTCCGCTGCTGAAGCGGTTCTAGGATACCAGTTTACCCTCAACCTTCGCGGTCTTGAGGTACTTGATATCAAGCCCGGAGCCGGAATGACACTCGATAATTTTGCTGTGTTTACCGACCTGGATGGTAAGGAAGGAACCGCTGCGATTACCACTTCATTTGATGGAAATGAAGTAGGGTCCTTTACAGTCCGATTCCGTGCAAAACAAGATGGAAGACTCAGTGAACTGTTGACGGTCTCCAGCAAAATCACCCGGGCTGAAGCGTACAACCTGGATGCAGAAAAACTGGATGTTACACTCCGATTCAATGGAGAGGTTGTAACCGGATTGAACTTTGAGTTGTATCAAAACACTCCAAATCCGTGGATGGATAAAACCCAAATTGGTTTTTATCTGCCAGAAACTGGTTCAGTACGCCTGACTATTTTTGATGAAAGCGGTCGGATGATTTACAGCCAGCAAGGCGACTTTGCAAAAGGCTACAATGCGTTTAGCATCAACCGCAACCTGGTAGATGCAAGCGGCGTGTTGTATTACAAAGTGACGACTGACACCGATGAGGCAACCATGAAAATGATCCAGGTAAAATAGTGCGATTTTGATAGTAAAATTGAAGCGAGCACGGGCCCCGCAGCATTTGCTGTGGGGCTTTTTTTACTCCAATTCTCCGCCCAATAGGCTTTAAAGCCCACTCTTCGTCCAAGTAGGCTTTCGATTTACCCGGTTTTCCGAAAAAAAATCCTGATTTTTACCGAATCAAGCGCCCTGCATTTGTTCCATGCAGCTTGTGTTCAGGTCGATTGGTCATTCCAGGTTTTATCAATTTAAAAAGTACCCATGCGCATTTTTCTAGTTCTTTTAAGTGGCTTTTTTCTTCACCTCACTGTCCAGGCTCAATCCGTCAATTTTGATGCTGAAGTCCAAAAAGCCTTTGATGCCTTTGATCCGATTGGGCTTGCAGTAGCTGTGGTAAACAGCGATGGCATTGTGTATAAAAAAGCCATGGGCTATAAGAATGCCGAGAAAAAAACGTCACTGGATACCCGTTCTCTGTTTAGCATTGCTTCTGTGTCGAAGGCATTTACAGCAGCGGCAGTTGGTATGCTGGTAGAAGATGAAAAACTGAAGTGGACCGATAAGGCCATTCAATACATCCCGGAACTTCGACTGAAAGATGCCTACATCACTCGGGAACTTGACCTGACCGACCTCCTCTCCCACCGCTCCGGGTTTGCTACCTTCGATGGTGATTTGCTCTGGTACGGCACCGACTATACCGATGCAGAAATTATCAGTCACATGGAGTTTTTGGAAATCCCACAGGGCTTCCGCCGCGATTTTGGTTATCAAAACCTCATGTTTATGTTGGCCGGAGAAGTGGTTTCCCGCGTAGATGGGCGCTCCTGGTCCGACTTCATCCAGCAGGAGCTGTTCAACCCCTTGGGAATGAAAGACTCTCGCCCTTCCAACGATGAATTGCAGCCCGGAGATAACCTGACTGATGGCCATATTCACGGAACACCCATTGGCCGCTACGATTTCAATGGAGTCAAGCCCGCAGCCTCGATTTATTCCAATGTGGAAGACCTGGCAAAATGGGCACAAATGTACCTGAACGAGGGGAAGGTTGGCGACGAAGCCCTGCTCGCACCGTCCACCATCAACGAAGTATTTTCTGCGAAAACCCTGCTGGGTGTTTCCAGGAGCAAGCAGGCAATGGGCACCCATTTTTATGCCTATGGAATGGGCTGGTTTCTGTCGGATTACAAAGGCGTAAAAGTCATAGAGCACTCCGGTGGTATGCCGGGTTATATCAGCAAAATGTGTATTGTGCCCGAACTTGATCTGGCATTTGTAAGTCTAAACAACGGAGAAGAGCCGTTTGTAAACGATGCATTGAAATGGACGGTAATTGACCATTACCTGCGCGAAAGCGGTCGGGATGTGCCTCCCAGCACCTGGATCGAGGATTCTGCCGAGAACAAGAAACGCTATGAAGCATTTAAAGAAAAACAGCATCAAGCCCGGGTAGATGCCCGGATTGAAGGAACCCAACCCACAAAAGCAGCCGAAGAGCTGGCTGGAGTTTACTCCGATCCGAGCTACGGTGATGCTACGGTAAGCCTGGAGGATGGAGCCCTGCAACTTGTTTTAGAGCCTGCCCGGAAAACCCTTTTTGGCACCATGAGCCATTGGCACCACGATACCTACCGACTCGATTTCCCGGATACTTTTTTGCCCTTTGCGCTCGTTACTTTTTACTTTGATGAAAAACACGCAGTGAGTGGTTTTAAAATTGATTGCCCCTCTCCGGATTTCCATTTTTATAAATTGGATTTTGTGAAAAAATAAGAGTTGGAAAACTTTTACTTAGCTAGTAAAATTTAACTAGGCCCCGGTTTTGGAATATCCAAAGCCGGGGCCTGTACATTAGAAGCGGATGGTTTTAGTTTCTTTTTTTCCGACAGTTACTTCTCTTAGTTTCACCAACCGGGGCTTGCTTTCCTCTGATTTAGGAGGGTTTGCGTCCCGACACACATGGTATTTTCCTCCATCAGGACTTAGGTTGAATTCAACCTTGCCGTTTTTTATAGTGCGTGCCTGAACATTCCCCGACTTTAGGTTTTTTATATACAACTTGTTGTTGTAGGAATAACCGTTATAGTATACGATTAACTTGCTGTTATCCTGTTTGGTTTGTGGTGGATTTGAAGGCGGTTTTGCATGTTTGACCCTGACTGTATTGGGTTCGGCTGGTTTGTTGGCTTGCTTGACCTCTATTCTGGTCCACTTTAAGGTGCTTTCGATTGCAGCAAGGGCATTGGCGCCGGTGACATGGATGTTGATTTTACCCATGTTCCGAGTTTGTCCTTTGTGCAGATCAAAAAATTGCATGAAAAGCGTAGGCCCGGACCGCTTCCCTATTCCAAGGTTGGCATACAATGGCTGTTCTCCTCGTTTGAATTCTTTTTCTCCAAACCATACAATCCATTCATTCATTTGCCGGATATAGTATCGGCCCCCATCGTTGCATCTCCAGGTTCCTGTTACATCTCCTGTGCCGCTACCACTCCAACTGGGGTTTGTGGGCAAAGGAAGCCGGTTGGAGATTGCGTGGAAATTTGTTTTGCTTAGAATCAGGTTTTTAAACGAGCCGCTCAGCCCTTTTAATTTTGTCGAACTCGAGCGTTCGAAGGTGGCGGCACCGCGTCCATTCGTTCCGTATTTTGGTATGTCAAGATACTCGCCGGTGATTTGGTTTCCGTTTATTTTGCCTGCAAAAACATGTGCAAAACCCCGTCCCGGGTTTTCACCAACAAAAAGTACTTCATTATTGACCTGGGTCAGGTAATAAATGGTGTTGTTTTGATCTGTATAGATGCCTTCCAGTCCGTTGACCTTAAGTGGATGGTGTGTGGTCCAGGCGGCAGACAGTATGAGTATTGCAAGGGCAGCCAATCCTGCCAGTGAATGTTTGATTTTCATGATGAGTGTTTTTTAATAGATGTATTTGAATTCGGCCAGTAACCGGAGCCAGAATCTTGGTTTTATGAATCGATTTTGCTTAGTTTGATACCAGGTCAAATTGTACCGGAATGTTGTTGCGGGCAGCGACTTTTGCGATGTCTGAAGCCAGTTTTTCCATGTCCTCCAAGCTGCATTTATCTGTATTTGCACAGACAGCAACATTGATATTGCCCATATCGTATCCTTCGGCTGAGGTAAAGCCATTTAGGTATTTTGCCATGTAGGCTTTTCCTCCGGTAACGGAGCCGTTGTGACTCAGTTTAACTCCTCTGGAATTGGAACTCCGCCCCCAGCCTATAGCATTTCCTTTGCTAAATGGTTTGGTTTCCATCAGGTCAATTGTTTCTGGCCGGAGAATATCCGGGTGGTTGGTTAGTTTGTCGGTAGCCAGCAACAGTTGAATGAGCGAACCAGCCGAGGACGCCCAACCTCCGGCAGCAGGCACGCGGCTGTATCCGGTTGGGTCTGTTTCCCAGGGGAGAACCACGATTTGATTGCCCGATTTACCATGGAAACGGGAATCTTGCCGGTCCATTTGGTGATCGTTAGGAACGATTTTTTCGTCCAGACCTAGGGGCTTAAAAACCTGATCTCTCAAATAAACTCCGTACGGTTTTCCGGAAACTTTAGAAACAACATAGCTGCAAAATCCCAGGCCCCGATTTGAGTATGTAGAATTTGATCCCGGATCAAACAACAGCTTTTGTGTGCTCAAAACATAGGTTTGCACCTGTAGGTCTGTAAGCCGCGCATCCGGTCCCAGGTTGAACATGGCTCGTACCGCATCGGCATCTCCAAAGTTTCGTTTTATGCCTGATGTATGGCTGAGCAAATGACGTACTTCGGTTTTTACCCGCCATGCAGTTTGCTCTAAAATTCCCGGCATGTTGCCCGGAGGAAGGGTGTAGGAGGCTGGTCTGCGAAACTTATCGAGATCAGTAAAGGTTCCCTCAATCATTTTTTTATCGCTGAACCAGGTAAATACATGGTTGTCGGCAGTCATGCCCATCCCCCGGATGTCGTATCGGCTTTCCCCTGTGCTGGTACTGTAGGGTGCCGGTTGGGCATATTTTACCAGGTTGCGCGCATCGCCAATGCTCACGGTGCCGTCATCGTACCAGGTATAGGTCCGGGTTTGCGAGCCATTTTTTCCCATTGCAATCCCAACAATTTGATCCATGGTTTTGCCGTCCGCTTTTTTGAACTTATCCTTTTCTCCATTGGACTTGGTGTAGGGTTTGGTTTCGTGAAAATATTTGTCAAGGTCACTGGGAGTGCCCGAACTCAAACTGCCGTCGTCGTACCAGGTAAAGGCCTTATTTGAGTTGGGCGAAATAGCAATTGCGCGGATGTCATTCACTGTTTTTCCCGGAGGGAGCGAAAAACTTGATTCCTGGTGTGCGTCCAAATCAGTTGCCGTTCCGATGTACAACTTTTTATCTGCGTACCAGGTATACACGTTTCCATTTTGCGCAATGGCCATAGCAACCACAGGGCGATAACGTTGGACACATCGGGTGATGGCTCTTACCAATTTGGGTTCTGCCAGTGGACCCTCTTCAGTATAGACCCGATCGCGCAGATCAAAGCCGGGAAACTCTTCGGTCATTTTCATGACGCCTAGTGCGGTAACTACCTTTGATACGCTGCCAATTCGACTGCGATGGTAGGGCAGCATGGGGGATTTGTTTTCGTAATTGGAATATCCGTAGGCTTTATTGATTACCATGCGCCCATTTTTTGAAATGGAAACCGTCATGCCCGGCACGTTATCTGCCATGTATGCTCGAACCAGTCGGTCGATGTCCGCTTCAATAGCTGGGTGGCTTCTGCCGGCATCGGGAATGGTTTGGTATGTGCTTGTTGGGATAAAAAGGCCAAAGAGGCTGATCGCAAGGATGGATATTGCTTTCATGATGTAATTTATTTGGTTTAAATTATTGAGGAGTATGGTCGTTTGGAGAATATGAGAACTCTGCTTGCCGATTCTGTTGGACCGTAGCGGCTCCCTGATTGAATGGCGTACTTATTAAAAGTGGATTGGATGGGGCTACGGCCATAAATAAGCCAGGGCAATACACACAGAGTGAACCACAAACCACTTGGTTGAAGGTATGTGTCTGCTGTACTGTACTTGCGTTTTTGGGGGAGGCTTTTACTGGATTGGGTTTATTGTACTCGTAGAGCCCCGAAGTAATCAGGATCAATATGAAAAGGCTGCCAAGTGCTTTCATCCTTAGTGAATTTTAGTTTAACATTGGAATGGCGTTAGCGCTATTTGCCATTTGGTAATGCAAACCTAAGGGTGGATGAAAAAAATGGGTTTTACATATGTTCCAAATGCTTGGACATATGTTTCACTTGGGTTTAACTATTTGAAATTCAATAAATTACGAGGGGTTTATTTCTCCCTAAACTCGGTGGGTGTGAGTCCAAGTTCTTTTTTAAACATACGGGTGAAATAGGCCGGGTCTGAAAACCCAACATCGTATGCGATTTCAGCAATACTGAGATCGGTTTCTCTTAGGAGTTGTTTGGCTTTCTGATAACGGACATTCCGAATGAATTGGGTAGTCGACATTGCTGCTACTGCGCTGAGTTTGCGGTGCAATTGGGTCCGGCTCATTCCCATGCTCCGGCACAAAAGGCTCACATCAAGATTGGGGTGGTTCAGCAGTTGCTCCACCTCAAGCCGGAGTTTCTGAAGAAAGGCTTCTTCTTGGGGATTGTTTTCATTGGCAACATCCTCCGGCAGGTCTGTGAGGTTTTGAGCCCGGTGTTGATATTTGATCTGGAGTCGTTTTCTCAGAGCAATCATTTGCTCGATCCGAATCTGAAGTTCTTTGGAATTAAAGGGCTTGGTAAGGTAGGCATCGGCTCCCTGTTGCAGGCCATCGTGCCGGGAAGACTCATCGGCTTTCGCCGTGAGAAGTACAATTGGTATGTGGCTCGTTCGTTCGTCCGACTTCAGTGTATGGCATACCTCAAAGCCAGATTTTTTGGGCATCATCACATCACTAATAATGAAGTCTGGTATGTGCTCAAGCGCGAGGTCAATTCCCTCCTGACCATTTCGTGCATACAGCAATTGGTATTGGTCTTCCAGGCAGGAAGCCAGGTAAGCAGCAACCTCTTCGTTGTCCTCCACAATGAGCAACATCGGAGCCCCCTCCTTTCCTTTGGAGATAGAAGCCGTTTGCACGGGAAAGTGTGTCCGGGCATCTTGCACTTTTGATACTATTGGTGCCGTATTGTGGATAGGGAGTGAAACGGAGAAGTTGGTCCCTTTTCCAGGCGTGCTTTCCACATGGATCGCTCCTCCGAGTAGCACAGTGAGCTCTTTGGTAAGAGCCAGGCCAATGCCGGTGCCCTCCGAATAGTTTTCATTGTTTTCAGATCTGAAGAATCGGTCAAAAATAAGCGGCAGATCATCCTGTGCTATGCCTGTTCCGGTGTCATTTACCTGCAAAATAAAATGGGATGAAGTGCAGGAACTTTTTAGTTCCACCGATCCGCCCTTTGGCGTGAACTTAATTGCATTGGTGAGTAAATTGGAAAGTATCTTTTGCAGTTTGTCGGAATCAAAATCCATTATCAATTCAGTCTGCGCATGATTTTGTGACAGTGAAACACCCCGGCTGTCGGCATATGAGTTAAATGATTCTACGATGTATCGGATAAAACCCACAATATTGCCTTGTTCCCAATCGGGCTGAATCTTGCCTGCATCCAGACTCGCGAGATCGAGCATTTGATTAACCAGATGAAGCAACTGGTGGCTGTTGCGCTCTACCAGTTTGATTGCATTCTGAAACCGTTGGGCATCTCTTTTTTCAAAAAATCCAACGGCCTGTTCTGCCATTCCGAGAATGACCGTAAGCGGAGTTCGGAATTCGTGGGTGATTCCCGTATACAGTTGGGATTTAAACTCATTGAGTTCCCGCAATCGGATGGATTCCTGTTTTTCAAGTTGGCGGTTTAATTGGAATTTATACAAGAAAAAAATGCTTCCTGCCACAAACAATACATAGCACAGATAGGCCAGTGAGGTACGGTACCAGGGGGGCAGAACGGTGATTTCCAGGCTGGCCCCTTGCTCATTCCAAACTCCGTGATTGTTTGATCCCTTTACCCGAAATGTATACGTTCCCGGAGAAAGATTGGTATAACTTACCTCCCGCTTACTGCCTACATATTGCCACTGCTCATCGAACCCTTCGAGCATATACGCATATTCGTTTTGATCGGAGTCCTGATAATTCAATGCGATGTACTCCAGGGTGAGTACATTCTGCTGGTATTGAAGTGTGATGGAAGGAGTGATCGCAATTGACTGTGTTAATATCCCGGTGCTGTCTCCGGGAAGTACGTTGTGGTTAAAAAGTTTCAGGTTGGATATATAGACCGGCGGAATTTGTGTGTTGGTTTTTACACTGTCCGGATGAAAATAAATAATTCCATCCAGGTCAGAAGCGTAAATCCAGTCGTACTGATCCTGCAAAAGAGATCCATTGGGGAGGCTATTATGAATCAGGCCCGATTTTTCATTGAAATAAATGTACTTGTTTAGGGTGGAATCAATTTTCAGTATACCCTTCTCACTATTCAACCAAAAGGTTCCAGTTCGATCCTCAACGAAATCAGAGGAGAAGTCATTCATTCCTGAAATCTTTTTAGAAAAGCGCTGATTTTTATAGTCGTATTCAAGTAACTCATTGAATGTTTTATAAATAAACCCGCCTTTTCTGCTTTTTAAGATGATTCCGTTGTTCATATCCGGGCTCGTTGGGGAATTAACTGGGTCGAAATAAAAACGGGAACTCGTGTGCTCCGCCCAGTTGTATAGGAAAAGACCCATGCGGTTGGTGATTACCCACAGGCTTTTACGATCCTTTTCATAAAAAGAAAAATATCCGTTTATGTGCTTTCCTCCGTAATCAAAATAGGAGAGGCTGTCCGTACCGGATTCAAGCTTAACCAAGAAAGGGGAGGTGTAGTCAGAAAAATACAGATTGCCTTTTTCATCTTCAAATACCTGATACGATTGCCTCAGTGAAATCCAATCTATATCAGTATAGCCGGGGAATTGGTCTATTGGTGTCAGTTTATCATTCGCTAGTTCATAACAAAACCAGGATGAAAGGTCAGATTTTCTAATTTGATTTAGCCAGATCCAGATTCGTTCTTTTGAATCTTTGAAAAAGTAACCAGTGTTGGCATTGTTTAAATAGGCTAAAGCGGGGAATCGGGTGCTTGCCTGAATATATGTTTTTGTATGTGTATCAAATAAATAGGGGCCATTTGTTGTGCCCAGCAACAAGGTGTTATTGTCAATCTGGATCAGGGGCTTGTCGTAGTAGTAGTCGCGATCACCAGGCGGATTAAATTGCTCTTTGTAATAAATTTTATAAAATGGATTTGATTCCTTTTTTACCTTCCAAAGTCCTGCCTGCATGGCAATCCAATACGTGCCATTTTCTCCCGGTATGATTGTGGAAAAGCTAATTTCATGCTGCTCAATGTTTTCAAAAGCAACTTTCAAAACGGTATCCTGATTAGCAGGGAAAATATGGATTCCAACTCCCCGCTCTCCTACCCAGACTGTTCCATCATCTTCCTCCCAAATCAGGTGGACATTTTTTACGTCAATTCCGTATTTATTGTCGACAGGACAAAGGACTTTATAAGTGGTATCATCAAGATAATATTTTACAATACCCACTGTTGCGGGAGCCTCCCAGACATAATTACCTGCTCCATTCCAAATCCATAAGGTGCTGATGTTTTTGTAAAATGACATCGAATGGAATGGAGTAACTTTTCCCGTTTCACAATCCAGTTTTTTCAGATTCAGTTCGTTCGCGCGTTTTTCCAGAAATACAACATATCGGTTTCCGCCTTTACACGTAAGCGTCAATCGGTCAGACTGCTGGCCTGTGTACACCAGACTAAATGAATCCGCCGCATAGGAATATTTCGAGATGGACTTTGTTGTGCTGACCCAAATTGTGCCGTTTTGATCGCACACGATTCCTGAAATGGTTTCTTCTTTTTTTTCTCCATCATCAGGCACAAAATCATGATAATAGTTTATTGAATAGTCGTAAGGGTTGAACCGGAAAACCCCTCTGTCACAATACGAAAACCAAATTTTTCCGTCCTGGTCTATAGCGGTTTTGGGAAAAGGGTTGATGCCGGAAAATACATTTTCCACCGTACCATAGGATGCTTGAATGTATTCGAATCGAAGGCCATCATATCGCATTAATTTTCCAAAAGAGGTAATTGTCCAGATGTATCCAAGGGTGTCCCGAAATATATTTTCTATTGAGCCTTCTATGGGGCCTTTTTCTTGCCCCTCCAGGTAAGTCAACTGGTAATTGGGCGCCTGCATTTGTGCAGGCAGAGCTGTGCCGGAAAGCAAATAAAATACCATTGCTAACACAACAGATAGTAGTCTGCCCTTTATCAACGGATTGGTATTTTGTGCCATAGGGGGGTATTTGTCTTGTTCAAATTTATGTTTTGAAGTCCACAAATCATAAACAAGGAGCCTCTGTTTTTTATTTAACTAAGTTTGAATACCGGTACAAGCCTTATAAACCCCGATATTTGTTGCTACACCAAACGCCAATCCACCATGGCTGCCAAGGAGTTTAAAAAGAAAGAGGAAAAAGAATATACCCCGGATGAGATTCTGGCCAAACTGGAGCATTACTGCGCCTACCAGGAACGCAGCCCAAAAGAGGTGCGGCAAAAATTGAGCGAACTCGGGGCGGATGCCGAGGCAAGCGAACTTATTTATACGATTTTGCTGGGTGACAACTACCTCAACGAGGAGCGGTTTGCTATGGCTTTTGCAGGTGGAAAATTTCGGGTAAAACACTGGGGGCGCCACAAAATCCGAATGGCCTTGCGCAAACACGGAATTGGAAATGCGTTGATTGAAAAGGCCCTGAGCGAGATTGATCCCGACCAATACGAGGCCACCCTGCGCCGGCTGCTGGAGGCAAAACGCGCTCAGGTTGAAGGCGACCCGAGGGCCCGACAAAAAATTCTGAACTATATGTTGCAAGCCGGGTTTGAACAGGATCTTGTTTTTTCGTATCTTTGACAAATAATCCCTCCCTCCTTCCGTTTGCATGCCAAATATGCACTCCCAGAAACCTGACTTTTCAAAAAATATGTTCAAGCGCGGTATTGACTGGATGCGTATATTTGTAAAGCATTTTTTGTTTGCACAAGAATTGCATGCCGTAATACACCCATTCTATAATCGGCCTGGACAGGCACTCGTTCTTTCAGGCAACCAAATCTGCTTTTTATGTCAAAAGAAAAGTTTACACTGCAAGATTTAAAAGTTAAAAGTTTTGTAACCTCACTTGATGAGCAGGGGCTGGGCGCCGTAAAAGGTGGATACAGCATCAAAGGCCGTCGTTACAACTACCGGGTACGCTGGACTTCCGTTGATACCCGCGTTGAAACAGCACAGGGAACAAACACCGGAGGATAATCCGGTTTCAGGAGCCCCCTTTTTTCATTTGCTGCGGTCATTGCGAATTGGCCGCCTGCATTTGAAATTTTTCCTGCACCACTGCTGCAAAGGGCTTTTTCCTGATTTTACTCTCAAGCCAGGCTGCCAGATCGAATGTCTGTAGAAGCGCCTTGGCTGTCGGTTCGTGTGAAAGGATTTCCAGGTCCGTTTGTATAGATGTAAATGCCTGCATTTCCTCTGAAGGATTCGCCGCCCGCATCAATTCTGAAATTAAAAGCATAAATCGCCGTTCAAGATTGAACAGGCGATTTTTCTTTTGCATAAACCGTGTTGCCGAACGCAGGAGCGACTCAAGCAATACCGAATTCCCCAATTCAAAATGAATGATCAGGGAAAGAATGCGCGCCAGACTTTGCAGGTCTTCCCGTTCCACCGTACGTGGTTGTCCCAGCCAAGTATTCAGATGATCGAGTGCATCGCTGTATTCCCCGCAGCCAAAGCTGATGCAGCAATACTGAAAATAAAAACTCGCGGTCTCGTAATTCAGCAGATGCAGTCGATCGGCTTCTTCCTGGCAGCGGCGCATTTCGGCCTTGGCGGCTTCAAATTCACCGGTATAAATGCATAAAACGAAATAACTGGTGTAATACTGCCGGTGGATTTTTTGCTGATCGTCCACCGTAATAGGTTGAACCTGTCGGAGTTTTGCAAGGGATTCCCGCACTTCTTCGTAGCGTTGAAGCAGTCCGCAAGAAAGGATGTAGTTGCTCAGCGCAGCAATGTATTCCGACAGGCTTTCTTTCAAAAAATGAGGCTGTGATTCCAGCAGTTCAATGAGTTTTTTTCCGCTTTCATAAAACGCTTCCTGGTCCAAGGCTGAGTAGTGGTAGAGGTTGATTGCCCGGTAATACATCACCCGGGCCTTGTGCGAAAGTGCCCGGTTTGGATCGGCAAACAGATCTTGTTCCAGCAGGCTGCGCAGTTTTTGAATTCGTTCTTCACTGGTTAGAAGCGCTTCGCGTTTCACGGTAGCATACACGGCAAAGAAGGCCCTTCGATACGCTGCGGCATTATCGAGTAATTCCAGCGCGCGGTTTTCTTCAAACTGGAGCCGGTCGAGTTCCCGGTGGAAAAAATCGGCATCCATTTGTGCGTAGGCCAGTTGCTTTTCCCAACGGATGATGTCGATGAGGTGGGTAAAACTCTCGTATTGTTTGGCGAGTCGGTTGGCTTTATTGAGCAGATCCTTGCAATCGTCGTAATGCCCGCGCTTGTATAAGGCGGCTACGCTTTGCAGGAGGTGGTTGAGCCGGTAATCCAGGGCGTTCTGTTCGTCGTATTGTTGGAGGCACCGGAGGATCAATTCATATAAATATGCTTTTAATTCGGAATATTTCTGGCTCTCAAGCTGCTGATTTTTATAGATTTTTTTGCGCAGCGCCTCCTCATCAAATTCCTGCATGGTGCAGATGGCTTCAAAAAGCCGCAGGTATTTGCTATCGCGCTCGCTTTTCCCTTTTATATAGAGCTTAAAATACCTTTTCTCTGCAGGAGTAAGGGCCTTAACAAGCCTGAAAAGTTTGTCGGAAGGCGTTTTTGCCATGGGAAATGCTTGCTTTTGAAGACGAATAATTTCACAAAGTGTCAGATTTTCAGGATAAAACCAAATGCAGTACCCGTCTTAGAAACCTGACTTATGGCCAAAATCTTGGTTGTAGGTATCAGGTGCTCCACCATCTTTGTGTTGTGTACAAGCCGAAAAGTACTCAGCACAGTTGAACAGAAAGCATATTTAATTTTAAGTGAATTGGAGCGTTTAGCGGGGCGGAGAATCAGGAGGAAATGGTTCTTCGCCCTTCACCAAACCACACAAACATTTTTTGAATAGGCTATGGATTTTAAAATACACCCGCTCATGATGAATGCTATACAACAAGAAGTTCGCCCATCCGCGAAGAAAGACAAAGCAAAAGCGATGGCCCTGGCACCGGAATATATCCAGGCTCGAAAGCCGGCTCAACGATCTGATAAGCAATTGAAAATTATGCTTCCTACCATGGATGGTTTGTGTTTTGAAAAAATAAAACACATCGCATACCTGGAGGCCAGTGGGAATTACACCGCACTTCACTTTACAGATGGACGTCAGGTTCTGGTGTGTAAAACCCTCGGAGATGTAGAACAAATGCTTCCCTCCCGGACTTTTGTGCGCATCCATCGGTCGCATACCATCCATTTGCGGCACCTAAAGAAATATACCCGGGGAAAAGGCGGCCATGTGCTGCTCCAAAATGGAGTGACACTCACCGTTTCATCCGGACAACGAGAACACTTTTTACAGGTCCTGAAGTCCTACTTCGGTGGAAATTAGGTCTGTACAGATACGAATCATGCAGCCAGTGTATAACCCTCGACTACCCAACCCCAAGAACCTTTTTTAGCGTGAGATGAATGTAGTTTTTTCATACCCTTAAAACCAGACAAGTAAGCACACAGTAAGGGTTTGGTTTGGCGTCGGATACATAAAGATGTATCCGGCGCTTCCATTTTTTTTGACAATACAGGAGAAAGAGGATATATTTGAATGCCTGCACGTAGAAACGCGATTCATCACGCCTCCCGACCGCGCAGCACCCAAAATCCAAAACTGCAAAACAAATGGAAAAATTTGAAGAACTGGCTCAACAATTAGATCGTGGAGAGTCCATCCAACTCTCCTCTAAATTTACCAGAACGGGTACGTTTATTGGCCTGGTTTTAGGTTTGATTGCCACTCCTGTTGCTTTCTATTTTTTATGGCTGGAATGGGATGAAAAGCCAGGGCATTTTATCTACCATGCCTGCCTGACTACAGCCATTCTTATTTTTCTATGCTACCATGCCCTGCATGTTGCCGATGCCCGTCTGGAGGGCAGAACCCTCTATCTCAATAAAATCCTGGGAGACGATTACAAAGTAGATGCGTCGGATGTGCTGAAAATGCGCTCGCTCAAATCAAAAGGAACCCAGTATACCTATGTCCACTTTACCGATCGGCTGGGCAACAAACAACGGGTCCTGATTCTTCGCAAATCCCCCATGTTTTCCATACAAAAGTACGGGACCGACCTCACCCGGAAATTGATTACGTATGCAGGCACGCTGTAAATAACATGCCTTTTTACTTTGAAGTAGGGCAAAGACAACTATATTTGCAAATAGTTGTTGGTACAATTAAATAAACTATGGAACGTTCCACATTTATCAAAGGCCTCGCAGGAGGAATGTTTATGATGACGCTCGGCACATTTAAGAACCTAAGCGATGAGTTTGGGAAAAAGGGTGAAAAAATGCCCGTTTTGTTTATTGGACATGGATCCCCAATGAACGGAATTGAAGACAATGTTTTCAGCAGAGAATGGAAAAAACTGGGTGAGAAACTCCCCCGGCCGACGGCAGTGCTGTGTATTTCTGCACACTGGCTTACCAAAGGGACCTTTGTTACCGCTATGGACAATCCTAAAACAATCCATGATTTCGGCGGCTTCCCCCGGGAACTGTTTGAGGTGGAGTACCCGGCTCCAGGAAAACCCGAACTGGCGCAACAAACCAGCGAACTGATCAAGAGTACTCCAGTTGGGCTCGACCACGAATGGGGGCTCGACCACGGCGCGTGGACCATTATCCGCCACATGTACCCGGATGCCGATATTCCTGTTTTGCAACTTAGTATCGATTACAACCAGCCCGCTTCTTATCACTATGCCCTGGCAAAAGAACTGGCTGCCCTGCGAAAAAAAGGCGTGCTCATTATCGGAAGCGGCAACATGGTGCACAACCTGCGGATGGTCGCCTGGGATAAACTCAACGAACCCGAATACGGATTCGATTGGGCACATGAAATGAACGCTGTATTTAAAAAGCACATCAGCGAGTTCAATCATGCTCCCCTGCTCGACTGGCAAAAACTGGGACCGGCAGCAAAACTGGCAATCCCAACGCCCGACCATTACTACCCACTCATTTATTCCCTGGGGCTCCAGGAAAAAGATGAATCTGTGGAGTTCTTCAACGACAAAGCCGTTGGTGGTTCCCTTACAATGACATCTGTGAAAATTGGAGCCAGTTACCGGCCCAAATGAATCAGCAATACGCTCACATCAGCCGGGCTCACACCGGAAATGCGGCTGACCTGACCTGTCTGGTGCGCGGCTTGTGTTTGTAGTTTGTCGCGGGCTTCAGCGCTTGGGGCTTGGATATTTTGTAGTCAAAATTTTCCTGGAGGTACATATCCTCCAGTTTGCTCATTTTTTCTACCTGATCCCGTTCTTTCTGAATATAGCCCTCGTATTTCATGTTGATTTCGGCGAGTGCGGTATATTCTTTTCGGTAGTTGCTCAAAAATTGCTTGAGTTCCGGCAAATGCTCTGCAAGCCCGTCGAGGCCGACATGCGGGCGCAACAAGATATTGTACAGTTTTACCTTCTGTACGGTATTGGCCGAACCAATAGAATCCAGGAAGGGATTAACAGCCTCAGGTGCCACTGAAGTGTCGCGGCAGAAGGTTTCGATTTCAGAGGCTGCCTGGATTTTTTCATTGACGCGGATCATGCGCTCATCGGCTCCTGCCATGCCCAGTTTTTGTGCAATGGGCGTGAGGCGGATATCGGCATTATCCTGCCGCAATAAAATCCGGTATTCAGCCCGGCTGGTAAACATGCGGTAGGGCTCGTTGGTGCCTTTGTTGACCAGGTCGTCAATCAACACACCGATGTAGGCATCGGAGCGTTTGAGCACGAGGGGGTCTTCTTCTTTTACAGCAAGTGCGGCATTGAGTCCGGCCATGAGGCCCTGGCATCCGGCTTCTTCGTATCCGGTGGTTCCGTTTATTTGTCCGGCAAAAAACAGGTTTTTTACCAGGTGAGTCTCCAGGGTGGTTTTGAGTTGGGTGGGCGGAAAGTAGTCGTACTCAATGGCATATCCGGGGCGGAACATTTTTGCATTTTCCAGTCCGGGAATTGCCTTCAGCGCCTTGTATTGTACGTCTTCCGGCAGGGAGGATGAAAACCCGTTGATGTAGATTTCCACAGTGTCCCGTCCTTCGGGCTCAACAAAGAGTTGGTGGCTGTCTTTATCGCTAAAGCGATCGATTTTATCTTCAATGCTCGGGCAGTACCGAGGCCCGAGGCCCTGGATTCGTCCATTGAACATGGGCGAGCGGTCGAAGCCCGTCTTGAGTATATCGTGTACCTTTTGGTTGGTGTAGGTAATATGGCAGGGGATCTGCTCGGTAAGTTCGGGGGTGTCGGTATAGGAAAACTTACCGCCTCCGGGGTCGCCATCCTGGATTTCCATTTTGGAATAGTCGAGCGAACGCCCGTCGATCCGCGGTGGGGTTCCGGTTTTCATCCGGCCCGCTTCGAAGCCCAGTTCCACCAATTGTTCGGTGATGCCGCGCGCTGCGCTTTCTCCGGCCCGGCCTCCGCCAAACTGCTTTTCGCCGATGTGGATGAGTCCGTTCAGGAAGGTTCCGTTGGTAAGTACGACGGATTTTCCGGGAATTTCAAGTCCCATACCGGTACGAACACCGCAAACTCGGCCGTCTTTTACGACCAGCCCGTTCACCATTTCCTGCCAGAAATCGATCAGTGGATTGGCTTCCAGGAGATTTCGCCATTTCCGGGCAAACAGCATCCGGTCGCTCTGGGCGCGGGGGCTCCACATGGCGGGCCCTTTGCTTTGGTTGAGCATCCGAAACTGGATCATGGTATGGTCGGTCACAATCCCGGAGTATCCACAGAGTGCGTCGATTTCGCGTACGATTTGTCCTTTCGCCACACCGCCCATAGCGGGGTTGCAGCTCATTTGGGCAATGGTCTGCATGTTCATGGTGGCGAGCATGACGCGACACCCCATGTTGGCAGCGGCAACCGCAGCCTCACAACCGGCGTGGCCGGCACCTACTACTATGACATCGTATGTTGGAAACATGAGCGCCGCAAATTTCTAAAGACTTTACCGAATATTCTGTTTTTCCCCCGTTTTTATGTGGGAAAAGGCTTGCTGGGGATAACAGCGGAGCAGGAGGAATGTTTTGTTCATGTGCTGAATCTTCCACTACACCAAGTCATACCCTCTGTTCACACAACCCCACTTGACAAGCCTCCTGCAACAGCCTATATTTGACGGTCAACTAAAAATTACAAGCGCTATGAAAAAAACAAGTTTCATACTGCTGTTGCTTGCACTGTCCGGGTCCGTGTTTGCACAGCAGGAATCCTGCTATTCGTACTATTCCTGGACAGAATTTTTGGCGACCCAGGATTCCAACGCTGCTGCCTGTCAGCAGGCATTTGATCAATCGCTCCGATATCCTGCTATTTGCCGGGAAAACA
>JAWKLR010000019.1:0-72917 GCA_041392625.1 Saprospiraceae bacterium | reverse complement strand
TGGTAATTAAACCATACTTTTCTCTTTTTTCAATTTTGTGTAGATACTACAGTTGTATCAAAGTCCGGGGCGTTTTGTTTTTATTTCAAATAGTTTTCATCAAAAAACTCGTAGTAGCCGTCCATCGAGCGGTTTTTCAAAACCCTCCGATAGTTGGCCTGAGTGATTGCCACCATTTTTTTATCGTATGATTTCTTGCCGCCTTCTCCCATGAAGTCCTTGTTGTTTGCAACTTCGTTGTAGTAGGCCATAGCCGCTTCTTTGTTGTTGAATTTCCGGATAACAACAATAGGAGTATTGGTATCTGTCCCGAGGAAAATATTGGAAATGCGAAGCAGTTCCGTGCGGTGATATTCCCGGTTGTAATCTGAGATAGAATTTTTTATATCATCCAGGCGCACATCTCCGGAAATTACAATCATAAAATAGTGGAGTTTATCATCCTCCAGAGTAAACTCTCCGCCTGAGCGGGTGGGTTTGGGTTTTTCCTGTACTTCGAAGCCTTTGCATGAAAGCAGACGTGCAATTTCTTTTGCACGGGTAGCTTCTGCACTTTCCGGGTAGCGGGCAATAACCTCTCCCAACGCCTGGCAATACTCATCATTCCCTTTCAGGTTGCCCGTACACAGGGCATTGAGCAGGGCAAATTTTGGCATCAGCGGATTGGTTGATCCGTATTTTTTGGGTGCTTCCTCACAGCGGTCGGCCACCTCCTGGTATTTTCCATCCTGGAATTGATTGAATGTCAACTCATAATACAAATTGAGTTCCCGCTCCTTTTCCTTGGATGCATTCAGGAAATTCGGGTCGGTAAGGGCCCGCGCGTACGGACTGTTCGGATATTTCTCACTCAGAAGCTTCAGGTATTTCTCTGCTTTGGGTGCATTGCCCAGGTCTTTAAATGCCAGGTGGCAATAGTACCAGGTTTCCTTTTCATGCTGATCGTATTGCGGGTAGCGTTCCTGCATTTCTTCGAGAGTACCCGAGCAACGAACGTTGTTTTGGAGCTTGTCCCGAAACAGCGTTCCGAGTTTGTACATGGCCTCGTAGGTGGATGCGTGCAACACCGCCAATTCGGCCTCACTGGTAGGAATGCCTCTAAAGATATCGTCGAGTTCGGCATTGCTGAGTGCATCTGAATTGGTGGTATCGGCATCTGCCCCGGCTAAATCTTCTATGCCCGATCCGGCACTGATCCGATTACTGCGTCTCCAGTTGTCCTCCAGTTTTCGGTCTCCCCAATTTTTAGAGAAATCTCTTTTACCTTTCTTTAAAAAGGCTTCATTGTAAAAATAAAAGGTGGAGGGCTTAATTCCTGCTCCGGCAAACGATGGGGGCGCCTTCCGGTCGGCCTTGGCTGCCTCTTCGGCTTTTTTGCGGAGGGCTGCAGCAGCGGCCTCGTCTTCGCGTTGTTTTTTGAGCGTTTTAGCCAATTCTTTCCGGGCATCATCGTCCATGTAGAAAATCTTGACGATGCTGTCGTTGGCGGTGATGGTCTGAATCAATCGGGCGATGTCCGTCAGGTTGTTGGCATAGGTGCTTACCCGATCGTAGCGCTCATCGGTATTGGGCAAAACGGTCAAGGTGCTGTCGTAATAGAATTTTGCCTGCACAAAGTCTTCAGCATCAAAATACAGGTCTGCCAGTTTGAGGTAGGATTCACTGCGCTGGGTGGTGTTGCTCTCATTGTAATAGAGCGAGGAGCGCAAATGAGAAATCCCTTCCGCTTTGTTTCCATCGGCCAGGTCGATTTCGGCCATGGTATAGTAAATCTGATCCCGGTATTCCAGGTTCTTATCATCCTTGAGCATCTTGCCCAGCGTTTTGGTCGCTTCGCTGCTCTGAATTTGTTTATTGGTCCAGCCTGCATACGTTTGGTGTAAGCGGGCATTAAATTCCATCTCATACACCGGATTGGATTTCAAAACCACATCCAGGGCGGCGTAGGATTCCTGGTAATTCCCCTGGCGTTCGTACAGTTGAGATAAGATATATGCCAGGCGGGCCTTTTCTTTCTTTTTGTCGGTATTCTCAATGGCAGTTTGCAGCGGCTCGATGGCTCGGTCGTAGCGCTTCTGCTTCATCCACATATGGGTTTCAGCCAGAGCAAGCTCCCTCTTCAGGTTTGCCGGGAACCACATATCTTCGTGCAGTTCGCGAAACAGAAATTCGGCTTCGTCGTATTTGTCGCGCTCAACCAGCGTTCTTCCGTACCAGATCATTGCAAGCGGAAACGAAGAAAATTGCTGAAGGTCCTTAGGCTTGTACGGGTTGAGGCTGTATGCCGGAACGGCTTCTTTGCCATCCTTGTTTTTCTTTGCTTCTTTTGCTGCCTTTTTATCCTCTTTCTTTTTTTCAGCTGCTTTCTTTTTAGCAGATTTTTTGCTGGAAGACTTCTTCTTCTTTTTCCTGCGTGGGGCCTTCCGCTTTTTCTTCTTACTCTTCTTTTTCTTTCCGGATGAAGCCTTCTTTTTGTTTTTCGACTTTCCTTTGGTCAAACCCACCTTGTTTTTGGGGTCCAGTTCGATCTTGATAAACTTAAACGTGGATTCTGCCGTCTCATAGTCTCTTTTCAAAAACTGAGCCTGCCCAATCATGGTATAGCAGTCGTCTGTCCAATCGCTCACACGGTGTAAACCGATGGCCATGGAAGACTTTTTAATCACATCGTCCAGTTCAGGTCGGCTGGAAAGTGGGTCGGGTGTCATGTAGGGATAAACCGGGAGAATTTGATTGTAATTCTCCTTGTGCTTTTCCTCCAGCCCCTCCATAGTGAGGGTCAGCAGTTCATCAGCATTGAACCAGTAGTTGTATTTGGAGGTCAGGTCGTGGTACCCTTTTTTAAATTTACTCGGTGCTTCCCCTTTTTTCTTGGTGGTTACACAGGCCGCAATCAGCACGGTGGAGAGTAAAATAAATAGTATTTTCCCGGTAAGTTTCATAGTCTCGGTAGCAAATTAATTGGTATCGGCGAAGCGCATGTTGGTTGCTTGTAAACGGGCTGCATTTTTGTCCCTGGGTTCGGGGCAATCCTGTTTCCAGACAAACGCTTTTATCTCTTGGCGCATTTTGCGCAAAATTGGTTGTTTCAATTGGAATATTTAACTAAAAAAGAGACAAATCCTTTTCACACATAGTCTAAAAGCCATCAAATTTTCACGAAATTTGCCCTTCGCTCCAAGGGAGAGCCATTCAAAACATGCATTTTTATCCCATTATTTCCCAGTAGAAGCCTGGTGAGGAAGGTATATCAAAAAAAATACCAAGTTTCTTCCAAACTGCTTCCGGCCTGTTCTCCAACATAAAACACATCGAATGCAGAAGTTTTTTGCTTTTTTTAAAAAATTCAGCGCCAGCGTCAAAACCGAGGGGGATGACGAGCGGAGTTTAATTGAAAAAATGCGCGACAAGTACCGGCTGGTGCTTATGAACGATGAAACCTTCGAGGAAATTTCTTCATTGAAACTCAGTCCGCTCAATGTGTACATTTTCTTTAGTTCCCTGGTGGTGGGCACCGCATTTATTGTGGTCTTGTTGCTCGTTTACACACCGCTCAAACGCTACATCCCAGGGTATGGTGACTTCCAGCGGGATGTAGAAGTCCGGGAACTAACCACCAAAGTAAACAGCCTGGAAAAAGAGGTTGAAGCCCACCGCAGATACAACGAAAATTTTCGAAAAATGCTCACTGCCGATGTGGAAGACATCAGCATGGAAGCGGTAAAAAAAGAAGGCAAAGAACGCACGGCTGTCGATTCACTCGGCCCCACCAACATCGCCCGAATCGAAGCCGATGAACAACTCCGGGAAGCCGTTGAATCGGGCACTGTTACCGGGAAACCGGTCGTGCTCAGCCCTTTGCAGGGTGGACTGGGATCCAGTGAAATCCCATTAGAACAACTGTTTTTCATCCCTCCCGTATCCGGTGAAACTACAGCCACCTTCAATCCGGAAAAAGACCACCTGGGAATCGACGTTTCCGCTCCGCGCAACACCGCCGTAAAAGCCGCCTCAGACGGGGTGGTAATTACCGCAGGATACACTGTTGAAACCGGCCACAGCATCGCCATCCAGCACCCCAACAACGTCATTACCATGTACAAACACAATTCTGTTTTGCTTAAAAAAGCGGGCAGCACCGTAAAAGCCGGGGAAGCCATTGCCATCATCGGCAACTCCGGAGAAACCTCTTCCGGACCCCACCTCCATTTTGAACTCTGGCACAAAGGCCGGGCCGTAAATCCCGCGGACTACATTAATTTTAATTAGGGAACCCAGATTGTTTATTCGGCGCTGCGCGCCTTGTTTATTCGGGCCGCTGCGCTTGCCATTGTTTATTTGTTGATTGAAATTGATGATTTGATGATGCGCCCTTCGGGCTTGGATGATTTGTTGAAATCAATGATGAGTTGTATTGCCCTGCTATGCAGGGCCGGGAAAATTTAAGGGCCCGTTTATGTTTCATAAACGGGCCCTTAGAATAATACGGATAGGTTTATCCACGGGATTTACCCCCTACTCCACATTACTTCCCGGACAAAACGGCGGCTTGGTTACCACGCCTTCCAGTTCTTTGCTGCCCACTACAATTTTGATGGGCGTGCCGGGTTCTGCATGCTTGATCTTCACATAGCCCATGCCGATGGGCATATCGAGCGATGGAGAGTGGGTGCCGGAGGTCACCTCACCGATTACAGCTCCGCGCTTGCTTTTGATCACGTATCCGTGGCGCGGCACGCGGCGTTCGTTCTCGAGTTTGAAGCCCACCAGGCGTTTGCGTACACCTTCAGCGCGCTGTTTTACAAAGCGTTCCTTCGATGGGAAGTCTGCTGCTTTTTTCAGTTTGGTTATCCAGCCCAGTCCGGCTTCAATCGGGCTGGTCTTGTCGTTGATGTCGTTTCCATACAGACAGAAGCCCATTTCCAGGCGCAGGGTGTCGCGGGCTCCGAGGCCAACGGGTTTTACGCCCCACTTTTCGCCGCGCTCGAAGATCTTGTCCCAGATTTTGGCGATGTCGGTATTTTTGCCATAAATCTCAAACCCACCGGCTCCGGTATATCCGGTTGCAGATACGATGATGTTGTTTCGTCCGGCAAAGCGACCGCGCTCGAACGTGTAGTACTTCATGGAGGCGAGGTCGATCTTGGTCAGTTTTTGCAACATCTCAGCGGCTTTGGGGCCTTGGACTGCCAGCAAACCGGTTCGCTTTGAAATGTTTTTCAGCTCCACATCAAAGGTTTTTGCAATGCGGCGCAACCAGCGCAAATCCTTTGTTTCATTGGATGCATTCACCACCAACATATAGGTTTCGATCCCGGCTTCAACCATCTCGGGCACGTCGTCCAGACGGTATACGAGGAGGTCATCAACAATGCCTCCGCGCTTGTTCGGGATGCAGGAATACTGCACTTCACCCGGCTTCAATTTGGATGGATCGTTGGAAGTTGCCGAAGCAATGAATTCAGTAGCCCGGGCTCCCCGAACAATGAATTCACCCATGTGACTAACATCGAATACACCAACTCCATTGCGCACAGCCATGTGCTCTTCGGTGATGGTGGTATAGGAAATGGGCATATTATACCCCGCAAACTCGGCCATTTTTGCACCGAGCGCAATGTGCTTTTCAGTTAATGGTGTGGATTTCATGTTTGTTTTTTATTGATCAAAACCGGAAAGGTCTTGTTCCGGAAAAAATTCAGTTAGAGTCTGCCAGGATCACTGTTTGCCGCTGCTGGGTGTTGAATTGAGGGTAGAGCCCTTGGCTGGCTTTGCTACCCGCGGAGCACGCGGAGTTACCGTATTGCTTCGCTCCAATTCCTCCTGGCGTTTGTTGCGCACCGGCTGATCAGCCAGCAATCCCAAACGCTGGCGAACCGGTACAGGCACTGCATCTTTGTGCAGGGTAATGGATACGGTGTTCAGTCGCATATAGGCTTCTGAGGTGTAGACATATCCCTTCAGATCGGAAATTTCTCCCCAGGAGTTTTTGATTGCGTAAAAATTGCCGGAATGGGCTTCGTCTACCATACCAACAATGTGCATCAGGTGGTCGTCGGTTGTTTCCTGCTGGTCAAACAGTTGCTGGCGGTAGTTCTGACTCACTTCCTTTTCCGACTCCCAGTATTTGAAACTGCTTGAGCGCTGTGCCTCAGACTTATCTGCCCAATCTACAGATGGCACGATGGCCAGTCCGTTGCGTGCAGCAAATCCGCGGTTGCTTACGTCGCCATCCCATTCCACACCAAAGCCCTGCTGAAGTGCATAGTTCAGGGTGTTCATCAACTCGTTGATCGGGAGGTTGTAAAATTCACCATTCGAGAAGTTGTCCGGAATTTCCAGGATAAATGGCTTCCAAAATGGGTGGTGGGTAAAGGAAGTCAGGTTGAGGTAATCAGCCGGCTTAATTCCCAGGTAATCGCGGAATGAAACAGGAGAAAACACAGAACCGTTGTAAGTAAACTTCAATGGAACTTTTCCAAACGATTCATCCAGGATGGAGTCAACCGCAGTAAGCCAGTCTGCCCGAAGTTTGCCTTTTTGGGCATCGGCAACAAATCCGTCGCACAATTCGGTAAGGGCTTTTTCTACAGCCGTATGGTTGTGCGGAGCCTGGGCATCTTTTTTGCCCGGATATACACTCTCCGGAACAATGCCATAAGCTTCTACGGCATTGAGCAGGTCGTGTGCCAAACCGCCCTGGCTCAGGTTGGCTTTTCCTTGGCGGCGAACGTAATTCTCACATTTCTGGCGGTAGATGTGCCGCACTACAAACATTTCCGACAAATCGTGCTCTCCTTTTCCCATGCGCAATGCTTCACTCTCCAGGAAGGATGCCGTTGAAAATGCCCAACAGGTACCGGTTTGACCCTGACTTTTTACGCTGGTTGCATTGACCCGCTTAATCTCGGAAAACTCATAAGACTCCTGCGCCTTCAGGCCCAGGGAAACTGTACAGAACAACAGTAGGAACAACAGTATTTTTTTCATAATCTCAATTTTGTGTTTTTGCATAGTTGGGTAGGCTTGGCCTTGGGGTTCGCGAAATTAAGGCAATTTTGGGAATGAACGCCCGGATAGTGAACGGCAATTGCATAAAAACCGTATTGACAGGTCATTATTTGATGCTTGGGGTAGGTTGTCGCTTGGATGGATGGGCGGGAGATCCTGGGTTGGTGGCGGGGAGACGCAGGGCTAACAACGGGGAGACGTGGGGTTGACAGCGGGGAGACGTGGGGTTGACAACGGAAGACGCAAAATCTTGCGTCTCTACGGGGAGGGATTATAAACAGATTGTGCGTATGCCTACCAATTTTTTTACCTTGCCCATTCAAGCAAAAAACAATTACCCTATGCGCATCGCTTATTTTTTTATCCTGGTATTTAGCAGTTTCTTTTTCATTCAATCCTGCACACAAGAAATTAAAGAAACTCCGAAAGCAACACTGCTGCTGGTGAACGGTCAGATTTGGACTGCCGACAGTACACAAACCCAGGCAGAAGCCGTTGCAATTCACGATGATCGGATTCTGTATGTGGGAACAGAACAGGACGCCCGTGCTTTTTGCAATGACAGCACCGAAGTGATCGACCTCGAGGGAGCTTTTGTCATGCCGGGCCTGATCGAAGGCCATGGCCATTTTCACGGACTGGGCAGAAGTCTGGAAACCATCAACCTGTTGTATACAGCCAACTTTCAGGAAATTGTAGAACAGGTAGGTGAAGCCGCCAGCCAAACCCCGGAAGGGGAATGGATTGAAGGCCGGGGCTGGCACCAGGAAAAATGGGATCAACTACCGGGCCGAACGGTGAATGGCTACCCCTTTCACGATGCATTGAGTGCCGTTTCGCCCGATCACCCGGTGGTTTTGAAGCATGCCAGCGGACATGCGCTGATGGCCAACCAACACGCCATGCAACTGGCGGGAATTTCAGGGGAGACTCCCGATCCGGTGGGAGGGCGTATCGTACGGGATGCGTCCGGGCAACTTACCGGCGTTTTTGAGGAGAACGCTATGGACCTGATCAATAAGCCTTTCAAGGAATGGCAAGATCAACGCAGCGAAGAAAAAAAACAGGCAGATTTTGACAAAACCATTCAACTCGCAACCCAGGCCTGTTTGAAATATGGAATTACTTCTTTTCAGGATGCCGGAAGCAATTTCTGGACGCTGGATCAATATACCCGACTTGCGGAATCCAACCAACTTGGAATCCGTTTGTGGACAATGGTTGCACAACCCGTCCCCTCTGAATTTGGCTTGTTGCAAAACTACCCCAAACGAAATCTGGGCGAAAAGCACAAACTGAGCATTGGCGGTGTAAAGGCCTACCTGGATGGAGCCCTGGGCTCGTATGGAGCCTGGCTGCTGGAAGCCTATGATGACAAGCCTGATTTTTTCGGACAGAACGTCACACCCCTGGACACCATTGATGCCCTTGCCGCCATTTGTAAAGATCGCGGACTCCAACTTTGCGTGCATGCCATCGGCGATCGGGGCAACCGGGAGACCCTGAATATTTTTGAAAAAAACGGGGCTGGATCCGGCGATTTGCGCTGGCGCATCGAGCACGCCCAACACCTCGATTCGCTGGATATTCTTCGGTTTTCCCAATTGGGTGTAATTGCCTCTATGCAGGCTATCCATTGCACCAGCGACGCGCCCTTTGTTGTGAAAAGACTGGGCTTTGACCGGGCCCGAATCGGGGCCTATGCCTGGCGAAGCCTGCTTGACTCCGGTGCACACATCGCAAACGGAACGGATACACCCGTAGAGGAAGTAAACCCTTTGGCTTGCCTGTACGCCAGTTGCACCCGTAATCGCCCCAATGACGGACTCATATTTTTCCCTGAGCAAGCCATGAGCCGCGAAGAAGCATTGTATTCCTACACCCTGTGGAATGCCTATGCTGTATTTCAAGAACAAGAAAAAGGCTCGCTTCAAGCCGGCAAACTGGCAGATCTTGCAATCTTCGATACCAACCTCCTCAACTGCACACCCGAAGACTTATTGAACGCGCAGGTTTTATACACCATACTGGGCGGGAAAATTGTACATCGCCAGTAGCCCTGCCATGCCTGGCAGGGAGTTGATGATTCCTGGCAGGGAGTTGATGATTTGTTGATGCGCCCCTTTCGGGGCTTGGATGATTTGTTGATGTTTATTTGGCCCTGCGGGCCGAATAAGCAATTCCGATTGTCGATTACATGAGTTCCGATTGCCGATTGAATTTTTGATTGCAAAATGTATGGATGTTTTGTAGGGGCAAGGCTTGCCCTTGCCCTTCTCCCAGAACCATCAACAAATCATCCAAGCCCGAAGGGCGCATCAACAATTCATCAATTTCAATAAACAAGGGAAAGCGAAGCGTCCCGAATAAACAAGGCGCGAAGCGCCGAATAAACAATTTCAACAAATCATCCAGCCCCGAAAGGTAGGGCTGTTAAGTTCTAAGTAATTTTATTATCCTCTTTGGGTTTTCTCTAAGTGTTTCCATGGCGTATTTGACAGATTTCTGTTTGTTTAATCTGATGTTAGAGCACGCAAAATTTTGATATAAAGCATTTAATTTGTATGTTTTGTAACTGTGGAACTTGGTATGATCCTCTCGCATTACCACATCCTTTACCCAGTGCAATTTGTTTTCTACTGCCCAGTGCTGCCGAATACATTGCCCTAAAGTCTCAGCGGTTCCCTGCTCCCAACTGCTGATATAATAATGAGTTTTATCTGACAGTTGGTCTTTTACGGTTCTTATTCGCCTAAGGGCTATAACTTTTTTGACATGGGGCCAATCCTCTTTTAAGGCTTGACTTGGATGATATACGCTCAACTCCCGTTTTTCCTTTCTTCCTCTATTTTTCTGTCAATTTGCCTGTTCAATACCATGCGTTTTCTACAACACACTGCTGTATCAACGTAGTAAGCCGTTTTTTGCGGTGTTTAACCTGGACGATATAATCATTCCCACTCGCGACAATGCATGTTAATGTTTTGAATCGTGATTAGCATCGAGTATACAAAGCACCTTTAATACCCAATTGTTCGATCATCTGTCTTACAAGTACTGCTTCACTCTCATATTTGTTCTCATAAGAAATGGACCCTAACACCAGCCCCTGGGATACACAAAACGCATTTACCATAGAGACAAAATTCTGCTGATGGCTTAGCCCCTTGATCACACTTGACTTTATAGCCTTTCCATCCATGGCTATCACACTAGGAGTTGTGGAACCAACATCCATTTTTGATACTCCCGCAATCCATCAATATCTTCATAAAAGCCTTTAAATCAATATTATCAACTATGCTAGTAAGCGATACATGACTCGGAACCCCATGTTTTAAATCTAATACCTTGCTCAAATGGCCTCGTGTGACGCTTACAAAAACGGGCAACATCACGATAGCCCTTACAGCCTGCAAGAGTGCCTATCAACATCAGTAACATCGTCTTATCCATAGGGTAGCGTAGCCCCTGTTTGCGGCGACTATCTGGTAACCTGCTTAAATGAATTAATATATCCATTTGCTTTTAAACGCAAATATATACAGAACTTAACAACCCTGCCCGAAAGGGGCACATCAACAATTCATCAATTAATACTGCTTGTTTACTGAAAATTGCCTACAATGGCATTAAGTCAGATTCGCATAATATTTATTGCATTTTTTGCCGGATGTTCATTGGAAAAATTACCTTTGCGTACAATGATTATTAATTTTTATTCATCAAATAGCTAAAAAAGTGGAATACGGGCATTTTAAGCGGCGTGACAACAGAGACCGGGATCAAGGTTACGGTCGTGACCGGGGTGAGTACAGAGACCGGGGAGATTTTCGGGAGCGCAGAGGAGGATTCAGAGATCGTGGTGGAAACCGGGAACGCAACGACATGGAGGAAAGCGTATACTCACAAAAAGTACGTGCCGGAAAGCGTCGCACGTATTTCTTTGATGTACGGCAAACCCGCGGCGAAGATTATTTCATCACCATCACAGAAAGCACCCGCAAAGAAGATGGATTCGGTTACCGCCGCCACAAGATATTCCTGTACAAAGAGGATTTCAACCGCTTTGCAGAGTCCCTCCTGGATGTGGTAAATCACGTCAAAACCAATTTGATGCCGGACTTTGATTACGAAGAATTTGACCGCCGTCAGGCCGAATGGGAAGCCCAAAACCAGGAGTTCTCTGAAAACCAGGACGACGATGATCAGGATGAGAATCCAAAAAACAGCACAGTCCAGGATGATGACGACGATGATACACCGCCTGCTATGGAGGATGAGGAGCCGACCAACGACGATGACGACGACGATGTAAGCTGGTAATTCCAGCGAAACCAAGGTATATACCAGGGTATTTTCCACCCGTCAAAAATCAAAGCGAAGTCGCTCCCATCCGGAGCTCTTCGCTTTTTTTGTTTGCGAACCTGGTTAACCCTCCGTCTGGCACTTTTCAATGCATCTGTGGCATTAATACCTCAATCGGATTTTCTATACACAATCTTGTAACTTTACAGCCGTTTTCTTGTTGTATTTTTTTACCCCCATTTTCCCCAAAAAACACTACTGCAAGAAGCAAAAAACATATACATCACAATAATTCGCGTTAATACCAATACCATAGAATGGACTCTCTCAAACAATTATTTTTTGAAAAAACACAAAACCTTGGCAAAGAAGTCAAGGAAATCGTCTCTCAACACGGGGACAAGAAAATCGATGACGTAACCATAAGCCAGGCCTACGGCGGCATGCGTGGAATCACTTCAATGATCTGGGAACCTTCTTTGCTCGACCCCGAAGAAGGAATCCGTTTCAGAGGATATTCCATCCCGGAATTACGCGAAAAACTACCCCGCGCTGCCAATGGAGGAACAGAGCCACTACCGGAAGGACTTTTCTGGCTGATGCTCGTTGGTGAAATCCCAAGCAAGGAGCAGGTAAAATGGCTTACTGAAAACTGGGCCCGCCGCTCCAATGTTCCAGATTTTGTATTTAAGGTGATCGACTCATTGCCGGTACAAACTCACCCAATGACTCAGTTCTCCATCGGTATCATGGCCATGCAAAACACCAGCGTATTTGCAGAACGCTACGCTTCCGGGATGAACAAATCCGAATACTGGGATGCAACCTATGAGGATACCATGAACCTCATCGCACGTCTGCCCCGCATCGCTGCGTATATCTACCGCAGAATCTACCACAACAACGACCAGATCCTGCCGGATATCTCCCTCGATTGGGGAGCCAATTTTGCCCACATGCTCGGCTTCAAAGACGATGGATTTAAGGAATACATGCGTTTGTTCCTCACCATTCACGCCGACCACGAAGGCGGTAATGCCTCAGCCCACACCACCCACCTGGTAGGTTCAACACTCAGTGACCCATACCTCTCATTCAGCGCTGCTATGAACGCACTCTCCGGACCACTTCACGGTCTGGCAAACCAGGAGGTAATTCGCTGGGTAATCAAAATGGTGGACACCCTGGGTACTTCCAAGCCTTCCCGCGAGCAAATTGCGGACTATGTTAAGAGCACCCTGGCTAGCGGACGGGTAATCCCTGGATACGGACACGCCGTTCTCCGCAAACCCGACCCACGATTTATGTCGCAGCGTCAGTTTGCTGAAGACAACATCAAGGATGACGACCTGATCAAAATTGTATGGAAAGTATTTGATGTGGTTCCTCCAATCCTTACAAGCATGGGCAAAGCCAAAAACCCATGGCCAAACGTAGATGCACACTCCGGTGCCTTGTTGGTACACTACGGCCTGAAGGAATACAACTACTACACCGTACTATTCGGAGTTAGCCGTGCACTTGGTGTATTGGCTGCACAGTGTTGGGCACGGGCATTGAGCCTCCCGCTGGAACGTCCGAAATCAGTTACAACCAAGTGGATTAAAGAGTACCTCGCTCAGGAATACGACGTGACACTCTAATCCGCTCCTGGAAGATTATATGTAAATGGGCATCGATGTATGTCTGAAAATTAACACAGGCACGAGTTGCCCTTCTTAGGAAGGGTAACTCGTGTTCCAGTTTTTATTATGCTGCGGTATTTCCTTCTGATTGTTCTTCTGCACTCCTACCCGCTTTCCGCCACCGGCGAAGGCGTCTTTGTGTTTTCCGAACAGGCAGTCAAAACATACCAACTCAGTTCGGCCCTGCGCATTAAGGAAGCACAACAGGAACTCGAGCAGCTAAAGAGGGCTGAACCCAAAAACCTGATTGCGGTTTATTTGGAACACTACATGGATTTTATTCAGGTAATCAGTACCGATAAACGCAGCACGTATCAGACTTTTCAGAAAAACCTGTTGCCCCGAATCGACAAACTCTCCAGGGGAGACCGGTCTTCCCCCTATCACCTTTTTCTTCAGGCTGAAATGCGCTTGCACGGTGCACTGCTGCACAGTCGGTTCAACAACATGCTCGGCAGCCTCAGTGAGGTAAAAACAGCATACAAACTCCTGGAGGAAAACCAAAAGCGACACCCGGAATTCAAAGCCAACGATAAAAGCCTGGGAGTTTTGCATACCATCCTGGGAAGCATCCCGGAAGAATACCAGTGGACCGTAAAAAATCTGGGCGGAATGCAGGGCGATGTGGAAAAAGGGAAAGAGGAACTGAAAAAACTGGCAGCCTATGCACGCAATCATCCCGAATTTGTTTGGCGGGATGAAGTGCATATTATTTATGCCTACCTGCTCTTGTTTGCCGGAAATGATAAGGATGGCGCCTGGACAACCATCCAACAGAGTGGAATCGAGCCCAAAAAAAATCCATTGGGAGCCTATATCATGGCTTCCATTGCATCCCGGTCGGGCCATAATGACGAGGCTATAAAACTGCTGGAACAAAGCCCGACAGGAGGCCAGTATGCCCCCTTCCCCTACCGCTATTTTTCACTCGGCATGTACCATTTGTTCCGGCTTGACCCGGAATCTGACCAGTACTTCAAACAGTTTTTGCAGCAATGCAAAGGTGAAATGGGCGTCAAAGAAGCCCTGCAAAAACTGGCCTGGCACCAACTCCTTTCCGACAATGCAGCAGGCTATCAAAGGTATATCGCTGAAATAAAAAAGAAAGGCAGCAACCGGTCTGAAACCGATAAGGCGGCTCAACAGGAAGCAGACCGGGGCGAAGCCCCACACCCGCTGTTGTTAAAAGCCCGTCTGCTTTTTGATGGTGGCTACTATTCCCGTGCCCTTGAAACTCTGGAAGGCAAAACCGCCCAGCTTCATGGAAATTCCAAAAACGAGATCGAATACCAATATCGTCTGGGAAGAATTTGTCATGAAGCCGGTGATACTGACCGAGCCATAACGTATTACACCCAAACAATCGAAATGGGAAAATCCAAACCCTGGTATTTTGCTTGCAATGCAGCCCTCCAGTTGGGCAAACTTTATGAAGATACAGGCAAGAACAACCAGGCGGTGGCTGCCTACCAATCCTGCCTGCGAATGAAACCGGAGGAATACAAATCCAGCCTGCACGCAATGGCAAAAGCCGGAATAAACCGACTTAAAACCTGACACCTCAAACCTACTCTACCCCACTGTAGCATCCGTTGAATTTTGAAGACAAATAACTCATAAATACATTGAATTGACAGTTAAACATGAGACCACTACTCCTATTTTCCGCACTCGTTAGCCTCCTTTTGGCATCCTGTGCCCCCAAACCACAGCCGGTATTCACCTACCCAACACAAAAACTGGTAGCCCCGGCAACCGTTACATTTGGAAACCAATCCCAAAATGCCGATTCATACCAATGGGATTTTGGCGACGGAGGAAAATCCAGTGAAGCGACACCAACGCACCGCTATTTTCACTCCGGCAACTATACAGTTACTCTCACTGCCATCAAAGGCACTAAAAAAGTAATGAGCAAACAAATGATTCAAGTTACAGCACCCGAACGCTGCCTGGTTGAAATCGAGACCTCCATGGGCAATATGATTGCAGAGCTCTACAGCAGCACCCCGCAACACCGCGACAACTTCCTCAAACTGGCCGAAGAAGGCTACTACGACGACCTGCTGTTTCACCGGGTTATCAAATCATTCATGATCCAGGGAGGAGACCCAAATTCACGCAATGCCAAACCAGGCCAAGCCCTGGGCTTTGGCGGTCCCGACTACCGGGTTCCTGCTGAATTTGTCGACAGCCTCGTACACCTCAAAGGATCCCTGGCAGCAGCCCGCGACGGCAATCCGCAAAAGGCATCCAGTGGCTCCCAGTTTTACATTGTACAAGGCGCACCCGTAGCCGAGGCAACGCTCAACCAGGTGGAAGCCATGAAAGACTTTCACTATACGCCCGAACAGCGTGAGGCCTACCAGACCATTGGCGGAACACCGCATCTTGACCGCGATTACACCGTTTTCGGTCGCGTAATCGAAGGCCTGGATGTGCTCGATAAAATTGCCGATGTGAAAACAGCAAACGGCGACCGCCCCGTTTCGGATGTGAAAATGAAAATCCGCGTAATCAAGTAAGCCAAAAATGCGAATCCTTACCTAAGCGCCTTTTAGGTGCTTGGGTAAGGATTCGCAGCGGCGAACTAAACGAATTAACATCAACTTATCATCCAAGCCCGAAGGGCGCATCAACAAATCATCAATTCCAATAAACAAATAAACAAGGGCAAGCGCAGCGGCCCGAATAAACAAGGCGCGAAGCGCCGAATAAACAATTCTTGCCATTTAATCCGAACAGATTTACCTTTGCCTCTGGCTCCCGGCCCTCGGGATACACTTTTTATGATCAAATACCTCCAATTATGAGTGAAAAAGGCATTCCAACGGTTGACCTGTCCCAGTATGTACAGGGTTCAGCCGAAGATAAAAAAGCATTTGTTGACCAGATCGGCAAAGCATTCCACGAGGTTGGTTTTGTTGCAGTAAAAAACCACGGTGTTCCCAAAGAGCTGGTCGATGGTTTTTTTAATGCATCCAAAGCATTCTTCGCGCTTCCAACCGAAGTAAAATCAAAATATGAGTTGAAGGATATGGCCGGACAACGGGGCTATACCTCCTTTGGGAAAGAGCACGCCAAACAATCCAATGTAGGCGACCTCAAAGAGTTTTTTCAAATCGGCCAATTTGTCGATGCTGACCACCCGCTCAAAGAACTCTATCCCGATAATGTGTACACCGAGGAAGTCCCAGATTTCTATGAACTGGGCCGCCAACTGTACAAAGCATTCGAAAACGCAGGAGGACACTTGCTGCGCGCAATCGCAGAGCACCTCGAACTGGACATCAATTATTTTGACGATAAAATAAAAGATGGCAACTCCATCCTGCGCTCCATTCACTATCCGCCCATCACTGCAGAACCAGAAAGCGCCATCCGTGCCGAACAACACGAGGATATCAACCTGATTACCCTGCTGGTCGGTGCCAGCGCCGGTGGCCTGCAGCTACTCAACTCCCATAATGAATGGATGCCCATCATGCCGGAAAACGATGAGTTTGTAATCAACGTAGGCGACATGCTCCAGCGACTCACCAACAACTACCTGAAAAGCACTACGCACCGGGTAGTTAATCCTCCACGCGAGGAATGGCACCTGCCCCGATTGAGCATTCCATTCTTCCTGCATCCAAAGAGCGAAATGGATCTGAGTTGTCTGGACTTCTGTGTGACAGAAGACAACCCACTGCACTACGAACCCATCACCGCAGGGGAATACCTCGACGAACGCCTCCGTGAAATCGGACTCAAAAAGTAGGAACATGTTTATTTGGGCCCAGGCCTAAACAAATAAACATCGTCAACAAGCTAAACATAAAAAAGCCGGTCACCTGAGTTTGCAGGTGACCGGCTTTTTTTATCCCATGCAGGTTTTATTCAACGATAAAAGACTGCACTGCTTTTCCGTAGGGCATTTCCAGAATAATCAAATACATGCCCGGAACATCCGGGAGGTGGTTTGAGATTGGAATAGATGTCTCTCCCTTACTGAAATCTGTCTGCAATACGATCAATTGTTTTCCAGACATATCTGAAAGTGAAAGGCTTCCTTTTCCGGCCTGTGGCAGGTTCATGCGCACCCTCGTATTGGCTTGTGCCGGATTGGGCAACACCGTCAATTCTATCTGATCGCTCAGGGCTTTTTTCCCTCCTTTGAGCGGTGGCTTGGGGTCCTCGCTGCGCACTTCCAATTCAATCACTGCATTTGGCAGGCTGATGTCTCCATACTGGAACCAAACCCCGGAGTAATCCCAACACGTTTTTTTATAGGTCTTAAAATAATCGGGAGTCATATCGAATCGGACCTGAGCACTTGGATCGCTTTTAAAACCATCGGTAAAATAGGAGGTTGTTGCCTGAATTTTCTTTTCCGGCAAGGTTTCTAGTACAGCCTTGGAACAAACCAGTGAGCGAGGAGCATCCGTCCAAGCCTGGAAGCCAGTGAGGGTTATTTTCTCACCGGGCTGCAAATTGCGTTCAAGCAGTTGCAAAACATCGGCAGGAACTTCCCCGTTTTTTATCGCAACGCTTTGTCCATTGCCGCTGTAGTTCAGTGTGAAGTTCATTTCCGGAAGAACCTCACCGTCTGCATACAAATTGGGAACCTCTTTCATGAATTCCAGAATCTGCGCCTTGGTAAACATGTGGTTACGCACCTCCAGAGGGCCGTCGGCATGACGAGTTACTTTCCCCTGTTCCGATTCAAATGTTATCCCATATTGGTTGGGGAAAGAAGCCTTCATCGAACCCCACTGGAAGGCAAAGTTTCTGCGCTTATCGCGATTCAGTGTAAGTCGTGGATCCTTTTCCTGAACGATGCGGAACTGAAGCAGGGTATTTCCAAACAACATCGCACGTGGACCTGCCGGCTTGTTTTCCACCAGAACAACCTGAGATTCCTTGGTTTCCGGATCAAACGTGTAGACCGTATCAACTTGTGTTGGCGGTTTGTTGGTGATCACCTGAACAGACTCCGTACCGGTTGCCGGGTCAAACGTGACGATAGTATCGTAGGTCACGCCGGTTTCCTTAGGCAAAATATCCCAGGCTCCAATGCTCACCGTGCTGCCCGTTTCAAGTGCAGACTTCTTGGAGTCAAGTGTTTGCACGAGTTCATCCCAGGTTTGTGCGTACTCGGCAGAAATTTTACTGCGCAAAACAGGTTCTCCATTGGGGCCGTAAATGCTTAATGACCATTTTTTAGGACTGCGGGATTCTTTTCCATCTGCATAAATCAGGTAGGGGGCAGAGCTTCCATTCGTACGATCAAAGAGGGTTTCCTTGGAGATAAAATGGGTGCCCAATACATCATAATTCCGATCTGCAAATCGAACGGTTTTGATGTTTTCAAGCGCACTGCTATTGCCTGCATTTACGGGCTTGTTCAGGCTGTTTGGCCTTTCATTATCCAGGATCAAACGAACAGTTCCTTCCACACCAGGTGCCAGGTAAATCGAACGCAGCGTAACCCGGTCGCCCTGCTTCAAGCCGGAGGCCCAGGCTGCAATCGACGTTTTTACATTTTCATAAACTTCCGGCTTGTAGTAATCGCTGGAAACTGAAAAGGATTCCATTTTGAAACTGGTCTGTTGCAGCAGGGTTTCACCATTCCATAGCCGGGGTTCACGGTGGACTGATTTTGCAAATTCCTCAGGAGACAGGTGCACTTCTGCAACCCAGTTGTTTCCCTGAGGCGATTTTTCAAAGTGTGCTTCAAACAAGCCCCAATACAAAATGTAGGGACTTTGCGCCGCATCCAGTTTATCACTGGAAATAACAAGTTCTGAAAGGCTCGATTCGTACTCCCCTACCGCATCCAGAATGGGTGCAACCTGGGGAATGCGTTCCACCAATCGGAACGAAAATAAAAGCAGTAATCCCAGAAAAAGCGGGAGTACCAATACATACTTGATCCGATTGATCGGACCGGACGGGTGTTTGGCCAGCATAATGAGTCTTTTTTTAATGAGTGAGTGAAAAGTATTGACCAAACCGGGTTGGGCCCCGTTCCCGGTAAGTTGATGACTGACGAGCAGTCGGGCATATTCATAGTGTTGCCGCGTCCGACGCACTACGTGATCATCCGCAATGTATTCATGCACTTCGCGGATGCTGTTTTTATATAAGTACAAAAAGGGGTTGAACCATTGAAAAGCAATGAGCAGTTCCATCAAAATCAGATCCAGCGTATGCCACTCCCGCACGTGCACCATTTCATGCTCAAAAATCAATTGCGCATTGGGCATGGTTGAGTGCTCCGGATTCCAGAATACAAAACCAAAAAATGAAGCGACCGGCGTGTCCGTAGTATGTGAAGCGAGTACGACTCCGAGGGCTTCTTTGGTCCTGCATTTTGACAAAAAACGCTGCATAGCAAACAACTGAACCATCAAACGAAGCAACACAAAGGCAACACCAATCAGATAAATGCTCCACAAAATGGTTTCATAAGATAACTGCCATAAATGCTCGTTCAACAGCACTTGTACTTCTTTTGGAACCGATTCCATTTGTTCCACTACCATAACCGGCCAGGACTCCACTGCGGGCTCGGTTGCCGTCCCCGATGCATCCACTGCCGGTTTTGACAAGGGGATGTTCAAAAGAGGAATTAATATAGAAAGTACAGGTGCTGCAAGCAGGTAAAACCGGTTCAACTGAAAGAAGGTCTCCTTGCGCAAAACCAGGGCATAGAACCCGTACAACAGCGAAAGGCAAATCGCTGATTCAATTAGATATTGCATACCAAATGAGTTTACTGGTCCTTTTTCTTGATCTCTTCCAACAAGCGATCAATTTCTTCGGGTTCGATTTTTTCTTCCTTGACAAAATAGGAAAGCAGGGCTTCCGGGGAGCTGTCAAAAAAGTTATCCATAAACCGTTTAAACACATTCGCCCGATAGTCGTCCTTTTTTAAAATGGGAAAATACCGGTGGGTTTTGCCAAACGCTTCATGGCCTATCAAGCCCTGAGTTTCCAGTTTTCGAACGATGGATGAAACCGTATTGTACGGTGGCTTGGGCTCTTCCATTTTATCCAGGATGTCATTCACAAAACCCTGACCGATCTCCCAAAGGATGGTCATGACTTCTTCTTCCTTAAAATTTAGTCGCTGCATAGCTTTACGAATTGGTGTGACACAAATATACAACTAAAATTTAGTTTGTCAACTATTTTTTAGTTGTTGAACGAAAAAATAGTTTTACGCAGCCAAAAGGGATATAAGTTTGTCCATAAAGAGACTGTTTAAAAGCACTTACCTTATTTTTACAAAAAACTACTCAACATGCTCAAACAAGCCCCCCTTTTACTTGCGTTCCTGCTTTTCCATACCATTGGGCGAGCCCAACAGCCTGCTTTCTATCACTATGAAACCGACCTGCGTGCAGTAAACCAGGATCGGGTACAGGTACAGCTAAACCTGAATGCAACGCCCGATAGCACGGCTGTTTTCTGTTTCCCGAAAATGGTACCGGGAATCTATGGGGTGATGGACTTTGGTCAGTTTATTGAAAACCTGAATGCCGTAGATAGTCTGGGGAATACCCTGGAGATTATGCGGCTCGACACCAATCGCTGGGAAATTAAAAATGCTCATTTGCTCCACCATCTGAACTACGAGGTCAATGATGGCTGGGAAGAGTTCAGCATGAAAACAGAGCGCGATGAATTTTACCGCTCAGCCTCCTGTACGTTCCACGACCGGGCACTGGTGATCAACAACAACTGCCTGTTTGGATATTTTGAAGGAAAAGAAAAAGAACCGATCGAACTGCGGATTCATAAACCGACTAAATACTACGGAGCCAGCAGTCTGAAAAATCACGCAGAATCCGATAGCCTGGATCGATTTTGGGCTTCAGATTATCATTATCTGGTTGACAATCCAATTTTGTACTCCCAACCCGATACCAGCCACATTCACTTGCCCAACATTGAGGTGTTGGTGGCTTGCTATTCTACTACCGGACAAAAAATCTCTAAAGATGTTTCCGAACACATTGCCCAACTTTTGGAGAACCAGCGCAGCTACCTCGGCGGCGAACTTCCGGTTGATCATTATACCTTCCTGCTGTACCACAACCCCAGCCCAAGCCGCTACTCGTACATGGGCGACGGACTTGAGCATGCCCACTCCACCCTCATTTTACTCTGCGTGCCCTGGGATAAAGACCTGATCGTAAACAACGTGTATGGCATTGCAAGCCACGAGTTTTTTCACACCGTCATGCCACTTGGTCTGCACTCATTTGAAATTGAAGAATACAACTTTTCACAGCCGGTATTATCCAGACACCTCTGGCTGTACGAGGGGATGACTGAATATTTTTCGGTTCACATGCCGATGAAAAACGGGCTGCAAACGGAAGCCGACTTCCTGAAAGAACTGGAACGAAAAATCCGGGATTCCAAACAGTTTGACAACAGCCTTTCACTCACCGACCTGAGCGTGCATGCCATGGAGCGACAAGACCAGTACTATAACTTTTACCTGAAGGGTACGCTGGTCTGCTTGTGTCTGGACATTCATCTGCGGGAACTCTCCGATGGGAAATACGGAGTGCAGGAACTAATTCAGGATTTACTTGCTGCATATGGCCCGGATAAACCATTTGAAGACGCCCAACTGTTTTCTGAAATTGCCCGAATCAGCGGGTATCCGGAAGTCAAGGATTTTCTTGAAGATTACATTGCAAATGGCAAACCCTTGCCGCTCGAATCCTATTTATTAAAAGTGGGCTATGAACTCGGGGCTAACCAGGTAAAAATCCGCCCTATAGATGAATTGAGCCCTGAGCAAGCACAATTGCGCAAGCATTGGATAGCCCATTAATGATAAATTATGTTTAGCCAAAACATTCAAATACTTCTGATCATTCTGTGTTTCTCGACAGGACTTTCAGCCCAGCAAGTAACCGCATCCAGCATTGCTCCGCTTGATGCGGCAGTGAATGAAAGTTCCGGCCTGCTGTATATCGAAAACAGGCTATTTACCCACAACGATTCAGGGGATGCGGCCAGCATCTATGAACTCGACACCCTGACCGGCATGGTGCTCCGCGATATCCATGTTGTCAATGCAAGCAATACCGATTGGGAAGCCATGTGTAGGGACAGCACCTACATCTACATCGGTGATTTTGGAAACAACGATGGGGCACGCACCAATTTGAAGGTTTGGCGAATTGAAATTTCAGACTGCCTGAGCCAGGATTCTGTTTACGCCGATACCATTCGGTTTTCGTATGCCGACCAAACCGACTTTACCCCTTCCCCGCTGGCAACCAATTTCGATGCCGAAGCATTTATTGCTTTTGGCGACAGCCTCTACATTTTTACTAAAAACTGGATAGACTTTAAATCAAACATCTATGCGCTGCCCAAATCACCCGGAATGCATATAAGCCATCGGGTTGACAGTCTGGACACACAGGGACTTGTGAGCGACGCCGTTTACAATCCGGAATCAGATGCGTTTATCCTGATCGGATATGCATTTATCAACCCATTCATTGTTGTGCTGGAGCAGGCCGGAACACCCTATTTTAATCTGGAAAATCCGCAGCGATTTGATTTACAAGTTGATGGCTCCAAACAAGTGGAAGGCCTGGCATTTATAAATGCAATAGATTACTTTATCAGTTCAGAAGTGAATATAACTGGTCCCGCATACCTCCATCGCCTGCACCTGAATGTTCCGTTAGCCGCCTATACAACTCGGGCTCAAACGCCCGTTGTATACCCCAATCCGGCCAGCACCACGCTGCACATTTCTGCGCCCCGGTTCGCGAATGCCCAATTATACTCACCCAACGGAAGGCTGATATCAGAATCTTTCCAACCGGTGCTTCATCTTGCGGGCATCCCTTCCGGCAATTATTTTTTGGTCGTTCAATTGGTTGGCGAAAAAAACAGGTATGCCAAACGCATTCATGTGGTTCACTAAAGAGCCAAGCCCGATACACGCATCATCAAATCATTAATTTCCATAAACAAATAAACAAAGGGAAAGCGCAGCGTCCTGAGATAAACAAGGCTCGAAGAGCCGAATAAACATCAACAAATCATCCAAGCCCAAAGGGCGCATCATCAAATCATCAAAAAAGTAGCTCTGTTAGTCTTCCGACAGGATGTATTGCGTTGAATTCACTATTTTCGCGAGGATTCAAAGCATGAATAAAACACACCTGTCTATGAAAAATATCCAAACCATGTTATTGCTTGGGTTGGCCTTGTTGATTTGCGGTCCGATCCAGGCACAAATGCCTGCAAAGCCCACCGGGGCGGACCTGCATCAGGCAATTAAAAAACTAAATGTACTGGGCTCTGTCTTGTACGTAGCAGCCCACCCGGATGATGAGAACCAGCGCCTCATCAGTTACTGCGCGAATGAGAAATTATACGATGTTACCTACCTCTCTCTTACCCGTGGAGATGGCGGACAAAACCTGATTGGTACTGAATTGCGGGAACTATTGGGCGTACTTCGAACCCAGGAGCTGCTGATGGCTCGCTCTGTGGATGGAGGAAATCAGCGATTTAGCCGGGCCAATGATTTTGGCTACTCCAAAAATCCGGAAGAAACACTGAAAGTATGGAACAAAGAGGAAGTGCTCGCGGATGTCGTTTACAATTTTCGCTTGATTCAGCCGGATATTGTGATCAACCGGTTCTTCCACGGGGATAAATACCAAACGCACGGCCACCACAGTTCATCTGCTATTTTGAGTACAGAAGCGTTCGACCTGAGTGGCGACCCCAACCAGTACCCTGAGCAATTGAGCCTGGTAGACCCCTGGCAGCCAAAACGCATTTTTTTCAATACCTCCTGGTGGTTTTATGGAAGTCGGGAAAAATTTGAAGAAGCCGATAAAACCAACCTATACACCGTTGACATCGGAGTTTATCTTCCCCTAAAAGGGAAAAGCAACACGGAACTTGCCCAGGAAGCCCGCTCCAAACACCGGTGCCAGGGCTTTGGTGCGTTGAGTTATCGGGGTGAAACGGAAGACTGGCTGGAGTTCATCAAAGGACAACGGCCCAGCACCGAAGGCGACCCATTTTCCGGCATCAATACAAGTTGGACGCGCCTGGACGGCGGTGCTCCAATCGGAGAAAAACTCAAAGAAATTGAACGCAATTACCGGGCTGATAATCCTGCGGCCTCCGTTTCTGGGCTGATCGAAGCCATGCAGATGATAAAAAAACTGCCCGACAGCAAATGGAAGCGCACCAAACTCAACGACATTAAAGAAGTAATCAAAGGCTGTCTTGGATTGTATCTGGAAGCAACCGCTTCTGAGTCTACCGCAACACCGGGTGAAACCATCCAACTGCATATGGAAGCCATTAACCGTTCGGGTATGTCCATTGAACTGGGTGGCTTGATGATCAACCATCAATTGAAGGACACCATCCTGGGCTTTGCCATGGAAGACAACAAACTCTTCGAGTACGATACCAAAATACAAATCCCGGATGATGCCAATTTCACTGCCCCTTACTGGCTCAATGAAGGAGCGACCTTAGGCATGTACTATGTTCCCGATCAGGAATTGCGCGGGCTCCCGGAAACACCCCGCTACCTGAGCGTGCGCTGGTCGTTTGTCGTAAATGGAGTACCGCTGGAGTATACCACCGATGTGGCTTACAAGGAACGTCAGCCTGCCAAGGGTGAAATCTGGCAACCCTTTGAAATTCTTCCTCCCGTTTTTGTAGAATTTGAGCAGCCAAATTATCTTATAACCGGAAAAAGCCAGGATGTCATTGTAACGGTTCGGGCAGGAAAAGACAATGTTAGCGGCAAACTCATGGTAACCGGCCCCAAAGGATGGCCTGTCGGGCAGGAAGAAGGAAAAAATGAATTTAGTTTTAAAAGGAAAGGAGAAGAAAAGCAATTTACCTGCACCGTATTTCCAAACAGTGGACCAGACGAAGTGACGCTGGAAGCCTTTGCCCAGGTAGGTGATGTTTCCTACGGAAAAAGCCTCCAGGTAATTGATTACGACCACATACCCAAACAAAACGTCCTGCAACCTGCAGTTGCTAAAGCAGCTCGGGTTGACCTGGCCTGTTTTGCTAAAAAAGTAGGGTACTACATGGGCGCAGGAGACGATGTGCCGGAAGCCCTCAAACTGATGGGCTGTGAAGTGATCACACTCACAGACGACGATATCAACGCCCAAGCGCTGAATGATCTGGATGCACTCGTCATCGGAATCAGAGCCTATAATACACAGGATGCCATCCGTTTCCACAATGAGAAATTCCTGGAATATGTAAAACAAGGCGGGACCATGGTTGTCCAATACAATACAAACGGAGGGATGAAAATGGAAGATATTGCCCCCTACCCTATGCAACTCTCCAGAGACCGCGTAACCGAAGAAGATGCTGAAATGCGCATCCTGCTTCCAAGTCACCCGGTATTAAACACACCCAATAAAATCTCACAAAAGGATTTTGACGGCTGGGTTCAGGAGCGCGGACTGTACTTCCCCAATGTATGGGATGAACGCTATCAGGCGCCTCTTTCCAGCAATGACAAGGGCGAAGGACCTCTGGACGGATCATTGCTTGTAAGCAAATACGGTAAAGGGCATTATGTGTATACTGGATTGAGTTTTTTCCGCGAACTTCCTGCAGGTGTGCCGGGTGCATACCGTCTGTTCGCAAACCTGATTTCTCTTGGAAATCAGACACCGTAATAGAGTGGTAAGTGGTAAGTTATAAGTGGTAAAAGAAAAACGGGGTGCTGGCTTTGCCCGCACCCCGTTTTTATATCGTTTATACTTGCTCTTTGGCTGGTCGGGCCTTGTGCGTGTATTGCACCGTTACCCGGCTAACTAATTGGGGGTCATCCACGTGCAGGTTGTCGCCCAAAATAAATGTATAGGTACCGGACTGTTTAAAAACCGGTTGGTTTTGATCCACACCGTAGGTGTACGGATCAGCAGCAAATCGGGCAGGCTGAATCTTAAGTTTTTCACAGTTTACAAACTGCTCACTGCTGATCAATGGACGCAGACCGCCCTCTGCCATTTTCACCGGGATAAATCACGTAGAAAAAATGCCCTTGTGGGTCAACTACACCCAAATACTTTGCATTTGAACCTGCAAAGTTCAGGATGAGCTCTTCACCCTTGAATACAGTGGGCGTGCTGGTCCAGATTTTCAATTCTGGCTTGGCTTCTGCTACTACAACTGCTTCAGGAGTAGTTGCCGAAGTGGAAACAGGAGTTGGCTTGTGGGCCGTGCTAAACGACCATGCGCCAAGAAGGATTAAACCAAATGCTGGGAGTGCGAATGCGATTTTCATCTTAAATCGGTTTTGTATTCTGATTAAATAAACTGGAGGGTTTTTAACAGATGTATTTATCTATATTAAAATACCGTGCCAATTTTTTCGAAATGCGTTTAAAAACAGAATTTATTACAAAAACTTTTAATCTTAATGCCTTTGAGATCTTAAATGTGAACCCGTCCGCAAGTAATTTTTAATATCAACTATTTTTACATACTAAATTCTGCTGTATATAAAACGAACCGATATTATGAACTTATTGTCCGGCCTTTTCCATATTTTTTTCAAATACACCAAAAAACAACTCGCAAAAACTTCTTTTGTGTATTCCTGTTCCATTACCTTCCCATATACGGTTAGTTTGGACGAACCGGATTCAGGAGGTCACGCAAAATGGAAGTGATTTACCCAAAAACACCATTTTTTTGCAAAAAGACAGTAACCCGGATATACCGAAAAGAGCTACATGAACGAGCGCATTCTATTTTTTAGAAAAAACCTGTTGCAATGGGCAGCATCCATTCAGAGGCCAATGCCCTGGAAAGGAATCAAAGACCCATATAAAATCTGGCTTTCAGAAATCATTCTCCAGCAAACCCGCGTAGAACAGGGTATGCCGTACTATTTGCGCTTCATTGAACAATACCCAACCGTCCACCAACTAGCAGAAGCACCCGAAGAATCGGTCATTAAATTATGGCAAGGCCTTGGGTATTATTCACGGGCGCGCAATCTTCACGCAACAGCCAAAATTGTATCCGGGGAATTGGGCGGTCAGTTTCCCGAAAATCTGGATGAAATAAAAAAACTGAAGGGCATTGGCGATTACACCGCTGCTGCAATTGCCTCGTTTGCTTTTGATCTCCCCCATGCGGTTGTGGATGGAAACGTAATCCGGGTATTAGCACGTTTTCAGGGCCTGGATGGCGCGGCAGACACCTCCGCGGGAAAAAAGGAATTTGCCCGTGAAGCACAGCGATTTCTCGACCCCGATTTCCCCGCACAGTACAACCAGGCGATTATGGATTTTGGTGCGCTGCACTGCCTTCCAGCCAAGCCTTTGTGCAGTAGCTGCCCTATGCAAGAAGAATGCAGGGCCAAACAGGAAAACAGGGTTGATGAACTCCCGGCCAAGAAGGCCAAAATCAAAAAGCGGGAGCGTTTTTTTATCTACCTGGTTATACGAACTCCGGAAGAAACATTTTGGATTCAGCAACGAACCGGAAACGATATTTGGAACAAACTGTACGAGTTTCCACTGCTGGAGTTCGCTGAACGCACGAGCCTGCCACTGGACAAACCGGAAATGGTTGCAGAACTGTTTTTTGGTACGCCTGAACTCCCACTTCGGTTTATCGGCAGTTCAAAAACATACAAACACATTCTGAGCCACCAGACTATCCATGCTGTGTTCATGGAATTTCAGGTCGAAAAGAGCAATTTTGGTAAAATAAAACAGGCCTCAGCACTGGAAAACAGCCTGCTCGTAGATCAGCTTAGCTTTAAAAAAATGTATCCCATCCCCCGGCTTATTGCGCGGTATTGGGAGGAAAAAACTGTATCTTTAAGGTTGATTTAAAGAATCAGCATCTTTTAGGGGCAATTGCCACTATTGCTGGTTCATTTTTTAACCTCAACCAACCTAATAATTTAAACAAATCAATTATGGTAAACAAAGTAACCCTTATCGGACGACTGGGCAGCGACCCGGAGGTTCGTCACCTGGAATCGGGCGTAGCAGTAGCGCGTTTTTCTGTTGCAACCAATGAATATTACAAAGACAAGAACGGTGAGTTCCAGGAAACAACTGAATGGCACAATGTAGTGGTATGGCGGGAGGCTGCTGAGCGTGCTGAAAAGCAGCTGAAAAAAGGCGGTTTGATCTATGTTGAAGGCAAAATTACCTACCGCAAATACACTGACAAAGATGGCGCTGAAAAATACGTAACGGACATCGTGGCCAATACCTTCCGCAACCTCGAACGGAAAGATGGCGCCGGCAACGACATGCGCTTCCCGGATGCAGAACCCGGCAAGATGCAAACCAGTACTGCTGGCGGCAATTCCGGAGCCAACGATGCTCCGGCTGACGCAGATGACCTGCCGTTCTAATCGCATCGTATAAGCTAAACCGGGGCCAAATGCAATCATTGGTCCCGCCTGGAGTTTCGAGGCAGGGCTTAAGTCCTGATTCGAAACTCCTTTTTCCCAACTATTTGAGCAGGTCTGATTAACTTTGCCATTTGCATCTATCTGATCTGTACAATTCACGCCTTTTCCTTTTATGGCCTGGCTTTTTCTTGGATTCCTAGTCTACTTCCTGACTCTGTTGGCAGAATTGGCCTTCATTGAGACGACGCCGCATGACCTGGCCCAATTGGAACAAAAAAAAGGCATAAGTCCCAGGTTTATTCTGAAACTTTCCCGGACACCACGCGTGGCCATAGCCTCCCTGCTTGTTGCCAGGGTATTTATTCAGATTCTGATTGGCTTGATGGGGTTTTATTTTTTCTACCATTCTGCGCTGTATACCGCCTGTGCTGAAGCCCTGTCTATGCCTCCACGGGAGGGCGCATTCCAACTACTTGCCGTTATCACATTTGCCCTTATCCTGGCATTTATTTTTTGGATGTTCCACCGGGTTCGAATTGGCAGATTAGTTCAAAAAAGAGCCTCTTGGCTTTTGCCCAAACTCATGCCGCTCATTTTTCTGTGGCGCAGTTTATTTGGTTTCTTGTATACATCAAAATCTGAATCGGAAGTTGAGCACCACGAAAAAGACGAAGTTGAGCCTGAAACACCATTGGCTAAAGACGAAAAAACCCGGGATCTGGAGCTGCTCAAAAGCATCATCAAATTTTCGGATGTTACAGTTAAGCAGGTCATGCAACAACGCTCTAAAATGGTTGCACTAGACTTTAGAGCAGGATTCAAAGACGTCCTTGACACCGTTCGGGAATCAGGATTTTCCAGACTACCGGTTTTTGACGATAACCTCGACAACATCACCGGAATTCTCTACATCAAAGATCTGGTTGAAGACCGAAATCAGGATGACCAGTTTGAATGGCAGGCACTCATCCGGACGGAAGTGCTCCATGTGCCTGAGTCCAAACACATCAGTGAATTGTTGAAGGAGTTTAAATCCAATAAAATGCACATGGCCATTGTAGTGGATGAATATGGAGGCTGTTCCGGCATCGTCACTATGGAAGATATCCTGGAGGAAGTAACCGGCGAAATCCAGGATGAATTTGATGAAGAAAGCGAAATCACATTTCGTAAAATTGATGATTTTACCTACCTCTTTGAAGGCCTTACCCTACTCAACGATGTGTGCAGAATCACCGGACTTTCTCCTTCGGTATTTGACCAAATAAAAGGAAATGCAGACACCCTTGCAGGGCTTGCGCTTGAATTGCAGGGAGACATCCCCATCGCTGGCTCCGTTATCGAGTGGGAAGGATATTCCTTCACAGTTACCCGTGCAGATAATCGGAGAATTCACCAGATCAGAATGAGTCTGCCTCGCTAGTAAATTGGAAGCTCGGATTTTTACATGAAATTTGGCGCCGGTTCATCGAGCACTTCAACCGACCAGGCAGCCGGCTTGGCTTTGAACAACACCTTGGTTTTGGCCCAGGTGCTTTGAAACACTTCGGATGCACGATAAGCCTCCAGGTCATCCGGAGATTCCCAGTAACTCAAGGTAAACAGCGTAGTAGGATCGTCAGATACCTGCAGTAACTCCATATGCAAACAGCCCGGGAATGCCCGAATACGATCTTTGCTGTGCTCAAAAACGCTGTGCAGAAAAGTGTCCACCGCGTCCGCTCTGAATTCCATTTTTACAATTCGCTTGATCATTTTTGTTCGGATTTAATGCGGGTGTATTTGCGTTTACGCAAACGGGTGAAAACCAGTGCAAACAGCCCCAAAAATGCGAGAGGGATCAAGATGTTGACCAACTGCCATTTTGTTTTTTCTTCCTTGGCTTTTACGTTGTCTAACAATCGCAATTTCACCTCTTTGGAACGCGCCTCTATTACTCCATTGGCCTCAACCAGGTACTCAATTGCATTAAGCAGAAACTCCTTATTTGCATAGGTGGCATTTTCATACCGGTTGTACCCCAATGCAAACCAGGACTGTTGTTCCCGATCGCGAATGATATTTGCTGCCACATCACCATCGCTTATAACAATCATGCGGTTCTCAACACTCTGATTTTTATACTCCAAGCCAAGTGATCGCAATCCCGATTCCATTTCCTGAGAAACCCTGCTTTCATAGTTGGAAGGGAATACCCCTTCCAGCAAAACACCAACTGTTTGTGGGCCTTTGTTGAATTTAGACGGATCAGGATCCCAACGCACCACCTCAAAGTTCAGGTCGATCGGACTGAATTGCAGTCGGCTGTACTGACTGGTGCGCAACAGAATTTCTTTCCGCACATCAGTCTTTGTTCGTATGGTATCAATGGAGGAACAGAATTTCAACTCCACCCGGTCCAGATTTTTCACGATCGGGTGTGAACCATCAGGCAATACCGCCGGATGGTAATACCAATCGAATAAATCGAACTGCGGTGCATTCCCTACCTGGCCAACCTGCAAAGGAATCTTGGTGCATTCCAAATCCACAATCAGATCGGGCTGAATCCGCACGCCGTATTTGAAAAGCATGTCCTCCAGATTCAGGGGAAAATCACGTGGTACAAACCGGCCACCAAACCGCATACTATCCAGACTTGCGTTAAGCCGGTCAACCATCCACAGGGTTTTCCCACCATTCATTATATACTGATCAATCTTGAACTTCTCCCGCTCATTAAACTCAAATTGAGGCTTTGCAATGACAAGCAAGGCGCATTTCTCCGGGTCGAGTTGAACCACGGAATCCAGATCAATCCGGTCGGTTTCGTAAAACTGGAGGAGACTTTGTTCCAGATCTTTGGTTTGAAGTTCATCCAGTTCGCCGTGACCACGGGTAAACAGCACAATGGGCTTGGCCGGACTTTTCAGTTTTTTAATGGCATTGGCAAACTTGTATTCCAGCAGACTCACCGAGTTGTTGATTACTTCATCGGGAGACAGGCTGGGCGAATCGTTTTCCAGTAGTTTCACGGGAAAACGGCGGTTGCCAAAATGAAAGATCGCTACAGGGTAAATGATTTTCTGAGAAGTCTCACCTGCCTCTACCACGCGCAGGTTCACCGGTATCACACCGTCTTCTGCCAGGGCTTTCCGCCGTTCATTAATTTCCTCTACGGTTCCAACACCGGGATCGCTGAATTTGTAATCAATATAACCACTTACCCCACGAAAATCATCGAGCATTTCCCGGGTGGCGGTTTGAAGGCGCTTGAACCCCGCCGGAAACTCTCCCTCCAGCAGAACCTGTACATAAATCCGATCATCCAGTCCTTTCAGCAGCTCTTGAGTAGGCTTGGTAAGGGTGAACCGTTTTTCTTCGGTGAGGTCAAAATAAGTATAAAAACTGTTGGCCAAAATATTGACAAACAACAGGATGCCACAAAACAGGATGAACTGCAGGTTTGCCCGCATTCGACGTGAAAGAGCCATGAGTTTCTGTATCTTATAGAATTGGTACGCAAAAGTACATATTTGAACGTGAGAACGGCGAATTTGGTTTGTATGATTTGATGAATGCCTCTTATGAGGTGGTAATTGAGTATCCGCTACCGATTTAGCACCCGCTAATTTTTTTTAGGATGCATTTGTGTAATCCGCATTTTACCAGCATCCATAGTGTAGAACCGGAAAAGCGCATTCCTAACAATTTGTAAAATAGTACACGAAAACAGACCAAGCATTCTGCCTATACGTTTAAGACGGACCCAAGTATATTTTCATAAAAGCCTGAACAGAGTATTCTTTTCAGACGATACAAACCAAAATGAATATGATTAAGCACTTTTTTTCCTGCCTCTTTCTCGCCTGCCTACCGGCATTTCAGGTACCTCAGGCTCCGGCCCCAAAGACAGCCAACGCCAAAATTCAGGTAGCCCTGCTTCTGGATACCAGCAACAGTATGGATGGCCTTATTGACCAGGCCAAAGCCCAACTCTGGAAGATGGTCAACAAACTGTCGAACGCGCAAAATCAAAACCAACAGGTAGTCATGGAAATTGCCCTGTACGAATACGGCAACTCCGGTCTGGAAGCCGGTGAAGGCTACATTCGTATGGTTCAGGGCTTCGGAATGGACCTCGATGGAGTGTCCGAACAGTTGTTTAAATTAAAAACCAATGGCGGTGATGAATACTGCGGCTGGGTCATTAAAGATGCTGTGAACAACCTGAAATGGTCAAAAGATGCCGACGATCTGCGCATCATTGTGATTGCCGGAAACGAGCCGTTTGACCAGGGTAAAGTTGATTACAAAGAAAGTTGCGAACTCGCAGCCAGCAAAGACATCATCATCAACACCATCCACTGTGGAGATTATGAAACCGGCGTACGCACCCACTGGAAAGATGGTTCTGTAATTGGAAAAGGCCAGTATATGAACATCAATACCGATGAAAAGGTAATCCACATTCCAACTCCGTATGATGCCCGTATTTTGAAATGCAACGAACTGCTCAACAGCACCTACATCGGTTATGGCAGTCACGGAGCACAAATGAAAATGCGCCAGGAAGAGCAGGATATGAATGCCGCAGAATATGGATCTGCAAACATCGCCCAGCGCTCAACTGCCAAAGCAAAAGCATCCTACAACAATGCCACCTGGGATCTGGTGGATGCCTACGAAGCGGATGATGAATTTGTAGAAAACCTGGATAAAAAAGATCTTCCGGATGAGTACAAAGACCTGAGCAAGGAAGAACTGACCAGCAAAATCGAAAAACTCAAGTCAGAGCGCATCGCCCTGCAAAAGGAAATCCTGGAACTGGAGGTTAAAATGGAGGCCTTCATTGCGGCTGAAAAAGCCAAGATGGCTGGTGAAGCAAGCCAAACCCTCGACAATGTCCTGATTCAGGCGATCGTTGAACAAGCAGAAGCCAAGGGGTTTACTTTTTAAGTAAAACCTTCAAGTGAAATAGAAATTGCCCCCAGCTGCATAACAGCCGGGGGCGATTTTTTTATATTTTATTCCAAACCCAACACATCCACTTTTAAGTCCCGAATAAGTTGGTTCAGTGCCGGGAGGTCTTCTGTTTTAATTGTATTCCAGCGTGCCAGTTCTGCATCGGCCTGTTCGAACAACACATCCCGAACCTGAAACGATTGCCGGGTAGGCGGGAAATCGCCTCCAACGTTTAATCCCATCAGGTTGGCCAATTTATCATTGAGCATAACCGGGAAATTAAGCGGATCCTGGGATGAGCGATTCTGTGTTTGATAGATGGCTTTTTCTACTGCCGTCATCACAGAATCCATTGCTTCGATCCGGGTTCGTATTACCTGATAACTGGAATCAGCCGGAAGCCTCTTCGTAATTGCCTGCATTTGATCTCGAAGTGCACGAATTTCTTTGATGGCTTTGTGTACTTCTGTGATCTTTTCACCTACCTCCATCACAAAATCAAATTGTGCCTTAAAATCCGCTGCACTTGCTTCCGAACGCGGGTCGGGTAAAATATCGAATGGCTGTTCCTGGCTCTCGCCACCAGCATGCAAGATTACTTTATAGCGACCGGGAACGGCCTTTGGGCCTCCAAGTCCATAACTCCACAAAACCATTCCGGGAAACTTTTCTGCATCCGGGTAGCGCATGTTCCAAACAAACAGGTTGGCTCCTTCTTTGGGGCTGAGTTTATTTTCTTTTCCCAGGGAAGAATAGGTTTTGATTGTATCCCCTTCGGGGCTGATCAGGTGAAGTGCTACCGTATCTTTTTCGCCGGGCTTTTCTTTTAAGTAGTAATGGATAAACACACCATTTTGCCGATTGGCTCCATTGAGCCTGGAAGCCTTACCGCTGCCACCTCCGCCCATCCGATAGGTTGGAGCCGGGGCATACAAATAGGCCGTTTGCTCCCCTACCTGATCCCAGGTACGAAGGGGTGTCAGGTCATCAATAAGCCAGACAGAGCGCCCCTGGGTTGCAGCCACCAGGTTGTTTTCTTTTACCACCAGATCGGTGATGGGTACGATGGGTAAATTGAGTTGAAAAGCCTGCCAGTTGGCACCGTTGTCAAAACTGACGTACATGCCATCCTCTGTGCCTGCATACAACAAGCCCTGACGCTCAGTATCCGACCGGATAACCCGGGTGAAATGTCCGGCATCAATTCCTCGTACAATTTTCTTCCAAGTGGCACCAAAATCCTGTGTGTAATACAGGTACGGAGCATAATCACCCAACCGATACCGGGTGCATGCCAGGTAGCAGCCACCTTCATTAAACGGATCGGGTTCCAGGCTGTTGATTTGTGTCCATTCGGGTAAATCAGGTGGGGTTACCTGTTCCCAATTTTTTCCACCATCCCGGGTAAGGTGAACGCGCCCGTCGTCGGATCCAGTCCAGATCACGCCTTCTTTCAGCGGACTTTCCGCAGCGGCAAAAATGGTGCAATAATATTCTACCGAGGTGTTATCCTGCGTGATCGGGCCTCCGCTTGATACTTGTTTTGTGCGATCGTTGGTGGTGAGGTCCGGGCTAATGGTTTCCCAGGACTGACCTTCATCTGTACTCAGGTGGAGGTGGTTGCTGGCTGCATATAATTTTTTGGGATCGTGCTTGCTGAAGAAAATGGGAAAATTCCATTGAAACCGGTATTTGGCATCTTCTGCACCGTGGCCCATATTGTCTTCCGGCCAGACATTGATGAGTCGGTTGGTACCCCGCTGATGGTCTTTCCGGGTGAGATACCCGTGGTAGGAACCACCATATACGATGTCGTTGTTGAGCGGATCGATGGCAATGTGACCGGACTCCCCACCAGCCGTAGATTCCCAGTCCTGGTCGGTGATCTGGTACCCATCGGTGCGGTGTGGAATACGCAGCGTGGAATTGTCCTGCTGTGCCACGTAAATCCGATACGGGAAAGTATTATCGGTAGTTATTCTGTAGAACTGGGCCGTTGGCTGGTTGTGGTAGGTGCTCCAGGTTTGCCCGCCGTCGTAGGTGATTTGGGCGCCACCATCATCTCCGATAATCATCCGATTGGGGTCTTCGGGTGCGATCCACAGGTCGTGGTGATCCCCGTGCGGAGCATGGCGGCTTTTAAATGTTTGTCCGCCATCGGATGAATGGTGGTATGCCACATTCATTACATACAACTGATCGGCATCCTGTGGGTGGGCATAGATCCGGGAATAATACCATGCACGCTGGCGCAGGGCTCGGTCGTCATTTACTTTTCTCCAGGATTTCCCGCCATTGTCGGAGCGAAAAACGCCCCCTGTCTGACTTTCCACAATGGCCCACACCCGGTCAGGTTGTGCTCCCGATGCGGTGATACCAATTATGCCAAGGGTGTCTTTGGGCAAGCCATCGTTTCCGGTTAGTTCCTCCCAGGTTGAACCGCTATCGGTACTTTTCCAAATGCTGCTGCCTTCCCCACCAGACGACAGGTCCCAGGGACTGCGACGCACCCGCCAGAAACTTGCGTACAAAATACGCGGGTTATTGGGGTCCATGCACAGATCAACTCCACCGGCATCTTCATTTACAAATAAGACTTTCTCCCAGTTTTGTCCGCCGTCGGTGCTTCGATACACGCCCCGTTCAGTGCTGCTTTTAAACAAATCACCCAACACGGCGGCATAGACTGTCTCATGATCCTTAGGGTGCACACAAATCCGCGGAATGTGCCGACTGTCTTTCAAGCCTACGGACTTCCAGGTTTTCCCGGCATCCTCTGTTTTCCACATACCCGATCCGTAACTGACATTACCACGCACGGTAACCTCACCGCCACCAACGTACAGCACATTGTGATCGGATGGCGCTACTGCAACAGCTCCAATGGACCCACCGAAATACGGATCGGAAATATTTTCCCAACTGCGGCCTCCATCTTCAGTCCGCCAAACACCGCCACCGGTACTTCCAAAATAAAACAGGTTGGGCTTTCCGGGAACACCCGTTACCGCTGCCGAGCGACCACCCCGATAGGGACCAATACTCCGCCAGTACATGGAATTGTATAAGGATGTATCCACCTCGGAAACGGCTGTTTCTTTGGCCGCTCTTTTAGTATTTTTTTGAGCCTGGGTGGCATTCAGAAAAAAGATAGACAGCAGTATGAGTAGGCAGGCTTTTTTCACGGCAACAAATTTAGTTTTAAAAGAAAAGGAGGCAACTCCCACGATATTTTGCTCTAATAAACAGGTTTTACCAATAAAATTCAGATAGTAAGTAGATCAAAACAGGTTATTTACTTCTAAATGCAATTGGTTCGCAAGTTTTTCTTCAATTTTGTGAGCTGAAATTGCATTTTTGACGTTTACTACTTGTGCTCGTGTCAGCCTGGTTCTGACACCGTATGCAGTTTTCTCCAAACAACACTAAATAGTTATTACGCCGACTGCTATGTCGAATCTTACTTTTCAATACCCTGCCTGGTTTTTATTGCTTTGTGTGTTGCTTGGCCTGGGTTATGCCATGCTCTTGTACTATAGGGATACCACGTTTAAGGACCAATCTCCCCGGGTTAATCTTGGCCTGGGAGTTTTGCGTTTTCTCGTTGTGACGATTATCAGTGCACTCCTGCTGGCACCATTGCTGAAATCCATTTTCACAGATACCAAAAAGCCGATCGTTGTGTTGGCGCAGGACCAGTCGGAAAGTATCCTTTCAGACCCCGGTGCGTTCCAGTTGGATCAGTACAAAGCGGATTGGGAAGCCGTTCGGGATGCACTTTCGGAAGACTACGAGGTGCATGAAATAGCCTTTGGTGATGCGGTACGTGAAGGCGTTGATTTTGAATTCAAAGACAAGGTTTCCAATTTTTCTGAACTCATGCAGGGGGTTTACGATCTGTATGGCGGTCAAAACCTGGGAGCCGTTGTAATGGCAACCGACGGCATTTACAACGAAGGCAGCAACCCGGCCTATGCCGCAGCGGCAAAACAGATGGGGGCCGTTCCATTTTATACCATAGCCCTTGGTGATACAACGCCGCGCAAAGACTTGCTGGTCAAGCGGGTGTTTCACAACAAAATTGCCTACCTAGGTGATCGGTTCAGCATGCAGGTAGACTTGTCTGCTTCGAATTGTGCGGGCAGTCAATCGGTACTTACCGTCAGTAAAGTAGAAGGAGATCAGGTTCGCCAAATTCACTCAGAACCGATTTCAATCAACAAAAACAACTTTTTTACAACCCGGGAAATTATCCTGGAAGCCGATAAGCCCGGTGTTGCTCAATACCTCGTTCGAATTGCTCCGGTAAATGGTGAGAGCACAAAAGTCAACAACCGCAAGGAAGCCTTTATTGATGTGCTGGATGCGCGGCAGAAGATTCTGATTCTCGCCAACAGCCCGCACCCCGACATGAGTGCCTTGAAGCAAATGCTGGAGTTGAATAAAAACTACCTGGTTGAGACGGCCTTTATGGGGGATGCCGGCCTGGATGTGGGCAACTACGATTTTGTAATTTTACACAACCTGCCCAGCTTCACCAACGACATCAGCGGCCTAATGGCACAGCTTGACCAGAAGCGCATTCCACGCTTGTTTATTGCCGGTATGCAGGCCAACTATACGGCACTCAACGGACTTCAAGGCCTGGTAACTATGCGCAGCGACGGACAACAGTCGGACGATATACAGGCTACCGTAGAACCTACATTTAGTTCGTTTACCATTGACCCAAGAACGGCGGATGAACTGCCCCGTTTTAATCCGATTACATCGGCGTTTGGAACCTTTGCATCTACCAATCAGGCGCAGGTCATACTTTGGAAGCGGATTGGGAAAGTGAATACTCAGCAGCCGCTTTTAGCAGTCGGTGAATTCAATGGCATCAAGTCCGGAATTTTTATGGCTGAGGGCTTGTGGAAATGGCGCTTGTTTGATTACCTCCAGCACCAAAACCACGAAATTTTTGAGGAAATCATTGGCAAAACCATTCAGTACCTTTCACTGAAGGAAGATAAACGGAAATTTCGCGTAACGCTCGACCAAAATATTTTCAATGAAAACGAGGCCATCCAGTTTGGGGCCGAACTGTATAACGACAATTACGAACTCACCAATGAACCCGATGTGAGCATGGTGGTTCGCAATGCAGAGGGAACAGATTACCCCTACGTTTTCAATAAAACCGGAAAAGCCTATACCCTGAATGCCGGCATCCTGCCGGTTGGCAATTACAGTTTCCGGGCAACAACCACCTTCAATGGGAAGGCATTGGACTACAATGGAAAATTCAGTGTGCGTCCGGTGGAACTGGAACTATTTGAAACCACCGCAAACCACGGTGTGCTCCAGCAACTGAGCGATCAGTTTGGTGGAGAAATGCTGTATGCAGCGGATCTGAGTTTGATTCCTGAAAAGATAAAAGCACGTGGCTCCGTAAAGCCTGTTATTTATGAAAGTGCCAAAACCAATCCGGTAATAAATTTCAAATGGATCTTTTTGCTGCTAGCCATTATGCTGGCAGTTGAATGGTTCCTACGCCGGTATTTTGGTGCCTATTAATGAGCGCTTTTTTATAAAAAAAATACCATGAGTAGCACTACTCCCGATATACGCAGCCAGACGCTGGCAGAAATTGAAGCACTCCTCGCCGAGTGGGGAGAGCCCCGATTCCGGGCAAAGCAACTGTACGAGTGGCTTTGGGCCAAGTCGGCAACCAAGTGGGATGATATGAGCAACCTGTCTAAATCCCTTCGGGGCAGATTGGCGGAGCACTTTACGTTCAACACCCTGCATTTGGATCAAACCCAGCACAGCGAAGACGGAACGATCAAATCCAGGCTTACCACCTTTGATGGTCACAAAATTGAGAGCGTACTGATTCCCGTTCCGGATGATGATCGCTTTACCGTTTGCGTCAGTACACAAATCGGATGTAGCCTCACCTGCACATTTTGTGCTACCGGCAGAATGGGTCGGAAAAGGAATCTGAGCGCCGGAGAAATTTACGATCAGGTGGCCTTTGTGAACAAGCAGTGCAATGAAACCTATGGGCGGGACATTACCAATGTCGTCTACATGGGCATGGGCGAACCCCTGCTCAACTACAGCCAAACCCTGGAAAGCGTGCACCGATTAAATGCTGCTGCGCCGGATGGCTTGGGTATGGGCGCGCGCAGGCTTACGATCAGTACCGCCGGCATTGCCAAAATGATTGTCAAACTCGCGGACGATGGGTATCGGAGCAACCTGGCGCTCAGTCTGCACGCAGCAGATGATGCCAAGCGAAATGAAATCATGCCCATCAACGAGAGCAATAAACTCGAGTCGCTGATGGCAGCCCTGGAGTATTTTTACAGAAAAACAAAAAACCGGATTTCCTACGAATACATTGCGTTTGAACATTTTAACGACAGCATCGAAGATGCCAAACGCCTGGTGCAACTTTGTCGCAAACAATTTCCGGTCCGCGTAAACATTATTGAGTATAACCCCATCGACGGAGCGCCGTTTACCAAATCGGGTGAAGAACGGCTCAATGCCTTTGCAGCCTACCTCGCCGATCACGATGTAACCGTTACCGTACGGCGAAGCCGGGGCCGCGACATTGATGCCGCCTGTGGGCAATTGGCCAATAAGGGGTAAAACTTCCGTAAATCCAGGCAATGAAAAACTGTATTTCCCTTTTCATCTGCTTTATACTCCCCGCCATGGGCTGGGGTCAGGCCTTCATTTCCGGATATGTGAACCTGCCCGAAGAATGGGATCCACAAATTTACCTGTCGGCAGTTTATGACTACCGCAAGGCCGACGAAATCACCCGCGACCAGATTATCGCCAAGTGTCCCATCGACTCCACCGGATATTTTGAATTTGGAAAACATGTTTTGACCGACAAAGACCTCATTTACCGGTTGCACATCGCAACCGGTGAGGCTGAAAACGAATACTTCTATGCGGATTTTGGAGAAGGCCAAATGGGCTACAACTTTGCTGTTTTTCATTGCCAAAGCCCAATACCCCGTTCGCTTCAAACGTGCAACAAACGGACGCGCTTTTGGTCCGGTCTGTCCGACAATGCCGATGCAAATACCTGGCAAGAGTTGATTCAAATATTCGGAGCGCACCAAAGTACCCTGACCGAGCAAGGCCAGGTAGCGGAGCATCATTTTATAAAAAATTATCACAACCAACCGTTCATGCGTAGCAGAAAAAGGAAGTGTGGCACAACTAACGCCTGCTCCTATCTGATCGAGGAAGACGCTGATTTTACTCCGGAATACCTGGCTGACTTTTGAAGAAAATCAGCTCCTTTTGGGTGGTTCTTCAAAAACTGTATAACAGTCATCCATTTTATACCAATCGACTGAAGAAAGAACTGGCTGCTGTTGAGGTGCAGTTAAAAGGCGATCAACTGACAGCAGTAAAACAGAAGTTGCAGTGGATGTACGGCCTTTCCATTTTCCTTAGTTTGCTTGCCGCCCTGTTCTTTGTGCTGTGGATTCGGGCGAAAAGAAACTCCACTACTGAAATTGCATCGGACCTAACCACACAGGAGCAAAAAATTGAAGAGTTGATCGTGAAAGGCTTGTCCAACAAAGAAATTGGCGACGAGTTATTCATCAGTCTGAGTACGGTAAAAACCCACATCAATACCTTGTATAAAAAACGTGGAGTTCGGTCGCGCCAGGAGCTGATAAAGAAAAAATCAACCGGGGTCTAGTCCCTTTTTCAAACGGCATTTTCCGGGTTAACAGTCATTTCCTGGGGATACTTGCAGTAAAAAAAGACATGAAACAACTGCATGTAATCGGCTTTATCCTGCTCCTGTTCATCTGGGGTTCCCAGCTTGCCGCCCAGACGATTTTATCCGATTCCCTTTACTTTGAAGCCACGAACTCCTACCGCACGTACAAGGTCTGGTTGCCGGCAGACTATGACTCCAGCCAACAATACCAAACCATCTACTGCCTGGATGCCAGCCTCCTGTTCAATGCACTTTGCGCCAACGTAGAAGTGTATGCGGATCCTTCCGTTGGCAAACTCCCCCCAAGCATTGTAATCGGCCTGTATTTTGATCAGCGGAACGACGACATGGGAATTCTTTGGAATGAAAGCGCCCTGGACCCAACCGGGCAGGCCTTCAAATCATTTATTGAAAATAAACTTATTCCCACCATTGAAACCAGGTTTTCCGTTTCTCCATACCGCTCAATTGTAGGGCACTCCAATTCTTCTACCTACATCCAGTTTTTCCTGTGGGATAAACACCCCGCCTTTCAGGGCTATCTGGCCATGAGTATGTTTGCCTTGAAAAAAGATACTGAACGGTTTTGTGCGCTTCAAGTCGACCCGGCCCACCCGATTGATCTGGTGTATGTCAGTGCAAAAAACGATGCTGAATTCAGGTTTAATTCCGGGACCGTACTTGAAAACCTCCTTGATTCCTGCACCCACAATGGACTGCGGAGCAGGCACCTGATATTTGAACATGCGGACCACATCAGCATGGCCCTTCAGGGGATGCCCTTGGGACTGGAAACCTTGTATAAAGACTTTGCCTACCAGCCCATACCAAGTGATAGTTTGTTGGAATCTGTATCTATCCAAGGATCGCCTCTGAAGGTGATAGATAGCCTGGTGCGTGGTCGCAGCGCTAAGTATGGCACGCTGCCAAAATACACTTTTGACGACCTGAATGCCTTGTATGATTTGTATGTATTGCAAAAAGACAGCATCCACATTTCGGTGGCTACGCAGAAGTACGTCGAACTGTTTCCGGAGGATTCGGACCACCACTTTTATGAAGCGCAGCACCTGGAAATGATGGGCGCCTACTACAGCGCTGAAAAGCAATACTTAATGCATTTGCAAACCTATTCAGATCCGGGTTACTGGGCGCATATGCGCTTAATCTGGTTGTATTCCGGGCCATTGAAAAAACCTCAGGAAGCCATTCACTGGTGTTTGGTTGCCTATAAAAAACTTGGCTCCATAGAATTTCTGGATCAGGTAGTCAAGTTGTGTTCCAAGTACCCCGCTCTTCGGGACAAAGCCATTGCCGATCTGGAGGCAACAGGAAGTTCCAAGGAGATCAAATCCTATCTGGAACGCCTGCAGGCTATAAAAAAGGAATAGCCTATTCCCCTGCGATCAATTGTTTGTAATCTACCAGGCTTTGAAGGATGATTTCCTGGGCAACTGCTGCATTTTGGAAGTCGCGTACTTCCACGGTTTTGTTCTCCAGTTTTTTATAGTCTTCAAAAAAGTTTTGAAGTTCATTGAAGAAATGCTGGGGCAATTCGGAGGCGTCGTTGATGTGATTCACACTCATGTCGTGTGCAGCAACCGCAATGATTTTATCATCCAACTCACCGCCGTCCAGCATGCGCATTACGCCGATAACTTTAGCCGGAACGATACACATGGGAACAACGGTAATTTGCGAAAGCACCATGATGTCCAATGGGTCTTTGTCGCCACAATAGGACTGAGGAATGAACCCGTAGTTTGCAGGATAATACATGGATGAAAACAGCACCCGATCCAGTTTGAGCAGGCCCGAGTCTTTATCCATTTCGTACTTCGCCCGGGTATTTTTAGGGATTTCAATAATTGCATTGACGACCTGAGGGGCTTCATCGCCCGGACTTACTTTGTGCCAGGGATTGTTTGGGTCAACTTTCATGTGTTTGTGATTTTGTTGAAGTTTGATTAATTGGTCTTTTGATTTATAACGATAGTTTCAGACCATTCGTCGTGCCAAGGGCTTTTTTTATTTATAAAAAATGAAAAAGGTTCAAGGGGAATAAGTCGAATCAGGTTTCGGATCAGGATGACACGGAAGGTCAATGGGGTGCAATCTACCCGCACGACTTTGGTTCGGGTTATCAGTTTTCCCAGTGTTCTGCCACCCAAAATGTATTCCTGCAATGTGAAATATACTAATGCAAAAATCAAATCCATTGTAAAATCAAACTCTCGAACCACACTTGGATCGCTGTGTGTCCAATAATGAAAATTGCGATTGAAAAAACGGTATTCTCTTGGCGCAAGCCAATACACTGCGAGTAAGAGGAGCATGAAAAATGAATAGTCAAAAACGAGATGAAAAAGCCGTTTTTTCCAGGAAGCAGGGTGAAGAGTGGGTTTCATGGCTGGTTGGTTTTATTTTGCACTTATTGTTTATTTGAAGGGTGTTATTGGTAGGCAAGATAATAAAAAGCGATGCACTCCGCTGTTTCCAGGGAATGCATCGCTTTGGGTTTATTTTGGCGTTTGAGACGCCCAGCTTGGGAGTTTCTACAGGTTGTCGGCGAAGAACTGTTCGATTTTTTCAAACAAATGCACCCGGTCTTTTCCACGCACATTGTGCAGGTGCTCGGGGTAGACGAAATAGTCGATTTGTTTTCCTTTACGCACACATTCCCGGATATAGCGCAGGGAGTGTTGCCATAAGACCACATTGTCAGAAGATCCGTGGATCATCAGCAATCGGCCATCCAGGTTATCGATGTAATTGAACAGGCTGTTTTTTTCGTAGCCTTCCGGATTTTCTTCCGGAGAATCCATGTAGCGCTCGGTGTACATGATCTCGTACATGCGCCAGTCGATCACAGGGCCACCGGCTACGCCGCACTTGAACGCACCTTTTGCTTCGGGGCGGGTCATCAGACTGGTCGTCATAAACCCACCATAGCTCCAGCCAAATACACCGATCCGGTCAGCATCCACAAAACTCTGGTGTTTCAAATAATTTACGCCTACCAATTGGTCTGCAACTTCCAGATCCCCCAGCTGTCGGTGAATTGCATTCTCAAATGCCTGACCGCGGTTGGCAGAGCCACGGCCATCAATTGTGAATAGGACGTATCCTTCTTCAGCCATGTGGTGCATCCAGAGTGCACCTGCTCCCATCCAGGTATTTGATACCAGCTGTACGTGTGGTCCATTGTACACATAAACGATGGCCGGGTATTTTTTCGAGCCGTCAAAGTTGGTTGGCAAAATCATGCGCGCATTGAGCACGGTTCCGTCCTCGGCTTTCAATTGGAGCATCTTGGTCATGCCCACTGCGTACTCTTCCAAGGGATTGGAAGCACTGAAAATGATTTTTGGTCGGGAAGGCTTTTCAGTATCCGCAAGGAAAATCGTGCGGGGAGTTTTTTCATTTGAAAAATAATCAACCAGGTACCGACCGTCCTCGCTGACGCTGGCAAAGTGTGTACCTTTTTCCTGGCTTAGTTTAACCGGCTTGGCCTTTTTATCAAGACCTACCATATACAAGTCCCGATCCATTCCATAATTGGTTGCCATCTGGTAAAAACAACGGCTACCGTCTTTAGTGAAGCCATAGTTTTGAGTTACCGGATTCGGGCCTTCACTCAATTGACGGATCATCTTTCCGGAAAGGTTGTACAGGTACAGGTGATTGAACCCATCGCGCTCACTTTCCCAGATAAACTCAGAATCTGAACCAGGTACAAAAATCGCAGGATGCTGTGGTTCTACCCATTTGTCGTTTTTCTCTTCAAACAAGGTCTTGGCCAAATTGCCGCTTGCAACATCATAGGCATTGAGCCACATGTGGTTTTGCTCCCGGTTTAATACCGCGATCAACACCTGCTTATCGTCTGGAGTCCAGGCGATGTTGGTGAGGTACTGCTCCACCGGCTCTCCGGTGTTCAGATAGGAAGTTGTCCCGGTCTGCGTATCATAAATACCGAGGGTTACGTGATGGCTTTTTGCACCGGAGTAGGGATACCGGATCATTTCAGCTTTTGCCGGCATTTCGTCCAGCACATAGATCGGGTACTCTGTCACCATGCTTTCATCCATGCGGTAAAAAGCCAGGTAACGGCCGGAAGGGCTCCAAAATGTTCCTTTGTAAATACCGAATTCTTCGCGGTGTACTGACTTTCCATACACAATCCCATCTTTCTCACTTTTTGCCACAACAGACTCCTTGCCATTGATGCATACGCGCAGTTCATCATCTACTGAATAAGCTGCATTGTAATTTTTTTCATGAACATCCGCCCCTGCAGTTCCCTCAGGCATGGCATTTACCGCCTTCAGGTCTTTACCCAGTTTGTATTCATAAATGGTGCTTCCTTTTTGAAACCACATTTCATCAGCGGCCTTCCACTGAAACCCCGGCAGTCCGGAGAATGCATCCATACCGGCAGCCTGCGCTGCAGCATTGAGTTGGCTCAACAGATCAATCGTGTCTATTGCCTGATTTCCAGCCTCCATGCGCACCAATTTATTTTCGGCACGGTAGGTGAAGGTATGCGTTCCCGGCACCCACTGAACACCGCTCAGGCTTTCAGGCGACAGGGTTCTTCCTTTCAATATTGCATCGGACATACTGATGTTCTTCTGTCCGAATCCTGTGGTCAGAACCAACAAGGAAATAAATAGTGTACTAAGATATTTCATGTAGTGTTGAATTGATTTGACTGCAAATGTAGCATCCAGCATCCTAAGAATAGGCAATCGGACCTTTCTTTCGACCACAAGGCCGTGGAAAGCGACAAATAACCTTCCGCTGAGCAGCCCCCTGGATGGAAAAACATTTGCCAAAAATTGTGTTCGGATAAAAAATGATCGCCCCGGGCGCAAAGCCAAATTCGGGACGATCATTTGAGTAATTATTCAGTCTGTTTATTTCTGAAGGTAGTTTATTTTTCCAGCAAAATCCGCTTAACCAATACCCGGTCTGCATTTTGCACCTGGATCAGGTACATACCGGCTGGGAGGGTACCAAGTTGGAGTGCATGGCTGGTTTGGCCAGCTGGCCAGATCAGGCTGGATAGCAATTGTCCATTGGTGTTTACGACACGAATCTGAGCATCTTTATCCGGAACCTCATTTAGCACCAGCCAAACCTGATCGCTGGCTGGATTGGGATATGCAGACAATTGTGGTGCTGCGTCCAATTCATTGGTGCCAACCGGAGTTGAGGAAACGATTTCAAATTTCGGAGTACCCAGAAAACCACCTTCACCATCCTGAACCGTAAACCGGAAATAGTCTCCACTTGCCGGAAGCGAATAGTTGAAGTAACGAATTGCCCCACTGTTCAGGTCGTGCTGGGTAAATGTGGAACCAATTGCCATTGGGCCGGTCCAATTAAACTCAAGATGCCCGTGTTTGGGTGTGGAGATGAGCGTATAGGTCAACTGCATGGCCGTATTGTCCACATCATCACAAAGCAGCAAATCCTGGGTAACCAATTTATTCACACCGGCTGCCATCAACATGGTTTCATTATTAACAACAAATGGGTTGTGAATTTCAGGTGTGTTGCAGAATTCAAGTTCCAGGTTTTCAATTGCACCACCGGAACTAAACTCCTGGTCGGTAACCCGAAGGGTCCACGTTCCATTGAAATTTTCATTATCAAATGCGCTCAATGCTTCGGTTGGCTGGTAGGAATATCCCAACACGCCTGGCGGGCAGGAGAATGTACTAAGTGCCTCATCATCCAGGGCAAAATCAAAAGATCCGTTGAAGTTGCCACATTTATTTGCAAAAAGCAGCACTTCTGTTCCTTCCGGACTGATCAGACGAACGTCCAGGTCCTTGAAAAACTCATGGAAGCCGTCTAGTCGTTTTACATTGATGTCATTGATGATTCCCGATCCCGGCAGGATGACTTTGGATTCATCTGGTTTGGCGTTCCGTTTTACTGTTAAAACTTAGGCAAATCATTTGCAGCAAAGGAATTGCAATTTTGCACCTCGGTTGCAACGGTATAGGTATCCAGCCAGTCGTGAGATCCACATACATTTACCGGGCGAACACGCCAGTAGTATACCTGATTTATTTCCAGTGCGGAAGGGACCTTAAAGGTATCCAGCGCAGTGCCCGTTTTGTTGCAATCAAACTCAATGGGTCAAAATCCGGACTGGTTGCAAACTGCACATCGTAGGCATCCGCATCGGGCACCTGATTCCAGCGAAGAATCATGGGATCGCTTTTCAGGAAGTTGGTAGTGCCGTCAGAGGCAGGAGCATTTCAAGACCATTAAAATCACTGCGCACCAGATTCAGGGTAATTGGAAAAAGAATTCTTCGCCATTGGATGTGGCTTTCAGATCAAATGTGAAGATCCCGTTTTCGGATACATCATTCAGGTCTATATGAAGCGAGGCAGATTCGCCTACTTGTATGCTGTTGGTACTAAGTGTTGCTACGGCACCTGGAGGAAGCGCACCACTAAACTCAAGACCGTACCCGAAAAGCCCAGAACAGCAATGCTTATATCCGAATCAAATTCTCTGGCAGGCAGATCTGACCTCCGTCATTCGAAAGGCCAATACTCACTGCCGGTTCAGTTGGTTGTTGAATGGAAAAGGAGGCATTGCTAATGTCAAAAAACATTATCCGCAGCATCAACCCGAACCCGCGCCTGGTTGGTTACATTATTGGGAACTATAACTAATTGACTTCCGTCATTCACCACATTTTCTGCCAACATAGTGGGTAGGTCAATCCACCGTCTGTACTCAGGCGAATATTGACAAACGAGCAATTTACAGGAAGCCTTGGTTCGTGTTCGCAACATCCCAATTTACATTTACAAATGAACCAACTTTCCAAACTGTTGGAAGTATTAGGACTTAAAACAAGGAATGGACCTGCATCTGCAGTGGCGCGGAAATATATCATCCCAACCAACGCCGCCAGCATTTGGGAAGTTGTCTTTTGCGACCAATCTAAAACTCAGGTCCCTGAATAGGTAGGCAATTGCTCACGGATATCAAAACCATTACTCAAATGGTGGATAGTCTTGGAAAATACCGGTTGGTACTGGCTGTAGCCGGCCAAACCCGGAATAAAGGAGAACTTCCGACAGGTGTGCTGAGTGGCGTTTCAAGTCCAAGGTCAATTTCCTCCCAGGCATATACCAGGGCATCGCCGTCTTCATCTGTCGCGCTTCCATCCAGTTCGAATGGAGTACTTATAGGGATGAAAAAATTGTCGGAATATGGAACGATCACCTCCGGCTTATGATTCATTGACCCCGAAGTAGTCGGACAGGTCGCTGTGAATTCCATAAACGTACTGATCTCATCAATAGAGCCTGAGTGGTAATACAAGTCGGAATACCCCTGGACATTATCCGGTCCACAGGCTCCGGCATAAGACATGATAGTGCTTCCGCTACCCGGAGAGTAGGCAACTACGCCATTTCGACCACCGGTACCATTGCACCGATTCCAGGTATGTCCTCCGGATAACTGATGGCCCACTTCCTGTCCGATTACATTTACAAAGGAATCTCCATACCCACCGGTACCGGCAGAACATCCACGTCCTTTGCTATCTAAACAGGCAATCCCTCCGGCAACACCGATTGCCGAGCCACCCAAATACCGGGCATAAACATGGCCAACATCATAGGCTAGTGAATTCACATACATGTCCATAACAGCGGGATTTTGTCCCATCCAGAGCATCGACCGTAAAGCCTGTAAACGGATCATTATCCAGATCAGTAAACATTGCAGCCGCACTGGATGCAACCAACTGCAAACGCAAATGAATATCCCGTTCAAAAATGGCACTTACCTGGTTGGAATACTCCACAACAGCAGCAAAGCCGAGGCCTGGGTTCCTCCATGATCTTGTGCAAATTCGCCTGTGCACGATACTCCAAATCTGAATGTAACCAAGGATACCAACTCAGCGGCTCCCCGATCAGCAACCGGAAGTTCTTTTTCCACTTTTGCAGTTCGATCAATTCCCAGTTCTTGCGAGAACCTTCATCCCGGAGTCGCCGGGATTTTCGGACATGCTCTCCGGATAGTGCGCCCGATTGTAAAGCATGTAATACCGGGTTTGTTCCCATGCATATGGCTCGACATAATCAATGTCTGCATTGGGGTGCATAATCATCAATTTACAGCCACGCATAGTCACGGACCCACGAATGGTTTTCCCCGGATTTTCCAATGAAACTCCGGCAAATGTCCGGATCTCGGGAAACATGGTATACACTTGCGGTTCACAAGCCATTACCCTCCAAACGGCAAAAGGCTCGTTGGAGCCATCCGCCTGAGGTACCATCAGGATGGATTCATGGCTGGAAGCCTCCTCGGTAAACTCCATTGGAATAGTTGTGAGAAAGTCAGATAAACTGGCAACATCCAGTTCGAATGTTGTATAGCGCTCTGGTATAATGCGTCGATCTGAATCCGGAGCCAGTTGCATGGCTGTCTCAGAAATCGGCACAAAGTAGTTTTGAGCGTAAATCAGCGTAGTAAAAAAAAGGAAAGGAAGAAGTATCGTTTTTTTCATCAGAAAGAAATGGTTGAATTGCCGAACAATGCATTGCAGACTCCAAATTTACTTAAACCTGAAGGAGTATGCGTGTAAGCAGCATGCTTTATCAAAAAATAAAAGGACATTGAAGATCACAAAGTTTTCTCATTTTTTAGAAAAACTCTGTCTCCCAATGTCCTTTTATGACAAAATTCAAAAAATAACTGCGCAAATAGCGCCGAAACGGACAATTAGTGAATCACCACACGCTGGGTTAGTTTCATATCATTGCTCTGTGCTGCAAGTGCATAAACCCCTCGCGGAAGATCAGCAACATTCAGTCGCATTCCAGGATTTCCCTTTTCAACGCGCCACTGACGCAATTGGCGTCCGGAAGCATCAAAAAGGTATAGATTCACATCGGTTTCCAGACGGTCGGAAAATGAAACCTGAATGTACTCACTCGCCGGGTTTGGCGCAATGCTAAAGTTGAATGCACCCAATGCCTCATCGGCACCCAATGGATTTGCCACAATCTCGAAGGTACCGGTAACAAAGCCACCGTTTCCGTCTGTTACACCAAACCGGAAGTTATCTGCGCTGTTCTGACCGTAATCAAAAAAGCGGATCGCACCGGAATTGATATCTGCCTGCGTAAACTGATCGCCCACTTTCATAGGACCGGTCCAGTTGCGCTCCAGGTGACCAAATTGCGGGATGGTAACCAGGGTAAAGGTCAACTCATTGGCGGAGTTGTCAGCATCGTCGGCAAGCAACAAATCACTTTGAATAAGCACGTTGGTCCCACCAGGCAATACCAGTTCGCTGTTGTTTACAATAAACGGAGGATTCAGGGATACACTGGAACAGATTTCCAATGCAAATCCTTCCAAAATACCGCCAGAGCTGATCTCATTGTCTTTTACAGAAAGCGTCCAAACACCGGTACTGTTGGTCTGATTGAAGATGGCAAGTGCCTCATTTGGAACATACAATTCCTGATTGTTTGGCGGTGGGCAATTGAACGGCCCTTGTGCATCGTCGTCAAACCCAAAATTAAAGGTGGCAGATTGCGGGCATTTATTTCCAAAAAGCAATACATCCTGTCCGCCTGGTCCAATCAGGTGGGCTTCCAGATCTTTGAAGAAGGTATGTGTTCCCTGGAATTTGGTAATATTGATATCGCTGATGGTTCCACCGCTCAGAATATTGATCTCTGATGTAACCGTTGGTGTACCGTTTGCAGAGATATTTTTGGGCAAATCATTGGAACTGAACACACCGCAGTTGTCAACCAGTGTTGCAAAACCAAATGGACCAACCCAGTCGCCTGCGCCACATTCATTCACCGGGCGTACACGCCAGTAATAAATGCCACCTTTTTCAAGGAAAACAGGCACCTTAAATGAGTCTACAGCCACTGAAGAACTGGAAGCAACCAAAGTAGGGCCTTCGAAAGACGGGCTGGTAGCAACCTGTACTTCATAGTGGTTAGCATCAACCGAGCCAACCCAATCCAACGATGGAGATTGGCTAACCCCGGAAGCACCGTTAATTGGCAGCAACAATTCCATGGCGCTAAAATCATTGGAAACAACGGTGAAATCTACCGGCAAAGAAAGCGTGTTGCCATTGGCTTCGGCAGATAGTTCAATGTCGTATGTACCTTCTGCAAAACCAGCGTCAAACACCAATGTCAAATTGGCTGTTTCCCCTGGCATTACCGGGTTTTGACTAAATACGGCCTGTACTCCAGCAGGCAAGTTGTTAACTCCAAGGGTGATCGGTGTAGAGAATCCGGCGATGGATGCTGTTTCAATTGGCAACAACAAATCATCCGGCAAGCAAACCGAAGTAGTCAACTCCGGCGTACAGAATGAGAATGCAGGTGTAGATGGGTCCACCAATTGGAAGTTTGCATCGCTGATATCAAAAAAGATATTGTCAGCAGCCTCCACCCGAATTCGGCAGTTAGCGCCATTCACGTCGGGCACCTGCACACAAGCCAGACCAATATTTGCTACATTGCTGGCCAGGGTATAGGTAAAGTCAAATCCAAAATTGGTGCTCAATAAAATATTCACCCGCTTACAGTTTACCGGAGCCTGATCGGTGTTGGCAACATCCCAGGTTACTTGCTGGAATGACCCCTTCTCCCAGGTAACACTGGTATTTGGATAGGTGATCCGGAACGGGCCGGCCTGGTCTGTGGAACGGAATGCAACGGTATCGTAGCTTACACCGCCACCCAGTGGGTTGTTATCTCGTGCAACCAAACAAAAGGTAAGGTCACGGGAAATGGTTGGCAACACCTCCGTCTTGTCTGAACCATTATTCAGAATGGTAGAAAGTTTAGGGAACAAGCGGTTGGTGCTGGTGCTCGGTGGGCGTGAGCGGAAAGCAGGCGCAGAAGCGATAGGAGATCCCAGGTTGGAAGGGGGGCCCAAATCGATTTCATCCCAGTTATAAGTCATCGAATCTCCATCCGGATCAACAGCGGAGCCATCCAACTCGAATGGAGTGCGTACAGGAATGAAGAAATTATCTTCCAGTGGAATAGTAACAATCGGAGCAGAGTTGCCGGTTGCAATATTCATTCCACAAGTACTTCCCTCTCCATTTTCAATAAAATTGCGGATTCCAAAAATAGAACACACCTGGTAGTACAGATCGGAACCGCCTTGAACATTATCGCTTCCGCATGATCCGCCGTACGACATGATAGTGCTTCCGCTTCCCGGTTCGCAGCGTTCTACATCCGGAAATGGCTCAGTGATGGAACCACATTTGTTCCAACTGTGCCATCCTGCCCACTGGTGGCCAATTTCCTGACCAACCGTAGAAAAGAATCCATCTCCGTAGGGTAAGGTTCCCGCAGAGCACCCTCGACCTTTAAATTGAGTACAACAACTCGCAGGAAAGGCTACTCCGGCAGCACTTCCTCCCAGATACCGGGCAAACACGTGACCAATATCGTATTGGTCGGCAGAACCCAGGTTCTGAACCATTGCAAGTGGGTTTTGATCCAGCCAATCTTGCACAGTCGTTCCGGTGTAGGGGTCCGTAGCAGGATCGAGAAAAAGAATATTTTCAATTCCGTCAACAATTTCAAGACGGATGGCCAGGTCGGCCTCATAAATGGCATTCAATTGGTTGGTGTAATCCACCATGGTTGCCAAAACGGAGGCAGTGGTTCCACCGTGGTCCTGAGAAAACTCACCGGTGGTGGCACAAGCAAACCGGTATACCTTAAGTGTTACAGGGGCCGCCTGATTGCCACCGCGATCAGAGGCCGCATTGGAAGCTTGTTCCTCCGCCTCTTTTTTCTTTTTCATCGCAAATTCATGATCGTATTTATCATCAATTTTTGATCCATTATTCTGGCGCAATGCATCCGGGAATGCCTTGCGGTCGTACACCATGTAGTAGGTGTTTTGTCCGGGTGCAACGGGCTGGATGTACTCCACGCCTTTATCACCACGACGGATGAAGCCACGGAATCCGCGGTATGGGGAATAGGAGCAACGAATGCTCTTGCTTGGATCGTTTACAGCATACCCGCTGAATGAGCGGATGTCCGGATATTTAGCGGCAACCCGCGGAGTGAGCAAGGGGGAGTAAACCAAGTGATACGGCTCCAATTCACCTTGCTTATTTGGCAGCATCACCAACAATGGGTTGGAAAAGCCTTTATCGGTAAACTCCTTCGGTGCGGTAGCCAGTGTGGATACCAATTGATCGTATTCCAACATAAATGCACTGTACTCTAAGGGTTCAAACTCCCTTGAAACATCCTCTGGCAGAACTACCTCATCCAGCCCAATCGGAGTCCAAAAACCCGAAGTGCTCTGAGCGTTCAAGCCCAAAACAGCATTTAAAATAAATACAAGCGTTAAAATTCTTTTCATGTTACGTTAATTGAATTGATAGGCAATTCGGAATACTTCGTGCTCGTCAGTTTGCTGATGTTCAATAGTCCATCCGAATGCCGTTATAGTAAGTCTAGCAAAAATCTGTATTTTAAAATTGAGAAACCGTACTTATTGAACTTTTGCCAATTATTGCCAACAGAACCCGAGAAATACTTCTTGGTTCAAACAAATCAAAAGCGTCCGTTTGGAACATGGGAAAATCAGATTACATCACGCGGATAAACATTGCTATTCCAAAGATAATCAGGGTTATTCCAATACCCCGTTGTACCCACATAACGTGACCTGGTGTGAGAAAGCGGCGAACCCGTTTGGCAGCATAGGCCTTCAGGGTATCGGTAGCAATGAGTGTAGAAAGCATGCCGGTAAAAAACCAAAGGGCCTCCTTTGCTGTCCAGCCATGCGGGATAATGACCGCACTGGATAGTCCTAACCAAAAGAAAATGGTAAATGGATTGATGGTATTGAGTAAAAAGCCACGCAGCCAGTAACCGAAGTAGCCCCAGCGTTTCCAGTTGTGATCAACCCCTTCCGGCTCAATGCCATCCAGACGGTCGAGTACCCGGTCGGCAGTGGTTTCCAGTTCCGTTTCTGGCACAGGGGTTGACTTGCTAAATAAGGCCCCCAAACCAAAAGCGATGAGTACCAGGCCGCCTGCAAGTCCGGTCCAAAATTTAAAATGCGGACGTGCAATCAAAGCCTCAATCATTCCAACAGAATGATATATGACAAAAATATAAATCAGGTCACTCACCCAAATACCGGCAGCAAGCGAAAAGCCTGCCCGGAATCCGCGCTCAATTCCTGCCTGCACAATAGCAAACAACAGCGGCCCAACCATGAAACTGAGGGTCAGGCCCAACAAAACACCTTTTATCACGAGACTGTCCATGACTAATGGCAAAACTAATCAGCAGAAAGGAGCTCTTACAATATTGCCCTTGTTTTTTTTAATGAAAGTATATAAACCTCGATAAATCAACTTCCAGACTGTTGTGTTACTCCCATTTTTTCCAGCAGATTTTGGCGCAGTTCCTCCAAATGCACATAGACGGAAACATCCTGTTGGGCCCAGATTGCAACGCTTCGACGGGCCTTCCAGCGTTTCCATACATCCAAATAGCCTTCACCCAAATACCCAAGTACAAAAAAGGCCGGGAGTGAGGCAAGTCCTAAAATCCGGCTGAATGTATAGATCAACACCAACTTATAAAGCCCCCAGAGCACCACAGGAAAAACCAGCAGTCCTACCAGGATTTTAATCGTTGAACTATAGCCGATGTACAAGTCCATTTTTTTATTCACCCAGGCTGGAATAAAACAGGGCAAAAACCACATCAATCCAACGATAAGGAAGACAGGGAGTCCCAATAAAAGCCATATGCCATCTGCTATATGCCCCCTGTGTGCATATGCGGCCATTCCGCCGGGACTTATTGAATTGACTTCACATGCAGCATAGAATTCCTGTATCTGTTCTTTGAACGTGGCATCATCCAGAAAGTCTTGTAGGAGTTTTTTACTTCGAAAAAAATCTGCTTTGAGTGAAACAGGTTTTTCAGACTGGACCAATTGTTCCATTTGGTTCAACAGCAATTCACCGGCCTCGTCTCTGGCATCAACCGTTTGTTCTCGCACGCGATTTTCCACATTCTGTGTCAGCTGCTCGTATGCGGCAGTACTATTTGCCGCAAATGCCTGAGCATAATCGCTTGCAAGAATCGGTTCTCCAACCTGAATCACGAGATCGCTCCGAAATAAATTCGGGGCGGAATAGGAAAGTCCGATGGGAATAATTTTAACCCCGGCCTGAAATCCGTTGCGCTCTTCCGTTCCAAGTGCAATGCGGGCCGTTCCGTTTTTAAATGGTCGGACAAACCGGTTCATGTAACTGGTGCCTTCGGGTGCCACAAACAACACTCCACTGGCTTCGAGGTGCTCGTATGATTTTTCAAAAGCCTTCCGGTTGTCACGGGCCTCGCCCTCCTGCACATCTTCTTTCCGCTTTACCGGAATGCAAAACAAGCGCGTAAAGACCCAATTGGAAACCGGGTGTTTAAACAAACCGTAATTGGCTAAAAAATACATTTCCTGGTGGATGTGTAGTCCGGGATTCAGCACATCCATCAATGTGCTGGGGTGGTTGTTTACCACAATCGCCGGCCCATCAAAACGAAGGTGTTCCTTTCCCAAAACCACACGCCTCCGATAAAACAAATGCACGCTAATAAACGTGAGCACCCGGAATAAAAAGTACAGAAACCTCAAAAAAACGGGAATCTGCTTGTTTCGATAAGCCATACCTGCTGTCCGGGTTTACCATAGGAAATGTACGCCGCACCCGATTAACGATCGTACCCGATACTATTTCGGATGCGAATATGCGCAATTTTATCCTATTGTTTGAACGTAGAGGTCAGCGGGGTTTTGTTTATTGGTTTACACACCTTGGGCAAGGGCAAACCTTGCCCCAACAAATGTTCTGACCACTAATTTCAACGAATCATCCTGGCCCGAAGGGCCTATCATCAAATCATCAACTCCTACCGGACCACGGTTATATCGCCTTCGTACGTGAGTTCAACTCCGTCGACAAAACGAACCAGGGCATAAAATGCGAACACACCATCTACCAGTTCTCCTTTGTAGATGCCATCCCAACCCAAATTGGGCTCATTTAGTTCAAAGTTTGATTTTTCAAAAACCAGCGAACCCCAGCGGTCATAAATACGCAGCAAACTAATTTGGTCTGCAGCCGGGTTTCCAAACAACGTAAAGTGTGTATTCGGGTAGGTTTTACCCGGCGCAATGATGTTGGGTGTATATACCGGTCGGTCTTTATTTACAAAAACCTGAACCGTATCAAAGGCCATGCAACCGGTCTCATCGGTTATTTTTACAACATACACCTGATCGTCAATGGCTGTAGCGGTTGGCTCCGGACATTCCGTACAACTCAAACCAATGCCTGGCATCCAAAGAAAATCAACGGGTCGGCCAGATGGTCCGGTTATAGTATTTATCTGGAACGAGTAGCCCAAATCCAGTGTAGTATCAGATGGGATCGCTGCAACAATCAGGGGCGGAGGTTGAGTCAGACTTGCGGCAACAGAATCAATACAACCGAAAGCATCCTGGACCTGCACCCAATACGGACCTGCAGCCAGACCAGTCAGCGTACTGCTCTGCTGAAAGCTGGAACCATCTGCACTGTATGTATAGGGAGGTGTACCACCGCCACCTTGAACCGTGATTTCACCTTCGGAAACTCCATTACAGAGCAAATCAACAACACCAAGCAGGTCGACAAACAAATCTGGTGGTTCAATGATAGACAACTGATCCGTTTCAGTACAGCCATTGGCATCGCTGATGGTTACCGAATATGTTCCCGGTCCTAAGCCTGTGGCTTCTGACTCTGTTTGTGTGTCGCTCCACAGGTAGGTAAAGTTTCCAACTCCACCTGCAGGATTGGCTATACCGATCCCGTCGTTTGCACCAAAACAGGAAATATCCACAGGCTCCACCGACAAGGTGACCGGAGGATTATCGGTAACAGTAACTTCAAATGTTCCCTTACACAATGTAGCATCCAGTCCTTCAATGGTGTACACGCCGGCACTGAAACCACTTTGGGAATTATTCGGGATATATCCGGCGCCCCAATCAAACTGATAGGGCCCAGTTCCATTCGTTACATTCAGGGTAATCACCCCGTTTGCATCGCCGGTACAAAGTGGTGGAGTGACATCGGGTGAGACCGTCAGCGTAAGTTCATCTACCTGAATATCCAAATCGGTTTCGCAGTTGTTTGCATCCCGGATCACCAGATTGTACACACCAACGCCCAGTCCGGCCAGGGTATTATCGGAAGTAAATGGTCCGTTTTCCCAACTAAATTGGTACGGCGGGGTTCCCGAAGTAATGTTGTTAATGGTAATTGCACCATTGGTGCCACCGTTACAATCTGGCTCCGCAATTAGGGTATCGACTTCTACATCCGGATAAATTTCTACCGTTTGAATATCGGTCACCTTGCATCCAAGGTCGGTTTCTATGGTCATAACAACCGGGTGTACGCCGGGGTTGTTGAAGGTGACAGCGTGCGGGCCCTGGCCGGTGGCAGTTTGTGGTACCGCATCAGCACCGAAGCTCCATTCCCAACCGGTAACGGCTCCAAGTGCAAATGTTGAAGCATCAAAAACCTGCACTTCTGTTCCAAGACAGACCGCACCTGGTACCGTTGCAAATGCCGCTTCGGGGCCCAGGAATTCCCCGGTCCCTCCAAACTCAATTGAAAATCCGTTTCCGGAGGTAGAGAAATTGTTTACCACAAGTGCGTAAGTTTCTCCAGCAATCATATCCAATGGGGCTAGCCAGGCATTGTCATCGCTTTGCTGACATCCTGCATCTTCACTTACATCCGTTTCGCCAGCCATCAGCCCGGTAGGCCCCATACAGGGACTGGGAAAATTAAAGGATCCAGAGGCCATGCAGCGCTCGACGATCTTACCCGAGCAGTCCCCTACCCCATTTGGAAGTCGGTATACAACAAAATCCAGGTCATCGGGAATATTGAGGGGTGTTAGAGTAAACTCAAGTGTACCGGACTGCGAGCAAATCCAGGTAAACCAGGTTGAATTCGATTCGTTGTTTACCGGAGAGCCATTGAAAAAGCAGGTAGCATCATCGAGTTCAGAGAGGTCGTTTCCACCTCCGGTTACCTGCTGCACTACAAACGAAGATTTATCGCATAAAATGGATGCCGTAGGACAATCGGATGTAGGCTCCACCGGCGGGTTGTAGTTGTTTATACAAAACTGAAAGGTACCGACGGAGCCATTGACTCCCTGCACCCGCACCAGATAGGCTGAACCTACAAACAAGCCGCCTTGATATGCCTCTACGACATTAGATCCACCCTGAGCCGTTCCACATTCAAGTTGATTGATGGTGCCGCCACAGGTTCCGGAGTAGATGGCAACCTGCGGGTTGACCAGCGTTCCTCCCGGTGCTTGAAAGGTATTTCCACGGATGGTGATGGTTACATCCGTTGCAATTGCTGTGAATGCAAACCACACATCGTTTTGGGTTGCGGCAAAACAGGTTGCGGGTCCATAACTGGATGGTGTTGCTCCAACGTTGGTGTACGCATTATTTGGACTGCAAAAATTGGAAACATCGGGAATGACGATGGGAGTATCGCACTCGTCGTTCGAGGGCTGAGCCACCAGTGCAATGCTTCCCCCTAAGAAGCACAGCAGCAGAAGTAGGTTTTTTCTCATGGTATTTTTGTTTTATGGTTTGGAGCCGAAACGATTTGGCATTCAAGTCAATTTTTTATCTACCAAGTAAGACGCAATTAGGTAGCAAATTGTTGAGTCTGAATTGTGTGAAATATTTCTTAAATAAAGGGCATTTGCCCCAATTCACCCTTCTAGAACGCCAATTTTGGCTTCTTGGCCTTTGGGATCGGTAAAAATCAGAAAAATTGGTGAATAATAGCAAAAGCCGATTCCCTTGAATGTGGTACTTTTGCCGGCAGACAGATACCGTACGTATGCAAAAACACATTCCAAACGCCATCACCTTATTCAACCTCTTTTTTGGATGTTGTGCTTTGGTGTGGGCATTTGAAGGTCGGCCCGACCTCTCTATGCTGTTTTTGCTGGGTTCTTTTGCCTGCGATACAGCGGATGGACTGGTCGCCCGCGCCTTGGGTGTTTCCTCAGAGCTGGGCACCCAACTGGATTCGCTCTCGGATGTTGTGAGTTTTGGTGTGGTACCCGGAGCGCTGTTATACGGTTTGATGCAAAACGCATGTTGCCAGGATGCTTCCGGCATCTGCACTGCGGCACTGCCGGCTTTTTTAATTTCAATGGCCGCCGCATACCGACTGGGTAAGTTTAATATCGATACCCGACAAACACATTATTTTTTGGGATTGAACACGCCGCTTACCACGGTACTGGTGTTGGGGCTGGTACTGGGAGCCTACCACAATCGGTTCGGGTTTGGAGATTGGTTTCTACAAAATTCCTGGCTGCTTTACCCTTTTGTTCTTTTACTGGCCATATTAATGGTTAGCGATGTACCTTTGGCGGGCTTAAAAATTAAAAAAATCAAATGGCAGGGAAATGAAGCGCTGTTTATCCTGGTAGGCGTATTTCTTATCCTGCTATATTTTGTCAAAGAATTGGCGTTTGCCCTCATTATACTCATTTACATCGGATACTCGCTGAGCATCCGGAAATCCATCTTAGGACAAGCATAAAACAGGCAATTTCCTAAGGAAAAATGCATAAGTAATTTGATATGAAATTTGTTGCAGAAATCGACATCATGCCGCACAAAGAGCTCCTCGACCCACAGGGAAAAGCGGTGATGAACAACTTGTCACACCTGGAATTAAGCGGGGTTGAAAACGTGCGTATTGGCCGTCATGTTCACCTCGAATTGGAAGCAGAGTCAGAAGCTGCAGCCAAGGAAAAAGTAGAAACTGCTTGTTCCAAACTCCTGGCAAACGTCATTGTTGAGGTGTACCACTATACCATCACTCCGGCATAAACACATGCTTTATTTGGTCCCTACACCGATTGGCAACCTGGAAGATATGACGCTGCGTGCGATTCGTATCCTGGGAGAGGTGGGGCTGGTGCTGGCGGAAGATACCCGAACCAGCAAACGCTTGCTGGACCACTATGAAATCAGTACCCCGCTCCGCTCCTTTCACGCACACAACGAACACGCGGTGCTGAATAAAGTGGTTGCCGAACTGGAGTCGGGCATTGATATGGCCCTGATCTCGGATGCCGGCACTCCGGGAATAAGCGACCCCGGTTTTTTGCTCGTGCGTGCCTGTGTTCAAAATGGCATTCATGTGGAGTGCCTTCCGGGCGCTACGGCTTTTGTTCCGGCACTCGTTTGCAGCGGACTGCCCTGCAACACCTTCCACTTTGAAGGCTTCCTTCCCCATAAAAAAGGCAGACAAACCCGACATAAATTCCTCGCTGAGTTGGAACACACCTTTGTGTTGTACGAATCACCCCACCGCCTGCTCAAATGCCTGGACGAATTGATTGCACACTGTGGTCCGGAGCGGCAAGCCTGTGTAGCCAGGGAGTTGAGTAAAAAACACGAGGAAGTAACCACCCGAAGCCTTGCCGAACTAAAAACCCATTTCAGTCAAAAAGATGTAAAAGGAGAAATCGTCCTGGTAGTAGCCGGGAAATAACCCGGATCAGCAGAACGGACAGGAAACACAACGTGAACAATTTAGGGTGCGCAGCGTTTTCCTCTTGTTCAAATTTATGTCCGTTCGCAAGGAGGTGTACCGCTTTTTCAACATAAAGGCGACACCTGTTTTCAACCAAGCTACCATGTCTGACCTCATATTAAACGGCCACCAAACAGCCGAAGCCAGCACCGATGAACTCGGGGATCTGCATTTCTCCAACTCGGCTGACACGCCCCTCCACGCCCGGGCATTTGAATTATCCGATGAAGAAAAAATCGAAAAAATAAGCCGCCATTTCTCACGCATCATGGATGTCCTGGGGCTTGATCTGGATGACGACAGTCTGAAAGGGACACCACGCCGTGTTGCCAAAATGTATGTGCAGGAAATATTCAAAGGACTTCGGCCAGAAAACAAACCACAGGCAACCACCTTTGAAAATAAATACCAATACAAGCGCATGGTGATTGAGCGCAACATTCCGCTCCAAAGTACTTGCGAACACCACTTTCAGCCTATTTTTGGCGTGGCCCACATTGCCTATATTCCAAACAACCGGGTTATTGGCTTGTCAAAACTCAACCGCATTTCAGATTACTATGCCCGGCGCCCCCAGGTTCAGGAACGCCTTACGGTGCAAATTCACGAAGCCCTTTGTCAACTATTGGAAACCGAAGATGTAGCCGTTTACATCGACGCCCGACACATGTGTGTGCAAGCCCGTGGCGTAGAACACCACGGAACAAGTACAATCACAGCCGAATACTCCGGGAAGTTTTTGGAAGACACCTCCAAAAATGAGTTTTTGATGGCCATTCATTCCAAAATGCCGGGGTAGTTCTAGTTCAGACAGTTACAAAGATTCTGTCAAACAGTTTCAATTTTTCTATTTAAAACACGCAATCAAAAAGCGGTTTATTACTTTTGTCATAACTAAACCTTACTTAGCTATGATAAAAAGATTACTCCCCTTCTTCGCTTTTCTCCTGTTTGGGATCGGCCTGAACGCGCAGTGCGGACCGTTTGAAACCGCAGTGCGGCTTGAGATCAACCCCGATTACTACTACTACGAAGTTAGTTGGAAGCTGATCGACCTGAACTCCGGGTTTGTTTTTGCCGAAGGCACTCCAGCAAGCACGGATCCTCAAACATTCAACTATTGCATCTCTCAAGGCAGCTGTGTTGTATTCCAAATCAGCGACTCCTACGGTGACGGAATGGCTCCGGACGGCCACTACCAATTGTATCTCGACGACGAACTGTACTACGAGTACAATGGATATGATTATGGATTTGGTGAAAACGTAACGTTTGGATGCCCACCGGGAGGCTTTTGTTCCAACCCGATTGCAATTGACCTGGGCAACCACACCACCATCAATGATTTTGAAATCTGGTACAGCTTCACACCACAGGACACCGGCACCTACCGGATCAGCACCTGCGATGCCAACCTGAACTGCCCAACCAAAATCTGGGTGTATGACATGTGTCAGGGCATCACCCTTTCCGACGATAACCTCGGTACAACATTTTATGCCGACGGAGGGTGCGACAGCAACCCCAACGGAGCAGAAGCAGAACTGTATCTCGCGGCTGGAACAGAATATTACATCCGCATGGGATATGCCAATGGTTCCTGCTCGGGAGCACAAATTAATTTTTCACTTGAGTATATCGGACCTGTGATTGGTTGTACCGACCCAGAAGCCTGCAACTTTCAGCCACTTGCAACAGTAAGCGGCGACTGCATTTATCCCGGCGACCCCGATTGTACCGACTTGCCTGACCTGATTGTCCTGGAGGATGTATTGCGCAACAGTCTGGAACCAGATGTGCTCATCAACGATGATGAGTGCTATGTAGAAGAAGGCTGTATCAAAGGTTTTGGAAACCGGTATATTCTCCGATTTACTACCCACATTAAAAATATTGGATCTGCCGATTACTTCATTGGGCAGACTCCAGCCAACCCAAGTACTCCTTCCGACCAGTTTATCTGGGACCCCTGCCACAACCACTGGCACTACCGGGGCTATGCGGAATACGTCTTGTTTGACAGCAATGGTACCCTGATTCCAATTGGATCCAAAAACGGATTCTGTGTGCTCGACCTGGAATGCAGCGATGGCGGCGATGGCAAGTTTACCTGCAGCAACATGGGTATTACGGCACAGTGCGGCGACATCTACGATGCAGCCCTGCCTTGTCAATGGGTTGACCTTACCGACATTCCGGCCGGTTTCTACACCCTGGTAGTTCGCGTAAACTGGGATAAAAGCCCGGATATTACCGGCAGATACGAAGCGACCTACGAGAACAACTGGGCCCAGGCTTGTTTTGAATTGATATATGACAGCAATGGAAATCCAATCATCAATGAAGCAGATGATTGCCCGATTTACACCGACTGTTTTGGCGAAGCCTTTGGTCCGGCACAACCCGACTGTAATGGGGATTGTGGAGGAGCACTGCTTCACGGCGACTGGAACCTGGATACCCTGCAAACTGCAGATGACGTTGCCCTTTACCTGAATGCTACCCTGAACGACAACGGCGATGCAACACCGTGTCACGACCTGGACGACGACGGAAACATCGACATTTACGATGCCGCTTTGCTTCAGGAGTGCGCTTTGCACGCAGATGATCCGCAGTACTGGGGCACGCGTTTTGCATGCCAGTTCCCGGCCGGCGTTTATAATCCAGACAACATTGTGTACCTGATTCCGGAAAGTCTGGATACCGCAGCAAAAACTTTTGATATCCAAATCATCAACCCATACAGCAAACTTTTTGGGTTTGAATTTGCTGTTAGCGGACTGGAAATTGCATCCATTGAAAACCTAGATCCGGGTTTTGTTGCCAACTGGGAATTTAACCCGCAGACCAACAAACTGATGGCTCTGAGTGTAAGCGAAGAAGGACTGCAAAAGAATATTCTCCCCGGCAACTTTATCCGGATTCACTACAGCAGCCTGACTGCACCGGAAATTTGCATCTCGGAAATTTTCAATGTGGTTAGTGAAAACTACCACCTGACCAACGCACAAGTGCTCGATCCAAGTTGTATTTCAACAGGCATCACCAGCACCGGCAATCCGGCAGAGGCACAACGCATGTTTGTTTCGCCCAACCCGGCAAACACCGAGTTCAATGTCTTCTTCAGCAACCCAAAAAATGAGGCGGTAACTGTCATTCTCACAGATGCTTCCGGACAAACCGTTCGCACATTCCAGGGCATTCGCCAGGAATCCGTGCGGATTGAGCGGGATCTGCTGCCAGCAGGTATGTACTTCCTGACCATCCAAACAAGCCATGGCATCATGCAAGGCAAAGTAGTTTTTAAATAATTCAATTTTGAAGGAATATAAAAAGCCATCCTGGTACAATCCGGGATGGCTTTTTTTGATTGCCTTTATTGCCTCTTACTTTTTTCGTGTATACCAAATACGCCAGGCCAGAATCCAGGTTTCTCCACCATCGGTGCTTCGCATCCAATCCCAGGTAAAGGCATCGTGGGTGATGTCGTAGAACACCATTTTTTGCAAGCCCGTTTTCCCATTTGGGAACAACGCCGCTCGTTGGAAAACAAAACCCTCTGGCGTAGGCTCACCGGTAAAATCGAGGTAACTGCCCTGGCTATCAACCCAGGTTTGTCTCCATGCTTTTGTTCTGGCATCAAAAACCGACCAGCTTTTTCCTAGAAATCCGGCGTTGTCACCCGCCAGAATCTGGAAGTTTTCCTGGATTACCTGATCAGCAAGGGTACGTTGAATGGAATTGGTTCCGTATCCAAAACTGGTATCCGAGTCAGCCCATTTTAAATCCCATTCGCCAATCCAAAAGTCCAGATCAGAAGCAGCAGATTGTGCGTGCAATCCCATTGACAAAAAACTCAATAACGCAATTAACATACTTGTTTTCATAGCATAATTTTTTCCAAAACTAGGGTCTTGTTGATGGATCAATGGCAATCCCGATCAATTTTTACCAAAAGTAATTGAAGCAATTGAGAAATACAGCACGTGCTGATTTTCCATATTTAACAATTTATTCGCGCCTCAAATCCTAACATCGCGCACTTTTAGTACTTAAATACTATTTAGACTCATTCGAATGTGCTATATTTTTGCCGGGTTACTGCCCTGCCCCAAATGCATGCCTGCATTTTCTAACTGTCAAATGAAACGAAACCATGAAGAAAGCAATCAAATGGATCGGCATCCTGCTCGGTTCAATTATCCTCATTGTCGCACTTACGGTCGCCTATTTCAACTACAACACCAACAAACGGCTGAGTAAAACGTACGACATCACTCCCCGCACCATTGATATCCCCAATGATTCTGCGTCCATTGCCGAAGGCAAACGCTGGGCGATGGGCATGTGTTCCGGTTGTCATGGAGAAGATTTAGCCGGCACCAAGTTTATTGACATTCCCGATCTTGGGATAATCAATGCACCCAACCTAACCTCCGGGAAAGGGGGAGTTGGTTCTACCAATACCGATGCCGACTGGCTTCGTGCAATCCGACATGCGGTGAAATCCGACGGAACACCCGCTTTCATTATGCCGGCGATGGACTTCCAGTATATGAGCGATGAACACATGGGTCAACTCATAGCCTACATCAAATCGGTTGATCCGGTTGATAAAGAATGGGCTGCACCCGACCGTACCCTGCTGTGCAATATTCTGATTCAGATGGGCGCATTTGGAGACGTGATCAACGTCGAAACACTCGACCACAACAATCCGGGCCACAAGGCACCTGAAAAGGGAGTAACCGCTGAATACGGATCCTACCTGGTTAAAGTTGGTGGCTGCAGAACCTGCCATGGAGAAGAACTAAATGGAGGCAAGGATCCCAACCCGGAAGCACCTATGGGGCCAAACCTTACACCCGGCGGCAGCCTGGCTTCCTGGGGTACCGATGGTTTTATCAACACATTTAAAACCGGGGTAACCCCAATGGGCAAAGAACTCAACCTGGAATTCATGCGTTGGGATCAATTTGGACACCTGGACTCTACCCAACTTTCAGCGATGTATACCTACTTCATGTCACTCCCTGCCATGGAAACCGCTGTGATTGAATAAATGGTTGGTGTGTTTTAAAAATAAACCTATCTTTGTACCATGCTGTACAACCAAATAATTACCGTTGATATTATTATTTCTATTCAGGACACACCCCTGGGTTAGGACGGTATTTATTTGAAAAAAGAAACTCCCGCTCCGGACACCCGGGGCGGGAGTTTCTTTTTTGTATTTTTGCGCGCCAATTCAACACTGAAATATTTTTCGACCATGTATCGTGAATTTAAATCCCTCAACCTGCCTGCCATCGATGCAGAAGTTTTGAAGTTCTGGGAAGATGAAAAAATCTTTGAAAAGTCCGTAGAACAACGGCCTGAAGACAAAGCCTTTGTTTTTTATGAAGGTCCGCCTTCCGCCAACGGAAAACCCGGCATTCACCACGTGATGGCCCGTACCGTAAAAGACCTTTTTTGCCGTTACCAAACGCTGAAAGGACATCGGGTAGAACGCAAAGGTGGCTGGGATACCCACGGCCTCCCCATCGAACTCCAGGTGGAGAAAGAACTGGGAATTACCAAAGAAGATATTGGTAAAAAAATCAGTGTTGACGATTACAACAAGGCGTGCCGCGATACCGTGATGCGCTATAAAGACCTGTGGGACGATATTACCCGCCAGATGGGCTATTGGGTAGACCTTGAGCATCCCTACATCACGTTTCAAAATGAGTACATCGAAACATGTTGGTACCTCTTGAGCAAACTGTACGAAAAAAAGACCACGGATGGTGCTCCGTTTTTGTACAAAGGCTTCACCATCCAGCCGTTTAGTCCTGCAGCCGGTACGGGCCTCAGTACCCACGAACTCAACCTGCCCGGCTGCTACAAAGAAGTAAGCGATATCTCGGCCATTGCCATGTTCAAACTCCGGAAGGACAAGAATTCAGCGCACTTTTTTGAAGACGACCAGGAGGATGTCCGCGTGCTGGCCTGGACCACTACCCCCTGGACACTTCCTTCCAACGTGGCCCTGACCGTAGGCAACAACATTGATTATGTAAAAGTCAAAACCCTGAGTCCGTATACCGGCGATCGGGTGAGTGTCATCCTGGCTAAAGACCGCCTCGCTGCGTATTTCAACAAAGAAAACGAAGGTATGGCGTTTGAGCAATTCAAGCCGGGCGACAAAAACCTGCCTTACAAAGTGGTACAGGCGATGAAGGGTGAAAGCCTGGTTGGCCTGTTCTACGAGCAATTGATCCCAATGCCTGAAATCGTGAGCGAAGAACTCGCCCGCGATGGCTTCCGCATCATTGCAGGCGACTTTGTTACTACCGAAGACGGTACTGGTGTGGTGCATACTGCTCCGTACTTTGGCGCGGATGACTTTCGGGTGAGCAAGGCTGCGGGTATTCCCTTTATCGGAATCCCGGATGAAAAAGGACGCATCCTCCCACTGGTAGACCGGCAGGGACGCTTTGTGGAGCAGGTACCGGAATTCGGTGGCCGCTACGTCAAAGCCGAATATTATTCAGATGAAGAACGCGCAGATAAAGAGTTTAAACCAACGGATTTGCTGATTGCGCTTCGCCTGAAAGAAGATAACAAAGCGTTCAAGGTTGAAAAATACAAGCACAACTATCCGCATTGCTGGCGGACCGATAAACCTGTGCTTTACTACCCGCTGGACTCCTGGTTTGTGCGCGCCTCAGCTGCCAAAGAACGTATGGCTGAACTCAACCGCACCATCAACTGGAAACCGGAACATACCGGCACCGGTCGTTTCGGTGTGTGGCTCGACAACCTGCAAGACTGGAACCTTTCCCGCTCCCGGTATTGGGGGGTTCCCCTTCCAATTTGGCGGACAGAAGATGGCGAAGAAGAATGCTGCATCCGCTCGGTTGACATGCTCAGCAAAGAAATTGAAAAAGCAAATGCTGCACTGGGATTGAACCAGGAAACTCCCAAAGACCTACACCGCCCCTATATTGATGATGTAGTGCTGGTATCGGAAACCGGCCGCGAAATGCGCCGGGAACTCGACCTCATCGATGTGTGGTTTGATTCCGGATCCATGCCGTATGCCCAATGGGGACTCAACCAGGAAAAACTGGCCGCCGGTGATGAAAAACCGTTTAACGCTCCGTTTGAAGCCATGTATCCGGCCGATTTTATCGCCGAAGGAGTGGACCAAACGCGAGGCTGGTTTTACACACTACACGCCATAGCAACCATGTGTTTTGATTCGGTGGCTTACAAAAACGTAGTGTCAAACGGCCTTGTTCTGGACAGCGTTGGGAATAAAATGTCAAAATCCAAAGGCAATGTGGTTGACCCATTCCAAACGCTGGGTGAATATGGAGCCGATGCCACACGCTGGTACATGATCTCCAATGCCAACCCCTGGGACAACCTCAAGTTCGACCTCGGTGGAATTCTTGAAGTGCGAAACAAATACTTTGGTACCCTTTTCAATACCTACAACTTCTTTGCCCTGTATGCCAATCTGGACAACTGGGAAATGAATGAAATGGATGTGCTTCCACTCGATCAGCGCACAGAACTCGACCGATGGATTTTATCCAAACTCAACAGCCTGGTGAAAAACTACCGCGCGGCCATGGACGAGTATGAGCCAACCAAAGCCGCCCGTTTGCTGGAAGAGTTTGTTGATGAGCACCTGTCCAACTGGTATGTTCGTCTGGGGCGCCGCCGTTTCTGGCGGGGCGAAATGGGTACCGACAAACGCGCTGCCTACGAAACCTTGTTTGAATGCCTGATGACTTGCGCACAACTGAGCGCATCACTCGCTCCGTTTTTCTCCGACTGGTTGTACCGCAACCTCAGCGATCCGATCCGGGAAAAAGCACGTGCCAACAACACCCCGCTGCGCCACGAATCTGTTCACCTGACCGACCTCCGGGCGATAGATGAAGACCGGATTGACGAAGCCCTGGAACGCCGAATGGCCTATGCGCAGCGCATCTGTTCGCTCGCATTGAGTATTCGCAAGAAAGAGCGCTTGCGCGTGCGTATGCCGCTGCAAAAAATCATGTTGCCCATCCTGGATGAACGCTTCATTGCCGAGGTAGATGGTGTGAAAGACTTGATTCTTTCGGAAATCAACGTGAAGGAAATTGAATACATCACCGACGCTTCCGGGCTATTGAAAAAAGCAGCCAAGGCGAACTTTAAAACGCTGGGTGCAAAACTCGGGAAGGATATGAAGCATGCCGCAGGGCAAATCGCCACCTTCACCAATGAGCAAATCAACGCCCTGGAAAAATCAGGCTCCATGGAGATCACTGCCGGAGATAATACCTACACCCTCACTCCGGAGGATTTGATCGTTTCAACTGAGGATTTGCCGGGCTGGAAGGTAGCCTCAGAAGGCAGCCTGACGGTAGCCCTCGATGTAACACTTACCGATGCCCTCCTGGCAGAAGGCCTCGCCCGCGACCTGGTAAACCGCATCCAGAATATCCGGAAGGATAAAGACTTCAACGTCACCGACCGGATTCGCGTACAACTCGAAGCGCACCCGGCTATCCTTCCTGCACTGGATCGTTTCGCAGATTACATCAAGGCCGAAGTACTGGCAACCGAACTGGGTACATCCGAAAATCCTGGTGGTGAACTGGTGGAATTAAACGACGAGGTAAGCCTGCACATCCTGGTTGAAAACAACGCCCTTAAACTTGATCGTAAATCATACCCACATACACACTTCCAATTTTCTGATTCGGAACTAGAGCAAGAATTGACCAATTGGACAATTATCCCTTTAAATAAAGGATTTGCATCCTCATATGCTACTTTATACAAAACACCATTTACCACTATTGCCGCAAAAGCTTTTCATATTCCAAATCCTGAAACAGGAGAATTACATCATTTCGATATTTCTCTAAGACAGTTCAAGAGAAGAAGAAAAAACGATTTTTGGGAAGAGGTTAAACCTGAAGATTCAGAAAACCCAAATGGATTTCATAGACGTTTCGATATTGCCTCTGGCAATGGAGAGGCTGTAATCGAGTTGGGAAAATTCATTAATGCTCAAATTGAGTTTACAGGTAAAACCATAAATACTGAAACCGTACTATTTGAGAAATCAGATTCGTTAGATGTCGATGAGATTATTCGAGGACTAAACTCAGGTCAAAAAGAAGAGTTGGGGATTGGAGTTAGAGTTGATTTATTGAAAGAATACAAAAGATTTTTGGAAGAGAATTTAGACAAGAATGAAAAAGTTATTCAAGATTGGTTAGATGAAGATGGGGGGAAATATAGGACACAGAGGTGCTTAATATTCGGACTGGAATTTATAGACCATAAAAGAGAAGGAGAACTTGCAAGAAAAAGGTTCGATATACTTACAAGGACCTCACTAACAATAAATGAGTATGTAATAGTTGAGTTAAAGTCGCCAAAAGATGAAGTATTTGATATTAAAACAATAGAAAATAAAAATGGAGGCACAACAACTGAATACCACCTTTCCAAATCACTTGCAAGGGCGATACCTCAAATCTTAAACTATAAATCAATGATAGATAGTAAAAGAGATGGAGATGAGGATTTACAAAGAATAGGTATTCAAGCGGGTCATATTTGTAAGTGCATTATTCTTATTGGGAAAAGACATCAAGATTCAGTGTGGGAAAAAAACCTGTCAAATATTAAACATAGCTTTTCTAATATTCTTGAAATTTGGACGTATTCAGATTTGATAAATAAACTAGATATAACAATTAAAAATTTAGAGGAAAATTTAGGAACTTAGAAAAGTTACAATTTTATCTTGATTCTATTCTTAAGACTATTTAAAATAGCCTTGGGAAATAATTGTCGAAAAACCTTCTAAACACCCAATACAAATCCCGCATTTTGCCTTCAGGCCGAATGCGGGATTTTTTATGAATAAAAGCGTGAGTTCACTTTGCGAGTTTCTTCAACACCTTCTCAAGCCGCTTTCGCTTTGATTCCTTTTCAATTTCCGGGAGCCGCGATTCCAACACGGCGGCAAACTGTTTTTTGCTGGTTGCCGGAGCAACAGGCAGGGCACGCTCTGCATACATGGGAAGTTGATTGTCAGGACTTGCCTGAATCTGCTCCAAAAGCAAGTCAAATGCAGCCGTTTCGTATTTTGAAACGTTGCACAAGGCAATGAGAATGAGCACCGCATTGTCTTTCGTGATCACCGAACCTTTTTGCGCAGCATCCAAAATCTGCGGAAGCAAGTTGTATACAGCATCGGGTACTTCCGGGGTAATGGCAGCAATGGCCGTCATCCCTCCCCATTGCAGGCGATTGTTTTTATGGGATAAAAGGGCTGCAAATGCATGGAGGTGCGGGGCAACAAGATCTGGTCGCAAAGCACCGATTTCGTACAGCACCTTGATGCTGTCGTTTTGCACATCCTTGCTTTTATGTTGGAGCAAACCAAGCAATTCAAGTACTGCATCGGAATCTGCCTGAGTGGCAATTTCCCGGGCTAAATCCTGGTTGGGCACTTCATCCCTCCGCCCCAGCGAGCTTGCTAATTTTTCAATTACTGACATGATCAATGCTTTTTTTCACCAGCAAAGTTTTTCTCTCCTGCCAAAACTTCTAGTTCTAACTGATTTTGAACCGGAGGAATGGGACAATTGTAGCCATCGCTGTATGCACACCAGGGATTGTAGCATTTGTTAAAATCCAGCATCAACATTCCATCATCGGAGATATCACCCAGTTTGAAATCCATATAGCGCCCACCGCCATATGTTTCTTCACCATTTGTAAAATCTTTAAATGGCAAAAACAGGTAGTCCTTGTATTCATCTAGTTCGATCAGGCGCAGACTTTGATAAATACCCAGCGTATACTTTGCTCCATCCCGTTCAAAATGGAGGAGCCCATACTGCCGATATTTTTTTGTTTTTCCACTGTAGGTAGAAATATCAAAGGGCTCCGCATCCGGGGTCAGTTCAAATTTTGCGGGAATTTTCCAGTCCGGATCGGGGAGGTAAAACCGCAAGTCGGCCGTATCACTGGCCTTTAGAGGCGCGCGCTCATCCTCCAGAAACTCTTGCTTGTAATGTTCCCGGTGTGCGTTGATATCCTCGGTATAGCTTGTCTGAGCAAGCAGGTTTATGGGCAAAAACAAAATCAAAAGGAGGTACTTCATGCTATATCTTGATTTATGATTGGAACACAAGGTACTATCAATTCGAATATCCTTACAATATACATTCCTTCCATTTTTTTGACCTCCCAACCCAACGCATCTGCTTCGGGGAACCGTCTTTTCTTTAGAAGGCATTTTTCCGGCATGCACAAACTAGTGGTGTATTCAAATTTTGCCTAATTTTATAACTCCATTTCAAGGCTCAAAATACCATAACCATGCATTCAAAAACTAGTTTCCTTTTCGCAACACTGCTCCTCTCCGGCCTTTTCCTGTTTTCCTGCACCCGAAAGGAAATAGACGGGTATTCCGGGATGGGTAAAAAGCCAGTTTATGCAGCATTGGAAACCCTGAACGACATCCGAAGTTTGCCTCCCCAGGATGTGGTAGAAAGTGGACCCATTTTTCTGTTAGATACCTTGTTTTTCATGGTAGAGCAGAAAAAAGGCATCCATGTTTTTAACATCAAGGACTCCGCCAATATTCAGAACCTGGTTTTCCTGAAAATCCCTGCCGTCACCGACTTTACCATTGCCGGCAGCCGCCTGTACGCCGATAGTTGGCGTGACCTGGTTACTATCGACATCAGTGACCTGCAAAATATCCAGTTGCTCGACCGGCAGGCGAATGCCTTTGAACCTCTGCTTTTCCCTCCACTTTTCAATGGTCCGTTTGAATGTGTAGATGAATCGAAGGGCGCTGTCATAGGCTGGGAAGATGCTGAACTCGACAATGTATTGTGCTATACAGTTTTCTAGCCGAAAGCTATTTTTTATAAAATCAATTCAGACAATTTTCATTAAAAAATAAAACACCATGCAAAAAACCATTCCTTTTCTGCTCTTCTTCCTGCTGATTACCTTTGGCTGTGCAAAGGACGCTGCTGATTTGGCAACAAC
>JAWKLR010000018.1:0-74861 GCA_041392625.1 Saprospiraceae bacterium | reverse complement strand
CTGGCGAACGGAATGTTTTGAAGCTAAACAGGTTGGTTGTGATTTTTTTCATTGTCATGTTTTTAGTTTTTATGGTTGCCGAGAACTATTGTATATCTGTACCCAGGTACAGATATACACCCAAATATCGAGTATATCTTTACTAACGGTACGGTTAAATCGCATATACCTAATTGAAATTATTTCTGATTTTCAAATATCCAAATCATCCAAAAGCCTCCTAATTCTACCAAATATCCTGTCAACAATAACATAACCCTAAGCCCTCCCCAAGCCATGTACCATGCTCTCCCTGATAAACCAAAACCACTTTCCAGAAAACGTTTTCATTACCAGTTTTTAAATCAATTGGGTTTCTTAATACTACAGCCTGCTGACAAATATAAACTATTTCCGCAAAGCATGCTCAAAAATTCTGAATACGTGCTAACATTTTATTTGCACCCTCCCTGGATGTAGCATTCATGTTTTTACCTGAATGCTTGATTCGCGCAACCAATCAGAATAAGCATACACATATAAAAAGAGAAAAGGGGATTGTCTCGCTACCGAAACATCCCCTTTTCTTTTATTCAAAAAAATTGAATTTACAAGTCAAACTTAATCCCCTGCGCCAGCGGCAGACTGGTGCTGTAGTTGATGGTGTTGGTCTGACGGCGCATGTAGGCTTTCCAGCTGTCGGAGCCGGATTCGCGGCCACCGCCGGTTTCTTTTTCACCACCAAAGGCGCCACCAATTTCCGCTCCGGAGGTGCCGATGTTTACGTTGGCAATTCCACAGTCGGAACCGGCTGCGCTCAGGAAGTTTTCTGCATCCTGCATGCTGCTGGTCATGATGGCTGAAGAAAGTCCCTGCGGTACGCCGTTCTGGATGGCGATGGCCTCTTCCAGGGTCTTGTAACTGATCAGGTACAAAATCGGAGCAAAGGTTTCATGCTGTACGATCGGCCATTCGTTTTGCACTTCCGCAATGCACGGCTTCACATAGCAGCCGCTCTCGTAGCCTTTTCCTTCGAGCACTCCGCCTTCCACGATGAAGTTTCCACCCGATTTTTTCACTTCTTCAATGCTGTTCAGGTAGTTGTTAACGGCGTCGGTGTCAATCAATGGACCTACGTGGTTGTTCGGGTCCAAGGGATCGCCGATGCGCAATTGCTTGTAGGCATTGGCCAGGGTTTTCTTTACCTCCGGCATCAGGCTTTCGTGCACGATGAGGCGGCGCGTGGAGGTGCAACGCTGGCCACAGGTGCCAACGGCTCCAAATACCGCACCGGTCAGGGTGATCTTCAGGTCGGCAGAAGGCGTCACGATGATGGCGTTGTTTCCACCCAGTTCCAGCAGGCTGCGGCCCAAACGCTCCGCGACGGTTTTGCCCACCATTTTACCCATGCGGGTGCTGCCGGTGGCGCTGATCAAAGGCACGCGCTGGTCTTTTGTCATGTATTCACCTACGCGGTAATCGCCGTTTACAACCGCAGAAAGTCCTTCCGGCAGGTCGTTGGCTTCCATTACTTTGCGGAACAGGTTCTGACAGGCAACAGAGCAAAGCGGCGCTTTTTCCGAAGCCTTCCAAACGCATACATCGCCACAAACCAGGGCGATCATCGCGTTCCAGGACCACACAGCAACCGGGAAGTTGAAGGCAGAGATAATGCCCACAACACCCAATGGATGCCACTGCTCGTACATGCGGTGCGCAGGGCGTTCGCTGTGCATGCTCAGTCCGTACAATTGGCGGGAAAGACCCACGGCAAAATCACAGATGTCGATCATTTCCTGTACTTCACCCCAGCCTTCCTGCAGGCTTTTTCCCATTTCGTAGGAAACCAGGCGGCCCAATGGATCTTTGTATTGACGGAGTACATCGCCGTACTGGCGAATGATCTCCCCGCGCTTGGGTGCCGGTACGCTGCGCCAGTGCGTAAATGCCTCCTGGGCTTTTGCGATTACCTGGTCGTATTGGTCGCGTGTGGTGATGCTTACAGAGCCAATCAGGGCTCCGTCGACCGGTGAATAACTTTTGATAGAGCGTGCACTCCCTTTTATGGCTTCCCGACCGGTCCAGGTTCCGTCGTTTTTGGATTTAAGACCGAGTTTTCGGAGAAATTCTTTAGGTTCCATGGAAAGGATTTTATTTTAAAAAATATGATTTCAAAAATGTGGTGATTTGTTTTTCATTTTATCCTGAAAAACGCCGCAAAGGTACGCCTTTCCCGAAGATAATTCTGCACGGTATTGTCAGGAAATACGGCTGAAATACTCCGTTGCTGCGACTCAGGGGTTATCTTTGTGCACATACATTTCACCGCATCCAATCATGGAAGATGAAATAGCGGCCTGGCAAGTGTGCCTGCAGAAGAATTTAGCCAACCGGTTGAACTCGAGTTTGGCAGACTCAATGCCAAGCAGTTGAACTGGAAGCCCAATCCGAAACCTGGAGCATTGCCCAGAATTTGGACCACCTCATCACCATCAACGAAAGCTATTACCCGGCGGTGCAGGCGGTTCGCGACGGCTCCTACAAGCGGCCGTTTTGGGGGCGCTTTGGGTTTTATCGAAAAATGATGGGCGATTTTATCCTGAAGTCTGTTCAGCCCGACCGGAAAAAGAAAATCAAGACCTTTTCAATCTGGGAGCCGGGAAGCAGCGACCTTGGTGCCGACATCCTTCCGCGGTTTTTGAAACACCAGCAGGAAATGGCGCAGTTTATTGCCTCCTGCGAAGATTTGCTGGAGGCAGGTGCAGCCATATCCTCCCCGGCCAGCCGGGTGATCGTTTACAACCTGGAAACGGCCTTTGATATCATCACGCAGCACGAATTCCGACACCTGGCACAAGCCTTGGAAATACTGGAATTGCTCCGAAACGACGATTAGGTTTTATTCTATTTCTTCTTCGATGAAATACATGTCCACCAGGCCTTTGTTGTGGACTTCCTTTTTGCCCCGGTAACTTGCATTAAACTTGTGGGCAACGGCATCTTTGGTGGCACCTGAAACGTTGATTTTTCCGGGCTGCCCCCATTCTTCCAGGCGTGCAGCGAGGTTCACGGCATCGCCCCAGATGTCGTAGGCAAATTTGTTTTTTCCTACCACACCGGCAATCACCGGCCCGGTATGCACCCCGATCCGCATCTGCCGAAATACGGCATTCGGGTTTTCATTGTTGCGCCGTTCCAGCCAGTACATCATTTCACGCGCAGCCTTAACGGCATCCACCGGATGTTGCGTATTGGGAATGGGCAAACCGCCGGCGCACATGTACGCGTCTCCGATGGTTTTGATTTTTTCCAGATTGTGTTTCTCACAAATTTCATCAAATGCCAGGAAGCATTCATTGAGTTCAGCAATGAGCTCTTCCGGACTCATCTGCTCGGAAAGTTTGGTGAAGTTCATGAAATCCGTAAAGAGCACCGTGGCAGATTCATAATACCTCGGATCAGCGTGCCCGCGGGTGCGGAGCTCCTGGGCGATTTCGCCGGGCAGGATGTTGAGCAAAAGCCGGTCGCTCTTGTGGCGTTCTTCTTCGATGAGTTCCTTTTGGGCTTCGATTTTTTTGTTTTGTGCACGCAGGCGTACACCCGTTCTCCGGGCCAGCCACCAGCCCGAACCCAGGAGGCCGAGAATGATCAATCCCAAAAAGCCGACCCCATAAGCAAACTGTCGGAAAGCATCTTGCTGGAAGGCCGTTAGTTCCTTGTCTTTTTTCAGCAGTTCGATTTCCTGCGCCCTGCTTGTACTATCGGCCAAACTTTGGGCGCGGTCGATTTCCTCCTGTTGTTTGAGCTCGTAGATAAGTCGGTTTTGCTTCTCAACAGCCAGTTGCTGCGAGGCGAGCCGGAGTTCCTGGCTCGACCGGAGGTTCTGCAATATAAGTTCGCGTTGTTTGGCCTGGTCGATTTCTTTTTCCTGCTGAAGCAGTTGGAGCTCACGGTCGCGGCGCTCGGTTTCCAGCACCAGGTTTTCGTTTAACAGGCGGAGTTTTTCTTTTTCCGACTGGGTGTTCTGGAGCTCCAGGTCTTTGATGTTTTGCCGGGTCAGCAGGTAGCGGATCTGGCCTTCTGCAGTGGCCAACATGGCGCGTTGCTGGTCGATGCGTTGGCGGCGACTTTCTTTTTCAAATCGGATTTCATCGCTCAGCAAAAGGTATTTTTGATAATACTCGTATGCCTTTTCAAAATCGTATAATTCGTGGTGCAAGTCGGCCGCCGTGCGGTAGCATTTCGAAAGGGTCTCGCGCTCTCTGGTCTCCTGTGCAAACCGAATTGCCTCTTCGTTGTGGCTGAGTGCATTGTACAGGTCTTTGCTGTTGAAGTACACGCCGGCGATCAGGTGTTCCAGGCTGGCCAGCGAAGACTTGTCGTTGTTGCTGGCCACCAGATTTCGGGCTTTTTGCAGGTAATTCAGCGCCTCATCGTCTTTGCCCAGGTTGTGCAGGGCAATGCCCATGTTGGCGAATAACACCTCCGGATCGTCGCAGGGGATATACGAGCATTGCAGTTCGGCTTTGCGGAAATATTCAAGCGCTTTATCGTAGTCGAAAAGGGCTGCGTACTGGTTTCCCATGTTGTTGTACAGCATGCCTTTTTCCGAAGGGCTGCCATAATGCTCGATGATGTCCTCGATGTACAGGTAGTAATACAGTCCTTTGCCGGGGTTGTCGTTGTCGTTGTAGGCGTTGGCAAGTTTTTGGTAAATGTGGACCAGTTTGGGGTTGTTGTTTTCCAGTCGGTACTTGCTGATCAACTCTTTGTAAAAATACTCCGCACTGTCAAAACGCATGTCCAGCAGACTGATGTCGGCTGCTTTTTCCATGGTGCTGTAATGCCGGGGCTCCAGGTCGAGGGATTTGCTGTAATAACTCCGCGATGTTCCGTACAGATGTTCCTGAGCAAACAGGTCGCCCATAGCCCGATAGACCCGGGCCAGTGCAGCATTGTTGTCGCTGGATTGGGCCTTGCTTTCCGCTTCCAGGAAATGTTGGAGCGCTTTTTCGGTTTTTCGATCTTCTGAGGCCGTGATTCCCAGAATGATAGAGGCCCGCATAATGCCTCCATCGTAGTTAATCCCCCGCGCAATGGTGAGCGCCTGGGAGGCATAGGAATCTCTGTCCTTGTTGTTGCTGCTGTTATTGGCTTTACTCAGCAGTTCTTCAATCAAAAACGTGGAGTTTTCAATTTCCTCAATGCTTTGCGCATGCAGGTTCACTTCTGCATGCATACAGAAGAAAAAAGCCAGGAGAATATGGAAGAATGTGCGTTGCATGTCACCAGATCAATCTCCCCAAACAGTGGCCAGGTGGCCCTGACAGGGTCGACAGCGGGCACTTGTAACAGGCCCGAATGACAAATGTACCTATTTCCGTGGAGATCCTGTTCCGATTGAGGGGCGTGTCCGTTCGGGTAGCTTGTTTATTCGGCCCTCCGGGCCTTGTTTATTCGGGACGCTGCGCTTTCCCTTGTTTATTTGTTTATTGAAATTGATGATTTGATGAATTTGTTTATTGAAAAACAAGCTCACTGTTTACCAATCAAAAATCCAATCGTCAATCGGAAATCATGTAATCGTCAATCGTCAATTGATCCATCCGCCTCTTCGAGGCTCTGTTTATTTGTTTATTAAAATTAATCATCCATTATACAATCTACAATCCAATCAGCAATCGGATTTCATGTAATCGGCAATCGGCAATTGATTTTTCCGCTTTATCGCTCTGCAAAGTGCTCTTTGCGATACCAAAACCCCGGTATTTTGTTTTTTCGTAGAAAAAATAAGTGCGGCTGTCACAAATAAACCGTAATTGCGTTACGTTTAAGATTGGATCTGGTACGTAGTAAAGGGTGTATGATGAAGCCCTGCCTGCCAGGGAACTCCAATGTTCTGAAAAGGAAGGTTCAACCTTAGGTGGATTTTCTTTGTTACATTAAAAACCTGTATATTTCATGATGTATTCTTATCGTCCTGCTGGGCAAGAAGGTCCCGGCGCACAATTGCCTGAAATGAATCGCAAATCATCCATTTTATTTTTTTCATTCCTGGGAGTAATTGGAATAGCCTTTCTCCTGAATAGTTTTTCTCCATTTTCCAGTGGCGACCCCGATCCACGCAAGGAATCGGTGTTGGTTCGTTCGGTTGTCGAAGGCCTTAGCCGCCTGCATTATCAGCCGGTCAAGATTGATGATGAGTTTTCGGAAAATGTTTTTGCGTCCTATCTGAAGGACCTGGACAGCGGGAAGCGCTTTTTCACAAAAGACGATGTAACCCAACTGAAACAGTACGAACGCGCACTGGACGACCAGGCGCTTGCAGGCACCTTTGAGTGCTTTAACCTGTCTTTGGAGCTGATGGATAAATCTCTCGACAAAACAGAGGCTTGGTACAAGGATATCCTGGCTAAGCCAATGGATTTTTCTGCCAATGAGAAATTGCAGGCAGATGGAAAAAAAGTTGAGTGGGCTGCTAACGATGCCGAACTGCGCCAGCGTTGGGAAAATTGGCTGAAATACGATATTCTTTCACGTATTTCCGACGAACAGGAAAAACAAGAGAAAGAAGGCTTCGAGGGTGAAAAGAAATCATTTGAAACCCTGGAGTCTGAGTCGCGCGAAGAAGTTCTGAAGGTGTACGACCGCCTGTTCAAGCGCCTGCGCAAACTAGACCGGAGCAAGCGCCTCGAAATTTACCTGAATGCCATAACCAATGTATTTGATCCGCATACCGCTTACCTGTCTCCTCAGGACAAAGCCGAGTTTGATTTTCAGATTTCCGGCAAACTGGAAGGAATCGGTGCACGGCTTATGAGCGATGGTGAAAACACAACGGTAACAGAGGTGGTTCCTGGTGGCCCGGCCGATTTGCAGGGCGAACTCCAGGCAGAAGATATTATCGTGAAAGTTGGTCAGGGCGATGAAAAAGAAGACCTTGAAATCAGCGGTTGGACCATCGACGATGTGGTGGCCAAGATTCGTGGAAAGAAAGGTACTCAGGTACGCCTCACCGTGAAAAAGCCCGATGGCACCAGCAAAATGATTATCATCACACGGGACATCGTGATTATGGAAGAAGGACTGGCTAAATCGCTGTTGTTGCGAAGCGAGCAGACCGAACCTCCTGTTGGCTACATTTACCTGCCTAAGTTTTATGCTGATTTTACTCCAAAAGGAGTAACCTCCTGCGCTGCCGACGTAGCCAAGGAGATTGAAAAATTGAAAAAAGAAAAAGTAAGCGGAATCATCCTCGATTTGCGCAATAATGGTGGTGGCTCCCTGCGCGATGTAGTCCAGATGTCTGGTTTGTTTATTGAAAACGGTCCGATTGTACAGGTTAAAAGCCGCACCCGGAATCCGGAGATCATGGAAGACTATGACAATCGCGTTCAGTGGGCTGGCCCATTGGTTGTAATGGTAAATGGCCTGAGCGCCTCAGCTTCTGAAATCCTGGCTGCAGCCATGCAGGATTACGACCGTGCAGTTATCGTTGGTTCCGCAGGAACCTATGGAAAAGGAACCGTGCAGCGCTTCCTGGATCTCGATAACGCGACCGGCGATGACTCCGTGAAGCCATTGGGCAATATGAAACTCACGGTGCAGAAATTCTACCGTGTAAATGGTGAAACCACTCAATTGCAAGGTGTAACGCCTGATATTGTTTTGCCAGACTCGTACAACTTGCTTGATTTGGGTGAACGCGAAAATGATTTCCCACTCCAGGCTTCTACCATCAATCCGGTGCCCTATTCACAGAAGGTTTACCACATTGTAAATATGGATGAATTGAGGGCAAACAGTGCCAGTCGGGTGAAAGCCAATCCTACCTTCCGTTTGGTTGAAGAAAATGCAGTGCGTCTGCGCAAGCAAAAAGACCAAACAGAGTTCCCGCTTCAATTGGAAAAATATCAGACCTGGGAAAAGAAGCGCGCCGAAGAAGCAAAACGCTACGAGGATATGTTTGCAGCCATTGATGGCTTTGATGTAGAAAACCTGGCTGTTGATTTGCCGGAAATCAAGCAGGATACTTCCCGCGCAGCTCGCAATGAAAAGTGGGTGGGCGACCGCAAGAAAGACGTACAACTCTACGAGACATACCACATTATCCGGGACATGATCCGGATGGATGGACTCGCCGGAAAACAATAAGAATCAGCGTTTTTTATACAGATAAAAAAAGTGGTCGGGAGAATTCCCGACCACTTTTTTTGTTTTCTGTTTGTGCTATAAACTTACCAGGTAAAGTTGCCTTGAAGAACATCGACCGAGCTGCCTCCAACAAATACATCGAAGCGCCCTTTGTCTGCCTTAAACTGGTTTTCTCCATTCCAGTAGCCTAGCTCTTTTTCAGTCAGAACAAACTGAACTTGTTTTTTCTCACCTGCCTGCAGCATGATTTTCTCAAACCCTTTTAATTCCTTTACCGGGCGGGCGATATCTGCCACGGGGTCGTGGATATACAGCTGTACCACTTCTTCTCCGGCCATTCCGCCGGTGTTGGCAACAGTGATGCTTACACGCACTTGCTTATCCTCTTTTGAGATTTGCAAGTCGGAATAACTGAATTTGGTATAGCTCAGTCCAAACCCAAAGGGCCACTGCGGTTCGGTTGAACTATCGAGGTAGCCACTGGTCCACATCTGACCGGCTTGGGTTTGAGGGCGTCCGGTGCGCATAGCATTGTAATACAGAGGAACCTGTCCCAGGTTTCGTGGGAAAGTTATAGGAAGTTTGCCAGAAGGATTGACTTTTCCGGTGAGCACATCGGCAAGGGCATTGCCTGTTTCAAAGCCTGCTTGCCAGGCTACCAAAATAGCCGGTGTGTTTTCTGCAGCCCACTCAAATACAAGCGGACGGCTGTTGAACAGAGCCATCACTACGGGTGTGTTGCCGCGGCTCACGATTCGCAGCAGGGTTTGTTGCTTTTCTTCCAGCTCAATGTTGCTGACGGAGCGACTTTCTCCACAGTTGATCCCGCGCTCTCCCACACAGCAAATGATCAAGTCTGCCTCTTTTGCGGCATTTCGGGCAGCCATGTATTCTTTTTCGGTACAGGTTGGATCCATGCAGACTTCGGTGACAGTGACCTCAAAGCCCATTTCTTCCAGGGCAGGCTTAAGGGCCATGGCCGGAGTAACTACCTTGGTAGAGTCGTAAGCCCGGGCTCCGATACCCAGGGTCCAGAAACTCATATAATCTTTATTGCCCTGACTGTTGGCGTATGGCCCGATGATGGCGATTTTTTTAAATGGCCCATCGGCCTTCAAAGGGAGCAGTCCTCCGTCGTTTTTCAGAAGCACCATGCTGTTTGCTGCCAGTTCCCGGGCGGCGGCGCGGTGTTCGGGTTTTTCCAGGGTTGCTTCCCGGCGCGCCTCATCGAGGTAGCGGTATGGGTCGTCAAACAAGCCCAGTTGAAATTTCAGTCGGAGTACCCGGCGAACTGCCTGGTCGATTTGCTCCTGGGTGACGGTTCCTGCTTTCAGGGCGGCTTTCATTCCGCGGGTATAAGTCCCGCCCGACATGTCCATATCACAGCCAGCCGTAAGGCATTTGGCAGAAGCATCTGCATCGTCTGCGGCGGCACCGTGGATGATAGTTTCACCTACCGAATTCCAGTCGCTGACCATCATGCCATCCCAGCCCCATTCGTTGCGGAGGATATCTTCCTGCAGGTGGCGATTCATGGTAGCGGGTGTTCCGTTCAGGATGTTGAATGCATTCATAAAGGTGGCTGATCCGGCATCTGCAGCGGCTTTGAACGGAGGGAGTACAATGTTTCTGAGGCGCTGCTCGCTCATGTCCACGGTGTTGTAGTCACGACCGCCCTCAGTAAACCCATATCCGGCAAAGTGTTTGGTGCATGCAGCAACACTCAACGGATTGGCCAGATCAGAACCCTGGAACCCACGAACCCGGGCTTCTGCAATGCGGGCTCCCAGGTAGGTATCTTCACCGGAGCCTTCCATAACACGCCCCCAGCGTGGGTCGCGGCTAATATCCACCATGGGTGCAAAAGCCCAGTGCTGGCCGTCAGCAGCTGCTTCTGCAGCGGCGATGCGCTCGGCGTTTTCGATGGCTTCGAGGTCCCAGCTGGCAGCCTGGGCCAGTGGAATAGGAAAAATAGTTTTGTATCCATGGATCACATCAAACCCAAAAAGCAGGGGGATACCCAGGCGGCTTTGTTTCACGGCCGCTTTTTGCATGATGCGCTTGTTTTCAAAATTGGTGTGGCTGAGAATACTGCCAATTTTACCTTCTTTGATTTGATTCAGAAGATCGTTGCTCCCTACATCGGTACCGGTACTGATGTCGCCCGGGAGTTGATTGAGCTGCCCTATTTTTTCATCCAGAGTCATTTTTTGAAGGAGGGCTTCCACTCGTTCGTCTATGTTTGCAATGGAGGTGTTCTGGGCAAAAAGCGGTAGCGCCTGCATTCCAAAAAGGATGAGAAGAAGTCTGGTCAGTCCTTGCATAGATTGTGCGTTTTATGTTGTTAAAAAAAATAGCTAGCCGGGGGTCTGTCAAACAGATTCCATGTGTGCGGAGTTTGTTGTATCCGCGTGCTAATTTTTTTGGTCGCGCTTGATCAGGGCATGATGTGCACGAAAGGTGCTTCCGGGTTTATTTGCTCCAGAAGTTTAGTTGTGGCGGGTCTGGCTAGGTGTATTTTATGGGGCTTGGCTAGTTTTTCAACACGGTTGATTCGCCATCCAGGCTTACTACTTCTACACGGGTTCCGTTGCTGAGGTTTACGTGGCCTGTAAGAACTACCTGGTCTTCTTCCGTTAATCCGCTCATCACTTCTACCTTGACACCGGATGCAATTCCGAGACTTACAGGCCGCAAACGGGCTACTGAATCCTGGATCACAAAAACCTTTGCATCCTGCAAACTGCCTGCAATGGCGCGTCGGGGGAGCGTCAGGCCTTTTCTGTTTCCATCAAAAACAAAGATGGCCTTGGCATGCATACCGGCACGGAGTGGCTTTCCTTTCAGATTGGGAACTTCGATTTCCACATCATAATTGAATGCGTTATCCGCACGCAGGCCGATGTTGGTGATTCTTCCCTGAATGGGGCGCTCCGGGTATACATCGGCGTAAACGGTCACGCCAAGTCCTTTTTGTAGCCTAAGGATATCGCGCTCAGTAACTTTCACCATAAGGAATAGTTTCTCCAGATTGGTGATTTGAGCAACTTGAATTCCAGGACCAATCACACTCCCACGCTCAATGAATCGCAGGCCCATGGTACCCGTCATCGGGGCCTTAATGAAGGTATTGGCAATTTGCTTTTTCAGTCCTTTTTCTTTGGCTTCGGCAGCCAGAAGGCCGAGTTCAATGTCCTCAATTTTGTTTTTAGGTGCGGCATCTCCTTCAATCAGATTTCCCAGGCGTTCTTTGTCTTTGCGCAGTTTGGCAATATTGGCCTGAGTAGCCTCAAGTTCAATGCTTAACAGTTCATCATCCACTTTTGCAATGGTTTCTCCTTCTTTTACCCACTCACCCTTATTTTTGAACACCTCGATTACCCGGCCCGCTGTTTCTGAAATTACAAACATCTCTTTTGCCGGAAGGAAAATTCCGTCTGTCTCCAGTTCCTGCGACAGGGTTTCCATCTGCGGGTGCACGGCTTCCACCGGCACAAAGGCACGACCAATTTGCGAAAGCTGCGCTTCTTCGTTGATGCGCATTTTATTGGTGTATAACTTCCAGCCTGCAAATGCAACACATGCAATCAAAAAGACCCAGAGGTAGATATTTTTTTTCAAAATCATCACTTTTATCAATCAAGCGGCCCGTTCGAACCTAAAATATGTGCAAAAGTACGCAATGCATTGTTTTAAACCGTCGAAGTGCCCAGAACAAATTGTACTTTAATTGATTATTAGTGGTAAGTGATAAGTAGTAAGTGGTAAGTGGTAAGTGGTAAGTCTTCTGGCCACTTACTACTTACTACTTACCACTAGTTTACACACATTTTACCTGCTGTTCCGGTCTGAGAAATTAATACGCTGTACTTTTGCGGCGATATTTGTTCTGCTTCATAGAATTTTGAAGCGATCTCGGAAGCCCACCTAATAAACAGCACGCACCATGCAGAAGGTAGTTAGCACACTCGCTCTTATACTTAGTTTTATTTCCATTTCATACGCTCAGGTATCCCGCCCTAAACTGGTGGTAGGTATTGTAGTGGATCAAATGCGCTACGATTATTTGTACCGCTATTACGACCAATATGGAAACGACGGATTTAAGCGACTACTGAGGGAGGGGCAATCGTGTGAAAACACACATTTTGACTATGTGCCCACCTATACTGCTCCGGGGCATGCAGCCATTTACACCGGGGCTTACCCATCCTTGCACGGGATTGTCGGGAATGATTGGTACGACCGCTCCTGGGGACGGAAACGCTATGTAACCAAGGATACCACGGTGCAATCTGTTGGTACTACCAGCAAGTATGGAATGCATTCGCCAAGGGTGCTGCTGACGACGACTATTACGGATGAATTGCGCTTGTCCAATGCCATGGAATCCAGGGTGTATGCCATATGCCTGAAAGACCGGGGCAGTATCCTGCCTGCCGGACACATACCCAATGGTTGTTTTTGGTTTGATGATGAAACAGGCAACTGGGTTACTTCAACCTACTACCAGGATTCACTCCAACTGCCTGGTTGGGTTCAGGAGTTCAATGACAAAGGACTAAGCGCTCAATACATGGCAAAGCCCTGGTACCCAATGGCGCCTAAAACTGCCTACAAACCCAGTTTTCCGGGGTGGGATGAGTACGAAAAAAGACTGTCTCCCAATACAGATGGCCGCTTTCCTTACGATCTGCCTGCTATGGTAACAACCAAAGGAAACTATGCAGACCTGCGAGAGACCCCATTCGGAAACAGTTTTACCATGGATTTTGCGCTGCATGCATTGGAAACGCTAAAGTTGGGTAAGTCAACTGCTACTGATTTTCTATGCCTTTCCTTTTCATCAACCGATTATTGCGGACACCGTTTCGGCATTCACGCCGAAGAAACCCAGGATACCTACCTCCGTCTGGATGAGGAACTGGCCCGCCTGCTAAAATACCTGGATAACACGCTTGGAAAGGAAAATGTCCTGGTGTTTTTAACTGCCGATCACGGGGCAGCAGAAACCTGTCGGCACATGACCGACCTGGATATACCGGCCGGTTCGTTTTCACAGCGCAAACTTCAGACATCCCTGGATAGTTTGTTTTCTGCCCGTACAAGCCTGCCCGGAACATACATTCACTGGGTAAAAAATCAACATGTTTGGTTTAACTATGAGCAACTGGCAAAGTCCAAGTTGACAAAAGAAAAAGCCTGTCAAATCGCCGTTGATTTTATTAAAAAACAAGATGGAGTCTATGGCGCATTCAGCGTTGAAGAGGCTATGATGCTGCCGGCTGAATACCCGCACAGTGCACTCATCCGGCGGTCTATTCATCCTAAGCGAACCGGGGATGTGGTATTCCTCCTGGAGCCAGCCTGGAACTCGGATTTTAAATACTATGGAAAAGCCGGAACCACACACTCCAGCGGCTATAGCTACGACACCCACGTGCCCTTGATCTGGTACGGTTGGCATATCAAAAAGGGGTGGAACGTGAAGCCTGTAACCATTGTGGATATTGCTCCAACGCTGGCGGCCATGCTGCGCATTATGGAACCAAATGGCAGCAGCGGAAAGGTGCTGGATGGGTTTTGGGATTGATGACCTGAAAAATACATGCATATGAAACCAGTCCTTTCTGAAGAAGTGGCTCGGGCCCTGTCTGCCGGTGAGGCTGTCCTTGCACTGGAAAGCACCATCATCGCTCACGGCATGCCCTACCCCAGAAACCTGGAGTTGGCCCGGGAACTAGAAGCTGCTGCACGGGCGGAAGGGGTTGTTCCCGCTACCTGCGCCGTGTTGAATGGGAAAATGCATGCAGGCCTGAGCGAAAGCGAACTCCAATGGTTTGCGCAAAATGGACCGGATGTACCAAAACTCAGTCGGCGCGATATGGCTTATGCACTCAGCCAGGGGTTGAATGGGGCAACCACCGTGGCATCCACCATGATGGTTGCAGCCCATGCAGGAATCCGGATATTCTCGACTGGTGGGATTGGTGGTGCGCATCGCGGAGCAGCAGAGACCATGGATGTCTCAGCCGACTTGCAGGAACTCTCACGGACGCCCGTTGCTGTCATCAGTGCAGGCGCAAAAGCCATCCTGGATTTGGGTCTGACCCTGGAATATCTCGAAACCATGGGAGTTCCGGTTATCGGATATCAAACCAATGAGTTTCCTGCATTTTATTCGCGATGCAGTGGGCATGGCCTGGAACACCGGCTGGATACACCGGAGGAGCTGGCCCGCTTTTTACACACCCAATGGGCCCTTGATCCTGGTGGAGGTGTTTTGATTGCAAATCCAATCCCTCATGCCCACGCCATTGAATCTGATGCCATTGAGCAGACCATTTCAGAAGCCTTGGACCTTGCCCAGTCCAATGGAATAAAAGGGAAACGACTTACACCGTTTCTGTTGAGCAAAATAGAACAGCTTACTTCGGGAAAAAGCCTGGATGCCAACTGTGCGCTTGCTCTGAACAACGTCCGCCTGGGAGCGCAGGTCGCACTGGCTTTTGCGCGGGAGAAATCAAACCAATAAATCGCGGAGAATCCGGTCGGCCAGCCCGTGTACGGTGTTTTGAGAATGGCGGCTGCGAATCATTTTTCCGTTGCGTTCGCAGGCTGCAAATGCATGGAAATTCCCATCGGCATCGCGTTCACAATACACTCCGAGGGGCATTTGACAGCCACCGTCCATTTTCTGGAGTACCGTCCGCTCGATGTTGGTGCAGACCGCTACACTGGATTGATGCAGTTTTTGGAGCACCTTTCGGGTGGGAATATCATTGGCATTGGTTTGCCAGGTAAGTACGCCCTGAGCTGGTGCCGGTATAAATTCACGGGGATTGAGTTCCACCACAATCAGGTCGCTGAGGTCTAACTGAAGTCGGTTGGTACCGGCTGCGGCGACAAAGATTGCATCGTATTGTCCTTCCCGAAGTTTATCTACCCGCGTAGGTACATTGCCGCGCAGGTCTTTGATTTCGACATCTGGCCGAAAGTCTTTTATTTGTGCTTTTCGTCGGGCTGCAGAGGTGCCAACGACGGCATTTTGTTTGATTTTAAACACCTGGCTGTTGTCCGTGCTTTCCGGACGAATAAGCAATAAGTCGTGGGCCTTGTCGCGGTAGGAAACTGCGGTCAGGCAGAGTCCGTCTGGCTGAGACGTTGGCATGTCTTTCATGGAGTGGACCGCCAAATCAATTTCGCCCCGAAGGAGGTGTTCTTCAATTTCTTTTGTAAAAAAACCTTTGCCTTCCATTTTATCAAAACCAATATCCTGGATTCGGTCTCCCTGGGTTTTGATGATCACCAATTCACTTTCAATGCCCAGTTGGGTCAATGCATCCTGTGTGTAATGAGCTTGCCAGAGGGCGAGTTTGCTTCCGCGGGTTCCAATTCGTAACATCAATCGACTTTTAAAGCACTTTTTTCCATAATGGCCTGGTAATAGGCCTCGTAATGTGGCAGAACATTGTTCAAATCGAATCGTTTGGCTTGTTCTACCGCTTTGGCGCGAAATTGCTGCAATTTTTCCTCATTTCCCAGCAGTTCAATGGAATGTTTTGCCATGTCCTCGATATTTCCGGGCGAACTGAGGAAGCCGGTTTCTCCGTGGATATTGACCTCCGGAAGGCCCCCGCTGTTGCTCGAAATAACGGGTACACCGCAGGCCATTGCTTCAAGTGCTGAAAGTCCGAAACTCTCATTCTCAGACGGGATGATGAAAAGATCACAGATGGCGAGCAATTCTTCGATTGCATCCTGTTTGCCCAGGTAGCGCACATCCTGACAAATTCCCAGCTCCCGGCAAAGCCGTTCGGCATTGGGGCGCTCGGGACCGTCGCCAATCATGAGCAACTTGGATGGGATTTTATCGTGGATTCGTTTGAAAATATGAACCACGTCCTCCACCCGTTTTACCTTCCTGAAGTTGGAGGTGTGTGCTATGATGCGTTCGCCATCCGGGGCGATGATTTTTTTAAAATGCTCTTTGTCCAGTTTTCGGAAACGCTCGAAATCAATGAAGTTGTAAATCACTTCAATGTCTTGCTTGATATCGAATTGACTGAGCGTGTCTTTTTTCAGGCTTTCTGATACAGCCGTAACCCCATCGCTTTTGTTGATACTGAATGCCACGACCGGAGCGAAGGTTCGGTTGTTCCCAACCAGGGTAATATCGGTGCCGTGCAGGGTGGTGATTACCGGAAGGTAACGACCCTCCTGAAGCAGGATTTTTTTCGCCATATAGGCTACCGCAGCATGTGGAATAGCGTAATGAACATGCAGGATATCCAGGTTTTGGTATTTCACTACATCTACGATGGTAGATGCCAATGCGGTATCGTAGGGCGGGTATTCAAAAAGAGGGTAATCCTCATTATCTACTTCATGGTAAAACACATTTTCGTGAAAATGCGCCAGGCGAACCGGCCGGCGGTACGTAATGAAGTGGACTTCGTGCCCACGTCGTGCCAAACCCAGGCCTAATTCGGTAGCGACAACGCCCGAACCACCGTAGGTTGGATAGCAAACTATTCCTATTTTCATAACATTCCAGGTGTCAGACTCATACTATGAGTCCAGGCTTGCACCACCGGAAACTAATTGGTGCTTACCGTTTTGGATTAATAAGTAAAGCAGGTGGCCAGATGGCCCTCCAGGGCAAAGTTCCGCATTTTTGGTTGTTCTGTCGGATTATTCGACCTGTAACTATTTCCAACAACCAAGCAGCTTTCTTTTAACATTTGGATTCTGCTTTCGTTCATTTTAGCCTTTGGGATTTCCAACTGAAATATGACGAATTAATCTTATTTTTAGGGCTTTTCTGCACGCGCATAATTCCAAGTATAAATTTGGGACAAATTCTAAACCAATCCTGCAAGATGAACCGATTTTTACCAGTCCTTCTTTTTTTTATTTCTTTTTCCCTCCAGGCTCAATCCTCGTTTCGGGTGGTGGGCTACCTTCCGACGTATCGCTTTGATAATCTGTCTAGCCTGGAACTGGAACGGTGTACCCACGTCAATATTGCCTTTGTCAACCCCAATATGGATGGAGTAATTTCAGCCTCTGGGTATGATATAGAGCCGGTTGTTCAGTCCATTCACGATGCCGGGGCAGAAGCCTTTATTTCACTGGCAGGCGGATATTTGGCTCCGGATGTGGACGCCGCCTGGGATTTCTGGATGCAGGATGCCAATCGGGCTACATTCATCAACCTGATCCTGGATTATGTACAGGCAAATGATATAGATGGTGTGGATGTGGATTTGGAATGGCAATACGTAGATAGCTATTACAGCCCATTTGTATTGGATTTAAAAGCGGCATTGCAGCCCTTGGGCATCCCGCTCACTGCAGCACTACCGGGATCACATCGGTACCCACAAATCACCAATGCTGCCTTGGCGGCATTTGATTGGGTGAACATGATGGTGTATGATTTGCGCGGGCCATGGGACCCCAGCAATCCGGGTCAGCACAGTCCGTATTGGTGGGCTGAAGATTGCATTGGCTATTGGCAAAATCAAGGCGTTGCACCAGAGAACCTGACCCTGGGAATGCCATTTTATGGATACAACTTTGCGAATCTGCCCGTTACCTCCTTCACGTTTCGATACATCGTTTCTCTGGATACCAGCTATGCCTACCTCGACCAGGTGGATGAACGGTATTACAACGGGATTCCCATGATTCAGAGCAAGGTGCATTTGGCTATGGATCAAAACCTGTCTGGCGTGATGATGTGGGAATTGGGACAGGATGTATTGGACCCGGATCTGAAGCACTTGTCGTTATTGAGAGCAATTGATGCTGTTGTAAATCCCATTTCAAATACACAAAATCCGGTTTTTCAGGCTTTGAATGTCTATCCAAATCCGGCGACCGACTTGCTTCGGGTTGATGGTGCCACGATGGTTCGCGTATTTGATCTGCGAGGCGGACTGATTTTGGAATCAAACAATACTTCCCTGGACGTTTCAGGGCTTTCACCGGGATTGTATGCGGTTCAGGCCAATATTTCCGGTAGTTGGCAAATGGGGCGGTTTGTAAAAATGTGATTGTAAATTTAATTTAGATATCCACTTAAAATAAAAAGGCGGCCTTCCAATCATGGTGATTGGAAGGCCGCTTGTTTTTATCAGACTAATATTTGGCTTAGAACCTGAAGTTCAGGTTGGCCATCAGGGTTGTACCATTAAATCCAAACTGGTTTACTTCCCAAGGATAGAGGAAACGGCCTCCCAGGTCGGTAACAACGTCGCCTTTTGTGTCAATCACATCGGGATAAACATTGAGCAGGTTGTTTGCTGCTATGCCAAATCGCACATTGCGAGTGATTTGATAGCTCAGGTTCAGGTCTGTAACAATTTTTGCGCTGAACGTTTGGTCAAAATCTTCATCGTTCAATCCAAGTGATGCATTCAAGCCGTTGTCAACGTGTTGCCAGGTCACTTCACCGAAACGGGTATTGTTCAGGTTGATCCGGAATTTTTCGGTTTCATAACTCAATCCCAAAATAATCTTGTCGTTCGGACGCGCAGTCAGAATCCGGCTTTGCTCCTTGCGGTCGAAGATGTCAATTCCGGCTGTGGCCAAAACCTCCGGAGTGGAAACCGCACCATTGATTTCGTTTTGGTTGAAGTTAGCAGCCAGGTTGATGCCGGCTTTTCCATTTCCTGCAGCCCACTGGTAATTGGCTACCAGGTCAATACCACTGGTTCGGGTGTCCACTGCATTGATGAAAAATTTAAGGCTGGTAATGTTGTTTGCTGCAAGGATGTCATATACCACACTGCTTGTATCCGAACTGCTGATGCTGGATGAATACACAATGCGGTTGTTCACTTCGATGTTGTAATAGTCGATAGACAAATACAAGCCGGTGACTGGTCGCAGAGCCAGACCTGCTGTAAAGTTTACTGCTTCTTCCTGCTTCAGTCGGTTGACTCCAAGCTGGCGCAATACAGAACTTTCGTTGTTGAACGTACCCTGTTCAGAAACGGAGCCTCCGGAAATCAGGGTTTGGATGTTGCTCAGGTAAATCTGATGGAGGGAAGGCGCGCGGAATCCGGTTGAGTAGGAACCGCGGACAACCACCTTGTCGTCCAGGAATTTGTAGCGCGCATTGGCCTTCCAGTTGGTTGTGTTTCCAAAGTCGCTGTAGCGCTCGGTACGCACTGCACCACCGATGAGGAAGTCTTCGGTCAAATCATAATTCAGTTCAGCATACGCACCAACATTGTAGCGAACAGCATCTACCTCATTTTGCGGCTGAAGGCCGGGGAAAGACTGTGCGCCTGCCGGGCCATATCCATCGGGGTAGTTGCTGGCATTTTCAGCGCTCAAACCATCCAGGTAGGAAGCCTCGTCTCCTGCACGTGCCTGGAAATTCTCAACCCGAATTTCAGAGCCCAGTGACAGGGAAACCTGATTCCACTTCCGGAAAAGGTCGAAGTTCATTACATCGTGCTTGAAGGTATATCCGCCCACATCAAAGGTGGTGGGGCTTTTGGAGCCCATGGATGTGTTGATGGAATTTGGTACGGTGTAATCCACAGAGTTGCTTCCCTGATCGTAACTGATGTCGTACTGCCAGTTGTTTTTTTCTCCGCGTACTCCGAGCACCAGGGTGTTGTCGAAAATATCGGTATCAAAAAGCGGCTGGAATCCTTCGTAGCTTTGTCCGGGAGGCGTCAGCAAACCAAAGTCTGTAGGTCTCCAGTATGGAGTTCTATACAGTGCAAAACTGCTTCCTTTGCGGTAGGTGAAGCCACCAAAGCCGTATGCTTCGGCCTGTCCTCCAAGTTCAACATTGCCATTAAAAAAGACATCCCCGCTGGTGAGATTGGGCTGACCAACGGTCATGCCAAGTTGTGGATTTGCAGTTGTCCATGCATCGTCCACACCAAACAAGTCGTCTTTGCCCGGGCTTCCTGCCCGATTGGTGTGTTTTTGATCCATAAAGGAGTGCGTGATATTCATGTATCCGCGGTTTCCCAGTTTGAATCCTGTATTCACATTATAGCCCATTGTTTCGCCATCCCCTTCGGTAGTCATTCCGGCAAATACATTGGCTGTTGTGTATTCGTAATCTTCTTTTAAAATGACATTCACCACACCGGCAATGGCATCGGAGCCGTATTGGGCAGATGCACCGTCCCGGAGTATTTCCACTCGCTCGATTGCAGCGGCAGGGATGCTTTTCATGTCAACACCAACTTCCCCTTTGCCTGGAGTATCATTGATGTAAACCAGAGAACTTGCATTTTTCCGCTTGCCATTGATCAGCACAAGTGTCCGGCTGGGCCCGAGTCCACGCAAATCAAACGGGTCAAAATGGGCGGTTGCATCGGATATGGTTTGGTTGGTAGAGTTGAACGAGGGAACAGTATACATCAGTTGTTTGTCAAAACTAACCTGACTGGTTGCCTCCAAATCATTTCTGCGAATATTGTCGATTGGAACCGGGGAGGTAATCACTGTTCGTGGAGCAAAGCGAGAACCTACAATAACCACATCATCCAGTTGGAGGTTTTGTGATAGTGTGACGGAAACCGGGTTGCCATCATTTACAGTAATGCGTTGCTCTGCATAGCCGATGTACCGAATGATCAATGTGGCAGGATAATTCCCAACTGAAAAGGCAAAATTCCCATTTTCATCTGTGAGCGCGCCTTCACCGGTGGTGGCTTTCACTGAGGCTCCAATAATTGCAGAACCATCCGAATCAAGAACCTGTCCGGAGACACGATTTTGTGCCTGGAGTTGGCCATTTACAAAAACTGCCAGTAGTAAGACCAGCAATAAACGAAAGGGTAGTAAAATCTTCTTCATACAATAGAATTAGGTAATTAAAATGGTTGAGTGTAAGTAAATGTAATATATAATTGTAATTTGTATACATTTCAGTGTATGATATTTTGTTTTCACTGACATTTGCTTGTAAATTCTTAAAAAAAGATTGTTTGCAAAATAAAAAAGCCGGGCCCGCATTGCGGGCCCGGCTACACTTAACTTCACCTCAATTATTCGTCTACTACTGGATTTCTAATTCTTTCGTAGTTATTTCCTTTCCGTTGACGGTTGCTACCCGGCCGAAGATGAGTTCGGTGCCCTTGGCATCAATCAATACGGTGTCGTCTTTTACATAGTTTCCTGCCAGTACATGTTTGGCCAACTCATTGATCAGCTCCCGTTGCAGGGTGCGTTGCAGTGGACGCGCTCCGTACTGTGGGTCGAAGCCGTGCTCGGTCAGGAGTTTGGCTGCATCGTCGCTGATCTCCAGGTGGAGTTCCTGGCGTTCCAGCATTTCGCGTACTTCCCGCAGCATAATGTCCAGAATCAGACGCATCTGGTGTTTCTGCAATGGATGGAACACAATGGTTTCATCAATCCGGTTCAAAAACTCCGGCCGCAATTCCATTTTCAAGGCATCGGTAACTTCTGCTTTTGCTGCTTCAAACACTTCGTGTTTGCGCTTGTCGGGCATTTCATCGTAATCTTCAAACACCTCCATGATCCGATCACTTGCCAGGTTGGAAGTCATGATGATGATGGCGTTTTTGAAACTGGCAGTCCGGCCTTTGTTGTCGGTCAGTCGCCCGTCATCCAGTACCTGGAGCAGGACGTTGAATACGTCGGGGTGTGCCTTTTCAATTTCATCGAGCAAGACGATGGTGTATGGGCGCCTGCGAACGGCCTCCGTCAATTGTCCACCTTCGTCGTATCCCACATATCCGGGAGGGGCTCCCACCAGACGGCTCACGGCGTGGCGTTCCTGGTATTCCGACATGTCAATGCGCGTAATGGCTTTTTCATCATCGAACAACACGTCTGCGAGGGCTTTGGCCAACTCCGTTTTACCAACCCCCGTTGGACCGCAGAAAATAAACGATCCAATGGGCTTGTCGGGATCGCTGAGTCCGGCCCGGTTTCTCCGGATTGCATCAGAAACGGCAACAACCGCTTCGTCCTGGCCGATTACACGCTTGTGCAATTCTGCCTCCAGGTGAAGCAAACGTTCCCGCTCGCTTTGCATCATTTTTGAAACCGGAATTCCGGTCCATCGTGCTACCACCTCTGCAATGTCGTTTCCGGTTACAGTCTGGGTGGTCATTCGGTTGTCTGGTGCAATTTCAGCCAGTTTTTCCTTAGAAACTTTCAGGAAGGCTTCCTGCTTGGGGATGTCCTCAAATTTGATTTTAGAAGCTTCCTCCAGGTTGCCTTCACGCTCAGCACGCTGGTAGCGCAGCTGAAGGTCCTCCAGTTCTTGCTTGGCGTTCTGAATGCTTTCCACGATTTCCTTTTCTGATTGCCATTTGCTTCGAAGGGCATCCAATTTTTCATTGAGTTCTTCGATTTGCTTGTTCATGGCATTCAGCTTCCGGGTATCGCTTTCCCGTTTTATTGCTTCCCGCTCAATTTCCAGTTGCCGGACTTTCCGGTCCATTTCATCGATTTCATCCGGTACCGAATTGAGTTCCAGACGAAGTTTGGCCGATGCCTCATCAATGAGGTCGATGGCTTTATCCGGAAGTTTGCGCTCGCTGATATATCGGTGTGAAAGTTCGGCTGCGGCGATAACGGCCTCGTCGAGCAATTGCACCTTGTGGTAGTTTTCATAGCGTTCGCGCAAGCCGCGTAGGATGGAAATGGTGTCTTCCATGCTCGGCTCATCGACAAACACCGACTGGAAGCGACGCTCAAGCGCTTTATCTGATTCAAAATACTTTTGGTATTCGTCCAGGGTCGTAGCACCGATGGTACGCAATTCTCCGCGGGCCAAAGCCGGTTTAAGAATGTTGGCTGCGTCCATGGATCCTTGTCCGCCACCAGCCCCTACCAGGGTGTGAATCTCATCAATAAAAAGGATCACCTCTTCGTTGCTGTCGACCACTTCCTTGATTACGGCCTTCAAACGTTCTTCAAACTCCCCTTTGTATTTGGCGCCGGCAATAAGGGCAGCCATATCCAGCGAGAAAATCTTTTTTGATTGCAGGTTTTCGGGCACGTCCTGTCGGTAAATGCGCCAGGCAATGCCTTCTACAATGGCAGTCTTACCTACACCGGGATCACCGATGAGGATGGGATTGTTTTTCTTTCGACGGCTAAGGATGTGCATCACGCGACGGATTTCTTCGTCGCGGCCAATTACCGGATCCAACTTGCCGGTCTCAGCCTGTTCGGTGAGGTTGACGGCGTATTTATTGAGCGCGTTGTACACGTGCTCGGTGGTCTGGTCGGTAATTTTTCGTCCTTTCCGAAGTTCTTTTACGGCACTGCTGAGTACCTCAAAGGTTGCGCCGTGGCTGCGAAGCAGCTTGGCCGCTTTGTCGTTGCCTTTTGAAATTCCCAGCAACATCAGTTCGACGGAAATGTACTCATCTCCGAAGTCTTTCAAGGTTGCTTTTGCTGCAGCGATGGCCTTGTTGGCCTCGTTGGTCAAAAACTGTTTTTCACTCCCTCCCTGCACACGTGGAGTCTCCCAAACCAGTTTGTCCAGTTCGGGTTCGAAAGTAGGCAGGATGACACCGGCTTTTTTCAACAAAAAATCGGTGACGGAGTCGTCAATTTTTAGCATGCCCTTAAGCAAATGCGCGGTATCGACGCTCTGTTGTTCGTACGAAGCGGCGATTTGCTGGGCCTGCAATATGGCTTCCTGGGCCTTAATTGTGAAATTATCGTAGGTCATAGTATTGGATAAAAATTAGGGTTATAAAGACAGTCCCTAAATCCTGAATTTATTCATTCGTTTTCAGTGATCTAAAGGTACTGTATTCTGTTTGATCATTCATTGCGTTTTAGACATCCGCTTAATCCGGAATTGTGAATTGAAAACGCATACATAAAAGGATATATCAAATTTTTAGCCAAGGCAAAAAACAGGCTCTGTGGATGAAATAATGGCAGGAAATTGCAAGCAGGGTAGCCATTTTGTCGGCTTCACCTGGATTTGTGCGACAAAAATTCAGGTCGGTTTTTGAAATCCGGAAAAGTTCAGGATTTTGCCGGATATTGGACCAGCCCGAAAGCCAACTGTTTTGATTTTAAACTTATGTAGATGCGTATCCAATCCATACTTTTTGCTCTGATCTTTCTTTTTTCCTGCAATGGCCCCCGCAAGGCTTCTCGTGATGCCCTTGGCTCTGACGCACCCTTTATTTGGGAAAATGCAAATATTTATTTCTTGCTGACGGATCGTTTCGCAAACGGGAATCCGGAGAATGACCTCAACTTTGGCCGCTCTGAAGAACCAGCAAAATTGCGCGGGTTTATGGGGGGCGACCTGGCAGGAGTTACCGAAAAAATTGAAGCCGGTTATTTTGATAAACTCGGTGTTTCTGCTATTTGGCTTACTCCGTTTTTTGAGCAAAACCACGGTCCCGTTGATGAAGGAACCGGCAAAACCTATGGCTTTCATGGGTACTGGACGCAGGATTGGACCAGTCTGGACCCCAATTTTGGGACGGAAGCCGAGTTGGCTGCCTTTGTAGCTGCTGCACACAAGCACAAAATTCGGGTGATTATGGATGTGATTGTCAACCACACCGGTCCGGTAACGCAGCAGGACCCGATCTGGCCGGATGCCTGGGTGCGTACCGAACCTAAGTGCACATTTGATACCTACAAAAACACCGTAGAATGTACGCTGGTAGCCAATCTGCCCGACATAAAAACAGAAAGTAATGCGGCCACCGATTTGCCACCGCAGTTGGTAGCAAAATGGAAGCAAGAGGGCCGCTATGAACAGGAGATGGCTGAACTGGATGCCTTTTTTGCCCGCACCAAATATCCCCGCGCGCCCCGTTTTTACATCTATAAATGGTTGTGCGATTATGTCAAAAAATACGGGATTGATGGCTTGCGCTGCGATACCGCCAAGCACACGGAGGAAACGGTGTGGTCGGAACTGGAAAAAGAGGCCGCAAGGGCTTTTGCAGAATGGAAATTACAGCACCCGGATCAAGTGCTCGACAAAAATCCGTTTTACATGGTGGGCGAGGTGTATAATTATTCGGTTGCAGCAGGCCGGCAGTTTGATTTTGGCGATAAAAAAGTCGACTTTTTCTCCAATGGCTTTTATGCATTGATCAATTTCGATTTCAAAGGCGATGCCAACCGGAGTTACGAGGATATTTTTACCAAATACTCCCAAAGTCTGAATGGCCCGCTGCGCGGAAAAAGTGTGGTAAACTACATCAGCTCGCACGACGATGGCGGGCCGTTTGATAAGCAACGGAAACGAGCCAAGGAAGCGGGAACAAAACTCCTGTTGTGCCCCGGTGCTGTACAGATTTATTATGGCGATGAAACGGCTCGCGAGCTGGATATTCCGGGCACCAATGGCGATGCTACCCTGCGGTCGTTTATGAACTGGAAGGAACTGGAATCAAACATCGAGCGCACTGGTGAGAAAATTGGGGATGTGCTGGAGCATTGGCAAAAGTTGGGGCGTTTTCGCAGAGCGCATGCGGCAGTAGGGGCTGGCTTGCACGCAAAGATTTCTTCCGAACCGTACGTGTTTATGCGTACCTATTCAGGCCGGGGGATTACTGATATTGTGCTGGCAGGGCTGGACATGAAGCCAGGGCCAAAGCGTATTCCTGCAGCCGGGATTTTTGCCGATGGTACGGTTTTGTACGATTACTACTCAGGCAAAAAAGTAAAAGTAAAAGAGGGCGTTGCACTTGTCGACTCCCCATTTGATATCGTTTTATTGGGTCAAGAATAAAGGCTTAATTCTTCATGCAAACCCGCGCCTACCTCGCTCTGGCGGTCATTTGTGTGGTCTGGGGGACCACCTACACCGCCATCAAATACGTGATTCATGATTTTCCACCGTTTTTGTTGGTGGGAATACGGCAAACTGCTGCGGGCCTGTTGCTTTTGGCCTGGGCTGCTGCACGGGGCAAGGCCCGACTGCCCAATACGCGCTATTTGGGCAAACAGGCCCTGACCGGGCTCTCCACCATCACCGGAGGGAATGGGTTTATTACCTGGGGCATGCAGTTTGTTTCTTCCGGACTTTCTGCGGTCATCGGGGCCCTGACGCCCATCGTGGTGGTGTTGATAAACATCGCATGGCGAGGCGGGGAAAAGGTGAACCGACAAACCATCCTGGGGGTATTGTTGGGTTTCGGCGGATTGGGTGTAATCTTTCAATCCGGCTGGGCTGATTTTCTCAATCCGGCCTACCGCCTGGGTATTTTAGCCTGTTTTGGCTCCTGCTTTACCTGGTCGATGGGAACGGTCATGGCCAAACGATTTAACGATCCGGATGTTTCTCCGATATTTAATTCCGGCTTGCAGGTAACAGCGGGTGGGCTTGGCGGCTTTGTAATCCATATGCTGTCTGGCGACACCTGGGTGATCCACCACAGTACAAAAGCCTGGCTTGCCATGATCTATCTCATCCTGATTGGTTCGGCGCTTGCCTTTACATTGTATATGTTTGCATTGAAGCATTTAAGTGCAACCGTTTCTTCCTTATACACCTACATCAACCCGGTGGTTGCCGTTTTGCTGGGTTGGCTTTTGTTGGGCGAGATACTGACGCCGGGTACACTTTTTGGGATGGGAATTACCATTTTTGGGGTGTGGCTGGTCAATAGCAGTTATTTATGGAGAAAAAGAGCCTGATTTTGTCGAAATTTAGATTTTCAGCGGCTTCTAATCGCGAAAAAAGAACAAGAGGACTCTGTTTTGCGTTCAAAACAAGAAGTTGATCTCTAAAACCAGAAACAGACGTTTAGCCTTAAAATAAAACTATATGTTACGAAGTAAAATTGCCGGAATTGGATATTACGTTCCCGAACGTGTAGTAACCAACGATGACCTTTCAAAGTACATGGAAACCTCCGATGAGTGGATCCAGGAACGGACCGGAATCCAGGAGCGCCGGTATGGAAATAAGCACAAGGAAACCACCGCAACCATGGGGGCGGAGGCCACTAAAATTGCCTGTGAGCGTGCCGGGATTTCCCCGGAGGAAATTGACTTCATCATTTTTGCCACTCTCAGTCCGGACTATTATTTCCCCGGCTGTGGTGTTTTGTTGCAACGTGAGTTGGGCATTACCAACAGCGAAGCCGGCGCCTTGGATGTGCGCAACCAATGCAGTGGCTTTTTGTATGGCTTGTCGGTAGGTGATCAGTTTATTCGTACCGGGACCTATAAAAATGTACTGGTAGTTGGTTCTGAAATGCACTCAATGGGACTGGATTTCACCACGCGCGGTCGAAATGTGACCGTGATTTTTGGCGACGGAGCAGGTGCTGCTATTTTGCAACCGACAGAGGAAGAAGGTGTTGGGATCCTCACAACTAAATTGCATTCCGACGGTACCTATGCCGAAAAATTGGCATTCATCAACCCCGGTGCACATGGTGGCTACCACCTGGATAAACTCGGTGAAGAATACGATTTCGGTTATCCGGACCCGGATACACCGGGCGAGATTTTCATTACACCCAAGATGATGGAAACCGGGCAGTACTACCCCAATATGGAGGGGCAGTTTGTCTTTAAAATGGCCGTTCAGAAATTCCCCGCAGTGATTGTGGAGGCCCTGGAAGATCAGGGCCTGAAGCCTTCTGATATCAACATGCTGATCCCGCACCAGGCCAACCTGCGGATCAGTCAGTTTGTGCAAAAGCGCCTGGGTCTTTCCGACGATCAGGTTTGGAACAATATCCAAAAATTTGGGAATACCACAGCGGCTTCTGTGCCGATTGCTTTGTGTGAAGCCTGGGAAGCCGGAAAAATCAAGTCCGGCGATTTGGTTTGTCTCGCGGCCTTTGGCAGTGGGTTTACCTGGGGTTCCGCCCTGATTCGCTGGGCCTAAGCCCTGCGGGATTTACGATATCCGATTGTTGATTTTTAAAACCATCAATCGGATATCGCAATTTGCCTAGTCTGGGATGGCGTTTTCCTGTTCAAAGTTGAGTTTGAAGCCGATGCGCTGGTTTGGTTCTGGCTGGTCGTCGTCGTAATCTTCCCAATTGATCATTTCGGTCACGAAGGTCTCCAGGTGCCGCATGAAATAGGCGGATTTGAGTTCTTCCGGCCGATAGATTGCCAGGGTTTTGGGCGGCTGCGGCTGCCCGTATTTTTCAATGAATGGATAGTTGATCAGCACAAGTACTTTTCCGTTGAAAAGTTGCTGGTACACGAGTGAACCGTTTTGTTTAATCAGGTCGCGGTGCATGCCGTCTCCTACTGGTTCGCCCAGTCCGCTGTTGCTGCTGCCCAAAGAAAGCACAACGGCCTCCAGGTTGGTTATGTCTGCGCGGTGTTCCACCGAACAGGAAAGTCCGGCTTCAGTTGCGGCTTTTTCCAGAAAATTCAAGGTTTCATTCCGCAGTTCTTTCTTCCACTTTTCCCGGTATTTTTCTGTGTTTGCCAGGATTTCCTGGTACTGACTTACTTTTCGCTTGAAATTGCTCAGGTCTTGATCGTCTATTGACATGTTCAGGGAGTTTATTTTTAGAAACAACAGGTTACAGGGTTTGTTTATTTAATTGCATCTGGTTGCACCTCAACAATACCTGCATTCGTTGAAATGCGGATGGCATTATTGACGGCTACGCTGACGCCATAGGGGGCAAAAACCCGGCTTGACTCCGGAAGGTAATATATGTTTTCCATTTGACCGGTTTCGCTGTAGGAAATCAGGTAAATGGAATTGCCCCCTTCGGGTGTGGTACCGCTTGAAATGGAATACAAATGTTGGTTTTTATCCTGAAAAAGCAGGCTGTTGTCGGTCCAGCTGTTGGCGAACTGGAGCCGCCGCTCCCAAAGTAGTTTGAGTTTGGGGTCGAGGCACAGAATTTTTTTCTGGTGTTTGTTGGTGCTCATGTCTGCTTCCCATCCCGCAATGCACAGGATGCGCCCATCGGGGAGGCAAAGTCCGTCGGATGCCCAATCGTTTTGCGGTGAGCCTATCTCAAAGCGTTTCAGGATTTTGCCTTTCGGGCTCATTTTTAAAATAAGGATATCGGATTGATTGGCCTGGGTCGGTGGGGTTTTGCCTCCAAACATGAGGTAGTTTCCGTCCTGATCAAGTGCCATTTTGCTGAGATTGAAAAACTGGAGTTTCTTTATTCCTTGTTCCTTTTTGACATCGCCATCCAGATCCGTCTGGATCAGGGTGTAGGACTCCAGGTCTCCGGTATAGCCAATCAGAGAAATCGTTTGATCGTGCAGCAGGAAATGGTCTGCTTTCAAATTTCCCAACATTTTCTTCCATTGGAGTTCGCCGTCTTGATCCAGGCAAAAAAGCGTGGCATTGATCTGGTGCTCGTCATCAAAGGTTCGGGACAGGCAGTAAATGCGATCATCCGGACCTTTCGCCAGCTCATTCATGACGTTGTTGACGCCAAAGAAGAATTGCTTTTTCCAGCGGATTTCACCGTCGGCTGCGATCCGCTCGATGTAAATTTTGGAATTGTAATGGTAATAGCGCACGAGTTCCTCCCCGAGGTAGCTGATGATTTTGGCTTCAGGCGCCTTGAAATAGTTGCGCTGCTCCAGAAGCAAGGTGTAATCTATTTGTTTCAGATTTTCAGACTGAACCACCACCACAGTATCACCAGCAGAGTTTGCTCCGGATGTGTGTTCGGAATCGCTCTGACAGGAACAGAAGGCTCCCAGCATGAGCAGGGTAAGTAAGAAAGCTTTCATTTTGTACGTTGGATAAACCAGATGGCCTCAGCAGTAAACGGATGCTAAGGCTGCCAAAAAATCCAGCTTTTTTTTTCTGAAACAAAAATTATGGACTGCTTATCTGATTTTTTATGTGTTTCTCTTTGAAACAACGGGGCTTTGGCCTTGAAATCACACCGAAGGCTGGTTGGAGTAAAAAAGAAAAAGCCACCTCCAAAAATGGAAGTGGCTTCTGGTTCTGATTGGATGTTCGTTTGGTTTAGCGTACAAACAACATCTCACGGTATTTCACAATTGGCCAGTACTGGTCGTCAACCAAGGCCTCCAAATCGTCTACTGCGGAACGAATTGCTTCCATTTCCGGAAGTACTTCATTGCAAAGAATCTCGGCTTCTGCTTCAATATCCTCGCATGCATGCGCTTTGTGAATGGAGTTGTTCAGTGCGTCAATTCCTTTGGCAATTGCATCTACATTTTCAACGGTACGGTTCAGTTTTTCACGCTGAAACTTGGTCGCACTGTCCATATCAAGCGCCTGAAGGCTAGCGATATTCTGAGCAAGTTCGGTTTGGTAGCGCAATACAGCCGGCATGATCATGGAGTTCACCATTTCCAGCAGGGTTTTGGCTTCGATGCTCAGTTTGGTGCAGTAAATTTCCAATTGTACATTCCGGAAGGCTTCCAACTCGGCAGGATTCATTACGCCGGATTTACCGTAGAAGTCCTTTGCTGCCTGCGACTTCAATGCTGCAAGCGCTGAAGGAGTATTGGCGTTGTTGCTAAGTCCACGGCTGGCCGCTTCTTCTTTCCATTCATCCGAATAGTTGTTTCCTTCAAACAGGATTGGGCGGGCCTTGCGAATGTATTTTTTTACAACCATCAGGATGGCCTCGTCCTTTTCCATGCCTTTGTTCATCAACTTGTCGATGTCTTTCTTAAACTCGATCAGTTGCATGGCCATCATGGTGTTCATAACGGTCATTGGGCCTGCACAGTTTTGAGAAGAACCAACGGCACGGATTTCAAATTTGTTTCCGGTGAAAGCAAATGGTGAAGTCCGGTTCCGGTCGGTGTTATCCAGTTGCAGGTTTGGCAATTTGGAGATCAGGTCAACAGCGCGTTCAACGGCTGCATCGTCTGTCTTTTTACCATTGGCAATCTGGTTGAGCAGTTTGCTCAATGCCTCACCAATAAATACAGAAATGATTGCCGGAGGTGCTTCGTTGGCGCCCAAGCGGTGGTCGTTGCCTGCATGTGCAATGCTTGCGCGCAGGACGTCGGCATTGTTGTAAACGGCCAAAATGGTGTTTACAAAGAAGCTCAGGAAGCGCAGGTTGCGCTGTGGGTTATCGCCAGGAGCAAGCAGGTTCACGCCGGTGTTTGCACTCAGACTCCAGTTGTTGTGTTTACCGGAACCGTTGATGCCGGCGAATGGCTTTTCATGGAGCAGTACACGCAATTTATGGCGGCGAGCCACGCGGTCCATTACGTCCATGAGCAACTGATTGTGGTCAACTGCTACGTTGATTTCTTCATAGATCGGCGCCAATTCGTACTGGCCCGGCGCAACTTCGTTGTGGCGTGTGCGAACCGGAATCCCCAAAAGGTGACACTCAGTTTCAAGGTCGCGCATAAACGCATATACCCGCTCAGGAATGGAGCCGAAATAGTGGTCGTCCAATTGCTGGTGCTTGGTAGCAGCATTGCCGATCAGGGTGCGGCCAGCCATTACGAGGTCGGGGCGTGCATTGAACAGGGCTTCATCAACCAGGAAGTATTCCTGCTCCCAACCCAGAGTAGCAGTTACTTTGGTAACCTTTGGGTCGAAGAGTTGACAAACGGGAACTGCGGCTTGATCCAAGAGGCTTTGTGAGCGGAGCAAAGGCAGTTTATAGTCTTGCGCTGAACCGCTGAAGGTTACAAAAATGGTTGGAATACAAAGTGTTTTTCCATCACCAACTTCCAGAATGAACGCCGGGCTACTTGGGTCCCAAACGGTGTATCCGCGAGCCTCGAAGGTACTGCGCATACCACCAGAAGGGAACGAAGAGCCGTCAGGCTCCTGCTGTACCAATGCGCCACCGGTGAATTCTTCAATCACGCGGCCATCATGTGTTGTAGTAAAAAAGGAGTCGTGTTTTTCTGCTGTTTTTCCTGTAAGAGGCTGGAACCAGTGGGCAAAGTGGGTACAGCCTTTGCTCATAGCCCATTCCTTCATTCCGTTCGCCACGATATCTGCAACTTCCCGATCGAGTTTTTGTCCACTTTGAGTGGCTGCCTTTACGCTGATGTAAGCGCTTTCCGGGAGGTATTTTTTCATGGCCTCCTCATTGAAAACATTGGCTGCGAAATACGATGCAATGTTGTCAACCTGTCCTTCAGGGAAATCGGTCGCTAGTGGCTCGATGCGATTTTCGATTGTTTGAAGGGCATTAAATCTTGCTAATGACATGATGTGTACTTGTTGTGAAAAGGTGAGGAAAAGAAAACGAAACTGGCTTATTCGGAAAAGGCAGGAAAAAACAAGCGATTAAAAATGCATTTTAGCGAAAAATGGATTTTTTACTTGAAAAAATGTTGTTTTCTTGTAAAATATAAGTTGTGTTTGGATTAATTGGGTTGTTTTTGTGTTTGATGGCACAAATATATATTGATTTTTAGCGAAAATACACGTTTGGGTGAAATTATTTTGGGTTTTGCCCCCATTTCGGTGGCGAGAGATGTTTGGTAAACCGGATTTATGTAAAATTATCTACCAATTCGTTTAACAAACAGCAGTGGAAAAGAGGAGCTTCATTAAAACAGCCGCTTTGTATTTGTTGGAATTTTCTTTTTTTAGGGTGTACCCCTAAGGGAAATAAAAAAGCCCCCCAGCGACTTTTCGCGGAGAGGCCATCCCAAAAACCAATTGTTAAAGACAATTATTCTTCAAATTCTATGCCGGGATTGTGCAAAGAATCCATTTTGCTCTAATATACGTGCGGCTTAAAAAACCGCTGACACAAATCTACTGAATTTTTTATTAGTTGTAAGTAGTCAGTGGTCAGTGGTCAGAAAAATATTCAATTTTAAACTGACTACTGACTTCTGACCACTGACTACTATTTAGTATGAATTCGGAATTTCGATACGCTCTTTGCGAGCGAATGAAAGCGCGAAGCTAATCTCGTGAGAACCTCCGTTGTACTGTTGGAAATCGCCAAAGTTCAGATCGTACGAGTAGAATGCCTGTACCTGGTTGAACTTGGAGCCGATCAGGAAGGCCAGCGAGCCATTCGCAGAACCCGGGCGGTAGGTAAATCCGGTGATCAGTTTTTCCTCGAGGAAACGACCTTGCAAGTTCAGATCAACCTGGTAAGGAACGTTCCGTACATTGCGAAGTGCCAGAGAAGGAATGATTTTGAACCCCTGTGCAGGCACGTCGGCAATAAAGCCCAACTGGAAGATGTAGTGGTCAAACAGACCACCCTGGTTTTGAGGGTCCTGTACCGGTACATCATCGAGGCGGGTACGGATGGTGTTTGGAAGTGCCATGCTCAAAAAGAACTTCTTATCGAACAAAGCGTGTACACCTACCGATGCGTCGAAGATTTGCTGGCCATTTGCCAGGTCTTCCAGGGTTGGGTCGTTCGGGTTTACGGTTGGGTCATCCAACAAATCGTTGTTGATGCCGCGGCGGAGAAACTCCGTTGTCAGACCAATACCGGCCTGGAATTTTTCATTTTTAGACTGGATGCGGAATGCGTAGTTCAACTGAAGACGAAATAGATTTTGATCGCCGATTTTTTCAGTAAACACACCGCCACCCAATGCAAGGTTGTTGCCTACCGGGCCATGGTACATGGCAGTGTAGGACTGTGGAGCGCCCGGGAAACCAGACCAGCTGTTGCGGGCATTTAGGAGGAATTGATGCTCTCCTTCAAACCCGGTATAGCCTGGATTTACCAGCACGGGGAAGAGTTGATATTGAGAGTAGATGGCTTGCTCCTGAGCAAAGGCAGCGAGCCCGACAAATGCCAATAGCAGGGTAAAAAATGTCTTTTTCATAATCGAGGATTGGGAATGGAGGATGAATGATTAGCTGTGCTGCAACAGGTCTCATTTTAATTGAAACCTGTTGCAGCGCTTATGCTAGGATGATAAAAATTAACGTAGGAGGTTGACGTAGCCTTTGACTTGCTGTTCGCCCAACGTTGAGTCGGTGTAGTTGAGAATGTAGTAGTACACACCTTCTGGAAGTGGGCGTCCGTTGTTGGTTCCGTCCCAGGCATTGGTGCCGTTGTCATAGCCAACTGTTTCGAATACCAATTGTCCCCAGCGGTTGTAAATCTCAATTGAGTTTGGAACCGATTCAATACAGGTAATCAACATGAAGTCGTTCTTGCCGTCTTGTTCGCCAGGAGTAAGCACCGGGCGCACGCGGAAACAACCATCTTCAGGATACGGTACGGTATCGGTAGCAATGGCCAAACAGCCGTTTGCGTCGCGAACCACAAATTGTACCCGTTCGCCGGAGCAGAGTCCGATAGCGCGCAGTTCATCGCCTGTTTGTCCGGTGATGCTGGCAGTCCATGTCAACTCAACAGTTCCTACTGCACCCGGAGTGGTGGCGATGATCTCACCGTCGCAACGAGAGAAGGTAGAAGGAGCAACTTCAGCAAACAGGATTTCCAGTGGATCAGGCTGAGACAGGCTGACCATTTGGGTGGTTGTATTGTTGTTGATGTCGGTAATGGTCACCAGGTAATCACCACCACACAGGTTGTTGGCCTGAGAGAACTGTCCAATATTGTCGAGTTCTTCGATCTGGCCAGTTGGCCATTGTACGGTGAAAGGACCAATTCCTCCATTGATGAATACGCGGGCGATACCGTCGCATTCTCCGTTACAGCTGATGTTGTATCCGTTGTAGTTGGAAATGGTGTTGCTTTCAGAAGTAACTCCGGGAGCAACTGTCAGGCTATCAGACCACACAGAAACACAGCCCAGTTCGTCGGTTACACTTACCGTGTAAACTCCACCACAAAGTGTTTCGTTGAGCATACCGGAGAAGCCATTGCTCCAGTCGATGCTTACGGTGCCAACTTGTCCGGAGAAAGCCACACTGGCTTCGCCGTCACAGTTGTTTGGTCCGCTTACCTGATATCCACCGTAATCTGAAAGTTCGCTTACATTGGTAACAACCAGGTTGGACATGGTTCCAACAAAGTGGGTTGATACGTGTTCAACGTTGCTTTCGTCGGTAACAGTAACTTCATACAATCCTGCTTCCAGGTTGCTGATGTCTTCTGTGTTTGCAGTAAAGCCATTAGGACCTTCCCATGCAAAGGTATAGTTCGGGCCGTCGCCACCAGTGAAGGACAGATTGATCGATCCGTCGTCGTCGTTTACACAACTTGCGCTGTCAACAACTGCTGTAGCCACACCGGCAGGGCAGTTGAGGGTGTAATTGTACACGGAAGTACAGCCGCTGGTGAAGTTGGTAACGGTTACAAAGTAATTACCTTGGGGGATGTTAATCCGAGCGCTGGTGGTAAGGCTGTCAGACCAAAAATAGGTCATGACCGCTGTATTTGGCACAGGCTCCAACACGATAAAGTTGGTTGCGCCGATACAGTCTGCATTGTCCGGAGGAGTAGTCTGTGAAGAAACTGCTGCAGGTGCCAAGCTTGTGATCATCACATCCTCAATCAATATTTCGTTATTGGCGAGGTCTGTAACTGTGAAGTCATAGGTTCCTGGAGTCAGGTTTTGGATAACCACAGTATCTGTTTGAGATACTTGCATGTTTCCGTTCCAGGATACAACAAATGGGCCTGTTGCAGCAGCAGGGATAACAATCGTTACAGTTCCGTCATTTGCACAGGAGTTTGTGCTGCCTGCTACAAATGTGCCCAAAAGAATATTGGACTGAACTACTTCAATATTTTCTACAATGATGAAACAATCGTTTGCATCTGTGATGGTCACGGTGTACAAGCCGGCAGCCAGACCTGTTACGTCTTCTGTAGTTGGTCCATGTGCCCATTCGTAGGAGTATGGCATGGTACCGCCGGTGATTGTCAAGTCAATCTCTCCGTTATCCGTTGCGCCCATTTGGTCTGTTATTGTTTCTGAAGAAACGAGTGGGTCTGGTTCGTTAACGGTAATGGCTGGCATGGTCGTAGTACAGCCCTGGTTGTCGCGAATAGTTGGTGCATAGTTGCCACCATCCAGGTTGCTGATCATGGAACCGGTAAGGCCACCAGTCCAGGTTACTACATAGTTGCCTCCGTTACCACCTTGTGGAGTGATGCTGATTGCGCCATTGCCAGCATTTGCACAACTGAGGTCAGTTACTTGAGAATCAGTGTAGGAGATTGCTGGGGGGCAGATACTGTAATTGGGTTCAGGGTAACTGAACAACCACCCTGGTCTGAAATTGTGGGTGTATAAATACCCGGAACCAGGTTGGTAATATTTTGTGTAGTGAATGGGCCTCCTGCACCAGACCAGTTGAAGGTATAACCACCCCAGCCACCGCCGGGAGTCAGGCTGATGAATCCATCAGACCCACCAGGACACAGTACATCTACTTTGTTTGAAGTCGCACTCAGAGCGATACTTGGCTCAGCAATAACAACCGGGCTTCCAAGAATTGCCTGGCAAACTGAAGCGAGCGTCTGTAACAGTAACATTGAAAATACCCGCAGCCAGTGTAGTTGGGTTTTGCGACATAGAAACAGTGTTGCCACTACCACCTCCGTCTTTCCAAACAAAAGAAGCATACGGAGCGGTACCACCACTTGCAGTGATGAATGCCTGTCCGTTTGACTGGCCTTTACATTTTACATCAACCTTGCTGTTGAAAGTTACGGTCAAGGCAGAGTTAGGACCAGTTACTTCCAAAGGGGCAGATACAACAGTACATCCGTTAGCATCTGTAGCAGTAAGGGTGTACATTCCAACAGCAACAGGAAACAAATCCTCACTGGTAGAGTTTGCCGGGTCATTCCAGGCATAAGTATATGGACCGGTGCCACCTTGAACGGTCACATCAATCAGACCGTCAGAGCCACCGAAACAATTTACAGGTGTGATGGAAATTGTACCAGCAGGAATGCTCACTGCATTGGCTGGACCGTCAACCAATACCGGGCCGTAAGTATCCGTTACCATGTTGGCATCGGTTACAGTAAGGCTGTAGTTTCCAGGAGATAGACTGCTGATATCTTCTGTAGTGGCAGTGTATCCGTTTGGACCTGTCCAAGAGTATGTCAACGGTGCTACACCGCCATTGATGCTCACGCTAATAGCGCCATTATTGGCACCGAAGCAGTCTACATCAGTAATATTTCCCATTTGAATGGCCGGAGGTGGAGGTGAATCCAAAATATAAACATGGCCATTTTGCATTACAGCAGGAACAACGCCGTTAGGCTCCTGAGCAACTTCAACAGGGAAGCCTGCAATGCCACCCAGATCAACAGGTGATTGGCTGCCGCCAGGACCAATTGCATCAAAACAAGGGCTGAAAATAACGGTGCTGTCTGGGAGATTGATGCCCAAACCAGAACCATCGTTCCAGGTAAACCGGATTTGTCCGGGTGTATTCGTATTAAAGTTTGCCCCAAGGCTCAAGCCCAACGGATTTGAACCCAAATCAATGGATGTAAATGTAAGCAGGGCTGGATCGTATGTGACTACAAATTGGCTGGACAGCAAGCTGTCAAAGTTTGTAACAAAGATATCTACACAAGTGCTACCGCCGGTGAAGGTGGTATCCTGCTCGGCATGGAAAGTAGGCTCGTCGCCGGTTGGGCCTGCATCGATTACATAGATTGTACCATCGATTGGCACATCTGTATCCCAAATATCCGTACCCATTGCATCCGCAATTTCTGCTGGTGCATTTCCAGGGAAACCAACTCCGTCGATATTGACCAGCGATTCAGAGCCCACGGGTCCGACGGCAGTAAAGCATACCTGGTAAATAGTATCCAGATCGTCAAGCGTGATTCCAACTGCATTTTGGTCGTACCAACTTAGTAGAAGTGTACCGCCTGCGGTATTGCCGCCAAAATTGCTTCCAGAGAGGAAAGGCAATTGGAAGCCGCTCACATTATCAAATTCAAGTACGGCTGGGTCCCAGTGCATCGCATATTGCATAGAGATGATGTCCTCAAAGTCATTCACCGTTACAGGCATACAATATTGTTCTCCAACACCGATGCTATCGCCGTTTGTGATGATGTGGAAACCAGTAATTGGTGGGGGACCACCAGAACCACCGGTAACATTGCTGCCTCCGTTTTGGTAATTAACCGTAACCGGGTTGCCATTGCTGTTCACCATTTCAATGCCGGGTGATACTGCAGCAAGGTTGACGGTGCTCGATCCGTTGGCTATAACTTCAAAGCGCAATCGAAGTAAGGTAGTGCCCGCTGCCAGGGTAATGCCGTTGGGGTTGGAACCCAGATCGACAAACCAGGAGATGGTCACTTTTCCCGCCTGGTTGTTGTAATTGGCAGGGCCAAAACCAGGAAGTGCGAAGTTGTCTGCTGAAACAAACTGAAGCACCGTCGACTGGTATGTAACGGGAAATTGAACGGAAATAATGTTGGTAAACCCGGTGACCTTTACTTCAAGGTCAACCATACTACCAATGGGTTGAGTAACGTTCGCAGGAGTGATCGTTGTGGTTACCTGGCCTATTGCAGGTAGAGTCAGCACCATAAACAGTGCGGTAAGAAGGCTTGTAACTGTAATCGGTCTCATCTTTAACAAGCTGGAAATAAGGGATGAATAAAAAGGATTGAATCAAAATATAAGCAGCGGAATCACGCGTGTCGTTTTGGGTGTCTGTAACACGAGGTAATGTGGTCCACGTTGCCGTAATAGGGGGGTGGCAATTTCCATGCCATGTTTGCCCGGGGGCAGTGAAATTTTTTCAAAAAAAAGTGATTGGCCCGATGCATTAACAATTGAATACCTCAAATTAATGGCTTCATCCGACTCCAGAAAGAGTTTGGATTGACTGCTAATCGGGTTCGGAGCGACATAGGCCTGTAGAGCATCCAGCTGAAATGGTTCGCTGGCATCGAGCACAAAACCCACGGCTACACTGCCATTATAGATTAGGCTGGACTCCAGATCAAAAAAGTTTCCATACGCATCCGCAACCTCGTAAAAGGTATTGGGCGGGAGCTGGGTTATTTGCAAAGGCGAAAGGGTGCTGTCGGTTCCAATCACCTTGAATTTTATTTTAAAAATAGGCGTTGAATCGGCTACTGAAAGCCCATTGCCGGTATGCCACCACACTACGCGGAGGAAGCCACTGTCAACCTCTGTTTCACCAAATTTTTCAGAGGATAAATCCTCCATGTTGAAACTGACAACCGCGAGGTAATCCAGAACCGCCGGGTCCCAGGAAACAACAAACTGAGCGGAAACAATGCTGTCAAAATTCAATACGCTGACCGGTACGGTCACAACCGTATTGGGTACCGCTTCATTAACGGTAGGGAGGAAAAACCCGGCCTGTGCATGGAGCGCTGAGCTCATCGACAATAAGCCGGAAAACAAAAGAATTCGTACAAAGTGGCTCATGGAAATAATCTTTAAGGATTAGACTCGATGGTGAAGTGAATAATGTCTGTTTTTTTAGCAAAACCAAGGCAAGATGCGCCCGGCTTTCAAACTGCTTGTGTTCTGAATGCGATCAGATATGCTGACATACGTATAGGTATGGCTTGGCATTTTCACAAGATTCAAAATGAAATTGGTTGTTTTCGGTCAGAGATGACCATTGCCCAAAAACTAAACTCCTTGGAAAGGAGCAAAAAACAGGCCAAGTTGAGGTGCGGATGGATTTACCGCGCAATCGGTTTTCAGACATCTATCTTTGGTAAGTCAGAAGGAATCGGGTGAATTAGAATGTTGTTCCGTCTTGCTGCTGTTGCCAACATCCAAGCCGGGATCGCATTCCACGCTTTTAGATTAAAACTTTTCTTAAGACGTACGGCAACCCGGGCCGTCACAGATTAAAACCTTTTCGCCTGGACACCAAACGCCCTCAAAAGGCTAAGTATAAGGTGCCGCTAACATTTGTTTCGCTGCCTGAAGGTGATGATTACATACCTGGTATGCTTAGAAGAGTGCAAAATAACGGCTTTTTCATTATATGAACAATAAATACCATGAAGAACTTACAGGTTTTGTGTAGATCAGGCAAACAACAAGTTTTCCCCTACAACAAAAAAAGAGCTGTGCATTGCGCACAACTCTTCACATGCAGGTAATTCTAGGTAGGTTCAGGTTCCCGGGAGCAGGTTTAGATAACCGCTTAGTTCAGTTTAAACTTAATAGGCAATACCATTTCGCAGGCCACTTTTTTCCCGTCTTTTTCAGCAGGCATCCAATTCGGCATGGATTTGATTACCCGGATAGCCTCCATGATCATATCCTCGCGGGTGTCTTCTTCTTTGGACATGCTGGAAACCTTGGTCACTTTTCCTTTTTTATCCACAACAAACTTGATAAAAATCGTCGCTTCTGCTCCGGCTTTTTTGGCGCCCTCCGGGTACTTGATGGTATTGCCCAAATAGCCAACCAATTCGGTCATTCCGCCTGGGTATTCCGGCATTTTGTCCACTTCATGTTTGGTAGCCACATCGTTTTTGGATTGTGCCATCATGCTGCCGGAAGAAAGTAAACAGATGAGGAGAACTGCAATGGTGTTGAAGGTTTTCATAGCAAATAAAATTTAGTTGTAAAAAAAATAGGTTGTTCTTAGCGGGCATAGAAACCCCTGGGCATCACAGATACCGGATTCGTTCTATGCAATTAATTTTGATGTTAGAAAAAAGTGGACTTGAGCTGAACTGCGCTCCTACTCCAGCTGAAAGCGTATTGGGAGTGTGAGTTTTCCAACCACAGGCTTCCCATCCACCTCAGCCGGTTTCCAGCGCGGCATGGATTCCACCACGCGAATGGCTTCCTCTGCCAGAGAAGGATCAATATCCTGGTTCAATACCCTGGCTTCGCTTACCAGTCCGGTTTTATCAACGGTAATTTCCAGGTGGGCTACCCCCGTCACATTTGCCGCTTTTGCGGCTTCCGGGTATTCGGTATTTTTACTCAGGTACTCCATAAGGGCCACAATGCCGCCCGGGTACTCGGGCATGCTGCCCTCTTGCTTTGCCTTGTGTGTTGTGGGGCCGGGAAGGAAGGCCCAGGCGATGCACATAAATAGGGGCAGGATCAAGGTGTATTTCAGGATTCGGCTGCGCTTTCCATGCTGCCGGGTGAGCATAAGTAACCGATTTTTCATGGGCGACTGGAAAAAATGATGCACCAGGGCCATTTGAAAATTGGGCTGTATCTGTTGGATCAAAAGCAGACCATATTCTTTTTTGCTGATGACCCGCGCTGCTTCATTGTCGGCTAGGTACTCATGCACATTGCGCAGGCTTTTCCGATACCAATGCGCCAAGGGGTGAAACCAAAAAACTGCCGAAAGCAATTCAAATGCAAGCACATCCACGCTGTGCCATCCATGTGCATGGGCCCGCTCGTGCGATAAAATGGCTGCACCCGAAGAATCGGCCTCGCTGTAATCCGATGGGATAATAATCCAGTGGAAAAAGGAGTATGGCAACTGGGTAGAATCCGTTCGGATCAAGCGGCACCCATCGGGTAGCAGTTCCGTCTGGCTGCTGCGAATGAGGCGGGCCAGTCGGAACAAGCCCAAGCCAATTCGGAACAAGGCAATTGCCAGTCCCGCAAAATAAACGCCGGCAAACAAGTACACCGCAAGCCCGGGTCCCTGACTCGTTTTACCTGCTTCTGCATGTACGAGCAGTTCGGGTACATTCAGTTCAAATGGGATAGCCGGCAGGGCCGATGTGGGAATCATTGGCAGGATAAAAGGCAGCACAAGTCCGGCCGTGGCCGTCAGGATCAGGTACATTCTGCTGGATGCAAAAAATGTTTCCTTGCGCAGGAGGGCGTGATAAACAAGCGCACTCAGACTCCAAAATATGCTGATTTGAATGAGAATTTTCCACATAGTTTAGCCTTGTTTATCCAGTTTTTTCAAAATTTCGTTCAGGTCCTCTTCCTTGATCTTTGGGTTTTCAACCAGGTGGGAAACGAGGCGGGAAACCGAACCATCGAAGTAGTTGGTCAGCACATCCTTGAGCGAGCGCTTGCCGTATTCCTCTTTATCAATCAGGGGGAAATACTCGTAGGTTTTGCCGTAGGCTTTGTGGTCAACATATCCCTTCCTTTCCAGAATCCGCACCACACTTGAAACTGTGCTGTGGGGTGGACGGGGTTCTCCCATTTGTTCCAGGATGTCACTCACCGTGCACCGCTCCAGTGTCCAAATGAACTGCATGACATCTTCTTCTCCTTTCGTAAGTTTTTGCATAGCGAAACACCTTTAGTTGCTGTGTTGCGACAAAGGTAAATCGCATTTTTTAGTTTTGCAACTATTTTTTTAGTTTATTAACGTAAAAATACGTTGAATGGGTTTTTGAATGGAAATCTGGAAGGGAAAAGCGAAAAAAGTGAATGAAAAAACCGTGTTTGAAAGCCTTTCTGGAAGAGACTTTCCCCTAATTTCTCAGCACCGTAAACTCCACGCGCCGGTTCTTCGCGCGCCCTTCTTCGGTTTCGTTGTCGGCAATGGGCTTGCGCTCACCGGCGCCAGAGGAAACAAGGCGGCGACTGGAAATGCCATTGGCGGTCAGGTAGTTTACAACAGCAGTGGCCCGCTGGACGGAGAGTTTGTCGTTGTACTCATCGGTTCCGATGGAGTCGGTATGGCCGGTAAGTTCGATTACCAGTTTGGGGTGCTCTTTCATGATCTGCACCAACTTGTGCAATTCAACATAAGAGCGGGGCATTAGCTCGTAGCGATCAAATTCAAAATAGATGTTCTGAAGCACAAAGGTTTTGCCCTTCTCCAGTTTGGCCAGTCGGATATCGTCGGGCTTCACGGGTACCTTCAAAAATGGCGGGACCTTTTTTACAATCACATCATCTATATAATAATAGGCGTAGGTAAAGGTTTCGGCATCGGCACCCAGGGCCGTTGTGTTGTCGTCGTCATTGAAGTTGCCGATGATGATGTGCTCGGCTTCATAAGTCGCTTCAAAAAAGCCGGACACTTTCATCCAGTCGCCCGGCTTGTCCGGACTCAGCAGTTCTGTGCTTTCCACCTGGGCCGTCCGCACCAGGATTTCATCGGTTAGCCGGGCAATGGGGTTGATGGAAAAGTAGGCCCCGATTTTATCAATGTGCATGCCTTTCTTCAAGGGGGCCACCCAAAACTCCACATAATAATGCTGTTGCTTCACCAGCGGCTCCGACAACTGAACTTCAATGTATTCGCGGCAATGCGGTTTACCATTGGTGCAGCCATACACCGTAATGCCCGCCATCGACTTTCCGGAATGCGGTTTGTAGTCGCCAAAACTATTCACCGCCCACTCACCCGGCACCCGAATGTGCGGGGCATAGGCATCGGGACTGGCAGTGCTGGCGCTAAACCAGTATTTGGGGCCCAGTTTAAAATCAGAGCCACTGTAAAACCAGCGCTTGGGCTTGCCCACAAAGCGCTCAAAGCCCGGATTAGGAACAATATTTTCCCCGTTGAGCGGAGGCCGCAACTTTTGCCCTGGCGCTGTAACGGGAAGCGCCAGTAAAAAAAGCAGAATGAAAAATGGATGTTTAAACATGCTCTTGGTTGATAACGGCGGGCCCATGCTCCGAAGTATACTTTTCACGGCAATGTGGGTGCTTTTTACTTGTTGGCCCTATTTTGTTCTGCTTTTATGATAATAAATGACAGGTTTTGAATTTTAATTTGCCCAAAATAGGTGTTTGCTGCGTTTTCCCGATGTACCTTTGCGCAGCTTACAGAAATTCCCATTGGTGAATTCGCCCACAAGTTATAAAACATTAAAAAATATCAATATGAATGTTGCGGTTGTAGGAACTGGTTATGTCGGTCTGGTTACCGGTACTTGTTTTGCTGAAACAGGAAATCACGTGTATTGTGTAGACAACAACAGCGATAAGGTAGAACGCCTTCGCCAGGGAGAAATTCCCATTTTTGAGCCCGGGTTGGATGTGCTGTTTGAGCGCAATACCAAAGAAGGCCGCCTGCATTTTACAACCGATCTGAAAGAAGCCGTAGCAAACAGTCAGATTATATTTTTGGCCCTCCCTACCCCTCCCGGTGAGGATGGAAGTGCCGACCTTTCCTACATCATGGGCGTTGCCGCCGATTTGTCGGAAATCATCACCGACTACAAGGTGATTGTAGATAAAAGCACCGTGCCCGTTGGTACTTCTGAAAAAGTGACCAACACCCTGCTCAAGAAATTGCCTCGCGAATTGTTTGACGTGGTTTCTAACCCCGAATTTTTGCGGGAAGGTGTGGCTGTGGAAGACTTCCTCAAGCCCGACCGCGTAGTGATCGGAACTGAGAGCGAAAAGGCGCGCAAGGTAATGAAGCAGTTGTATGAGCCATTCGTACGCCAAGGTAATCCCATTTACTTCATGGATGAGCGTTCTGCTGAGATGACCAAATACGCTGCCAACGCCTACCTTGCTACACGGATTACCTTCATGAACGAAATTGCCAACCTGTGCGAGAAAACCGGAGCAAACGTGGATATGGTGCGTATGGGCATCGGTAGCGATACCCGCATTGGCAAACGCTTCCTTTTCCCCGGTATTGGATATGGCGGTTCCTGCTTCCCTAAAGACGTACAGGCTTTGGCCCGTACAGCCGGCGAGCATGCCTACGATTTCAAAATTTTGAAATCGGTTATGGAGGTGAACGATTTGCAAAAATCTGTCCTAACCCAAAAAATTATCCAGCTTTTTGGCAAAGATCTGAAGGGCAAAACAATTGGTGTGTGGGGACTTGCGTTCAAACCTAACACAGATGATATCCGCGAAGCACCGGCTTTGGTCATTATCGAAGAACTGCTCGCAGAAGGTGCAAACATCCTGGCATTCGATCCGGAAGCAATGAACAATGTGAAAGCGCTTTTGGGCGACCGGATTACCTTCTGCAACAACATGTACGAGGTTCTGGAAGGAGCCGATTGCCTTGCAATTATGACCGAGTGGTCGGAGTTCCGCAACCCGGATTTTGAACGCATCAAGCAGACGCTCAAGCAACCACTGATTATTGACGGCCGCAACGTATATGATCTGGATCAGATGAAAGAGAAAGGGTTCCAATACCTGAGTATTGGCCGCCCGGAAGTAGGATAAGAGCGAACGAATCGTCTGCTTTTCCAAACTCCGAGTTTTTGCCCTTCTTTTCAAACAGAATCGTTTATGGCCCAGGTCTCTTGGATTTTTACGGATAATAGCGGACAAACCAATCCCGTCGGTCTCTATCATGGAGACCGCACCGGGCACGTCATTATCCACATCAACCGGAAGATCGTGCAGATTGATTTTTCGGTGCGCAAGAGCAAGCACTACACGTTTTTTATCCAGGATGAACTCATTGAGATTTTTCTTCACAAAGAAGAAAACGGCTTTAGCTATGAGTTTAAAATCAACCGTTCTGCCGATACCCCACTTAACCGGGCCCGCAAGGTTCGGGATCGGGGCTACATGAAAAAAATCATCCTCACAGTGCTGGCTGCTGCTGCACTGGTAGTGGGCGTGCTCTATGTGGCATTGTGGTATGGCGGAGAGCAAAAGAAAAAACAATGGGCCGCCTGGGGCATAGAATCAGAGGCAGAGATCAAGCAGGTGAAAAACCTGATCCGAAATGGCCTAAGCACCGAAGCAGTTTTTTTTATAAAAAGAGACAGCGGCGAAACCGCCCAGGCCTTTTACCAATACATAACGGATAACGACCAGACCTTTTCCGGAAAAATTAAAGGTACGGAAGCCGAATGGATGCTGCCAACGGGGTTCCCGCTTCAAAATGGCGATCGTTTCCAGTTGATTTACCTGCCTTCTGACCCGGTTGTGCACCGCATCAACTACGGCAGGCCCGATAATGCCACCATTGAGCGGTATGAATCGCTGGCTTTGCAGGTGGAACAATCGGGACACCCCAGCCAGGACGAAGATGCAAGTACCTGTGTTGTTCAGATGATTGTTCGGGAAAAAGGCTGGGCCAGTCTGGCGCATGTGCTCGCACAAGGCAAAAATCCGGAAAGCAGTCCGCAATTCAATCGCGATTCCTACTTGCGTTTGATTCGCTCAAGCCCGCTCAAAAACCGGCTACAAACGGCTTGTGGCCGGCTGGCCGAATAAGAGGATAACTAAGAGTCAAATACGCCTTAAAAATCGGAGGTAATCAACAAATCCAGGCTGGTGCTTTTGATCTGGAAGCGCTCTCCCAGGTATTCATTGGTAAGGCAGCCCTTGTAGGTATACACCCCATTGCGCAAGCCTTTGTGTTGAGTGATGAGGGGTAAAACGCCACCATTCTCCGCCTTAATCAATAGGGAGGTGAGAATGTTGCTGATGGCTTCTGAAGCCGTGCGCGCAACCCGGGAGGGGATATTGGGCACGCAATAATGCGTGACACCGTGCTTTAAAAAACTGGGCTTTTCATGGGTGGTTGGTGTGGAACTTTCGAAACACCCACCCTGGTCAATACTCACATCCACAATCACCGATCCGGGCTTCATTTGCTTGACGATGTCTTCCGAAACCAACATGGGTGTTCGGGCATGTGGTGAGTGTACAGCGCCGATGGCTACATCCGCAGTCAGCAATTGCTCACGGAGATAGGTGGGGTTGACCACCGAAGTATACAACTGTCGGCCCACATGTTTTTGAAGGCGCATGAGTTTGTACACATTGTTGTCAAAAATCCGGACCTCGGCTCCTAAACCAACGGCTGTACGAGAGGCATATTCTGCTACGACTCCTGCTCCCAGAATGATCACTTTTGCCGGAGGCACACCGGCTATACCACCCAGCAAAACGCCCATGCCGCCCCGCGCGGTCGACAAAAGTTCCGCAGCGATCAGGATGGCGCTGGTGCCTGCCAGTTCGCTCATGACACGTACGATGGGAAAATCGCCGTTTTCATCGTCCTGAATGTATTCCATTGCCAGCGCAATTACCCGCTTTTTTTGCAATAAGGTAATGTACTCGGCGTCCATCAGGGGAAGGTGGATGGGGGAGATGACAACCTGGTTGGGCCGCATCATCTGAATTTCTTCGTGGGTAGGCGGGGCAACCATGAGCAGCACATCGGCCTTGAAAACCTCTTCGGCGCTGTGAACCACTTTGGCCCCCGCTTCGCTGAAATCATTATCGGTAAACCGGGCTTGTTTCCCGGCACCACTTTCCACTACAATCCGGTGCCCGTGGGCAGTGAGTGTGGCTATGGAGTTGGGAATAAGCGCCACCCGGTTATCCTGCAAACTCCCTTCCCGGGGAATCCCGATAAACAGCTGTTGATGTTTGGGAAGAATGGCAAGTTTTTCTGTTTGGGTATCCGTTATTGAATAGGGCTCCATATACAATACACTAAGAATTTATCCGGGGATTGCAATTATAGTCATACGCTAAAACCCCGAATGCGTTCTAATTAAATAGGCAAAAGAGCTCCTTGGCTCTGGTCCTACAAATTTACATAAACCGCGGCATACATCCCTATGAATTAATAATTTCAAGCTGGATGTGGCGCGTTTCAGATTCCATATCCACTTCAATGCGGAGAATGGCATAGTTGGGAGGCAGAATGGGCTCAATCAGTTGAGGCCATTCAATAAAGCACAGAGAGTCGTCATCCAACAAATCTTCGATGCCGATGTCCAGGGCTTCTTCCAAATCATCCAGGCGATACAGATCAATGTGGTGAATGAACTGTGTATTTCCATCCGATCTGGTGTAGGCATATTGATTGATTAGCGAAAAGGTGGGACTGTTTCCGGGTGTTTCTACACCAAGGTGTTTGCAAAACGCATTGACTAAGGTGGTTTTTCCTGCACCCAGGTCACCAATCAACAAGACTTTCTTGCAGCCTTCCAAATCTGCCTCCAGGCGCTCACAAAGTTGTGGCAATTCTTCCTGGCTTTTTAATTCATACCGTATCACGACTGCAAATATACGCGTCAGAATGACAACAAATCAATACCTTTACTTGGTATGACGCCCTATACCATTTCAGAAATTCGCGAGGTGCTTCAGGCTGAGTGGCTACAGTGTAAACAAGCAGATGCACGCATAGAAACGCTGCTGACAGACAGCCGCAAACTGAGCCAAACCCAGCATGCACTTTTTATTGCCATTCACGGAAAACGGCACAATGCCCACCGGCACCTGGCCGAAGTGTATGCTGCCGGGGTGCGCCATTTTCTGGTAAGTGAAAAAATAGGACTGGAGCACTTCCCGGAGGCCAATTTTATTTTGGTAAAAGATACCCTGGCTTCGCTCCAAAAGTTGGCAGGCTGGCATCGGATGCATTTTCACTATCCGGTCATTGGTATTACGGGAAGCAATGGAAAAACAGTCATCAAAGAATGGTTGGCGCAATTACTCAATCCGGATAAATACCTTGTAAAAAGCCCCAAAAGCTACAACTCTCAATTGGGTGTCCCGCTTTCTGTTTGGAAAATGGATGCACGCCACGAACTCGCAATTTTTGAAGCCGGCATCTCCGAGCCCGGAGAAATGGAGCGGCTCGAAGCAATGATCCGACCCGAGATCGGTATTTTTACGAACATTGGTGCAGCCCACCAGCAGGGCTTTGCTTCCGAAGAGGAAAAGGTGCGCGAAAAAATGCGCTTATTCGAGCATTCCAAGGTGCTGATCTGCAATGTAGATTATTCGACCATCCGTACTCAGGCTCAGCATTGGGCGGCATCTGATGCGGAGCGTCAGTTGCTTTCCTGGTCGTTCGGAACGAACGCGGCCATCCAGGTTCAACTTGAAAAAGATCACCACAGCATGCTCCACTTCTCCGGTCGGTATACAGCCCGGATTGAACTGCCTTTTTTAGATGATGCATCCATAGAAAATGGGATTCACGCCTGCATTCTCCTGCTGTATCTTGGGTACGACAGTGCAACCATCCAATCCAGAGTCTTCCGCCTGGAGCCCGTTGAGATGCGCCTGGAACTCAAACACGCCATCGGGAATTGCACACTGGTGAACGACAGCTACAACAGCGACATCGACAGTCTGCGTATTGCCCTGCAGTTTGCGCAGCAGCAGGCGCAGGAACGCCCGGTGATCCTCATCCTTTCAGATATTCTCCAAAGTGGTGAGCCGGAAGCACAGCTTTATTCCCGGGTTGCAGCCTTGTTGGAGGCGCATGGCGTTGAACAAATCATTGGAATCGGGGATTCCGTTTCTGCAGTGCAGGCGCATTTGCCCGCATCAATCCAGTCGGATTTTTACCCAAGTACGGATGCTTTTTTGGCTGATATTTCCCGACATTCCTTTCAGGATGCGCTTATATTGGTAAAAGGGGCCCGCCCATTTGCTTTTGAGCGGGTGGTTACCCGCCTGGAACAAAAGATCCACCAAACCGTCCTGGAGGTCGACCTGGATGCCCTGGTGCACAACCTCAACCTCTACCACCAGCGCCTCTCCAAGGGGACGCAAATGATGGTGATGATCAAGGCGGAAGCCTATGGAAGCGGTCCGGCAGAACTGGCCCGGCTACTGGCTTTTCACAAAGTTGATTATTTCGGAGTGGCCTATCCGGATGAAGGTGTTGCCCTCCGGCATGCAGGTGTTCAATTGCCCGTGCTGGTATTAAATGCGGATGCTTCCAGTTTTGACACCCTGTACCGGTATCAACTGGAGCCTGAAATTTATAAACTGGATCAACTACGTGCATTGGCACGGTATGCACATAGTGAAAAAGAAATGCCCATCCATATCAAGTTGGATACCGGGATGCATCGACTGGGCTTTGAGGCCACGCATATCCCGGAGTTGGTGCAGGTGTTGTCGGAAAATCCCAACCTAAAAGTCGCCTCTGTATTTTCACATTTAGCGGCCAGTGATAACCCGGTTCACGATGGGTTTACGCATGCGCAGGCCGCCCGATTCCAGTCGGAATACCAGATGCTGACAGAAGGCCTGGGCTACAAACCCTTCCGACATTTGGTCAATACCGGAGGCATTGTCCGTTTTCCGGAATACCACTTTGAAATGGTCCGTTTGGGCATCGGCTTATACGGAGTGGACGGCAGTGGTTTGCAATCCCAGTTGCGGACAGTGAATGCTCTGAAAACACAGATCAGTCAAATTCGTGAAGTGGAGGCAGGTGAGACCGTAGGGTACAATCGAAATGGACCGGTAAGCAAACGCACCCGGGTTGCCACCATTGGTATAGGCTATGCCGATGGCTTTTTGCGCCTGGCTGGCAATGGCCGATTTTCGGTACGTGTGCATGGGAAAAAAGCGCCAACCATTGGAAATATTTGCATGGATATGAGCATGATCGACATCAGCCACATACCCGAGGCGCAGGAAGGCGACGAAGTGCTGGTATTTGGTCCGGGCCACTCGGTCCAGGAACTGGCAGATGCCCTGCAAACCATTCCTTATGAGGTGTTCACCAATGTGGCCGACCGGGTAAAACGGGTTTACAAGCAGGGCTAGGGTCGCCAAGAACTTTTTTTGCACGATCTCGGAATTCATTTTACCTTTGCAGCGTTTAAAAGAGGCGAAGCATTCGTCCGGGGCCCATAGCTCAGTTGGTTAGAGCGTCTGACTCATAATCAGAGGTTCACAGGTTCAAGTCCTGTTGGGCCCACAAAAAACGCCCGGTGGTAATGATTACCATCGGGCGTTTGATATTTATTTCAAGAGGCTTTATTTAGCCTTCGCATTAAAGTCATACTTCAGGCCACGGTAGCTTTTAAGCACCATTTTCACAGAGCCAACAGAGACAGGCGATTCAATCAAAACGGGAATCCGGTTTTGATCATCAGAAACCCACACCTGCATTTTGGCGTCTTCCGTAAATACCTCTCCGGCGATTACGGTGGGCTCAAACTTCATGGTGTTGTATTTACCCATGCCGTGTATTTTTTTATTGGCTTCTTTGCCCACATATTTGATGGTCAGAGGGTATTCCTCCTTATCCATAAAAATGGTAAATGGTTCGGTAGAGCCAACGCCTCGTTTTTCAAAATCAATTCCGCGGAGGTAGTACAGGGTAGAAAGCACGTCGTGCACCTCGGTAGTAGTTGGGTGCTCGGTTTGTGTTTCTTCTTCTCCGCGTTTGGAAGACCGCCAGACAATGGCTTTTTTCCCTTTTTGCTTGAATCTGATTTTTTCAAAAATATGGTAATCTCCTTCATTTACTTCCCGCTCTGAATAGGAAGGAAGCAAGGTGGACTTGCTTACCCAGGAGTTGTAGCTATCCTGAACCTGAAAGAACCATTCGTAGGAGCTGTAAGTTTTTCCCCGGGCCTGGTAGTGATACATGTTGCCGGAATCGAACACTTTAAGAGGATTTACCTCGCCGGCTGCAAGCGAACAAAATTCCAGTTGTAATAGATTTTATAGGTAATGACCTCGCCTGGCTGGGAAAACCAAGCCCATCTACTTCGGTGCTGTCCTGCACCGGAATATCGGAAGCTCTTGCGAGGGCATTTGCTGGCTCGGCATGGTGGTAAATGCCATGAGGAGCAAGCAAAGGAGTGGGCTGGTTTTTCTCAGTATGCGCATAGTCAGTGGTTAGGGCGTTTTAATTTTTGGTTGACTGCATATCAAACGATACAAAATGAATTTTGTTTCGGAGGCATGCCTGCGTATGTCGAAGAGCAGATTCAAATTATGATCAGGTATTTGCGTCATTTCGTTTTTGTATAAAAAAGCGCTCAGGAACGCTTTTGAGTACCAATATACCAAATAACGAGGGCAAAATCAAGTTTATTATCCAAAGCAAAAAGCTGGCAGAGAGGCAGGAAATTGGGTCCAGGCCGTAACTGCCCCAGATAATCAGGGCAAGATTTCCCCTGGCAAGTAAGCCGCTGATAGGGGGCAATGGTATGCTGGTTTGGACTAAAAACAGCGCAAACACCCCATAGAAGGCCTCAAAAACGGGGATGTCAAGTTTGAAATAGTACAAAACCAATACGTATTGGGTGGCATAAATGACAAAACGAAGCCCTGCCCAGGCAAGTGTTTTTCTCAAATCCCGGATAGAAAACCGGCTTAAAACCTCAATTTCTTTAACAAAACGTTTGATATAATGCTGAAAAGGGAGTTTTCTTGTGAGACCCGTCCAAGACTTCATATTGAAATATGCCCAAGACAAGATCAAGGCGGTTGCGGCTGCCAATACCAGCATGCCTAAATATAAGGTGTCATCAATAGACTGGATGTGTCGCAGATGTTTAGCCATGCCTACCAGGCCCAGGCTTAAAATGTAAATCCATTGGGCCAGGGTGCCCGCCAGGGTGGCAAAAACCGATTTCCAGCGATGTTCTGCGGGAAGGAATAAAACGCGCCCACCGTACTCCCCGATTCGGTTGGGGGTAAACAAGGATAGGTATACGCCGGCGCAAACTGCCTTGATGGATTGAAATCGACCAAAGTGATAGTAGGGCAAAAGCAATCCGCGCCATTTTTCCGATTCAGCCAGCCAATTTAAGGGCATCAGGAGCAGGGCCAAGGCCAGTAACTCGTGGGCTCTGCTGTGTCGCTCGCTCCAAAAATGCTCCCAGGCCAAAGGCAATTCTGCTTTTTGGGTGAGCAGGTACCATAGCAAAAATGCCAGCAGCAAGAAGGCTGCTGGTTGGATGAGATTTTTAAAAACAAGACCGGGTTTATTCATTTCCATAAAAAAATCCCCCGCTCGAAGAGTGAGCGGGGGATTTCAGATTTATTGGACTAAATCAGGCTGGAATTAGTAGCCAGATTTGTTTCCTTCAAATTTGCCAGTACCAGCGTCTTCGCCTTCTGGACGAGCCATTTCTTTGTCGCCATCAGTAGCAACGCGGAATTCAACGCGGCGGTTGGTGTAGTTTGCTCCGTTGGTGTCGATAACTGGGTTACCTTCACCAGAGAAGTTCAATACCAACTGGTCGCGAGAAACATCGTGCTGAGCTACGAGGAACTCGATCGCTGCTTTTGCACGGTTGTAAGACAACATGCTGTTGTACTCTTCACCACCTGAACGGTCAGCGTTTCCGCTAACAACGAATTTCAGGTCTTTGTTGCTCTTGATAACCTGAGCAATCTGGTACATTTTTTCGTACTCGCTACGCTTCACAGTGTAGTTGTTCAAGCCGAAGTTAACCATTGGAAGGAACCAGTTGGTAACGCCGGTTTGAGGAACTTTGAAGTTAGCCAGTTTCGCATCAACGATGCGATTAACGTCAGCTTCAGTTGTCCAGTTTGGCTTTGGAACCTGAGCTACACCGTCACCGTCAACAGCATAGCCTGGAGGAGAGTGTGGCTCTTTGTCCTTGTAATCAGGAACCTTGTCACCGTCGCTGTCCAACGTTACACCACGAGTGTCAACTTTAGCACCAGCTGGGCTGTTGTCCTCATCATCGATTGCGTCGATGATGCCGTCGCCGTCAGTATCAGTTGGGTCGTAGATTGGACGTGCTTCCAGAGCAGAGATGGCGCTGCTAACCTCGTTGAGGCTGCTCATCCAGTACAATGGCTCAGTGCGATCGTCAGCACCCAGGTTGAAGTTCAGGCTGAGGTGAGGGAAGTGCAGGTTGTCTTTTGATTTGCCCGCTTCAGTAGCGTCAAGCATATCAAAATTCGCTCCACCCAATGGAGACAAAACAGTGTACTCGAGTCCGATGTTGAATTTAGGGCTTACGCGGAACGCAAGGCCTGCACCGTAATCAAAGTACGCGAAAGATTCTTTGAATGCTTCTGTACCGTTGAGGTCAACAGTTGCACTTTGACCGCCAAGGCCAGCAAATACATTCAAAAGAATTTTGCGGTTTGGCTTGTCATAACGCAAGTTGTTCAATGCTACAACAAACTGGCCACCACCAGAAAGGCTGGTGATTTCAGATTTGTCTGGAGCAGTTTCATTGCTTGTTTGAGCATACAAACCATTGATACGTACAGAGAATACGTGATCAAGTGCTTTGCGAACGTGAAGGCCTCCGCCAAAGCCGATGTTCTGGTCGAGATCGCCCATTACCATCGGTAAGCCCAAGTCAAGACCGAGTTCAGTTTTGTCTTTCTTAGTGAAAGAGCGGAATGCAGGTGCATCCTGAGCGAACAAGCCCAGTGTTACAAATGCGAATAGAATGGATAGTGTTAATTTTCTCATTGACATAGGGTCACTACTTTAGAGAAGAAATGAATAAATGGATGCAATACTTATGAGGTACTCATACCTCATGATACCTGCAAAAATAGCAGGATTTGACAATATTTACGTTCTAGAACAATTAATTTTATCAATTGCCCAGTTTTCTAAGGGCCAAATATAGGGCATTGGACGAGATTTTTACCGGTTCCGGGCTTATTTTTACTACCTCTTCCATTGCATTGTAGATTGTGTTGGACGTATCAGAGAAGATTGCCTGGTCTGTCATTTCCACATCTTCCTGCATAAGGTACGCAAAAACTCTGGCCATTCCGCAATTTGCGATGAAATCCGGGATAATTCCTGTTTTTTCATCGGTATACACTGCTGTAGGGCCAAAAAACACGTCGTCGTCAACAAACGGTACGTTTGCGCCACAGGAAATTAATTCCAACCCTCCGTCCAGCATGTGATCCACCTGCTCACGCGTAATGAGTTTGGATGCGGCCCCGGGGATAAAAATATCGGCTCCCATCGACCAGATTTTGGCGTTTACTTCGTCAAAAGGCAGTACGTGCGAGCTTGAAAGTTTATTTCCGTCTTTTTCTATAAATAATTGCTTCACCTCGCCCAGTGAAAGGCCGTGTGGAGCCAGGATACCGCCATCGCGGTCGATGATACCAATTACTTTTACACCTTCTTTTGCCAGATAGCATGCAGCAGCAGAAGCCACGTTGCCCCAGCCCTGGATGATGGCTGTTTTGCCTTCCAGGTTGCGGTTGTGGTAAAGTTTGTAAAAATGGCGTACAGATTCGGCTACACCGTATCCGGTGATGAGGTCAGCAACGGCATACCGGTCTTGTCCTCCTTCCGGCAGGTATTCCGGGTCTTCCACGATTTTGGTACAGCCATACCGCAATTGACCGATCAGATTGATCTGTTGGCCTTCATTGGGTTTGACGTGGCCTTTCACAATGCCTTCCTGTGGGTGCCAGAGGCCGAGGTCTTCCGTGATTGGAATTACGTCTTTGAGTTCATCCACGTTCAGGTCACCACCCGTTCCGTAATAGTGTTTCAGGATTGGCAATGCCGCTTTGTACCAACGGGTAAGTACGCCGTGCCTGCGTGGATCGTTTGGATCAAAATTAATTCCGCTTTTGGCTCCGCCGATGGGTGGTCCGGCCACGCTGAATTTAATTTCCATCACCTTTGCAAGAGAGGTAACCTCCGAGCGCGACAGTCCTTTGCGCATCCGGGTTCCGCCACCTGCGGCTCCGTTTCTGAGTGAATTAATTACAATCCAGCCTTCGGCATCTGTTTCGGCATCATGCCATTCAAACACGACTTCCGCAGGCTTCTCTTTGTATTTTTTTAAAAGATCTTCCATGATATATGTATTGGTAGGGAATTGAAAATTCGAAATGGACGGCTGTGAAGTGCTTTGGGGCTGATGGGCACATCTACACAGCGTGTTTTCCGCCGCAAATGTATGAAAATTGTATGGGCTCTTTGCATGAGATTTATCACTCAATGCAAAGCTGTTTCTTTGCGAATTGTATACTTTTACGCCGAATAGACTTCCTGTATCGATGTTTCAAAATTGGTTAAAGCCGCTTGCAAAGCCCCTTGAAAATTCTGCTGCCCGGATGCCGGAGCACAGCCTGGGCCGACAACTCGTCCCGTTTTCCAAGGCAGAGAAAAATTTGAAGAAGGTAAAAATCGCGCTCATCGGCCTGGAAGAGTCTCAGGCAGATGTGATCCGAAAGGAACTTTACCGGTTTGCCTTCCCATTTCCCGAAGCCTCTATCGCCGACCTGGGCAACCTCCGAAAAGCAAATGAGCCGTCTTTACTTATTCCGGTTTTGTTTGAATTGCTTTCCGGAAATGTTATCCCGGTTTTGATTGGCGGTAAAGACCCACTGGCCAAAGCACAGTTTCTGGCCTACCAGGAAGCAAAAGCCCTTGTGAATATGGCAGTGATCGATCAGTCCCTGCGCTTTTTCCCCAGCCTGCCACAAGCCGATGTGTATTCAGGCCTGTTGGAACCCCGCCATCCACTTTTATTTCATTTCAGTTTGCTTGGGTATCAGTCGCATTTGATGCCTGAAAACCTGCTGGAATGGCTTGAAAAACAACATGTAGAATGTTATCGCCTGGGGCGTAGCCGTCCGGCGATTGAAGATACCGAACCTACCATCCGCGATGCCGATTTGATGGCATTTCACCTGAGTGCACTCAAACAGCAGGAAGCACCCGGAGTTGATGGGGCCAGTCCCTCCGGTTATTTTCTGGAAGAAGCCTGCCAACTCGCCCGTTATGCTGGCATGAGCGATAAACTCAGTTCGTTTGGTGTGTACGGGTTTCAACGGCAGTCCGACCGGGAGTCGATGAGTGCACAGGCTGTTGCCCAACTCGTCTGGTATTTTATGGATGGGGTGTTTAACCGAAAAAACGATTATCCGGTTTCGAAAACGAGCCTGACCGAATACGTGGTCGACTACCCACAAATGAACTATCAGTTGAGTTTTTGGAAAAGCGGGAAAAGCGGACGTTGGTGGATGCAAATTCCGGATAGCAACAACAAGCGGAAGTACCAGCGCCACCGGTTGATTCCCTGCTCGTACACCGATTACCAGGCTGCTTGCCGGGAAGAACTTCCCGATCGACTCATGCAGGCACTCGACCGGTTTGGGTAAGAGGCCATATCAGCAAGCATTTTTTAATAAGAGGATGTCTAAATTTCAATTCTGAGGCGAAGTCGAGCAAATTTTGTTTTTATTAAGGCAAATTTTGCAGTCGCATACGGGTAATTCGGCGAAAAATTTAACGTAGAGAAAAACCAAATTTGCCGAATGTAGCCCAGAAATTGAATTTTAGACATCCTCTAGGGGTTACCCTTCCAGCAATTTTTCCAGGCGAATTCCACGCGAGCCTTTAATCAGGATGAACGTGGGTTCATCTGCAAGTTGATTAAACCATTCCTGTGCCTCCCCGGTAGTATTGAAAAAGCGGGCTTGGGCATAGGATGACGTGCATTGTGCAAACTCCGGGCCGACCAAAACCAGTTCGTCCGGATGGGTTGCAATGGCTGCATTCAGGATGGATTGGTGCTCGGTAAGGCTGCTTGCACCCAGTTCCAGCATATCGCCGAGGATGGCAATTTTCTTTTCCGATGGATACTGTTCAAACGTAGAAAGTACAGCAAGCATGCTGCTTGGGTTGGCATTGTATGCATCGAGCAGAATGGTCTGCTCGCCTCGCTGCACCAGTTGCGACCGGTTGTTGGACGGGCGATACGATTCAATGGCCGATTTGATGCGTTGGGCGGGCACTTTGAAGTACATCCCGAGTGCAATGGCCGTCATGATATTTTGAAAATTGTGGTTGCCAATCAGTTTAGACTCTACTTCAACCGGGGCATCCTCGTCATCCAGGAAGGCGCAGTGCACAAAGGGGGAGGAGTCGAGCAACTGGATGTCAATTTTATGGTCTTGCGGAACCAGCGTCTCTGATGCCTCGAATATAATGCGCCGATCGTGGGCCGAACTCATATTTCGGATGAGTTTGTCGCTGTAGTTGGCAAAAATCCAGCCTTTGTGGGCATCGAGGTACTGATAGAGTTCTCCTTCTGCTTCAATTACTCCTTTGATGTTGCCAAATCCGGCCAGGTGTTCTTTCCCGATATTGGTCAGCAAGCCATGGGTAGGTTCTGCGATGGCGCATAGTTCGGCCATGTCACCCAGTTTGTTTACACCCATTTCGATCACGGCCACTTCGGTATTGGCGGGCATGCGGAGCAGGGTCAGCGGCACGCCGATTTGATTGTTCAGGTTGCCCTGTGTAAAGTGGCAGGGGTATTTGCTTGAAAGCACGGCAGAAACCAGTTCCTTGGTGGTAGTTTTTCCATTGGATCCTCCAATTGCAATCAAGGGAATGTCGAAGCTGCGTCGGTGTGTTGTCGCCAATTGTTGCAGGGCTTCCAGCACATCGGGTACCAGCAGACAACGTTCATCTATTTGGTAATTTGGCTCATCTATCACGGCATAGGCTGCTCCGAGTTTCAGGGCTTGTTCGGCGTAGGTGTTGCCATTGAAATTCGGGCCTTTCAGGGCGAAAAAGATCGACCCTTCGGCGAGAGCCCGCGTATCGGTGCAGACAACGGGATGTTTTTGGAAGATGGCGTAGAGCGCTTCGGTAGATAACATATTAAAACTGTATCCTTATTTGTGGACACGAATATACAGGTAATATTAATCATGTATCCTGTGGAGTCTATCCGGTTGAATTTCAAACTCTGCTTTTTTGATGAAGTGGTGCGATCGGCACATTAAACACTAGCTTTCAGCCTTAAATCTGCGACCTTTTTCTTACATTGTATTGTGTGTGCATGCTTAAAGTAAAATCCAATTAGCCGATGAAAAATAAGATTAACCTAGTTCTTTTTCTTTTTGGGGTTCTTCCGTTCCAGTCAGCCTTTACCCAACAAGGTTTTTCTGAGCCTTATGATTTTGGAGCCCAGGCTGCGGTTTTTACAAACTGCATTTTGCAGGGCGATACCGTCGCGATTACCGGTGCAATTTTGCCTCAAGGTAGCAATCAATGGAGCGCTATGCTGGCCCGAATAGACACCAACGGGCTGCTGATTGATTTACACTATTATCCGGATACTATGGGTGACCAGTTCTCTCAGCTCCCCAATTATGGGATAATTCAGACAAGCGATAAAGGATATCTGATGTGTGGTAGTTTGGTCTATGCTTCGGATGGCGCCGTTCTTAAGACTGATAGTGTTGGAAACCTCGAGTTTTATAAAGTTTTTGCAGGAGAAAAGTCCTTTAAATGTAAATCTGGTATTGAAATCGAAAACGGATATTTGGTAATTGGTTCACATCAGAGATCTAATTATTTTCTTGATGTTGTACTCTTAAAACTGGATAAAGATGGCAACAAGTTGTGGGAAAGAAATATCGGTGATTGGGACCTGGACGAAGGAGGAGGAGGGATTTTTGCTTTAGATTCGAATTTATTTGTAGTAATAGGAGAAAATGGTATTGGAAATGCTTCTAATTTAAATAATACCTTTATCCGTAGCAAAGCCTGGTTTGTTGATAGTTTGGGAAATGTACTCGACGAATGGGAGTCGGAAAAAAATGTGGAGTCTGGAATTTTAGGATTAAAAATATTGCCTGATAAGTCCTGGCTTTATTGTTCACGTACCTATGAGGTGTTAAGCCCGGATGAATGGGGTGGTGTAACCAAATTGGTTCGAAGGGATAGCAATATGAACCTGATGTGGGAACGGCTGATGCCCCATGCCACAACGATTAATAATTTATTGTACGATATAACGCCAACGGCAGATGGAAACTGGGTTGCTATTGGGCATTGGATACCATATTATGAGCCTTTTAATCCGGATACCATTGCATGGATGGGTGGCGTGATACACAAGTTCAGCAGTGATGGAGATAGTATCTGGACGGTATTGGATTCTGTTTTTTGGGATCAGGAATATGGGTCCTATAACAGGCTTGGAGGTGTGGTTGCACTTCCAAGCGGGAGTGTAATTGCTGTTGGGTCTGTTATGGAAATGGGAACGGTATTTAAATCCTGGGCCTGGATGGTAAAAGCAGACAAAGACGGCTGCATTGATACCCTGTGCATTACAACACATATACCTGTAGAGAACCTGAGTGAAAAAGGGGGCAGTGTCCGGGTTTATCCCAATCCGGGAGATCAGGAGGTCCAGTTTGCATTTGAAAGTCTGATCGGGGAGGAAGTAACCGTTTCGGTTGTTAATACGCTGGGCAGAACCGTATTCAAGGCTCAATTGGATAGAACTGCGGGTTATATTGATTGGAATACCACGAATGTTGCAACTGGTGTTTACGTATTCACGGCCCGGTCACAAGATGGGCGGGTTATAGAGCATGGACAAGTAATTGTTCAGCACTAGAAAATTCCATGTATAAAAAAAGCCCGATGCAGTGCACCGGGCTTTTTTTATACAGTTCAGCAATAAATTGCCGGACTTATTTATAGCGCCGTTTCGGGCTCTTATGCTTCGTCTTAAACTTGTTGCCATCTTCCCGATCGAAGGTTGGGTCACCTGTACGAGTCATAGCACAACGGAAACCGATGGTGCGGCTTGACTTGTCTTGCTCGAGGAAGCGGCGTGTACCTGGAGACATCCAGAACGCGCGGTCGGCCCAGGAACCACCTTTGATAACGCGGGCTTTGTCAGAAATCAGGGTGCTGATACCGTAGCGGTATTCAACAGTAGATTCTTTGTCACCGTCGAGGTAGTTGTATACTTCCGGACGCTTGTAGTTGTCACGCAAAGCGGTCTCAGTAGTGTCAGCCAATTGGTACTGGAGACGGCCGAGGCTGTCTTTTTCAATTGGAGCACCAGTATCCGGGTCGAGGATCTTATGTTCGAAGATGTTACCACGATATGGGTTGAGTTCGTGGTTGTCCACATCACGGAGGTCAACGGAGGTCATTGGACGGAAGAGGTCCGCAGTCCATTCGTTTACGTTACCTGCCATGTTGTACAGACCGTAGTCGTTTGGCCAGTTGTCGCGAACTTCAGATGGCGTAAATGCCTTATCGTTCAGTGCGCCGGCCATACCACCGTAGTCACCACCGCTACGCTTAAAGTTAGCGAGCATGCGGCCCTGGTACTTGTTACGCTTTTGGTAGCGGGTAGTAGTACCGTCCCATGGATAGATACGGCGATCTGTGATCAGTTCGTCTTTGCTGGTAGCTTGCTTGCCTACGAGGCTAAGCGCTGCATATTCCCATTCTGCCTCGGTTGGGAGGCGGTACTCAGGAAGCAGGATACCGTCTTCCAGACGTACGCGGCGTTCACCACCGGTACGGATGTCCGGAAGGTTTTTGCGTACTGCTGGTTCGTACTGACCAACGAGGTATGCTTCAGAGTCGAAGTTGTTCTCGTTTTTCTGGTCTGGTGTAGGGTCAATGATGCCTTTTTCGATCAGGATCATCTCGTTAACACGGTTGGTACGCCAGTGACAGAATTCATTGGCTTGTTCCCAACTTACACCAACAACCGGATAGTTTTCATAGGCAGGGTGACGGAAATAGGTTTCAACGAGTGGCTCGTTGTATTCCAATTCTTCACGCCATACCAATGTGTCTGGAAGTGCACGACGCCATACTTCGGGATAGGTTTCACCGAAGGTGTTGTACGTCCACCACAGATACCAGCGGTAGTCTACGTTAGCGATTTCAGTTTCGTCCATGTAGAAGGAAGAAACAGTTACACGGCGAGCGACGTTGTTCCACTCGTATGTAACGTCCTGGTCAGTAAGACCCATAGTGAATGTGCCACCCTCGATTGGAACGAGGTTTGGGCCAGTGGCTTGGCCTTGGTAGTCAACTTTTTCGAAGCCTCCCCATTCCTGGTCGTTGTATTTCCAGTTAGTTGTAGAAGAACGTTCTTTCTTTCCACCGCAACTGGCCATCAAAAGACCTAGAAGAAGTAAGCTGAACCCGTGGATGAGCAGTTTTTTCATCGTATTAAAAGCAAGTTTTAAAAAATGAGCAGCAAATGTAGGCAAATAATGCTTGTATGTACCTTTAAAGTGCCAAATTTAACGCAAGTATTTTTACTGGAACATGCCCAGACAATTATTTAACTTAGATCTTGTGTGTTTTGAGCGTAAAAATTCGCTTTTATCGAGTAAAACGCCCAAACTTATTTCATAGGCTCCTCCTGAACTGGAGGCAAGTCGCGACAAGGTAGCGTCGTAACTCAAGCCCAATTTAAAAACTCCTTCCCGAAATCCAACCATAATAATGGCTGCATCCGCATTGCCAAAGGTATGTCGGTACCAGGCTCCTCCAAAAATGGATCCCACTCCGGCATATGCCCCTACATTGATTTGTTGGTATGGTCCCTGCGACACAAAGAGGAAGTTCGGAGAAATAAACGAGGGCATTTTGGCTTTATTGCGTTCGTTAACACGAAATTCTGCACCTCCATGTATGGTATACCGCAGTGGCAATCCGCGGGAAAGATTGTTGTTTACCAACAGAAAACCCTGATCCGGGGTGTTCAGGTGTTTCAGTCCTACACCCAACCAGAGTTTATCACTCAAAATCAGCATTCCCGAAGAAATGTCTAAACGGGTAACGGTGGTCTGATCCGGCCGTTGTTCCAGGGTGTTGTTCACCGGGCCGCTGAATGGGTCCAGTTGATCGGGAAAAACCAGTTGATCCCAGTCGAGCGCCGTTTGATGCATTCCCGCTTCTACTCCGATTTGAATGCCCAGGTCCTCTGAAAAGTGCAGTCGGTACGAATAGGAAAGGGAGGCCCGGGTACTTTTTAAAATCCCGTTGCCTGCGTTGTCGCCTTCCAGGTAAACGCCAAATCCACTGTTCAGGGCTTCGGCCCGCTGTTCGTAATAAAAGGAATAGGTTTGGTAGGCCTGGTTGATGCCCGGCCACTGATTGCGGTAAACGCCCCCAAATCGGGGCGCAAAGGCACTGCCGGCAAATGCAGGATTGAGCTGCAGGGGTGCAGCATAAAACTGACTGAAAATGGGGTCCTGTGCAAACAGTCCTCCAACAGCCAGTACCATCACAAATACCGGAAGTAGTTTTCTCATCAAGATATCCTCGCCAATTCTTTTCGCTTGGGAAGCTAAAGTTCTGTTATTTCTTTGATTTATAAAAAGAAAACGGCAAGCTGATTGAATTAATTGCTTGTAACAGACATTTTAGCTAAGGTATTTTGGAGCGGTGGTATACCCATTGTTTGAGACGCCCAGGTTGGGCGTCTCTACGCGACAGACTCGATGATTTTTCGGGTGGTTTCAGAATCGCCCATCGTGTAGTAGTGCAAACAAGGCACGCCCGCTGCTTTCAATTCTTTAGACTGCTGGATGCACCATTCAATTCCAAGTTGTTTAATGGCTTCTTCGTCTTTAATTTTCACTGCGGCATGCACCAGGTCCTGTGGAAGGTTTATGAAAAACTTTCGGGGGATGGAAGTCAACTGATACGATCTGGTGAGCGGCTTGAGGCCCGGCACAATGGGCACATCAATGCCTGCTTTCCGGCAGCGGTCAACGTACTCAAAGTATTTTTGGTTGTCAAAAAACATTTGCGTGACGATGTAGTTTGCTCCTGCCTCCACCTTCATTTTGGTGTACTTCAAATCTTCCTCATGATTGGGCGCTTCGAAGTGTTTTTCTGGATATCCCGCCACGCCAATGCAAAAGTCTGTTGGCTCACCATTGACGATGTTGGAATCGAGGTAGGTCCCGCTGTTCATTTCCATGATTTGCTGAACCAGGTCAATGGCATATTCATGGCCATCTTCCTCCGGATGGAATTTGTCTTCAAACTGCCGGGCATCACCCCGCAGAGCCAGCACATTGTTGATACCCAGAAAGTTTAGGTCGATCAATGCATTCTCGGTTTCTTCCCGGGTAAAACCACCACAAATCAGGTGGGGCACAGCATCCACTTTGTAGCGATGCATGATGGCTGCACAGATTCCTACGGTACCCGGGCGTTTTCGGATAGCCGTTTTTTCATAATACCCCGATGGCCTTTTTTTATAAATAAACTCCTCCCGATGGTAGGTGACATCTATAAATGGTGGCTTGAACTCCATGAGGGCGTCCAGGGTCTTGAATATGCGCTGCATGCTGCCCCCTTTGAGTGGAGGCAAGACTTCAAAAGAAATCAGAGTTTTTCCTTCAGATTTTTTGAAGTGATCGGTTACTTTCATCTCAGTCGTATTTCTATGCCTTTCGGCAAGCTGTGTTTGTTCGTCGGGTTCCGAATACGTATTTACTCTTCCATTGCTTCTGCCCGGCGTTTCATCTCATTGGATTTGGCCGCATCTCCTGCTGCCTGATAAACCTCAGACAGCGCGTTTAGAATGCGGACATCCTCGGTTTGAGTCATTAGCCCGTAATTGAGAAAGGTAATGGCATTGTTCAGGTCGCCTTTTTCTTTATAAAAACGGTCATACCCATTGCGAAGTGCAAAAGAAATAATCTTATGCGGATTTCCGCCGCTGGTCGCAAGGTATTTTATGTAGGCATCCATATTGTTGCGGAACGTTGCATTATATGGCACGGCATCAATGACTCCGTCAAACTCGTTAAATAAACGATCCATCTGGTGGTCCACATCGAAACGGGCGGAAGCAACAATGCCGCGCATCACCCAGGCATTTCCATATTTCGGGTGGATTTTTAGTGCCTGCCGGACATGGTACTCCATCGTATCAATCAAGGGGAGTAACTCATCTTTGGGGCGCGAGCGGTCGTATTTGTTTTCATACAAAGCCGTTGCGTAAAATGAATGGGCCCGAGCACTGTTGGTTGAAATGCGCACGGCACTTTCATTCAGGGTCAGGGCATTTTCCCAGTCGGGTACCCGGGTGTAGGTCCGGTACGAGTAGGCTGCCAGAATCAACAGGGCAAGGCCAGCCCCGAGTATATACACCCGGTCGGGTTTTTCTTTTAACAAAACAGGCAATTTCCGTGCGAGGAACCAGGCCACTAACAAGCAAAATCCAACCGAGGGCATGAAGAGGAAACGCTCGTTCATAAACGTACCGATGGATACAAATACGTTGGACACAATACTAAGCGTCAGCAAAAAATACCAGATGGCATACGCCGGCAGCTTTCGGTTTTTGAGGTTTAGCGTTGCCCATATGGCCATGCCTGCATAACCAATGAACGAAACCAGCGCACGCCAGTCAGACCAGGAAACTTTTGGCACGTGGTAGGGGTAGTAATCGTGTGTCAGTGGGTGGGGTACAAAAAGCAGTTTTACATACCAGCCCAGGGTCAGGAAAATTGTTGCATACTTTTCGCCAATGCTCATATCCAGGAATGGATTGTTCATCAGGTCGCTCATCGATTGCCCGTGATTCAGCACATACCCCATGGCTTTGTAGCGCATGAAGAAAAATACAAAGAATGCCAAGAGCAAAGGCAATGCGGCAGAAAGTGCTTTTCCTGCGGGAACCCTGCCAAAGAACCACAGGGTAAGTGGAATAACAGCCAAAAACGTGATGGCATTTTCTTTTGATAAAAGCCCAAGCAACAGGAAGGCGGCAGCCCCCCAGAGCCAGGATTTTTTTTCCGTATCAAAGTATTTTAGCGAAGCATATAGAGATGCAAGGCTAAAAAACAAGCCCATAATTTCATCGCGCCCTTTGATGTTGGCCACGGCTTCCACATGCAATGGGTGACCTATAAACAGAAGGGCTGCTAAAAAAGGAATTCCAAAATACCATTGCTTGTTTTCCGGATCCTGAGGAAACAATCCGGATAAAACACGCATCAGCAAAATACCGGTAAAGCCATAGAGCAGGATGTTGACAAAATGCCCTACATCCGCCCGGGCACTTCCAAATAATTCTACTTCCAGCGCAAAGGTCGCAAGTGATAATGGGCGGTAACGCCCCCCTTCCAACAAGAACTTCTGCTCTTTAAAATAGCCCATGAAACTGTCGTAGGCAAAAATTTCGCGCAGGCCTCCCAAACCTTTCTGCACATAACTGTTTTCCCAGATGGTCATTTGGTCATCCAGCACATAACCAAATGAAATAGCTGCGGCATAAAGCCCAAATGAAAGTGCCATTAAAATCAGGGCTGGCAACCAATAGGTTTTCCAGAATGGCTGAGTAAAAAAATGGGTCTGCGGGAAGGAGCTGTCTGCTACGTTTTGGGTAGTTGTTTGAACTGTTCTTTTTACCGCCTTTTTAGTTTGTTTTGTTCGCTTTGCCGCCATTAGTTTCAGACAGGATTGTTTATAAAATCAAATTCACGGGTGCATCTATGCAAGGGGCAGGGAATAGAAATGCTATTTCCTGCAGGCAAATATCGCAGGAAAATATCAGAAAGTAGGAACATCCTGTTTTTACCCTGAACTACTGTATGTAATTCAGGGTAAAAAGACAGAAGTTTATCTGCTCAGCAGCAGATCCCCGGCTTTATCTACCGTAGTACCGTCGATTAACCGGACACGGAGCAGGTAGATATATACTCCCGGGTTCATTTTTTCTCCGCGGAAAGTGCCATCCCAGCCCATCCAGTCTTCCACAGGGGTAGGCGCCAGGAGTTGATACACCTGGTTCCCCCAGCGATCAAAAATTGAGAGCGTTTCCAATTCAACGATAGATGGTCCGGCACCGATGGTGAAGAAATCGTTGAACCCGTCGTCATCCGGTTTGAACACATTTGGAATATACAGGGGTATGGTTTTTTCAACCCCAACTAAAATGCGGGCTGAAACGATGCAGCCCAGGGTATCGATCAGTGTTAATGTGTAGGCTTGAGACACCTGAGGTTGCCAAACCTGGGTCAGGCAAGCCACACACGAGGAGTCTGCCGGAGGGCTCCAGTACAGGCTGTCCCATGTGGTTACATTCGTTAGGGCTTCAAGTGTAAGCGTACTGCCCAGGGCAACAACTGTGTCGGTTGGCAGGAAAAGTTGTGGCGGGTCGGGCAAATTCAAAGCAAATACAGAATCCAGGCTACATCCGTTGGCGTCAGCCAGTTGCAAAATATAGGAACCTTCAGTGAGAAGACTGGTTGTACCTGCCTGAGGAGCCCCGTCGATGTAAAACTCGTAGGGCTCAATTCCTCCTTGCGCCAGATAGGATACAGTGGTAGCAGTATCTCCGCATTGAACATTGCCGGTGACAAGTTGCAAATTAAGGGCGGGAGGGGCTGATAAACTTACTCCTGCGGTGATGCTGCATCCATTGGCATCGGTAGCTGTTACGGTATAATTTCCGGCTGATAGTCCGGATGCTTGTGCTCCAATGGTACCGTTTTCCCAAAGATAGCTGATTGGGTTGGTGCCTCCTGTTGCCACCGCGGAAGCAATCCCGTCGGGAAGGCCGTCGCAACTTACATCAAAGCCATTGTAGTCGGAGTCAATGGTCGTTTGCAGGTTCAGCGGACTGGGCTCATCAATGTTCAGGTTCAATGTTGTTTGGATAAACCCGCTATTATCTGTGATGGTAATCGAATATGTGCCGGCTGGTAGGTTGGGGATGGTGTCCGGAGTACCGATGGTATTTATCGTTCCATTTCCGGTGTTCCCGGAACTCTCCATCCAGGAATACGAATAGGGCGGCACACCTCCATTTTGGACCAACACAATCAAGGCCCCATCCGCTGCGCCATTACACAAAACGGAGTTTGATTCAACTGTAGCATCCAGGACACAAAGAGCCGGGTCAAAGGTAACGGTTTCAATCACGATTGAGTCGCACAGCGTGGATGATGGGAAGATGGCAGTAAAGGTGCCCGTCGCATTGGGGTCGCAGGTGGTTGAACTCAGTAAGGTAGTATCGTTGGGTGTGAGTGCGGTGGTTGTAATTACGAGGGAGTCGCACCCCAGAATATTTGAGAACAATTGCTGTGAAGTGCCCACCATAGCGGGGTCGCAAGTAGCGGCACTTAGGTAGGTGGTGTCCAGAAGCGCGGGATCAAAGGTGACGGTTTCAATCACGACCGAGTCGCACAGTGTGGACGATGGGAAAATGGCAGTAAACGTGCCCGTCGCATTGGGGTCGCAGTAGTTGAACTCAGTAAGGTAGTATCGTTGGGCGCGAGTGCGGTGGTTGTAATTACAAGCGAGTCGCACCCCATAATATTTGAGAACAATTGTTGTGAAGTGCCCACCATAGCCGGGTCGCATGTGGCGGCACTTAGGTAGGTCGTATCCAAAAGTGCGGGATCAAAGGTGACGGTTTCAATCACGATCGAGTCACACAGCGTGGATGATGGGAAAATGGCAGTAAACGTACCCGTCGCATTGGGATCACAAGTGGTTGAACTCAGTAAAGTAGTATCGTTGGGCGTGAGTGCAGTGGTTGTAATCACGAGGGAGTCACAACCCAGGATATTTGAGAATAGTTGCTGTGAAGTGCCCACCATAGCCGGGTCGCAAGTAGCGGCGCTTAGGTAGGTGGTGTCCAGAAGTGCAGGATCGAATGTGACAGTTTCAATCACGATCGAGTCACACAATGTGGACGATGGAAAAATGGCAGTAAACGTACCCGTTGCATTGGGGTCGCAGGTGGTTGAACTCAGTAAGGTGGTGTCGTTGGGCGTGAGTGCGGTGGTTGTAATTACGAGGGAGTCGCACCCCAGAATATTTGAGAACAATTGCTGTGAAGTGCCCACCATAGCTGGGGTCGCAAGTAGCGGCACTTAGGTAGGTGGTGTCCAGAAGCGCGGGATCAAAGGTGACGGTTTCAATCACGACCGAGTCGCACAGTGTGGACGATGGGAAAATGGCAGTAAACGTGCCCGTCGCATTGGGGTCGCAGGTGGTTGAGCTCAGTAAGGTGGTGTCGTTGGGGGTGAGTGCAGTAGTTGTAATTACGAGTGAGTCGCACCCGAGGATATTTGAGAACAATTGCTGTGAAATTCCGACCATAGCCGGATCACATGTGGCGGCGTTCAGGTAGGTGGTGTCAAGCAAGTCTGGTTCAAAATAAAAATCTGTGATCACAACCGAATCACAAACCGTTGTTGAAGGGAAGGTTTCAATCGTTGTGGTCCCGTTTAAACTGGTATCACAAGTTGCTGCTAAAACAAATATGGTATCACTAGGCAATAAGGTGGTGTTGATAATCAGCAATGAATCACAACCTGCTGAACTGCTGAGTAAGACTTCCGAAACACCAACCATGGCTGGATCACAGGTGCCATTGGATAGATAGGTCGTATCAATGAGCGTGGAATCAAATTGAATATCCAGAATGATGAGTGAGTCACAGCCAAACTGATTGCTCAAGGTGGTTTGTACGACTCCTACATCGGATGGATTACAGGTAAAATCAAAAACATAACTGGTGTCGGTTGGGAGCAGGCTGACGATTTCAACTATCGTACTATCACAGCCAAAAAAACTGGTAAATACCGACACAAAAGTTCCCGTATCAACAGGATTACACGAACCACTCAGCAGGGTGTCCATCGAAATTTGGGTGACAGCAAGAAAGGCATTGTCCACATCAGAACACCCAAAATTATTGGTTACAGTAAGGGCATAAAAGGTACTAAATGTAGGTGCGACAAGTAAGTTTTGGGTTGTATCTCCGGTATTCCACAGATAGTAAAAACCACCGCTTCCGATCAGTGTGGCAGTGTCTCCGGCACAAAATACCTCGTCACCCCCAATCAATGCATCCGGCAAGGGGTTTACAATGATGGAGAAGGTGTCATTTGGCCCCTGGCATCCGCTCAACTCAGCATGAACAATGATTTGGCCTATGGTTTGTCCGGCCACATTTGCAGCCATGAAGTCGATATCCCCACTTCCGCTGGCTGCAAGTCCAATTGCGGGATCTGAATTGGTCCAGACATAAGTCGCTCCAAACGTTCCAACGAATTCAACCGTTACTTGAGTGCCAGAGCATGCAACCAAGTCTCCGGGAATAATTACTTCCGGCGATTGCACCGCATATAAGATAAAGCTATCTACGGGACCTACACATCCACCAAAATTTGGTGTCACAACGATGGTGGCTGAGTTTGAACTGGTATCTGCCAGGAAGTTGAGATCACCGCTGCCACTTCCGGTAAGCCAATGCCCAGGTTGTTATTGGTCCAGTCAAATGATGCGTTTGCAGGTGTTCCGGTAATAGGGATAAGTGCATTTTGCCCTGAACACACGCTGCTGTTGCCGGGGTTGTCAAATTGCGGGATTGGGTTGACCTGGATAATAACGGTATCAGCAGGGCCAAGGCATCCGTTTTCTTCCGGATTAATGATGACAGTGCTGATTTCAGGCATTCCGGAAGCGGTACCTATAAAAAAGATGGTATCGCTGCCACTGGCTGCTAATCCGCTGTTTGTATTGTCGTTAATCCAGTTGAATACAGCGCCGGAACTTCCCAGGATTTGTATGTCAACGGTATCTCCTGCACAAATTGTCAGATCCGCTACAGGATCGCTGGTCGGTCCCGGGTCAACGGTTATACTAAAGCTGGTTGTAACACCCATGCAGTTTCCATTCACTGGCGTAATGGTAATGGTTCCCGTTTCTGAGTTTGCAACCTGCGCAGAAATAAAATCGATATCTCCTGTTCCTGAGGCTGGTAGTCCGATTGCTGGATTGCTGTTGGTCCAGTTAAACTGCACTCCACTTGTACCCGTGATTGCCTGGGTTATTGGTTGTCCACCACAAGTGGTTATGTCAGCAATGGGGTCTGCTTCCGGAGCAGGTGTAATGGTTATCACGAATTGCTCATCCATTCCGGTACACAGCGCTGATTGAGGGGTGACTGTAATCGTTCCCTGCGTCAGCATGCTGACGTTTGCGGCCGTAAAAACAATGTCTCCTGCACCTGCACCAGCCAAACCGATTGCTGTGTTGCTGTTTGTCCAGACGAATCCGGTAGCATCGTTGCCGGTAAGAAATAAATTTACCTGGTCTCCGGAACAATAGGTTTGGTCTCCGGGGTTGAATAATGTAGGGTTGGGTTCAATGGTAATTGTAAAGGTGATGGGTGTTCCCACACATCCATTCAATGAAGGGGTTACGGTAATAGTTGCCATCTGCTGAATTCCGGTATTGTCAGCAATAAAACTGATTCCTCCGGACCCGGCCGGCGCCAGGCCAATAGCCGGATTGTCGTTCGTCCAGTTGAATGTTGCTCCAAAGGTACCACTGAAATTGACAACAATGGCTGCGCCGGGACAATCGGTTATGTCTGCAACGGCATTTACAAATGGGGCAGGATTTACAATGATCTGAAAGGTTTGCGGGGTTCCTACACATCCATTTTCGCTGGGTGTGACGGTTATTTGTCCTGTGGTTTGATTCACGACATTGTTTGCTGTAAAGCTGATGTCTCCGGAGCCCGAGCCGCCCAGAGCCAATGGCCGGATTGTTGTTTGTCCAGTTGAAGTTGCTGAACCACTGCCAGAGAAGAAAATATCTGGCTGATCGCCTCCACAGACAGATTGATTTCCAGGGTTGTTTACCGTAGGGTTGGGGTTGACCGTAATCATAAAAGTTTCAGGTGTACCTACACACATGCCAATCGAAGGGGTCACGGTGATGGTAGCAATTTCCTGACTGCCCGAAGTGCTGCTGTTAAACGAAATGTTTCCGGTACCGCTTCCTCCCAGGCCAATGGCAGTATTGTCATTCGTCCAATCAAAACTTGCACCCGGAGTACCTGAGAAAACAACAGAAACCGGGGTTCCTTGACAAACGGTCTGGTCAGCAACCGGATTGACCACCGGAGCAGGACTGATGGTGACAGTGAACATTTCCTCATCTTCACATCCTTGTGCACTGAAGTCGTTGATGTAGATGGTCGTTGTGGTGGTGATCATATCCCCGGGAAACAACTGGGTTCCGGTCCGGTTGGGTCCGGTAAAATACCCTTCATTTCCAGAGAGGTTAGTACCGGTAATAGCCGGCAGAGTGTAACTCCCACATTCCATTACATTCGGCAGGGGATCAACATCCGGAGGCAAGGGTGCTGGCGAAGTTGGAGGGACCACACATCCATCGTTTCCATATGCACCACTGACGGGAAGATAATATGCTCCGTTCCCACCGACCAGTGCTGCCCGGTCGTACACGATAAACTGCTGGCAGCCACCGGCTATTTGAAAAATAGTTTCCCGGGTTCCGGACCCGCTGTTTGTAAAACCGCCTGCTGTTCGCGCACAGGCACTTGAAATCACATATACGCATTCACCCATTCCACAAAGCGCACTGAAATCGTACAGGTTATTTGCACCGGCACTGGTTTGAAGCACTACGATGGAGTTGGGCGGGATTGCAATGCCGGGACCCACAGGAATTACATTGCTGCACCCACTCAATACACCCGGGTTCCCCACTTGCAAGTTACAAGGAGTAGGGTCTGAAGCGAGGTTGTCAAGATCAATATTGATATCGTTGTTCTGCGGACTGAGGATGTTGTTGTTCAGGTCGTAACTAAGCTCAATGTCAGCTGTATTAAACCCTCCGCCTGAATTTATTATAATAAACTCATTCAGTGATTCCGAACCACATGCATCCACCATAATGGCTTCCACAGTAGGGCATTGCGACCAGGCATTCTGGACACCAAAAACCAAAATTAGTTTGAGCAAAAAGGAAGCAGAAAACCGGGCAAGGGAGAAAGTAGGGGCAATGCGATGTGTCATGGTCTCAATTTTGAATACCAATTGGGTGAAGCCAAGGAACAAGTTCTTATGCACTGCAAAGGTAATACAGCTTTTGCAGCCCGTTTGATTCAATTTGTTAAGAATATGTGTTTTAAATCCAACTTGTTTCCCAAGTCCTGATTTCGAAATAAAAAAGTGAAACCTTATATATGGAATTTTTCCCTTTGAGAATTTGTTTCATTGACCGAATTAGAGTTTCAAATACACCCTAAATTATACTGCTCCCCAGTTTAAAACGCAAAACACATGAAGTTCTTAAACGGAAGGGTGTTACCTTTGCAGTCCAAATTCAATTTATGCAAGATAAGTTACGAGCAATTCGAGATAAATACCTGCACCTGGAAGAGCTACTCGCTGATCCGGGTACCATCAATGATATGGAAAAATGGAGGCGGGTAAATAAAGATTACAAAAACCTGCAGCCCATTATAGATGCATTCAGCCGTTTTGAAAAAATTCAGTCGGACCTTGCAAGTGCAAAAGAACTTCTGGCCGTTGAGTCTGACGAGGATATGCGCGCTATGGCAAAAGAGGAAATAGAGGGCCTTTCAAGCGAAAAAGAAGAAGTAGAGAGTCAATTGAAGTTCCTGTTGATCCCCAAAGATCCGGAGGATGAAAAGGATGTGATTTTTGAAATCCGTTCAGGAACGGGTGGAGATGAAGCGGCCTTGTTTGCCGGGGATTTATACCGGATGTACATGCGGTATTTTGATGAAAATAACTGGAAGGTTGAAGTCCTGGACGAAAGCCCGGGCACCGTTGGTGGCTACGCAAAAATAATTTTGGACATCAATGGTGACAACGTGTACAGCAAACTCAAGTTTGAGTCCGGAACCCACCGGGTACAACGCATCCCGGATACAGAAACTAAAGGCCGGGTGCATACTTCAGCAGCAACCGTTGCCGTACTTCCCAAGATGGAGGCGGAAGAAATGAATATCCGTAAAGACGACCTGCGGCGCGATGTGTTCCGGGCTTCCGGTGCGGGTGGTCAGCACGTAAACCGAACTGAATCCGGTGTGCGTTTTACCCACCTTCCTACTGGGGTAGTTGCTGAGAGTACCGAAAGCCGCTCACAACACAAGAATGCAGAAATTGCAATGGGACGTCTGATCCAACAAATCCGGGAGGCGGAGATCAATCAGCACCAATCCGCTTTGGCAAGTCAGCGTAAAAGCCTGGTTGGTTCCGGCGACCGCTCCGAAAAGATCCGGACGTACAACTGGCCGCAAAACCGCGTAACCGATCACCGTCTGGAAGGGGATGTCAAAAACTTCAACCTCGACAAGGTCATCGAAGGGGCCCTTGAGCCAATCATCGAAGCACTTACGATCGCAGATAACGCATCAAAACTACAGGCTGAAACCGAATAAAAATCGGACAACCTAGGTTGCATTTTTTTTCTAGGAAATGGATTTATCTGCTTCCGAATCAGTTGCTTCAGAGTTGGTATCCTCTGCAGGCGGATTTTCAGCGGCATGGATTTCTTCCAATACATTTGCCAGTCGCTTGTCTTCTTCCAGTTCCAGCGGATTGTCCTTAAAGAAACTGCGCTGAAACAAGATGATGCTGAGTACGCCACAGGTAATGGCTGCATCGGCAATGTTGAAAATAGGACTGAAAAAGAGGTAGTCGCCCCCACCCATCCACGGAATCCATTCGGGTACATGAATCCAGGTGATGGGGAAATACAGCATATCGACCACCTTTCCATGCAAAAAGGTGCCATACCCTTCTCCGAAGCCTACCAGTTCAGCAAGCCCACCGTGATAGGGAGATTCCGAGAAAATGAGTCCGTACAATGCGCTGTCGAGAATGTTTCCAATGGCACCGGCAGTAATCAACCCAATCGAGGCTAAAAAACCGAGGGGCACTTCGAGTTTAATCAGAAGTCGGATATACCAGGCAAGTCCGACTACCATCAAAATCCGGAATACACTTAGCAGGAGTTTGCCGTATTTCCAACCAAAGGTGATTCCAAAAGCCATGCCTTCGTTTTCTACAAAATGCAGGCGTGCCCAGGAAAGCCCTAAAATGGCTTCTTCCTGATTGTATTCAAAATTGGTTTTGATATAAATCTTGAGCCACTGGTCCAATAAAAGAACAAGGGCGATAACGAGTATGACGAAATACGATCGTTTCATGAATGGGTATGCAGTTTTTGTTGGCGCCACAGTGCGCAGGTTCCAAGAGTGCACAAAGAAACGATTTATTGATTAAATCCCAGTATTTGGAATGGCACTTGTATTCAGATTGCACTTCTTAGTTGATTTGTTGATGCGCCCCTGGCGGGGCTAGGATGATAAGTTGATGTTTATTCGGCCCTGCGGGCCTTGTTTATTCGGGACGCTGCGCTTTCCCTTGTTTATTTGTTGAAATTAGTGGTCAGCGGGTCAGTAGTCAGTGGTCAGTTTTTTTTCAATCCGTTGTACTGACCCGCTGACCACTGACTACTAACATAAACAGAGCCTCGCAGAGGCGGACTAAACAAATAAACAATCTCATCAAATCATCCTAGCCCGAAGGGCGTATCAACAAATCATCAATTTTTCCTACTTTAGCAGTATTAAAACCGCAAAGGCATTTCAAGGCATTCGGTTTTCCAATAAACTAAGAAAACA